>JBGAOY010000005.1:0-303380 GCA_044221555.1 Acidimicrobiales bacterium
CGGCGCGGGCGGCGGCACGGCCGGTGGTACGGGCGGCGCGGGCGGCGGCGCGGCCGGTGGTACGGGCGGCGCGGGCGGCGGCGCGGCCGGTGGTACGGGCGGCGCGGGCGGCGGCGCGGCCGGTGGTTCTGGTGGTGCGGGCGGCGGCGCGGCGGGTGGGGAGGGAGGGTCGGTCCGCGGGGCGGCCGGGGGGGGGGGCGGGGCGGCCCACGCTCCTCGGCGTGCGCCGACGTCAGCGCCAGCACTCGCGCGGCGATGCCCAGCAGGGCCGCGGCGTGGGCGACCGCACCGAGGTCGAGGAAGGCGTCGAGGGCCTGGGCATCGCCCAGGTACAGCGCGGGCGTGGCATCGAGGTCGACCCACCCGAGCTGACGGGTCGGATCCGCGGACGCGTCCGCCCGGATCCGCCGGGCCCGGGCGTTCACCACGAAGAGGTGACGCGAGCCCTCCGCCTCCTCCCCGGGCAGCACCACCACATCGGCCGTCGGCCCGTACAACGCGGGACCGGTGCGCCCGCTCAGCAGCCACCGGCCGGCCTGGCGCTCGGCCCGCACCGACGGCCAGGACACGGCCGCCACCGAGTCGCCCCGCAGGAGCGGCTCGAGCCACGCCACCTCGGCGACACCCCGCTCGGCGGCGGTGGCCAGGGCATCGAGGGTGACGACCGCCTCGACGAACGGCGTGGGCGCCAGATGGGCACCGGTCTGCTCGACCAGCCCCACCAACTCGACCGCGCCGCGCCCCCGGCCACCGAGCGCTTCTGGCACCGCCGTGGCGGGCCACTCACGGTCGATCATCGCCAGCCACAGGGCGCGGTCGTAAGGATCACCCGACGCCACGTGGGCCCGCACCCGCGTCAGGGGGCACTGGCCATCGAGGAACCGCGCCGCGTCCTCCTCGATCGGCCGCTGGTCGTCCGACGGGTCGACGTCCATGGCCCCACTATCCCGTGCGGAGCGGTGGCCCGGCGACCCTGTCGCCACCGCGCGGCGTCCGCGGCGGGCCGGCTGGGATCCAGCGCCTTAGAGCCGGTGGGGCGCCGGGGCCGCGTGCCCGCTGGGGTGGCGGCGATGGCCGAGGTCGATCAGCGGCTCGCCGGCCAGGTCGAGCACCGGCACGTCGTCGTCGAGGTCGGCCCACGCCGCCGCGGCGAAGGCGGCCTCGCCGGCCAGGTCGGCCTCCAGGTCGAACAGCGTCCGCTGGCCCCGCGCCAGGCCGGCGGCCACGCCCTCCGACCAACCCCGCCGCACCAGGAGCGGCTCGATCTCGCACGCCGGCAGCGCCGGGCTGATGAAGTACCCCTGGACGCTGTGGCAGCCGGCCTCGCGGAGCAGGGCCAGCACCGACTCGCACTCGACACCCTCCGCGGTCACGGTGAGCCCCAGGTTGCGGGCCAGGGTGATCGTGGAGTCGACGATCACCCGGTCGGAGTCCCGCTCGGCCATGCCCGCCACGAACGAGCGGTCGATCTTGATCTCGGCCACCGGCAGCCGCTGCAGGTAGGCGAGCGACGAGTAGCCGGTGCCGAAGTCGTCGATGGCGAGGCGCACACCCAGCTCGTCCAGGCTGCGCAGCACCACGTCGGCGCGCTCGGGGTCGCTCATGATCGAGCTCTCGGTGATCTCGAGCTGCAGGCTGTCGGCGGGCACGCCGTGCTGGACGAGCAGGTCGCCGAGCCGGGCCGCGAGGTGGGCGTCGTGCAGGTTCCGGGCCGACAGGTTCACGCTGACACGGACGTCCACGCCACCGCGGCGCCAGCGTGCGATCTGGCGCAACGACTGCACCAGCACCTGGGTGGTGAGCGGGCGGATCAGCCCGGTGCGCTCGGCCAACGGGACGAACTCACCCGGCGACAGCAGCCCGAGCTCGGGATGCTGCCAGCGCACCAGGGCCTCGACGGTGTCGATCCGCCCCGTCAGCAGGTCGACCTGCGGCTGGTAGTGGACCACCAGCTGCTCGCTGGGGAGGGCAACCCGGAGGTCGGCCAGGAGCCGCAGTCGGTGGCGGCTGTGGTGGTCGTCCGCGGCGGCGTAGACCTCGACCGCGTGCTGCCGGGTCTTGGCGAGGTACATGGCCACGTCGGCCCGCTGCAGCAACGCCTCGCTGCACCGGCCGTGCTCGGGGAACAGCGCGATGCCGATGCTCGCCTCGACGTCGAGCAGACCGTCGCCCACGGCGAACGGCCGCTCGAGCCCGGCCACGATGGCCTCGGCGCGGCATCGGGCCTGGAGGGGTCCCTCGACGCCGGCGAGCAGCACCCCGAACTCGTCCCCACCCAGGCGGGCGATCACCCCGTCGCCGCGCAACGACTCGGCCAGGCGTGGGCCCACCTGCTGCAACAAGGTGTCGCCGGCTCCGTGGCCGAGGGTGTCGTTGACCTCCTTGAAGCGGTCGAGGTCGATCAGGAGCACGGCCACGGTGGTCCCGGTGGACGCCGCCGCGTCCAGCAACTCGTCGAACCGCTGCTGGAACATCGTGCGATTGGCGAGACCCGTGAGCGGATCGCGCAGCGACTCGCGCTGCTTGGCCGCGGTCACCGCGATGGTCCGGCCCACCGCGACGGCCACCAGGGCCACGAGGGCGACCAGCAGCCCGAGGTCGGCCCGGTCGGCGTCGGCCCACGGATTGGGGGCGACCACTCCGAGGGCCAGCGCCGTCACGGCCGTCACCACGACCCCGAGTGCGAAGGCGGTGAAGGCCCGGCAGTCAACCCGGCCGACCCCGATCACCGCACGTTGCCCCTCCCCCAGACCAGTCACTTGGCGTGACTATGTGACCACGCTTCGTCAGTGTCAAGCCGTACGACGGAGGGTGCTGGGCACGCTCGGAGATGCCACGGAGCGTGGCCAATCGAGCACTACTCGGGATCTCCCTGACGGACCGGTCGGTCAGGCGCCACCGGCCAGCACCAGGTCGGCGAGGCGCTCCCGCGCCCAGCCCTGATAGCCGAGGAGCAGGTCGTTCTGCTTGGCCCGGCGGTAGAACAGGTGGGCGTCGCAGTCCCAGGTGAAGCCCACCCCGCCGTGGATCTGGATGCACTCCGCGGTCACGAAGTTGGCCGCCTCGGGCACGTAGCCCTTGGCCATGGCCACGGCCTCGGCCCGCACCGGCTCGTCGGCGTCGGACGCCCAGGCGGCGTAGTGCGTGCCCACCCGCGACAGCTCGAGGCGGTGCAGCATGTCGACCGCCTTGTGCTTGATCACCTGGAAGGCGGCGATGGGACGGCCGAACTGCACCCGCACCTTGGCGTACTCCACCGCCAGATGGTGGGCCTGCTCCATCGCGCCGACCAGTTCGGCGCAGAGGGCCACGTTGGCGTCGTCGGCCACCCGCCTCCAGAGGGCGGTGTGGTCGCCCACGGGCCCCACCGGCTCGGCCGGCGTGTCGGCCAACTCGAGGCGGGCCACCTTGCGGCCGGCGTCCCACGTGGGCACCAACTCGGCCTGCGGCTGCTCGATGACGAACGTGCCCAGGCCCTCCTGGGTGCGGGCCACCACGAGCACCCAGTCCGCCCGGTGGCCGTCGAGCACCACGGGCTTCAGGCCGGTGAGGCGCCACGTCCCGCTCTTGCGGCTGGCCCGGGTGCGCACCCGGTCCACCGGGTCGCCGTGGCCGAGCTCGTCGAGCGCCACGGTGCCGGTGGTCTCGCCCGCCGCCAACGACGTCGAGCGGTCGGTGAGGCCGAGCCGCACGGCCGCCAGGGTGGCCAGCACCGCCGACGAGAAGTACGGGCCGGGGAAGGGCACCCGCCCCATCTCCTCCTGCACCACCACCAGGTCGACCAGGCCGAGGCCCAGCCCACCCTGCGCCTCGGGCACGAGCAACCCGGTCCAGCCCAGCTCGACCAGGTGGCGCCACACGTCGTCGGTGACCCCGTCGTCGGCCTCCCAGCGCTCGCGCACGTAGGACATGGGGCTCTCGGCCGCGAGGAACTGCCGGACCGCCGCCCGCAGGGCCTCCTGGTCATCGCTGAAGGTGAATTCCATGGGAAACCTGACAGTAGTGTCAGGTAGATGGACTTCGCCCACACCGCCGAGGACGAGGCGTTCCGCGACGAGTTGCGGGCCTGGTTGGACGAGCACCTCGACCCCTTCCTGGCCGAGTGGTCCAGCGACGACGCCGACCCCTCGTCCGGCACGATGAAGTCGATGGAGCGCCGGCGGGCGTGGCAGCGCACACTGAACGAGGGGCGATGGGCGGCCATCAACTGGCCGAAGGAGTGGGGCGGCCGCGAGGCCACGGTCACCCAGAACGTCATCTACTCCGAGACGCAGTCGCGCTACCGCACGCCGGGCATCTACAACGCCAACGGGTTGTGGCAGATCGGGCCGATGATCATCCGCTGGGGCACCGACGAGCAGAAGCAGCGGTGGATCCCCAACATCCTCAACGCCGACGACCACTGGTGCCAGGGCTTCACCGAGCCCGAGGCGGGCAGCGACCTGGCCAACCTGCGCACCACCGCGGTGCGCGACGGCGACGACTACGTGCTGAACGGCCAGAAGATCTGGATCTCGTCGGCCCACATCGCCAAGTGGGGCCTGTTCCTGGTGCGCACCGACCCAGGGGCCATCGAGCGGGGCGAGAAGCACGTGGGCATCACCGCCCTGATCGTGGACATGGAGGCCGACGGCATCGAGTGCCGCACGGTCCGCGACATCGCCGGCGAGGACATGTTCAACGAGGTGTTCTTCACCGACGCCCGTGTGCCGGTGGCGTACCGCCTCGGCGACGAGGGCGCCGGCTGGCAGGTCGCCATGGGCACCCTCGGCCACGAGCGGGTGGGCACCGCCGGCCTGGCCATCACCATGCGCTCCGACCTCGACGCCATGGTGAACCTGGCCCGCTCGGCCAACCCCGACGCCCTGCGCGACCCCGGCATCCGCGAGCGGGTGGCCCGGGCCCACACCGACATCGAGTACACCAAGCTGCTCAACTACCGGGCACTGTCCAAGATCCTGAAGGGCGAGCCCAACTGGCCCGAGGTGCCACTGGCCAAGCTGCAGTGGAGCCACCTGGCCCAGACCCTGGCCGAGCTGGCCGTCGACCTGCTGGGCCCGGCCGGGATGATGGCCAAGGGCGGCCCCGACGCCGCCGACGGCGGCGCCTGGAACCGCCTGTACCTGTACCAGCGCTACACGTCGATCGGCGCCGGCACCACCGAGGTGCAGAAGAACATCCTGGCCGACAAGGCCATCCGTCTCCCCAAGCGGTAGGTCGTTCGTTCGTTCGTTCGTTCGTTCGTTCTGGCTCCCGATCGGACCGCTGGAGCGGTCCGATCGGGAGCCAGTTCGGCAGGTTCAGATGGCGGGCTCAGCCGGCGGCGGCGGCGAAGCCCTTGTCGAGGTCGGCGATGATGTCGTCGATCGACTCGAGGCCCACCGAGAGGCGGATCAGGCCCGCCTCCACGCCGGTGGTGAGCTGCTCCTGCTCGGTGAGCTGGCTGTGGGTCGTGGTGGAGGGCTGGATCACCAGGCTGCGCACGTCGCCGATGTTGGCCAGGTGGCTGTGCAGCTCGAGGGCCTCGACGAACTTCACGCCCGCCTCCCGGCCGCCCTTGATCACGAACGCCGGCACCGAGCCGTAGCCCCGACCGCCGCCGTACCTGTCCGCCCGCGCCTTCCAACGCGAGGACTCGAGCCCGGCGAAGGCCACCGACTCCACCTGGTCGTGCGCCTCCAGGTACGCGGCGACCGCGTTGGCGTTGGCGAAGTGACGCTCCATGCGCAGGCTCAGCGTCTCGAGGCCCTGCAGGAACAGGAACGAGTTGAACGGCGTGGTGGCCGAGCCCAGGTCGCGCAACAACTGCACGCGGGCCTTGATGATGTAGGACCCCGCGCCCAGCGCCGGCCAGAAGGCCAGGCCGTGGTAGCTGGGGTCGGGCTCGGTGAACTGCGGGAACTTGTCGTTGGCGCTGAAGTCGAACGACCCGCCGTCGACGATGACGCCACCGATCGAGGTGCCGTGGCCGCCGATGAACTTGGTGGCCGAGTGCACCACGATGTCGGCGCCCCACTCGAACGGGCGGATCAGGTACGGGGTGGCGACGGTGTTGTCCACGATGAGGGGCACGCCGTTGTCGTGGGCGACCTTGGCCACACCCTCGATGTCGAGGAAGTCGTTGCGGGGGTTGCCGATCGACTCGCCGTAGAAGGCCTTGGTGTTGGGACGCACGGCCGCCTGCCACGCCTCGAGGTCGTCGGGGTCCTCGACGAAGGTGACGTCGATGCCGATCTTGGGGAAGGTGTAGTGGAAGAGGTTGTACGTGCCGCCGTAGAGCGCCGCCGAGGCGACGATGTGGCTGCCGGCCTCGGCCAGGTTGAGTATGGCGATGTGCTCGGCGGCCTGGCCGCTCGACACCGCCAGCGCACCCGGCAGTCCGACCGCGGTCTCGGTGGCCCCCTCGAGCGACGCCACGCGGGCCTCGAACACGCCCTGCGTGGGGTTCATGATGCGGGTGTAGATGTTGCCGATCTCGGCCAGGGCGAACAGGTCGGCGGCGTGCTTGGTGTCACGGAACTGGTAGGCGGTGGTCTGGTAGATCGGGACGGCACGCGACCCGGTCGTGGGGTCGGGCTCCTGGCCGGCGTGCACCTGCCGGGTCTCGAAACCCCAATCGGACTGACTCATGACCTACCTCCGGGACGCGTTCCTGCGGGATGAGCACGCTATCGTAGCGGTATTCTCCTGAAATACGATCTAGAAAGTCAGGTATAGGGCGCACGGCTCACCGGCCCGGCCGCGTGCGGCGAGCGAGGGACGAACGAGCCATGACGATCGCGATGAGGCGTCAGCCGAAGAGCCGTCAAACACGCTCGATCACGGTGGCGTTGGCCTGGCCGCCGCCTTCGCACATGGTCTGGAAGCCGAACCGGCCACCGGTGGCCTCGAGGTCGTGCAGCAGGGTGGTCATGATGCGCACGCCGCTGGCGCCCAGCGGGTGACCGATGGCGATCGCACCACCGCGAGGGTTGTACCGGGCCATGTCGGGCTCGAACTCCCGGGCCCACATGAGGGCGATGGCGGCGAACGCCTCGTTGCACTCCATCGTGTCGAAGTCCGAGATGGACATGCCCGAGCGCTCGAGCAGCTTGCGGGTGGCGGGGTTGGGGGCCGACAGCACGAGGTACGGATCCTCGGCGGCGACCACCAGGTGGCGGAAGGCGGCGCGGATGGGCAGGCCGTTGGCCTCGGCGAAGTCGCGGCTGGCGATGAGCATGGCCGCGGCGCCGTCGGACATCTGCGAGGCGTTGCCGGCGGTGATGTCGGGGGCGGTGTCGGGGTCCCAGCTCATCGCGCTGGGCAGCTGACCCAGGCTCTCCATCGTGCTCTCGGGGCGGATGCCCTGGTCGCGGTCGAGCACGTCGCCGGTGAGGTTCCCCTCCTCGTCCTTCAACGGGACCGGCACCATCTCCTCGGAGAACCAGCCGCTCTCGGTGTTCTCCCACGCCCGGCGGTGGCTCTCCACTGCGAAGGCGTCCATGTCCTCGCGGGTGACGCCGAACTTCTCGGCCAGGATCTGGCTGACCTCGAACTGGGTCGGGTGGAAGCGACCGCCGACCGCGGCGATCCAGTCGGCGGAGAACGGGCCGACGCCACCCTTGGCGTTGGAGCCCATCGGCACCCGGCTCATCGACTCCACCCCGCAGGCGACGGCCACGTCGTAGGAGCCGGCCATCACCGCCTGGGCCACGAAGTGCACGGCCTGCTGCGACGACCCGCACTGGCGGTCGACGCTCGTCGCGGGCACGTGCCAGGGGAGGCCGGCGCCGATCCAGGCGTTGCGGGCCACGTTGTTGCTCTGCTCCCCCACCTGGTTGACGCAGCCCCCCACCACGTCGTCGATGCGTCCGGGGTCGACGTCGTTGCGGTCGAGCAGGGCCTTCAGGGTGAAGCCCAGCAGGTCCGCCGGATGCCAGCCCGCGAGGGCCCCCTTCCGCTTGCCGATCGGCGTGCGCACCGTGTCCACGATCACGGCCTCGCGGATCTGCATCACTTGGCTCCTCTGCTGCCGTGCACCGACGTCGCCGGCACGCCTTCGGGGCCCTGGTCGACCCCTCCTCGCTGCTGCGCTCCGCTGGCAACGTAGCCGCCCGCCGCGCCTCACCTCCTTCGTCGGAGCGCCTCCGGGCGTCCGACTCGCCGTCGTCGTTCCGCCACCCGGCTCCGCGACCGGGACCCCCGCCCCGGCCGCGACCTCGGGCGACCGCCGACGCCGACAGGCGCTTCGTCGTACCCTGCTCGGATGCCGCCCGAGATCGACCCCGGATTCCTCGCGCTCCCGATGCGATCGATGGCCGATGCCGCCCTGCAGCGGGCGCGCGACCTGGGGGTCGAGCACGCCGACTTCCGGCTCGAGCGCCTCCAGGGCCAGGGCATCAGGCTTCGCGACGGCAACCTCGAGGGCGCCCAGGACAGCGACGAGACGGGGTTCGCCGTCCGGGTGGTGGCCGACGGCACGTGGGGCTTCGCCGCCGCCATCGACCTGAGCCCCGAGAGCGCCGTGCGGGCGGTGGACGAGGCCGTCGCCGTCGCCAGGGTGTCGGCCCCCATCAGCGCCGAGCGCATCGAGTTGGCCGACGAGCCGGTCCACGCCGACGCCACGTGGGTCTCGAGCTACGAGATCGACCCACGCTCGGTGCCGTTGGCCGACAAGGTGGCCCGTCTGGGCGACTGGAGCCGGCGCCTGCTGGCGGCGGACGCGGTCGACCACGTGAGCGCCGCCGTCGAGCAGGTGGTCGAGAACAAGTTCTATGCCGACCTGGCCGGCACGGTCACCACGCAGCAGCGGGTGCGGCTGCACCCGACGATCGAGGCCCACGGCCACGACGAGGCCGCCGGTCGTTTCGACTCGATGCGCACCATCGCCCCGCCGGTGGGCCGGGGCTGGGAGTACCTGGTGGACGGCTACGACTGGGACGCCGAGATCGACGCCCTGCCGGCGCTGCTCGCGGAGAAGCTGGCTGCCCCGTCGGTCGACGCCGGCACCTACGACCTGGTGATCGACCCGTCGAACCTGTGGCTCACGATCCACGAGTCGATCGGCCACGCCACCGAGCTCGACCGGGCCCTGGGCTACGAGGCCAACTACGCCGGCACCTCGTTCGCCACCTGGGACAAGCTGGGCAGCCTGCGCTACGGCTCACCCGCGATGCACGTGACCGCCGACCGCACGGTCGAGCACGGCCTGGCCACCATCGGCTACGACGACGAGGGGGTCGCCACCCAGTCGTGGGACATCGTCCGCGACGGCACGCTGGTCGGCTACCAGATCGACCGGCGCATGGCCCGCCGGCAGGGCATCGATCGATCGAACGGCTGCGCCTTCGCCGACTCCCCCGGCCACATCCCCATCCAGCGCATGGCGAACGTGTCGCTGCAGCCGGCCCCGGACGGTCCCGACACCGCCGGCCTGATCGCCGAGGTCGATGACGGCCTCTACATCGTCGGCGACCGGTCGTGGTCGATCGACATGCAGCGGTTCAACTTCCAGTTCACCGGGCAGCGGTTCTACCGGATCCGGGGCGGCGAGCTGGCCGGTCAGGTGCGCGACGCCGCCTACCAGGCCACCACCACCGACTTCTGGGGCTCGATGGAGGCCGTCGGCGGCCCCCGGACCTGGGTGCTGGGGGGCGCGTTCAACTGCGGCAAGGCTCAGCCCGGGCAGGTGGCGCCGGTGAGCCACGGCTGCCCGTCGGCGTTGTTCCGCGGGGTTCGGATACTCAACACCGACCAGGAGGCGGGCTCGTGACTGCGGCAACGACGAGCGCGACCGCCTCACCCCAGGACCTCGTCGAGGCCGGGCTGGCGGCGTCGACCGCCGACCACTGCATCGTCCTGGTCGACTCCTCCGACAGCGCCAACCTGCGCTGGGCCAACAACACGCTGACCACCAACGGCGTGATGCACGGCGGCGAGATCTCGGTGATCTCCGTCGTCGACGGCGGCGAGGGCAGCGCGGCCGCGTCGATGTCACGTAGCGGTTCCACGCCGGCCGCGGTGCGCGAGCTGGTGGCCGCCGCTGATGCCGCGGCCCGCGC
This sequence comes from Acidimicrobiales bacterium, assembly GCA_044221555.1. Classification (GTDB taxonomy): domain Bacteria; phylum Actinomycetota; class Acidimicrobiia; order Acidimicrobiales; family DATDAH01; genus JAEUJM01. The sequence goes on from JBGAOY010000005.1 coordinate 10,041, forward strand.
CGCCGGGCCTGCCGAGGACGCGGCGCCGCTGATCGATGGCGGATGCTCCACCGACTGGCACGATCCGGCCGCGTCCACCTCGATCGCGGTGTTCGACGCCTTCGCGCCGGCGCTGGGCGAGGCCTTCGGACGGGCCCGAGCCGCCGATCGCCTGCTCTACGGCTACGTCGAGCACACCGTCGACACCGTGTACCTCGGTTCGTCCACGGGGCTTCGCCGCCGCCACGTCCAGCCCTCGGGCCACGTCGGGGTGACGGGCAAGTCCACCGACCTCACCCGGTCGGCGTGGGTGGGGCAGTCGACCCGCGACTTCACCGACGTCGACGCGCTGGCCCTCGACACCGAACTGGCCCGGCGGCTGGCCTGGGCGGCCCGCTCCGTCGACCTCCCCGCCGGGCGCTACGACACCGTGCTCCCACCCACGGCCGTGGCCGACCTGTTGATCTACGCGTACTGGATGGCCGGCGCCCGTGACGCCCACGAGGGCCAGACCGTGTTCAGTCGCCCCGGTGGCGGCACCCGGGTGGGCGAGCGGCTGTCCCGCTCCCCCGTCACCGTCTCGTCCGACCCGGCGCACCCCGGACTCGAGTGCGCGCCGTTCGTGATGGCGTCGTCGTCGAGCGCGGAGGCCAGCGTGTTCGACAACGGGCTGGCCCTCGACCGCACGGCGTGGATCCGCGACGGTGTGCTCGAGGCGCTCATCCAGACCCGCCACTCCTCCTCGCTCACCGGCCTGGCCCTGACCCCCGGCATCGACAACCTGATCGTCACCGTGGACGGCGCCACCGGCGAGGTGGACGACCTGGTGCGCGACGTCGACGACGGCCTGGTGCTGACCTGCCTCTGGTACATCCGCGAGGTCGACCCCCAGACCCTGCTGCTCACGGGCCTGACCCGCGACGGCGTGTACCGCATCGAGGGCGGCGAGATCACCGGCGCGGTCAACAACTTCCGCTTCAACGAGAGCCCCATCGCGCTGCTCGACCGCTTCACCGCCGCGTCGGCCACCGTGCCCTCGTTCTCCCGCGAGTGGGGTGACTACTTCCCCCGCACCGCCACGCCCGCCCTGCGCGTGCCGGACTTCAACATGAGCAGCGTCTCGCAGGCCCTGTAGAGGCTCACCCGGCACCTACACCTGCGCGGCCCACGACGATCGGGGGCCATGATCAGTGGCGTGGGCAACGAGCAGAGGCAACCGCCGCTGGACGTGACGGGCCGGCCGACGCAGTTGCGCGACCTGGACCTGGACCGGTTCTTCCATCCCCGGTCGATCGTCGTCATCGGGGCGTCGGACTCGCCCGGCACGCCGAACACGGCGATGTTCGCCAGGATCCGGGCATGGGGTGACGCCCACGGCGCCGCCGTTCACCCGGTGAACCCGAACCGGGACGACGTGGACGGGCTCACCTGCTGGCCCACCGTCGCCGAGGTCCCCGGCGACATCGACCTGGCCGCCATCCTCGTCCGCGACGCGGTGGCCGCGTTCCGTTCCGTCGCCGCCCGGGGAGCGAGCTTCGCCGTCATCTTCGCGGCCGGCTTCAGTGAGGTGGGCGTCGACGGCGAGGCCCTCGAGGCCGAACTGGCGGCCGCCGTCGCCGCGAGCGGCACACACCTGCTCGGGCCCAACACCAACCTCAACGCGTTCGAGGCCTTCCGAGACGACCTCCCCGGCCCCCGCATCGCCCTGATCACCCAGAGCGGGCACCAGGGCCGCCCCATCTTCCAGGCCCAGGAGATCGGCATCGGGCTGTCGCACTGGGCGCCGGTCGGCAACGAGGTCGACCTCGAGTTCGCCGACTTCGCCCGCTACTTCGTCGACCAGCCCGAGGTGGGTGTGGTGGCCGCCTACATCGAGGGGTTCAAGGACGGCCGCACCCTGCAGCTGGCCGCGGATCACGCCGCCCGTGCCGGCACGCCGCTGGTGGTGGTGAAGGTGGGCCGCACCGACGCAGGCCGGTCGATGGCGCAGTCCCACACCGGGCACCTCGCCGGCTCGGATGCCGTGATCTCGGCGGTGTTCCGCCAGTACGGCGTGACCCGGGTGGACGGCCTCGACGAGCTGATCGACACCTCGGCGATGCTCGCCCGCAGCAAGCCACCGACGGGACGGGGCGACGGCGTCTGCATCTACGCCATCTCCGGGGGGACGGGCGCCCACATGGCCGACCTGGCCGCGGCGGCGGGGTTGCGCCTCCCCCGCCTCACCCGGGCGACCCAGGAGGCGTTGCACCAGTGGATCCCGCCCTACCTGCGGGTGTCGAACCCGGTGGACAGCGGCGGCACGCCGTCGGCGGACTGGCGCGGCCCCGAGATCCTCGGCGCCCTCGTGGCCGATCCGAACGTCGAGGTGATCATCTGCCCGATCACGGGCGACCTGGGGGCGATGAGCCTGCCGCTGGCCCGGGACCTCGTGGCCGCCGCGGCCACCACCGACAAGCCCATCTGCGTGGTCTGGGGGTCGCCCGTCGGCACCGAGGAGGCGTACACCGACGTGCTCCTGAGGTCGCAGCTGCCCGTGTTCCGCACGTTCTCGAACTGCGTCCAGGCGGTGAAGGCCTACGTCGATCACCACCGGTTCCAGGCCCGGCGCCGGTCACCGTTCGCCACGCCCGCGCTCCGCCGCTCCCGAGCCGCAACCCGGGTCGACCCCCTGCTCGCGGGCGGCGGAACCTTGTCGGAGCACCGGTCGAAGCAGGTGTTGGCCGCCTACGGCATCGGGGTGACCGACGACGTGCTGGTCACCTCCCGAGCCGATGCGTCCCGGGCGGCGCGGCGCCTCGACGGGCCGGTGGTGATGAAGGTGTCCTCGCCCGACCTCCCGCACAAGTCCGACCACGGGCTCGTCCGCGTCGGCGTCACCGGCGCCGCCGAGGTGCGCCGCGCCCACGACGAGCTACTGGCCGCTGCAGCCGCCGCCGACCCCTCGGCCACCGTCGAGGGCGTCCTGGTGTGCCCGCTCGTGACCGGCGGCGTCGAGACCGTCGTCGGCGTGGTCGACGACCCCTTGTTCGGGCCGACGGTGCTGTTCGGGCTGGGTGGGGTACTGGTCGAGGTCCTCGGCGACGTGACCTTCCGCGTGCCGCCCTTCGACCGGGCCGAGGCCCGCCGCATGGTCCACGAGGTGAAGGGCTTCCCCCTGTTGACCGGCGTCCGGGGCCGCCCGAAGGCCGACCTCGGCGCGCTCGTCGACGTGATCATGAAGGTCCAGCGCCTGGCGCTCGACCACGCCGGCCATCTGACCGAGCTGGACATCAACCCCCTCGTACTCCTCCCCGAGGGCGCCATGGCCCTCGACGCCCTGCTCGTCACCCATCCGAGCTGACGCTCGTCGGGACGCATCAGCGCCGGCCTGGATCCGACCGCTCACCGCCCATCGGCGACACACCCCTCCTTCGCGGCCTTTGGTCCATCGGCACCCGGCGCGAGTGCCCGCCGACGTTCGGGGAGCATGACCCGCGCCGACGATTCGCCGCCGACGTTCAGCACACCTCGCGCCAGGCCAGGGGCAGCCAGACGAACCAGCGGGGCCGGCACAGCAGCTCGCGACCGTCGCGCGCGGTGGCCAGCCGCTCGTTGCGGGCGCCGATGGCCGCGTAGACCGCCAGGGCGATGATGCTCGACGCCATGAAGGGGACCACCAGGCCCAGCGCCACCCAGAGGATCAGCACCCGGAGCGCCACCCGGCGGGCGAGCCGGCGCACCTCGGCCGGGTCGCCGATCACGTCGTCGTCCTCGTCCTGGGGCGCGACCTCGTGCAGCCCCGTGTAGATCGCGTCCCGCTTGCGGTCACGCAACCGGCCCGCCACCACGGCGACGGTCGCGGCGACCAGCGGCAGCAGCACCAGCTGCAGGGCGAGCACCCCCGCCGAGATGCGGTCGTCCACGTCGCGAAGCGACCACAGCACCACCCGCTCAGGCACCACGACGAGCGCAGCCAGGGCGAAGCCCACCGCCAGATGGCCGGTGTAGGCCGCGAACGGGACCAGCGGCCCCTCCGGGTCGACGGGCGCCGCCCGGTCCTCGTCGCTCACACGGGGCGGCCGAGGAGGAACGTCGCCGAGAGCCCCTCGCCCCACGTGGCCAGGTCGGGGGCCTTCGGCAGGCCGAGGGTGCGCAGCTCGTCGGCCACCGGGCCCTCGCCGAGCTCGATGACGACCTCCGCGGGGTCGACGAACCCCGTGCCCATGTCCATCGACAACGGCGTGGCGTAGGCCACGCCGTCGAGGTACGAGTAGCTGTCGGCCTCGAATCGCTCCGGCTCGCCCATCGGCTCGGCACGCGGCAGCGCGAGGGCGATGGTGAAGTGCCCACCCATGGTGAGACGGAACGAGACCGTGGCCGGCGTGTAGTCGGCCTCGAGCACCTCGACCGTCTTGGGGAACCCCATCACCTGGTTCCCCGCCTCGCAGGTGAAGTCCTGGTTCACGGGCATGCGGTAGACGAACGAGCCGATCACGTCGTCGCCGGCGCCCGCAGGCCGCGCCAGGAAGCCGAGGTTCAGCTCGTTGTAGTCACCCCACGGGTTCTGCCGGTAGTCGCAGGCGGCGATGATCAGCTGCGCGGTGCCGGGTGCCACCTCGGCGATCTCGAACGCGTCGCCCGGCAGCAGCGCCGCCGCGGCATCGGCGGGCACCGAGAACAGCAGGGTGGCCGCGTTCATCTCGGCCACCTCCATGGGAAACGTGATCTCCCGCCCCTGGACCTCGCCCCACACCGTCGTCGTCGAATCCATGGCCGCGGACGGTAGCCGGGTGAGCGGTCAGCGGGTGACGAGGCCGCACACCACGTAGGCGAGCACCCCGCCCCCGAGGAACCGACGCCACGGGTTCACCCCTCGCAGCAACTCGTCGACGGCCCACCACGCCAGGGCGGCCAGGGCGACCACGTCGATGGCCGTGCCGACATCACCACCGGGGCTGAGCACTGCCCGCACCGCCGCCGCCCCGATGAAGATCCACAGGGGCAGGTTCGGGAACTGGGCGACGGTGATCGCGCCCGTCTCCCGGTTCCGGAACAGCCAGCTGATCATCCGGCCATCATCGCCCGTGCGAGCATGGGCACCATGGTCGAGCGGGAACGAGGCCTCCTCCGGCGGCTCGCCACCGCAGTGCTCCTGGGCGTGGGGGCGGTGTTCCAGGCCCGGCCCGACGAGCACTGGTCGACCTCGCCCGCGGTGACCCTGGAGGACGAGCGAGCGTCCGAGTCGTCCGGCAGCCCGCCGGCCGGCGGGTCAGGACTTGGTGGAGGAGGCCGCGGCCATGATCGCCGCGATGGTGACGGGTGAGTCGGGCGCCACGACGGGACGGCCCGACGAGCGCTCGCTGACGTCCACACCCGCGGCCTCGGCCCGCAGGGCCCCGACCGTGCACTCCTCGCGGGGCCGGTGCGCGAACGGGTCGTAGTGGAAGTCGCGCATGGCGTTCAGGTGGGTCATGGCGTCGATCTCCGCGTCGGGGATTCCTGCCAGGGACGCCATGAGCGTCTCGGGCGAGCGCGGCCAGGTCGAGTCCGAGTGCGGGTAGTCGCACTCCCAGCAGATGTGCTCGACGCCGATCTCGTCACGGTTCTTGAGCCCGAACGCGTCGTCGATGAAACAGGTGACGACCCGGTCGAGGAACAGCTCGCTGGGCAGCCGCCCGCCGAAGTCGCTGCCCGTCCACTCCTTGTGGTGCCGGTACACGTAGTCGGCCCGTTCGAGGAAGTACGGGATCCAGCCGATGCCGCCCTCGGACAGCGCGAACTTCACCTTCGGGAACTCGGTGAGCACCCTCGACCACAACAGGTCGGCCGCGGCCTGCACCATGTTCATGGGCTGCAGCGTGATCATCACGTTGATGGGCGCCTCGATCGACGTCACGACGAGTTGCGAGGACGAGCCGATGTGGAGGCACACCACGGTGCCCTCGTCCGTGCAGGCCTGCCAGAACGGGTCCCAGTGGGGCGAGTGGAAGCTGGGCCAGCCCAGCTTCTCGGGGTTCTCCGAGAAGGTGATGGCCCGGCACCCTTTGGCGGCCACCCGGCGGACCTCGGCGGCCATGAGCTCGGGGTCCCAGATCGCGGGCAGGGCGAGGGGGATGAAGCGCCCCGGGTACGACCCGCACCACTCGTCGATGTGCCAGTCGTTGTAGGCCCGCAACATGGCCAGGGCCACGTCCTTGTCCTGGGTGCGGGCGAAGAGCTGGCCGCAGAACTGCGGGAACGAGGGGAAGCACATCGAGCCCAGCACGCCGTTGGCGTTCATGTCGGCGATGCGCTGGTGGATGTCGTAGCAGCCGGCCCGCATCTCGGCGAAGGAGGTGGGCTCGATGCCGTACTCCGCCGGGGGCCGGCCGGCGACGGCGTTGAGCCCGATGTTGGGCAGCTCCTGACCCTCGTACCACCACACCTCGGTGCCGTCGTCCTTGGTGATGATGCGGGGTGCGAGGTCGACGTACCGCGCCGGCAGCCGGCCCTCGAACAGGTCCGGCGGCTCGACCACGTGGTCGTCGACGCTCACCAGGATCAGATCGTCGATGCGCATGGGACCGGGACGATACCTGACACGGGTGTCAGCTCGCGGCCCCGCCCAAAACGCCGTGCACCCCCTGGCGGGGCCAGGGGGTGCACGGGACCGACGGGGCCTGCGCTCAGGAGGGCGTCACCACGAAGGTCTCGAGGATGTGGCCCAGCGCCTCGATGTCGGCGTCACTGAGGATCTGCACGCCCACCGAGGCGACGTAGTCGCCGTCGCTGGTGTCGATGGGCTCGACCACCGTCCACACGAAGCTGGCGTTGGGGTCGCCGCCACAGGTCGTGAAGATCTCCGAGACACCCGTGTACAGCGGGTCGGCGTAGGCCTGGCGGCCCTGGCTGTCGCAGTCCTGGCCGGTGCGGGCCGCGAACTCGTCCATCACCGCGTCCGGATCACCGGTCGTCGAGTTCGCGGTGGCGGTGAACTGGAACCCGGGCACGGTGTAGTTGCGGTTGTAGGCGTCCAGGTCGGTGGAGGCCCGCACGTCGGGGATCGGCGGGTTGAAGTTCTCGTTGATGGCGCCGTCCACGTCGGACCACTCGGCGGGAGCGTCGACCGTGAGCTGGCCGGTGTCGTCGCTGATCGAGGTGTACGTGTAGGCCTCACCGGAGGCGGCGCCGGTGTCGCTCTGGACGCTGCTCATGAACTCGTCGATGGCCGCCTGCTGGTCGTCCTCACCGCCCACGGTGGTGTCGGTGGTGTCGGACCCACCCGGGTCGAACGCGACCGCGGTCGTCGTGGTGGTCTCGGGGGCTTCGGTGGTGGTCGTCGTCGCCGCCTCGTCGTCGCCACCGCCGCAGGCCGCGAGGCCGACGCCGAGGAGGAGGACCGCTACGAGGGTCAGGGCTGCCGACCGGGTGCGCTTGCTGGGCATTGCCGCTCCTTGTGGAGTGTCGGGTGTGTTGTCACGGTGAGACGCCGCCCCCGGTGCCACCGGTTCCGCGCCACGGCGTGACAGTCGTCACGCCGCCCCGGACCATAGCCATCGCGGGGCACGACGAGGGATGCCGGACCCCTTACCCACATCAGGGGCGAGTCGACCCCACGATGGGCGCACGATCGGCGACCCACCGACCGGAGAGGCCGCGGCTCAGTGCCGGAACACCACCGTCGACGGCAGCGGGGCGGCGTAGCTCTTCCACGCGTCCGAGTTCCCGGCGAGGTCGAACAGGATCGCGGTCACCTGCTGGCGTGTCAGTGTCTTCTTCGGGCGGAACGTGCCGTCGGGATAGGCCGTCACCAGCCCCTCGGCACGGGCCCAGTCGAGCGCCGGCGACAGCTTGTCACCGGCCGGGACGTCGGGGAACCCCGCGGCCGGGGCACCGGTCGGGTGCCCGGCCAGGTTCCACAGCATCGTGACGAACTGGCCGCGCTTGACGGTGTTCGTCGGGTGGAACGTGCCGTCGGCGTAGCCCGCGGTGACGCCCGCCTCGACCGCCCAGTTCAACGCGTGGCGGTACGGCGCGTTCGCCGGAACATCCGAGAAGGTGGTCGCGGTGCGCGCCGCCGGGCGGTCCACCAGGCGCCAGAGCGTGTCGACGACCTGGCTCCGGGTCATCTCGGCCCGCGGCGCGAACGTGGTCGGGGTCGCCGGGTCGATGAGCCCGAACCGCTTGACCCAGTTCACCGAGGCCTCGTACCAGGCGCCGAGCTTCACGTCGCTGTAGCCGTGGAAGGGGGCGCCCCATCGCAGGGAGACCCCGCCCTGGTCACCGTCCTTGCCGTCGACCGCGACCAGGTACGTCGTGCCCGCGGCCGCCGTGAACGTCACTCGGCCCTGCTCACCGAGGAGCGCGTCGTCGTCCGACTGATCCACCGCGACCAGCGAGGTCGGGGCCGATGTCGGCGAACCCGTGTACACGCCGAGGAGGGTGTCCGTGTCGCTCCCGCAGGTGTCGAAGCTCATGCGACCGCTGACCGGGGCGGTCCACGAGAACCAGATGGAGTGCCCACCCACCTTCCCCGCGGGCGCGACCTCGTTCGGGTCCACCGTGGCGCCGGCGTTCGTGGCCTTCACCGTCCCCGCGTAGCCGGCGAGGCGGGTGGCGGCGCGGGTGTCGTCGTTGGCCGGCACCGGAACCCCTGTGGCCGGTCGCGCCTCGAGCCATCGACTGTCGGCGGTGTTCCAGTGGTTGGCGAGGAACCCGCCGGCCCCGCACGGCGCGGCCGCGTAGAAGTAGTCGTCGTGCCCGCAGTCGAAGCGCAGCTCGTTCGTGGCCGAGCACACCGACCGCATGGCCACCGGCCCCGAGCCGTCGTCGTCGTAGCACATGCGGTCACCCTCGTCCCGGCAATGGCCTCCGGGCGTCGCGTTCGGTGCGGCACCCTGGACCCCGCCGATGGTGTGCATGAGCTCGTGGGCCTCGGTGCGCCCGTCGAACACGTCGCGCAGGCAGGTCTCGTCCAGACGGGCGTACCCGACACGGTCGTTGTTCCAGTTGGCGGCGGTCGGGTTCGTGTCGAAGTAGAGCGTGCCCAGGCCCGAGCATGTGCTGGGGTCGGCGCCGTTGGTCTCGGTCCAGATCACGTACTTGCGGTCCGCGTCGGTGTAGCCCTTGGCCACCATCGTGCTCATGAGCCCGGCGAAGTTCGCCGCCGGGAGCACCGACGGGTCCACGGTCACGCTGAGCACATCCACGTTGCAATTGGCGTCCGTCCGGAACCGGATGTGGCGCTGGCCCCCGGTCTGGGCGGCGGAGGCGTTGAAGATGGCGTCCATCTGCGCGGCCCGTGTCTTGATCACGGGCAGGAACGAGGCCAGGCGGTTCACCGAGGCGGGGTGGGCGTAGACCAGCTGCACGCGCGGCCCGTTCGAGCCGTTGCCGTAGCACTGGATGCCCGCGGTCGCCTCGGTCGGGGCGCCACCCGCCGCCGGCGAGAGCGCCGGGTCGCCGGGCTCGGGCCCCGTGGTGCACAGGGTGGCGCCGTCGATCGAACCGGCGGGCACCAGCCCGGCACTTCCGCAGGCGGCCTCCTGCCCCCCGGCCAGCACGAGCCGCGGCCCCTCGGCGGTCGGCGCCGGGGCGGCGGTTCCGGCACCGGCAGCGCCCTGGTGGCCGGCCGGCGCCAGCGCCACTGCGAGCACGACGGCGAGCGACAAGCCGGCGGTGCGCAGGCGCGATCGGTGGTTCACGTTCGGGAGTTTCGGCCGCCGTGGGCCTCAGCTGAAGCCCATTGGGGCCAATGGCCCAGACGCGCCAGGAGCCGGCGGGCATTCCCACCTGGTTCACAGCTCCGGCGAGCTCGGATCGGGGCTGGCGCCCGGCAGCAAGGGGTCGCGCAGCGCCACCACCATGCCGGCGAAGTCGGCCACGGCGATCACCCGATCCTCGGGGTCGAGCACGCGGCACTCGACCACCACCAGCTGGCGACCGGCGCGGATCACGCTGGCCACGGCGCGCACGACGTCGCCGTGGGGCCGCCCCAGGTAGCGGACGTGGAGGTCGGCGGTGACGAGGGTGTTGCGGCCCGGCTCGAACGAGCTGCTGCGGGCCGCGGCCGACGCCGAGGCCACGTCGATGAGCGTGGCGATGGCGCCCCCGTGCAGGTTGCCGGTGCTGCCGAACGCCTCGGCGCGCACCGGCATCGACACCACCACCCGCTCGGCGCTGCGCTCGAGGAACTCGAGTCCCAGCAGCGCGTGCAACGGGGTGGACCGGAACCGCTCCTCGAGGAGCGTGAGCTCGGCCTCGGACAGCCCGTACGGGTTCGACACGGTCAACCCCAGACGACGTCGAGTCGCGGCGGGGAGCGGAAGATCATCCCGGTGATGTAGGGCGGATCGGCGTCAGGGTCGATCCGCAGGTCGGGCAGCCGGTCGAGCACCGCGTTGATCACCACCTTGGTCTCCATGCGGGCGAGGTGCACACCGAGGCACATGTGCGGGCCGGCGGCGAAGGCCACATGGGGGTGCGGGGCGCGGAAGATGTCGAACTCCTCCGGACGCTCCCAGCGCGCCTCGTCGTGGTTGGCCGAACCGAGGTTGGTGACCACGGTCGCACCCGCCGGGATGGTGGTGCCCTCGAGAGTGACGTCCCGTGTCGCCGTTCGGAAGATCGTGAGCAGCGGCGGCTCCCACCGCACCCCCTCCTCGATGGCCTGGGGCAGGAGGCTGCGATCGTCGCGCACCGCCGCCAATTGGTCGGGGTTCGTGAGCAGACCGACCAACAGGTTGCTGGACGAGCGGTACGTGGTCTCGGCGCCGGCCGGCAGCAGGAGCCGCAGGAACGAGTAGATGGCCTCGTCGCTGAGCCGCTCACCGTCGAGCTCGGCGTGGGCCAGCACGCTGATCATGTCGTCGGCAGGCCGCGCGCGGCGCTCGTCGAGGATCGGCGCGAAGTACTCGCACAGCTTCTGCGACGCGGCCACCGCCCGTTCGAAGTCGATGCTGACGCCGATCAGCTCGACACCCAGGCGGTGGAAGGTGGGCAGGTCCTCCTCCGACAGGCCGAGCATCGAGGCGAACACGGTGATGGGGAAGGGAAAGGTGAGATGGCGCACCAGGTCGACCCGCCCGTCGCCCACGAACCCGTCGATCATCGAGTGCACGATGGGGCCCACCACCTCCGACTCCCAGCGCTCCATCGCCTTGCGGGTGAACGCCTGCTGCAACAGCCCGCGGTGGCGGTGGTGCTCGGGCTCGTCCATCTCGAGGATCGAGTGGCCCAGGACCTGCCCCATCACCTCGGCGTACCCGGCCGACGAGAAGGTCTCGTTGTCACGGAGCACCTGCTGGACCGTGTCGAACGTGGAGGCCGTGAACGTGTTCGTGTCGCCCATCGCCGCGAGCTCCTCGTCACTCATCGCGAGGCCCATCTCGAGGCGCAGGTCGATCGGCGCCACCGGCGCGCGCCGGCGGCGCTCGGCGAACGCGGGGTACGGGCTGACCGCCCCGCCCGCTCCCATGGCCCGGTTGAACTCCTCGAAGGGGTCGTATCGGTCCGCCGTGGCGGGCACGGTCGCGCTCATGGTCATCCCCCGGGCAGCTGACGTCGGCGTCAGGGTAACGCCGGCGGTCGGCCTCCGATCACCCTCGGGCACGACCGCCGACCGCCGACCGGCGCGACACCGACCGGCGCGAGCCCGCGATCGTTCGTGCCAGGATGCGTCCATGAACGACGGGCCGCGCATCGCACCGGAGAGCGCATGACCGACGCCCTCCCCCGTGCCCTGGTCACCGCACCGTTCCGCGGCGAGGGCCTCGACACCCTGCGGTCGATCACCGACGTGGTCTACGACCCCTGGATCGAGCAGCAGCCGCTGCGCCTCTACGACGACAAGGCCCTGGCCGCACGCCTCGAGGCCGAGGGTGCCCCGGTGGTGATCTGCGAGGCCGACTTCTGCACCGGCGCGGTGCTCGACCTGCCGCTGCTGGCCATCGGCTCGACCCGGGGCGACCCGACGAACGTCGACGTGGCCGGTGCCACCGAGCGGGGCATCCCGGTGCTGCACGCACCGGGACGAAACGCCGACGGTGTGGCCGAGCTCACCGTCGCCCTGCTGATGGCGGTCAACCGCCACGTGGTGCCGGCCGACGCCGACGTGCGCGCCGGCCGCGTCTTCAAGGACGGCACCATCCCCTACCAGCGGTTCCGGGCCTGGCAGGTTGCGGGGCGCACCGCCGGCATCGTGGGGTTGGGTGCGGTGGGCCGGGCCACCCGGTGGCGCCTCGAGGGGTTGGGCATGCGGGTGATCGCCCACGACCCGTACAACGACGAGGCCACCCACAGCCTGGCCGACCTGCTGGCCGAGTCCGACGTGGTGTCGATGCACGCCGCGGTGCACCCCGACACGCTGGGGATGATCGGCGCCGAGCAGTTCGCAGCCATGAAGGAGGGCGCCATCTTCCTCAACTCGGCCCGTGCCGCCCTGCACGACCTCGACGCCCTCACCGAGGCGCTGGCGTCGGGCCGGCTGGCCGGTGCCGGCCTCGACCACTTCGAGGGCGAGACCCTGCCCACCGACCACCCGCTCTGTGCCATGGACAACGTGGTGCTCACGCCCCACATCGGTGGCGCCACCTACGACACCGAGGCGAACCACTCGAAGCTCATCGCCGACGACCTGGTCCGCCTCTTCGCCGGTGAGCGCCCGGCCCACATCGCCAACCCGGAGGTCCTGTCGTGACGTTGCTGCTGATCCGCTCGGACGCCGGGCGCGGCCGACGTGGCCGGGGAACGCGATGAGCGACGACGAGGTCCACGCCGCCGTCCTGGCCGCGGCCAAGAAGATGTACGCCAAGGGCCTGGTCGAGGGCACCTCGGGCAACGTGTCGGGCCGCCTGGCCGGCGGCGACGTGGTGATGACCCCGTCGTCGCTCGGCTACGACGTGATGACCCTCGACGACCTCGTCGTAGTCGACCTCGACGGCGAGAAGGTGTCGGGCGAGCGCAGCGCCACCACCGAGAAGTCCCTGCACCTGGCCTGCTACCGCGCCTATCCCGAGGTGCGGGGGGTGATCCACTCGCACCCGGTGCACGCGTCGATGTTCGCGCTGGTGCACGAGGACATCCCCGCAGCCGTGGAGGAGTTCGTGGTGTTCATCGGCGGCGAGGTGCGGGTGTGCGACTACCGCACGACCGGCACCGACGAGTTGGCCGAGGTGGTGGCTGCGGGCCTCGCCGACCGCAGCGCCACGCTGATGGCCAACCACGGCATGGTGACGGTGGGCAAGGACGTCGACGACGCCTTGCACGCCGCGCTGGTGGTGGAGCACAACGCCCACATCGTGTGGGGGGCGCGCGCCCTCGGCGACATCGTGGCCATCCCCGAGAAGGTCAACGCCGACTTCGCCAACGTCTACGACTTCGTCCGCAAGAACATGTGGGGCACCTGACCCCACCCCGCGCTCAGGACCGGGCGCTCAGGACTGGGTGGGGCCCTTGTCGGGGGCGCCTCCCTGGGCGGCGACGGCCTCCTTGTACTCCTTCAGCGCGCGGCGATGCCCGTTGGCCCCGGATCCGACGATGCCCCCGTCGCGCACCTCCTTCACCACCTTCTCGAGGTGCAGCAGTCGGTCGTGGAGGTCGTCCTCGGGCCCCGCGGTGACCACCTGGTCGAAGGCGGCGTGGATCTGGTCGAACTTGCGCCGCACCTGCCCGTACTCGTCCAGCAGCTTCTCGTGCAGGTCTTCCACGCTCTTGGCCATGACCGGACGCTAGCGGTGCTTCCGGACGCTGGAGGTCACCCGAGAGTCGCGTCCGCCACCGCGACCCCGCCGGCGGTCACGGCGAGCGGTGTGGCGCCGGCGAACGTCGGGCTGTCCGGCCAGTACTCCTGCGGGTGGGTGCCGGTTGGATCCACCACCGCCACGCGGTAGGAGCCGGGCGCCAGGCCGCTGACCGTGTACCCGCCGGCGGCGTCGGTCACGGCGCTGCCCGTGATGGATCCGGCGGCACTGATCACGATCACCCACGCGCCCGGAAGTCCGCCACTCGTCACCTGATCGGACACCTGGCCGACGATGCGGCCGGTGAGCGCCTCGAGGGCGGCATCGGCCGAGCCGGGGGCGGTGACGGCCGTGGACGTCGCCAGTCCCGCTGGAGGCTGATCGTCGTACCACTCGGTTCGGTGGCCGGCCGCCGGGTCGAGAAAGACCAGGCGGTAGTCGCCGGGGACCAACCCGAGGTGGTAGCTGCCGTCGCCGGCGGTCGTGGTGCCCGCCGCGAGCTCGAACGTGGCGGCACGGAGGGCCACGACGCGCACGCCGATCAGCGGCTCGCCACTGCCCTGCTCGGTGATGGTGCCGTTGATGCCCGCGCTGCCGGCACCGGAGGTCGACCGGGGCAACCAGCCCTCGATCTGCGTCGTGGCCCCGACCGCGACGTTGGCCGGGATCGCCCCTGCCATGTCCGTCGATCGATACCAGTACTGCGGGCGGTGGTTGCCCGAGGGATCCACGAACGCGAAGTGATGGGGGCCCGGTGACAGGCGGTCGAACGAGAACCATCCGATCGAGTTGGCCGTGGCGCCAACCCCGGGTGTCCCCGATCCGCTCATCTCGATCACCCAGGTTCCGGGGATCCGTGGCGCCTCTCGTGGGTTCGGGACGTCGTCCTCGACCACGATGCCGGTCACCCTGCCCCGGAGCGGCGCCATGGTCGCGTCGACGCGGGCGAGGGCGAGGGTGCCGACCGTGACCGGGGTGGGTGGCCCGACGAACCCCGCCGTGTGGTCGCCCAGCGGGTCGAGCACGAACACGACGTAGGCGCCCGGAGGTTCGAGCACCTGATAGCTCCCGTCGCCACCGGCCACCGCGCCCCCGGCCAGAGAGAAGTCGGCGCTCCGCAGCACCGCCACGAAGGCGCCTGCGACCGGCGCGGACGACCCCGATTCGACGACCCGGCCACCGATGCCGGGCAGGGGCCCGTCGGGGCGTCCGAGGGCCACGACCCCCAGCGCATCCCCCAGTTCACCCGCGCTGTCTCCCCGGCTGGCGGTGTCGCCCTGACCCAGTTGGCCGTACAGGTTGTGCCCCCAGCATCGGAGCCCGAGGTCGTCCAGGCGAGCACAGGCGTAGTAGCTGCCACCGGTGACCGCGAGCGCGGTGCGGCCGGTGCCGAGCGACACCGCCGGCAGGCTGTCCCCCATCTGGCCCGTGGTCGCACCGCGGCCGTTCGTGTCGCCGACGCCCAGTTGCCCGGCCGAGTTGTTGCCCCAACACTTCACCGACCCGTCGTCCAGGACGGCGCACACGTGGAAGTCGCCGGCGGCCACGCCCCGGGCCGACCGACCGGCGCCGAGCGACACCGCGGGCAGGCTGTCGCCCATCTCGGCCGGACCGTCGCCCCGCGAGGCCTTGTCGCCGAGGCCGAGTTGCCCGTACAGGTTGTACCCCCAGCACTTCACCGACCCGTCGTCGAGGAGCGCGCAGGCGAAGAACAGGCCCAGGGTGATCGAGCGGGCGGTGCGGCCGCCACCCAGGGCCACCGCCGGCAGGGCCTCGCCCATCTGGCCGGCTGCGCCGCCACGACCGATCGTGTCGCCCAGGCCGAGTTGGCCGTACGCGTTGTCGCCCCAGCACTTCACCGAGCCGTCGTCCAGCAGCGCACAGGTGGCGTCGAAGCCGGCGGAGACGGCGGTGGCCACCCGCCCGGCGCCGAGGGCGATCGCCGGCAGGTCGTCGCCCATCTCGGCGGGACCGTCACCCCGGTTGGCGACATCGCCCTGGCCCAGCCGACCCGAGAGGCCGCGGCCCCAGCACTTGACCGCGCCGTCATCGAGCAGCACGCACGTGTGCGAGTCTCCCGCCGTGAGCGCGGTGGCCGTGCGGCCGGCGCCGAGGGCCACCGCCGGGAGCGAGTCGCCCATCTCGCCCGGCGCATCGCCTCGATCGGCGCTGTCGCCCAGCCCCAACTGGCCGTACTGGTTCGAGCCCCAGCACTTGACCGAGGCGTCATCGAGCAGCGCACACGTGTGGGCGGTGCTGGCGGCCAGGGCCACCGCCGTTCGTCCGACACCCAGCGGCACCACGGGGAGGAAGTCGGCCATCTCGCTCGGGCCGTCACCCCGTGCCACCGTGTCACCCAGACCGAGCTGGCCGTGGTGGTTCCGCCCCCAGCACTTCACCTGGCCCGAAGCCAGCACCGCGCACACGTGGGTGCCTCCTGCGGCGATCGTGCGGTACGCGGATGGTGCGCCGGGCGCTTCGTTGCCGTCGGCCGCA
Organism: Acidimicrobiales bacterium; assembly: GCA_044221555.1. Taxonomy (GTDB): domain Bacteria; phylum Actinomycetota; class Acidimicrobiia; order Acidimicrobiales; family DATDAH01; genus JAEUJM01. The sequence goes on from JBGAOY010000005.1 coordinate 26,216, forward strand.
CTGGGCACGGTGGAGGCGAGGGCGACCACGAGGAGGGTGACGGTGACGACGCAGCGACTCCCCCAGCGCACGGTGCGGAATCTAGCGCTGCGCCCGAGCCGGAGCCCGAGCCAACATGCCAGCCGATCACGGGCCCGTTCCGATCACCGGGCCCGTCTTCCGATCACCGGGCCTGATCGATCACCCGAGCCTCGGCGATCAGTGGGCGGCCGGGCCGTCGGGACCGGCCGTGGCCAACGCCGCGCCGAGCTGATCGGCCAGCGCCACCGCGTCGCGGCGGGCATCGGGGGTGAACGCGGCCGCGGCGTTGGGGGTGTGCGGCACCAGCACGAACCGCCCGAGGTCGCGGCCGCCCGCCGTCACGGGCAGTTCCACCGCCCAGGAGTTGGGGTCGCCGGTGATCGGCGGCACCTCGGCGGGCAGCGTCACCCCGTGGCGGGAGAGGCGGGGTAGGGGGTGGTCGAGGGGCGCACGCTGGTAGCGGCAGAACCAGAGGTCGAGCACGGCGCCGATCTCCTCCTCGAGCATGGGGATGAGGTCGGACGGCCCGGTGGCCGCGGCCAGGTGCGCGGTCCGCCGCAGCCGGACCACCTCGTCCTCGCGGGTGTCGGCCACCTGGCGGGCCCGCTGGGCCCGCACCACGATCTCACCCACCAGCACGCCGACGATCAGGAGCAACGCCGTGGTGACGCGGTCCACCCTGGCGTGGATCGCCAGGGTGTAGTGGGGCTTGGTGTGGAAGAAGTTGTAGGCGAAGGCCGCGGCCACGGCGCCGGCGATGCCCGCCGCCCGGCCGGCCAGGGCGGCCGCAGCCACCACCCCCACCACCAGCACCAACGCGATGTTGTTGTTGCCCAGCCACGACCGCAGTGGGATGAGCAGGACGGCCAGGGCCACGATGGCCAGCGCGGCCAGGAGGCCCCCGACGAACGGGTCGACGCGACGCGGGTGGGTGCTCACCCGGGCCGCTCGGGCTCGAAGCGGTAGCCCATCCCGGGCTCGGTGATGAAGTACCGGGGCCGCGACGGGTCGGGCTCCAGCTTGCGCCGCACCTGCGCCAGGTAGACGCGCAGGTAGTTGGTCTCGGTCTCGTACTGCGGGCCCCACACCTCCTGCAGCAACTGGCGCTGGCTCACGAGCTTGCCCTGGTGGCGCACGAGCATCTCGATGAGGTGCCACTCGGTCGGGGTCAGGTGCACCTCGGCGCCGTCACGCGTCACCCGCTTGGCGGCCAGGTCGATCGAGAAGGCGCTCGTCGTCACGACCGCCTCCTCGTCGGCCGGCGCCGCCCGGCGCAACGAGGCCCGCAGCCGGGCCAGCAGCTCGTTCATCCCGAACGGCTTGGTGACGTAGTCGTCGGCCCCGGCGTCGAGCGCGGCCACCTTGTCGGCTTCGTCCTCCCGCACCGACAGCACGATGATCGGCATGCTGGTCCAGCCCCGCAGGCCCCGCACCACCTCGATGCCGTCGATGCCCGGCAGGCCGAGGTCGAGCACCACCACGTCGGGGTGACGCTCGGCGGCGAGCGTCAGGGCCTCCTCACCGGTGGCCGCCAGCACGACGTCGTAGCCCCGTGCCCGCAGGTTCGTGCCCAAGGCCCTGCGGATCTGGGGCTCGTCGTCCACGACCAGCACGCACCCCGACTCGTTCATCGAGCCTCCTCGATCGGGACCGGTGACTCGCTGGTGGCCACGGGGAGGCTGAGCACCATGGTCAGGCCCCCACCAGGGGTGTCCTCGGCCACCAGCGAGCCGCCCATCGCGTCGAGGAAGCCGTGGGCCACCGCGAGGCCGAGCCCGACCCCACTGCCGTTGGGTTGGTCGCCGAGGCGCTGGAAGGGAAGGAACATCACCTCGCGCAGGCCCGGGGCCACGCCCGGGCCGCGATCGATCACCCGTAGGTCGACGCACTCGCCCACGGCCCCGGCGATGACCCGCACCGGCTGGTCGGGTGGGCTGGCCTGGACCGCGTTGGCGACGACGTTGGCCACGGCCCGCTCGAGCAGGGCCGGATCGGCGCTGGCGCGCGGCAGCGTCTCCGGCACCTCCACCGTCACGTCGGCAGCCGCGGTGCCCAGGCTGGCGAGGGCGCCGGCCACCACCTCCTCGAGGCCGACGGGCCGCACGATCAGGTCGAGCGCCCCGGTCTCGAGCCGGCTCATGTCCAACAGGTTGCCGACCAGGGCGTTGAGGCGGTCGGCCTCCTCGTCGATGGTCACCAGGAACTCGTGCACCGCGTCGGCCGACCAGTTCACGTCCTCCTGCAGCAGGCTCGTGGCCGACGCCTTGATCGACGCCAGCGGTGTGCGCAGGTCGTGCGAGACCGCCCGGAGCAGCGCGGTGCGGAGCTGGTCGGTCTGGACGAGGGCACCGGCCTCGGCGGCCTCGGCCTCGAGCGCCTGGCGCTCCATGACGGTGTGCAGGTGGGCGGCGAACGCGTTGAGCACCCGCAGGTCGTCGGCCTGCAGCCGCGGGCCGACGAGCACCAGCCGCACGCCGTCGGCGAGCGGCAGGGTGGACCCGTCGTCGGTGGGCGCGGTCGGCACGGGCCGGCCGGCGCTGGCCTCCACCCACCAGCCCCCGTCGCCCTCGTCCCGCACCAGCAGGGCCACGGCGTCGAGCGAGAAGGTGGACCGCAGCCGGTCGAGGATGCCACCGAGTGGGTCGTCCTCGTGACCCAGCCCACCGGTGACCCGTACGAGCGCCTCGGCCTCGGCGGTGGCCCGTGTGGCGTCGGCATGACGGCGTGCTGCCTTGCTCACGAGGGCGCTGATGATCACGGCCACCGCCACGAACACCACGAGCGCGAAGGCGTTCTCACCCTTGGCGATGGTGAACGTGTACAGCGGTGGGGTGAAGTACCAGTTGAGCGCGAGCGAACCGGTGACCGCGCACAGCACCGCCGGTATCGCGCCCCCCACCGTGGCCACCACCACGACCAGCAGCAGGTACACCAACATGTCGGCGGGGAGATCGAGGAACTGCCGGGCGTTGGCGAGGGCCAGGGTGACCAGCGGCACACCGACCACGGTGGCGGCCACGCCCGCGAGCTGCCGACGCTTCGACAGCGCCGAGGCCCGCATGGGCGGCAGCGTGGGTAGCTCCTCGTCGGCGTCCTCCTGGCTGATGACGTGGACGTCGATGGGGCCCGACGCCCGCACCACGGCGTTGATCACCGATCCCCGCGACAGCTCGGCCCACCGGGACCGGCGGCTGGCCCCCAGCACGATCTGGGTCGCGTTCTGCGACCGAGCGAAGGCCAGGAGGGTGCCGGCCACGTCGGAGCCGACCACCTCGTGGTACACGCCGCCCAGGTCCTCGAGGAGGCGCCGGTGCCTGGTGAGCAGCTCGCTCGGCGCCGCGGACAGCCCGTCGCCGACGCTGATGTGCACCCCCACCAGCTCGGCCTTCGAGCGCATCGCCATGCGCGCCGCGCGCCGGATCAGGTGCTCGCTGCTGGGCGCACCGGTGAGCGCCACCACCACACGCTCCCGCGTCTCCCACGGGCCCTCGATGCCGTGGTCGGCCATGTAGTCGTTGAGCGACTCGTCGACCTTGTCCGCCACCCACAACAGGGCCAGCTCGCGCAACGCTCCGAGGTTGCCCACCCGGAAGTAGTTGCCCAGCGCGGCGTCGACCTTGTCGGCGGCGTAGATGTTGCCGTGGGCCATGCGCCGGCGCAGCGCCTCCGGCGTCATGTCCACCAGTTCGACCTGATCGGCCTGGCGCACGAACTCGTCGGGGATGGTCTCCTGCTGCTTCACGCCCGTGATTCGGTCGACCACGTCGTTCACCGACTCGAGGTGCTGGATGTTCAGGGTGGACAGCACGTCGATGCCCGCGGCCAGCAACTCGCTGACGTCCTGCCAGCGTTTGGCGTGGCGGCTGCCCGGGACGTTGGTGTGCGCGAGCTCGTCGACCAGTACGACCGCCGGGCGTCGGGCCAGCACGGCGTCGATGTCCATCTCCTCGAACTCGCTGCCACGGTGCGAGAGGCGGCGGCGGGGCACCACCTCGAGGTCGCCCACCTGGGCCTGGGTGTTGACCCGCCCGTGGGTCTCGACGAAACCGACGACGACGTCGGTGCCGCGGTCACGGCGGCGCTTTCCCTCGTTCAACATGGCGAAGGTCTTGCCCACGCCGGGGGCGGCCCCGAGGTAGATGCGAAGCTTGCCCCGGGCCATGGCGTCAGGTTACGAAGCGGGCGCTTCGTCGAGGGCGAGGTTGAGCTCGAGCACGTTCACCCCTGCCTCGCCGAGGAAGCCCAGGGTGCGCCCGTCGGTGTGATCGTCGATCAGGGCCAGCACGTCATCGACCTGCAGCCCACGGGCCTGGGCCACCCGGTCGGCCTGCAGGCGGGCGTTGGCCACCGAGATGTGCGGGTCGAGACCCGAGCCCGATGCGGTGACCGCGTCCACCGGCACCTCGGCGTCCGCCGCCAGGCTGTTGCGCTCGCGGTACGCCACCGACCGCTCCTCGATGGTGGCCAGCAGGTCGGGGTTGTTGGGCCCCAGGTTGGACGCCGCACTGGCGGTGCCGTCGTAGCCGTCGCCGGCCACCGAGGGCCGGCTCTCGAAGTACTGGTCGCCGGTGAACACCTGCCCGACCAGCGACGATCCCACGGCCTCGCCGCCCACCGCGACGATCGACCCGTCGGCCTGGTGCGAGAACAGGGCCTGCGCCACCCCCGTGATGGCGAGCGGGTAGGCGATCCCCACGACGACCGTGAGGACGGCCAGCAGGCGCAGGGCAGGAAGCAGTTGGCGTCTCATGACACTCCTTACGAAACACCGGCGGCGGTGATGACCACGTCGATGAGCTTGATGCCGACGAACGGCACGATCAGGCCCCCGAGCCCGTAGATCAGGATGTTGCGGCGCAGCACCGCCGCGGCCGACTCGGCCCGGAACTTCACGCCTCGCAGGGCCAAGGGGATGAGCGCGACGATCACCAGTGCGTTGAAGATGACCGCTGAGAGGATCGCCGACCGGGGCGTCTGCAGATCCATGATGTTCAACGTGTCGAGGGCGGGGAACACCCCGACGAACATGGCCGGGATGATGGCGAAGTACTTGGCCACGTCGTTGGCGATGGAGAAGGTGGTGAGCGAGCCCCGGGTGATCAGCAACTGCTTGCCGATCTCGACGATCTCGATGAGCTTCGTCGGGTTCGAGTCGAGGTCGACCATGTTCCCGGCCTCCTTGGCCGCCTGGGTGCCGGTGTTCATGGCCACGCCCACGTCCGCCTGGGCCAGCGCCGGCGCGTCGTTGGTGCCGTCGCCCGTCATGGCCACCAGGAACCCGCCCGCCTGCTCCTTCTTGATCAGGGCCATCTTGTCCTCCGGTGTGGCCTCCGCCAGGAAGTCGTCCACCCCGGCCTCGGTGGCGATGGCCTGCGCGGTGAGCGGGTTGTCGCCGGTGATCATCACGGTGCGGATGCCCATGGCCCGCAGCTCGTCGAACCGCTCGCGCATGCCCTGCTTCACCACGTCCTTCAGGTGGATCACCCCGAGGGCCCGCCGCGTGGTGGTGCCGGCGGCATCGTCGCCCTCGGCCACCACCAGCGGCGTCCCGCCGGCGGACGCGATCCCGTCGACCACCTGCCCGAGCTCGGGCGGGACGTCGACGCCGGCCTCCTCGACCCAGCGGCGCACCGAGTCGGCGGCCCCCTTGCGGATGGAGCGGCCCTCGAAGTCGACACCGCTCATGCGGGTCTGCGCGGTGAACGGCACCAGCTCGGCCCCGGCGAGCTCGCGCTCGCGCAGGCCGTACTGCTCCTTGGCCAGGACGACCACCGAGCGGCCCTCGGGGGTCTCGTCGGCCAGGCTGGACAGTTGCGCCACCTCGGCCAGGTGGGCCTCGGTCACGTCACCGACGGGGATGAACTCGGCCGCCTGGCGGTTGCCCAGGGTGATCGTGCCGGTCTTGTCGAGCAGCAGGGTCGAGCAGTCGCCCGCGGCCTCGACCGCCCGGCCGCTCATGGCCAGCACGTTGCGCTGGACGAGACGGTCCATGCCGGCGATGCCGATGGCCGACAGCAGCGCCCCGATGGTGGTGGGGATCAGGCAGACCAGCAGCGCCACCAGGATGATGATGGGCTGCTCGGCACCCGAGTAGATCGCCAACGGCTGAAGCGTCACGGTGGCCAGCAGGAAGATGATGGTGAGCCCTGCCAGCAGGATGTTGAGGGCGATCTCGTTGGGGGTCTTCTGCCGGGACGCGCCCTCGACCAGGGCGATCATGCGGTCGAGGAAGGTCTCGCCGGGCCTGGCGGTGATGCGCACCACGATCTCGTCGGACAGCACCCGGGTGCCGCCGGTGACCGCCGAACGGTCGCCTCCCGACTCTCGGATGACCGGGGCCGACTCGCCGGTGATGGCCGACTCGTCGACGCTGGCGATGCCCTCGATCACCTCGCCGTCGCCGGGGATCACCTCACCGGCGGTCACCACGCACTCGTCGCCGATGGCGAGCTGAGGGCTGGGCACGTCCTCGATGACGCCACCCGCCCGGCGCACCCGGGCCGTCGTGTCGGCCTTGGCCTTGCGCAGCGAGTCGGCCTGGGCCTTTCCGCGGCCTTCGGCCACCGCCTCGGCCAGGTTGGCGAACAGCACGGTGAACCAGAGCCAGAGGGCCACCAGGCCGGCGAACACGTTCTCGCTGGCCGTGGACGAGCCCAGGTCGCGGAGGAACACGACGGTGGTGACGACGCTGCCGATCAGCACCACGAACATGACCGGGTTGCGCATGGCGACCCGCGGGTGCAGCTTTCGGAACGCGTCCCCGACGGCCGGCCGCAGGATCTTGGGATCGAACAGCGATGCGTTCTTGCTCACGACAACCCTTCCACGATCGGTCCGAGGGCGAGCACGGGGAAGTAGGTGAGACCCACGACGATGATGATCACGCCCACCAGCAGGCCGGCGAACAGCGGCGTTCCGGTCGGGAACGTGCCCGCCGACACGGGCGCCGGCTGCTTGCGCACCAGCGAGCCGGCGATGGCCAGCACCGGCACGATCAGCAGGAACCGTCCCACCAGCATCGAGATGCCGAGCGTGGTGTTGTACCAGTCGGTGTTGCCGCTGAGGCCGCCGAAGGCCGAGCCGTTGTTGTTGCCGGCCGACGTGAAGGCGTACGCGATCTCGCTGAGCCCGTGCGGGCCGAGGTTGGCCCGTGAGGCCAGCGCGGAATCCAACAGCAGCGACGCCCCGGTGAAGCACAGCACCACCACCGGCACGGCCAGGATGTAGAGGACGACCAGCTTCATCTCGGCGGCCTGGATCTTCTTCCCCAGGTACTCGGGCGTCCGGCCCACCATGAGCCCGGCGATGAACACCGCCAGCAGGGCGAAGATCAACATGCCGTAGAGACCGGCTCCGACCCCGCCCGGGCTGACCTCGCCCAGCATCATGTTGACCAGCGGGACGGTGCCGCCGAAGGCGGTGAAGCTGTCGTGCGACGAGATCACCGCGCCGGTCGAGGTGCCGGTGGTCGACGCCGCGAACAGCCCGGAGGCGGTGGGGCCGAAGCGGACCTCCTTGCCCTCGAGGTTGCCGCCCGACTGGGTGGCGGTCACCGACTGGTCCACGTGCAACGAGTCGAGGCGGTCGTTGCCGGCGGCCTCGAAGCCCATGGCCATGCCGGCCGCGGCGATCCACAGCAGGAACATGGCCGCGAACACCACCCACCCCTGCTTCTGGTCCTTCACCATCCGCCCGTAGGCGTACGTGAGCGCGAAGGGGATCATCAGCAGGCCGAAGATCTCGAGCAGGTTCGTGAGACCGTCGGGGTTCGACAGCGGGTGGGCCGAGTTGGCGTTCCAGAAGCCGCCGCCGTTGGTGCCGAGCTCCTTGATGGCCTCCTGGCTGGCGGCGGGGCCGCCCGGGATGGCCTGGGTGGCACCCTCGACCGTGGTGACCTCGGTGAAGCCGTGCAGGTTCTGCACCACGCCCCGGCCCACCAGCACCAGCGCGAACACGATGGCGAGCGGGAGGAGGAGACGGAGGGTGGCCCGCACCAGGTCGACCCAGAAGTTGCCGATCGTCGTGCCCCGCCGACGGGCGAGGCCGCGGATGAGGGCCACGGCGACGGCCAGGCCGACCGCGGCCGACACGAAGTTCTGCACCGCCAGGCCGGCCATCTGCGTGAGGTGGCTCATCGTGAGCTCGCCGCCGTAGTTCTGCCAGTTGGTGTTGGTGACGAAGCTCACCGCGGTGTTGAAGGCCAGGGCGGCGGGCACGCCGACGGCGTCGGTGGGGTTGAGGGGCAGCGCCCCCTGGATGCGCTGGAGCAGGTAGAGGAACAGCACCGACACCGCGCTGAAGGCCAGCAGGGAGTAGGCGTAGACGTTCCACCGCTGCTCGCGCTCGGGGTCGACGCCGCAGAGGCGGTAGACGAAGCGCTCGATCGGCAGGAAGAACCGGTCGCCCGGAGCGGACCCCCCGCCGAACACCTTGGCGATGTAGGGCCCGAGGAGGCGGGTGCTCAGCGCGAGGAGGCCGACGAGCGCGGCGAGTTGCAGCCAACCGGCAGCGGTCATCTCAGAACTTCTCCGGGAACACGAGGGCGGCGACCAGGTAGGCCACCACGAGGACCGCCACCACCAGCCCGGCCGCGTTGTCGAACGTCATCAGACCGTCACCTCGTTGTCGGAGGGATCGTCCGAGCGTTCGTCGGACTGGTCGAGACCCGCGCTCGTCGGGAGCTCGTCGGGCCCCACGATCCGGTCACAGGCGACCACGAACAGGGCGGCGAGGGCGAAGAACGCCACCACCACGGCCACGAACAGGACGTCGGCCATCAGTTGCTCCTGCGGGCGTCGGGGCGGTGGGCGGCGAGCGAGGCGCTGAGCTGGTCGGCGAGGGCCAGGGCGTCCCGCCGGGCGTCCGGCGTGAACCCGCCGGCGGCGGCGGGCTCGTGGGGCACGAGCACGAAGCGTCCCGCCTCGCGGCCGCCGACCGACACCGGCAGCTCGATCGCCCAGGTGTTCGGGTCGCCCGTGAACGGCGGCACCCCGGCCGGGACCGTCACACCGTGACGGGTCAGCCGCGGGATCGGGTGGTCGACCGGCTCCTCTTGGAAGCGGCAGAACCAGAGGTCGAGCGCCTCGCCGATCTCCTCCTCGAGCATGGGGATGAGCTCCGCGGGCTCGGTGGCCGACGCGAGGTGGGCGGTCCGCCGCAGGCGCACCACCTCGTCCTCCCGGCTTCGGGCCTCCTGCTGGGCCCGCTGGGTCCGCACCACGATCTCGCCGACCAGGACCCCGACCACGAAGAGGAGCACCGTGGTGATCCGGTCGAACCGGTCGTCCACGGTCATCGTGTAGTGCGGCACCGTGTGGAAGAAGTCGTAGGCCAGCGCGGCGGCGAAGGACCCGGCGACACCCGCGGCCCGCCCGCCGAGCGCGGCGGCGGCCACGATGCCCACGACCAGCACCAGGGCCACGTTGGTGTTGCCGAGCCACGACCGCAGGGGGACGAGCGCGGCGGCCAGCGCCACGAGGCCGATGCTGGCGAACAGCCCCGCGACGAACGGATCGATCGGTTGCGTCCGTGTCGATGTCATGGAGGTCGATGTCATGAAGTCGGTCTACGCCCCCGGCATCCGCCGCGGTAGGGCCTTGATGCCCTCTTAGCGCCCGTCGACGGACTCCTGACGCGGTGCTGACGGGGCCACCGCCTCTCGGCGTCGGCCTCGGTCGAGGACATGGCCGCCAGGTGGTCCCCGAAGGCTGCTCGAACCCTGCACGATCGCGGTTGGCGTGGTGCCGTCCGACGCCCCCGCTTCGTGAGGAGGGGTAGCTTCGCGGGCATTCCCCTCTGGCTCACCGACGACGAGTACCGGGCCGTCGAGGCCGCGGTCGACCGGTTGATCCCACCCGATGACGAGGGCGCGCCCGGCGCGAAGGCGGGGGGCGTGGCCGACTACATCGACGCTCTCCTCGGCGCGTTCCTGTTCGAGCCGCCCCGGATCTGGGCGGGCGGGCCGTTCTCGGGCCGCCACGGCGGCGAGGCGGGCTTCGCCGCTTTCGCCGAGTTGGGCGCGGTGGAGGCGCTGGCCTGGCGCACCCGGATCGAGGGGTCGCGGGGGCGTCCCGAGCGCGAGTGGAACGGCCCGGTGGTCGGCCTGCAGGAGCGCTACCGCAAGGCACTGGCCCGCCTGGGCCACGACTTCGACGAGCTCCCGCCCGACGAGCAGGACGCCCTGCTCGACGCCGACCCCGAGTTCAAGGCCCTGCTGCACACCCACGCCTGCGAGGGCCTCTACGCCGACCCTGTCTACGGCGGCAACCGCGGCGGCGCCGGCTGGCGCTCGATCGGCTTCGCCGGCGACAACCAGCCCCGCGGCTACACCGATGTCGAGGTCGCCGGCCGTGAGTGACCATGGCTGACCTCGACTGCGACGCGGTCATCGTGGGCTCCGGGCCGGGTGGCGCCACTGCCGCCGACGTCCTCACCGCGGCCGGCTGGTCGGTGATCGTGCTGGAGAAGGGCCGCAACCACCTCATCGACACCGAGCCACCGTTCGCGCCCCGCCACGAGTTCTCCAACGACGAGCTGAAGTTCTCGTTCCGCCACTTCCTCGGCCCCGACCCGCTGGCCGAGCCCCGCACCTTCCGGCGCACACCCGCCGACGGCGACTGGGTGTTCACGGGCGACGTGAACAACCTGCCCTCGACGGTCGGGGGCGGGGGCACCCACGCCGACGGGAAGCTGCCGAGGTTCCGCGAGGAGGACTTCCGCCTGCTCAGCGAGCGGGGGCCCATCGACGGCACCGAGGTGGCTGACTGGCCGATCGGCTACGACGACCTCGAGCCCTACTACGCCGCGGTCGAGCGCCTCATCGGCGTGGCCGGCGACGCCGACGCCAACCCGTTCGCGGCCTGGCGCTCCGGCCCCTACCCCATGCCGCCGGGCGCCGACATGTTCGGCGCCACCCTGTCGGCCGCGGCCGCCGAGCGCCACGGCCTGCACCCGTACCGCGCCCCCACGGGGGCCAACAGCGTCCCCTACGACGGTCGGCCCGCCTGCAACAACTGCGGCTTCTGCGGGTACTACGGCTGTCCCATCCACGCCAAGGGCGACCCCATCGCCCTACTGAGCCGGGCGCTGCACACCGGGCGGTGCGACCTGCGGCCCGAGTCCTACGTGACCGACATCGTGCTGGCCCCGGATCGGCGCCGGGTCACCGGTGTGCGCTACCTCGACGCCGAGCGACAGGTCCACGAGGTGCGGGCCGGCCACGTCGTGCTGGCCGCCGGCGCCTTCGAGACACCCCGGCTGCTGCTGAAGAACGAGGTGGCCAACTCGTCGGGCCTGGTCGGCCGCCACCTGATGTTCCACTTCCAGACCTTCACCGTGGGCGGGTTCCCGTTCTCGCTGCACGGCGAGCGGGGCCGGGCGGTCACCCACCTGCACGACGACTTCTGCGTCCCCACCGCCGCCGACCTGGCCGCGGCCCGCGCCGCCGGGCTGCCCTGGTTCCGCGGCGGCATCGTCGAGCACGGCTCGGCGGCCCACCCGATCCAGGAGGCCCTGACCTACCCGACGGGCCCCCAGCACAACCGCTCGATGCGCGACTCGTCGCTGCGGGACCGGCTCTGGGTGTTCACCATGCAGGGCGAGGACCTGCCCCAGCTGGCCAACCGCGTCGATCTCGATCCGACCGTCCGCGACGTGTGGGGCACGCCGGCGGGGCGGGTCACCTACGCCCCCCACCGCCATGAGCTGGTGGCGTCGGCCCACTGGGCGCCGCTGCTCGAACGGGTGTTGCTCGACGCCGGCGCCGAGTGGTCCTTCTCCTCCACCTCGCCGCCGATGGACGACGACTCCGACGCCGCGCTCGAGCACCCCCTGGGCATGGCGCCCGCCTCGCGCCACGTCATGGGCACGTGCCGCATGGGCGACGACCCGGCCACCAGCGTGGTCGGCCCCGACGGCCGCTTCCACGACGTGGAGAACCTGGTGTGCGCCGATTCCTCGGTGTTCGTCACCTCCACCGGGTACGGGCCCACGCTCACCCTGGCCGCGCTGGCCCATCGCAGTTCCAGCCTCCTGGCCGGCACGCCCCTGCCTCCCACCGCCCCGCCGAACTCGAGGCACTAGCCCCCGGGTTCCGGGGGCCAGTGCCTCGAGAATGCGGCTCCGGCGGCGGGCGGGCTTGGCCCGCCACCGATCGTGCCGATAGAGCCACCATGCGTCCGGCGATCCGCGTGCTCGGCACCCTGCTCGCCCTCGTGGCGCTGGTCGCGACCGCCGGCCTGGCCGTCGCCCGCATGGGCTCGACCCCCACCGCGGCCAACGACCGCGACGCCGCGGCGTTGGCCGAGCTGGAGGCGAACGGCCTGGCCGGCGCACCCGACCCGACCCCCGCGGCCGAGGCGGCGCTCGCGCCCGGCTGCACCACCGTGACCATCACGCCTCCCACGTCCGGCGACCACTACGAGGCCGACCTGTGCGTGCCCGAGGGCCCGCACCGCGACGTGGCCGTCGTGCTGGTGCACGGCGGCGGCGGCTTCGGCGGGTCCCGGGCGGACATGGGTGGCTGGGCCCAGGTGTACCAGTACGCCGGGTACGTCACGATCTCGGTCGACTACCTGATCTTCGGCAACACCACCCGCTCACCCGTCTACCCCGAGCCCGAGCAGGACGTGAAGGCCGCCGTGCAGTACGTCCGCGACCATGCCGGCGAGTTGGGCATCGACCTCGACCGCATCGTGGTGCACGGCAGCTCGGCCGGGTCGCGCCTCGGCGGCCAGGTCTACGTGTCGGGCGACGACCCCTACTACTACGGCGCCGAGATGTGGCCCACCACCCCCGACCACGTCAACGGCTTCATCGGCTTCTACGGCTACTACACCGGCCTGTCCGCCGACGAGGAGCGCTACTACGGGGGCGGTCGGTCGAGCCGCGACCCCGACGTGCGGGAGCGGTGGAAGAAGGCCAACTCGGTGGTGAACGCCGACGGGGCCAGCGGCCCCTCGTTGCTGATCCACGGCGACCAGGACGGGGTGATCCCCGTCGGTCAGACCGAGCGCTTCGCGTCCGCGCTCGAGGACGCCGGCGTGGACGTCACCACCGAGATCGTGCCCGGGGCCGACCACGGCTTCGACGTGGTGGACGGTGGTGGCCTCACCCCCGCAGGCCGGGAGATGGCCGGGATCGTGCTCGACTGGCTCGAGGCCCACTTCCCCCAGGGCACGGTGCGGCGCTGAGGGCTCGGGCTCGGGCCCGCGCGTCCGACCGCTTCCTGCAGGTGAGGATCAGCCGCCGACGAGGACGGCCTTCACCCGCTCCTCCGAGTCCGGGGTGATCAACACGAGCACCTCGTCGTTGCGCTGCAGCACGGTGTCGCCGCGCGGGACCACCACGTGGCGGCCGCGCACCACCGCCACGATGCTGGCGTCGCGGGGCAGGTCGAGGTTGGCCAGGTTGACCCCCACCGCCGGCGACGCCTCGGCCAGCGTCACCTCCACCAGGCCGGCCTCGCCCTCGGCGAAGTTCAACAGCCGCACCAGCGAGCCCACCGACACCGCCTCCTCCACCAGGGCGGTCAGCAGGTGGGGTGTGGACACCGACACGTCGACCCCCCACGTCTCGTTGAACAACCAGTGGTTCTGGGGGTGGTTGACCCTGGCCACCACACGCGGCACGGCGAACTCCTGCTTGGCCAGGAGCGACACCACCAGGTTGTCCTCGTCGTCGCCGGTGGCGGCCACCATCACGTCGGCCTCGCCCACACCGGCATCACGCAGCACGCTGACCTCACAGGCGTCGCCGACGTGCATCTTCACCTCGGGCATCAGGGGCTGCGTGCGGGTGACCAGCTCGAGGTCCTGCTCGATCAGCAGGATCTCGTGGCCCGCGGCCTGCAGGTCGGCGGCGATGTAGTTCCCCACGTTGCCGGCACCGGCGATGGCGATCTTCACGGGTGACCTCCGGTGGTCGAGTCGAGCAGCGTGAGGTTCAGCTCCTCCAGCGCGTCCTTGTGGACCATGACGTGGAGCGTGTCGCCCTCGTGGCCGACGGTCTCCGGGTCGACCAGGAGCGGGGCGCCCGAGCGCACCAGGGCGACCACCCGGATGCGGGCCGAGAAGCCGATCTCGCTGAGGCGGCGACCGGCCCAGCCGTCGGGGAGCACGCGCTCGACGAGCATGAGGTCGCCGGTGGGGTCCGCCCACTCCAGTTGCGCCTGCTCGGGGAACAAGCGCCGGGTGATCTGGTCGGTGGTCCAGGTGACGGTGGCGACGGTGGCGATGCCCAGCCGCTGGTAGATCACGGCCCGCCGGGGGTCGTAGATGCGGGCCACCACGTGGGGCACCTCGAAGTGCTCACGGGCGATGCGGGCGGTGAGGATGTTGGAGTTGTCGCCGGAGGTGACCGCCGCCACCGCTTGGGCGTCGGCGATGCCGGCCTCGTTCAGGTGGTCACGGTCGAACCCGAGCCCGGCGATCGCGCGGCCGCCGAACGACTCGGGGAGGCGCCGGAACGACCGGGCGTTCTTGTCGATGACGACCACGCTGTGGCCCTCGCCGTCCAGATTGCCCGCCAACTCGGACCCCACCCGCCCGCATCCCACCACGATCACGTGCATTCCCGCGATGCAACACCCTCCACACCCGGGCACACAACTCGGCCGCCGTCGGGCACGCCTCACGGCCTCCGCGCCTCGGCGACCGGTCATGCCGGGCCCCGCCGAACCTTTCGGTCAACTGACGCGCGCCACCGCGCCGCGGGCGCAGACATGGTGGACTGGCGCCGTGCAGACCTCGGACCGCCCCCAGGCGGCCACCGCCACCGCCCCGACCACCGCCCCGCCCGATCTGGACCTCCCGACCGACGACCGGCTCACGCCGAAGCCCCTTCCGCCACGGGTCGACCTCCCCGAGCCCCTCGGCTACCGGCTGAAGAACACGCTGCTGGGGCCGCCCCTCGACACCGACGACCTCATCCACGAGCGCCTCGGCAAGCCGACCGCGCTGGCGGTGTTCGCGTCCGACAACCTGTCGTCGTCGGCGTACGCAACCGAGGAGATCCTGCGGGTCCTCATCCCCGTGGTCGGCGTGGCCGCGTTCTCGCTGGTCGTCCCCCTCACCGGCGCGCTGCTCGGGGTGCTGGCCCTGCTGATCCTCTCGTACCGCCAGACGATCAAGGCCTATCCCAGCGCCGGCGGCGCGTACGTGGTGACCAAGGACAACTTCGGCATCGCCCTGGCCCAGGTGGCCGGCGTGGCCCTCCTGATCGGTTACGTGCTTACGGTGGCGGTCTCGGTGGCGGCGGGCGCCGCCGCCCTGGCCTCGGCCATCCCGTCGCTGGCCGACTACGTGGTGCCGATCGCCCTCGCCTTCATCCTGATCGTGTCCTTCGGCAACCTGCGGGGCGTCCGCGAGTCGGGGAAGCTGTTCGCCGCCCCGACCTACTTCTTCATGGTCAACATCGGGGTGCTGATCCTCGTCGGCCTGGTGAGGTTCCTCAGCGGCGACCTGACCCCGTCCGGCCCCGAGGAGGGCATGATCCCGAGCGGCGTCGGGGCGCCCGACGTGTTGTTCTACGGCGCCGGGATCTTCGTGATGCTGCGGGCGTTCGCCTCGGGCGGCGCCGCGGTCACCGGCGTCGAGGCCATCTCGAATGGGGTCCCCGCGTTCAAGGAGCCGGCCTGGCGCAACGCCCGCACCACCCTGCTCGTCATGGGCACGGCCCTCGGCGCCATGTTCCTCGGCATCTCGCTGCTCGCGTCCAAGGTGCACGCCACCCCGTTCGAGGAGGGCACGCCCACCGTGCTCAGCCAGATCGGCGAGGCGGTGTACGGCACCAGCGCCCTCGGCCACCTGCTGTACCTCTCCCTGCAGGCGGGCACCGTCCTCATCCTGGTCCTCGCCTCGAACACCAGCTACGCGGACTTCCCCCGGCTGGCCAGCTTCGCCGCCGGCGACGCCTTCCTGCCCCGCCAACTCACCAAGCGGGGCCACCGCCTGGTGTTCTCCAACGGCATCATCGCCCTGTCCGCCGTGTCGGTGGTGCTGGTCATCGCCACGGGCGCCAAGGTGGAGCGCCTGATCCCGCTCTACGCCATCGGCGTGTTCACCGGCTTCACGCTCTCGCAGGCGGGCATGGCCCGCCACCACCTGCGCCTCCGCGAGAAGGGCTGGCGGAGCGGGCTGGCCATCAACGGCGTGGGCGCCCTGGTGTCACTGCTCGTGGCCCTCATCACCGGGATCACCAAGTTCACCGAGGGCGCCTGGGTGGTGGTCACGGTGGTGCCGCTCGTCGTGCTGCTGCTGTTCCGGCTCAACCGTCAGTACATGGAGGAGGAGGCCGAGCTCGAGGAGGACGCCCACCGCGCCGCCGAGGCCGACATCCTGCGCCGCCACGTCGTCGTGGTCCTCGTCGACCGCCTCGACGTCGCCGCGGCCCGGGCCATCCAGTACGCCCGCACCCTCACGCCCGACGAGCTGCGGGCCGTGCACTTCGACCTCGACCCCGTCCGCACCGCCCGCCTGGCCGAGCGCTGGCGCGCGCTCGGGCTCACCCGCCTCACCCTCGACATCATCGAATGCCAGGACCGCCGCGTGACGCGTGCCGCGGCCGAGGTGGCCGCCCAGGCGCTGGTGGACGGCGACACCGAGGTGAGCGTGCTGATCCCCCGGCGCGAGTACCGCCGCGGGTGGCACCGCCTCCTCCACGACCGCACCTCGGACGAGATCGCCGCCACCCTGTCCTCGCTGCCCCACTGCAACGTCACCGTGGTGCCCTACCACCTGGGCCGCCGACGGGCCGAGACGCCCACGATCCCCGCCCGGCCCTCGCGTCGGGCGCGCGGCGGGCCGTCGGCGGCGGCCGCCGCCACCGACGCGGCTGTCGACCGGATCATGGCCGCGCCCGCCCGGGTCGAGCCCGCCGCCGACGGCTCGGTCCCGATCGACGCGGTCCGCCACCGCCAGCACGTCCGCGTGAGCGGGAAGGTCACCGCCCTGCGGGTGCAACCCTGGGCCGGCGTGTCGACCCTCGAGTGCACGCTCTCCGACGCCACCGGCGCCATGACCGTCGTGTTCCTCGGCCGCCGCCACATCCCCGGCATCGAGACCGGCGTGCGCCTCTCGGTCACGGGGGTGGTGGGCGAGCACCACGGGCACGTCGCCATGCTGAACCCCGACTACCTGATCCACCCTCGAGCCACGAGCACCCATGCCTGACGTCCCCCGCGGGCCCGGTGGCCGGCGGAATTCCCACCGATCGTGCCGAAGTGGTCAACTGACGCCGTGAAGACCGAGGACGATCTCGAGACGGCGCTGACCGCCACCGATCCCCGCCTCGCGCCCAAGCGGATGGCCCCCAAGGTGGATCTGCCCGAGCCGTTGGGGTACCGGATCAAGAACCGCCTGCTCGGGCCGCCGCTGGCCACCGACCGGCTCGAGCACGAGCGCCTGGGTCGCCCCACCGCCCTGGCGGTGTTCGCGTCCGACAACCTGTCGTCCTCGGCCTACGCCACCGAGGAGATCCTGCGGGTCCTCATCCCGGCCATCGGCGTGGCCGCGTTCTCGCTGGTGGTGCCGGTCACCGTGGCCATGTTGGTGGTGCTCGGCTTCCTGATCCTGTCGTACCGCCAGACCATCAAGGCCTACCCCAGCGCCGGCGGGGCCTACATCGTCACCAAGGACAACTTCGGCGCGCTGCCGGCGCAGATCGCCGGGGTGTCGCTCCTCACCGACTACATCCTCACCGTGGCCGTGTCGGTCGCGGCCGGCAGCGCCGCCCTGGCGTCGGCCGTCCCCGCACTCGCCCCGTGGGTGGTGCCGATCTCGGTGTTCTTCATCCTGCTCATCGCCTTCGGCAACCTCAAGGGCGTCCGCGAGTCGGGCAAGGTCTTCGCGGTCCCCACCTACTTCTTCATGCTCAACATGTTCCTGCTGCTGGGCATCGGGGGCTACCAGATCCTGTTCGGCGACCTGCCGGTCGAGCCCGGGGGCACCGAGGGCATGATCCACTCGGGCAACGCCGGCGACGGCATCTTCTACGGCGCGGCGCTGTTCGTGGTGCTGCACGCCTTCGCCTCCGGCGGCGCCGCGGTCACCGGTGTCGAGGCCATCTCCAACGGGGTGCCCGCCTTCCGGGAGCCCGCGGCCAAGAACGCCCGCTCGACCCTCGTCGTGATGGGCGCGGCGCTCGGGCTGATGTTCCTCGGCCTGTCGGTGCTGGCCTCCCACGTGCACGCGGTGCCCTTCGAGGAGGGCACGCCCACCGTCATCTCACAGGTCGGCAAGCTGGTCTACGGCGAGAGCCCCGTCGGGCACCTGCTCTTCTACTCGCTGCAGGTCGGCACGATGTTGATCCTGGTGCTGGCGGCCAACACCGGGTTCGCCGACTTCCCGCGGTTGGCCAGCTTCGCCGCCGGCGACAGCTTCATGCCCCGCCAGCTCACCAAGCGCGGCCACCGCCTGGTGTTCTCGAACGGCATCATCGCCCTGTCCGCCGCCGCCATCGTCCTGGTGATCGTCACCGGCGCCAAGGTCGACCGCCTGATCCCGCTCTACGCCATCGGCGTGTTCACCAGCTTCACCCTGTCGCAGGCGGGCATGGCCAAGCACCACGTCACCCACAAAGAGCCCAAGTGGCGGATGGGCCTGTTCATCAACGGCGTCGGCGCGGCCATGACCTTCGTGGTGGCCATCATCATCGCGGTCACCAAGTTCGCCCACGGCGCGTGGATCATCATCGCCCTCATCCCGATCCTCGTGGTGGTGCTGTTCCGGCTGAACCGCCAGTACACCCACGAGGCCGCCGAGCTGGCCACCGACGCGCCCGCGGCGGCGGCGGCGCCGATCCTGCGCCGTCACGTGGTGCTCGTGCTGGTCGACACGCTCGACGTGGCGTCGGCCCGGGCCATCCAGTACGCCCGGACGCTCACCCCCGACGAGCTGCGGGCGGTGCACCTCGACCTCGACCCGCTGGTCACCGAGGAGCTGGCGCGCTCGTGGCGCAACCTGGGCCTGTCCCGGCTCGCGCTCGAGATCGTGGAGTGCCAGGACCGCCGCGTCACCAAGGCCGCGGCCGAGATCGCCGCGCAGGAGCTGGCCGACGGCGACACCGAGGTCAGCGTGCTCATCCCCCGGCGGGAGTACAGCCGCTTCTGGCACCGGCTGCTCCACGACCGGACGTCGGACGAGATGGTGAAGACCCTGTCCACCCTGCCCCACTGCAACGTCACCGTCGTCCCGTACCACCTCGACCTCAAGCAGGTCGAGGTCCACCCGGCCAAGGCGCTGGCGGGGGCGATCACCGAGCCCCCGGCCGACGCGCCCGACGAGGTCGACCGGCCCGAGCCGGCCGACGGCGACGGTGCGGTCCCCATCGGGGCGATCGAGCACCGCCAGCGGGTGATGGTGTCGGGCCGCATCAAGTCGCTGCGGGTGCAGCCGTGGGCCGACGTCCCGGCGTTGGAGTGCACGCTCTCCGATCGCAGTGGCGGCATCGTGGTGGTGTTCCTCGGCCGTCGGGAGGTGGCGGGCATCAAGGTCGGTGTGCACCTCAAGGCCCAGGGTGTGGTGGGCGAGCACCACGGCCGGCTGGCCATGTTGAACCCCGCGTACGAGATCGTCCTCGACGACTGACGGGGCGCCGTCGCGCCGCGCGACGCGGGAACCCGTGCGCTGCGGAGCACTAGGGTCTCAACGACCAGTCGACGTCCGGGGGGATCCGATGCGCAGCCGCAGCCGATTGCTGATCGTCACGACCGTGTTCCTGCTCGTTGCCGCGGCGTGCAGCAACTCGGACTCCGGCAGCTCGGACAACGCCAGCGACAGCACCGAGCGGGCCGAGAACGTGGACAACGGCCAGGTCAGCGATGCCCAGGACGACGAGTTCGTGGCCGTCGACCAACCCGGCGTCACCGACGACACCATCACCGTCAGCGGGGTGGCCTCCACCACCAACCCCCTCGGGGGCAAGTACGGCACGGTCTTCGACGGGGTGCAGGCCTACTTCGCCATGATCAACGACGAAGGCGGCATCTACCAGCGCGAGCTGGTGTTGCCCGAGGACAACGAGCACGACGACCAGTTGGCCAACAACGAGCAGGAAGTCCAGCAGATCATCACCCAGGACGACCCGTTCGCGGTGGTGGGGGTGGCCACGCTGCTGTTCTCGGGCGCCGAGCTGCTCACCGAGGAGAACATCCCCTCCTTCGGCTGGAACATCAACGCCGAGTGGGCGAACTCGCCGAACCTGTTCGGCGAGAAGGGCTCGTTCATCGACTTCGCCAACCCGGGACCGCTCAGCCCGTTCCTCGCCCGCGAAGCAGGCGCGCACAAGATCGGCGTGCTCGCCTACAACGTGCCCCAGTCCTCCGACTGCCTCGAGGGCGTCGAGAACACCTTCGATCGCTACGGCGAGAGCGCCGACGCCGAGGTGGTGTTCAGCGACGCCAGCCTGGCCTTCGGCGTCACCGACCTGAGCGTGCAGGTGCAGCAGATGAAAGACGCCGGGGTCGACTTCGTGACGACGTGCATGGACAACAACGGCGTCACCACCCTGGCCCGGGAGATGCAGCGCCAGGGCCTCGACGCGCCGCAGTACCTGCCCAACGGCTACGACTACGACTTGGTGGGCGAGTTCGGCGATCTGTTCGAGGGCTCCTACGTGGGCACCGAGTTCGTGCCGCTCGAGTTCGAGCCGCAGCCCCAGGGCATCCAGGACTACCTGGAGTGGATGGACGAGACCGGTGGCACCGTCGGCGAGATCTCCCTCGCCGGCTGGATCAGCGCCGCGCAGTTCGTCACCGGCCTGCGGGCCGCCGGACCCGACTTCACCCGGGCCAAGGTGATCGACGGGCTCAACCAGCTCACCGACGTCGACGCCGACGGCATCACCCCCGGCAACGACTGGACCATCGCCCACGACCAGGTCGACGCCGAGTCCTGCACGGCGGTCTCGAGGATCGAGGACAGCGAGTTCGTCCCGACCTTCACCGAGGACGACAAGCCGTTCATCTGCTTCGACACCGCCGCCGACGCCCTGCCCGACGAGCCCGATCACCGCAGCTGAACGGAGCAGGGTCCACCCGCACCCATGACCGAACTGCTCAGCTTCGTCATCCGGGGCTTCCCCATCGGGTGCGTCTTCGCGCTGATGGCCGTGGGCCTGGTGCTCACCTACAAGACCTCCGGCGTGTTCAACCTGGCGTTCGGCGCCCAGGCGTTCGTGAGCGCCGCGGTCTACTACGAGACCCGGGCCAACCACGACTGGCCGATCGTTCCTGCCTTCCTGCTCGCGGTCGTGGTGCTCGGCCCCGCCATCGGCTACGTCCTCGACCGGGCACTGTTCCGGCACCTCAGGACCGCGCCCCCGATCGCCCGGCTGGTCACCTCACTCGGCCTGTTGGTGGCGATCCCCCAGATGGTGCAGATCTGGTTCGGTAGCAGCCCGGCCTACAACCCCCCGGGCATCGCCCCCGACGCCGAGCGCATCTACCGCTTCGGTGACTACGCGCTCGACGCCAACCAGGTGGCGACCATCGCCCTCACGGTGCTGGTGGTGGTGGCGCTGACGCTGCTGTTCCGCTTCACCGCCCTGGGCCTGCGCATGCGGGCGGTGGTCGAGAGCCCTCGCATGAGCGAGCTCAACGGGATCAACGCCGATCGGGTGGGCAGCGCAGCGTGGATGCTGTCGAGCGCCATGGCCGGAATGGCCGGCGTGCTGTTGGCGCCGCTGTTCGCCCAGGTCGAGTCCAACGGGTTCTTCACGCTGCTGGTGGCGGCGGTGGCCGCCGCCGCCTTCGGGGGCCTCACCAGCATCCCGCTCACCTTCGCCGGCGGCATCGCCCTCGGCGTGCTGCAGCAGGTGCTGGCCGGCTACCTGCCCACCGGCAGCATCCTGGCCCAGGGACTCCGCCCGGCGCTGCCCTTCGTGGTCCTGTTCGTGCTCCTGCTGTTCTGGCCGCTGCTGCGCAACGCCGGGCACAGCACCGACCCCCTCGCCGGCGTCGACCCGCCACCCCCGGCGCCCGCCGCGACCTTCCGGTCCGAGGGGATGACGATGCTCACCCGCGTGCTGGCGGTGGGCACGATCGTCGGCTTCGTCCTCGCCGCGCTGTTCTGGTTCGACGACTTCTGGCTGCTGTTGTTCACCAAGGGCCTCATCTTCGGGCTGATCTTCCTGTCCATCACGGTCATCACCGGCATGGGTGGTCAGATCTCGCTGGCCCAGGCCGCCTTCGCCGGGGTGGGGGCCTTCGCCACGGGCCAGTTGGTCGAAGGCCTCGGCCTCCCCGTCCTGCCGACGATGTTCCTCGGGGCGGTGGTGGCCGCGGCCGTCGGCGCGTTGCTGGCGCTGCCGGTGCTACGGCTGGAGGGCATCTACCTCACCCTGGCCACCATGGCCTTCGCGCTCATGTGGGAGAACGTGCTGGTGCCCCAGGACTGGGTGAGCGGCGGGCAGCTGGGGGTGAAGGTGCCCCGCCCCTTGATGGGCCCGGTCGACTTCGCCGACGACCGCGCCTTCCTGCTGCTGTGCATGGTGCTGCTGGCCCTCGTGAGCGGCGTGGTGATCCTGGTCCGGCGGGGCACGACCGGTCGCTACCTCGACGCGCTGCGGGGCAGCGAACTGGCCGCCACCTCGATCGGCATCGACCCCAAGCGGGCCCGGATCACCGCCTTCGCGCTGTCGGCCGGCATCGCCGGGCTCGGCGGCGGCCTACTGGCGTCGCAGACCGGGCGCGCCTCCAGCACCGACTACGTGTTCTTCCTGGGCCTGTTCTGGGTGGTGATCGTGGTGACCCTGGGGTCGCGGTCGGTGCAGGCCGCCATCACCGCGGGCATCTCGTTCATGTTGGTGCCGGAGCTGCTCAGCCGCCTCGACATCACCTGGCTGCCATCGATCCTGAACCCCGCCGACAACCCGGGGGCGATCTCGTCGATCCTGTTCGGCCTGGGGGCGCTCACCTACGCCAAGCACCCCGAGGGCATCCTCGAGCACCAGACCCGGTCGTCCATCGAGTTCACCAATCGCCAGGTGGCCGCGCTCCGACGCCGGCGGGGCCCGGGGCCCGACGAGGCGGCGCCCGACGACACCGAGGAGACCCTCGCACCCACTGGCGCGGCGCTGCCCGACGGCACCGCACCGGCCCCGTCGACGGGTGCGCCATGACGAGCCTCCCGCCGTCGGCGACAGCAGCAGTCGAGGAGGCCAGCCTGCTCGACGCCACCTCGGTGACCAAGCGGTTCTCGGGCCTCACCGCCCTCGACGCGGTGTCGCTGTCGGTCGGTCCGGGCGAGATCGTGGGCCTCATCGGGCCCAACGGTGCCGGCAAGACCACGCTGTTCAACTGCCTGTACGGCGTGATCACCCCCGACAGCGGGCGGGTGACGTTCGCTGGGCACGACATCGGCGCGCTGCCGGTGCACCGCCGGGCCCGGCTGGGGATCGGGCGCACGTTCCAGCGCATCGAGCTGTTCGTGGGGATGACGGTGCGCGACCACCTGCTCGTGGCCGAGCGGGCCCGGCGGGGCGACGGCGGCCTCGTGAAGGACCTGCTGAACCGCAGCCGCGCCACCGCCGAGGAGCAGGAGCGGGTGACCGCCACCCTCGACCTGCTGGGGCTCGGCGACGTGGCCGAGCGACCGATCGAGTCGCTGAGCCTGGGCCGCGGCCGCCTGGTCGAGCTGGGACGAGCGCTGATGATCGAGCCGCAACTGCTGCTGCTCGACGAGCCCTCGTCGGGTCTCGATCATCGCGAGACCGACGAGATGGCCGACGTGCTCGACACCGTGCGCTCCGATCGGGGCACCGCCATCCTGCTCGTCGAGCACGACGTGGCCATGGTGCGCCGCGTCACCCAACGCCTGTACGTGCTGGACTTCGGCCAGGTGCTGGCGGCCGGCCCCACCGCCAAGGTGATCGCCGACCAGAAGGTGCGCCAGGCCTACCTGGGAGACACCGTCTGATGCCGAGGCGCCGCCGGCCCGTCCCCCACCATCCCGTCGGAGGAACCAGCCCCCGTCCACGGGAGGTAGTCCCTCCAACGACCTTCAGCGGGCACCGATGAGCGCCGCGTTGCTCGAGGTCGACCACGTCGACGCCGGCTACGGACCGTTCCGTGCCCTGTTCGACGTGTCGTTCTCGATCGCCCAGGGCCAGGCACTCGCCCTGCTCGGATCGAACGGCGCCGGCAAGACCACGGTGGCGCGGGTGTGCTCGGGCCTGGTCGAGCCGACCCAGGGCCACGTGCGCTTCGCCGGCGAGGACGTCACGGGGCTCCCGGCGTTCAAGCTGGCCCGACGCGGGGTGGCGCACGCTCCCGAGGGCCGGTCCGTGTTCGCCACGCTCACCGTCGAGGAGAACCTGACGCTGGCCTTCCGGGAGGGGGCGAAGGCCGGCCACGGGGGCGTGGCCGAGAGCCTGGCCGCCGCCTACGAGCTGTTCCCCCGCCTCGACGCCCGCAAGGCCCAACTGGCGGGCACCCTGTCGGGCGGCGAGCAGCGCATGCTGGCGCTGGCCCGGGTGCTGGTCCACCCGCCCCGCCTGCTCATCGTCGACGAGCTGTCGCTGGGCCTGGCGCCCATCATCGTCACCGAGGTGTACACGATGCTGGCCAGGATCAAGGAGGCCGGCACCACGCTGCTGATCGTCGAGCAGCTGGTCAGCCACGCCCTGGGCATCGCCGACGAGGTGGTGCTGCTCACCAAGGGGCGCACCACCTACTCGGGCCCGGTCGCCGAGGTCGGCGACCTCGACAAGCACTTCCTCGGGTGACGGGCGCGAGCGCGCCGCACCGGGTGCAGGTAACCATCCACGGCCACCGGCGGTCCGAGCAGCGTGACCACTGACGACGCGGCCGGCTCCTCGCACGACCCGGAGGGCCTGTTCGACCGCCTGCGCGGCTGGATCGACGTGCACCGCCACATCGACGAGGGCCTGTTCGCCCTCGCCGAGCAGGTGGTGGCCACCGAGGCCGGCGCCCTGTTCAACACGATCGACCGGGGCATCATCGACGCCGGTACCCACCTCGACGCCATCGACCACTCCGCGGTCTACCTGGCGCCCAACCCGTTCAGCGCCGCGGAGAAGGAGGCGGTGCTGGGCCTGCTCGACGTGCTGCACGGCGATCAGGTGCCGGGCCTCGTCGAGCGCTTCGACGAGTTCACCGCCAAGCAGGACCTGTTCGACCGGGTCCGGGCCGGTGAGAAGTTCATCCTGCCCAGCAACCACCTGGAGCTCCAGGACCAGGGCTTCACCCTCGGCTACCTGCAGCGGGCCGCGCAGAACCAGGGGGTCGACCGCCTCGAGAACCACATCACCCTCATGATCGGGCGCCTGCTCGGCTTCCTCCGACTCGGCGAGATGAACGTGATCGACGACATCCTGCGCAAGGCCGGTGGCGTGCTGAAGACCTTCCCGGTGAGCGGGAGCGAGGTGATGGACGAGGGGGTGATCACCGAGGCCGACCTCGACCGCCGCCTCAAGCTGTTCCGGCGCACCAGCAACGACCGCACCCGCCGCGAGTTCGAGCGGCTGATGCGCTCGAGCCAGGGCGCGATCGTGCTGCTGGCGGGCGGCGGGTCGCGCGATGCCCGCGACGAGGTGGGCGACGTCTTCATGAACCCGTTCGGCAAGAGCACCCGCTCGCTCATCGCCGACGCCTGCAGCCACGGCGCCCACGTCATCCCCCTGTTCGTGGACTACGCCGAGGACGTGAGCCTCGTGGCGTTCGCCGACCCGGTGCAGCCCACCGACGCCGCCGAGGTCCACCACGCCGGCGAGGTGATCGCGGCCATGGGCAACAGGGCCCGCGGCGAGGCCCGCACCCGCCACCCCGAGGTCGGCCGGTTCGCCAACAAGATCTTCTACGAGCCCGCGTAGGGCCTGCCCGGTCGGGCGACCGGCGGCATTCTCGACGACACGGCACGCGCATTCCGCGCGCTATGTCGTCGAGGTTCCCGCCACACCCGGGTTGCGTCGTTCAGCGATGCGCCCGTCGGCAGTCGTCACTCGTGGTCGAACCAGGTGGGGAGGCTGTCGACCAGCCAGGCCAGCGCGAGGCCCAGGAAGACGGCGACGCACGCGACCGCCAGCGAAAGGGCGTCGAGCGCCTCTCGGGACAGCGCGGCCAGGCCGACCAGGCCCGCCACCGCCGGCCAGGCGGCCTTCAGCAGCGTGCCGACCCCCACCTTGGCGTCGCGGGTCGGGTCGCACCCACACGGCGCGTCGGGCCGGCTGACCAGCAGGAAGACCTGCAGGCCGACGAAGGCGACGCCGGTCGCCACCAGCGCGGCCAGCAGCGGCGCCAACGCCGACGCCGACACACCGAACGACAACAGGAGCACCCCGAGCGACCCCACCACCGCCTCGATGCCGGTCACCACCCACGCCACGGCGGGCTCGGAGCCCTTCGGCCACAGGTCCTGGGCGCCGAGTTGGCCGACGAACACCTCGTGCCAGTGGGCGTGGCGGGCGGCCGACACCCCGAGCAGCACGAACCCGCTCACCACGAACGCCACCGCGATCACCCACCGAGCGTAGGAGGCCGCGCCGGCGGCGCCAGCACCGACCACCATCGACCCGAGGGGGTTCGCGCCGGCCGCGTGCATCCGCCGTCCTCGGGGGCCGTGTCGCAGAGGTAGCGTGCAGCCGTGGCTGATCCGACGCCGGAGCCCATCCCCGAGACGATGCCCGCCGCCGTCTACCGGTCGGCCGGCACGCTCGAGGTCACCGACACGCCGGTGCCGTCGCTGGGCCCCACCGACGTGCTGCTCGAGGTGGACTACTGCGGCGTGTGCGGCAGCGACCTGCACATGGTCATCGAGGGGTGGGGCACACCCGACACCATCGAGGGTCACGAGTACGTCGGCACCGTCGCCGCGGTGGGCGACCAGGTCACCCGCTGGCAGCCCGGCGACCGGGTGGTGGGTGGCGCCTCGGTGCGCTGCGGACGCTGCGAGCACTGCCGGGCGGGTCGGCCGTCGCTGTGCCTCGAGCGGGGCACCCCCGGCCTCCAGCCCTTCCAGGGCGCCTTCGCCCGCTACAAGCGCGACGACGAGGCCGAGTTGCTGGCCCTGCCCGACGGCATGTCGCCACGGGTGGCCGCCCTCACCGAGCCCCTGGCCGTCGCCCTGCACGCCGTCACCCGCAGCGGGATCGGCCACGGCCAGACCGCGCTCGTCTTCGGCGCCGGGCCCATCGGGGCGCTGCTGATCGCTGCGCTGCGGGCCAAGGGCATCGAGCGGGTGGGCGTGGTCGAGCCCAACGACACCCGCCGCGACCTCGCCGTCGCCGTCGGCGCCACCGACGGCTACACGCCGGACGACCTGCCCCTCTTCGACCAGGCCGACCCCGGGGGCCTGTCCGACGACCCGTACGACGTGGTCTTCGAGTGCTCGGGCAACCGCAAGGCCATGGAGGCCGGGCCCAGCCAACTGAAGCGGGGCGGCTCCCTGGTGCTCGTGGGCGCAGGCATCGAGCGGCCGCGGTTCGACCCCAATCGCATCCTGATGAACGAGCTCACCATCACCGGCTCGTTCGTGTACGACGAGGGGGGCTTCGCCGACGCCCTCGAGCTGCTGGCCACCGGGGCCCTGCCCGCCGACCGCCTGCTCGAGCCGGGGGCGGTGCCCCTCGAGGGCCTGCTCGGCGCCATGCAGGGCCTGGCCGAGGGACGCATCGGCGGCAAGGTGCTGGTATCCCCGTCTGCACAGGAGTGACATGAGCAAGAAGCCGCGCCCGCCGCAGTTCAACCACGTGGCCATGTCGTTGCCGGCCGACGCCCTCGACGCCGACGGGCGGGCCGCCCTCTGCGACTTCTACGGCGAGGTGTTCGGCTTCGAGGAGCTGCCCACCATGACCGTGGACCGTGAGCGCCTCGTGCTCAAGGCCTACACCTACGAGCAGTTCGTGTTCCTCATCGCCGACGACCAGCCCATGCGGGCACCGCGGATGGACCACTTCGGCCTCTCGGTGGGCACCCTGCACGAGTTCGACGAGTTCTACGCCCGGGCCAAGGCCTACCGGGCCAAGGACGACCGGGTCGACCTGGTCGAGCGCGACATCGACGACTACGGCGGCCTGAAGATCCACAACTTCTACGTGGGGTTCCTGCTGCCCATGATGGTCGAGCTGCAGCACTGGGAGTTCATCCCCCACCAGCCCATCACCCAGTCGTCACCCACCGAGCCCGTGCCCCCGCCTGCGCCACACACCGCCGACCCGACCGACCCGACCGCCACGTCGACGACGCCCACCACGCCCACGTGACGCGCCCCGTCGACGAGAGCGGGCGGGCGCTGCGCTGGGGGGCGTTCGTCCCTCAGGGCTGGAAGCTCGAGTACACGGGCACACCGGCGGACGAGGCCTGGCACCGGTCCCGCGAGATCGCCCTGCTGGCCGAGCAGATCGGCTACGACCACCTGTGGGTCTACGACCACGTGGAGACGGTGCCCCGTCGCGAGCCCGAGGTGTGCTTCGAGGCGTGGACGATGCTGGCTGCGCTGGCCGAGCTCACCGATCACGCCCACCTGGGCCAGTTGGTCACCTGCGCCGCCTACCGCAACGCCGGT
Organism: Acidimicrobiales bacterium; assembly: GCA_044221555.1. Taxonomy (GTDB): domain Bacteria; phylum Actinomycetota; class Acidimicrobiia; order Acidimicrobiales; family DATDAH01; genus JAEUJM01. Next base: position 54,754 of record JBGAOY010000005.1, read on the forward strand.
GTGCTGGCCAAGCAGGCCGCCACCGTCGACGTGGTGTCCGGCGGACGGCTGATCCTCGGCCTCGGCGCCGGCTGGTACCACCAGGAGTACGCCGCCTACGGCTTCGACTTCCCCTCAGCCGGTGAGCGGCTGGCCATCCTCGAGGAGACCGTCGAGGCGGTGCGCCGGCTGTGGTCCGAGCCCGCGGTCACCTACGACGGCCGCCACGTGCACCTCGACGGCGCGTTGTGCGATCCGAAGCCCCTGCAGCAACTGCCGCAGGTGTGGATCGGGGGCGGCGGCGAGAAGGTCACGCTGCGCATCGCCGCCCGCTTCGCCGACGCCACCAACTGGCAGGTGGGCCTCGAGCAGTTCACCCACAAGTCCGACGTGCTCAAGCACCACTGCGACGCCGTGGGGCGCGACTTCGACAGCATCACCCGCACCCACGCGCCCGACTGCCTGCTGTTCGACTCCGAGGCCGACGTGCGCCGCTGGCTCGACTCGCCGGGCGGCGGTCACCTCTGGGGTGAGGTCGACAACGACACCTACCTGCGCGACAACTTCGTCGGCACCGACGAGGTGGTGGCCGAGAAGGTGCAGGGCTACGTCGACGCCGGGTGCCGCGAGTTCGTGCTGTGGTTCCGCGACTACCCCGGCATCGAGAGCCTCGAGCGCTTCATGGCCGACGTGGTCCCGCGCGTCTCGCTGCCGTGACGGCCGACGCGACACGCCCCCTACCATCGCGGTCGTGAAGCTCAGCGACGTCGACGTCTACGACCCCGCCAACTACGAGGCGGGCGTGCCCCACGAGATGTTCGCCACGCTGCGGCGTGAGGCTCCCGTGTACTGGCACCGACACCCCGACGGTGGCGGCTTCTGGTGCATCACGAAGCACGAGGACCTGGTGGCGGTGAACCGGGACACGGGCCTCTTCTCGTCGTGGGAGGGCAGCTCGTTCCTCGACACCCCCCAGGGTGACGACCTCGAGACCACCCGGATGATGATGCTCAACATGGACCCGCCCGAGCACACCAAGTTGCGCATGATCGTGAACCGGGGCTTCACCCCCCGCCGCATCAAGGAGCTGCAGGACATCCTGGCGGTGCGGGCCCGCACCATCGTCGACCGCATCGCCGAGTCGGGCTCGTGCGACTTCGTGGCCGACGTGGCCTGCGAGCTGCCCCTCCAGGCCATCGCCGAGTTCCTCGGGGTGCCCGAGGACGACCGACACATGCTCTTCGAGTGGACCAACCGGCTCATCGGCTTCGACGACCCCGAGTTCCGCGCCAGCGACGAGGACGGCAAGGCCGCCGCCGCCGAGATCTACGCCTACGCCCAAGACCTGGCCGCCGACCGGCGGCGGCAGCCCCGGGAGGACATCGTCACCGCCCTCATCACCGCGGAGGTGGACGGCCACAAGCTCTCCGAGCTCGACTTCAACCTGTTCTTCCTGCTGCTGGCCGTGGCGGGGAACGAGACCACCCGCAACGCCATCTCGCACGCCATGTTGGCCCTCATCGAGCACCCCGACCAGCGCCGGCGCCTGCTGGACGACCCGCGCCTGATCGACCTGGCCATCGAGGAGTTCCTGCGCTGGGCCAGCCCGGTCATGCACTTCCGCCGCACCGCCACCCGCGACACCGAGATCCGAGGTCAGCGGATCGCGGCCGGCGACCGGGTGGTGATCTGGCACATCTCGGCCAACCGGGACGACGACGTCTTCCCCGACCCCTACACGTTCGACATCGGCCGCAACCCGGACAAGAGCGCCGGGCACGTGGCCTTCGGCGGCGGCGGCGCCCACTTCTGCCTGGGCGCCAACCTGGCCCGGGCCGAGATGAAGGTGATGCTGCAGGAGCTGCTGGCCCGCACCCCCGACATGGAGCTGGACGGCCCCGTCGAGCGCCTCCGCTCGAACTTCATCAACGGCATCAAGCGGATGCCGGTGACCTACACCCCGACCGCCGCCACCACCTGACCAGCCTGACCGGCCACCCGAACTGGCACCGGATTTCGGTGCCATGGCACCGAAATCCGGTGCCAGAACGCGCCCTGCCCGGCGCCTGCCGGCGGCATCACACGGTGCTGGTCGACAGGGCCTGGGCGATGGTCTCGCCCCACGCCCGGGCGTGGTCCTCCTCGCCCGACTCCAGGTGCGTGGTCTTGGTCACCAGGAAGCTCTCGGGTGGCACCACCAGGTCGAGGCCGTGCTTGCGCAGGCGCTTGGCGATCCCTTTCGACGCCCGGCCGGTGAACGCCGGCGGGCCCTCCATGCGGGTGTCGAACGCGGCGGCCTTGGCCGACAGCGCGCCCAGCCCGTCGAACCACTCGCGCAGGCCGTCGCCCTCGGCGTCGGGATCGGGCTCGAGGTCGACACCGGGCTTCTGGGTCGCCTCGATGGCCGCCTTGCGGGTGCTCGGCCGGGTCAGGCCGTGGACGTGGGTGGGACCGCCCACCACCACCAGGTCGACACCGTCGGCCAGCACCTCGTCGGCATCGTGCACCGACACGACCTGCACCTCGCCCAGGGCACCCAGACCCTCGCCGATGGCCTCGGCCACCAGGTGCGTGCACCCCGTCTGCGACTCGTACACCACGACCGTGCGCATCTTCGCTCGACCTCCTCTGTCGTCCTGGCCTCAGCGTGCGGCGCGGGCCACGCCGGCGACAGGGCCGAACGTCAGGTTCTGCCGGCGAGCGCCTCCACGAGGCGGTCGGTCTGGTGGCGCTGCTCGGCCAGCAGGCGCACCAGCACCAGGCGCTGCTGGCGGGCCAGCGAGGCCCGGAGATAGAGCGCGGCGCCGATCACGGCGACGGTGAGGCCGCCGAGGCCCCCCGAGATGAGGTACGGGATCTCCTTCCACACCTCCGACACCCCGGAGGCCCCGTACCAACCCAGCAGCACCAGCACCACGCCGAGCACCATCAGGCCGATGCCGGCCTGCAACGTCCGGCGCTCGCCGGAGGCGGCGGGGTCGGCCAGCTTCAGCTCGGCCATGTCGGCCTTGAAGGTGTCGGCCCGGGCGTGGGGCTCGTCGCCCGCAGTGATCGGGGGGAGGTCGGCGGGCACGTCTTTGGTCACGATGTTGCTCCCAGGTAGGCGGTGGACAATTCCTCTTCGAGCTCGGCGGGGGCACCCACCCGGGTGACGCGACCGTTCACCATGATCGCGGCGCGGTCGGCCACGCCCAGCACGGTGCGGGCGAACTGCTCGACCACGAGGATCGACACACCGGTGTCGGCCAGTTCCGCCACCAGGTGGTACAGCTCCTCCACCACGAGCGGGGCCAGGCCCATCGACAGCTCGTCGAGCAGCAACAGCGCGGGGTCGGTGGCCAGGGCCCGGGCCATGGCCAGCATCTGCTGCTCGCCGCCCGACATGGTGCCGCTCAGCTGGTTGCGCCGCTCACCCAGCCGGGGGAAGCGCTCGTAGGCGATGGTCTCGATCTTGTCCAGGCTCACCCCGGTGAAGGTGGCCATCTGCAGGTTCTCGCGCACGGTCAGGTTGGGGAACACCCCCCGGCCCTCGGGCACGGTGCACAGGCCGCGCCGGGCCAGCGCCTCGGGCTTGGCCCCGTTCACCTTGTGACCCCCGAGCAGCAGCAGGCCGCCGGTGGGCTCGTGCAGCCCGGCCGCCACCCGTAGCGTGGTGGTCTTCCCGGCACCGTTGGGGCCGAGCAGGGCGAACACCGTGCCCTCGGGCACGGCCAGGTCCACCCCGTGGAGCACCTGGATCCGCCCGTAACCCCCGGTGATGCCCCGGAGCTCCAGCAGCGGGACCTCGTGGCCCGTGGGCTCCTCGACCTCGATCACGATGCCACTCCCCCCACGCTCACAACGGCTCGCTCCCGAGGTAGGCGTCGAGCACGGTCTGGTTGGCCTGGATCTCCGCAGGAGTGCCCGTGGCGATGATGCGGCCGAAGTCCAGCACGGTGATGTCCCTGCAGACCTCCATCACCAGGGGCACGTCGTGCTCGACCATCAAGATGGCCAGGCCGTCGCCGATCAGCGACAGCAGGAGCTCGGCGAACTGGCGGGTCTCGTGGTCGTCGAGGCCCGACGCCGGCTCGTCCAGCAGCAGCACCTTGGGCTCGATGGCCAGGGCCCGGGCCAGCTCGACCAGGCGGCACTGGCCCGTGGGCAGGGAGTCGACCCGCTCCCCCGCCACCGCCCCGAGCCCGACCTGCTCGATCACCGAGGCGACCTTCTCGTCGTGGTCGCGGCGGCCCCCGCTGAAGCTCCGGTGGATCTCGACCGCGGTCAGGACGTTCTCGAAGACGGTGAGCGAGCTGAACACCTCGAGCTTCTGGAAGGTGCGGCCGATGCCCCGCCGGGCCCGCTTGTGCGTGGGTAGCCGGGTGATGTCGTGGCCCTCGAGCAGCACCCGACCGGCCGTGGTCTCCTGCAGGCCGGTCAACACGTTGAAGGTGGTGGTCTTGCCCGCGCCGTTGGGGCCGATCAACCCGGTGATGGCGCCCGGCTCGACGTCGAGGTCGACCTGGTCGACGGCCACGTGCCCGCCGAAGCGGACCGTCACGCCCCTAGCTTCGAGCAACGCCATGGATGGCGAACTCCTCGGGATCGAGGCCGAGGGCCACGTCGACGGCTTCCACCTCGGCGGCCGTGAGGGGGTGCTCGAACCCGGCCGTCATCAAGGGATCGGGACCCGCGTCCACCTCGGGCCGCTCGCGTCCCGCTCGGGCCCACGCCACCGCCCGCTGCACCCCCGTGAGCAGGTCGGACGCCAGCCCGTCGGGGTTTCGCGACAGCAGGATGCCGATCAGCCCCGGCGCCACCAGGGCGAAGTTGGTGACCAGCGGGCCGATGAACAGGGCACTGGCCACCAGGGTGAAGTTCTCACCGATGGTCGAGAAGAACTGCAGCAACACGCCACCCAGCAGGGCGCCGCTGACCAGCGAGATGCCGCCGACCACGCCCATCAACAGGATGGGCAGGCTCTGGGCGAACAGGAACGTCTCCTTGCTCACCGACCCGCTGACCCCACCGAACAGCGCGCCACCGATCCCGGCGATGCCCGCCGAGAACGCGAACACCGCCACCTTGGTGCGGGTGAGGTCGAGGCCCAGGGTGGCGCACGCCGCCGGGCTGTCCTTCATGGCCTGCAGGCGGCGGCCGAACGGCCCCCGGCGCAGCCAGATCACCAGCAACCCCAGCAGCGTGAACAGCACCGACAGCAGCACCAGGTACGAGCGGTCGTCGTCGAAGGTGAGCCCCAGCACCTCGGGCCGGGGCACCTCGATCGAGCCCGCCCCGAAGAACCACGACTGGGTGAAGATGAACTTCTCCATGAACACCGCGAAGGCGGCGGTGGCCAGGGCCAGGTAGATGCCGGCCAGGCGGAGGGCGGGCAGGGCGATCACCGCCCCCACCACCGCGGCCAGGCTGGCGGCGGCCAGCAGCCCGATCAGCGGACCGGGCCCGTCGGCCACCTCGACCATGGCGAAGGCGCCGAGGCCGGCGAAGGTCATGGCCGCCAGCGAGATCTGGCCGCCGTAGCCCACCAGGGGAACCAGCGACAGGATGATCACCGCGGTGGCCAGTCCGAGGCTGAGCCGGGTGACGTTGGCCACGCTCATCACCCGGGAGGCGGCGACGGTGACGACGATGAGCACCCCGCCGGCCAACAGCGCGGAGCGCATGGTGGGCACCCGGGCCGACTCGCGCACCCGCTGCACGCCGCCCGTGCGCAGACGCTCGCTCGGCAGCGCGATGAGGATGACGAACAGCAGGATCACCGGGATGGCCGGTTGCAGGCCGGCCAACTCGAGCCCGAACACGTCGGTGCTGTTCAGCTTGAGGTAGTTGCTGCTGTAGTTCTCGGTGATGCCGATGATCAGGCCGCCGGCGAAGGTGAGCGGCAGCGACTTGAGGCGGCCGAACATGGCCGCGGCGTAGGCGTTGACGATCAACAACGTGAGGGGCAGCACGCTCAACTGCAGGAGGGGCGAGATGAGGATGCCGGACAGGGCGGCCAGCGACGCACCGATACCCCAGCTCAGCATGGCCGAGCGGCCGGGGTTGCCGCCGTTGAGCTGGCTGAGGGCCCGGTCGTCGACCACGGCGCGCATGGCCACCCCCGAGCGGGTGCGGAACAGGAGGAAGCGCAACCCCACGGCCACCGCCACGGCCACCGCCACGATCACGAGGCGATGCCAGGTGAGGTTGATGGCGCCGAGGGTCACCGAGTTGCCGGAGTAGAACTGGTCGACCCGGCGCCCCGCGCTCGTGGCCGACGGCCACACGATGTTGGCGATGCCGATGGCCATGGCCAGCAGGCCGATGGTGACGACCGTGCTGGTGATCTCGGAGACGCCTTCGAGCCCGCGCATGATCACCCGCTCGACCACCGCGCCGAACAGCGGCGCGACCACGAGCAGGATCACCACCAGGGCCACCGGCGCCGGCCAGCCCCAGTCGAAGCGCAGCTGCCAGTAGGCGAACGCTCCCAGCATGCCGAAGGCGCCCTGGGCGAAATTGAAGATGCCCGAGGTGGTGTAGGTGACCACCAGGCCGCTGGCCGCGATGGCGTAGATGGCGCCGGTGGTGATGCCCAGGACGGTGAAGGTGAGCCAGTCGCTGAAGCCCCCCTGGAACGCGATCAGGTAGCCGCAGAGCCCCACCCCCAGCCCGAGACCGATCCCCCAGCGGACCCGGTCACCCACCCTCGCGCGCTCCCTCGCCGTAGTCGCCGGTCAGCTCGACCACGTTGTCGGGGTCGCACGAGAACCCCTCGTCGGGGAACGCCCGCTGGAAGCCGCCGTCGACCACCTCCATCTGGATGAAGCACTGGGTGATCTTGTTGCGGGCGGGGTTGGCCGGGGCGTGGAGGCCGCCGCCATCCCATTCCGTGACGGTGTCGAGCTGCTCGATGAGGCAGTCGCGGGTGAGCTCGGAGCCACACGCCTTGGCCGCGGTGGCGAACAGCAGGCCCGCCGAGAACGCCTGCACCCCGAGCAGGGCGGGCTTGGCGTCTCCTCCGGAGCTCTCGTCGAGCCAGTCCAGGTACACCTGCAGGGCCGGGTCGACCGGCTCGTCCTCGAACGGTGCCGTGGTGATGCGCACCAGCGTGCCGTCGGCCACCGCCCCGGCGGTCTCCGGGTAGGCGTCGTCGTAGAAGTTGGCCTCGAGGTCGATCACCTCGGGCTCGAAGCCCTGCTCGTCCATGGCGTTCTGCAGGTTCACGAACTCCTCGAACGTGGACGCCATGGCCACGTACTTCACCCCGGCGTCTCGCATCGCCACCACGATCGGTGTCCAGTTCAGCTCGCCGATCTCGGCGGCCTGCTGGTAGACGAAGTCGAAGCCGACGTCCTCGTAGGCCTCGATCTGGCGATCGGCCTGCTGCTGGGTGACCGGCAGGTTCGAGTAGATCATCGCGGCGTGGGTGGCCGCGTCGGGGTGCTCCTCGACGATGCGGCGGGCCGCGCCCACGTTGAACTGGTAGGTCGCGTTCGGCAACGGCTGGTACACCCGGTCCGACTCGGCCTTGGCCGTGCTGATCGTGAAGCCGGCCACGTCGACCAGGCCGCAGTCGACGGCGGTCTGCGCGCCCGTCTCGTCGAGCGCCCCGCCCCCACCGACCATCGCGAAGGAGGACTCGCAGGCCTGCTGGACCACGGAGTTGTAGTCGAACAGGGCCGCATCGAGCAGCGTGAGCTCGAGGGGACGACCGTTGATGCCGCCCAGGCTGTTGCAGTAGGCGACGAAGGCGGTCATCGCCTGGTGCACCCCGAGGTTCAACCCGGGCGCGGCCTGCGCCCCCGGGTCGGCGATGGTGGAGATCTGAATGGCGTCGTCGGTGACCCCCTGGTCGGTGGCACCCGACGCATCGCCCTCGCCACACGGCGTGGGCAGGGTGCCGACCATGTCGGGGTCGGTGCCGCCGGTGCCGCCGGCGTCCTCGGACGAGCCACCCCCGCCCGACGAGTCGACACCCGCGTCGGAACCGCCCTCCACCCGGGTGCCACACGAGGCGACGACGAGCATCATCGCCATCGCCACGAGTACCGCGCTGAACCTCCGCCGTCGTCGCATGTCAGTCGCCGGACCGTGTCCGCTCTTCGTACACGAGGCGCAACAGCCAGTACCGCAGGTAGTGGGTGAGCGAGTAGCGCAGCCACATCACCGCGCCCACGACCGCGAGGATCAGCGCCAGGATGCCGACGCTGATGTAGGTGAGCGAGTCGCGGCTGTCCGAGGCACTGCCCGAGATGACCGCCATCACCACCGCCAGGACGATGCCCACCACGACGAGCGCGGCGCCGACGGAGGTCATCTGGCGCTCCCGCTCGATCGACCCGCCCTTGACCCGCAGGGCCGCCACCTCGGCCTCGAACTCGTCGAGCCGGCCGGGCTTCTTGGACGACAGGGGCGGCAGCGGGTTCGCCGCCGCCGGCTGGTTCTCAGTGCTCATGCCCCCTGCGCCTCCTTCGTCGGCGCCCCTTCGGGATCCGGTTCGCTGGTCACCGCTGCTCCGCTCCGCTCCGCAACCTGTCTGTTCATGTGCAGTTCCCTCCCGAGGTGCGCCGATGGTAGAGGGAAGCGTCCCCCCGTGGGTCGATCATGGTTTCACGCTCCCAGGTACGCGGCGGTGAGCTCGTCACCGATCTCCGACGGGGCACCGACGCGCTGCACCCGGCCGTGGAGCATGATCGCGGCCACGTCGGCCACGCCGAGCACCTCGTGGGCGAATTGCTCGACCACCAGGATCGACGTGCCCTCGTCGGCGATGGCCTGGACCTGTTCGTACAGCCCGCTCACGATGATGGGGGCCAGGCCCATCGACAGCTCGTCCAGCAGCAGCACCGCCGGGTCGGTGGCCAGCGCCCTGGCCATGGCCAGCATCTGCTGCTCACCACCGCTCATGGTGCCCGCCACCTGGGTGCGCCGCTCGGCGAGCCGCGGGAAGCGGGTGAAGGACCGGTCGAGGACGTCGGCCAGCGACGTGCCCGTGAAGGTGGCCATGCGCAGGTTCTCGGTGACCGTGAGGTTGGGGAAGATGCCGCGCCCCTCGGGCACGAGGCACACGCCGGCGCGCGCCAGCGCGTCGGCATCGGCGCCCGTGACCCGGCGGCCGCAGAGCGACACCGAGCCGCCGGTGGGAGCCAGCAGGCCGCTGATGACCTTGAGCGTGGTGGACTTGCCGGCGCCGTTGGGGCCGAGCAGGGCGAACACCGTCCCCGCCTCCATGGCGAAGTCCACCCCGTGCAACACGTCGATGTCGCCGTACGCCGCCCGCAGGTCGGTCAGCTCGAGGATGGGCACGGGGGCGGCCCCCTCGTCGGGGGGAGGGGTCACGGGCTCGGCCGGAACCGCCGAGGGCGCCGCCAGGTGCTCCTCGGCCGCGGTCTCCCGCTCGGCCCCCAGGTACGCCTCCTGCACCACGGCGTTGCCCTGGATGGCCACGGGGTCGCCGGTGGCGATGATCTGGCCGAAGTCCAGCACGAAGATCTGCTCGCACACCCCCATGACCAGGCTCATGTCGTGCTCGACCAGCAACACGGCCAGTCCCTCGTCGGCCACCTGCCGCAGCACGACGGCCATCTCGTGGGTCTCGGCCTCGTTCAGGCCCGAGGACGGCTCGTCGAGCAGGAGCACCCGGGGCTGGCTGGCCAGCGCCCGGGCCAGCTCCACCAGCCGGGCCTTGCCGGTGGGCAGGGTGTCGACCCGCAGGTCGGCCACCTCGGTGAGCCCGATGCGGGCCAGCACGTCGTCGACCACCGAGTCGGGGTCGGAGCCGTCACGGGCCCAGCGCTTGCGCACCTCCGCCGCCACCAGCACGTTCTCGCGCACCGTCAGCAGGCTGAACAGCTCGAGGCGCTGGAACGTGCGGGCCACACCGCGGCGGGCGCGTTTGTGGGGCGGCAGCGACGACACGTCCTGCCCGTCGATGAGCACCCGGCCCCCGGAGGTGTCCTGCAGGCCGGTGAGCGCGTTGAAGATGGTGGTCTTGCCGGCCCCGTTGGGCCCGATGAGGCCGGTGACACGACCGGCCTCCACCTCCAGGTCGACCTTGTTCACCGCGAGGTGCCCGCCGAAGCGGACCGACACCTCTCGCGCCTCCAGCAGGGCCATCAGGCCGGGCCTCGCTGGCGGGCGAGCTCGGCGTAGGCCTCGACCTCGTCGAGGCCCAACTCGTGGTCGAGCATGCGCAGGTCGGCATCGGTGAACGGGGCGTCGAGGCCGAGACGGTCGAGGTTGTCGGCAGGGCCGGCCACGTGGGCGGCACGGGCCCGGCGCTTGGCCGCCATCTCACGGAAGCTCGAGGCGATCTCGTTGACGGCCCCGTTCGGGTTCCGGCCCAGGCTGATGCCCAGCAGGCCGGGTGCCAGCAGGAAGAGGTTGGTCAGGCTCGGGGCCACGTCGGGGATGATGAAGAAGAACAGCGAGTAGGAGATGGCACCGAAGAGCGCGCCGCCGACCGCGCCGATGCCGCCGGCGACGGCCAGCAACAAGATGGGCAGGCCGGCCAGGAACTGGAAGCGCTCGGGGCTGACCGAGGTGACCGCGCCCCCGAAGAGCGCCCCGCCCAGGCCGGCGATGCCGGCCGACAGGGCGAACACCTGCACCTTCGTGCGGGTGAGGTCGAGCCCCAACGTGGTGCAGGCCGCGGGGCTGGTCTTCATGGCCTGGAGGCGGCGGCCGAACTCCCCACGCCTGATGACCACGATGAGGATGGCCACCAGCGCGAAGGCCCCCGAGAGCAGCACCAGGTAGGCCTCGTTCGAGTCCGACGAGATGCCGAACACGTCGAGCCGGGGCACCGGGAGGGCGCCGTTGGGCATGATCAGGCCCTGGGTGAACACCATGCGGTCCATGAACACCGCGAACGCGGCGGTGGCCAGCGCCAGGTACAGGCCGCTCAGCCGCAGCGCCGGCAGGGCCACCACGGCACCGACCGCGGCGGTGACGACCACCGCGAGGAACAGGCCCCAGAGCGTGCCGTCGCCCCCGTAGTGGCCCATCACCACCGCGCCGATGCCCGCGAACGACATCGGCGCCAGCGAGATCTGGCCGCCGTAGCCGATGAGCGGCACCAGCGAGAGCATCACGATGCCGAGGGCCATGCCCTGGCTGAGTTGCAGCACCCGGGTGTTCTCCACGCTCTGGGCGATCACGAAGGTGACCGCGACCAACGCGGGCCCACCGATCAGCCAGCGCCGCAGCGACGGCGTGGGCATGTCGTCGCGCGAGCGCTGCTGGCCCGCACCCCGGACCCGTGTCGGCGGGAGCACGAGCAACACGATGAACAGGAGGAACACCGGCACGGCCGGCCGCAGCCCCGACAGGGTGATGGGCGTGGACAGCGTGTGGCCGAACACCGACGTGATCGTCTGGTCGCTCGGCAGGTAGCCCACGAAGTAGCTCTCGCCGAGCCCGAGGATCAGGGCGCCGACGAAGGTGAGCGGCAGGCTGCGGAGCCGCCCGATCATCGCCGCGGCGTAGGCGTTGATCACCAGCAGGGTGAGCGGGAGCGGCGCCAGGTTGCCCTGGCTGCCGGCCAGCAGGATGCCTGCGAGCGCGGCCAGCGACGTGCCGATGGCCCAGGCCAGCATCGAGGCCCGCCCGGGCCGCCCACCGTTGAGTTGTGACAGGGCGCGGTCGTCCACCACCGCCCGCATCGACACCCCGGTGCGGGTCCGGTACAGGAACAGCCGGAGCCCGAGGGCCACCGCGATCGCGGCCACGATGGTGATGGCGTCGTGGTAGGTGACCGAGATGTCGCCGACGGTGAACTTGTCGGGGTCGAAGAACCCCGGGATCCGCCGCCCGGCCGGCGGGAACAGGATCGGCACCAGCGAGAACACGAAGAACAGGAGGCTCACCGACACGACGATCTTGACGACCTCGCTGGTGTTCTCGACCCCGCGGAAGATCACCCGCTCGATCACCGCTCCGAACGCGGGCGCCAGGATCACCAGCACCACGAACAGGGCGACGGGCGCCGGCCACTGCCACTCGACGCGCAGCTGCCAGTACACGAAGGCCGCGAACATGCCGAAGGCGCCCTGGGCGAAGTTGAAGATGCCCGACGTGGTGTAGGTGACGACCAGGCCGCTCGCGGCCACGGCGTAGATCGCCGCGGTCACGAGGCCGAGCACCGTGAAGCTGAGGAACTCGTTCACGGCCTCATCCCTTTGGGGTCATGGTGCGCGGATCTGGTGGCGGGGGCCGGCGACTCAGCCGCCCGACGAGTAGTCCCCCTCGAGGGCAACCACGTAGTCGGGGTTGCAGTCGAACCCCTCGTCCGGGCTGTACCGGGCGAATTCGCCGTCCTGCACCTGCAGCAGCACCACGCACTCGGTGCCGCTGTTGGTCGACGGGTCGCCCGGAGCGTGCAGGCCGTCGCCGGTCCAGTCGTCGACCGACGCCGCGGCCTCGAGCACGCAGGTGCGGGTGAGGTCGCCGTTGTCGTCGCACTCCTTGACGGACTGGGCGAACAGGAGCCAGCCCGAGACGCTCTGGGCGCCCAGCAGGGCCACCTTGCCGCCCACCGCATCGACCATGTCGATGTAGTCCTGGGTGGCCTTGTTGTCGGCGGCCTCCTCGAAGGGCACGAACGAGTTCCGCACGAAGGTGCCGTCGGCCACGGACCCGGCGGCCGCCAGGTACTCGGGGTCGTAGAAGTTGGCGTCCTGCAGGGTGATCTCGGGCGAGTAGTCGATCTCGCTCATGGCCTGCTGCAGCAGCGCCAGGTTGGCGCCCTCGCCCACGAAGTTGAGCCACTGGACGTCGGCGTTCTTGAGGGCGGTGGCGAACGGTGCCCAGTTGGCCTCGCCGGCGGGGTTGTAGGCCTGCTCGAACACGATGTCGGCGCCGAGGGCCTCGTAGGCCTCCTTGCCCCGCTCGAACTGGGTGATCGTGGTCTGGAAGTCGCCGTACAGCATGCCGACGTGCTGGAAGGCCTCGGGGTTCTCCTCCTTGAGGATCTGCACGCCGCCCACGGGGTACTGGTCGGACGGGTTGGGCACCGGCTGCACCGACCGGGACTCGACCGGGTCGTCGCCGGCGCTGCCGGCCTTCTCGGGCGTGACCGAGAAGCCGGCCACGTCGATCAGGCCGCACTCGACGCCGGTGGTGGCCCACAGGTTGTCCTGCACGGCCCCGTCACCCACGATGGCGAACTCCTGGTCGCAGGCCTCCTGCATCTGGGTCTGGTACTCGGTGAAGGCGGCGTCGTACTGGGTGAGGTCCAATTGGCGACCGTTGATCCCACCCTGGTCGTTGCACCACGTGGTGAAGGCCTCGCCGGCGTCGAAGATCTCCTGGTTCAGACCGGGACGGGCACTGAACCCCGGGTCGGCGATGGTGCCGACCGCGATCGAGTCGGCGGTGATGCCCTGCGTCTCCTCCGGCGGCCCGGTGGGCTCGGCGTTGTCGCCGCTGCCCTCGCCGCAGGGCGACTCGACGTCGCCGAAGGTGACCCCGGTTGCGTCACCCGACGCCGCGGTGGTGTCGGTGGAGCCGCCACCCGTGTCGCCCGAGCCCGAGGAGTCCTCGCCTCGACTCGAACAGGCACCCGCGACCAGCACCAACGCGGCCAGCACGACGACAAGACGGCGCAGCTTCATCAGTTCCCCCTGAGTGGATCTTCCTCGATCGTCGGAGCGGTCCCCCGGCCCAACGGCGGGGACATCATGGCACAGGACGTTCTGACGGCGTGTCAGGTCCGCGCCGTGGCGGTGGCGCACGGTCACCCGCCCGCGGCGTAGTCGCCGTGGAGCTCGATCAGGTCGGCGTCGTCGCACACGAACCCGTCGTCGGGGGCGTAGCGGGTGAACGCGCCGTCCTCGACCCGGAGCACCAGGGTGCAGGCGCTCGCGGTGTTGCGGGACGGGTCGGTCGGGGCGTGCAGGCCGCCGCCGGTCCAGTCGCTGACCGAGCCGGCGGTCTCGAGCAGGCACGTGCGGGTGAGGTCACCCTGGTCGTCACAGGCCTTGGCCGACTGGGCGAACAGCAGCCACGCCGACACGCTCTGCGCGCCGAGCAGCGCCACCTTGCCGCCCACCGCGTCCACCATGTCGACGTAGTCCTGCGTGGCGGGGTTCTGGTCGGCCTCCTCGAAGGGCACGAACACCGAGCGGATGTAGGTGCCCTCGGCCGCCTCGCCCGCGGCCTCGAGGTAGGCCGGATCGTAGAAGTTGGTCTCCTGGAACGTGACCTCCGGCGAGTAGTCGAGCTCGCTCATCGCCTGCTGCAACAGGGCCAGGTTGGCCCCTTCGCCCACGAAGTTCAGCCACTCGACCCCGTCCCGTTCGAGGCCCGCCGCGATGGGCGCCCAGTTGGCCTCGCCGGCCACGTTGTAGGTCTGGCGGGAGACGACGGTGCCGCCGATGGCGTCGTAGGCCTCCTCGGTCTTGGCCGCCTGCACCTCGAGCGTGGCGAAGTTCCCCGACACCATCCCGATGTGGTCGATGGCGCCGGGGTTGTCCTCGGACACCAACCGCATGGCCCCGACCGCGAAGCGGTCGGACGTGTTCGGGAGCGGTTGCACGACCCGCAGGCGCTCGATCTCGGAGTGGCCCGCGACCCCCGACTTCTCGGGCGTCACCGAGAACCCGGCGATGTCCACCAGCCCGCACGCGGCGCCGACGTCGAGCCACAGGTTGTCCTGCACCGCACCGTCGCCGACGATGGCGAAGTCCTGCTCGCAGGCCTCCCCCAGGCGTTGCTGGTACTCGGTGTACTTGGCGTCGTACTGGGTCAGGTCGAGCGCGCGGCCGTTGATGCCACCCTGGTCGTTGCACCACTGCACGAACGCCTCGCCGGCGTCGAGGATCTCCTGGTTGAGGCCCGGGCGGGCGCTGAACCCCGGGTCGGCGATGGTGCCGACCGCGATCGAGTCGGCGGTGATGCCCTGCTCCTCCCCCGGCCCGCCGGTGGCGTCGGTCTGACCCACGCCCTCCGGCACCTCCGCGGGCGTGTCGTCGCACGGGGACTCCAGGTCGCCGAAGGTCTCCACGCCCGACGGCGTGGCGCTCGTGGCCGGGGCGCCGCCGCCCGCGTCGCCGCCCGACGCCGACGGGTCGGCGCCGCGGTCCGAGCAGGCCGCCGCCACCAGTGAGACGACCGCGAGCACGGCGATCCAATGACCACGCTTCATCTGGCGTTCCCCCTCAGACCGATCGGTGCTGGCATGGTCGCACAGGCGGGTGCGTTACGTTCGCCGCGTGCTCATCGACACGCAGCTGACGGGACCCTTGGCCGGCGCCGCCCAGGAGGCCCGGGCACTCCAGGAGATGGGCTTCGACGGCGTGTTCACCTTCGAGGGCCCCCACGACGTCTTCTATCCGCTGGTGGCGGCGTCGACGGTGCCCGGGCTCGACCTGTACACGAACCTGGCCATCGCCTTCCCCCGCAGCCCCACCCATCTGGCCCACCAGGCGTACGACCTGCACGAGGCGTCCGGGGGCCGGTTCGCCCTCGGGCTCGGCACCCAGGTGAGGCCCCACATCGAGAAGCGCTACGGGTCGACCTGGTCGAAGCCGGTGGCCCGGATGCGCGAGCTGGTCGAGGCCACCCGGGCGGTGCTGCGATGCTGGCAGGAGGGTGGACGCCTCGACGTGCACGGCGAGTTCTACGACCTCACCCTCATGCCGCCGGTGTTCAACCCCGGCCCGTTGGCGTTCGGGCCGCCCCCGATCTGGGTCGGCGCCCTCGGCCCCCGCATGACGCGCATGGTCGCCGAGGTGGCCGACGGCCTGTTGATCCACCCCTTCAACTCCGACCGGTTCGTGCGCGAGCACACCCTGATCGGGGTCGCGGAGGGCCTTGCCGCCGCCGGCCGATCACGCGACGACCTCACGTTCGTGTGCGAGACCATCGTGTGCGCGTGGCGCGACGAGCAGGAGCAGGCCGCCGCCGTTGCCGGCGCCAAGGGCCTGATCGCCTTCTACGGGTCGACCCCCGCCTACCGGCCCGTGCTCGACATCGAGGGCTACGGCGACCTGCAGCCGGAGCTGAACCGGCTGTCGAAGGAGGGCCGCTGGGCCGAGATGACCGACCTCGTGGACGACACCCTGCTGTCGACCATCGCCGTGGTGGGCGAGCCCGCCGACGTCGCCCGCCAGGTGCAGCAGCGCTTCGGCGACGTGGCCGACCGCCTGGGCTTCTACACCCCCTACGCCACCGACCCGACGCTCACCGCCGAGATCCTGGCCGCCCTGCGCGGATGAGGCCGGGCCCGGTTCGGGTCAGACTCGCGCCGCGACGCCCCTGCAGGCGTCGAGCAGGGGCGGGGCGAACTCGGGCCGGGCACACAGCACGTGGCCGTGCTTGGTGAGGTGGATCTCGGCGTGGCGGATCGAGCGGGCCATCTTCAACTGGGTGTCCGGGGCGATGGCCTTGTCCTCGGTGGTGACCAGCACCGACGTGGGGACGTCGACCTCCCCGATCCACTTGCCGGCGTCGTAGTTGCCGATGGCGTGGCCGGCCTCGAGGATCACCCGGGGGTCGTGGCGGCGCATCTCGGCCGCCGCCCAGCGCTGCAGGGAGTTCGGCCGCACCCGCTCCTGGCGGATCGGCATGAGGCGCTGCACCTGCTGGCTGGGCAGGTGGGCGGCCAACTGGCCGACACGGGTGGTGGCCGCCAGCGCGGCCATGGTGCTGGTGAACACGTAGCGCTCACGCCCGCCCTTCACGAAGGAGTGCCCGGTCGAGCACAGCACCAGCCCGTCGACCTTGTCGCGGTGACGCTTCCAGAGCAGCTGGGCCACGGGCCCGCCCATCGAGTAGCCCACCGCGATCACCGGGCCCGCGTCGAGCTCGTCGAGCAGCGCGGCGGCGTCGTCGGCGCAGTCGGCGAGGCGGAAGCGGCGCAGCGCGCGCAGGCCCCGGCCGTGCCCCCGCATGTCGGGCGCGATCACCCGGAAGTGGCGACCGAGCGACTCGTAGGCCTGGAACCAGTTGAGGCCGGCACTGGCGATCCAGCCGTGCAGCAGCAACAGCGTGGGCGCCCCGGGTGGGCCCGCCACCTCGCGGACGAAGGTGGTACCCCGGCCGGGCAGCTCGACCCGCCGACCGAGGGGCAGCGGCGGACCGGCCGCGTCACCCTCCTCGACTGTCGGTTCCGCCCACTCCTGCTCCCCCAGGTTCTGTCCCACCAATTGACAGTTTACCCAGCCGACCGATCGGCCTGAACCACGATCACGCGAGCAACGGGATGTGCCTGGGCTTCAGCATGCCCTGGTCGAGCAGCCACCGCAGGGTGTCGGCGATGGTGTCGGCCGCGGGGCGCAGGGTGACGTCGAGGGCCTCGAGGGTGGCCGTGTCGTCGGTGCGGATGCCCCGGGTCAGGAACACCATGCCCTCGTAGGTGATGCTCAGGTCCGCCGGCACCACCCGCATGATCAGGTCGTTGAGCCGGCCCATCGTCCGCAGCGCCCGGGGCGGCGACGGCAGGCGCCGGGCGCGCCCGCCCACCTGTTCGAGCAGGTCGGCGAGCTGTGGGGTGGTGAAGAAGTGGCCCCCGAGGATGAACCGCCTCGGGCCGTGCCCCGGCTCGAGCGACCGCTCGATCACCACGGCCAGGTCGCGGACGTCGAGCACCGTGAGCCCGCCCGAGGTGATGGGCACGCCACTCCGCACCAGGGTGCCGGCGGCCCGCACCTGCTCGGTGAGGTTGGGGTCGCACGGCCCCCAGACGCCCCCGGGGTACACGATCGTGATCGGCGCGCCCAGCTCCTGCAGGCCGCGCGCCAACCGCTCGGCGTCGGCCTTCGACCGGCCGTAGGCGCTCGTGGGCGAGGCCACCGGAGTGCTGGGGTCGATCACCGGCCCCGGAGGCGGGAACAGCGAAGCCACGCTCGACACGTGGACGATCGGATCGGCGCCCGCGACGACTGCGGCACCGAGCACGTTCCGCGCCGCCGCCGGGTTGGTGCGCAGCACCTCGGCCGCCCGCCGGCGGTCGTTGGCCACCACCGCCGCCGCGTGCACCACCGCGTCGCAGCCGTCGAGTGCCCGCTCGATCGACGAGGGGTCGAGCACGTCGCCCTGCACCCGGTCGGGCACGTCGACAGCCAGCGGGCCGAACACCCGGTCGACCTTGGCCGGGTCGCGCACCAGGAGGCGGACATCGTGGCCCGCGCCGATCAGCCTCGCCGCGGCATGGCTCCCCACGAACCCCGTCCCGCCGGTCACCAGGATCTTCACCACGCCATGATGACCCACGGGCCACGCGTCGCACGGAGGATCTCCCCAGCGGGATCTCATCGAATTCTCAGGTGCACCTGCGATGCTGGGGCGGTGCAGCAGCGAGGCGTGCAGGTGCTCGTGGTCGACGACGACGCCGGCGTCCGCCAGGCGGTGCGCCGCGCGTTGCTGCTGGAGGGCTACGACGTGGCCCTGGCCGACGACGGCGTGACCGCGTTGCGCCAGGTGGCCGACGACGGGCCCGACGCCATCGTGCTCGACGTGATGATGCCCCGCCTCGACGGCATCGAGGTCTGCCGCTCGCTCCGCGAGCGGGGCGACCGCACACCGATCCTGGTGCTCACCGCCAAGCACCGCCTCACCGACCGGGTGGCGGGCCTCGACGCGGGGGCCGACGACTACCTGGTCAAGCCCTTCGCGCTCGAGGAGCTGCTGGCCCGCCTGCGGGCGCTCCTGCGCCGGGCCGCACCCCCGGACGACGGCACCGTGCACACGCTGGACGACCTCTCGCTCGACCCAGCCAGCCGGGTGGTGTGCAGGGGCGAGCGCGAGATCTCGCTCACCCGCACCGAGTTCTCGCTGCTCGAGCTGCTGCTGGCCAACGCCGGCCAGGTGCTGACGCGCGAGCTCATCATGGACCGCATCTGGGGCTACGACTTCGCCACGTCGTCGAACTCGCTCGACGTCTACATCGGGTACCTCCGCCGCAAGACGGAGGCCGAGGGTGAGCCCCGCCTCATCCAGACGGTGCGGGGCGTCGGCTACGTCGCCCGTCCGAGCTGATGCCGCTGTGGGGACCCTGAGGGGTGACCGCAGCGTGCTCATGGGCGGCTCGGTGACCGCGGCGTGAACCTCCGCACCCGGCTCACGGTGCTGGTGGCGGTGTCGGTCGGGCTGGCGGTCGTGGGCCTCGCGGTCGTGGCCACGCTGACCACCCGCAACGAGCTGCGCAACGGGGTGGACAACGCGCTCGAGCAGCGGGCGCGCGCCGCGATCGACCCGCGGCGTGATGGGCCGGGACGGCCCCCGAACGACCGCGACCCCATCGGGGCGGGCGACACCACCACCCGCGTGTTCGACGAGCGCGGCGTCGTGCTCGACGGCGTGGCGGTGACCCCGCAGGCACCGCTCAGCGACCGGGACCGGGCCGTGGCCGCCGGCACCGCGTCGGGCTACTTCCGCGACGGCGAGATCAACGGCGACCACCTGCGCATCCTCACCGTGCCCACCGGCGACGGGCGCGCCGTGCAGCTGGCCCGGTCGGTCACCGGCCTCGACGACACCATCGCCCGACTCACCCTGAGCTACACCCTCCTGGGCGCGGCAGGGGTGGCCGCGGCGGGCCTCATCGGATGGGCGGTGGCCCGGCGCTCCCTCCGCCCCGTCGACGACCTCACCGAAGCGGTCGAGCGGGTGGCGACCGAGCACGACCTGACCTCAGAGATCCGGGTCGAGCGCCGCGACGAGGTGGGCCGCCTGGCCGAGAGCTTCAACGACATGTTGCGGGCCCTGCGCACCAGCCGCCTCCAGCAGCAACAGCTCGTCACCGACGCCAGCCACGAGCTGCGCACGCCGCTCACCAGCCTGCGCACCAACGTCGAGGTGCTCGACCGGCTGGACGAGCTGGCCCCCACCGAGCGGGCCGAGCTGCTGGCCGACCTCCGGGCCGAGATGGCCGAGCTCAGCGCGCTGGTCGGGGAGCTGGTCGACCTCGCCACCGACGAGGATCAGGCCCCCGAGCCCCCCGAGCCGCTCCGACTCGACGAGCTGGTCGAGCGGCTGGCCGGCCGGACCGAGCGCCGGACCGGCCTCGCGGTGGTGTGCGACGTGACGCCGACCACCGTGCGAGGCCGCCCCAGCCGGCTCGAGCGGGCGGTGGCCAACCTGCTCGACAACGCCGCCAAGTGGAGCCCCGAGGGTGGCACCATCCACGTGCAGCTGGCCGACGGGGCCCTGGTGGTGAGCGACGACGGTCCCGGCATCGACGACGCCGACCTGGGTCGCGTGTTCGACCGCTTCTACCGCGCCGACGCGGCCCGGAGCCGCCCGGGGTCGGGCCTCGGTCTGGCCATCGTCCGCCAGGTGGTGGATGACCACGGCGGCACGGTGCTGGCCGGCCGGTCGCCCAGCGGCGGTGCCGC
The DNA here is from genome assembly GCA_044221555.1 of Acidimicrobiales bacterium. GTDB lineage: Bacteria > Actinomycetota > Acidimicrobiia > Acidimicrobiales > DATDAH01 > JAEUJM01. The sequence continues at coordinate 75,051 of JBGAOY010000005.1, forward strand.
CGTCGGCTTCCGGCTGCCCACCCTCTGATCCCCTCTCCCTGACTGCCGGCGACCGGCGACCGGCGGTCGGCCCGGAGCGGGCGACGCGCAGGCGGTCGGGTCAGCCGGGTGCCGGCAGATCGAGGCGGTACACGAGCAGCGGCAGGCGGTCGACCGCCCAGTCCCGGTCGGGCCGGCGCCGGTAGCCCCGCCGCTCGTAGAGCCGGTGGGCGGCGCGCATCGAGCGCGCGGTCGACAGCACCACGCCCGCGCGGGCCTGGCCCCGGGCGTGGGCCTCGACCCCGTCCATCAGCCGGTCGGCGATCCCCTGGCGGCGGGCGTGGAGGGCCACGCTCAGCATCCGTACCTCCACCTCGTCGCGCCCGCAGATCTCGGCGTACGGCGTGCCCGGCGCGGCGATCGTCACCGACCCTGCCAGCCGATCGCCCACCACCGCCACCAGCACCGTGGCCTCGCGGACACGGGCCGCCCCGTCGAGCAACTCGAGCGAGTACTGCGCATCGATGAAGCCGTCGTCGCGGTACGCCCGCTCGGTCAGCACGCCGATCTCGTCGCCCTCGCCCGGTACGGCCGGACGGACCACCACGCCGGACATGCCCGTTGTCTAGCGCCGCGCGGGGCGCGAGCGCGCCCGCCGCCCCCTGCGACCCACGGCCGGAGGGGGCGGACGGTGCTCAACTCGTGGTGTCGGTGGCGCCGGTGGTGTCGGTGGTGTCGGAGGAGCCCCCGTCGCCCTCGTCCTGGCTGCCACGGTCGGTGTCGTCGGTGTCGTCGCTCTGGTCGCCCTGCTCGCGATCGCCCTGCTCCGGCGGGCCGAACTGCGGTCGACCGCTCCCACCGTCGCCGTCAGGTCCGTAGCCGGGAGCGAAGCCCGGGCCGCCGTGGGACCCCGGACCCGGCATCCCGGGACCACCCGGCATCCCGGGACCACCCGGCATCCCGGGACCACCCTGCATCCCAGGGCCGCCACGCATCTCGCCCTGGACGTCGACCCGCCGGAACTCGGGACCGTCGTCGCCGGCCTTGGTGCCGACGAAGGTGAGCAGGCTGCCGAGCAGGAGGAAGCCGAGTGCCCCCAGGGCCAGCCACCACCACTGCACGTGGAGGCCGCCCGAGCGGGTGGGCGGGGCGTCGGGGGTCGGCGTCGCGACCGGCGCCGCGTCGGCGGCGGGCGCCGCGTCGGCGGCGGGCGCCGCGGGAAGGTCGGCGTCGACCGAGGGGGTCGGTTCGGTGGTGTCGCCCATGTCTGTCATGGGGTCAGTACACCAGCAGCTCCTGAGAAAACGCTGAGAACCGGATGGTGACGGGCCGCGCGGGGCCCGTCACCATCCGGTCGGGGGCGATCAGCGGTCGGGGGCGATCAGCTGTCGGTGGCGTCGGCGCCCGGCTCGGTGGCGTCGGACTCGGCCGCGTCGCCGTCACAACCCGGCCCGCCGTGACGCCCGAAGCCCTCCGGCCGGAGATCCTCGCAGGCGGCCAGTGCCTGCTCGAACGCGGCCTGCTCCTCCTCCGTGCGCTCGGGGCGCTCGCCCGGGGCCGGACGCTCCTCGGGCAGGTCGACCCCGTTCTCGGCCATGCAGTCACGGAACGCCTGGATCTCGGCGTCGGTCGGCTCGTCGCCCTCGGGCGCGGTCGCATCCGCGTCGGGTGCCTCGTCGGCGTTGCCCTGGTCCGGGGCCTGGGTGGTGGTGGTGTCGCCACCGGTCTGGGCCTGGGCCACGCCGACACCGAGGCCGGCGCCGAGCAACGCGAGGGTCACGGCGCCGAGCGCCAGCCAACGCCGGTTCGCGAGGAGGCCACCGCCACTGGGCGACGGCTCCGGGACGGGGGTGTTCTGTGTGGTTTCCATGGGCGCAGCAGACCGTGCCGCCGTGAGAGGCACCTGAGCCGGGCATGAGAGCTGCATGAGAACGCCGAGTACCCTGCCCTCCCGTGGCCGACCCGATCGAGGAACTGGTCCGACGGGCGCACCGGGAGATCGACGACGGCCTGCTTCCGGCCTGCCAGTTGGCGGTCGCCCAGCACGGCGACCTGCTGCTGTACGAGACGATCGGCGACGCCGCGCCGGACAGCCGCTTCGTGATCTTCTCCTGCACCAAGCCGTTCGTGGCGTCGGCGATCTGGCAGCTGCTGGGAGAGGGCGCCCTGGACCCCGCGCAGCGCATCGCCGAGCTGATCCCCGAGTTCGCCACCAACGGCAAGGAGGTGGTCACCCTCGAACAGGTGCTGCTGCACACCAGCGGGTTCCCCTACGCACCACTCGGCCATCCCGCCTGGGCCGATCGACGGGCCCGGCTCGACGCGTTCGCGTCCTGGCGCCTGAACTGGGAGCCCGGCAGCCGCTTCGAGTACCACGCCACCTCGGCCCACTGGGTGCTGGCCGAGCTGATCGAGCGCCTCGACGGCGAGGACTTCCGTGCCGCTGTACATCGCCGCGTGATCGAACCGCTGGGCCTGGCTCACTTCCGGTTGGGCGTCCCTGCCGAGGACCAGGGCGACGTGAACCGGGTGGTCGGGGTCGGCGAGCGCCCCACGACCGAGGAGATCGAACAGGTCACCGGCCTCAAGGGCATCTCGGCCGACGTCCTCACCGCCGGGCTGAGCGACGAGGTGTTCATCGCGCTGAGCGAGCCCGAGCAGGTGGCGGTCGGTGTGCCGGGGGGCGGCGCGGTGTCCACCGCCGCCGACGTGGCCCTGTTCTACCAAGCGCTCCTGTCCAACCCCGGTGAGCTGTGGGACCCGACGGTGCTGGCCGACGTGACCAGCCGGGTGCGCAACACCTTCCCCGACCCGATGACCCAGGTGCCCGCCAACCGCTCACTGGGCCTGGTCCTCGCCGGCGACGACGGCAAGGCCAACATGCGGGGCATGGGCCACACCGTCTCGCCTGCGGCTTTCGGCCACAACGGGGCCGGCGGGCAGGTGGCGTGGGCCGATCCCGCGACCGGCCTGTCGTTCTGCTACCTCACCAACGGGTACGACGCCCACCTGTTCCGTCAGTGGCGGCGCGGTCCCAGCCTGAGCAACCGAGCCGTCGCCTGCGCCAGGTGACACGATGGTCGCCCACGGGCGGCGGGCAGGAGATCGAGCCCCTGCCCGGAACACCAGCACAGGAGCGCGGACGCAGATGAACCGACTGGCACCGATCGACGCGGCCTTCGTCTACATGGAGACGCCCAGCAGCCACATGCACGTCACCGGCGTGATCATCGTCGACCCGTCGACGATGCGGGGCGGCTACTCGTTCGAGGCCATCCGGGAGATGCTGGCGTCGCGCATCCACCTGCTGCCGCCATACCGCCGCCGCCTGCTCACCGTGCCGTTCCACGTGGACGACCCGGTCTTCATCGAGGACCCCGACTTCGACATCACCAACCACGTGCACCGGGTGACCGTGCCGCCGCCGGGCAGTCGCGTCGAGCTCGCCGAGGTGATCGGCGACGTGGCCGGGAGGGCGCTCGACCGCAGCAAGCCCCTGTGGGAGACGGTGGTGGTCGAGGGCGCGGCCGACGGCAACATCGCCCTCGTGTGCAAGGTGCACCACGCCTGCATCGACGGCGTGACCGGCGCGGACCTGATGAGCCAGCTCTTCGACCTCGAGCCCGACGCGCCGGAGCCGCCCCCGCCCACCGAGCCGTGGGTGCCCGACCGTGTCCCGTCGGACCTCGAGCTGCTGGCGGAGGCGGGCAAGTCCCGCCTCACCACGCCGCTCCGTGGCCTCCGGGGCATCGGCCGCATGGGCGCCACGGTGGTGCGCACCGCGGCGTCGGTCATCGGCCGCGACGACGGCGAGCGGTCGCCGGCGCTCCCGTTCACCGCGCCCAAGACCAAGTTCACCGGCGCCCTCACGCCCCACCGGTCGGTGGCGTTCACCCAGACCGACTTCGAGGACCTCCACGTGGTCAAGACGGTGTTCGGGGTGAAGATCAACGACGTGGTGCTGGCCGCGTGCACGTTGGCGCTGCGCCGCTACCTGCTCGACCACGACGACCTGCCCGACCGGCCGCTCGTGTCGATGGAGCCGGTGTCGGTCCACGGCCAGGACGGCCAGGAGGGCACCAACCAGGTGTCGAGCATGGCCGTGCGCCTCCCGGTCCAGCTCGAGGACCCGGTCGACCAACTCCTGGAGATCCGGGAGGACACCCTGGCGTCGAAGGAGATGCACAACGCCATCGGCGCCGACGTGCTGCGCGACCTCACCCAGTTCGCGCCGCCCGTGCTGTTCAACCGGGCCATGCGCCTCTACTCCAGCATGGGCCTGGCCAGCCACCACCGGCCGGTCCAGAACCTGGTGATCTCCAACGTGCCGGGCCCGCCCATCCCGCTCTACTGCGCGGGTGCCCGGGTGGTGGCGGTCTACCCCTTCGGCCCCCTCATCGAGGGGGCGGGCATCAACATCACGGTCCTGTCGAACATGGGCAACATGGACTTCGGCGTGATCGGCTGCACCGAGACCGCCCCCGACCTGTGGGACCTGGCCGACGGCTTCGCGCAGGCCGTGAAAGACCTGCGGGCCGCCGCCGACAGCGTGGTGGAGGAGCAGGTCCTCGCGGAGCAGGCCGCCGAAGTGGCCGCACCCGCGAAGAAGCCGCCGGCGAGGAAACGGGCACCCCGCAAGCGCGCCGCGACGAAGGCCGCAGACCCCGGCTGACCTCGCCACCCGAGGGGCGCTTCGGCGTCAGGGCCGGGACGCCACCAGTTCGTGCTCGAAGGCGAAGGCGGTGGCCCCGGCCCGGGACGTGACGCCGATCTTGGTGAAGATGTTGGAGAGGTGCCGTGACACCGTCTTGGCGCTGAGGTGGAGCTCGGCGGCCATCTCGTTGTTGGTGAGGCCGGCCGCGATCAGGCGCAGCACCTCGACCTCGCGCTCGGTCAGACCGGCGGGCAGTGCGGCCCGGCCGCCCTGCAGCACCAGGCGAGCGTCGGCCCCGGCCCCGATCCGGTCGAAGAGGCCCGCAGCGGCCGCGAACGCCTGCAGGGCGCCGGCCTCGTCGCCGCGGTCGCGGAGGGCCTGGCCCAGCAGGGTGCGGGTGGTGGCGACCTCGTAGGGAACGTCGAGCGCCTGCCACTTGTCCACGGCGCCCTGCAGCGAGGTGACGGCGGCAGGGTCGCGTTGGGCCAGCTGCAGTCGACCGCGGGACGAGGCCACGGTGGCCGCCAGCATCGGCGTGCCGGCGGTGGCGAGGATGTCGTCCAGCTCGTCCACCGCCGCGACCGCCGCGTCCAGGTCGCCGGCGGCGATGGCCACGTGCACCTGCACGGGCAGCAGCGAGGCGCGGGCCAGACGGTTGGAGGTGGTGTCCTGCAGGCACCCGTCGATGATCGACCGGGCCGCGTTGACGCGCCCCTGGGCCAGCCGCAGCAACGCCCGGGAGCCGCAGGGCCTGCCGGACAGCTCCTGCGCGGCGTCGAAGGCCTCCTCGGCCCGATCCAGGTCACCGAGGCGCCGGCGGATGTCGCCCATCTCTGCGTAGGCCGCGGCGGTGTTGGGCAGGTGGCTGCCCCGCAGCTCCTCACAGGCCTGCTCGGCCTCGCGCTCGGCCTCGGCCAGTGATCCCCGGCGCTTGAGCACCACGGCCCGGTGGACCCGGCAGATGCCGGGGAAGATGGCGAAGGGGTGTTGCTGCGCCCAGCGCATGGTTGCCTCGGTCCACTCGGCGGCCCGGTCCAGGTCGCCCAGCTCCTCGCAGGCACTGATCAGGCTGCAGTACACCTTGCCCGTCGCGTACGGCCCCAGCCGGCCCTCGACCGCGAACAGCATGGCCTCGTCCAGGTGCCCCATGCCGTCGGCGATCTCACCCTCGTCGATAAGCACGCGGCCCTTGGTCTGCAACGCTTCGGCCTCGAGGTTCGCCGAGCGGAGGCGCCGCGCCAAGGTGAGCGCCGAGTCGGTCAGGGCCAGGGCACCGTCGAGGTCGCCTGCGCCGTGGGCCAGCTCCGCCTCGCGCAGCAGCAGCGCCCCGTGCTCGGCGCAGTCCGGCACGTCCCCGAGGGCCCGCCGCGCCCTGCGCAGCCAGGCACCGGAGATGGCCGTGCGGGCCTTGAAGCCGTGGTGCTCGTAGAGCCACACCGCGCACTGCCCGGCGCGCCGATCGTCGCCGAGTTCGTCGTAGAGCCGATAGGCCCGCTCGCGCGCCTCGATGCATTCGTCGAGGCGACCGAGCCACCACGCCGCCTCGGCCTGGACGTCGGCGCGGTCGGCTTCGAGCAGAGGCGAATCGACCACGGCGTTCGCGGCCGTCAGTCGCGCCGCGCCCCAGTCGCAGCGCGAGGCCGCCTCGCGGGCTGGGGTCAGTGGGTCGGGATCCACGGCGGTCAGCCTCGCGCGCCCGGGGCCCGGCTGGCGCCGGTTCAGGAGGTGGGGGCCAGCTGGGCACCCACGTGCTCGAGCACCGGACGCAGCTCGTCCGCCGGGCTGAATTCGATGAACGTCACGCCCTCGTCGGTCCAGCCCGTGTGCCCACCCGGCCAGTAGTACAGGTCGCCAGCCGAGCTCGTCTCCTCGCTGCCGTCGGCGTACCTCAGATGGATCGAGCCGCTGAGCACGTACCCCCAGTGCGCGCACTGGCACCTGTCGTCGGGCAGGCCTTTGAACAGTGGGGTGAAGTCGGCGCCGGGCGGCAGGGTCAGGTGGCGGACGAGCTGGCCGCCCCATTCCTCACCCCGCGTCACGATCGCGCCGGCCTTCAGCTCGATGTCGATCTCGTTCTCCGCAGCACGCATCATGGTCTCCGTTCGCTCGGTGCCCCGGACCTCCCGGTGCACCAGACGATGGTCCCCCGTCCGGCCGGGCCCCCGCATCGGCTGCGCGCACCAACTCCCAGGGGTGCGTGCCAGCCCGAATGGGGTGTTCGTCCCACGGGTCGGGTTCACGATCGCGGCTGGTGTGGGGCGTGTGGCCGATGACGAGGCACGCGTCGATGGGCGACACTCGACCTGTGACCGACGAGGACAGCGCTCGCTCAGTGACGAACCTCATCGATGCCGGACGCGACCGGGAAGCCGCCCATCAGGGCGCCCGCCCACGGGTCACGGACTCGACCCCACCAGTTCCCGACCAGAACCGAGATCGCATGGACCCCCTCACCCAGCTCGACCAGCTCGCCCCCCTGCTCGGCCAGGTGGTCGGCGGGATCAGCCCGGACCAGCTCGACGCCCCCACCCCCTGCCGCGAGTTCACCGTGCGCGGCGTGCTCGAGCACATGGTCGGTGGGGCGACCGCGTTCGCCGCCGCCTTCCGCGGTACGGCACCGACGGCACCCGACCTGGCCGACCCGTTGGCCGCCTTCGGTCCTGCGTTGGGTGACCTCGGCGCCGCCATCAGCGCACCTGGGGCGCTCGACCGGACGGTCGCGGCGCCGTTCGGTGACGTGCCGGGTGAGACCTTCGCCCGTTTCGTGGTGCTCGACGGCCTGGTGCACGGCTGGGACATGGCCGTCGCCACCGGTCAGGACTACGACCCTCCGGCCGAGCTGGTGGCGGCGGTCGACGCCTTCGCCCGTGGTGCGATCGACCCGCTGCGGGACGGGACCACCTTCGACGAGGCCGTGACACCTGCCGAGGGAGCAACGCCCATCGAGCGCCTCGCCGCCTACACCGGCCGTCGACGCTGACCGGTCGCCACGCGGTGGCCGGCACCACGCTTCGTCAGGCGCCGGCGACGGCCTTGGCCCAGCGGTAGTCGGCCTTGCCCACCGGCGAGCGCACCACCTCGTCGACCAGCACCACCGATCGCGGGGTCTTGTAGCCGGCCAGGTGCGCGCGGCAGTGGGCGATGAGCGTCTCGGGGTCGGGGGTGGTGCCCGGCGTCGGCTGCACGACCGCGGCGACCGCCTGGCCCCACCGCTCGTCGTCCACGCCGACCACCAGCGCGTCGTAGACGGTGTCATGGGCCTTCAGGACCGCCTCGACCTCCTCGGGAAACACCTTCTCGCCGCCGGTGTTGATGCAGCCCGAGCCCCGGCCGAGCAGGGTGATCGACCCGTCGGCGCCCACCTGGGCCATGTCGCCGGTGACCACCCACCGATGGCCGCCGGCCTCGACGAAGGTTGCCGCGGTCTTCTCGGGGTCCTTGTGGTAGCCGAGGGGGATGTGGCCGCGCATGGCCACCCGGCCCACGGTGTCCGACCCGGGCTCGACCGGCCGCAGGTCGTCGTCGAGCACGACGGTGGCGTCGTCGAGCGGGTCGAACCGGGGCGGCCCGTCGTCGGGCTCGCCGGCAACGGCACCCGACGAGGCCCGCGCCCCCTGGGCGCCGGTCTCGGACGACCCGAACCCGTCGTTGACCACCGCCGCCGGGAAGGTGGCGGCCAGCCGGCGCCGCAGCGACGGGGTGAGCGGCGCGCCCCCCGAGCCGATGGCGAACAGCGACGACGTGTCGTAGCGGTCGTGTCCCCCGGCCGCGTCGAACGCGTCGAGCAGGGGGCGGGCCACCGCGTCGCCCACCACCACGACCAGGTTCACCCCCTCGTCCTGGACCGCCTGCCAGATGCCGTCGGGGTCGAGCGAGCCCGGCATCAGCACCACCCGCCCACCGGCGAACAGCCACGACAGGCTGGTCCACTGCGCGGCCGCGTGCATCAAAGGGGCAACGGGCAGGAAGGTGAAGGGCGTGTCGGTGTCCTTCACCCGCTCGAGCAACTGCTCGGGGCGCTCGACGATCCCCTCGTAACGGGTGGGGTCACCGCCACCGATGCACGCGAAGAACGCGTCCTCCTGGCGCCAGACCACCCCTTTGGGCATGCCGGTGGTGCCGCCCGTGTAGAGCACGTAGTGGTCGTCGGCGCTGCGGACGGGGAACCCGCGCGTGGGGCTCGATCCCGCGAGCGCGGTCTCGTAGTCGTCGGCCCCGACCGCGGCGAGCGCCGCGTCCGCGCCGGTGGTGCCGTCGGCCACCGCCAGGTAGGTCGTCAGACGGGGCAGGCCCGGCGCGACCTCGGCGACCTGCGGAGCGAACTCGGCGTGGTGCACCAGCGCCACGAGGTCGGCGTCGTCGAACAGGTAGGCCAACTCGTCGGCCACGTAGCGGTAGTTGACGTTGATGGGCACCGCACGGATCTTGAACGCGGCCAGGAAGCCCTCGAGGTACTCCGACCCGTTGCGCAGGTAGAGCCCGACATGGTCGCCGGCGCGCACCCCCCGGCCAACGAGGACGTGGGCCAGCCGGTTGGCCCGCTCCTCGATGGCGCCGTAGGTGAGCCGGCGCGGGTTCGGTCCGCCCACCACGACCAGCGCCTCGCGGTGGGCCACCACGTCGGCCGCGCACTCCCAGATGTCGGCGAAGTTGAACCGGGTGGGCGGCGTCGGACTGGTCACGGCCTGACCCTAGCGACCACCATGGAGTGGTCGTGTCCGTGCTCCACCACCGGGCGGTGCTGTCCCTCGCCGCCGCCTCGTTCCTCGCCGTCGGGGCCCTCCAGGCCTCGCCGGCGGACGCGCAGGCCCCGCCGGCGGCCGCCCCTGGCAGCGCACCGGCGCCCACGACGAGTGCTCCCCCCACCACGTCCAGCGGTCCTGGCAGTCCCGAACCGGGCGACACCGACGAGGCCGCCGCCGAGGCGCTCGGGGTCACATCGACCGAGGTCGGCCCGGCCGAGGTGGGGGAATCGGCGCAGGCCGTCCCCTTCATCGGCACCCACCAGGTGTGGTGCACGCAGGGCAACCCCTCCCCCGGCATCTGCGGCAACCACCACACGTACCCCGCGATCGATCTGGGCATGCCGGTGGGGACACCGATCTACGCGACCGGGCCCGGCGTCGTGATCGAGGCGCGCAGCAGCGACAGCGACGCTCGGGGCCTCTACGTGGCCATCCACCACCCCGACGACATCTACTCCCGCTACCTCCACCTGTCGTCGCTCGCGGTGCACGTGGGCGACAGCGTGGTCACCGGCACGCTGATCGGGAGGTCGGGGCAGTCGGGCACGGCCCAGGGCTCACCCCACCTGCACTACGACGAGCAACGCCCCTACGGCACCCCGAAGGAGCTGGGCGACATGGTGGGCCTGGTCGGCGCCGCCGCCGCCACGTACCCCGCCGCCCTCGGGTACTCCAGTTGGCGCTCGGTGCCGTTCAACACCGCACTGCGCAACGACGGGTACGCCCCCGTCGTGCCGACCACCCCTCACCAGTGGGGCGGTCCGGCGGTGACCACGGGCGACTTCGACGGCGACGGGCACGACGACGTCGCATCGGGTGTGCCCGGCAAGGACACCGGCACCGCCTATGACTCCGGCGCGGTCACGGTCGTGTACGGGAGCGAGCGCGGTGCCACGACCGACGGGAGCCAGCAGCTGGCCCCAGGGGTGAACGGCCTGGCCGGCACCGCCGAGACCGGCGACACCTTCGGCGCTGCCGTCGCCGCCGGCGACTTCAACGGCGACCACTACGACGACCTGGCCATCGGGGTGCCCCGTGAGGACACCGAGGACGGTGTCGACACCGGCGCGATCATCGTGGTGCCGGGCTCGGCGACGGGCCTGGTGCCGGCGGGTGGCCGTCAGCGCTGGTCGGGCGGCGGCACGCTGCCGGGCGTCCCTGCGCCCGGCGACCAGTTGGGCGCCGCGCTGGCCGTGGGCGACTTCGAGACCGACGGGTTCGACGACCTGGCCATCGGCGTCCCCGGCGACGACACGGGCGCCGCCGATGCCGGCGCGGTCGTTCTGGCCCGCGGGACGGTGACCGGGCTCAGCGGCAACCGCGGGCGCCAACTGGTCTCCGGGTCCGGTGGACTGGCCGGCACCTCGCAGGTGGGCGACCTCATGGGGGCGGCGCTGGCCACCGGCGACCTCGACGGCGACGGCCACGACGACCTGGCCATGGGCTGCCCGGGCCAGGACGTGGGCCGGGCATCCAACGCCGGTCAGGTGATCGCGGTGGCGGGATCGCCGGAGGGCATCACCCGCCGCGCCAGCCGGCAGGTCCGCTCCGGGGTGAGCGACATCACCGGCCGGTCCGAGCGCGACGACGTGTTCGGGGCCGCGGTGGCGATCGGCGACGTCACCGGCGACGGGACCGACGATCTGGTCGTGGGGGTACCCGGCGAGGACGCCGCCGCGGTCAACGACGGGGCCATCGCCGTCGTCCCGGGCTCACCGCTGGGCCTCAGTGGCACCGGCTCACGCCAGTACTGGTCGGGCAGCCCCGGGAGCGCCGGCGTGGCCGAGGACCAGGACCTGCTGGGCACGTCGCTGGCTGTGGGTGATGTGGAGGGCGACGGTCGGATCGAGATCCTCGCCGGCGTGCCGGGCAAGGACGTGGCCGGCGCCGAGGACGCCGGCTCGGTGCTGGTGGTCGGCTCGGTCGACGGGGTGCTCCACGCGGACTCGCCCGACGTGGCCGGCACCGCCGACGCGGGCGACCGGTTCGGCCGCTCGGTGGCGGTGGGTGACCTGAACGGTGACGGCTTGGCCGACCTGGCCGTCACCGCCCCCACCGAATCGGCCAACCGGGCGCTCCGGACGGGGGCGCTCACCACCGTGCCCGGCACGCCCGAGGCCGGCCTCACGGGCGCCGGAAGCCACCACTTCGTACGTGGGGTCGGCGGTCTGGCCGGTGTGGCCAAGAAGGACGACCAGTTCGGCGGCCTCCTGCCCCCGTACCTCTTCTGACCGCCCCGCTCCTGGCGGGCGATCAGGGCGTGTAGCGGGCGCGGAGCTCGTGCTTGACGACCTTGCCCGTCGGGTTGCGGGGTAGCACGTCGGCGATCTCGAGCTGCTCGGGCACCTTCTGGATCATCAGGCCCGCGCCGGTGAGGTGGGCCCGCATCTCGTCCTGGGTGAGGGGGTCGCCGGCGTCGTCGAGGACCACCACCGCGCACGCGCGCTCGCCCGAGGCCGCATCAGGCAGGCCGATGACGGCCACGTCGGCCACCTTCGGGTGGGTGAAGAGCAGGTCCTCCACCTCCTTGGCGGAGATGTTCTCGCCCTTGCGGATGATGATGTCCTTGAGGCGGCCGGTGATGGTGACGTACCCGTCCTCGTCCTGCTCGCCGAGGTCGCCCGTGCGGAAGTAGCCGTCCTCGTCGAAGGCCTCGTCGTCGAGGGCGGCATCGAGGTAGCCCTTCATCAGTTGCGGGGCCTTGGCCCGGATCTCGCCCTCCTCGTTCGCGCCGGCGACGCGACCGTCGAGGGTGACGATGCGCAGGTCGACCCCGGGCATCGGCCGGCCCTCGGTGTCGGACTTCTTCCGGTCGGGGTCGTCCACGGCCACCAGGGTGAGGATCGGGGCCTCGGTGAGGCCGTAGCCCGAGAGGATGCCGACGCCGCCGATCTCGGCCTTGACGTCGTCGTGGAGGCCCTTGGGCTTGGGGGCACCGCCGCCCGGCAGCGCCCGCACCTTCGGGAACAGCGGCGTGTCGGGCTGGGCCCGCTGGGCGGCCAGGTAGGCCATGTGGAACGGGGTGCCGGCGCCGGCCAGGGTGACGCCCTCCGCGGCCAGCACGCCGATGGTGGTCGACGGGTCGAAGGCCTCGACCATGATGCTGGCGCTGCCGAACATCAGGCCGGTGAGCAGCCAGGTGATGCCGCCGATGTGGGTGAAGGGGAACACCATCGCGCCGCGGTCCTCGGGCACCACCTCGTAGCGCTGACCCATCCCCTTGGCGACCGCGGCGATGGTGGCATCGGTGTGGCGGGCGCCCTTGGGGTCGGCGGTCGTGCCCGAGGTGTAGAAGAGCCACCGCACGGGGAGGTCGTCGGGGTCGTCCGGGGTGGGCGGGGCCGGCGGGAGGCTGGCCGGGTCGCCCTCGGGCAGGGTGCGGTCGCACACCAGCACCTCGAGGCCGTCGACCTCGGCGGCGATCTCGCGGGCCATGCCCTCGAAGTCGAAGCCCTTCCAGGTGGAGGGGACCACCAGCAGCTTGGTGCCGGCCTGGCGGGTCACGAAGCCGACCTCACGGGTGCGGTAGATGGGCAGGATGGGGTTCTGCGTGACCCCGAGGCGGGCCAGCGCCCCCACCAGCACGAGCGACTCGATCCAGGTAGGCAGCTGCCACGACACCACGTCGCCCTCACCCACACCCAGTGCGGCCAGGCCGGCGGCGGCGGTCTCCACGTCGGCGGCGTACTCGGCGAAGGTGATCCGCCGCCCGTCCTCGTCGACGGCCATCTCCGCGCCGGGCGTCTCGGCCGCCCGCCGCTCGATCAACTCCCAGAGGGTCCGTCCTTCGAGCATGTGGTTCTCCTGTGGTGCGGGTTCCGGTGCGCTACCGGGCGAACGCGGTACGGGGACGCAGCACCTGGCCCGGCAGGCCCGCGCCCTCGACCAGGGCACCGTCGCGCACGATGGGCACGCCGTTGACGACGGTGGCGTGCACGCCGGTGGGTCGGGAGGTGAAGCGGCCCTCCCCGTTGGGGAAGTCGTGCACGAACGCCTTGCGGTCGGGGCTGATGGTGTCGGGGTCGAAGACCATCAGGTCGGCGGCGAAGTGCGGCCGCACCATGCCCCGGTCGGCGAAGCCGAGCAGCGCCGCCGGCCACTGGGTGAGCTGGCGGATGCCCTCCTCGAGGGTCCAGGCCCCCCACTCGCGCACCCAGTAGCGCAGGAAGTAGCTGCTCCACTCGGCGCCGTCGTCGCGGTCGAGGTGGGCGCCGCCGTCCGAGGTGCCGAGCAGCATGTGGGGGTCGAGCTGCGCGAGTCGGGTGCCCTCGCGCCACTCGGGCGACTCCGTGCGCCACACGAACTCGGTGGCGAGGTCGTCGGCGAGGGCGAGGTCGGCGAACACGTCCTCTTCCACCACGCGCCCCCCGCCGGCGCTCCGCGCCGCGGCGATCTCGCGGATCGAACGACCCACGAAGGCCTCGTTCTCGGGGCGGGCCACCTGGTTCACCACGAGGTTGTCCCAGTGGGGCGGCGGCAGGGTGGGGCCCTTGTCGGGGTCCTTGTTGGGGTGGTCCACCGATCCCCGGATGGCCGCCCGGAAGGACTCGTCACGCAGCAGCGCGGCCCGCTCCTCGACCGTGTCGGCCTCGGTGAAGAGGCGGTTCAACTCGAGCACGCCCTGGTACAGGCTGGTGCCGCCGGCGAGGGTGAACGTGCGGTCGAAGGGCTTGGCCATCAGCAGCGAGTAGACGGCCGCGCCCCGGGCGGTGGCCTCGTCCACGAAGCGCTTGGCGCTGTCCCACCCCGCAGTCGGGGCATCCACCTTCGAGCGGGCGCCGAGGCCCTGGATGATCACCGGCATGCGGCTCAGCAGGCTGAGCCGGATGAGTTGCTCCTCCCCGGCCTCGTCGAGGCCACCGATGGACCCGAAGGGCAGGTACGCGATGGTGCCGCCGTTGTGGCGACCGGCCTCGGCCACCAGCGCCTCGAGCTCGGCGTCGCCGGCGAGGCGGCTGGGGACGGGGCGGTCGTGGGAGTCGAAGTGGGTGGGCGCGTGCGACGAGGAGAAGCCGGCGGCCCCCGCCTGCATGGCCTCGCCCACGATGCGCACCATGGCCGCGATCTCGTCGTCGGTGGCCTCGCGCGCCTGGGCGGCGTCGCCCATGACGAAGCGGCGCACGGCCGAGTGGCCGACGTAGCAGGCCAGGTTCACGCCGAGGCGACCCTCGCGGGCGGCCAGGTACTCGGGGAAGGTCTCGAAGTCCCAGGGCAGGCCCTCGAGGGCCTTGGGCGACATGCCTTCGACCCGGGCGAACATCTGGGTGATGAACGGGCGGTCGTCCACCCGGGTGGGGGCGATGGAGAACCCGCAGTTGCCCGCCAAGACGGTGGTCACGCCGTGGAAGCACGACGACGTGGCGTAGGGGTCGAAGGTGAGTTGCGGGTCGTAGTGGGTGTGCGCGTCCACGATGCCGGGTGCCACGACCAGGCCGTCGGCGTCGATCACCTCGGCGGCGTCGCCCGCGTCGACGAACCCCACCTCCACGATGCGCCCGTCCTTCACGCCCACGTCGGCGCGGCGACGGGGCAGTCCCGAGCCGTCGACGACGGTGCCGTTGACGACCGCGAGGTCGAGCGCGGGCATGGTCAGCAGACCTCCCCGACGGGGCCCGGGCGGGTCACGTCACCCGCTCGCTCACGTCGACCACACGATGGACTGCAGCTCGCTGTAGGCGTGCAGCCCGAACGAGCCGCCGTCGCGCCCCACGCCACTCTGCTTGAACCCGCCGAAGGGCGCCTCGTGGTTGCGTTGCAGGGTGTTCAGCCCGACGTTGCCGCTGCGCAGTTGCCCCGCGACCGTGAAGCCCCGGTTGGCGCCGGCGGTCCAGACGTAGTCGTAGAGGCCGAACGGCGTGGCGTTGGCGAGGGCGACCGCCTCGTCCTCGTCGTCGAACGCCAGCACCACGACGACCGGCCCGAAGACCTCCTCCTGGGCGATGCGCATGTCGACGGTGGCGTCGGCCAGCAGCGTCGGCGCCACGTACCAGCCCTGGTCGGGGACGGGCACGTCCCCACCGGCCACCAGGGTGGCACCCTCGGCGGTGCCGGTGTCGATGCAGCCGCGTATGCGGTCGCGGTGCACCTCGCTGATCACCGGCCCGACGATCGTGTCGGGCTCGAGCGGGTCGCCCACCTTCAGGTACCCGGCGAAGGCGGCGAGCCGCTCCACCACCTGGTCGTACACGCCGCGCTGGGCCAGCACCCGGGTGGGGGCGGTGCAGATCTGGCCCGAATGGAACGCCCACGTGCTGCCGGTGCCCGACACCGCCGCGTCGAGGTCGGCATCGTCGAAGATGATGCTGGCGCCCTTGCCCCCCAGCTCGAGCAGCAGGCGCTTCATCGATCCACCGCCGACCTCGCCGATGCGCCGGCCGACCGCGGTGCTGCCCGTGAAGCTGATCATGTCGACGTCGGGTGAGGCGACCAGCGCCTCCGCCGCCTCGGGTCCCGACGAGTTGACGACGTTGACCACCCCCGGCGGGAAGCCGGCTTCTTCGAGGATGGCGACCAGCTCGAGGACCGCGAGTGGGTCCTGCGGCGCCGGCTTGACCACGACCGTGTTGCCCATGGCCAGCGCGGGACAGATCTTGCCGGCCATGTTGGTCATCGGGAAGTTGTACGAGGTGATGGCCGCCACCACCCCGACGGGTTGGCGGACCGCCACCGCGCTGATCAGTCCCCCGGCGGCCAGCGGCGTGGCGGCCTGCTGCCCGGGCGGCAGCGCCAGGCGCGTGGGCTCGAGCGCACCCGCGGCGTAGCGGCGGAACCGGGTGATCGCCTGCGGGATCTGCAGCGACGTCGTGACCGCCAGGGTGGCCCCCGTCTCGGCCTGCACGAGGGGCACCAGCTCGGCCAGCCGCTCCTCGAGGAGGTCGGCCACCCGGTCGAGCAGCCCGGCCCGGTGCTCGGGCGTGGTGTGGGACCACGCCGGGAAGGCCTCGGCCGCCGCGGCCGCGGCCGCCTCGGCGTCGGCGGCGGTGGCCTGGGGGGCCTCGCCCACCACCTCGCCGGTGGCCGGGTTGCGCACCTCGTAGGTGCCGCCCGATCCGTCGACCCAGGAGCCGCCGATCAGGAGCCCGCGCCGGCCGGTCGAGGTGGTCGTCATCGAGCGGGACTGTAATCGGTTCTAATTCCGGGCGACGCACGACCTCCGCGGGACGATCCACGCCATGCGGCGGCGCCGCGGGCGACCGGACGGCGTCAAGCGATGAGCAGGTTGACCAGGTTCCAGCTGACGATGAAGGCGTAGGTGATGACCGCCATCGACAGCGCCCGGTTCACGATGCGCGAATCGGGAGGGCAGGAGTTGACGACAAGGGCCACCACGATGACGCCGGCGGTCTTCACGAGGATCGGGGCGATCGGATCGTGGATGATCGACGCCATCACGGGGTTGCCCTCCACCCCGCCCGCGGCCAGCACCGCCCTGGTGGTGATCAGGTCGAGCACGTTCAGCAGCGCCAGCGCCACCAGCAGCACCCAGCGACTGCCGACGAGCGTGACCCGGTTGGGGTCGGCCATCGGGAGCTCGGGCGCCCCCCGCATCTCGGGGCCGTCGAGGCCCCGCAGGTCGATGACCGCGCCGTCGCGCAGGTCGAGCACCAGGTCGTCACGAACGTCGGTGGCCTCGTCGGCCAGGGATTCCCACGCATCCCGTCCCACACTTCGCTCAAGTCCCGTGCGATCCATGCCGATGAACCTTAGCCGACTTCTCTGACCGTGGCGAGAAATCTCACTTGGCGTGAGATTTTCCGTGCCGCGGGCCCCGGCTGTGGGCCGAACGACCTACTCAGGTCTCGCCCAGGAACAGGCGCAGCACCGGGTCGGCCTGCCCGCTCGGCAGCAGCGAGCCGCCGTCGATCACCAGGTTCTGGCCGGTCATGTAGGCGGCCAGGTCGGAGCAGAGGAACACCACCACCGAGGCCACCTCGTCCGCGGTCCCGACCCGCCCGAGCGGTGTGCCCGCCTCGATCGCGGCCCGCATCCCTTCGTCCTGCGCCACCGGCGAGGTGAGGGGCGTGTCTATGAACCCCGGCGACACGCAGTTCACCCGGATGGTGGGCGCGTACTCGAGCGCGGCGCTCATGGTGAGCGCGATCACCCCCGCCTTGGCCGCGCTGTACGGGGCCTCGCCGCGAGTGGGGCGGATCCCGCTCACCGACGCCATGTTGACGATGGCACCGTCGCCCGACGAGTCGAGGAAGGCGACGGTGGCCCGGATCACGTTGAACGCCCCCCGCAGGTTCACCGCCACCAGACGGTCGAACTCGCGGTCGTCGTAGTCGTGCAGCGCCCGTACGTTGCCCACGCCGGCGTTGTTGAACACCGTGGTCAGCCCACCCAGGCGCTCGGCGGCCTCGCCCACGACCCGGGTGACCGCCTCGCCGTCGGCCACGTCGACCACGAAGGGCACTGCGCCGGTCTCGTCGGCCACCGCCGCCACGGCCTCGGCGTCGACGTCGAGCGCCGCCACCGCCGCACCCTCGGCACGCATGCGCCGGCAGGCCGCGGCGCCGATGCCCGACCCCGCGCCGGTGATCAGCGCACGGCGCCCGACCAGGAGTCCCATCCCGCCAACCTAGGTCGGGAGGACGACCCGGAGGGGTCTGCTCCCATTCGTCAGGCGGCGACCACCGCGGTGCCGGCGAGGATGGGCGCCGGTGCGACCTCCCAGTAGTCCCGCCAGGCGGCGATCAGGCCGTCCTGCAGCTCGAAGGCACCGATGACGTTCATCTCGAGGGTCACCCCGTCGAGCAGCACGTAGCGCTCGATGCGCTCGACCATCACCAGGTCGGCCTGCTCGGCAACCGCGAGCACCTCGATCTCGATGCGCTCGAACATCGACCGGAAGTTCACCAGGGTCTCGCCGATGGCCAGGCCGCCCCGTACCTCGGAGCCCTGGACGGGCACGTTGTCGTACAGCGCGTCCGGCGTGAAGAAGTCCGCGGCCGCCGACGGCAGACCCAACTCCGGCCAGGCCGTGACCCAAAGGACGATCTGCTCTGCGTTGCTCCCCGACATGTTCGTCACGGTACGTGGCGACCCTGACCACGGGAATGGGTCATCGGACCCTTTCCCACACGAGGGACCCACCTCCGCCCCCGACCTGCTCAGCGCCCCGTCTGCCGCCGCCATGCCGCCTCTTCCTCGCCCAACGGGGTCGAGGGTGCGCCGTCGACGAAGGGCCAGATCTCCTCGGCGACGCGACGCCAGTTGGCGGTGGCGTGCAACTCGCCGAGCACCGCGTAGAGGCCCAGGTTGATGCGCTGGATGATGACGAAGCTGGGCGGGACGTTGGCGGCCTTCATGATCTCGCCGTGGGGACCGGTCAGGTCGAACACCTGACGCACGGTCTCCGAGGCGTACGCCTCGTCGATGGTCGTGACCTCGTCGTCCAGCACGAACTCGTAGAAGTGGCCGAAGTAGTCCTCCACCTCCTGGTCGGTGAAGGGCTGGTCGGCGGCCAGCAGGCCGACGTCCTCGATCACCCTGCGGAAGGCGGCGGGGTCGTGGTGGAGCACCATCGTGTCGATCATGTCGTGGAACACCGTCACCTCGTCCGGGGTGAAGCGCTTCACCAGGCCGAAGTCCAAGAAGGTGACCCGCCCACCCGGCTCGAACAGGTAGTTGCCGGGGTGGGGATCGCCGTTGAACGCCTTGAGCCGGTACAGGCTCCCGAACACGAACCGGTAGATCGTCTCCGCCGCCAGGTTGCGCTCGTCCTGGCTCCAGGAGGCCAGCTCGTCGAAACGCGTCCCGTCGCTCCAGTCGGTGGTGAGCACGCGGGCGGTGCTGAGGTGGTCGACCACGCCGGGGACCGTGATGAACGGGTGACCGGTGTAGTAGGCGGCGAACAACCGCTGGTTGTCGGCCTCGAGCCGGTAGTCCAGCTCCTCGACGAGGCGCAGCTTGAGCTCGGCGACGAGCGCTTTGGGGTCGAGCCCGGGGAACAGCATGCCGGTGGCCGAGAACAGCAGGTCGACGTTGGCCAGGTCGGCCCGGATGGCGTCGTCCACCCCGGGGTACTGCACCTTCACCGCCACCTCACGGCCGTCGTGGGTCACGGCGTGGTGCACCTGACCGATCGACGCCGACGCCACCGGAAGCGGGTCCCAGTCGGCGAACAAGCGGTCGGGAGGGTCGCCCAGCTCGCGTTCGACCACACCGGCGGCCAGCTCGGCGCTCATGGGCGGGGCGTCCTGGCGCAGGTCGGCCAGCGCGCCCCGGACGTGCTCGGGCAGGCCCTGATCGAGGTAGCTGGCCATCTGGCCGAGCTTCATCAGGGCACCCTTCATGTTCCCGAGGGCCTCGGCCACCGCCTCCGCGGTCTTCAGCTGGAACTGCTGGTCGAGGTGCGCGCGCTGGTGCGCCGGGGCCACGGCCCGGCGGGCCCGATGGGCCACGTACGAGCCGGACGACTTCGCACCCACCCGGGCCAGGTCGATGCTGCGCGCCGCCCGCGAGGTGCCCCGCACCACCAGCGGATCGCCGCGATCCGACACCGAGCGCCGCCGCCACCACACGGCACCGACGAGCGCGGCGGCGCCGAGCACCGCGACGGCGAGGGCCCCACGAACCGGATGCCGAAGGCGCGTCACGAAGCCCACACCAGTGTGACGTGGCGGAGCGGAGCGGAGCCGCGGCACCGACGAACCGGATGCCGAAGGCGCCCCGACGAAGGAGGGGCCAATGTCACGTGGCGGAGCGGAGCGGAGCCGCGGCACCGACGAACCGGATGCCGAAGGCGCCCCGACGAAGGAGGGGCCAATGTCAAGGAGGTAGCTCGCCGGTGACCGTGGTGAAGAGGATGCGGGCCATCGAGGTGCGGATGTCACGGGTCCGGATCCCCCAGAATTCGAACCCGTAGCGGTGGGCGGACACGTGGGCGAGCATGGCGCTGAGCACGCCCGCGGTCGCCATCGGGTCCACATCGCCGCGACGGGCCCGGCCCTGCTGCTCCTCGATCACCTCGCGCAGGGCGACGGTGACCTCGTTGAGCAGGCGGGTGCGGATGCTCTGGAAGCGGCCGTCACCCTCACCGGTGGCCAGGTCGACCACCCGCAGCACCGAGTGGTGGCGGTCCCAGAAGTCGATGAAGCCATCGGCCACGGCCAGTGCCGTGCCGTACCCCGCGTCGCCCGACCACGAGCCTTCGCGCACCAGGCGGATGAGTTGCTCCGACCCCTCTCGGGCCATGTCCTCGGCCAGCACCAGGATGGCGGCCTCGACGTCGGGGAAGTACTGGTAGAAGGTGGCCGGCGACGTTCCCGCCTCGCGGGCGATGTCCACCACCTTGAGGTCGCGGTACGACGTGGTGGTCAACATGGCGGAGGTGCGGTCGAGCAGGCGGCGCCGGGTGGCCATCCCCCGCCGGCCCGGTACGCGACCGTCGACCGCCCGCAGGCCCGCCTCGTCGTCGTCGGCGCCGGCCCGGGGCGGGAGGGCGGCGCCCGTCACGGCCAGCACCCCCGGATCTCGTCCACGGTCGTGACCGTCGCCAGCAGCGACAGGGTGTGCTCGATGACCGCCTCGGCGTAGTCCTCGGGGATCCCGGCCACCGCGTCACGGGGCAGCACGAACTGGTAGCCGGCGTTCACTGCGTCCATGGCGAAGTTGGTCATACCCACGTTGACCGACACCCCGACCCCGATGATCGTGGTGGCACCCAGGTTCCGCAGCACGGGATCCAGGTCGGTGCCTCCCATGGGGCCGAGGCCGTGCAGCCGGGTGAGCACCACGTCCGAGTCGGCCACGCCGATCTCGGGGATCACCTGCACCGCGTCGCTACCGGGCAGGAGGCTCACCGGCAGCTTGCGCATGCCCAGGAAGAGCCGGGCGTTGGCGTTCGAGCCCTGGCCGTCGGCGCGGCGGGCCGCCACGCAGTGCACGACGGGCACCCCCGCTCGACGGGCCGACGCGACCAGACGCGCCGCCGCGGGCACCATCCTCGGCCGGGCGATGTCGGCCAGTTGCGGCAGGGCCGCGTGGGGGCCGATCACCCCGTTCTGGCACTCCTGGGTGACCACCACCGTGTGGGCGGGGTCGACGAGCGCGGCCAGGTCGAGGGGCATCGCGTGAGCACCCGGTCAGAGCCGGGGCAGGACCTCGGACTCGAAGAGGCGCAGGCTGCGCCACGCCGTGTCGGGGCTGATGCCGCCACAGAGCGGGTGGAACACGAACACCTGACCCTCCTTGGCGAACGAGATGCACTCGTCCGGGGTGAGGATCCGGAACAGGCCGTCGGCCCGCAACTCGTCGACCGTGGCGACCTCGCGGTGCACCGCCGACCGTTGGCCGGCCCGCTGCCAACTCGCGTAGGTGGCGGTGTCGTAGAGGAGGTTGTCGCCGATCTCGGCCCACAGGGCGTCCGGGTCCTCGGCCACGAACACGTTGGCCACCTCGGGCGACGGCATGATGCACATGCCCGGCTCGAAGCCGTTGGCCCGCGACTCCTCCTCGAACCACGCCTTGAGCTGGCGGTCGTGCAGCGCCGGCTGGAAGCCGAGGCCCAGGCGTCCGGCGCGACGGGCGGCGATCTCGGTGGAGCCGCCGATGAGCACCAGTGGGTGCGGTGTGCTGTAGGGCTTGGGCGTGACCCGCACGGTGGTGCCCCGGTACTCGAACGGCTCACCGGTCCAGGCCTGGACCATCACCGCCAGCTTCTCCTCCATGAGCGCGCCGCGACCCTTCCACGGCACGCCGAACAACTCGTACTCCTCGGGCCGGTAGCCCAGGCCGGCCACGATCGACAGTCGCCCCGCGCTGGCCAGGTCGAGCACCGCGATGTCCTCGGCGAGGCGGATCGGGTCGTGCAGGGGCACCAGCAGCGCCTGGATGCTGATGGGCGCCTTGGTGGTCGCGCCGACCAGCGCGCCGGCCATGGCCAGGGGGCCCGACAGGTACCCATCCTCGGCCGAGTGGTGCTCGGAGAGCACGATGGCCTCGAAGTCGAGACGATCGGCCCAGGCCGACATCTCGATCGCGGCGCGGTAGAGATCGGCCGCCGGAGCGCCGAACGACGGCGCCCGTAGATCGAATCGGATGACGCACCTGGCCATGGGAGGGCTCCTGCGAAAAGCTGATGGGGTGTCAGATACTGACACCCTCACCGACGCACTGCGAGGCGCAGCCGCCCGCTTCGGTGACGCGCCCGCGTTCGTGGCCGCCACGGGCTGGTCCCTGTCGTTCGCCGATCTCGACCGGACGAGCGACGAGGCCGCCGCCGGCCTCGCCGCCCGGGGTATCGGCGAGGGGTCGGTCGTCGCCCTCCTGCTCGGCTCGACCACCGACTACGCGGTCGCCTACCTGGCCCTGGCCAAGCTGGGCGCGCTCACCGCGGGGGTGAACCCCCGCTTCACCGGCGACGAGCAGCGACGGTGCCTCGAGGTCGTGCAGCCCGACGCCGTGCTGGCCACCGACCGGGGCGGAGCAGCGGCCGCCGACGCGGTCCGTGCTGGGATCGTGGTGGTCCCACGGGCGGCGCGGGCCGAGGACCTGTTCGCCACGGTCCGGGTCGCCGGCGCCACCCCTCCCCCGCTGGCGCCGTCGCCCGACCGGCCGGTGGCCATCGTGTTGACGTCCGGAACCACCGGCCGGCCCAAGGGCGCGGTGTTCACCAACCGGCAGCTCGCCGCGGTCGTCCACATCGACACCGGCGGCGCGTGGGGCGGCGGCGGGGCGATGCTGGCCGGCACCGAACTGGCCCACGTCGGCTTCATGACCAAGCTGCCCTGGTACCTGCGCAAGGGTCACACGATCCACCTGCTCGACAAGTGGCGCGCACTCGACGTGCTCCGCCTGGTCGAGTCGGCCCGGATGGCCTCCGTCGGCGGCGTGGCCCCGCAGCTCGCGCTGATGCTGGCCCGGCCCGAGTTCGACACGTTCGACCTGAGCGCGGTCCAGGCGATCGTCATGGGCGGCGGCCCGTCACCACCGGCGTTGGTCGAGGAGGCTCGGCGCCGCTTCGGTGCCGCCTACTCCATCCGCTACTCGTCCACCGAGTCGGGGGGTGTCGGCACCGGCACCGCGTTCGACGCCGACGACGAGGAGGCCCTGCACACGGTGGGGCGTCCCCGCCCCGGTGTCGAGCTGTCGATACGCGACGAGCACGGCCGGCGGGTCGCCGACGGCGAGGTGGGCGAGGTGTGCCTGCGATCGGGCGCGGTGATGGCCGGGTACTGGCGCGACCCTGAGGCCACCGCGGCCACACTCGTCGACGGGTGGCTCCGCACTGGCGACCTGGGCCGCATCGACCCCGCCGGCTGCCTGCGCCTCGCCGGCCGACGCAAGGAGATGTACATCCGCGGCGGGTACAACGTCTACCCGATGGAGGTGGAGGCCGTGCTGGCCTCGCACCCGCAGGTCGCCGGTGTCGTGATCGTCCCCCGTCCCGACCCCGTCATGGGCGAGCTCGGTGTGGCCGTGGTGGTGCCCCGGCCCGGTGCCGCCCCACCCACGCTCGATGAGCTGCGGTCGTTCGCGGCGGAGAGGCTCTCCGCCCACAAGCTCCCCGAGGCGCTCCGCCTGGTCGACTCCCTGCCCCACACGACGGGCCACAAGGTCGACCGCCGCGCCCTCGCCGCCCACGAAGCCGCCCCCGCCACCTGACCCGACACATCAGGATTGCTTGGTGTGGAACCACCTCCGGTGTTGTCTCTCACCAAGAAATCCGGGAGGTGGGGCACGAATCGGGGCCAGGCGGCGTTGAGCACTCTGTGACCACCGACACACCCGTCGTACCGTCCGAGCCGGCACGCGTGTCGGCGCCGGCGCTGCGGACGGAGGCACGCGTCGCCGGGGTCGTCGCCGCGCTCGTGGCCCTGGCGGTCACCGAGGTGGTGCACGCCATGTCGTCGAGGGTGCCCTCGCTCGTCGTGGCCGTGGGCGACGTCTTCGTGGACGGCCTGCCCGGCGACGTCACCCGCACGGTCATCGGCGCCATCGGCACCGCCGACAAGCCCGCGCTGTTGATCGGCATCGTCGTGGTGTCGCTCCTCCTCGGCGCGGCGACCGGCACCGCCACGCTGGCGCGCCCGTGGGTGGGCCCGACCGTGTTCGCCGCCTTCGCCCTCATCGGCGCGATCGCCGGCATCCGCGACCCGTTGGCCTCGGATGCCGGCGCCGTCGTGGCCGCCGCGGCCGGCGGTCTTGCCGGGGCGCTGACGCTCCGCCTGCTGTTGAGCACCGCCCACGAGTGGGCCGGCGCACCCGCCGGGGCGTCCGCCGACGCCGGCCGGCGGCAATTCCTGGCGCTGGCGGGCACCCTCGGCGCCTTGGCCGCGGCCGTGGGCCTGGGCGGCCGCGCCCTCGCCCGCCGGTTCAACGTCGAGGCGGCCCGCCGCGAGGTGGTGCTGCCCACCGTCACCGGCGGCACCCGCCCGAGCGCCGCCGACGCCGGTCTGGCCGTCACGGGAATCACGCCACGGGTGACCCCCAACGACGACTTCTACCGGATCGACACCGCCCTGGCCACGCCGCAGGTCGACCCGTCCTCGTGGTCGCTTCGCATCGACGGCATGGTCGACGACCCGTTCGAGCTGACCTTCGCCGAGCTGCTCGACCTGCCGCTGGTGGAGCAGGAGGTGACCATCGCGTGCGTCTCCAACGAGGTCGGTGGCGAGTTGGTGGGCAACGCCCGATGGCTGGGCGTGCCGCTGCAGTCGCTGTTGCGCCGGGCCGGGGTGCGAGACGGCGCCACCCAGGTGATGGGCCACTCCGTCGACGGCTTCACCGCCGGGTTCCCCACCGAGTTGCTCGATGACGACCGCCCGGCGCTCGTGGCCGTGGGCATGAACGGCGAGCCCCTCCCGATCGCCCACGGGTTCCCCGCCCGGCTCATCATCGGGGGCATCTACGGCTACGTGTCGGCCACCAAGTGGCTGAGCCGGATCGAGCTCACCACCCTCGAGGCGGCCGACGGCTACTGGGTGCCCCGGGGCTGGGCCAAGGAGGCGCCGATCAAGACCCAGTGCCGCATCGACACACCACGCGGCACCGCGTCGACCCGATCGAGCACCTCGGCTCGGGTCCCGGTCGCCGGCGTGGCCTGGGCGCCCACCCGCGGGATCTCGAAGGTGGAGGTGCAGGTGGACGACGGCCCGTGGGAGACCACGCGCCTGGGCCCCGGCACCAACGACAACACCTGGCGCCAGTGGGTGCTGGACTGGCGCCCGAGCCCGGGCACCTACCGGTTGCGGGCGAGGGCCACCGACGGGACGGGCGAGACCCAGACCGAGGACACCGCCGCACCTGCGCCCGACGGCGCCACCGGCTATCCCAGCGTGCAGGTCACCGTCTCGTAGCGCGCGTGGATCGCACGGATCCCGGCGGGCCCGCGGCGGCTCAGGTGCCGAACAGCCCCAAGGCGTTGTCGAGCGACCAGACCGACCAGGCGTGCGTGCCGAGGCACACGACGGCGATCAGCGCCATCATCGCGTTCTGGCCCTGCTCGGCCCAGTCGTGGATCATCAACACGAGGTACAGCAGGTTGAGCAGCAGGCTGAACACCAGGGCCACGGGCGTGAGCAGGCCGAACACCAGGCCGAGGCCGAGGGCCAGCTCGGAGAACACCACGATGTAGGCCATGGCCTTCGGCCGGGGGGCCACGATCTTGTCGAACCCCGACTTCACGAACGACCACCGGTGCTTCTCGGCCACCGACTGGGCCCACGCGATGCCCGTGCCGCGCTCGAACCACCCCTTCTTGTCCTTGTGCCGCCAGCTCTCGAGCCACCAGAGCCCGAGACCGATCCGGAGCACCGCGAGCCACTCGCCGACGTCGAGCAGAGTGGTGCCCGAGGGCGCCGAGGCCGTGACCACGAGGAAGGCTTTCACCGCGCCAGACCATAGGCCCTCGATCCGCCCGGCGGGCACGGCGCCCGGGCCGCTCCCGGGTGCGACGTATGGTGGGGGCCCGACCATGAAGGCACGCTCTCGAATCCTCGTGACGGGCGTCACCGGCCAGGTGGCGGGCCCGGTGGCTCGACACCTCGCCCGCGACCACGAGGTGTGGGGAGCAGCCCGGTTCCGCGACCCTGCGCCGCGGGAGGCGCTCGAGGCTGCCGGGGTGCAGGCGGTCACCCTCGACCTCGAGTCGGGGGACCTCGGCGACCTGCCGAGCGACATCGACTACGTCTGCCACTTCGCGGTGGCCAAGACCAACGACTTCCGGCGCGACCTCGCGGCCAACGGTGAGGGCCTCGGGCTGTTGATGCGCCACTACCGCCACGCGACCGCCTTCCTGCACTGCTCGTCCACCGCGGTCTACGAACCGAAGGGCCACGAGCCCATCGCCGAGGACGACCCCCTGGGCGACAACCACCGGCCGTTCGGCTTCCTCCCGACCTACAGCATCTCGAAGATCGCGGCCGAGGTGGTCGCCGGGTTCGCGGCCCGCGCCTACGAGCTGCCCACCACCATCGCGCGCCTCAGCGTGCCCTACGGGGAGCAGGGCGGCGGCTGGCCCGCCTTCCACCTCGAGATGATGCTGGCCGGGCACCCCATACCCGTCCACGAGGACGGGCCCAGCGTGTACAACCCGCTGCACGAGGACGACATCGTCGAGCAGGTCCCCCGCCTGCTCGACATCGCCGCGGTGCCCGCCACCGTCGTCAACTGGGCCGGCAACGACCCGGTGAGCATCGAGGAGTGGACGAGCGAGTTGCAGCGGCTCACCGGCGTCGTCCCCCGGCTCACACGCACCCGGGCCACGATCGAGAGCGTCCGGGTGGACACCACCCGCATGAACGAGTTGATCGGTCCCGCCGAGGTCGGGTGGCGTGAGGGGCTGCGCCGCATGACCGAGGCTCGCCATCCCCGCCTGTTCATGGACTGAGGACCAGGGCGGGGCGACGGGCCGCACCTGTCAGTAGACCCGCGCCCCCTTGGTCGTGCCCCGACCGGGGTGCAGCAGCGACAGCGTGCCGTCGCCGGCATCGACGCCCAGCACCAGCATCTGCGACTGGAACCCGGCGATGTTCTTGGGCGGGAAGTTCACCACCGCCACCACGTATCGACCGAGCAGCTCCTCGCGCTCGTAGCCGGTCTTGGCCTGCGCGCTCGTGGTGCGGACACCGATCTCGGGGCCGAAGTCGACCGTGATCCGGTACGACGGGTTGCGGGCACGAGGGAACTCCTCGACGGCGATGATCTCGCCGGCGCGCATGTCGACCTTGGCGAAGTCGTCGTAGGTGATCTCGGGCTCGACGGGCGGGGGCGGTGCCGGTTCGGACATCGACGCGAGCGTAGGCGAGGTCAGTCCCGTTGCCGGATGCCCGCGACCGCGGCCTCGGCCGCCACCTGGGCGGCCACCTGCATCTGGCGCCCGAGCCGAACCAGGTGCCGCGCCCGCCACGGCCCACGGAGCAGGTAGCGGCCCACGGCGGCGAGGTCGGGCGTGCCGTCGGGGTGCGACAGCGCGCCCACCTCGTCGTCGATGGCATCGTCGTCGGCGAGGTCGCTGATGGCGCGCGACACCGACCAGGGGACCTGGCGGGCCTCACACACCGCCGCCACGGCCGCCGTCTCCATGTCGAGCGCGACCACCCCGCCGCGCTCGAGCTCGGCCAGCCGGGTGCGGTCACGGATCAGCTCGTCGCCGGTCAGCAGCGAGCCGGACGGTGCCGGCCCCGCCGCACCGAACGGATGAGGCTCGTAGGCCTCGCCGGATCGGCCGTCGATCACCCGGGCCGGCGCGATCCGATCGCCCAGCGGGTGGGACGGGCCCACCGCTCCGGCGATCCCCACGACCACCACGTGCACCACGTCGTGGTGGTCGAGGACCGCGTGGGTGGCTGCGGTCGAGATCGCCGTGCCGATGCCGGTGCGCATGGCGACGACGTGCGTGGCCCCGACATCGCCCTCGTAGGCCACGAACGGCTCGTGCGCCGCGGCCGACCCGCCGGCACCGGCCGGCTCGATCGCCGGGGCGCGCCGCAGCCCGGCGGCGCGGACCACCGGGCGCAGCTCGCTGGCCATCGGCGCGAGGACCGCGACCACGGGGCCACCATCGCGGGGCACCGTCACCTGCTCAGGCGCCGGACCGCTCGGCCGCCCGACGCCGCGTGAACTCGAACTCGCGGTGGAGTTGGTCGACGATGTCGCCCTTGGCCCAGTTGGCGATCTTGCCGCCGATCAGCGGGATCTTCACCTGGACGTCACACGTGACGGTGTGGCGGGTGCGACCGTCGCCCAGGTCCTCGAAGACGATGGTGCCGTCGGTGCGGACCGGGGCACCGAGGATGTCCAGGGCGAAGGTGCCTTCGCGCCGACCGTCGTCCTCGGGGCCGAACCGGACCGTGTGCTCGACCGTGTTCGACGGCTTGAGCGCCTTCTGTGCGAAGCCGGGCAGGTCGACGGTGATCACCCGCCGGTTGCGGACCACCCAGCCGTCGCCGTCCGGCCCGCACTCGAGCATCTCCACGTCACGGTCGCCACCCTCGGCGAAGCGGGCCAGGTATTCGGCCTCGTCGGTCTCGACCGCGTAGATGTCGGCCAAGGGTGCGTCGTAGATCGTGCTCTCGGAGAGTTCCATGGCGGCAGCGTAGAACGGGCCGCATCACGGTGACGGGCCGCCGCGATCGCGTGGGTCGCCCGTGTACACGTTTGGTGACAGCCGGACAGCGTCTGCCGGTCCCGTTATACAGTTCTGTACATCGTGCTGCATGGTGATCTTTCGGGTATAGACGCCGTCTGATCGTGCCGCTATTGTGCGTTCCGACGACCCCACCCGACCACTGAAGGATCGGCTGTTCGTGCCCCCCAGGCGTATGAGCTATTCAACCTTCGACCTGTTCACGCCACGTACATTTCGGCACTGGGGCACGCTTGTCCGCCGCGCCTGAGCCCACGCCGCCACGAACGCTGCGGCCCGTCGTGGACGTGTGGCCCCAAGGCGCCCCTGCCGCTCGGTCGGCCGCGCCCGCCTGGCCGCCGACTCCCGCACCCGCGCCGACACCTCCTCCCCCGATGGCACCAGCGGCTGCGGCACCCGCACCGGCACCCGCACCCATGGCCGGACAGGGCGAGCATCGACGGCTGCTGGTGGGCGACCTGGTGATCCGACGGGTCGCCTACCGCTCGGTGGCGGGGGTGGCCTTCCCCTTCCTGGCGTCGCTGTACGCCATCTGCCTGGGGATCGCGGCGCTGGCGTGGAACGTGGCGGCGCTGGTGGGGTGGTCACCGGCGTCGGACGGCCTCGAGGGCGGCACCGTGTTCTCGCTCGCGGTCCTCGCCGGCCTCGTCCTCGTGCCCGTCGGCGTGCTCGTCACGCTGGGCCTGACCGCGCTCTACAACGTGGTCTGCAGAGGTCGCGGCGGCATCGAGGTGGCGGTCGTGTCGCCGCGTCGGGGGCACCGGCGCCACCGCGAGACCTGAGCCGATCGTCGCCCTGACGTGCGCTGAGCACCGGCACCTGCAAAATTCCCCTGGTGACCCGGTGGCTGTGGCTCGTGCTCGTGCTGGCCGGGGCCTCACTCGGTGCCTGCAGCAGCGACACGAACGCGGCGCCGAACGCCACGGCCACCACCTCGCCCACGTCGTCCACCGCCGGTGCGACCGCCACGACGGTCGACGACGGCAGGCCCACGGTGGTCCTCGGGGGCGATTCGGTGATGGGCAACCTGGCGCCGGGGGTGATCGCCGGACTCGGTGACGCGGTGCATGCCGAGTACCTGGCCGAGGCCCGCATCAGCGGTGACGCGGCCGCCCGCCTGGCGTGGGAGACCATGGTGGCCGACGACGACCCCGACCTCGTGGTGGTCCACGTGGGGTCGTGGGAGGTGCTGTCACCCGAATTCCGGCCACAGGACCCCGACTGGTACACCACCTACGCCACCGAGGTGCTCGACCCCTTCGTCGAGATGTTGACCGCCGAGGGCGCCCGGGTGCTGTTCATCGGCCCTGCCGCGGCCCGTGACGAGCGCAAGACGGTCAACCTCATCAACCTGAACCGCGAGTTGCTGGCGCTGGCCGACCGGAACCCCTCGGTCGACTTCTTGAACGCGGGCACCTACGTCAACGGCCCCACGGGCGGGTTCACCGAGATCCTTCCGGGTCCCGGCGGGGAACCCGTGCGCATCCGGCGCACCGACGAGTTGGGCCTGCACCTCTGCCCGGCCGGCGTGGTGCGCCTCGCCACGCCCGTCCTCGCCTGGATCGACGACAACCTGGACGAGTCGGTCCCGCCAGTGCCCGGTTGGGATCAGGCCGACTGGTCGCACCCCCCCGATCTCGAGAAGCCCGAGCAGTGCCCGCCGGTGTGACCTGACCACCCGGCCGGCCGCCGGCCGCCCCCGACCGACCCGCGGCTACCCCAGGTCGCGCCGACGCAGGCCCAGGAGCCCGGCCAGGTCGAGCAGCGCGGCGACGACCGACAGCACGACCAAGGGCAGCACCCGCATCGCGGCCCCGGGCAGCTGGGGCACGTGGGTGAACGGCGACAGGTCGACGACGCGCTGGGGCAGGTCGAACATGGCCCCGAGCTCGCCGAGCACGACGAACAGCGTGAGCGCCACCCAGCCCGCCACCGCGTAGCGGGCGCCGAGGCCGTACGCGGCGAGGGCGATGCCCATCACCACCCACACCGCCGGGAGCTGCAGCAGCGCCCCACCGATCACGCCCGCGGCGTCGGACGCGTCGCCGCTCTGGACCGTGCGGGCCAACGCACCGGCGACGCCCACCGTGAGCAGGAGCACCGCGGTGCCCCCCATGGCCACCACCAGGTGGGTGGCGGCCCACCGGAGGCGACCCACCCCCGTGGACAGCACCGCCTCCGCCCGCTGGGCCGTCTCCTCGGACCGCAGCCTGAGGGTGGCGTGCACGCCGTAGGCCGCGGTGATGAGGCCGCTCACGCTGAGGATGGCCGCCAGGTAGGCCTCGGCCAACGCCTTCTCCCCCCCGAGACGGCGGATGTAGTCCCGGCTCGCGTCGCTGGTGACGATCGAGCCGACATCGCCCGCCATGGAGCCCATGAGCACGCCGGTGAACACGAAGGCGCACGTCCAGGCCAGCAGGGTGCCGCGCTCGAGCCGCCAGGCCAACC
The DNA here is from genome assembly GCA_044221555.1 of Acidimicrobiales bacterium. Classification (GTDB taxonomy): domain Bacteria; phylum Actinomycetota; class Acidimicrobiia; order Acidimicrobiales; family DATDAH01; genus JAEUJM01. The sequence goes on from JBGAOY010000005.1 coordinate 106,471, forward strand.
CCGGCATGGTCTGGAGGCCCTGTCCGGCGCGGGCCGGGCCCGGTCGGTCGTCGAACAGCCCGGCACCGAGGTCACGCCGGTCGCACAGCACGCCGGCGACGATGATCACCGCCGCGGAGAACACCAGGGGCAGCGAGAGCACCCACCAGCGCTCCCCTGCGAACGCGGCCACACGGTGCCCCCAGCCGAGGGGCGACAGCCAGGTGAGCCAACCCGCCCCGCTGCTGCTGTCGCCGACGGCCCGCACGACGTAGGCCAGCCCCAAGGCCCCGAGGCTCAGGCCCGTGGCGTTGCGCGCGGCGCGGGCGACCTGCGCAGCCAGTGCGGCCAGTGCGGTGAAGCAGATCCCGACACCCGCCCAGGCCGCACCGAAGGCCACGGAACCGCCGGCCGGGAGGCCCGACGCCGACAGCCCGAGGGTGCAGGCCGTGCCGATCGCCACGCTGGTGATGATCCCCACCGAGACACCGGCAGCGAGCGGGGCCAGGCGACCGACGACCGTTGCCCCGAGCAACTCCAGGCGCCCGGCTTCCTCCTCGGCCCGGCTGTGACGCACCGTGGTCATGGCCGCGAGCACCGCCATCATCGCCGCGCCCAGGTTCACCAGCTTCAGCAGCGACAACGCCCCGAGCGAGGTGGGATCGAGGATGGGCCCGTACAGGGCAACCAGCGACGGTGAGCTGTTGATGGCGGTGGCGGCCTCGACCCGCGACGCCACCGTCGGGTACAGGTCGACCGTGGCGCCGGCGGTGCCGGCCGCGGTCAGGCCGACGAGCGAGGCCCACACGACCAGGCGCACGCGATCGCGACGCAGGCCCAGGCGGAGCAGCGTGCCCGTGCCGGCGAAGTGACCCATCGGAGACTCAGCCGCCGGCGTCGGCGTAGTGCCGCAGGAACAGTTCCTCGAGCGTGGGCGGCTGGCTCACCAGGCTGCGGACGCCGGCGTCGCTGAGGAGACGGAGGACCTCGGCCAGGTGTTCGGCGTCGACCTGGCACCGCACCCGGGCCCCCGCGCCGTCGATCGGGCGGATCTCGAGGTCGTGCACGCCGGGATGGCCGTCGAGGCCGGCGGGCGCGGCGTCGACCTCGGCGGTCACCGCGGTGCGGGTGAGGTGGCGCAACTCGTCCAACGAGCCCGTCTCGACGGTGACGCCTTCCCGGATGATGCTGACCCGGTCGCAGAGCGCCTCCACCTCGGATAGGATGTGGCTGGACAGCAGCACGGTGCCCCCGGTGCCGCGTCGCTCGTCGACCACGTCTCGGAACTCCTGCTCCATGAGCGGGTCGAGGCCGGCGGTGGGCTCGTCGAGCAGCAACAGCTCGACGTCGGATGCCAATGCCGCGATCAGGGCCACCTTCTGGCGGTTCCCCTTGGAGTACGCCCGCCCCTTCTTGGTGGGATCGAGGTGGAAGCGCTCGAGCAGGTCGGCCCGGCGCTTCGGGTCGTAGCCCCCTCGGAGCCGCCCGAGCAGGTCGATCACCTCACCGCCGGTCAACTCGGGCCACAACGACACGTCGCCGGGCACGTAGGCCAGCCGACGATGGAGCTCGGGGCCCTCTCGCCACGGGTCGCCGCCGAGGAGCTCGACGGTGCCGGCATCGGCCCGCAGCAGCCCGAGCAGCACCCGGATCGTGGTGGACTTGCCCGCCCCGTTCGGGCCGAGGAACCCGTGCACCTCGCCGGCGCGCACCGACAGGTCGAGGCCGTCGAGCGCCATCGTGTGACCGAACGCCTTGCGCAGCCCGTCGATCCGGATCGGGTGCTCGGCGGCGGTCACCCCGGACTACCCGTTCGCGGGTTCGACGCGGCTGACGTCGTCCGCCCCGGTGTCGGTGACCCACACGGCATCACCGCTGATGGCGACTCCGGTGGCGCCGGCACCGGTCGGGATCGTGTCGGTCACCGTGTCGTCGGCCAGGGTGATCCGGGTCACGGTGCCCTCGGGCATGTTCGCGACCCACAACGCGTCGGACGATGCCGCGCCGAACACCACGCCGTCGCCCACCTCGATCGTGGCCACCACCTGGTCGGTGGAGGGATCGATGCGCGACACGGTGCCACCCTCGGCGTTGGTGACCCACACGGCTCCGTCGGTGATGGTGGCACTGACCGGGCCGTCCCCCACCTCGACCGTCGCCACCACGGTGTTCGAGGCCGGGAAGACGCGCGTCACGGTGTCGTCGGCGTTGTTGGTGACCCACACCTGCTCGGCGGTCGCGTCGACCCGGACGGGCTCGGCGCCGACGGCGATGGTGGTGACCACCTGGTTCGTGGCCGGATCGATCCGCAACAGCGTGCCGGCCTCGAAGTCCGTCACCCACACCACGTCGTCGAGCGCCGCGACGCCGCGGGGTGCCCCACCCACTGCGATCGTGGCCACCACCGCGTTGGTGGACGGGTCGATCCGCGACACCGTCCCGTCGTCGAAGTTGGCCACCCACACCGCCGAGTCCGTCGCGGCGATGCCCCGAGGCCGCGCACCGACCGGGATGGTGGTCACGACCTCGTTGGTGGCCGGATCGACGCGCGTGACGGTGCCGGCGTCGACCGTGTGGGTGATCCAGACCGCGTCGTCGACCGCGGCGATGCCCACGGGGTTCGGGTCGAGCCCCACGGTGGCGGTCACCGCGGGCGCCGTCGCCTCTCCGGTGCCACCCCCGGCGTCGCTGCCGCTGCTGCCGCCGCCCCCTGCCTGGTCGTCGCCCGACCCGCCGGACGAGAGCATCACGCCGATGGCCACCAGCACCAGGACCACCGCGGCCAGGAGCACGGCGAGCAGGACACCACGGCGCGAGCCGGCGGCCCGCGGGGTGCTGCCCGAGGCGCCCGGCACCCCGGCGGGCTCGGCCTGCCGCGGAGCGGCGGGCGGTTGGGCACCCGTGGGCGTGGCCGCCGCCACAGGGGCGGGGCCGGCCGGTGTGGCGGCTTCGGCCTCGGCGGGGGCGGCCGGGGTCGCGGCTGTGGCCTCGGCGGGGGCGGCCGGGGTCTCGGTGGGGGCGGGCACGACCCCCACCGTCACGGTCGGCGACGAGGGTGACGGGTCGGGGGGCGGTGCCGACGGCGGCTCGGGGGGCGGCACCGTCACCGCCTCCACCGGGATCGTGGGGGGAGCGGCCGACCCCGGCGGGGCCGCGGGCTCCTCGGTGGGCAACGCCGTGCGCGGCCCCGTGTCGAACCCCACGACGGTGGGCGTGGCGTCGCCCCGACCCGCCGGGTCGAGGGCGTCGTCGCCCCCGGCATCGGCATCGGCGTCGGCATCGGCATCGGCATCGGCATCGGGCCCCGCGGCGGTGGCCGACAGGCGCAGGTCGGTGACCACCAGTCCGTTGGCCGCCTGCACTGCCTGCAGCGCCCGGCCCATCTCCTCGGCGGTCTGAGGGCGTGCCCCGGGGTCCTTCGAGAGCGCCCGCTGCAGCAGGTCGGCCAGGTCGTCGGGCACGCCCGGCACCCGGGGGGCGGGCGCCCGCAGCACACGGGTGATCAGTGCGGCCACCGCCTCACCCCGCTCACCGGCGAAGGGCGGTGCACCGGTGAGCAGTGTGTGCAGGGTCGAGGCCAGGCCGTACACGTCCGAGCGCTCGTCAGGGCGCTCGCCCGCCATGATCTCGGGGGCCACGTGGGCAACCGTCAGCGACGCGTGACCGGTGGTCGTGGCGCTGACCCCCTCGACCGCGGCGATGCCGAAATCGCCGAGCTTGGCCTCGCCGAAGGGCCCCACGAGCAGGTTCTCGGGCTTCAGGTCGCGGTGCAGGGTGCCCGCGGCGTGGGCCGCGCCCAGTGCCCCCGCCACCTGCACGCCGACGCGCACCGTGTCCGGCCACGGGGCGGGTCCCTCCGCGAGGTGGTCCGCCAGCGACCCGGCCGGCAGGAACTCCATCACCAGGAAGGGGTGGCCGTCCTCGGTGATCCCCGAGTCGTAGACCGCCACCACGTTGGGGTGCCAGGACAGGGAACCCATGGCCCGGCACTCGCGGTCGAACCGCTGCCGGTCACGCTGGGTCAGGTCGACGACCGAGAGCACCTTGACCGCGACGACACGGTCGAAACGCTCCTGCCTGGCCCGGTACACCACACCGAACCCGCCTCGGGCCACTTGGGCCAGATCGGTGTAGCCATCGATCTCTGGCAGGACGGCCACGGGCCCGAGCCTACGGCACACACGACGAAGCTCGCAGGCCACATCGCGTCTCGGACACCCACCGCCGGCCGCCACAGTTGTTACATGCAAGGTTAATCTGTAACATATGCACCTGGCCGTGCACACACGTGGCGACGCCGTTCGACAAGGGGAAGGACCGGGATCGATGACCTCACTGCTTTCCTCACCGGAGGACACTGCCGTGGGTTTCCACGTGGCCGGCGCCACCGTCGACGACGCGCTGGTGGTCACGCTGGCCGGTGAGGTCGACGTGGCGTGCCAGGAGCAGGTGAGCGAGTTCGTCCGGCTCGAGGTGGACGCCTGCCCCGGAACCCTCGTGATCGACATGGCGAGGGTGACCTTCGTCGACTCCACCGGCCTCTCGATGCTGGTCAAGGCCCACCGGACGGTCACGGCGAACGGCGGACAGTTGGTGGTCCGCTCGCCGAACGAGCAGTTCCGCCGCCTGTTGCGTCTCACCGGAGTGGATGCACTGATCGCCATCGAGGGCGGCACCTGACGCGCCGCCCGGCCCACGCGCTCCGGCCGGGAGCGGACTGGTCAGGGGTGATGCAGGTCGGCGTCGATGGGGGTGGTGGCCCCGCCGGCGACGCTGAAGGGGGTGGCGCCGGCAGCATCGGCACTCCCGTCGAAGTACTCCTGCGTGCGTCCCCCTGCGGGGTCGACGAACGTGGCCCGGTAGGTCCCGACAGGGAGACCGGTGATGGTGTAGGTCCCATCGGCACCGGTCACCGCACCCCCCGCGACACCCGACGGGCCGATGGCGATCACCCAGGCCCCCGGGACCGGGTCACCCGACGGGTCATCGGTGATGGTGCCGGCCATGGTGCCGAGGATCGGGTCGAGCGCGGCACCGGTGACCGCAGGCGCCACCACCGAGGTGGCGCTCTCCAGGCCCGTGTTGGGCTGGCCGTCGTGCCACTCCATGCGGTGGCGACCGGCGCGGTCGACGAAGGCCAGGAAGTAGTTGCCGGGGGCGACGTCGAGTAGGTACCCGCCGGCGCCGTCGGTGGCCGTGGCGCGGACCGGGTGGTAGTCCGACGCCCGCAGGGCCACCACCAGAGCACCGGCGATCGGGTCGGAGGTGCCCGTCTCGACCACGGTGCCGGACAGGGCGGCACCACCCGCGACCGGGGTCGTGGTGGGCACCGAGCCGTCGGCGACGGCCGAGCCGCCACCGGTCACCACCACCGGCGTGGCGTCGGGCACGTTGGGCGAGTGGGGGTGGAACTCGGTGGCGTGCTGCCCGGTCGGGTCGAGGTAGCCCACCCAGTGGTTCCCGGCGGCGAGGTCGGGCAGCGAGAAGCCGCCGGCTCCGTCGGTGGTCACCACGGCCTCGGGCGACGACGTGGGGCCGCCGATGGAGAGCACGAACGCGTCCGCGATCGGGTCCGCGGTGCCCTGCTCGGTGACGGATCCCGTGATCGAGCCGCGCGTCGGGGTCATCGACGGGTCGACGGTGACCACTGCCTGGTCCGGCACCACCACCAGGGCGGGCGGGCCGTGGAACCCGATGGCGTGCCCGTTCGCAGGATCGATCAGGTAGAGGTAGTACGACCCCGCCGGCAGCACGGCGCTGTAGGTGCCGTCACCGGCGGCGACCGCACCATCGACCAGGCCGAAGTCCGACGTACGCAGGAACGCCACCCACGAACCGGCCAGCGGGGTGCCCGAGCCCACCTCGGTCATCGTTCCCGCGATGCCGCCCGTGCCGGCCGGGAAGGCGACCGTGACGTCGACCTGGTTCGAGCTCATGGGCGGCGTCTGATCCGAGTCGGCGACGGCCACGTTCGTGTAGGTGCCGACGTCGGCAAGCGTGGATGAATAGGTGCAGTTCACGGTGGCGGACTGGCCCGCGGGCAGGTCGGGCAGGCTGACACTGCACCCCGGGGCGTGCTCGTCGCTGACGAACAGGCCGGTCAGGGTCAGGCTGCCGTTGTTCTGCAGGGTCACGTGGTAGTCGATGGTGCCGCCCACGGTGACCGCGGCCTGATCGGCGGTCTTGGTCACCGACAGCCCGCAGGCGGTGCGGTAGAGCTCGTAGTTGTGGTCGGCGTTGCCGCCGCCGATGTCGCGGTCCGACTCCCACGTGATGCCCGTGCCGTCACCCGAGATCGAGGGGGCGCGGTTCCCGCCGCCCCCGACCGGCGTCGAGGTGATCTGGGTGAGGCCGGCGCCGGACTCGAAGGCGTACACCTCACTGGTGAGGTCGGTGTTGCCGCCGGCGACGAGGTCGCGGTTCGACGTGAAGGCGATGCGGGTGCCGTCGGCGGCGAGGGAGGGGCCGATGCTGGCGCCACCCGTGCTGACCGTCACCTGGGTCGTGGTCGGCCCGGCGCCGTCGTAGAGGAAGATCTCCTGGTTGGCGTCGCCGTTGCCACCCCCGATGTTCGCGGTCGACCGGAACGCTATGCGGGTGCCGTCCGCCGAGATCGACGGCCCGTCGCTGGCGCCCGATGCCATCGCGGTGATCGCAGTCGTCGTCGGCCCGGTGGCGTCCCACAGGAAGATCTCGGCGTTGCCCTCGCTGTTCGTGCCCCCGATGTCGCGGTTCGAGCGGAACGCCACCCGGGCGCCCGTGGACGAGACCGACGGGCTGGCGTTTGCGCCGGTACCGCCGGACGTCGAGCTCACCGCGGTGGTGGTCGCCCCGGTGACCGTGTAGCGGAAGATCTCCTGGTTCAGGTCGGGGTTGGCGCCCCCGATGTCCCCGTCCGACGAGAAGACGATGTGGCTGCCGTCTGCCGAGATCTTCGGCGCGGCGTTGGTCCTGGTGCTCGGCGTCGTGGTGACCTGCGTGGTCGTCGGGCCCGTGGCGTCCCACAGGAAGATCTCGTTGTTGCCGTCGGCGTTCCCGCCCGTGAGGTTCTTGCTGGACTGGAAGGCGACCCGGGTGCCACTCGACGAGATCGACGGCACGTTCACGCCCCCCGACCCCGAGGTGACGGTGAGCTGGGTGTAGGTGACCGTGGCCACGTCGTAGACGAAGATCTCGTTGTTGCCGTCGGCGTTGGTGCCCACGAAGTCGCGGTTCGACACGAAGGCCATGCGGCTGCCGTCACCGTCGTAGGAGACGTTGACGTTGTTGCCCCCCGTGGTCGACGTCACCTGGTCCGTCACGGTGCACACCGGGGTCGCCCCGGCCGGCACCGCGGTGCCCCACATCGCCAGGCTGACGGCCAGCGCGGCGACGACCGCGAGACCCCCCGCCACCCTCATGCTTCGCACCGTGTCTCCCGCCCTCGCATGTCGACGACCAGGTGAACACTATTCACTGGCCGCGCGCTCGTGAAAGCCCGGACGGAGCGTCCCTCTGGAATTCCCGGAGCCACTCCGAGGGGTCGAACGTAGGCCGGCGGGGCGCCTGGCGGAACGAGCGACGCTGGCTCACCGGGCCTCGGCACACCGGTGGCGGCACGTCGGGCCCCCGGGCCTGCCGGTCGGGTGGGCTGGTGAAGCGGTACAGCAGGATCGTGCGGTCCAGCACCGCCACGGGGCAGTAGGCCCGCAGCCATCCGAGTGGGTCCTGGTCGAGGCTGGTGAGCACCGAGGCCGACACCGCGACCCAGCCGGTCACGCCCTCCGGGGCCTCTCGGATGTCACGCGCCCCCGGGAGCGCCTGCGCCATGCCCGGGGCGCCGAAGAAGGCGACCCAGGGCTTGTGCTCGCCGCTCCACGCCGCCAGCGCGGTGGAGGACTGGCCCCAGTCGAGGTTGGAGTCGGTGGCCACCCGGTAGCCGGGCCCCAGCAGCGGGTTCGTCCAGGAGAGCGACGGGGTGGCCGTCGCGGCGAGGAGCGCGCCCGCGACTGCGACCGTCACGACCACCCGGCGGGTGACGGGCCCGACGACGACGACCAGGGCCGATGCCGCCACCAGCCACAGGGCGAGCGCCGGCAGGAGGTAGCGCACGCCCATGGCCCGAGGTTGCTGGATCGTGAACAGCGTGAGGGCGGTCGCGGGCAGGACGAGGACCCAGAGGGCCTCGCGCCGGGCGGGGCGCGGGAGACGGGCGCAGGCCAGGGGCGCGGCGACCAGCACGGCGAGGGTGGTCGGCGGGAGCTTCACCACGAGGCCGGCGGGCCAGAACCACAGCCAACGGCCCGTGTGCGAGCGTCCCAGCACGAACGAGCGGGCGGGCACGTTCCCCACCTCGTGGAGGTGCCTCGTGCCCTCCAGCCACGCGGGCGGCACCAGCAGGTTGGCGAGCACGACCAGCGGGGCCAGCGGGCCGGTCGCCCCGCCCACCAGATCGCCCGGTGCGAGCACGGCATAGGTGGCGACCACTGTCGCCCATGCCACCGCGGCCACCACCAGACCGGCCCGCACGGCTCGGCGGCGATCGCCGCGCCAGTCGACGCTCACCACGGCCGCGACCGCGGTGACCAGGACGAGCACACCGGTCAACCGCGCGAGGATGGCCAGGCCGGCACACAGGCCGACGAGCGCGGCGGTGCGAGTGGTCGGCGTTCGACGCGCACCGAGCACGGCGACGGCGCTCAGCACGGTGGTGAGCGTGGCGGGGATGTCGATGCCGTCGATGTGCCCGAGGCCGATCACCAGCGGGTTCGCGAGCCAGAGCACCGCGGCGAACACGCCGGCACCCTCGTGGTCGAACAGCCGGCGGGCGAGCAGCGCGAGCAACCAGGCGATGACGATGGTCTCGAGCACGGGCAGGAGACGAGCCACGAAGAGCTCCCGTTGGAGCCGTCCCCGGAGGGCCTCGTGCTCGACCAGGTCGCGGCCCAGCCCCTTGCCGTCGGATCGGTCCCACGCCTCGCCGCGGGGGATGTAGGGGTCGAGCAGGAGGACCGGCGCGGCCGCCAAGGTGCGGAACAGGGGTGGGTGGTCGGGGTTGGCCCGCAGGTCGTGGCGGGTCAGCGCGGTCAGCCCCGCGGCCAGCTCCGCGCCCTCGTCGAAGGTGGGCCCGTCGGTCCACGCCTGGTGGAGCGCCGTGGCCGCGAACAGGCTCGACGCGAGCACGAGGACCGCCAGCGCCACGCGCCCGAACGCTGCCGGGCGCCGAGCAGCGACCGCCGGATCGCCGCGGCCGCCGGGGACGGGCTCCGGACCGGGCTCGGCGACCGAGTCGTCCAGGGTGGCGGCGGACACGGGTCCACTGTGCCCCGCTCGGTCACCCGGCGTGGGGCACCGCTCAGCTCGAGGCCAGCTCGACCCGGGTGAGGGTGCCGGCCTCGGCATCGGTGACCCAGAGCGCGGTGTCGCTCACCGCCACGCCGGCCGGCTGACCGCCCACGTCGATGGTGTCGAGCACCCGTCCGGTCGAGGGGTCGACGCGCAGCACCGTGCCCCCGTCGCCGTCGGCGACCCAGAGTGAGGTGTCGCTGACGGCCACCGCCACGGCGGCGCCGACGTCGACGGTGAACGTGTCGAGCACGTCGCCACTCTCGGGGTCGACCCGTGTCACGGTGCCGTCGACGTCGAGCACCCACAGCGCGTCGTCGTCGGCGGCCACGCCGGTGGTGGACTCGCCGCCGGCGTCGCTGACCAGGGTCGGGCCGCCTTCGGGATCGACCCGCGTGACGTGGAAGCCGTCGGCCTCCGAGCCGTTGAACGACCAGAGCACGTCCTCGGTGGCCGCGATCGAGCCGACCGAGGCACCGTCGCCGCCGTCGACGGTGCCCACGACCTCGTTGGTGGCGGGGTCGACCCGGGTGATGGTCACCTGACCACCGATCTGATCGGTCACCCAGACGGCGCCGTCGGTGGCGGCGACGTCGTCGGGGGTGCCGGGACCGGGCTGGATCGTGTCGAACGTCTCGTCGGGGTCGATCGCCGTCACCGTGTCGACGGTCGCGACGACCTCGACGGCGGTCGGGTCGATGCGCGTGAGCGTGGCGTCGCTCGCGTCGCTCACCCAGACCGCGTCGCCGGTGACCGCCACCCCGCTCGGCTCGGAGCCGAGCGTGATCGCCCCCTCCCCCGAAGGCCCGTCAGCGCCCTCGTCCCCGCAGCCGACCGCGACGAGTGTGAGCACCGCGGCGGCGAGGAACCGCCGGGTCATCCGGTGCGCCGCGTGTTGACCTGGACCACAAGGCCGCGGAGGGCAGAGGGGCCCGCGCCGCATCGACACGGTCAGGCGCCCGGAGCCGGCACCGCCACCAGGGCACACCGACACCGCGGACCACGAGCGCTCCACCCCCTGGTGCGGGTCATGGCTCCGAGGTTCGATCCGCCAGCCGCAGAGCACGGCGAGACAGTAGCGCTCACCCGCCATGACATCATTCCGCGTGTCAGGCGGTGGTCGAGCCGACAGGACATCGTTCCGGTGGCCGAGGTTGGCCCCGGCCGACAAGGCTCCGGCCGTAGGCCGCCGGGTTCGGCCGCGGGCCGGCGGCCGGAGCGGGCAACTCGGAGGCCTCAGATTCGTTGTGCATGTTTCGTCGCCTGGCGACGAAAAGTGGACAATGAACGGCGCAGGCCACCCGAGCCCGTGGACGATCGGGGCCGGCGGGGTCGGCAACGGACGCGGCGCCGGCCCGGCGATCCCCCTCGGCCGGTCATGGCTGCCTGGTGACACCCGGAGGTTTCGATCGAAATCCCGGCCAGGATGTCGAGAACCTGAGGTCGGCTCCGTCCCAGGGGGGCAACCGGCCGACCGGGCCGGCGTCACACGAGGAGAACACTATGGCCAAGTACCTGCTGCTCAAGCACTACCGAGGCGCGCCGGCGCCCGTCAACGACGTCCCGATGGACCAGTGGCGGCCCGAGGAGGTCGAGGCCCACATCGGCTTCATGAACGAATTCGCCGGCCGGCTCGAGGCCAGCGGCGAGTTCATCGACGGGCAGGCCCTGTCGCCCGACGGGGTGTGGGTCCGCTATGACGGCGAGGGGCGGCCGCCGGTGACCGACGGCCCGTTCGCCGAGACCAAGGACCTGATCGCGGGATGGATGGTGATCGACGTCGACAGCTACGAGCGGGCGATCGAGCTCGCGGGTGAGCTGTCGGCGGCCCCCGGCGCCGGCGGCGAGCCGATCCACGAGTGGCTCGAGGTGCGTCCCTTCCTCACCGCTCCGCCCACGTTCACCCACTGACGGGCATGACGGTCGACCGGGTGCGGCGGGTGACCGGCGACGAGGTTCCCCGTGGATGAGGTCGAGCTGCGCCGGCTCGTCCCCCGGGTCCTGAGCGTCCTCGTCGGTCGCGGCGCGGACTTCGCGACCGCCGAGGACGCCGTCCAGGAGGCGCTCATCCGGGCGCTCTCGGCGTGGGAGGACAGCTGGCCGGCCGACCCCACGGGGTGGCTCATCACCGTCGCGTGGCGAGCGTTCATCGACCTCACGCGGTCGGACGTCGCCCGCCACGACCGAGAGGTCCGTTTCGACGCCGAACCGCCGGCCGGCGCGGTCCCGAGCGCCGACGACACGCTGCACCTCTACTTCCTGTGCGCCCACCCCGACCTCACCTCGTCGTCGGCGGTGGCGTTGACGCTGCGAGCCGTGGGTGGGCTCACCACCCGCCAGATCGCCCAGGCCTACCTCGTGCCCGAGCCCACCATGGCCCAGCGCATCAGCCGGGCCAAGCGGGTGGTCGGTCGGCAGGTCGCAGGCCGGGAAGGGGTGGGGCCGACGAGCGTGGGACCGACGGGGGTGGGTCGCCCCCGCGACGTGGGCACGGTGATGCGGGTGCTGTACCTCGTGTTCAACGAGGGCTACTCCGGAGACGTCGACCTCGCCGCCGAGGCGATCCGGCTCACCCGGCAACTGGCCGACCTGGTGGACGACCCAGAGGTCCACGGCCTGCTCGCCCTGATGCTCCTGCATCACGCCCGCCGCCGCAGCCGCACCCGACCCGACGGCAGCATCGTGGTGCTCGCCGATCAGGACCGCAGCCGATGGGACACCGACCTGATCACCGAAGGGATCACGATCCTCCACGCCGCACTGGCGCGCGATCGGCTCGGGGAGTATCAAGCGCAGGCGGCGATCGCCGCGCTCCACGCCGACGCGCCCCGGGTCGAGGAGACCGACTGGGTGCAGATCGTGGAGTGGTACGACGAGCTCCTCCGGTTCGCCGACACGCCGATCGTCCGGCTCAACCGTGCCGTCGCGGTCGGCGAGGCCGACGGCGCGCCCGCGGGGCTGGCCGCGTTGGCCGAGGTGGAGGAAAGGGTGCCCAGGCGCGACGCCGTCGCCGCGCACCTCCACGAGAGGAACGGCGATCTCGAGCTCGCCGCCCGCCTCTACGCCGCGGCCGCCCGCAACGCGCCCAACCTCGCCGAGCGCGACCACCAGACCCGCCAGGCGGCGCGACTCAACCAGCACCTGATGTCGACCTGGCCCAGTTCGCCGACCAGCTCGGTCACGCCATCGGGCACCGCCAGGTCGGTAGCCTCGGGTCGATCGGCAGGGAGGATTGATTTGGACGACGCCCATGATGTGGCCTCGATCGACCCTCACTACCACGGCCCGCCGGGATCGGGTAATGGGGGCTACACCTGCGGGCTCGCGGCCAGGCTGCTGACCGTTGATCGCGCGACTGTGCGCCTCCACCGACCTCCGCCCCTCGGTGTGTCCCTCGATGTCCGGCGAAGTGAGGGGAGGGTGGAGCTGGCCGAAGGTGACCGGGTGATCGCGACGGCGTTGCCGTGGGCCGGGCCCGACGACGCCGCCGTCGCTCCCGGAGCTGACCAGGTGGATGCCGCCATCGCGGCGTTCGATGTCGCCGCCTACGAGGCCCAGCACCCGTTCCCCACCTGCTTCACCTGCGGCCCCCAGCGGACCGAGGGTGACGGGCTCCGCATCTTCCCGGCTCCGATCGAAGGATCCGCCACCGTCGTGTGGCGCTGGCGGTGCGCGACCGCCCACGCCGACGGTGATGGCCGGCTACCGCCCGAGGTGGTGTGGGCCGCGCTCGACTGCCCGGGCGGTATGGCCTGGATGCACGGCGGCGACCAGTCCGAGTCGGGACCGTTGGTGCTGGGCCAGCTTTCGGTGGCGATCTTCCGACGCCCGACCATTGCGGAGGAGCTCGTGGTAAGCGGCTGGCAGGACGGCTCCTCTGGCCGCCGGCGCCATGCCGGCACTGCCGCCTGGACCCGCGACGGCGAACTGATCGCCCAAGGGGCTGCCACCTGGATCCGACTCGACGCCGACCAGGCGACCGCCTTCGCCGCCGGCGCCACCCCGCCCGTCTGAATGCTCGCGACCGTCGACATCGCTGACCTCGGCGTCTGGAGCACGCTGCGATCGCTACACCACCGCCCAGCACCCGCGACGGTCCCCGGGCTTCGGTGGCTCGACACGGCGGCCGCCGTTCCGCTCGCGAGCAAGCGCCCTCCCGGAGGTCGACGCGCTGTGATGATCGCCTTCTGGGACGACGAAGCCGCCGCCGCATCCTTCATGCGCGACCATCCGCTCGGTCAGCGCTTCGCAGGGAACGGCTTTCACGCCACTCTTCGACCCTTACGCGCCCATGGCGTTTGGCCCGGCCTGGCCGACGAAGTGCCCCGAGCGCGTGTGACCAGTCACAACGGTCCCGTACTCGTCACGACCCTCGCGAAGTTGCGGATGAGCCAGACGATCCGGTTCTTCCGAGCAAGCCGCCCAGCCGAGCGTTCAGCGCTCGCCGCAGCGGGGTTCATATGGGGGACCGCGGCGACACGACCTGCGGGAATTCGTCCTCCGTTCATGGCCACCGTCTCACTGTGGAGTAGCGCCGACGCCGCACGCGCCTATGCGTACGGAGACCCGGATGCCGGCCACACCCGTGCCGTCACCAAGCAGCGCCGCAAGGACTTCCACCACGAGTCGGCCTTCATCCGCCACGTCGTGCTCTCCGTCACCGGCTCGGTCCGCGGCATGCCCCCAGTGGCGCCTTGACACGCTCAGCGTCGCACCCGTGCAACCACGAGCCCGTGGCGTCGCGGCCTGCCTGCGGAACCACCGAGTGGAGGTGAGCGGACTCGAACCGCCGGCCTCTACGTTGCGAACGTAGCGCTCTAGCCAACTGAGCTACACCCCCGGGGGGACTCGCCAGCCTAGCGGAGCGCCTGGGCCGAATGACTCAAGCCGGCCGGGAGATCGGCCGTAAGCACAAACATGAAACTGGGAGCCGGAACCAACCGGACCAGGGCGCTGCGGTTGGCGATCGCAACGCTCATGGTCCTCCTGATGGGAACGACGCTGACCTCGTGTCGGTCGTCCGAGCAGGCCCGCGTGGCCGAACTGGTCAACCAGACCAGGGCGCAGTACGGGCGGAGCGCCCTGCGGGACAACCTGCAGTTGGACGAGAAGGCGCAGGCGTGGGCCGAGCACCTCGCTCGGAACAACACGCTGGCCCACTCCAACCTGCCGAGCGGCATCACCTACCAGTGGCGCTCGCTGGCCGAGAACGTCGGCTACGGCGGCTCGATCGAGCAGGTGCACCAGGCGTACCTGAACTCGCCGGGCCACCGGGCCAACATCTTGGACCCACGGTGGAACTACATGGGCACGGGAGTGGCCTGGCGCGGCAGCCGGGTGTTCACCGTCCAGGTGTTCATGCAGTACTGAGTCTCCCCCTCGGACCACCAGCGGGACACGCCCAGCCGGCCCCCGAGGGGACGATCCACACTTGGGCGGCTACCCGATCCCCGATGCGCCCCCGGGCGGGTCAGGGGATCGGGTAGGTGGCCGTGAGGTCTCGGGGGACGATGGAGAAGCCGCTCCAGTGCACGTCCATGTGGTCCTCGTCCTCGTCGCGGGGCAGGTGGTGGAACGAGGTGCCGTACCAGACCACCAGGTCGGCGCCGTCGAGGCTGCCGCCGTTGGCGAACTGCGCCACGTTCCCACCGCACGTCCCGTTCTGGGTGGGGTTGTGCGAGGCGAAGCGCTCACAGTTGTTCAGCCGGGTGGCGTAGAACTCGTTCTGGGTGAAGGGCTCGTAGGCGGGGCCCCGGAAGACGAAGTCGGTGTTGGGCAGCAGCTCGTACGAGATGGGGTGCCCGTCGGCGTTGCGGGTCTGGGTGTCGCGGACCCGCCACGACCGGAACGACCGGGGCGAGACCCGCCGGGCCACCTCGGTGTGGAACGGGGTCCGGGTGTCGGTGATGCGCTCGCGGTTGGCGCTGGGGGTGGCCGCCAGCTCCTGCACCTGGTCGTTGCCGTTGCCGTCGATGTCGAAGTCGAGGCGCCAGTAGAAGTTGTGCATGTGGGCCACCGCCACCTGGCCCTGGCCCACGTTCCACCCGGTGCTGGTGGTCCCGCCGTACATCTGCAACTGGCCGGTGGCGCCGACCTCGGGGCGGATGGCGCCGTCGTCGTCGAAGTTCCAGGCCACCACGTAGTTGTAGGCCCCGATGGCCGACACGCTGAAGAGGCTGAGCGTGGAGCCCTGCGCCTGGTCCTGGTAGGACTTGTAGGCGTACCCCGACGCCTGCACCTGCTGGCACAGCACGTGATCGGACCCGTCGGTGAGCAGGTCGCCGTCGGGGCAGTCGGCCGCGCCGAGATCCTGGATGTTGAGGCCCAGGCCGAAGTCGGACTCGTCGTGGAAGCGGGCCACGTTGTTGTCGTAGGGCACGTGGATCTGGGCCAGGTTCATCGACCCCAGCACCTCGACCGCGCCGCCCCCCGGTGGCGTGTAGCTGATGTCGTGCAGCACCACCCCCTCGAGTGACCGGAGCTCCCAGCACATCCGCCACCGACCGCCGCTCGGGAGGGTCTCGTCGATGCGGAACGCCGCCGAGCACGACAACGGCCCTACCGCCTCGGCGCCGGTCGACAGCACCGGCACGACCGCCACCGCGGCCAGGGTGAGCGCGACCGCGATCAGCGCGGCGGCCCGGCGTGGGCCCGTCACGAGCCCGCCACCCCGTCCGGGGTCAGCACCACACCGTGCGACAGGTCGACCAGGGGGAACAGGTTGATCAGGACGTGGTCGGTGGTCTGGATCAGGAACTGCGCGCAACGAGCCACCCCGCAGCGGGCGGCGTCGCCCTGGGCCACGGTGGGCATGGCATCGGCCCGGAACACGATGGGCGACACGTCGAGGTCGGTGTCGGGATCGGCGAGCGCCCGGCCCGTGGCCGCCTGGAACTCGCTGGCCAGGCGGGTCGCGAACTCGTCGTCGGCGAACAGCAGCTCGAGCGCCCGCTGCGACTCCACGTCGACCAGCGGCAACTGGGTGCCCTGGCCCGACGTCACGTCGGCCACGTGGCCGTCGGCCAGGTCGACCACCGACCGGGTGAGGGTGTCGTCGCTGTAGTCGTACTCGTAGACGTCGGCGCGACGCAGGGCCGCGTCGGCACCCTTGTCCTCCACGTGGCGCTCGACCAACAGCACCAGGCGGTCGGGCAGGCCGTTGGCGCCCAGCGACTCGGTGGCGCCGGCATCGGGGGCGCCACTGTCCTCCGTGGCCGCCTGCACCTCGTCGGCCGACAGCGGGTCGCTGCCCCGACGGGTGTCGTCACCCTGGGCGCCGGCGAAGGTCGCACCGGCCGCGGCCAGTCCCACCGTCACCGCCAGCGCGCCGGCGATCCACCCGATCCTCCGGCGATCCATCGCCGCAGCGTAGTTGGTGACCCGGGCGCCTAGTTGGCGGAGCGCCGCAGCAGCTCACCGGGCTGCCAGCCGCCGCCGGACTCCAGCAGGCGGGACGGCTCGGCCTCGGCGTTCTGGTGGGGCAGGAAGGCGACCTTGATGTCGCGCTCCGCCTTGGCCTTCTGCATGCTCACCAGCAGGTACACGTAGCCACCGAGGGCGGCGTCGCACAGCAGGTGCAAGAGCAGCACAGGCCCTCCGCCGAGCACCAGGCTCATCAGCAGCGTGACACCGCAGGCCGCCATCAGCGTGTAGAGGACGTCGCGGCGACGCTTGCGGGCGGCACGGGCCGACGCCACCGACGGGGCGACGCTGCGCTCGCGGGCCACGGGGACGCTGGCGGGGTCGTTCCACGACGGCTCGAGGTCGGGCGAGGGAGCGAGCAGGTACGCAGCCTCGCCGTCGGCGCCAGCCGCCGCTCCGACGGACTGGCCGTCAGCGGGCAACGGGACCAGGCGGGGCCCACCGCCCTGCAGCGGGTGGCGGGACCCGGCGGGAAGGGGGCCGTCGAGCGGCTGGGGGCCGGCGACGGGCCGGTTGCTCACGGGCAGGTAGGGCGAGACGTGCCCGTTGGCTCCCGGGAAGGGCGTGCTGCGCTCGAGCGTGTCGAGCTTGCGCCGGAACGTGCTCATCGAGCTGCCGGTACCGCCACCACCACGGTTGCGGAGGTAGGGCGGCAGGAGCACCGCCACCCACATCACAACCAGGATCAGGAGCACTATCGGAGTCAAGTCGTCGTCACACCTTGGGAGGGGTCAGGGTCGGGGTCGAGCTGGGGTCCGGCTCGGCGGCCGGTCGTTACATTCCGCCAACGAACATTGCAGTTCTACTACGAACGCAACACGAAGGCTAGCAACACTGACGCACGAGTCGGGGAATCCGCGGATTTCAGCGGCCCCACTACACTCCGCCCATGCCTGACGGTGGCCTCACCCATCTGGATCCGCTCGGTCGTGCCCGCATGGTGGACGTCACGCCGAAAGACCAGACCCACCGGCGGGCCGTGGCCCGGGGCCGGGTCTACATGGCGCCCGAGACCACCTCGCTGGTCGCCAAGGGGGCCATCGGCAAGGGCGACGTGCTCTCGGTCGCCCGGGTCGCCGGCATCCAGGCGGCCAAGCGGGCCCCCGACCTCATCCCGCTCTGCCACCCGCTGCTCGTCAGCTCGGTGCTCGTGAACTTCCAGATCGGTGACAACTTCATCGAGGTGGAGGCCCACGTCGAGACCGTCGACCGCACCGGTGTCGAGATGGAGGCCCTCACCGCCTGCTCGGTGGCCGCGCTCACGATCTACGACATGTGCAAGTCGGCCGACCGCTCGATGGTGATCGCCGACATCACCCTGTGGGAGAAGACCGGCGGACGCTCGGGCACCTATCGCCGGCCCGACGCCGACGGCGACGCTTCGCTCTAGCGCGGACTCGCCCGAGCTCAGCGCAGGGATCGGCCCGACAGGCCGGAATCTGCGTTGAGTTCGCGGGGCCGGGCGGGCTACCCGCCGATCTGGCTCATGGATCGGCGAGGACGGATGAAGTGCACCTGACCGATGGCGTGGCCGGCCCACTTGGCCCCCACCGCGTCGGCCACCACGCCGGCGATGTCGGCGTCGGTGCCGCCCGAGCGCACCACCGAGCGCAGATCGAACTCGTCCACCGAGAACAGGCAGTTGCGCAACTGCCCGTCGGCCGTGAGGCGGACCCGGTCGCACGAGCCGCAGAACGGCTCGGTGACGCTGGCGATGACTCCCACCTCACCCTGACCGTCGAGGTAGCGGAAGCGCTCGGCGGGCTGGCTGCCCCGGGCGATGGGCTCGAGGGGGTACACGGCGCCGATGGCGGCGACGATCTCGGCTTGGGTGACGACCTGCCCGTCGGTCCAGCCCTGGCCGGCATCGAGGGGCATGAACTCGATGAAGCGCACCGTGACGCCACGCTCGCGCCCGAAGGTGGCGAAGTCGACCGCCTCGTCGTCGTTGACGCCGCGGATCATCACCACGTTGACCTTCACCGGGTCGAGGCCCGCGGCCACGGCGGCGTCGATGCCCTCGAGCACCCGGGCCAACTCGTCGCGGCGGGTGAGGGCCTCGAATCGGTCGGGGCGGAGCGAGTCGAGCGACACGTTGATGCGACGCAGGCCGGCCGCGGCCAGGTCGTCGGCCATCGCCGCCAGGGTGGCGCCGTTGGTGGTGAGGGCCAGGTCGACGTCGAGCGCGGCCAGCTTGGCCACCAGCACCGGGAGGTGGGCCCGCACCGTGGGCTCACCGCCGGTGAGGCGGATGCTGTCGAACCCGTGGTGGGTGACCATCACGCGGGCCACCCGCTCGATCTCCTCGAAGGTCAACAGCTCGTCGCGCGGCTGCCAGACCATGCCCTCCTCGGGCATGCAGTAGGTGCAACGGAAGTTGCAGCGGTCGGTCACCGAGATGCGCAGGTCACGATGCACGCGCCCGTACGAATCGACCAGGCTCGTTCCCGGGGCGGCGGCCATGCGGCCAGGGTAGCTACCTGCCTCGCGACGCGGTCCTTGCGATGAGGTCGCCGAGCACCATGATCTCCACGGCCTCGCCCGCGGCGACACCGTCGCCGTCGTGCAGCACCGCCAGCGCGTTCGCCGCCGCCGTGGCCGCGAGCTGGTGCGAGCCCTGGGCGCCGGTGGAGCGCACGTGCACGATCCCGTCGTCGCCGTAGCCGGCGACCACACGCGTGAAGTGCGTCTTGCCGTCGGGCCGGCGGCCGAGCGGCTCGTCGGCGACGGCCGGGATGCGCACGCGGTCGGGATGCGGGTGGCCCATCATCGTCCGCAGCCCGGGGCGGGCGAACAGCTCGAACGACACGAGTGACGACACCGGGTTGCCGGGGAGCCCGAACACCGGCGTGCCCGCGACGGTGCCGAAGGCCAGGGGCTTGGCGGGCCGGATGGCAACCTGCATCCAGCGCATGTCGCCCAGGCGGTCGAGCACGACCTTCACGTAGTCGAAGTCGCCCATGCTGACGCCGCCGCTGGAGATGACTGCGTCGCACGAGGCGGCGCCCCCCTCGAAGGCGGCGGCGATGGCGGCCTCGTCGTCGGGGATGCGGCCCAGGTCCACCGGCTCGGCGTCGGCGCGGGCCACCAGGGCCAGCAGCATCCGCCGGTTGGAGTCGCGGATCTGACCCGGCGCCAGTGGCTCGGGGCCGTCCACCAACTCGTCACCGGTCGAGATCACCCCCACGCGCGGGCGCGGGTAGACCGGCACGCGGCGCACACCCACGCTGGCCAGCACGCCGAGGTGGGCCGGTGTGAGCACCGTGCCCGCGTCGAACACCCGCTGGCCGGCCCGGAGGTCGTCGCCCACCCGGCGCACGTGGTTCCCCGGCGGCACCTCGACCAGCACCGCCACCCGCCCGTCCGGCGCCTGGCCGCCATCGCGCACGCTGGTGCGCTCGACCATCACCACCGCGTCGGCGCCGGGGGGCATGGGTGCGCCGGTCATGATGCGCACCGCCTCTCCCGGCCCCACCGTCGGCCCCGGCGAGGCGCCGGCGGCCAGCGTGCCCGTGACGGCCAGCACGACCGGTGTCGCCTCCGACGCGCCGGCCGTGTCGGCCGCCCGCACCGCGAAGCCGTCCATGGCGGTGTTGTCGAACGGCGGCACCGCCTCGACCGCGTCGATGTCGACGGAGGTGACCAGGCCGAGGGCATCGACCAGCGGGACGGCGCGGGGGTGCCCGCGCTCGCACCCGGCGAAGACGGTGGCCCGGGCGTCGTCGAGCGGGATCACGGCCGCTACACGATCTTCTGGCGCTCGACGAAGTCGGCCAGGAACGCCCGGAACTCGGCGCCCAGGTCCTCCCGGTCGACGGCCAACTCGACGGTCGCCCGCAGGTAGTCGAGCTTCTGGCCGATGTCGTAGCGGCCCTCGTCGAACACGAACCCGTACACCTCCTCGTCCTCGAGCAGCAGGGCGATGGCGTCGGTGAGCTGGATCTCGCCACCCACCCCGGCCTCCACCCGGTCGAGGCAGTCGAAGATCGCCGGCGTGAACACGTAGCGGCCCATCACGGCCAGCGTCGACGGGGCCACCTCGGGCTTCGGCTTCTCGACCACGCCGAGGATCTGCACGAGGTCGTCGGCGTCGTCCACCGGTTGCGGCCGGGCGCAGCCGTACGAGGAGATCTCCTCGATGGGGAAGTCCTTCAGGGCCACCACCGACCGGTGACGCTCCTCGTACACACCGATCATCGACTCGAGCACGTGGGACTGCTCGTCCATGATGTCGTCGCCCAGCATCACCACGAAGGGGTTGTCGCCCACGTGCTTGCGCGCCACCGCGACCGCGTGGCCGAGCCCCAGCGGCTCGCCCTGGCGGACGTAGTGGATGTCGGCCAACTCGGCCAGCTCGCGGATGTCGGCGAGGTCGTCGGTCTTGCCCTTCTGCTCGAGGTAGTACTCGAGCTCGAAGTTGCGGTCGAAGTGGTCCTCGATGGCCCGCTTCCCCCGGCCGGTGATGATCAAGATGTCGTCGATGCCCGCTCGCACCGCCTCCTCCACCACGTACTGGATGGCCGGGCGGTCGATGATCGGCAGCATCTCCTTGGGCTGGGCCTTGGTGGCGGGCAGGAAACGGGTGCCCAGGCCGGCGGCCGGGATGACGGCTTTGCTCACCGCGCTGCGGGGCGTGCTGGATGCGGGGCTCATGGCTCTGTTCTCGGACCTCTCGAAAGGCGGGGGGCGCTGAAGGCGGGTTCCTGCCCACGCAGCAACCGGGCGATGTTCTCATGGTGCCGGACGATGACGCACAGCGAGACACCGAGGGCGATGACGACCTCGGCCGCGGGCCGACCGGCCACCACCAGCACCAGCGGCAGCGCGACGGCCATGGCGAGGGACGCGGCCGACACCCGGCGGGTGAGCAGCGCCGTGGTCACGAACACCGCGCCCACCACGAGGCTGTAGGCCGGGTAGCAGACGATCACCATGCCGCTGGCGGTGGCCACACCCTTGCCGCCACGGAAGCGACGGGTCACGGGGAAGACGTGACCCAGCACGGCGGCGGCGCCGCACGCCAGTCCCAGCGTCTCGCCGCCCACGGCCAGGCCGATGCCCGCGGCGACCGCGCCCTTGGCCAGATCGCCGAGCAGCACCAGCGCACCGGCCCAACGACCGGCCAGCCGGGCCACGTTGGTGGCGCCGGGGTTGCCCGAACCCTCGGCGGTCGGGTCGTGCCCGGCCCGCCGGCCCACCAGCAGGCCGGTGGGGAAGGTGCCCAACAGGTACGACAGCACGACGAGGACGGCCGCCGTGGTCACGCGAGCAATGGTACGTGCGGCACCGCCCACTGGGGGTGGGCGACCGGGCGCTTTGGGGGCGGGGGCCCGGGCCGGTACGCTGGCACTCGCAACGTCCGAGTGCTAACCGCGGCGGAGGCCGAAGAAATGCCCACCTACCAGTACCGCTGCCGCGAGTGCGACGAAGACCTCGAGGTCGTCCAGTCGTTCACCGACGACCCGCTCACCAAGTGCCCGAACTGCAAGAAGAAGGCACTGCGCAAGGTGTTCGCCGCACCCGGCATCGCCTTCAAGGGCAGCGGGTTCTACAAGAACGACAGCCGGAGCGGCGCGACGAAGGGCTCGTCGTCGTCCGCCAACGGATCGGCCGGGGACAAGGGCGACACGTCCGACAAGGGCGACGGGTCCGACAAGGGCGGCGAGGCCAAGAAGGAGGCCAAGGCCGCGACCACGTCGGACTCCTCGTCGGGGTCGGCCGCCAAGGCCACCACGACCAAGTCGTCGCCGTCCTCGTCGTCCTCCGACTGACCGCGCCGCCACGCCCTAACCTGTCGCCCGTGAGCGACACACCATCTCAGAACGACGCCTCCCGGGCCGACATCGGGGTCTTCGGCGGCTCCGGCTTCTACTCGTTCCTCGACGACATCACCGAGGTCGAGGTCGACACCCCGTACGGGCGGCCGTCGGCGCCGTTCCACCTGGGCTCGATCGGCGACCGCAGGGTGGCGTTCCTGGCCCGGCACGGCACCAACCACCAGTACCCGCCCCACCGCATCAACTACCGCGCCAACCTCTGGGCCATGCGGGCGCTCGGCGTCACGCGCATCCTGGCGCCCTGCGCGTCGGGGTCGCTGCAGCCCCACATCCACCCGGGCGAGTTCGTGGTGCCCGACCAGTTCGTCGACCGCACCAGCGCGCGGAAGGACACCTTCTTCGAGGGGCCGACCGCCAACCACGTGTCGATGGCCGACCCGTACTGCCCCGAACTGGCCGCGGTGGCCCTCGAGGCGGGCCGCGCCCAGGGCATCACCATGCACGAGGGGGGCACCGTGGTGGTCATCCAGGGGCCCCGCTTCTCGACGAAGTCGGAGTCCCGCTGGTTCCGATCGGCCGGGTGGGAGGTCATCAACATGACCCAGTACCCCGAGGCCGCGCTCGCCCGTGAACTGGGCCTCTGCTACGCCTCGGTGGCCCTGATCACCGACTACGACACGGGCCTCGAGGGGGTGGAGGGCATCGAGCCCGTCACCCAGGAGGAGATCTTCAAGTTCTTCGACGACAACCTCGAGAAGGTCCGCGGCCTGCTCTTCGACGCCATCGGCCGGGTGCCCACCGAGATCGGCTGCAGCTGCGCGGCCGGCCCCAACGGCATGGAGCCCGAGCCGCCGCCGGCCGTGGAGCCCTAGGCTGGTCTGCACTTCCCCTCACAGACCCCCACTCGTCGTGAGGAGGCGCCCGTGCGCCATCAACCGCTGTTCGTGTCGCGCCTGGCCCTGCGCCGGCGCCCGATCCTGTACTGGTCGGCTGCGGCCCTGGTCGCCACGGTGTGTGCGCTCACCGTCGGCGGCCTCACCGCTCGCGCCGAGCAGGCCGCGGCGCGCTACGGCGGCCTGCGGCCGGTCGTGGTGGTCATCCGTCCGCTCGACGTCGGCCACGAGGTGGCCGCCGCCGACGTGCGGCTCGAGCGGGTGCCCCGCGCCTTCGTCCCCGCCGGGGCGCTGACCGCGGCACCCGTCGGGCGCACCGTCGTGTCACCGCTCTACCCCGGCGAGGCGGTCCTTGCCGAACGGCTGGCCCCGGACGGCCTGCGCGGCGTGGCCGCCCTGCTGCCCCCGGGCACGCTGGCCATGGCCGTGCCCACCGGCCCGAGCGCGCTCCGGCCGGTGATCGGCGACACCGTCGACGTGCTGGCCACCGCCGGTGACGGCGCCACCCGGGTGGTCGCCGACGACGCCCAGGTGGTCGACGCGCGCGGCACGACGGTCACGGTGGCCGTGGGCCGGGGCGAGGCGCCGGCGGTGGCCACCGCCCTCACCCAGGCCACGGTCACCCTGGCCCTCACGTCGGGGTGAGGGCGCCGGCGGAGCCCGGCCCTGGCCCCGACCGCTCCCGGCCAGGTGCTGCGAGCTGACGGGTCAGCGGCCGCCGAGGGACACGTCGTCGATCACCAGGGTGGCGCTGCCGGTGCCGCCCGGGAGCCATTCGAGGTCGTTGCCCACCGCCAGCACACCGAGCAGCAGGCGCTGGAGCGTGGACGCCAGGGTGATCTCGCGCACCGGCTCGGCCAGGGCGCCGTCACGGATCATCAGGCCCTCGGCGCCCACGGAGAAGTCGCCGCTGACGGCGTTCACGCCCGAGTGCACGCCGCTCAGCGACTGCACCAGCAGGCCCCGGTCGATGCCGGCGATGAGCTCCTCGGGTGAGCGGTCGCCCGGCACCACGGCCAGGGCCTGGCAGCCCACGCCGGGCGTGCTGCGTGAGCCGCGCACGGCCGAGCCCGTGGACGGGGTGCCGGCCCGGCGCCCCGTGTAGCTGTTTTGCAGGAAGTGGTCGAGCACGCCGTCCACGATCAAGGCGTTGCGCCGGCAGGCGAGGCCCTCCCCGTCGTGGCTGTCGGCGGCCATCGAGCGGCTGTCGGTCGGATCGTCGACCAGCGTCAGCAGCGGCGAGGCGATGGCCTCGCCCCGCCGATCGGCGAACGGCGACCGTCCCTTCAGCACCCGCTCACCGGTGAGGGTGCCCCCGGCGATGGCCAGCAGCGTGGCCGCCATGCGGGGCTCGAACACCACCGTGAGGCGCTGGCTGTCGGCGGGCGCGGCGCCCAGCATGCGGGTGGCCCGGTCGACCGCGTCGGCCGCCACCCGCGCCAGGTCGAGCTGGCCCGGCTCGCGGCCCACGTCCACGGCGCCGCCGATCTGCGTCTCGTCGCCGTCGTGGGCCAGCGCCGACGCCGACACACTGCAGTGGGTGCTGCGGCCCTCGACGGCGATGCCCGCGCTCGACGCCACCGCAGCGGCACCGGTGCCGTCGCCGTAGCCGGCGGTGCGCACCGCCGACACCCGGGGGTCGAGGCCCGTCACCAGCCGCTCGAGCTCCAGGGCCAGCTCGACCTTGCGCTCGGTGGGGGTGTCGGCCAGTGCCGGGTCCCACAGGTCCTGCTCGATCACCGCCACACCGTCGGGCTCGGCCAGCCCGTTCCACTCGTCGGGCTCACCGAACCCGGCGTTGTCCCGGGCCTCGGCCAACGTGTCGGCGATCACGTCCGGCGCGTGCGAGCCCGCGTGGGCGAAGCCCTGGCGGTGGTCGACGATCACCCGGATGCCCAGGCCGAACGACTCCGCGCTGGTGAACGACTCGACCTCGCCGTTGTACGCCTTCACCGACGTGCCCCGGCCCCGGGCCACGAAGCACTCGAGCTGCTCCCCCGGTTGGGCCTGCGCCACCACCCGCTGGGCCAGCGCCAGCAGGTCGCCGTCGGGCCCGGTCAAGCGCCGCTGATGGTGACGTCGGCGATCACCAGGCTGACGCCGGCCGCGCTCATGGGCAGCCACTCGAGGTCGTTGCCCACCGCCACCACGTCGTTGAGCATCTTCTGGATGGTGGACGCGATGGTGAACTCGCGCAGCGGCTCGCCCACCACACCGCCGGCGATGCGCAGGCCCTCGGCGCCGGTGGAGAAGTCGCCGCTGACCGGGTTGACGCCAGAGTGCAGGCCCGACACGGACTGCACCACGATGCCCTCGCCCACCTGGGCGACGAGCTCGTCCTGGGTGAGCGTGCCGGGCAGCAGGCTCACGGCCTGGCAGCCGGCGCCGGGGGTGCTCTTGAAGCCGCCGCGCACGGCCGAGCCGGTGGAGGCGGTGCCCGACCGGCGACCGGTGTAGGTGTTGTGCACGAACTGGCGCAGGGTGCCGTCCTCGATGAGGACGTTGCGGCGGGTGGCGAGGCCCTCGCCGTCGGTGTGGCCGGCGGTGAAGGCCCGAGGGTCGGTGGGGTCGTCCACCAGGGTGAGCGCGGTGGCGCCCACGTTCTCGCCCAGCCGGTCGGCGAACAGCGAGCGACCCTTCAGCACCGCTTCGCCGCTGAGCGTCGAGCCGAGGATGCCCAGGAACTGGGCGGTGACGTAGGGGTCGAGGATCACCGTGACCCGCCCGCTGGCGGGCTTGGTGGCGCCCAGGAGGCGGGTGGCCCGATCGGCGGCGTCGGCGGCGGCCTTGTCGACGTCGAGGTCGGCGGGCTCGCGGCCCACCGAGAACCCGAAGCCGGTCTGGGTGTCGCCCGCCTCCTCGGCCAGGACGTAGGCCGCCACGTAGCAGGCGGTCTCGCGCCCGCTGGTGCGGATGCCGGTGCTCGTGACCACGGCCATGTCGGCCAGCGAGTCGACGTACTCGGCCGACTCGACCCCGGTGATGCGGGGGTCGGCCGCCTTGACCGCAGCCTCGAGGGCGATCGCCATCGACACCTTGTCGTCGGTGGGCACGGTGGCGAGGCCGGCGCGGAACAGGTCGAGGTCGGGCACGGGCACGCCGTCGGGCTCGGCCAGGCCGTTGAACTCGTCGGGCTCTCCGAAGCCGGCGTTGTCGCGCGCCTCGTCGAGCGTCTCGCCCAGCACGTCGTCGTCGAGCGTGCCGGCGTAGGCGAAGCCCTGGCGGCCGTCGACCACCACCCGCACGCCGACACCCTGGGCCTCGGCCGACGAGAGCGACTCGATCTCGCCCTCGTACACCCGCACCTCGGTGTCACGCGAGTGCATGACCACCGCCTCGACCTGCTCGCCCTCGCGGGCCAGGGCGACGACGCGGTCGCCGACGGCGAGGAGGTCCGGCCCTCCGTGGGGCTCGCTCATGTGTCCGTCTCCCCGGGAATCCCCGGTTCTGGCTCCCGATTCGACCGCTCTGGCGACCGAATCGGGAGCCAGAACGGAGGGGCGGTGCCCGTCACGCCGCCGTACCACCGACCGTCAGGGCCGTCACCCGCAGGGTGGGCACACCGTCGCCGACGGGCACCCCCTGGCCGTCCTTGCCACACATGCCCGGTGATCCCATGGCGAAGTCGTTGCCGAGCGCGTCGATCCTGGTGAGCACCTCGGGGCCGTTGCCGATCAGGTTCCCCTCCCGGATCGGGTCGGTGACCTCACCGTTCTCGATCAGGTAGGCCTCGGTCATGCCGAACACGAAGTCGCCGGTGGCGGTGTTCACCTGGCCACCGCCCAACTGGGCCACGTACACGCCGTGATCGGTGCCCGCGATGATGTCGTCGGGGTCGGTGTCGCCGTTGGTGATGACCGTGTTGGTCATCCGCACCATGGGCAGGTGCTGGTAGCTCTGGCGCCGGCCGTTGCCCGAGCTCTCGCGGCCCTCCTTGCGGGCCCGCAGGAAGTCCCACATGTAGTCGGTGAGCACGCCGTCCTCGATCAGGGTGTTGCGCTGCGCAGGGCGGCCCTCGTCGTCGACCGCGAAGCAGCCCCACTCGCCGGCGATGGTGCCGTCGTCCACCAGGGTGATGAGCGGGCTGGCCACCAGCTCGCCCTGCTTGCCCTTGAACGCCGAGGCGCTCTTCCCGACCAGGTCGGCCTCCAGGCCGTGGCCGCAGGCCTCGTGGAACAGCACGCCGCCGCCGCCCTTGCCGATGACGACCGGCAGGGTGCCGCTGGGGGCGGGCCGGGCGTCGAGCTTGGTGAGCGCGCGCTCGGCGGCTCGGCGGGCCAGGTCCTCCACGTCGTACTGGTCGAACAGCTCGAACCCGACGGTGTGGCCGACGCTCTCGCGCCCCGTCTGCATGCCGGTGTCGCCGAACGCCACGCACGACACCGAGAACAGGGTCTTCACCTGGTCGTCGCCGGTGAGGAGTCCGTCGCTGTTGGCGATGAGGATCTTGCGGCGGCTGTCGCCGTACCGGGCCATCACCTGGGTGATCGCCGACCCCTGCTGGCGGGCGACGCTGTCGGCACGGGTGAGCAGCTCCACCTTGGTGGCCTTGGCCACGTCCTCGGGCGCCGTCGTCACCTCGTTGGGGCGGGGCGCGGTCTGGCGGGTGAGGTCGACGACGCGGGTGCCGCCGCTGCCGCCGCGGGCCGCGGCCGCCGCTGCTTCGGCCGCCGTGCGCAGTCCGTCCTCGGACAGGTCGGCGGTGTGGGCGAACCCGGTGGTCTCACCCACCACCACCCGGATCCCGGCGCCGCGGTCGCGACCCGACGTCAGCTCCTCCACCTTGCCGTCGTCGAGCACCGCCGAGCTGGACCGCTTGTCCTCGACGAAGATCTCGGCGAAGTCGCCGCCGGTCCGCAAGGCGGACCCGAGCGTCCGTTGGATGACTGCTTCATCGAGCACGAGCGCCTCCGTTGGCCCCGACGGCAAAGGGCTGCTTATCGTACCGGCGTGCCTCTGCATCCGGGACTGTCCGCCGAGGTCCAGCTGACGGTCACCGAGGCGGACACGGCCCTGGCCATCGGCTCCGGGACCGTTCCCGTGCTCGCCACCCCACGCGTGGTGGCGCTGTGCGAGGAGACGTCGGTGCGGGCGGTCGAGGACGACCTCGAGCCCGGCACCACCACCGTGGGCATGCGGGTGCAGCTCGACCACCTCGCCCCGACGCCCGTCGGCCAGACCGTCTCCTGCGAGGCCACCCTCGAGTCGATGGCCGGCCGCCGGGTCACGTTCACCGTCTCGGTCAACGACGCCCGCGGCCTCGTCGCCGCGGGCAAGATCACCCGCGTGATCGTCGACGTCGAGCGCTTCCTGGAGAAGGCCAACGGCTGACGCACCGCCAGCCACTCATCAGACGATGACGGTGCGATCCCCCACTGCGATCACGTAGCTCTCGAACTGATCTGCGTCGTCACGCAGTTCGATCGATCGGTCGGCACCGAAGTCGAGGCGTAGCCGACCGCTCGCATCGCTCGTCGAACGGGTCGTCGAGCAGCCGAGGAAGGTGACCAGCGAAGATCCCAACTGCTTCGGCTCGTCGTACTCCACAGCCTGCGCGCCTTCCACGACGACTGCAGTCGACATGATCGTGATGCTGATCCCGCCTCGCTGCGGGTGAGATCCCTCCAGGTGGAGGATGACCTCGTTCTCGCCGACGCAGACCTGGAGAACGGTCTGGCCCTCGAGGAACGCCGGGTCGAAGTCGTCGGGAAGGCCGTACACGCCTGCTCAGCTCTCGCCGGCCAGGGTCACGGCGCCAACTGGCGCTCGGCGGCGAGGCGCGCGACGTCGGCCTCGGAGAACCGCACCTGGCCGTGCACGTCAGGGCCGCCGCCGATCTCGCCGGCGAACAGGAGCCGATAGAGGTCGTGCGGGGAGACACCGAAGCGCTCGACCGCCTCGGTGCTCGTGAGCCCCTGGTAGCCACTCGCCCGCATCGGCGGCGGAGCGTGACGCTCGGTCGGAGCAGGCAGTGCGAGGCCGAGGCCGCCGACGCGCTCCACCTCTGCATCGGAGAACCGGACCTGTCCGTCCGCGTCGGGGCCGCCGTCGATCTTCCCGGCGAACAGCAGCTCGTACACCGCCTCGGGCGTGGTGCCGAGGCGCTCGGCCGCCTCGATGCTGGTGACGCCCTCGTACGCCATGGGGGCCATGCTACGACTCCTCGCCCAGAAGGTCACCGAGCTCAGGCCAGAGCTTGGCCGTCACGAGGTTGATGACCGAGACGATCTCCTGGCGTTCGGGGCCCACGGTGTTGGCGGCACCCGCATCCAATGCCCACAGGACGAGGCGGACCTCGGCGAGGTCGAGCTCGATGCGCTCGGGCAGGTGGGCGAAGACCGGCACGGCGGTCAGGCTACAGCTTTCAACACTTTTCGATATCTTTCAGCCCAGATTGCTGGACCTCGGGTAGACGTCGGCCGGGTCGGTGAGGATGTTGACCAGGTAGGGGACGCCGGCGGCGAAGGCGCGGTCGAGGGCCGGGCCGATGTCGTCGGCGCGCTCGACCACCTCGCCGGCGCCGCCCAACGCGGTCACCACCTGGTCGTACCGGCAGCCCGGTTGGAGGTCGGCGGCCACGTCGTAGCCGTAGATCGCCTGCATGGGGTGCTTCTCGAGGCCCCAGATGCCGTTGTTGCCCATCACCATCACCACGGGGAGCTGGTGACGGACGAGCGTGTCCACATCCATCAGTGAGAAGCCGGCGGCGCCGTCGCCCAGCAGCACCACCACCTGGCGGTCGGGATGGGTGATGCGGGCGGCGATGGCGTAGCCCATGCCGGTGCCGAGGCAGCCGTAGGGGCCGGGGTCCATCCAACAGCCCGGCTCGTAGGAGTCGATGTACTTGCCGGCGTAGGACACGAAGTCGCCGCCGTCACAGACCACGACGGCATCGCGGTCGAGTCGACGGCGGAGCTCGCCGTAGATCCGCGTCGGCTTGATCGGGCCATCACCCCCGGCGGCCAGCAGCGGCGCGTCGGCGGCGACGGCCGCAGCCTCGGCGTCACGGAGCCGGGAGATCCAGGGCTCGTGGTCGGACAGGCCTCCGAGCCCGGAGTAGTCGGCCAGCGCGGTGAGGATCGCGGCGAGGTCGCCGGCGGGCTCGGCCGCCGGCACCACGTGCTCGGCGTGCCCGTCGGCCGAGTCGAGCACGTGGATGACCTGGGCGTCACCGAACGACCCGAACGACAGGCGGAAGTCGAGGGGGGTGCCGATCACCACCACCACGTCGGCCTCGGTCTTCAACAGGCCCCGGGTGCGGCTGAAGGCCAACTCGTGGTCCGCGGGCAGGCAGCCCCGGCCGAGGCCGTTCACGAACGTGGGCACCCGCAGCGTCTCGACGAACGCCCGCAGCGCCTCCCACGCGCCGCCCCAGTACACGTCGCTTCCCGCGATCACCGCCGGCCGCGACGCGCCGGCGATGAGCGCGGCCGCCCGCGTCACCTCGTCGACGTCGAACTCCACGACCTCGGGCGCCACCGCGTCGGGCACCTCGCCCTCGGCCTCGCCGAAGACCACGTCGAGCGGCAGGTCGAGGAACACCGGTCCCCGGTGCGGGGTGAGGGCGGTGAGCACGGCGTCGTGCACCTCGCGGCCCATCTCCGACGTCTCGGTGACCGTCGCCGCGTGCTTGGTGATGGGTGCCAGCACGGGCACGTGGTCGAACTCCTGCAGCGACCCGGAACCCCAGCGGGCCTGCGGCGCCCGGCCGCCCAGCACCACCAGTGGTGACCCGTTGAAGTGCGCGGTGGTGACGGCGCTGATGCCGTTGGTGACACCCGGGCCCGCGGTGAGCACCGCGACGCCCGGCCGGCGGGTGAGCTTGGCCACGCCCTCGGCCGCGAACGTGGCGGTCTGCTCGTGGCGCACGTCGAGGATGCGGACGTCGCCGTCGCGCACCGCGGCGTCGTAGAGGGGGAACACGTGGCCGCCGGACAGGGTGAACAGCGTGTCGACCCCGAAGGGCCGCAACGCGGCCAGCGCCAACTCGCCGCCATGCCCCTTCGACAACGGCCCCTTCGACAACGGCCCCTTCGACAACGGGCCCTTCACGACGACGGGTCCTTCGGCGAACGACCGGTCACGAGATCTGCTCGTCGAGGAAGCCGAACACGGCCTTCTCCCACTCGGGCGGGTTCTCGAACTGGGGCGAGTGGCCCGCGGCCGGCACCACCTCGAGCCGTGCCGTCGGGATGGTCTCGGCCAGCCGCTCGGACGGGCCGATGAAGGGCAGGTCCTCCTCCCCCACGACCACCAGGGTGGGCATGGAGAACGACGCCACCTGGTCCAGGCGGTCGTGCTCGGAGATGAGCGCGCTGCCCATGGCTGCGTACATGGCCCCCGACGAGGCCCGCAGCTTGCGCTCCCCGTAGGCGGCGTGCTCGGGGTTCGCGTCGATCAGCCGCTGGTAGGCGTCGGTGTAGAGCGGTCCCTCGATGGCCACCAGCACGTCGGCCAGGGCGTCCATGCCCTCCGCCCGCACGAGAGCCAGTCCCCACGAGGCCAGTTCGGGGTCCATGTCGACGGTGCCGTGGCCGGTGTCCATGAGCACCAGCGACTCCACCCGATCGTGGGCCAGCAACACGAGGTGCTGGGCGATCATGCCGCCCATCGAGTGACCCACCAGGTGGAACCGCTCCCACCCGAGCACGTCGGCGAGGCCCAACGCGTCGAGCGCGAATTGGTCGAGTGAGTAGGCGGCCTCGTCGTCGGGCTTGGAGCTCTCGCCGTGGCCCCGGTGGTCGGGCGCCACGGCGTGGAAGCCCCGCGCCGCCAGTGCATCGAGCCAGGGCGTGAAGTCCTCCTTGGCGCCGGTGAAGCCGTGCAGCAACAGCAGGGGGTGGCCCCCCTCGCCGGCCTCGGCGACGGCCAGCGTGACCTCGCCCACCGTCACCATCCGTACGTCCACGACTGCCTCCCCACGTCGGCACACCTGGGCCCAGTGGCCGAGGCGAGTCTAGGAGGGTGCTTCTCTTCTCACTCGGCCGAACCCCTCGCCGCACGACGTCCCTGGTCACAGGGGTGCGTTTCGGCCGACCGGGCAGTGGACAAGGATCCTCCTACGGGGCGGTCCCGGCGATGCCGGGCCCGGCGTGGTGCGTCAGCCCGGGCAGGACGCGAGCACGTCCTGCAGGCCGGCCAGGATCTCGTCGCGCTGGTCCGCCGGCAGGTCGCTCAGCCCCGCCAGCAAGGCATCGCACGCCGCGTCGATGTTCGGGTCGTTCGGGTCGATCGCCGCCGCCGGGGCGCCCACCGCGGGGTCGCCCACCCCCGGGTCGATCGGGGTGCCCACGGGCTCGAAGTCCGCCGACCCCTGCGGGTTCGAGGTGAACCCGCTCTGGCAGGGGCTGGGTGCCTCGATGGCGACGTCGGCGCCGAAGTCGAAGAAGTCCATGATCGTGGTGTAGGCGGGGATCGTCATCGCCTGGACCTCGGTGGCGGGCGACGCCACCTGCATGCGCCGCAGCAGGCCGCTGTCGTCCACGAACACGTCGGCGTGCTGCTCGGCGTCGAGGAAGGAGTCCGGCATGCCGGCGAACAGCTGATCCAGCGCCTCGGCCCCGTCGCCCCTCGCCGCGTCGATCGCGTCGCGGACGGTGTAGGTGCCCGAGAGGTGGGTGGTGGGCACGCCGCGCACGTCGAGGTGGCCCTCGTCGGTCACGCCGTCACCCACCCCACCCAGCAGGTCGATCATCGCCGACGGGTCCATCACCGCGCCGCCGCTGCCCGCGGCCCCGTCGAGCATCTCGGACGCGTCGGCGCTCTGGCAGCCGATCCCGGGCATCTCGAGGTAGATGGTCCCGTCGACGATGGTCTCCTCGAACTGACCCGTGTCCGGGGTGGTGGTCATCGTCAGGTGCATGCTCTGGCCGAGGTCGGCGAACTCACCGGTGGCCCGGACCTGCTGGGTCGGGAAGTCGGCCGACCCACCCTCGTACATCACCACCCACTCGAACCGACCCGATTCGACCGCGCCCGTGCGCTCGAGGGACGTGTCGAGCACCTCGACGGCCGAGGCGGCGTCGGACCCGGGGACGGCGGTGGTCGGTGCCGACGACGCCTCGTCGACCGCTGCGGTGGTCACGGGCGCGGCGTCCTCGGTGGGGCGCGGCTGCACGCCGGCGCCGCACGCGGTGACGCCCAGCGCCAGAACCAGCCACCCTGCCCCTGCGGTGATGCGGCGCGCCACGACGACCTCCTCGGATCACCGCACCATCGGTCGCGCCGTCGGCCACCTTGAGGAGGGCGGTGAGGAGGGCGGTGAGGAGGGCGGTGAGGACACGCCCCCACGGGTCAGGTGCAGGTGGCCCCGTCACTCCCGCCCAGCACCGACACCAGGTTGCCCGCACTCACCTCGGTGGCGATCCGCACCCGTCCCGGACCCGCCGTCAGCGAGGTCATGCCGTCGTCCGTCGGCGCCAGGCACCCCTGGCTGGCCCGCCAATAGGGGTTCCAGCCCACCGCGACGCGGTAGGTCCCGGCGCGGTCGATGTCGAGCACCAGGCCCGACGGCCCCATCTCGACCACCTGGGGCGAGCCGGGGCCGCGCACGATCGGCTCCGGCTCCGGCACCGCGTAGACCTGCACCGGCCCCTCCTCGTGCACCAGCCGCAGACCCGAGTCGCCCGACCTGATGAGGTCGGCCTCCGTCTGTGCGCTGTAGTCGGGCGGGGCGTCACCCAGCACGACGAACGCCACGCCGAGGTCGTGGAGCCAGTCGAGGTACTCGTCCGCCTCCAGCGACGAGCGGTACAGCAACTCGTTGGCGGGGAAGTCCGACTGGCGGAACCAGCCGCGGGCGATCGGGATGCCGGAGTCGGGGAAGTGGTACGCCGGCCAGTGCGAGGACGTGTCGACCACCTCGACCCGGTGGTTCGGCGACCGGTGCTCCTCGAGCCAGCGGATCGTGGGCGCCCAGTAGGCCCGCTCCGACCCCGGGTCGTCGGCCCGCCCGTACGACACCCCGAGTGCGCTCAGGTTCCAGAGCGCGCCGACGAGCACGAGCGGGATGCACACCGCCGCCGGGCGCCAGCGCCGCACACCGGCGATGAGCAGCGCGACGGGCAGGGCGGCGAGGCGGAGGCGGGCGATGTTGGCCCCCACCTCGGAGGGGACGAGGAACACCATGACGGTGGCGGCCGCGTAGAGCGCCAGGAACACCCGGACCACCCGCAGCCGCGGCTCACCCCAGGTGGCCGCGGCCGCCAACCCGGTCAGCACCAGCACCGTGAGGGCCTCGGACGACCGGAACGGGTACCGACCGCCGGAGGGGAAGAGACGGGCCAGCACCAGCTCCGCGCCCAGCACGACCGCGACCGCCCCGGCCGCCCACCAGTAGCGCCGCCACTGCCGACGGTCGGCCAGGATCACCGCGGCGACGACCATGGCGAGGTACACGAACGACAGCGGGCTCGTGGCCGCGGCCAACGCCGCCAGGACCGCGAACACCACCGGCCGACGGGCCTCCAGGGCGACGAGCGCCAGCAGGGCGAACGCGGCACCGAGGGCGAAGGGGAGCACCCCTGCCAGCAGCAGACCCGGCCACAGCACGGCGAAGCTGACCGCAGCCCAACGAGCGTCGTCCCCCCACACGCGCCCGCACAACCGGGCGACCGCGAACGCCGCCGCGGACACCGAGGCGATGCCGAGCACGGCGGGACCGACGAGAGCGGCCAAGGGGTAGTAGGTGAGGCTGTACCGCACGAAGCTGTACTGGCCGGCGTACCAGTAGTTGTTCCACAGCGAGTAGCCGTGGTCCGAGAGGAAGTCACGACCGAACAGGTGGGCGGCCAGATCCGGGCTGTTGGGAACGGCCAGGACGACGACGACGCCCACCACCGCGGCGACACCGGCCAGGGCCAGATCCGGGCCCCGGCGCACGTCGACATCGGGCTCCGTCGCCACCGCCGATGCCGCAGCGGTCTGCGAACGGGGGCCGTTGGCCATCCGGGCGACAGTAGTGCGGTCGCTCCACCGGTCATCTGCAGGACGGCGGTGAACGAATCGAACGGAGTAGCCTGTGAGCGGGCAGGCTCGGGAGCACCTCGGGAGCACAGGGACCGTCGAGGGATCGTGGTGAGAAAAGACACAACCCACGCGCCGCGGCCTTGGCTGTTGCCAGTGCGTGTCGTGGCGAGTCTGGCGATGGTGGCGCTGCTCGTCACCCGCCTGCCCGACTTCACCTGGTCCGAGCTCGTCCCCGAGCGCAACGCCGGGGTCTTCGCCTGGCTGACGCTGGCGTTCTGCCTCACCTTCGTCGGCATCGCCTTCTCGACGATCCGTTGGATGCAGGTGCTGCGGGCCCTCGACGTGCCCGGACCGCTCGACCGGCTGATGTCGCACTACCTCGCGGCCCAGTTCGTCTCGAACGCCCTGCCGACCACGATCGGTGGCGACGTGGTCCGGGTGAGCCGGCTGTCCCGCGAGAACGGTGAGGCGCCGGGCACCTTCGCCTCCGTCGTCCTCGAGCGCCTCACCGGCTGGCTGGTGCTGCCGCTCATCACCTTCCTGGGCCTGGCGTTGAACCCCGGGCTCCGCGACCTCGACAGCGCCACCGCGGCGGCGGTCGGGGTGGCGGTGGCCACGCTCCTCGGCCTGGTGGGCGTGCTGTTGCTCATCGGCAACCAGAAGCTGGGCGGCCGCCTCGGCGGCCACAAGGGCTGGCGACGCTTCGCCGGCGGGGTGCACTACGGCGTCGAGCGCCTGCGCCACCAGCCGAAGGCGGCCCTGCGGATCCTGGCGGCCAGCTTCGCCTACGACTTCATCCTGGTCCTGTCCGCCCTGGCCATCTCGCAGGCCATCGGCATCGGTGACGCCGCGGGGCTCACCGCCCTGCTGGCGTTCCTTCCCGCCGTGCTCATCTTCCAGGTGCTGCCACTCGGCATCGCCGGCCTCGGCATCCGCGAGGGCGCCTTCGTGCTGTTCCTCCGCCCCCTCGGCGTGCAGCCCGAGCAGGCGGTGGCCCTCGGCCTGTTGATGTACCTCATGAACCTGCTCGCCAGCCTCGCCGGTGCACCCTCGTTCGCCTTCGGCCGGGCCAAGCTGCACGCGGAAGGAGCCGTCGCATGAAGGTCCAGGAGGACACCGCTTCGCTGTCCTCGGCCAGGTCGGGCCTCGCATGGTGGCGTGAGCTGCTCTACTGCCTCGCGTTCTACGTCGCGTACTCCTACGTCCGCAACACGCTGCGACTGTCGACCATCGGGGTCGAGCACGCCTACCACAACGCCCAGCGGGTGATCTCCCTGGAGCGGGCCGTCGGCCTGTTCCACGAGGAGGGCATCCAGCAGATCTTCCTCGCCCATCACGCGTTCATGCGCTTCTGGAACATCTACTACGGCACCCTGCACTTCATCGTGCCCATCGTGGCCCTGATCTTCCTCTACCGGCGTCATCCCGATCGCTACCCGTTGTGGCGCAACACCCTCGCCTGCACCACCGCCCTCGCGCTCATCGGCTTCACCCTCTTCCCGCTGATGCCCCCTCGCCTGCTCGACAGCGCCGGCCCGTTCGGCCCGGGGCCCTTCGGCAGCGGCATCCACTACGGGTTCACCGACTCCCTCGCGGTGTTCGGCGGGCTCTGGTCGTTCGACTCGGCCACGATGCAGCGGGTCTCGAACCAGTTCGCGGCCATGCCGAGCCTGCACTTCGCCTGGGCGCTCTGGTGCTTCCTGGTGCTCTACCGGCACCTCAAGTCGCCGATCGCCAAGGTGGCGGTCGCCCTCTACCCGTGGCTCACGCTGTTCGCCATCATCGTGACCGCCAACCACTACTGGCTCGACGCGCTGGGCGGCGCGATCGCGCTGGCCCTCGGCTACGTGCTCGGCTCCGCCCTCACCCGCCTGAACGACCGCCGCCGCCACGGCGCCGTCGTCTCCGCGGGTGACCACGTGTAGCGTTCAGTGCACATGCTCGAAAAGATCCAGGGGCCCGCCGACCTACGGCCACTCAGCTACGAGGACCTCGACGTCCTGGCCACCGAGATCCGCCAGTTCATCGTCGAGGCGGTCGACGCGGCGGGCAGCGGCCACCTGGGTTCGAACCTCGGCGCAGTCGAGCTCACGCTGGCGTTGCACCGCGTGTTCGACTCGCCCCACGACCTGCTGCTGTGGGACACCGGCCACCAGGCCTACGTCCACAAGATCCTCACGGGGCGCCAGGAGGGCTTCGCCACCCTCCGCAAGGCCGGCGGCATGTCGGGCTACCCCAGTCGCGACGAGTCACCCCACGACTGGGTCGAGAACAGCCACGCCTCGACCGTCCTGTCCTACGCCCACGGCCTGGCCGCCGCTCGCGACGCCGGCACGCTCGGGCCTGGTCCCGGCACGACGAGCGCCGAGGACGAGCCCCGCCGCCAGATCGTGGCGGTGATCGGCGACGGCTCGATGACGGGCGGCATGGCCTTCGAGGGCCTCAACAACCTGGGCCACAGTGGCCGCAACGTCATCATCATCCTCAACGACAACGGTCGCTCGTACGCCCCCACCGTCTCCCGCCTCGGCGAGAGCCTGGCCCGGCTGCGCCTCAACCCGTCCTACCTGCGCCGCCAGGCCCGCGTGGAGCGGATGTTGCACGACATGCCCCTCGTGGGCGAGCGCCTCGAGCGCGCGGTCGAGGCCACCAAGGCGGCCGTGCGCGAGATGTGGGAGCCACCCGCGTTCTTCGAGAACCTGGGGGTCCGCTACTCCGGCCCGTTCGACGGCCATGACATCGAGGGCCTCGAGCGGGCACTGCGCAACGCCGCCGAGCTCGACGACGGGCCCGTCGTCGTCCACGTGATCACCCAGAAGGGCAAGGGCCACGCGCCCGCCGAGGACGACCCCATCAAGCACATGCACGACATCGGCGGGGTCAAGCCGGGCAGCTACACCGCGGCGTTCACCGAGGCCCTCATCAAGGAGGCCGACGAGCGCCCCGAGCTGATCGCCATCACCGCGGCCATGCCCGACTCCACCGGGCTGTTGCCGTTCGGCGAGCGGTTCCCGGGGCGCTGCGTCGACGTCGGCATCGCCGAGCAGCACGCGGTCACCATGGCCGCGGGCATGGCGATGGGCGGCCTCCGGCCCGTGTGCGCCATCTACTCCACGTTCCTCAGCCGGGCCTTCGACCAGCTCAACCTCGACGTCGGCCTGCACCACCAGCCCGTGGTGTTCTGCCTCGACCGAGCGGGCATCACCGGCGACGACGGCCCGTCGCACCACGGCATCCTCGACATGGTGCTGTGCACCAAGGTGCCCGGCCTCACGATGTTCGCACCGTCCTCCTACCAGGAGCTCGGGGTGATGCTGCACGACGCGCTCGAGATCACCGACGGCCCGGTCGCCATCCGTTGGGCCAAGACCGCGGCGCCCACCGTCAGGCCCGACGAGGTCGGCCACGGCCTGCATGCCCGCAAGGTGCGGTCCGGCGAGGCGGTGTGCCTGGTGGGTGTGGGCAAGATGCTGGCGGCGTGCGTGGACGCCGCCGAGGCGTTGGCCGACGAGGGCGTCGCGACCACGGTGTGGGACCCACGCGTGGTGAAGCCCATCGACCCCGACCTGATCGCCGACGCCGCCGCGCACCGGTTGGTGGTCACCGTCGAGGACGGGTTGCGCGACGGCGGTGTCGGCTCGGCCATCGCCGACCAGGTGGCCGAGCGGTCACTCGGCTCGACCGCTCCCACCGTCCGCGTGCTGGGCGTGCCCGCCACTTACCTGGCCCACGGCAAGCCCGACGCCATCCTCGCCGAGCTCGGACTCGACGCCGCCGGCGTGGCCGACGAGGTCCGTCGCGCACTCACCGCCCTCGGTTGAGCTGAGGCGGGTCGGCCACCCTCGTCGCCACCGGCCCCTCGCGACAGAGCCCGGGAGCTGCCTCGCAGGCGCTTCCCGGGCTCTTCCCCCCTGTCGCCCCCAGATCTGTCGCCCGCAGTTTGGAGTACAGATCAGTATAGCAAGTGACATTCGTCACGTCGAGGGCGCCCTGACTGACGAGGTGGTCAGGGCGTGCGTCGGCCGGTGGCCGGGTGACGCACCAGGTGAGGGATCAGTAGAAGGGGTTGGCGCCGGCGGTGTGATCGGTGGCGTCGACCACCTGGGAGATCTCGGGGACGGCCTCGAGGATCGCCGCCTCGATGCCCTCGCGCAGGGTGACGGCGCTGACCGCGCAGCCCTGGCACCCGCCACCCATGGTGACGAACGCGGTGTCGTCCTTGACGCCCTCGAGCTTGGCGTAGCCGCCGTGCGCCGCGAGGGCGGGGTTGACGGACTGGTCGAGCAACTGGTTGATGCGCTCGGACACGTCGCCGCTGAGGTCGA
Organism: Acidimicrobiales bacterium; assembly: GCA_044221555.1. Taxonomy (GTDB): domain Bacteria; phylum Actinomycetota; class Acidimicrobiia; order Acidimicrobiales; family DATDAH01; genus JAEUJM01. Next base: position 146,158 of record JBGAOY010000005.1, read on the forward strand.
GCTCGACCCCGGCGAGCGGGTTCGGGCGGTTGGGGTTGCGCATGACGAGGCCCTCATCGGCGTTGCGGGGCAGATCGAGCGTGGCCCCTTGGAGCCGGTCGATGCTGCCCGCCGGCACGATGACGGGGAGCACCCCCTGGTGCACCACCGAGTCGCCGGCGGACGGGTCGGCGTCGGCCACGGGGTCGAACGACAGGTCGTAGGTGAACTCCACCCCGGCAGTGCCGGTGATCTCGACCCGCAGGCCGAGGGACTCGGCGTCGTCCTCGGCGGCGCGCAGGGCGAGCACCTGTTCGACGGCGGCCTCGGTGACCGCCAGGACGACCTGCTGATCTGCGTCGTGGCCGCCGTCGTGACCGGTGTCGTGACCGGTGTCGGCGGGTGCTGGGGTGGTCGCGTCGGACTCGGCGTGCGTGGTGTCGGCCATCGCCCGTCAGGCTACGGCCCCCCCGCGAGCACGCCACCTTCGACGGCGCCCGCGAGCGCGGCTGGGCCCGAGGCGTCATCCGGGCGGACCGCCACGACCGAACAGGAGGTGATGGCTACGATCACGGCAATGGCGCAGCGAGGCGTGGCGGCGGCCCCCGGCTGGGAGGCCGGCCTCAGCGGACGCCTGATCGCCGGCGACGAGACCGCGCTGGTCGAGATCTACGAGCAGTTCTCCTCGTTCGTGTTCGGGTTGGCCCGCCGAGTCACCGCCAGCACCAGCCTGGCCGAGGACATCACCCAGGACGTCTTCGTGCACCTGTGGGAGAAGCCCCACGCCTTCGATCCCGCCCGTGGCAGCATGCGCGCCTGGCTGGGTGTGCTCACCCACCGTCGCTCGGTCGACCGGGTCCGGCGCGAGACGACGGCCCGGCGCCATGAGGCCCGGCAGGCCACGGAGGCCCCCGCGCCCACGCCGCCCGACATCGCCGAGGCCGCCACCTCGATCATCCTGGCGCAGCGTGTGCGCGAGGCCGTGGCCGACCTCCCCGACGAGCAGCGCCGAGCCGTCGAGCTCGCCTACTTCGGCGGGAAGACCTATGTGCAGGTCGCCGAAGCCCTCGGCATCCCCGAGGGCACCGCGAAGTCCCGACTGCGGCTGGCCATGAAGCGCCTGGCCGCGGTCCTCGGTCCGGAAGGGATCAACCAGTGGAACTGACCGACGACGAGGCGCGCGAGCTGTCGGGCGCCTACGCGCTCGACGCCGTCGCCGACGACGAGCGGGTGGCCATCGAGCGGCTGCTGGCCACCGACACGGCGTTGGCCGCCGAGGTGGCCGAGCTGTGCGAGGCGGCCGGCCTGCTGGGCACCACCGAGACGGCCGCGCCGCCGGCCCGGCTGTCCGAGCGCACCTTCGGTGCGGCGTTCGCCCGCCGCGCGCCGGGCACCCCGGCCAGCACCCGGCCGCCGCCTGTGCAGGCCTACCGCGACCAGATGGACGATCTCTCGGTGCTGCTCGACACCATCGCCCCGGGTGAGTGGGACGTCCCGACCGTCACCGACTTCACCGTCCACGAGCTCGTCGCGCACCTCCTGGCCATCGAGGGATACGTCGCGACCCGCCTCGGCGTCGCCCCACCCGGGGCCGCCGCGCCCTTCGTCCCACCAGCGGGCACCGAACACGACCACCGGGCCATGACCGAGCCCACCATCGCGGCGTACGCCAGCGGCGATCCTGCCACCACGGTCGCCGACTGGCGCGCACGGGTCGATGCCAACCTCGCGTACCTCGACACGCTGGGCGACCCTGACCTCGATCGGCGGGTGTCGCTGCACGGTCTCGACCTGTCCCTGCGATCGATGCTGGGAGCGCGGGTGTTCGAGGCGTGGACCCACGCCGACGACATCCGCCGAGCCCTCGACCGCCCCCTCCGACCCCCCGACCCTGATCGCCTCACGTTCATGTCCGATCTGGCGGTGGGCGCGCTGCCGCTCGGCCTGTTGCTGGCCGGGATCGACGACCCGGGACGCACCATCCGGGTGGTGCTCACCGGCGACGGCGGCGGCGACTGGCTCCAGCCGCTCACGATCGGCGCCGAGCCGGGACCACCCGACGCCACCCTGGTCGCCGACGTGGTGGACTTCTGCCGACTGGCTTCGCAACGCCTGGCCCCGACCGAGATCGCCCACCACTCCGAGGGCGACCCGCAGGCGGTGCACGACGTGCTGGTGGGCGCCCAGGTGTTCGCGGCCTGACTGAACCGGCGGCGGGTCCGGACGCCACTAGTGTTGTCCGCCTGTCGACGAGCGGGGGTGCGCGGTGGCGGTTCCGGAGATCCAGGGCTACAGCGGGTTGGACGAGGTCGGCGCCGGTGGATTCGCCACGGTCTACCGAGCGCGCCAGGACCGCCTCGACCGCCTCGTCGCGCTGAAGGTCCTGCGCGCGAAGGATCTCGACGACGCCACCGTGCGGCGGTTCGAACGGGAGTGCCACGCCATGGGCGACCTGTCCTGGCACCCGAACGTGGTGGGTGTGTTCGACTCCGGGGTGACGCCGAACGGCCACCCCTGGCTGGCCATGGAGTACATGGCACGGGGCTCGATCGCCGACCGGATGCGAGAGCGCGGCCCGCTGTCGTGGGAGAACGCCGTCGACATCGCCGTGCAGGTCGCCGGTGCGCTGGGCGCGGTGCACGCCGCGGGCCGGATCCACCGTGACGTGAAGCCCGAGAACCTGCTGGTGGGACCCTTCGGCGAGGTCAAGCTGGCCGACTTCGGCATCGCCGTCGTCGCCGACGCGTCCTCGGCCACCGCCGCGCAGTTCACCCCAGGGTTCGTGTCGGCCGAGGTGCTGCGGGGCGATCAGCCCGACGAGCGCAGCGACGTGTACTCACTCGGCGCCACCCTGCACGCGCTGATCGCCGGGCACTCGCCGTTCGCGACCCAACTCGGCGAGCCCGTCGCCGCCCTGTTGATGCGCGCCATGGAGGGCGAGCGACCTCGCCTCGAAGGCGTTCCCGACGACCTCGCCGACCTGGTGGTGCGCTGCCTCGACACCGATCCCGCCAAACGCCCGCAGAGCGCCCGCGAGCTCGGGGAGGCGCTGCAGGACGTGCAGCGGGCACACGGGCAACCGGTGACGCTGCTGCGCATCACCGCCGAGAGCGACGGCGATGGCCCCAGCGGCGATGCCACCCCCTCCGACCCGTCGGCCACCATCATCGGCGGGGTCGACACCGGCGATCCGTCGTCCACCATCATCGGCGGGGTCGACACGGGCGACCCGTCGTCCACCATCATCGGCGTGACCGCCGGCACCGACGCGTCGGCCACCATCGTCGGTGCCGTCACGCCCACACCCACGCCCTCCACGCCCACCACGCCGACCACGCCGACCACGCCCCCACCACCCTCGACGCCGCCGCCACCCTCCACACCGCCGGCCCCGGCCCCCTCCACGCCCCCGCCCCCACCCCCGGGCCCGGTCAGCACACCTCCGCCGCCACCGCAGCCGGCGGTGACGACGCCACCGCCTCCACCGCCGACCCGCCCCGCCACGCCACCACCGCCGCCGCCGGGACCGGCGGCGCCCTCCGGTGGGAAGAAGACCGGCCTGATCGTGGGCGGCGCGGTGGCCGGGGCCCTCGTGCTGCTCATCGCCGGCGTGCTGGTGCTCGGCGGCGGCGACGACAGCGGCGATTCGCCACGACCCGACCCGACCACCACCGAGCCCGGCCCGACCACCACCGAGCCCTCGGGCGGCGACGTCGAGGTGATCGCGACCGTCGAGGTCGGGGCCTCGCCCGCCGACGTCGCGGTGGCGGGCGACGACGTGTTCGTGGTCAACACCGACGACGACACGCTCACCCGGATCGACGCCACCACCAACGAAGTGGTCGCCACGATCGACGTCGGTGACCAGCCCACCGACGTGGCCGTGGGCGCCGGCTCGATGTGGGTGACGAACCTCGGCGACGACACGCTCACCCGGATCGACCGCGACACCAACCAGGTCACCAGCACCCTCGACGTGGGTGACGAGCCCAGTGACGTCACCACGTTCGGCCAGTTCGTCTACGTGCTGAACAGCGCCGACGGCACCGTCAACGAGATCAGCGCCGATCAGGAGTTCATCCAGGGCGAACTGCCGGTCGCGCCGCTCTCCAGCGGCATGGCCCAGGGAACGCAGGGCGACCTCTGGGTGGGCAACTCGGGCGACAACACGGTCACCCGGCTCGACCTCGTCAGCTTCACCCGGGACGACGTCGTCGACGTGGGCACGACGCCGTTCGACGTGGCGGTGGCCGACGACGGCACCGTCTACGTGTCCAACAGCGACGACGACACCGTCACCATGATCGACGGCACGACCCACGCGGTGATCGACACCATCGATGTCGGTGCCGGTCCGGCGGGCATCGGCGTCCGGGGCGACCAGATCTGGGTGGCCAACTCCGACGACGGGACCATCTCGCTCATCGTGAACGGCGCCGTGGAGCGCACCATCGAGGCGGGCAGCGCGCCCGTCGACCCCGCCCCGGACGGCACCGAGGTGTGGGTGTCCGACCGAGGCAGCGACTCGGTGCTACGGCTCGACCCCGGCAGCGGCTGACCGCAGGGATCGGTAGAGCAGCGCAGGGTCGCCCAGCCGCCGGCGCAGCTCACGCTCGAGGCCGGCGATGGGGTGCAGGTTCTGGGGGGCCCGAGGGTCCTTGTGCGCCTGCGAGGCGAAGCGGGGCAACAGCGCGGCCACCTGATCGGCCCGCGCCGCCGCGGCGGCCACCGGTGCGTCGGCCGACACCTCCGCCCGAACGACGCCGGCCCATGCGTGGCCGGTGGCACCGGGCAGGCGCTGGTACCAGGAGTAGCGTGACCACCCCCCGGTGGCGGTGGTGAGGAACAACGGCGTGCGCTGCCCGGGCCGCAGCGCCGCGATGATCGGCTGCTGCGCGTCGCCCAGGTAGCTCACGTGATGGGTCTTGATGTAGCCGACCGCCCCCGACACCTGCTTCAGGGGGCCGTCGACGATCAGCAGCGCGCCGTCGGCCTCGGCCTCGGCCTCGACCGCCACCTTGGCCTCGAGTACCCCCATGCGGGCCTGGAGCCCGAGCGACAGCGCGTCGAACCCGCCGCCGTCGACCGCGCGCACCGGGAACGTGCCGTGGCGGGTGACGATGGGCTCGGCGGCACGGGCAGGGCAGAAGAGCCCCCGCTCGACGCTGGCACCCACCAACGAGGCGCGCCCCGGCTCGGCCCGCACGGCGCCCGACGCGTAGGACGCGCAGATGCCCTGCTGGGTGGTGCCGTCGGCGGCGGTGATCCACACCCGTGCCTCGACGCGGCGCACACCATCGACGAACAGCACCGCGGACGGCGCGACGGTCGCCGGGTCGGGTGCCCGAGGCGCCCAGGCCGCCGCCGGCACCTCGACGTCGAGGTCTGGTGGCCGCGCCGGATCGGTGAGGCCGGCGTCGTCCATCGGGGTGCCGTACTCGGGCGACCACCCCTCGACGGCGAACCTCACGTCGGCCCCGTCACACGGTGACCCGGTCGATCGTGGAGCTGGACGGGCCCTTGCGCACCTCGAAGCGAACGGGGAGGCGCTCGGCCAACTCGCGCACGTGAGTGATGACGCCGACTACCCGCCCCTGGGCCCCGAGCTCCTCGATGGCCGTGGCGACGGTCTCGAGGGTGTCGTGGTCGAGGCTGCCGAAGCCCTCGTCGAGGAAGATCGACTCGAGCCGGACGGCACCACCGGCCGCCAGCGCCGCGATCTGGTCGGCGAGGGCCAGGGCCAGGGCCAGCGACACCAGGAAGGTCTCGCCGCCCGACAGGGTGCGGGCCAGGCGCACGGTGTCGGCGTTGGCGTGGTCGATCACCAGGAACTGGCGGCGGTCGTCCACCGTGAGCGAGTACGCACCCCCGGCGAGCACCTCCAGCTTGCTGGTGGCGCTCTCGAGCAGCAGGTCGTGGGCCTCGTCGAGGATCCACCGTTCGAAGTGATCGGCCTTGAGGTGCGTGGCCAGCGACCGGGCCACCCGCTCCGCCTGCTGCGCCGCCGCCCGCTCGGTCTCGAGGGAGGCGCGCCGGGCCAACGCCTGGTCGAGGGTGGCCAACTGCGCCTCGGCCCGCGTCCGCTCCTCGACCGCCACGACCAGGGGCTCCCGGCCGGCCAGGTCGATGTCGACGCCCCGGCAGAACCGGTCGATGCGGGCCACCAGCTCGGCCCGTTCCTTGTCGGCCGCCACCGCGGCGGCCTCGGCCGCGGTCGACTGCTCGAGCAGCGCCGGCCGCTGCTCGTCGGCCCAGGCCAGCAGCGCGGCCCAGTCATCGGCGAGGCGGTCGCCGGAGGCGGGCGGCGGTGCCAGCGCGGCCAAGGCATCCCGCTGCTGATCGAAGGTGCGTCGCAGCTCGCGCTCACGGTCGACCAGCCGGTCGTGGCTGGCCGCGATCTTGGCCAGGTTGTCGCGGGCCTCGCGGTCGGCGGCACGGGCGTTGGCCACGTCGCGCTCGGCGCGCACGTGGGCTTCGAGCTGTGATCGGGCCGCCACCAACGACGGGCGACCGGCGAGGGCGTCATCGAGGACCGCCATCTGGTCGCGCACCTCGGCGAGGGTCGCGTCGATCTTGTCGAGCAGGCGCACCGCCTCGGCCTGACGGTCGGTGGCCTCGGCCAGGGCGGCGACCGCCTGGTCCCTGGCGGCGGTGGCCGCGGCCAACTCGACCGACCGGTGCTCGGGCACGTGGCCCACCGGCTGCTCACAGACCGGGCACGGGGCACCGACCTCGAGGGTCACCACCAGGGCCTGGGCCAGGTCGGCCCGCCGAGCCGCCTCGAGGGCCGCCTCGGCCGCGCTCGTGGCCGCGGCCGCCTCGGCCGCCGCCTCCCGCGCCTCGCCCTCGCTGGTGCGGGCCTCGACCTGCTTGGCCTCGCCCGCCAACAACCGGGCGGCCACCTTCTCGCGGGCCTCGTGGTCGCGCACCGCGGCGTCGAGCCCGGCCCGATCGACCCCCGGGTCGTACGCGGCCTCGGCCTTCTCGAGGGCCAGGTGGGCGGTGTCGGCGGCCCGGCGTCGCTCCTCGAGCTCGATCCCGACCGCCCGCAGCCGCGTCGCGATCTCGTCGACGTCGGTGGGCACGGCCAGACCATCGAGCAGCGCGGCGCGCGACGCCGCGGCCGCGGCGTCGGCCCTGGCCTGATCGGCCTCGGCGCCCAGCCGATCGAGCTCGGGTTGGGCCTCCTCGATGGAGGCGACCAGGTTCACCAGCAGCTTCACCCGACCGTGCAGGGTCCGCCGGGCCTCCGGGGTGGCGTCGGCCAGATCGGTGAGGTGCCGGTCGGCGAGCTCGACCTCGACCGTCGCGGCGCGGGCGCGCTGCGTGGCCAGCTCGCGCATGCGGTCGTACAGGCCGAGCCCGAGGAGCTGCACCAGCAGGTCCTGGCGGTCGGAGGGCTTCTCGTGCAGGAAGCGGGCGAATTCGCCCTGCGGGAGCACCACGCAGGTGTTGAAGTGCTCGAAGGTGAGTCCGAGCAGGGCGGCGACCGCGTCGCTGACCCCGTCGGCGTCGCCGGCCAGGTTCTCGGTGGGCGCACCGGCAGCGTCGAGGCGCTCGAGGCGAGCCTCCTTGGTGGAGGCGCCCCTGCCCTTGCCCGTCGCCCGCACGATGCGGGCCACCCGGTAGCGGTCGTCGCCGATGGCGAAGTCGAGCCGGACGCGAGCCTCCACCTTGCCCTGGCTGATCAGGGGGGCGACCAGCCGGCGGTCGTCGTAGCGGGCCACCGAGCCGTAGAGCGCGAACGTGATGGCGTCGATCACGCTCGACTTGCCCGCACCGGTGGGGCCCGACAGGGCGAACAGGTCGGCATCACGGAAGTCGACCGTGGTGCGGTCGCGGAACGCGGTGAAGCCCTCGACCTCGAGCTCGACGGGCCGCACTACCGGTCACCCCCCGAGGTGGCATCGGGGCCCGAGGCGAGGTCGAGCAGCTCCGCGAACAGGGCGCTGAGGTCGCGGTCGGCCTCGTCGCGCTCGGCCAGGTAGGCATCGAAGAGCTCGAGCGGCGACTTGCCCGAGCGGTCGGCCCGTTCGCGACGCTCGACCTCGGGGCGCACCACCGTGATCTCGACGGCGTCGGGGAACAGGGACCGCACGTCGTCGGCCAGCCCGGGGCGGGCGGGCTCGTCGACCCGGATGCGAAGGTGATCGTCGCCGGTGGTGCCGGCCAGCGTCCCGAGCGCCGCCAGGTCGCCCTCGAGGGTGCGGAGGCGACGACCCTGTGCGAGTGGCACCGCCCGCACCTCGGCCGGCCGCCCCGCTGCGGCCTCGATCACCAGCACGGCCTTGTCGTCGGTGGTCTCGCCGAAGTCGAGCTGCAGCGGCGACCCGCAGTACCAGGCCGGGCACGGCCCCGGTAGGGACTGTTGGCGGTGGAGGTGGCCGAGGGCCACGTAGTGGGTGCTGGACGGGAACGCGGTGGTCGGGACGCTGTAGTCGTCGAAGAGGTGGGCGCTGCGCTCGCCGCCGCCGGCCCGGCCCCCGACCACCATGAGGTGGGCCACCAACAGGTTCACGGTGTCGTCGCCGAAGCCCTCGGTGAGCACGTCGATTGCCTGTCGGACCCGCTCGGCGTAGCGCCCGCCGTGCTGGTCGGCGTCGAGGGCCATGAGGTCGGAGGCGGTGACGATGTAGCGCTGGCTCGGGAACGGCACCACCGCCACCCGGGCCCGTTCGCCGCCGGCCTCGAGGTCGAGCACACCGCCGTCGGCCGGACCGGTGAGCATGGCCACCGCCCGCACCCCGCCGAGCGCCAGCAGCGGGGCCACGGCGGCGAGGCGGCGGGCGTTGTCGTGGTTGCCGGCGATCACCACGACCGGTCGGCGGCCGTGGCCGGCGAGGGCCAGCAGGGCGCGATAGACGGCGCGCTCTGCCTCGGGGCCCGGCGCGGCGCTGTCGAACAGGTCGCCGGCCACCAGCACCAGATCGACCGCCTCGTCCTCGGCGATCGCCACGATCTCGTCGAGGACGGCGTCGTGCTCGTCGGCGCGGGAGCGGCCCCGGATGGTCTTGCCGACGTGCCAGTCGGAGGTGTGCAGGATCTTCATGCGAGCTTGGGGAAGGTGGAGAAGGGGTCGTCGGGGTGCTCGGTGGCCGTGGGGTTGGCGCCGGCCTCGGCGGCCCGGGTGGCCCAGGCCGGGAACGGGAACTGCACCATCAGCGGCACGGGGATCTCGGGCTGGGACAACAACATGGTGCCGGGCTTGATGATCGTGGCCCGCTGGCGTTGCACCTGGGGCAGGAATCCGTACTCGCCCCGAGCGGCCTCGGCCGCATCGAGCCGGCCCACCACCCGAATCGCCGAGTTGGCCACGATGCGGCGCTCGACCTCGCTGGCGGTCTGCTGGGCGCCGATGAGGATGATGCCGAGCGAGCGACCCCGCTCGGCGACGTCGAGCAGGATCTCCTTGATGGGGCTCGACCCTTCCCGGGGGGCGTACTTGTTCAGCTCGTCGAGCACGACGAACTGGAGCGGCCTGGCCTGCCCGGATCGCTCCTTGTCCTCGAAGGCCTTGCGCAGCACCACCCCCACCACGAACCGCTTGGCCCGATCGTTGAGGTTGTGCAGGTCGACCACGGTGACCTGCTTGTCGAACTTGACCCGGTGACGCTCCGGGTTGGCCACGTCGGCCCGGATGAGCGGCTCGAGGTGGCGCACGGCGCCGTGGAGCCGCCGGATGAAGGCGCCGATGGTGCCACCCCCGATGGCCCGGCCGGCCCACTCCATGGCGTCGACGTCGTCCTCGACCTTGGCGCTGATGAGATCGACGAGCTCTCGGAAGGTGCGCACCACCACACCGTCGATCCCGACCGCGCCGTCGCCCACCGGCTCGGCGTGCTGCTTGAGGCGGTGGGTGACGTTGTGCACGACCATCGTGTACTGCTGGCGGTCGTCCTCGGCGTCGGCGAACAGGAACGGCAACAACTCGTCGGCACAGAACTGCTCCACCGTCCAGAACACCGACGTGACCCCCTCGGTGCGACTGGTGACGTCGGGGGCGGCGTTGCGGTCGCCTTTGCGCGGCGGCGCGAACACGTCGACGCTCGGGAACGGCCCCGCGGTGAGGCCCAGCCGTGCGTAGCGATCGTGATCGTCGGCCGTGAGCGCGGTGTTGGGGTGATCCAGGAACAGCAGGTCTTCACCCTTCACGTTGAAGATGAGCGCCTTGGTGTTGACGGCGTCGCCGCCCAACGCGCCCGAGTTGAAGAGGCTGTAGAGCAGGAACGTGGCGTAGGTGGTCTTGGTGGCCACGCCCGAGATGCCGCTGATGTTGACGTGTGCACCACGGGTGCCGTCGAGGAACTCGAGGTTCACGAACAGCGGCTCGTCGTCGCGGCTGAGCCCGGCGGGCAGGCGCTTGCCCATGCCGTCGAAGAACAGGGCCTGGTCGCGCTCGGCACCGGACGCCCGCCGCACCGGCTGGCCCGGCAGGGGCGGCACGAACACCTCGGGCTCGAACCGGGTGGCCTGCACCAGGGCCGCCTCGCTCACCTCGGCTGGCAGCACACCGTCCTCGATGAGCCACACGTCGCTGTCGAACCGTGCGCCCTCGTGGCGGGCCCGCACCTGCGACACCACGCCGTAGATGCGCACCGGCTCGCGGCCGGGCAGGTCGGTGCGCTCGAGCGCCACCACATCGTCGAGTTGGAGGAACGACCCCGGCGCCACGCCCACCCAGAACTCGAGGGGGGTGGCGTCCTCGGTGCCGATGACCCGGCCGACCAGGGCGTGTTGTCCATGGGCCTGTTGTCCGGGGGCCTGTTGTCCAGGGGCCTGTTGTCCAGGGGCGCGGCCGGCGGGAACGGCAGGATCGGCGCGGCGGTCGGGGTGGTCGTCCCCCGGATCGGTCGCGTCAGCGGTCACGGGCCGAACCTACCGCGGTGGTGTGACACTCATGATGGGACCGGGGAGTCGTGCTCGTCGGGGACCGACCCGAGTTCTGACCCCCGGTGTGACTGAGAACGGCGCCTGAACCCCGACCGGTCGTCTCGTGGCTGGCCCTCGACGCATCCGTGTCGAGCCCGAGTGGGCGACCGGCGCTGCGGTAGCGTCGGCGACGGCAGATCCGTGATGGCGCCACGGATGCGCGGAGGAGTACGACATGGTGGGCCCGGGAGCGGACGACGACATCGAGGTGATCCTCAAGTCGGAGAGCCGCTGCGCGTCGTGCGGGCACCCGGCTCGAGCGGGTGTGGCGTTCTGCACCGGCTGCGGCGCCCGCTTCTCGCCGCCGGGATCGTCCGGGGCGCCGGCTGCGACCGGTCCCGCGCGAGCGGCTCCCACGCCCGCTCCTGCTCCGGCTCCCGGCCCCACCCCGGCCGCTGGAGGCCCGGCGCTTCCGCCGCTGGCTCCTTCTGCGGCGAACCGGGCCCGCGCCAGCCAGTCCCGGCCGGCCACGTCCCGTCCGGCCACGTCACGTCCGGCACCGCGGCCGTCCCGCTCGGTCAGCGCCGGCGAGGCGCTCTTCATGATCGGCGACGTGGCGTTCTCGGTCGGCAAGGCCATCTTCTACGGCGTGGGCCTGATCGTGATCGTGATCATGATCTTCGGGTACTCGCACGCCCACACCGCCGAGTTCAAGGACGAGTGCACGCTGTACCAGAACGGGATCGGGTCGATGGACTTCCCCGACAACCTGCTCTGCCACGCCTTCTACGAGCGGCGCTACTAGCCCTCCTGGCCCTTCACTCCACCTGGCCCGTCACTTCACGAGCCCGACCGTGCCGGCAGGAGCGTGAAGCGCCCGCCGGTACGCGGCCGGACAACCGAGAAGTGGCGGTGATCGAGGGTGAGGATCGACCGGGTCTCGAACCGGGCAGCGAGGACCACCAGCGAGGCGTCGGCCAGGCCCAACGCCTGGTCGCGGTACCGCTCGACGACCGAACGGGCCGAGGCCAGGTCGTCGGCGGCCAGGTGGGCCAGGTGGTAGGCGCCCCCGGCCAGCTCGGCCAGCACCGCGAGCTCGGCATCGACGCCCATGCGGGTGGCCACCAGGTGGTCCAGCTCGGCGACGACGTAGGGCGACACCACCATCGGCTGCGGCTCCTGCTCGACGACGGCGCGCACCGCGGCATGCGCCGGTTCACGAGTGTTGAACAACGCCAGCAGGCCGCTGGTGTCGGCGATGATCACTCGGTCACTCGGTCACTCGGCCACCGGGTCACTGTCACCGGTCGCCGAAACCGGCTAGGTGCTCGTCCACCCGGTCGGCGATGGCCGGGCCGTCGATGATGCCCGCGTTCGGTCGCGGCGTGTCGACACCTGCGGCGATGGCCTGGCGGATGACCTCGGCCTCGGAGCAGCCGCGCCGGCGCGCCGTGCGTTCGACCGCCGCCTTCAGGTCGTCGGGCAGGTAGACCGTGGTCTTCTGCGTCATGCCATACATGGTACCAGCGGTGGCACGCTCCGTCGTCACGCGACATCCGCCTCGGCGTCGTCTCCGCCGCTGGCTCGTCGCCGGGCGTTGGCTCGCCGCTTCTTGATCCGCTCCTTGCGGTCCAACGTCTCCTTGTGGCGGTTGTGAGGTCTGCAGTGGGGTTGGGCGTTGATCACCGAGGTGGGCCCGCCGTCGGTGAACGGCGTGATGTGGTCCATCTCGCACAACCACGACGGGACGTCGCAGCCCGCCTCGTGGGTGCAGAAGTCCTCGGTGAGTTGCACGCAGGTGCGGATGTCGTCGGGGATCAGGCGCACGGCCTGGCCGTAGTCCAACACCACGCCATCAGGACCGAGCACCTGGCGGCGCACCAGACCGGCCAGGCCCAGCGACAGCGCCTGGGACGGGGTGATGATCGTCCCGTCGTCGAGGCGGCAGGTGCGCTCGTCGGGGAAGCGGACGTCGGTGCGACCCTCGCGGCGGGCGAGCTCGGCGCAGAAGGTGGGCCAGTCCATGACGACGTTCAGGATCGGCCGCAGCGCCGACACCCCGGTCAGTGACAGCGTCGAGGAACGCTCGGCCATCCACACCTGGGCGGCGGCGCGGCGCTGCTCCGGGGTGCGGCGCAGGTCGGCGGCGGTGACGTTGCGCTCACCGAGGCGGGCCACCGCCTCGGCCCAGTCCTGATCGAACAGGTGCTTCTCGAGCCGTTCGAGCTCGCGCAGGTACACGGCGCCGCCGATGCGGTCGAGCCATCCGCCGGCGCACACCATGGCCTCGAAGCTCTTGGAAGCGTGCCAGTAGGCGCCTGCGGTCTGCTTGTGGGCCCGCTCGTCGGCACCGTCGGGGTCGGCGACGTCCTGCCAGTAGCGCACCTTCTTGTCGAACTGGACGAAGCGCAGCTTCTTCGCGTGGTCCACCAGGCGCCGCTCGGAGTCCGCGAACACCTCCTCGAGGCCCCGGCGCACCTCACCGAGGCGCTCGACGTGCTCAGCGGTGATCTCACCAGCGGCGAACGCCTGCTCGGTCACCGGCATCGCTCGCAGCGCCCGGCCCAACCGAACGCGCCGCTGCGGCACCCCCCTGCGCTCATGACCCTTGGCCTGCAACCACGCCGCCGCCGACCGCGACCCGTTGGCCATCCACTCCTTGGAGGCGTCGAAGGCGGCGGTCGCCTTCACGTCCAAGGCGTCGTGCTTGTTGCGCACCCGCCCCAACGTCGACATCGCCTCGACCAGCACCGCGCCCGGCAACCCGGCGACGTCGTGACCGAGGAGGTCGTCGTACAGCGCCTCGAGGGCTGCCAGCTTGTCGAGAAATCCGGGCACAGCACACCACTCCTTCACGGGACATCGAGGTCCGGGGAATGGCAGCTGTCCTCCAGGCCGACCACCTGCAGCTGCGAACTACAACGACGTAACCTTAGTCCACCAAACACACGTTCGCAAGCGATTCGGCAGGAATTCGGCCCGAATTTCCGCTCCTACTGCTGGGTCGGCGGGTGCGAGTGCGGCCCTGACACCGTCGGTGTGTCCGAGCGGGTGCGACAGGCCAGCGTTGCTGCTGGACAGAACAGAACGCTGCCGGCGAAGGGCCGAGTTCCCCCCTCCGGGAGGGCGGAATCCGCACCCGGTAGCATCCGCGTCCGCGCACTGTGAGGGCAGCGCGCTCTCGAGGGGATGGTGGCGCAGTGGTGACCGGCGAGCTTCGGAGCCAGATCGACCGGATCTGGAACGACTTCTGGTCGGGCGGCATCTCGAACCCGCTCGAGGTGATCGAGCAACTCACCTACCTGCTCTTCATCAAGCGCCTCGACGATCTGCAGACCCTCGCCGAGAACAAGGCCAACCGACTGGGCACGCCGATAGAGGGCTCACCCTTCCCCGAGGGCGCTGATGACCGGGGCCGTCCGTACCAGGACTACCGCTGGCACCGGTTCAAGAACCTGGCGCCGGCCGAGATGTTCGAGGTGGTCGACCAGCACGTCTTCCCGTTCCTGCGCACGCTCGGCGGCGAGGGCTCCACCTACGCCACCCACATGCGGGACGCCCGCTTCACCATCCCCACGCCGGCGCTGCTGCAGAAGGCGGTCGACGGGCTCGACCACGTGAACATGGACGACCGCGACACCAAGGGCGACGTCTACGAGTACATGCTCGCCAAGATCGCGACCGCCGGACAGAACGGTCAGTTCCGCACGCCCCGCCACATCATCCAGCTGATGGTCGAGATGACGGCGCCGACACCCACCGATGTGATCTGCGACCCGGCCGCGGGCACCTGCGGCTTCCTGGTGGCGGCCGGCGAGTACCTGCGCGACCGTCACCCGGAGGCGCTGCGCGACCCGAAGCTGCTCCGCCACTTCCACCGGGAGATGTTCAACGGCTTCGACTTCGACAACACCATGCTGCGCATCGGCAGCATGAACATGCTGCTCCACGGCGTCGAGCAGCCGGACGTCCGCTACAAGGACTCGCTGGCCGAGGAGCACGGGGCCGAGGAAGAGGCGTACTCGCTGATCCTGGCCAACCCGCCCTTCGCCGGGTCGCTCGACTACGAGAACACGGCCAAGGACCTCCAGCAGGTGGTGAAGACCAAGAAGACCGAGCTGCTGTTCCTGGCCCTCTTCCTGCGCCTGCTCAAGCCCGGCGGACGGGCGGCGGTGATCGTGCCCGACGGCGTGCTTTTCGGCTCGACCAAGGCTCACAAGGAGCTGCGCCGCATCCTCGTCGAGGACCAGAAGCTCGACGGCATCGTCTCGCTGCCCAGCGGCGTGTTCAAGCCCTACGCCGGGGTTTCAACGGCCATCCTGCTGTTCACCAAGACCAACTCGGGCGGCACCGACCACGTCTGGTTCTACGACCTCACCGCCGACGGCCGCAGCCTCGACGACAAGCGCACGGAGCTGCTGCCCCCCGAGAAGCTGGGCGCCTGCCCCACAGAGGCGCTGACCGAGGACGAGCACGCCAAGAACAACCTGCCCGACGCACTCGCGAGGTGGTTCGACCGCGACGGCGGCGAGCTCGACCGCGCCCGCACCGACCAGAGCTTCTGCGTCCCCAAGGCCGACATCGTCGCCAATGCGTATGACCTGAGCATCAACCGCTACAAGGAGATCATCCACGAAGAGGTCGAGCACCGGCCCCCCGCCGAGATCATCGCGGACCTTCGCAAGCTGGAGGACGAGATCACGCAGGGTCTCGCTGACCTCGAGGCCATGTTGTGACTGCGACGAAGTGGCCCGAAGTGGCACTCGGCGACGTTGCGACGATCGAACGCAACGTCCGTTCGCCGGAAGACATCGAATCTGGATGCGCCTACATCGGCCTTGAGGACATCGAATCCGGTGGCAGACGGATCACGAAGCAGCTCGTCGAACCCGGAGATCTCGCCAGCGCGAAGTTCGAGTTCACCGAGCAGCACATCCTGTACGGCAAGTTGCGTCCCTACCTAGCGAAGATAGCGATGCCCGACTTCGCTGGAGTGTGCAGCACCGACATCGTTCCGATCCTCCCGGGTTCGCAGATCGATCGCTCCTACCTGTGCCACTTCCTCAGGCAACGGCGCATGGTCGATCTCGCGACCAGTCGCTCGTCCGGGGCGAACCTCCCGCGCCTGTCTCCCTCCGAACTGTCGTCCTTCCCCGTCCCCCTTCCACCGATCGCGGAGCAGCGGCGGATCGCGGCGATGCTGGACTTGGCCGACGCCCTGAGGGCGAAGCGGCGGCAGTCCGTCGCCCTCCTCGGGTCCCTCGCCGAGACGATCTTCCTCGAGATGTTCGGCGATCCAGTAGCGAACCCTCGCCGATGGCCTGAGGGCACTCTTGGAGATCTGCTGACATTTCAGCAGTACGGGCACCGCTTCTACGACGAGGCGTACTCGGACGAAGGTGTCAGAACAGCCCGGATTACAGACCTCAACGATGCTGGCGAGCTGGATTTCTCGGCGATGCCGCGCATGGCACTTACACCGGAGGAGCAGCAGAAGTACCTCCTGCGGTCGGGGGACCTGATCTTTGCTAGGTCTGGTGCGACCGTCGGCAAGGTTGCCCTGATTCGGCCCAGCGATCCGCCGTGCATCGCTGGTGCGTACTTCATCACGATGCGATTCGATGCCCGCATCGATCCGGAGTACGCGCTGGCGGTCCTCGGGTCGAGGTCGATCCGAGCCCTAGTCACTAGGCAATCTCGACAGGCGGCCCAACAGAACTTCAGCGGTCCGGCTTTACGTCGCCTTCCCCTGCCTGTCCCCCCTCCACATCTTCAAAGCCAGTTCGTCGCCCGCATGCGCGACCTGGCCGGCCACAAATCAAAGACAAGGCGTTCAGCTGAACGCCTCGACGAGCTCTTCGCCGCCCTCCAGCAGCGAGCCTTCAGAGGCGAGTTGTGAGCACGCCGTTCAACTTCCTCAAGGCGGAGTTCCCGGACCTCCATCGGGAAGCCCTGGAGGTCGGCCTGAACGCGCTGCCCGACCCTCGCACCGCCTGCTTCTACGCCCGGCGGGTCGTCGAGCTGGCCGTCAACTGGGCCTTCGAGCACGATCGGTCGCTGCGCCGGCCGTACGACGACAACCTCAGCGCCCTGCTCCACGAGCCGTCGTTCAAGGGGCTGATGGACCAGAAGGTGTTCCTCCAGGCCAAGGAGGTGATCCGGCTCGGCAACCGGGCGGTGCACGACAAGGCGCCGCCGACCCAGCGGGACTCGGTGCAGGCCACGTCGCACCTGTTCGAGTTCTGCTACTGGTTCGCCCGCACCTACTGCCGGGGCGAGAAGCCCGAGGCGGGCCTGCGCTTCGACCCGCGCACGCTGCCCAAGCGCCGGCCCACTCCCCCGGCGACCGCGGCACAGATCACCGAGCTCGAGACCCAGCTCGAGGAAGAGCGCCTCGCCAGAGAACGAGCTCAGGCGGATCTCCGCAGCCAGGCCGAGCGCATGGCGGAGCTCGAGCGACAGATCGAGGAAGTCGCCGCCGCCAAGGCGGCCGCCGCCGCGACGCCGGACGATCACGACTACTCCGAGGCCGAGACCCGGGACTTCTTCATCGACCTGCTCCTGGCCGAAGCGGGCTGGCCGCTGAAGGACGAGCGCGACCGCGAGTTCCTCGTCACCGGGATGCCCGACGGCAAGAACGGCAAGGTCGACTACGTGCTGTGGGGCGACGACGGGCTACCTCTGGCGGTCATCGAGGCCAAGCGCACCCGCCGGGACGCCCACGTCGGCCAGCAGCAGGCGAAGCTCTACGCCGACTGCCTCGAAGCCACCTACGGCCGTAGGCCGCTGATCTTCTACACAAACGGCTACGAGCACTGGTTCTGGGACGACGCCTTCTATCCGCCTCGGCAGGTGGCGGGCTTCTACAAGAAGGACGAGCTTGAGCTGGCCATCCAGCGCCGCTCGACCCGGGCCGCCCTCGCCGACACGGACATCGACACCGACATCGTCGGTCGGCCGTACCAGGTGCAGGCGATCCGGCGCATCGCCGAGTCGTTCGAGGTCGACAACGACCGCAAGGCACTGGTGGTCATGGCCACCGGCGCCGGCAAGACCCGCACGGTGATCGCGCTCTCCGACCTGCTCATCCGGGCCAACTGGGCCAAGCGCATCCTCTTCCTGGCCGACCGCACGGCACTCGTGCGCCAGGCCACCAACGCCTTCAAGGCCTTCCTGCCCGACTCGTCGCCCGTGAACCTGGTCACGGACCGCCACGAGGAGGGTCGGGTCTACGTCTCGACCTATCCGACGATGATGAACCTGATCAACGGCGCCACCACGGGCGACGGCGAGCGGCGCTTCGGGCCCGGCCACTTCGATCTGGTGGTCATCGACGAGGCCCACCGTTCGGTCTTCCAGAAGTACAAGGCGATCTTCGAGTACTTCGACTCACTGCTCGTCGGCCTCACCGCCACGCCCCGCGACGAGATCGACCGCAACACGTACAGCCTGTTCGACCTCGAGGCGGGGGTGCCCACCGACCAGTACGGCCTGCCCGAGGCGGTGGCCGACGGCTACCTCGTGCCGCCGAGGGCGGTCTCGGTGCCGCTCAAGTTCCAGCGGGAGGGCATCCGCTACGACGACCTGTCCGACGAGGACAAGGAGCGCTGGGACGAACTCGAGTGGGACGAAGAGGACGAAGATCCGCCCGACGCCGTGGGCGCCGAGGCCATCAACAAGTGGCTGTTCAACACCGACACCGTCGACAAGGTGCTCGCCGACCTCATGACCAAGGGCCAGAAGGTCGCCGGGGGCGATCGGCTGGGCAAGACCATCGTCTTCGCCAAGAACCAGCGCCACGCGCAGTTCATCTCCGAGCGCTTCGACGCCAACTACCCGCAGTACCGGGGCGAGTTCGCCCGGGTGATCACGAACAAGACCGAGCACGCCCAGGACCTGATCGACAAGTTCTCGATCGCCGACCGGGCGCCGCACATCGCCCTCTCGGTCGACATGCTCGACACGGGCATCGACGTCCCCGAGGTCGTGAACCTCGTGTTCTTCAAGGTGGTGCGCTCGAAGACCAAGTTCTGGCAGATGCTCGGGCGCGGCACCCGCCTCTGCCCGGACCTGTTAGGGCCCGACGAAGACAAGCGCTTCTTCTCGGTCTTCGACTACTGCCAGAACGTCGAGTACTTCAACGTCAACCCGGAGGCCACCGACGGGGCACTGTCGCCGTCCTTGAGCACCAAGCTGTTCACCGGCCGCCTCGAGTTGCTGGCCACCCTCGACGACCGTGCCGTCGAGCCCGAGGTGAGGCGATCCATCGCCGAGCTCCTGCGCACGGAGGTGGCGGCGATGAACGTCGACAACTTCGTGGTTCGGCCCCACCGCCGGATCGTCGAGACCTACCGGGCCGAAGAACCCTGGCAGGCGCTCGACCCGGGCGCCCTGAGCGAGTTGGCCACACAGGTCGCCGGCCTGCCCAACGAGCTCGATCCCGAGCCGGAGGAAGCGAAGCGCTTCGACCTCCTGCTGCTGTCACTCGAGCTGGCCATGCTGCGGGGCGAGCCCGGGTACCCCCGCCTCCAGCAACAGGTGCGGCAGATCGCCGGCCTGCTCGAGGAGTACCCCACCATCCCTGCCGTCGCCAAGGAACTGGCGCTCATCGCCGACGTGCAGACCGACGAGTGGTGGACCGACGTCACCCTGCCGATGCTCGAGTCGGTCCGCCGCCGCCTCCGAGGGCTCATCGCCTTCATCGAAAAGCACAAGCGCAAGGTGGTCTACACCGACTTCGAGGACGAGATCGGCGAGGGCGTCGACGTCGAGTTCGCCGACCTCGTGGCGGTCGAGGACTTCGAGCGGTTCCGTCGCAAGGCCCGCCAGTTCCTGGTCGAGCACAAGGCCGAGACCGCCATCGCCAAGCTGCACCAGAACTGGCCGATCACCGCCGACGACCTGGCCGAGCTGCAGCGCATCCTGGTCGACAGCGGCGTCGGCACCGCCGGCGAATGCGAACGCGCCCGCAAGGAAGCGGGCAGCTTCGGCCTCTTCGTGCGCCGCCTCGTCGGCCTCGACCGCTCGGCAGCCAAAGAGGCGTTCGCCGAGTTCCTCGACGAGCAGCGCTTCACCGCCAATCAGATCGAGTTCGTGAACCTCGTCATCGACGAGCTCACCGACAACGGCGTGGTCGAGCCCCGCCGCCTCTACGAGTCGCCCTTCACCGACGTCAGCCCCCAGGGACCCGACGCCCTCTTCGACGCCACGCAGATGGGCCGCCTCCTCGGCGTGGTCGCCGACGTCCGCCGCCGCGCCGACGCCGCCTGAAACCCGACGTCAGAGGACGCTGTTGGCGGTCAGGACGCCCGCGACGGCCAAGAAGCCGGCGATCATCGACCAGGTCAGGCGGAGCATGTCTCGGTGGATGCGGGCCTCGAACTGGGCCCGTGCCTTCTCGTCGGAGAACCGCGCTATCTCGAACTGCGCTGCGGTCGACTCCCGGAGCGCCTCGATCTGCGCCGCCGTCGACTCCCGGAGCGCCTCGATCTGCGCCGCGGTCGACTCCCGCAGCGCCTCGATCTGCGCCGCCGTCGACTCCCGGAGCGCCTCGATCTGTGCTGCCGTCGACTCCCGGAGCGCCTCGACGGCCCGCAGCAACCCGTCGAGTCGATCGCTGAGCGTGTCGATCCGGGCCTCGACTCGGTCGCCGAGCACGTCCAGATCGCGGTTCGTCGCCACGTCGGCCCAGCCGACGGGCGGGAGCAGGCTCATCAGCGTGTCGCCTCGTGCCTCACCGAGCGCCTCCCGAAGCCTTCGTGCAATTCGAACCGTGCGGTTTCGTCGTACACAACGGCCGTCCCATCCCGTGAGCGTCCTGGAGGGGAGCGGCAACTCCCGAGTGCTGCGGTTCGGACGATACCGCGACCACCTCGAGCCCGACACGGCCGTCCACCCCTGTCCGCCGTCGCGCCCCGTCGCTACGATCCGCACCATGGCCATGACGCAGTCGCACCGCCTCACGGTCGACGAGTTCTTCGCCCTCCCTGGCGAACTGGTGCACACCGAGCTGGTCGACGGGGAGATCGTCGTGGATTCACCGAGCGTGCGTCATCAGGACATCGGGGGCTGGATCTACCACCAGTTCATGAAGCACCTGGAGGCGAACCCCGGCGCGGGCCGGGCCGGCATCGAGCTGACCACCCGGCTCGACGAGCACAACGCCTTCGTGCCGGACGCCTGGTGGAACGTGCCGGGCCACGACCTCGACCCGGATGGCCGAGGCCACCGCGGGCCGCCCGACCTGGCTGTCGAGGTGCGATCGCCCAGCACCTGGCGCCGCGTCCGCACGGTGAAGAAGGACCGGTACGAGGCGGAGGGGCTTCCCGAGCTGTGGTTGGTCGACACCGCGACCGACGAGATCGTCGTCCATCGCCGTTCGACACCCGACTCACCCGTGTTCGACATCACGTTCACGGTGGCCGAGGGCGACGTGCTCACCACCCCGGTCATCTCCGGCTTCGCCCTCGACGTCACGGTGCTGTTCGACCGCTGAGCAGGCCGCCGGCCCCGTGACGGGCGCCCGAGGGAGTAGGCCGCCGCCGGACACCGCCCGATTTTGAGTAGCCCCTACTCAAGACCTGTGACCCACCAGGTGGTCCCCTGGGCCCATGGACACACCAACCACCACCGCCGCCACCCCCGAGGTGGCCTGGTACAACAAGCCCGGCCCGGCCCTCGCGGCGGGGCTCGCCCTGCTGGCCCTCTGCGGCGTGTTCGCCGTGGTGTGGGTCACGACCCCCTTCTTCCTGGCCCGCCCCCTCGGCTACCTGAGCGGCGCCGCCGGGATCATGCTGGTGTACGGCGGCGCCACCGGCCTGCGGGAGCAGCGCGCCGAGCAGGAGTGGCGGGCATGACCATGAGCCGCACCGACAAGTACGAGAAGTACCGCGAGGCACAGATGATGGCCGTGGCCCCCCACGTGCAGGGCGAGCTGCTGGCGGTCGGGGTGTTCTCACGAGCCGGCACCATGGGCTCGTTCGGCCTCGGCAAGGTGTCGCCGCTGGCCGGCATGGTGAAGCGAGGGTTCGAGAAGGGCAAGGCCGACGGCCTCCCCCAGAACTTCGTCGTCGCCGTCACCGACCAGCAGGTCTACGTGTTCGCCTACAAGCCCCGAGGCACCAGCATCAAGGTGAAGGACCCGCTGCGGGTCTGGGGCCGCGACCAGGTGCGGGTGCACCGCACCCCGGTGAAGGTGGGCGCCATGAGCAACACCTACCAGGTGGACCTCGCCGGGACGGGATCGATCAACATCGAGTCGGGCAAGATGCCCGGCTCGACCACCGAGTACAACGCCCCGGTGCTCGACCTGCTGGCCGCCTGAGCCGCCTGAGCCGCCTGAGCCGCCTGAGCCGCCTGGCGGGACGCGCGGCCCGAGGCCACCCGTGTTCACCAGAGCGATCGCCGAGAATCGCCCCTCCCGGTGCATCGCTCTGGTGAACGGGTAGCTTTCGCCGACATGACCTCTCGCCCGCGGATCGGCATCACGTCGTGGCCCCGCGACGTGGAGTACGAGGGCGTTCCCGAGCGCTGCGACACGTTCTCGCACGACTACGTCACCTCGGTGGTCCACGCCGGCGGCCTGCCCGTGCTGCTGCCGCTGGCCGACCACTCCGAGGCGGGCCGCGACGTGTTCGACGCACTGCTGGGCCTGGTCGACGGCGTGGTGCTCACCGGCGGCGGCGACATCGAGCCGGCCGCCTACGGCGCCGCCACCCACGAGGCCACCAAGTACACCGACGCCGCACGCGACGCCTACGACACCCTGGTGATGCATCGGGTCGTCGAGCGCGGTATCCCGACGCTGGGCATCTGTCGGGGCCTCCAACTCACGAACGTGGTGTTCGGGGGGACGCTGGCCCAACACCTCGACGGCCACGAGGCCGACCATCTGGCCTTCGACACCGCCCACACCGTCCACGTCGAGCCCGGCACCCGCCTGGCCTCGCTGCTGGGCCAGGGTGAGGTCGAGGTCAACTCGCTCCACCACCAGGGCGTCGACCGCTTGGGCGACGGGGTGCGGGCGGTGGCCACCAGCGCCGACGGCGTGGTCGAGGCCATCGAGCTCGACGGCGCCGACCACTTCCTCGCCGTGCAGTGGCACCCGGAGCTGCTGCGCCACCGACCCGAGCAGCTCGGGCTGTTCCGCGACCTGGTCGAGCGCTCCCGCCGCTGACCGGGCACGGTCGACCGGGTGCCGGTCGACGGGGCGCCGCGGGTCAGGTCACCGCCACCGGGACGTCCTGGTACCGGCGGGGCTCGCCGTTGCCCAGCTGGCCGTCGCGGTCGCGACCCCAGCAGAACAGGCGCCCTGTCGCCTTGCGAGCGCAGGCGTGGAAGCCGCCCACGCTCACGGCCTGCCAGCCGGTGACGGCGCCGGCCACCTCGACCGGCCGGGCGCGATCGACGTTGGCGCCGCCGTTGCCGAGGCGTCCGTCGGCATCGCTGCCCCAGCAGTACAGACGGCCCGACGCCTTGCGGGCGCAGGTCACCGAGGAGCCGGCGCTCACCTCGGCCCAGTCCGTGGCCGCACCGGCCACCTCGGAGGGCACGAGCTGGTCGACGGTCGTCGCGCCGCCATTGCCGAGGCGGCCCCGCGAGTCGCTGCCCCAGCAGAGCAGCCGACCCGATTCCTCGAGCCCACACGTGTGCCGCAGGCCCGCGCTGACCGCGACCCAGTCCGTGGCCGCGCCCGCCACCTCGACCGGAGCGTCGCGGTTGACCGTGCTGTCGTCGCCGAGCTGCCCGTGGGAGTTTCGCCCCCAGCAGTAGAGCTGCCCCGACTCCCGGAGGGCGCACGTGTGGTCGGCGCCGGCGCTGATCGCCGCCCAGTCGGAGAATCCACCGGCGACCTCGACCGGCACGGGCGAGAGATCGTCACCGCCGGGGCCGTCTCCCAGCTGCCCGGAGAAGTCCAGGCCCCAGCAGTACAGGTGCCCCGAGTCGCGGAGGCCGCAGGTGTGGGCCCCACCGGCCGACACCGCCGACCAGTCGTCGTGCGCACCATCGACCTCGACCGGCAGGGGCTGGGGCTGTTGCGAGCCCCCGGTGCCCAGCGTGCCGAAGAAGTTGTCACCCCAGCAGTACAGGTGAGCGTCGACCGACACGCCGCAGGTGTGCACCGAGCCGGCGCTCACCGTGGCCCACTGCACGGTGTCGCCCGCCACTGCGACGGGCGCGGTCCGGTCGGCGCCCGTGCCGGACCCACCGTTGCCGAGCTCGCCGAAGAAGTTGCCACCCCAGCAGAGCACCCGACCCGACACCTTGCGGGCGCAACTGTGGCCGCCGCCCGAGTCGACCTGGGCCCAGTTGGTGCTCGGCGCGGTGCGCTCCGGGGCACGGGCGGTGGTGGCGGCCACCCCGGCCGCTCCGACTCCCCCGAAGGCAGCCATACCGGCGAGGAACAGGAGCACCGCTGACGACACGACGAGCAGACGACGAAGGGGCATGAGGGGAGGCTAGGAAGACCGACGGCCCTCGTACAGGGCCGATGGTCATGATCAGCTCCCCGGTCGGACCGGGCCGCCGGTGACCTGATCAGGCCTGGGCGTCGAGCTCCTCGGCGTCGACCTGGTCCTGCGCCTCGCTGCGGCGGGCCCGCTCGTGACCGCCGCGGGGCGCGAGCTGCGCGGTGGCGAACGGGCAGGTGCCGAGCACCGTGCCGTAGGCGAGGTAGGGGCCCCACACCACGATGCCGGCCGGCCCGACGTCGTCCCAGTGGCCCTGCTCGGCGGTGTAGCGCCCGAACGCCTTCCAGTGGCCCGCCGACTTCACGCCCTTCAGGGTCGGCTCGAAGCCGCCGCCCAGGGGAAGCGCGAACACCAGGCCCAGGGCGATGCTGGCCACCGGCACGATCCAGAGCGTGCTCTGGGTGGCCCACAGCGGCCAGGTGGCGCACACGATGCCGGCGGCGAACGGGCCGACGTAGAGGATGCGGAAGCGCCGGCGGACCAGGTCCTGCTCCTTGGCCCGCTTGAAGACCGATGCCCGGTACGACCGCCACCAGCCTGGCTGCCTGTCCGACCAAAGGGGCGGACCGACCACCTCACCGGTCGGCGCCTGGGCCCGCAGGGCTTCCACGACGATCTGCTCGTGCGAGAGGTCGCCCTTGGAGCCGGCGGGCACCTTGACCACCCACCGGTCGGGCCCGTAGCCGTCGATCGTGATCACCTTGCGATGGGCCAGATCGAGCACCGTGCCGGCCACCGCGTCCTGGTCCAACTTGCGGGCGTCGGCCAGCAGCAGGGCCACGACCGCGGGGTCGTACCCGTCGGGCGGATCGGCGACCTGGTCGGGGAACGTTCCCTGGTAACGCTCGCGGGCCCGGCGGTCGGACGTCTGCAGGCGATACCACTGCACCACCATCAGGAGCGAGACCCCGAGGCCCACGCCGATGAGGATCAGACTCACGATCCGCTGCTGGGTGTCCTGGCTGTCGAGGGTCGACTCGAGCGCCTCGCTGTTGGCGACCGCGGCCTGCAACTGGCGTTGGAACGCCGCCTCGCTGGTGATGGCGGCGAAGTTGCCGGCCAGCCCGGGTGCCAGTCCCGGCGGCAGGCCAACCAACAGGTCGGACGACGTCCAGATGGGCGAGCGGCCCGTGAAGCGCACCTTTGCGGGCTTGACCCGCACGTCCTGGTCGAGCCCGTTGATCCAGTGGAAGTCGATGGCCCGCCGGGGCGTGCCCTCCGGCAGCACCAGCACGCCGGACACATCGACGGGCGGGTCCTGCCGGGAGGCGTCGCTGGGATCGGCCACGAGCGGGGTCTCGATGGTGGTGATGTCGCTGCCGGCCTTCACCCCCCCGGTGATGGTGAAGGTGGCCACCACGCTCTGGGTGCTGACCGGCACGTTGACGGTCTCGAAGTCACTGCTGCCGCTCGTGGGCTGACCGTCCACGACGAGGTCGTCGACCCCACCGAGCAGGGGCTTGGGGATGGGCAGGATGCCGCCCTCGTCATCGAGGAACTCGCCCGTCATGCGCACACGCAACGTCCCGTTCGGCTGGAGCGTGATGCGATAGGTCAGCGCCTCGAGGCGGCTCCCCCGCTCGGACTGCATGAACGGGATCTGGCCGTCCTGCAGGCCGCAGCCGGCGGTCAGCAGCACCAATGCGACCGCGAACAGGCAGAGAATGATCCGACTCATCGGTGACAGCGCACCACGCCTGCGCCCGCTCGTCCTGAGTACCACCTACTCATCTTCGCTCACCGACGGCCGCTGCTCCCGGACCGGCGGGCGCCGGGTCGGGGGTAGCGTGCCCGACCATGACGACTGGACCGGTGACCTACGAGCTCGACGGCACCGTGGCGGTGATCCGCCTCGACGACGGCAAGGCCAACGCCATCTCCCACGAGGTGCTCGAGGCGCTGCAGGCCGCGCTGGACCGGGCCGAGGCCGAGGCCCGGGCGGTGGTCATCGCCGGCCGCGATGGGCGCTTCTCGGCGGGCTTCCACCTACCGACCATGACCGCGGGCACCGATGAGATGCGGGGCCTGGTCGCCGGCGGCGCCGAGCTGCTCCTCCGGGTGTACCTGTTCCCGATGCCGGTGGTGGTGGCCTGCACCGGGCACGCGCTGGCTGCGGGCGCGCTGTTGTGCCTGGTGGGCGACGTGCGGGTCGGCGCCGCGGGCGAGTTCAAGATCGGCCTCAACGAGGTGGCCATCGGCATGCAGCTCCCGGTGTTCGCGGTCGAGCTGGCGCGCGACCGGCTGGTGAGCGGCGAGTTCTCCTCAGCCACCATGGGTGCCCGCATCTACTCGCCGGAGCACGCGGTGTCCGCCGGCTACCTCGATCTGCTGGCCGAGCCCGGCGAGGTGGTCGCCACGGCGGTCGCCGAGGCCGCCCGGCTGTCGGAGCTGCGCACCGGCGCCTACGCCGGCACCAAGCTGCGGGCCCGCTCCGCCACCGTCGACTTCGCACGCCGCACGCTGCCCGAGGACATGGCCGCGATGGACGCTCCCACGCCGTAGCGGTCAACCGCTTCGGCCGGACCGGGTGACCGGTCAGTCGGGCGGCGCCACCACGAAGTCGACCCGCCAGTGGTACGAGCCGGTGATCACGCGCTTCAGGTCGAGCGTGAGGTGGTGGTCACCGTTCTCGAGCCCTCGTCCCGGCGGTGCGTGCCAGATGAAGCCGTCGTCGGTGCGCTCCACGTTGACGTCCTCGGTGACGTCCTCGCCGTCGAAGGTCAGCACCGCCGATCCGAGGCGCGTGGTGGGCGCGACGTTCACCTCGATGGCGAGGGTCACGGCCTGTTGAGGGGTGAGCGTGTCGCCGGGCTCCACCCCCGTGGCCGACACGGACACCTGGTTGAGATTCCACAGCCAGAGCACGCCGATCAGCGCCAGGGCCACGAACGACAGCCCGATGAGGAGGTTGACCCGGTCGACGGGCTGGCGGCTGCCGAAGCTGCGCCGCCGACCGGGACCGGTCTTGACCCCTCGACCCGCGGGCGGGCGGCCCACCGGCACATGAGCGATACGGACCGGGGCCGTGGCCTTGCGGTCACCGCGGCGCCGACCGCGTCCGGCTCCCGGGATGTCGCGCAACGAAGAGCCCATGACCGCGGTCATCCTGCCACCTGCAACGGCACCGTCCCAAGCAGCGGCTCATCGCGCTGATGGCGAGGGGCGCGTCGCGGCGGGCCCGTCGACCGGCCGGCGGCCGGACGGGCGGCGGGGCCCGACAGCCGAGCCGGCCACCTCGTCGGGCACCCGTGGGCGCTCGTCCATCCACTGGGCCATGCGCTCGGCCAATCGCCCGTTGTCGGTCAGCCATCGACGCGCGGTCGGATGGCGGCGACGGGCGGCGGCCCGATCGGCGCCGACAGCCCGGATCACGCGACGAGCGGCAGGTCGGCGAGCGGGGCGAAGCGCTCGTCGGTGACCGCCAGCCGCCGAAGGCGCCGGCGCATGCGGGTCGCCACCTGGCGGACGGCGTCCGGGCTCGCACCCAGGTCCGCGCTCACCGTGCGCGAGGGCGACGGGTCGCCCAGGTCGGCCTGGAGGCGCAGCTCGAGGACGATGGCCTGGTCGCGGGGTGAGCCCACCCGAGCGAGCGCATCGAGCAGCAGCGCGGCCATGGCATGGCCGCGCCCGACCTGGCGCAGCGTGTCGAACGCCGTGCCCTCCTCCCGCCCCGTGGTCCCCGGCGGCGGGGTGCCACCCTCGGCCGCCTGGTCGAACCCGGTCTCGTCCCACTCGTCGGCGTGGACGCCGACGAACCTGGCGGCGACGCCCCGCAGGCGATGCGACGCCCACGTCCAGGGCAGCGCGCCGCCGTCGGGGCGCCACGCGCCAGCGCAGGAGGCCAGCTCGAGGCAGGCGTCGATGACCACTCCGTCCAGGTCGTCACGGGTGACCGCGCTCGCGCCCACCGCGGCCAGGTGGCGGCGCATCACGGCGGCCAGCCGGGCCCCGTACTCGGCGTACAGGTCGAAGACGGCGTCGCTGTCACCGTCGGCCATGCGCCGCATCAGCGTCGCGATCCGTGCCGTGTCCTCGGCCATGGTGTGCTCCTCCCCGGCCCTCCCCCCGGAGGTCCGATCGCCTGTGGCACACCGTGACGGGCAGGTCTGACAACTACAGGGGTGTGATTCGAACGGGTGTGATTCGGCAGGGCCCGCGCCGAGGACGGTCGGTCAGGAGACGTGTGTCCTGCCGCGGGGGCCGACCGTCCGCCCAGAGCGTGCCCCACCTGCGGATGCGCACGCCCGGTCGGCCCCCGAGGTCAGGCCTCGACGACCGTGAGCTCACGGGTGAGCACGTCGAGGAAATCCCGGAGCAGACGGATCGTGCCGTCCTCGCCCACGCCGCTGTCCTCCGCGGCGCCAGGCGCATCCACCCGCACCAGGAGCTCGGTGATCGGGTGGCGGCCACCGTGCACGACGATCGTGGTGAGGGTGGCCAGGCCCTCGAAGTCGCCGGCGCGCCACGCCATCGGGAACCGGGCCACGTGGCGGCTCACCACCGCGCTCTGGATCCGCCGCACCTCGGACGGCAGCCCCGTCACCTTCTGGAGGGCGCGCTCGAACAGGTCCTGGGCCGAGGGGGCCTCGAACTCGGCCACGATGTCCTCGAACCTGCGACCGACGTAGTCGCACAGTTGGATGGTCTCGCCACTGGTGTGAGACATCCTCACCTGTCCGGGATCTGACCTCATGGGGCCATGTTCTGCCCCATGCCGCCGGGGTTCCTAGGGCCGAAGGTCCCGGGTCGCCGCGGTCAGGTCGCCGACCGCCGCAGGGATGGCGTCGGCCAGCACCCCCACGTCCGGCGCCGTGTCCCGGTCACCGGTGACGCCGAAGGAGAGGCGGCCGTTGTAGGAGAGGATGGCGGTGCCCACGCGCACCCCGTGGGTGATGGGCACGAAGGGCCGGTACTCGAGCATCTCGCGACCCAGGCAGTACAGCGGGAACTGGGGGCCGGGCACGTTGGTGGTGACCGTGTTCACCGACCGCTGGGGCAGCCGATGCATGAGGCGGGTGGCCACGCGGCTGACGGTCCCCAGCACCATGGGGGGTGCCAACGCCCCGAGGGTGGTGACGGCCTCGCCGGCGTCGGCCATGTGGGATCGCTTGAGGTCGGCCATGTCGGCGGTCACCTTCACCAGGCGCTCGACGGGGTCGGCCACGTCGATCGGAAGGTCGAACAGGATCGCGGACACCCGGTTGTCGGGCACCCCGTCGCCGCCGGTCGTGCGCACCGACACCGGCACCAACGTTCGCAGCGCGGCCGTGTCGGGATCCTCGCCGCGGCTGGCGAGCAGGGCCCGGTAGCCCCCGCTCACCACGGCCAGCACCACGTCGTTCACGGTGCCGCCCAACGCCCTGCCGATGGCCTTCACCTCATCGAGCGAGGCCGACGAGTGGGCCCACGAGCGGCCGGGCCCGATGGGGCCCTCGATCGACAGCGGTGGGGTGGAGCCGAGGTGCCGGCCGAAGCCCACCAGACCCTCGCCCGTCTGGGTGAGCGCGCGGTACGCGTGGAGCGGATCGCGCCACAATGCCGCCGGCACCTGGGCCATCAGCGACCACGCGTCGCCGGCGAGCCCCGACCACGCGTCGACCACCTGGGCCAGCCCCGACGGCTCGGGCTCGGGCACCCAGGGCTCGGCCTCGGGCAGCTCGACGTCGCGTTCGAGGTCGAGCAGCACGGTCAGCAGGCCCACCCCCGAGATGCCGTCCACCATCGCGTGGTGCACCTTGAACACGAGCGCCCAGCGACCGTCGGGCAGGCCCCGCACGAGGCGGGTGTCCCACAGGGGTCGATCGCGGTCGAGCGGGAGCGACATGAGGTCGGCCATCAGCGCGCTGAGCGCGGCGTCGTCGCCGGGGGCCGGAAGAGTCACCTCGCCGACGTGGTCGGCCAGGTCGAAGTCGGTGTCGTCGACCCACACCGGCCGACCCAGCTCGAAGGGCACCGCCCGCACCCGCTGGCGGTAGCGCGGGATCAGGTGCAGCTTGGCCCGGAGCAGGTCCGCGAGCTCCTCGATGTCGGGGGCGGGCCCCTCGAACACCGACAGGCCGGCGATGTGCAGGTGGGTGACGTCGTCCTCGAGGTGCAGGAACTCGGCGTCGAGGGGGCCCAGCCGGTCCATCAGGCCCGCCCCACGGCCAGCGTGTCGTCGAACGACTGCCGCACGCAGTCGGCCAGCAACCCGGGATCGGGCACCGAGGCGGTGTCGATGGTCAGCCCCACGCACCCCACGCCCACGTGCGACAGCAGCGCGACGCTGAGCGCGGCGCCACTCGGCGGGGCGAAGGCCCACTCACGCTGCACCTCGGCACCCGCCAGGAAGTGACGGGTGGGCACGCCGGGGACGTTGGTGACGACGGCGTCGACGCCTTTCAGCATGCCCCCGAAGATCGCGGTGGTGACCGTGATGGGCAGCCGATCGAGCACCGCGGCGATGGGCTCGGTGAACGCCAGCGACGGTTCGTCCCGCCATTGGCGGGCGACCCGGCCGACGACCGAGATGCGGTGGCGGGGGTCGCGCACGCTCGCGGGCACCGCGAACCGGGCGGGCACGAACCGGTTGCCGCCGAGGGGGTCACCCTCGTGGCGCACGTTGATCGGCATGGTGAAGCGAAGCTCGCGCAGCGGCGCGCCGTGGTGGCGGTGGTAGTCGGCGAGGCCGCCGACGACCGCCGAGAGGAAGGCGTCGTTCACGCTGCCCCCCGCGGCGTGCCCGGCGTCGCGCAGGTCCTCGAACGGCACCTCGAAGGCCTCGAAACGGCGGGCCAGGCTGCGGTCGCGCATGATGGGCGAGCACGGCTCGGTGACCGGGCGCACGAGGCGCCCCAGCGACACACCGAGGCGGGCGAGGTCCTGGGCACTGCCGAGCGGCCGGCGAGCGAACCCGGCGAGCGCCCCGGAGACCGCAGCCGGCGCGCGGCCGGTGGTGCGGCCGAGGCCCCACAGGTTCTCGAGCACCGAGCTCGTCACCATCGACACGGCGCTCGGCGCGTCCGCCGGCGCCGCCGGGGCGCCGGGCGACTCGGGCTCGTCCGCCTCACGCTCACCGTCGACCAGCATCAGGGCGAGGCGGATGCCCCCCACCCCGTCGGTGACCGTGTGGTGCACCTTCTGGATGAAGGCCGCGGCGCCGTCGGGAAGGCCTTCGACCACGGTGAACTCCCACAGTGGCCGGGCCCGGTCGAACGGGGCCATGGCCAGCGGCTGCGCCACGTCGAGCGCCATCCGCAGCGGGTCGACCGGCCCGGTCCCCTGCGGTTCGGGGGCCCGCACCCGGCGCAGGTGGTAGCCCAGGTCGAAGCGGGGGTCGTCCACCCACCGGGGCGGCCCGATCCGCAGGGGCGGCACCAGCACCCGCTGGCGGAGGCGGGGCACCAGCAGCGAACCGTGCAGCAGGCGGCGCTCCAGCCGCTCCCGATCGGGAACCCGGTCCAACAACGCGACCGCGGTGATGGTCGACCGCAGCACGGGGTCCTTCTCGATGTCCCACAGCACCGAGTCCGACGCCCCCAGGCGCCGATCGAACGACGGCTCGACCCACGGATTCGACGTATTCCCCACGGCGCCATCATCACCCCGACGGTGCCGCCCGGGAAGGGCCGAACGTCCCCTCGACACCGGCTGGGCCCATCGGAGGCCCGACAAGGGACGTTCGGCCCTCGCCATCGGGCCCGTGGTGGGGAATGCTCACGGCTAATGACCATGACCCGCACCGCCACCCCGGCACGGCGTGCCTGCATCGACGGCAACGAGGCAGCTGCGCGCGTGGCCTACGCGCTCAGCGAGGTGATGGCGATCTACCCCATCACCCCGGCCACGAAGATGGGCGAGTTGGCCGACGACTGGGCGGCCGCGTCCACCCCCAACCTGTGGGGCCTCGTGCCCGAGGTGATCGAGATGCAGTCCGAGGCGGGGGCGGCCGGCGCCCTCCACGGGGCGCTGCAGCGGGGCGCGCTGTCCACCACCTTCACGGCCTCGCAGGGCCTGCTGCTCATGATCCCCAACATGTTCAAGGTCGCCGGCGAGCTGACCCCCGCGGTGATCCACGTCGCCGCCCGCACCGTGGCCACCCACGCCCTGTCGATCTTCGGCGACCACAGCGACGTCATGCACGCCCGCACCACCGGCTGGGCCATGCTGTCGTCGGGCTCACCGCAGGAGGCGCACGACCTGGCCCTCGTGGCCCATGCCGCGACCCTGCGGTCGCGGGTGCCGTTCCTCCACTTCTTCGACGGGTTCCGCACGTCGCACGAGATCGACCCCGTCACCCTCCTCGGCGACGACGACCTGGCCGCGCTCGTGAGCGACGACGACGTGCTGGCCTTCCGGGCCCGCGCCCTCACCCCCGATGCGCCCGTGCTGCGAGGCAGCGCCCAGAACCCCGACGTCTTCTTCCAGGGCCGTGAAGCCTCCAACCCGTTCCACCTGGCCGTGCCCGCGGTGGTGCAGGAGGCCATGGACGCCCTCGCCGAGCGCACGGGCCGCCGATACGGGCTGGTGGAGTACCACGGTGCGGCCGACGCCGACCGGGTGGTGGTGATGATGGGCTCCGGGGCGGGCACCACCCGAGAGACCGTCGACGCGCTGAACGCCGCCGGCGAGCGCGTGGGCCTGCTCACCGTCCGGCTCTACCGCCCGTTCCCCGCCGCCGAGCTCGTGGCCCTTTTGCCGCCCACCACCCGGGCGGTCGCGGTGCTCGACCGCACGAAGGAGCCCGGCGCCGTGGGCGAGCCGCTGTACCAGGACGTCGTGGCCGCCCTGGCCGAGGACCGCCAGCAGGTCATGCCGGTGTTCGCGGGCCCCACACCGCTGGTGATCGGCGGCCGCTACGGGCTGTCGTCCAAGGAGTTCCGCCCCGCCCACGCCAAGGCCGTGTTCGACGAGCTCGGCACCGCGGCGCCGAAGCCGCACTTCACCGTGGGCATCGTCGACGACGTCACCCACCTGAGCCTCGACGTGGACGACGCCTTCCGGGCCCCCCGGCCCGACGGCGAGGTCCAGGCCCTCTTCTTCGGCCTCGGCGCCGATGGCACGGTCGGGGCCACCAAGTCGTCGGTGAAGATCATCGGCGAGCACACCGACCTGTGGGCCCAGGGCTACTTCGTGTTCGACTCGAAGAAGTCGGGCTCGTCGACCGTGTCGCACCTGCGCTTCGGCCCCGAGCCCATCGGGTCGACCTACCTCATCGAGGACGCCGACTTCGTGGCCTGCCACCAGTTCGGCCTGCTCGAGCCGATGCGGGTGCTCGACCGCGCCCGGCCCGGCGCCACCCTGCTCGTGAACAGCCCGTACCCGCCCGACCGGGTGTGGGGACACCTGCCCCGCTCGATCCAGGACCAGATCGTGGCCAAGGGGGTCGCCCTGTGGGTGATCGACGCGTACAAGGTGGCCCGCGAGGAGGGCATGGGCACCCGCATCAACACGGTCATGCAGCCCTGCTTCTTCCAACTGGCAGGCGTGCTGCCCGCCGACGAGGCGATGGCCCACATCAAGGCGTCGATCGAGGCCACCTACGGGCGCCGTGGGCGTCACCTGGTCGAGCGCAACTTCGCGGCGGTCGACCGCTCGCTGGCCGAGATGGCGCCGGTGCCCGTACCCGCCGAGGTGGGCCCGGAGTCGGCGCCGGTGCCGGACGCGATCATCACCGGCAGCGACCCCGACTTCGTCCGGCGGGTCACCGCCCGCCTGCTGGCGGGCGAGGGCGACCTGCTCCCCGTGAGTGCCCTGCCGGCGGACGGCACCTTCCCGACGGGCACCGCCCGCTACGAGAAGCGGGCCATCGCCACCGAGTTGCCCATCTGGGACCCCGAGATCTGCATCGACTGCGCGAAGTGCGCGGTCGTGTGCCCGCACGCCGCCATCCGGGTGAAGGTGTTCACCCCCGACGCCCTGGCCGACGCCCCCGACGGCTTCCCCTCCAAGGCGTTCCGCTCCCACGACCTGCCCGATCACCGGCTCACCGTCCAGGTGGCGCCCGACGACTGCACCGGGTGCGGCGTGTGCGTGGACGTGTGCCCGGCCAAGGACAAGACCGAGGTCCGCCACAAGGCCATCAACATGGAGCCGGCGCTCGAGCACCGCGACGTCGAGCGGCCCCGCTGGGAGTTCTTCTCGTCGATCGCCCCGCTCGACCGCGACCTGCTCCCCCACGACACCGCCAAGGGCTCGCAGGTGCTCGAGCCGCTGTTCGAGTTCTCCGGCGCGTGCGCCGGCTGCGGCGAGACGCCGTACCTGAAGCTGCTCAGCCAGCTCTTCGGCGACCGAATCGTCGTCGCCAACGCCACGGGATGCTCGTCGATCTACGGCGGCAACCTCCCCACCACCCCGTGGACCGTCAACGCCGAGGGCCGTGGGCCGGCGTGGGCCAACTCGCTGTTCGAGGACAACGCCGAGTTCGGGCTCGGCCTGCGCCTGGGCCTCGACGCCCAGGTGGGGCAGGCCCGCACCCTGGTGGGCCGACTCGGGGGCACCCTCGGCGACGACCTGGCGGCCGCGCTGCTGGACGACGACACGTCACCGGAGCGCCGCGCCGACGAGGCGTCGGTCGTGGCCCAACGGCGCCACATCGCCGCCGCGAAGGACCTGCTGGTGGCCCCCGCCGCCGCGGGCGACGCCGACGCCCGTCACCTGCTGGCCGTGATCGACTCGCTGGCCGACCAGGGCATCTGGATCGTGGGGGGCGACGGTTGGGCCTACGACATCGGGTTCGGGGGCCTCGACCACGTGCTGTCGTCCGGGCGCAACGTGAACGTGCTGGTGCTCGACACCGAGGTGTACTCCAACACCGGTGGCCAGGCGTCGAAGGCCACGCCCCTCGGCGCGGTGGCCAAGTTCGCGGCGTCGGGCAAGGCCACCGGCAAGAAGGACCTGGGCGCCATCGCCCGGGCCTACGGCAACGTGTACGTCGCCCAGATCTCGATGGGCGCCAACGACCGTCAGGCCACCAAGGCCTTCCTCGAGGCCGCGGCCTGGCCCGGGCCGTCGCTGCTGATCGCCTACAGCACCTGCATCGCCCACGGCATCGACATGTCGAAGTCGATGTCGCACCAGCACGATGCGGTGAAGAGCGGCTACTGGCCCCTCTACCGGTTCCAGCCCAGCCGCGAGGACGGCGGGCACCCGTTCCGGCTCGACTCGAAGCGGCCGACGATCCCCGTGTCGGCCTTCGCCGGCACCGAGACCCGCTTCGCGGTGCTGTCACGCACCCACCCCGAGCACGCCGAGCACCTGCACGCGCTGGCGCAGGCCGAGGTGGACGAGCGCTGGCACCTCTACGAGCAACTCGCCGCCATCGAGCGCACCATCCCCCACGAGCCCGACCCCGACGTCCAACCCGAGGTCGACACCGATGCGGGCTACCGCCACGAGGGAGGAGGCCGCCACTCATGATGCTGCGCACGCCGTACCTGGGATTCGACCTCCGCTCGCCGATCGTCGCCTCGGCGGGCCCGCTCACCCGTGACCTCGACACGCTGCGCCAGATCGACGAGGCCGGAGCCGGCGCGGTCGTCCTTCCCTCGCTGTTCGAGGAGGAGGTGGTGGCCGAGGAGCTCGAGCTGAACCAGGCCCTCGAACAGGGAACGGGCCACTTCGCCGAGTCGCTCGACTACTTCCCGGCCATCCCCCGCCTCGACACCGCCTTCGACCGATACATCGATCTGCTCACCGGGGCCAAGGGCGTCACGGAGGCCCCGGTGGTGGCGAGCCTGAACGCCACGACCGGCGGCGGCTGGGTGCGCTACTCGGAGCTGCTCGAAGAGGCCGGCGCCGATGCCCTGGAGCTGAACCTCTACCGGGTGGCCGCGGACCCCGGCCACGACGCCACCGCCGTCGAGCACCGGGACCTGGAGTTGATCCGCCAGGTGCGGGCGGCCATCACCCTGCCGCTGGCGGTCAAGCTCAGCCCCTTCTACTCGTCGTTCAGCCACTTCGCCCAGGCCGCGGTCGAGGCCGGCGCCGACGGGTTGGTGCTGTTCAACCGCTTCTACCAGCCCGACGTCGACCTGGAGACCCTCGACGTGGTCCCCCGGCTGGAGCTGAGCGCCCCCGGCGAGCTGCGCCTGCCGATGCGATGGATCGCCATGCTCCGGCCCCAGCTCCCCGACACCGTCAGCCTGGCGGCCACGTCGGGTGTGCACTCCGGACTGGACGTCGCCAAGGCGCTGCTCGTGGGTGCCGACGTGGCGATGACCACCTCGGCGCTGCTGCGCCACGGCACCGGGCACCTCGAGACCATGCGGGACGAGCTGGTGGCCTGGCTGACCGAGCACGACTACGAGAGCGTGGGGCAACTGCGGGGCAGCGTGAGCCAGCGCAACGCGGACGACCCCTCGGCGTTCGAACGGGCCAACTACCGCCAGACCCTCGGGTCGTGGGACCACCACACCAGCACCCCGGGTGCCGCCCATGCGCCGTGAACACCGACGCCGTCGTCTCCTGCTCATGGGCGGGATCGCCGTGATCGTGGCCGCGGTGGTGGCGGGTGTGGTCACGTTCGTGCTGCAACGCGAGCCGGGCCCGGCGTCGATCGACGAAGCCGTCGAGCACTTCAGCGGTGGCTCCGGCGGACCCGGTGGCGGCGGCCCGCCCGAAGGGGTCTACGTGTACGCGGGGGACGGCACCGAGACGCTGTCCGTCCTGCCCGGCGATCACGGCCAGGGGCCCCGGATGCCGGCCACGGTCACCCACACCGGTGACGCGTGCTGGCGGTTCCGCATCGACCTGCACGAGGACCACTGGCAGGAGTGGCACTACTGCCCCGACGGCGACGACCTCGTCGAGCGGGGCGGTCGGACCTACCAGGCCTGGGACCTGGGCGTGGCCGCCATCGGCAACACCTCCACCTTCCGCTGCCCCGACTCGGTGGTCATCCGGGCCGATGCCGAGCCCGGCGACCGATGGCACCAGGAGTGCCGGGGAACGAGCGACACGGTGTCGGGCACCACCATCAGCGCCGGCCGCACCACCTTCGTGGGCCCGGAGACCGTCACCGTGGGCGACGAGGAGGTCCCCGCCCTCCACTACCACCAGGTCCGCAACATGTCCGACGCCCAGTCCGGCCGCCAGGTCGAGGACTTCTGGTTCCGGGCCTCCGACGGCCTCCCGCTCCGCAACACCCGCTCGGCGTCGATCGACTCGGACTCCCCGGTCGGCGCCATCACCTACGCCGAGGAGGGCGAGTGGCACATCACGTCCCTCGAGCCCCGCACCTGACCACGACCCACCGGCCCGGCATCACGACCATGGCCGGGCACCATCACCCCAGTTCGTCGGGGAGGGGGAACCAGCGGAGGTGCTCGAAGTCGGACGTGAGGTCGGGACGGGAGAGGGGCGCGGGGCGCTCGTCGGCCGCGGCCCGGCCGAGGATGGCACGGGCGTCGTCGAGCAGGGCGGCGAAGTCGACCACCGCGTGCTCGTGGGGGCGGCGGGGGTAGGCCATCGACCCGCCGGCGTAAGAGATGTCGTGCAGGCTCATCGGTGGCTTGGTGGGACCGTCGCGGTGGCGCCACAGGCCGGTGTCGGGCTCGAAGCGGTACCACGGCAGCAGGTGGCCACCCTCGTCGGCCACGAGGTGCACGGCGTCGAGCAGGTACCCGACGGTGTCGTCGTCGATGAAGTAGTTGAAGTTCACCCGCGTCCATCCCGGCTTGATGCCCTCGCAGCCCCGGTCGATCTCGCGCTCGAACTCGTGGGAGCGGTCGAGGTCGATGCCGAGGAGGCGATGCCCGTAGGGTCCGGCGCACGAGCAGCCGCCCCGGGCCTGGATGCCGAACAGGTCGTTGAGCAGGGCGACCACGAAGTTGTGGTGCAGGTAGCCGGGCCCGCCGTCGGCCATGGGGTGGCGCACGACGAAGCTCACGATGGAGAGGCGCTCGGCCTTGTGGTTCCCGAGCACCTCGATGCGCTCGTTGGCCTCCCACGACTCGATGGCCAGGCGGACGAAGCGCTCCTCTCGGGCCCGGATCTCGGCGATCCCGACCGCCTCCTTCAGCTGGAACACCAGCCCGGCCCGGATGGAGTCGACGATGGCGGGGGTGCCGCCCTCCTCGCGCTGTTCGATGTCGGCGAGGTAGTCGTGCTCGCTCGGGTTGACGAAGCGCACGGTGCCGCCGCCGGGCACGTCGGGCACCCGGTTGGTGAAGAGCTCCTT
Source organism: Acidimicrobiales bacterium (assembly GCA_044221555.1). Taxonomy (GTDB): domain Bacteria; phylum Actinomycetota; class Acidimicrobiia; order Acidimicrobiales; family DATDAH01; genus JAEUJM01. Next base: position 184,633 of record JBGAOY010000005.1, read on the forward strand.
GCGGGCCACGAGGAGACCAGGCGTGCCCGGACCGCCGATGAGCTTGTGGGGCGAGACGAAGATGGCGTCGAGGTAGGCGGGGCCGGCGGCGGGTGAGCCCATGTCGATGTCGACGTAGGGCGCCGCCGCGGCGTAGTCCCAGAACGACAGCGCGCCGTGATGATGGAGCAGGGACGCCACCGCCACCGTGTCGGTCATGATCCCGGTGACGTTCGACGCCGCCGAGAACGAGCCGATCTTCAGCGGCCGGTCGGCGTGGCGCACCAGCTCGGCCTCGAGGTGGGCCAGGTCCACGTGGCCGTCGGCGTCCTCGTCGATGGTGACGACGTCGGCGATGGACTCCCGCCAGGGCAGCTCGTTGGAGTGGTGCTCGAAGGGGCCCACGAACACCACCGGCCGCTCGGCGGCGGGGATGTGGTCGAGCAGGTGGTAGCGGTCGTCGAGCTGGCAGGGCAGGCGCAGGCCCAGCACGCCGATGAGGCGGTCGATGGCGTAGGTGGACCCGCTGCCGCAGAACAGCACGGCGTGCTCGTCGGACGCGCCGACGCAGCGGCGGATGATCTCGCGGGCCTCCTCGCGGAACCGGGTGGTCTGCAGCCCGGTGCCCGAGGACTCGGTGTGGGTGTTGGCGTAGAGCGGCAGGACCACCGAGCGCAGGTGGTCCTCGATGAACGAGAGCGAGCGGCCCGAGGCGGTGTAGTCGGCGTAGATCACCGGACGGGGCCCGAAGGGGCCGTCCACCACCTCGTCGAGGCCGATGACGCCGTCGCGGATGGCGGCGATCAGGTCGTCGGCGGGCACCCCGCCAGGCTACGGCCTGTGGTGCGCGACCCTGGAGGGATGCCCCGCCTCCTCCTCGTGCACCACACGCCGTCGCCGGCCGTGCAGGCGCTGCTCGAGCGAGCGCGTGACGGGGCGGGGCACCCGGACATCGAGGGCGTCGAGCTCGTGGTGCGGCCGGCGCTGGCGGCGACCGCGATCGACGTGCTCGAGGCCGACGGCTACCTGCTCGGCACGCCGGCCAACTTCGGGTACATGAGCGGGGCCCTCAAGCACTTCTTCGACCTCGTCTACTACCCCTGCCTCGACGCCACCGCCGGCCGCCCCTACGGCCTCTACGTCCACGGCAACGACGACACCGCCGGCGCGGTGCGGGCCGTCGCCACCATCACGACCGGCCTGGGCTGGAAGCTGGCCCAGCCGGTGCTCGAGGTCACGGGCCACCCGGACCCGTCGGCACTCGACGCCGCCTGGGAGCTGGGCGCGTCGATGGCGGCGCTGCTGGCGACCGGGGTCGCCTGAGCCACCTCGGTACCATCGGGTCCGTGCCCCGGGGACCCCATCGCTCGCGCCGAGCGCTGGTCGGCGTGGTGCTGGCCACGGCCCTCGCCGTCTCCACTGCGGCGTGCGGCCACGCGAACCGGCCGGACCTGGGCGAGGACGCGGTGCCCACGACGACCACCACCGTCGCCCCCACCACCACGACCGCGCCCGACCATGTGACGACGGTGGTCACCACCCCGGCGACGTCGGTGGAGGTGTTCTCGGCGCCCGACGACCCGGTGGCAGCGCTGACGGTCGAGAAGCCCGGCCCCGGCCTCCAGGCCCCCGAGGACCCGCTCGCCTTCGTGGTGCAGGACCAGCGGGCGGGCTGGCTGCAGGTGCAGGTGCCCGTCCGACCCAACGGCACCACGGGCTGGATCAAGGCCGACGGACTGCAGGAGTCCACCACCGACCTCCACATCGAGGTCAGCCTCGGCTGGCACACCTTGAAGCTCTTCGACGGGGACGAACTGCTCCTGGACGCACCGGTGGCCGTCGGTGCCGACGACAGCCCCACCCCCGAGGGCCAGTTCTTCACCACGACGCTGATCCAGGGGTACGCCCAACCGAGCGCCTACGGCATCGCGGCCATCGGCCTGTCGGGGTTCTCCGAGGTGCTGGACAGCTTCGGGGGCGGCCCGCCCCAGATCGCCATCCACGGCACCTACGACGATGCGGCCATCGGCACCAACGTGTCCAACGGCTGCATCCGCCTGAAGAACGCCGACATCCAGCAGCTGGTCGACCACCTGCCCGAGCACCTGGGGGTGCCGGTCACCATCGCCGGCTGACGGGAGATCCCTTCGGCGGAGGAACCGGCACCGTCACCCGGTGAAGCGGGGCGCCGCCGGCACCGGCTCGGCCGCCGGCAGGGGGCACACCCCGCCGACGGCCTCGGGCACCTCGGAGAGGCCGGTAGAGGTGAAGGGCGAGGCGACGGTGCGGCTCGGGTCGGGCGCCGACAGGCAGGGGATGTCGGCCAGCTCGGTGTCCATGCGCGTGGCGCCGTGCACCACACGGAACCGGGCGAGGGTCTGGGGCTGCGAATCGACGTCGTAGACGTTCACGGTGCGGAACTCGACGGTGAGGGCGCACTCGTCCACCTGCACGACCGTGTACCCGAAGTTGACCAGGTTCACGTAGGTCTGGTGGGGGTTGAGCACGGTGGAGCCGAAGCCGATGTTCACGAACCCCTGTGTGGCCGCGTACGGGTCGCCGCCGGCGTCGCGCACCAGGTCGGGGTCGGCCGACTGCGAGCCGGTCGTGAAGGCGAAGGCCACCGCCGGCGCGTCGGGATCGGCGAAGTCGGTGGTGAGGTGGGCCGCGATCCACACGTGGGTCTCACCGCAGAGGAAGGCCACGTCGGTGATGCCCTCCGACGCGATGAAGGCGATGATCTCGTCGCGCTCGGCGGCGTAGTCGTCCCAGCCGCCGAAGCCCCGCTTGGACGGGTCGAGGTTGGCCCAGGGGGCGAAGTCGGTGGGGTTGCCGATCAGCTTCCACCGGGCGGTGGAGGCTGCCAACCCGTCGAGCAACCACGCCTTCTGCTCGGCGCCGAGGCACGTGCGTCCGGCGGTCGACGCGCCGACGTCGTCCTCGTCGAGCTCGGGGTCGCGGCGACTGCGCGTCTCGATGAGGAAGAGGTCGACCAGGTCGCCCCACGCCACCTTGCGGTACGGCCGGGTCACGTCGCCGCCGGGCGCCTCCACGGGCATGTTCTCGAACCAGGCCGTCTTGGCCGCGAGGGCGCGGGCCGGGTCCTCGGTGCGGTCGATGCCGTTGCGGAACTCGCCGTCGTCCCACATCGCCACGAGAGGCAGTGCCGCCTGGAGCTGCTGCAGGCGGGCGTCGCCCTTGAACTGGTGGTAGACGCCCCGGTAGTCGTCGAGCGAGATCGTGCTCCCGTCGTTGACGTAGATGTAGTCGCCGAGGTGCATGAAGAAGTCGAGGTCGGCCTCCTCAGCGGCGGCCCGCTGGGCCACCCGCTCGGTGCCCTGTTGCTGGCAGGACGCGAAGCCGAAGCGCACCGACGCGGTGGCGGCGCCTTCTGGGGGCGCGGTGCGGAGCCGGCCCACCGGGCTGGCCTCGGCGCCCACCGTGAAGCGGTAGTGGAACCACGAATCGAGCGCCAGGCCGGTGACCGGCACCTTGACGGTCCAGTCCGACGAGGCCTCGGCCACGGCGGCGCCACCCGCCACGATGCCGGCGAAGGAGTCGTCGGTGGCCACCTCCCAGGTGACGGGGACGGGCTCGCCCCCCGACGGTGCCGTGAGGCGAGTCCAGATCACGGAATTCCCGGGACCGGGGTCGCCCGCGATCACGCCGTCGGGCCAGGCGGGCACGTAGCCCGGGGGCACGGGCGGCGCCTGGGCGCCCGCGGCGGCGGCCCGGAGACCGACCGTGGCGGCGGCGCCGGCGGCACCGAGCAGCGCGAGGAACCGCCGGCGGCTGATCGGCCCGGCACCGGCGACCAGGTCGCCGGTGGCGTGGGTGTGAACTGGCTCGACCGTCGGCACGGGGGTGGACGCTACCGCGCCCCGAGGCCCGCCTCTCGGGGCACCGCACGCCAGGCGCCCCACGCCAACACTGCGGCCGCTACGACCTGGAACCACAGGCTGGCGGCGTTGACGATCTCCTCGGCTCCCTGCAGCCCGGGCGCCTCGTTGACCGAGTGGTAGAGCGTGTGCGGCAGCGCGAACGCCAGGAACACGGCCAGCGCCAGCAGCACCAGGTCACGGCGGGGCCAGATGCCCGCCAGCAGCAGGCCCACCCCGGTGGCGAAGAAGCCGCCGCCGGCGTCGGCGGCCAGGTGCTCGTTGAACGGCGGGATGGCCGCCACCAGGTCGGGGCCCACGCCGGGGAAGTTCTCGTACCAGTTGGCCGTGGCCACCAGGGCCCACACGCCCACCAGCAACTGGGGGACGGCCAGTACCAGCACCACGCCGAGGCGGACCCACCCGGGAACGGCCTCGCTGCCGGGATCACGGTTGGTCATGGCGCCACCGTACGGGGCACTGGACTGCGAGTGAAGACCAGTGACGCGCCAACCGGTGGGCGTGCTGCAGGGGCTCGACCCGGAGCGGGTGGTCTACGCGGGGACGCGGGGACGCGGGGACGCGGGGACGCGGGCACGTCGCTCGGCGCCGGCCTGCGCCTGGGCCGGCTCGCCATCTGCGAGAGCCCGGTCAGTAGGCGCGGGTGTCGACCACGTTGCCGGCGGGGTCGAGCAGGAACGCGGTGTCGCCGTCGTTGTTCCACACGGCTGAACCCTGGTTGCACCAGAACAGGTCGGTGGCGGTGGCCGTCCCGCACCCGGTGTGGACCGTGACCGACGCCCCCGCCGCCAGCGTGAACCCTGCCGGGAACGCGAAGCGGTGGCTGGCCGACTCGTCCTTGAGGCCCCATCCGGCCAGATCGACCGCGGCCGCGCCGCCGTTGCGCACCACGACGAACTCGGCGTTGGCGTCGAGGGTGTCGTCGCCCGGGGGGTCGTACTCCACCCGCTCGATCACCAGGCCGGCCCCGCCGGGGCGAACCCGACCGCAGGCGTCGGGCGCCCAGAGCCCCGCCTGCTCCCGCTCGGCCGCCGCCTGGGCCGCCTCCAGCCGGTCGGCCTGCGCGGTGTCGGGCTCGTAGCGGTAGGCCTGTGCGAAGCCGTTCCGCACGAGGGCCTCGTTGACGAACGTGTCGCCCACGAACACGTAGCGGAGCAGGCGCCCGTAGTCGTCGCGGTCGCTCTCGTCGCGGACGAGCCGCACGGAACGTCCCTCCACCAGGTCGGCCAGTGCGGCGGTGGCCTCGCCGGAGAAGCACTCGTCGTGGGTCGCCTCCGGGGCGTTGATGCCGACGAGGCGCACCCGCTCGTCGCGCCCGTCCACCGACACGTCGATGGTGTCGCCGTCGGTCACGTCGGTGACCTGCGCCCGCTCACCACCACCGGGCACCCCCGGGTCCCCGTCCGTGGCGGTTCCCGGAGTGGTCGATGCGTCGGGGGCAGGCGCCTCAGGCGCCGTCGAGGAGGGCGACGGGTCGACCGCGGTGGTGGCGTCGCCCGCATCGCGGCCGGAACAGCCGGCGACGGCCGAGGCGACCGCGATCACCACAGCGAGGCCGACCAGTGATGCCCGCGACGTCACGACCCGTGTCTACCGCGTGGCCGTGACCGGTAGCGTCGCCGAGCGTGACGAGCACCGACGGGTCGAGCACACCTCCTGGCCCCAGCCCTGCCCCCAGCCCCGCCTCCACTTCCGCCCAGGCCGCACCCTCGGCGGCCCCCTGGTGGCACCACACCACCGTGTACCAGGTGTACCCCCGGTCGTTCGCCGACTCGGACGGCGACGGCATCGGCGACCTGCGCGGCATCATCGAGCACCTCGACCACGTCGCCGACCTCGGCGTCGGCACCGTGTGGGTGTCACCGTTCTTCGCCAGCCCCCAACAGGACTTCGGCTACGACATCAGCGACTACTGCGACGTGGCCCCCGAGTACGGCACGCTGGCCGACGCCGACGAGCTGATCGAGGCGGCCCACGCCCTGGGCCTGCGGGTGATGTTCGACCTGGTGCTGAACCACTCGTCGGAACAGCACCCGTGGTTCGTCGAGTCGCGGTCCTCGCGCGACAACCCCAAGGCCGACTGGTACCTGTGGCGTGACGGGCGCGGCCGCAACGGCCGCAGGCCCCCCAACAACTGGCGCTCGGCGCTCGAGGTCCGCACCGCCTGGCAGTGGGGCGAGGAGCGCGGGCAGTGGTTCCTCGCGTCGTTCCTGCCGTGCCAGCCCGACCTCAACTGGCGGAACCCGGACGTGAAGGCGGCCATGTTCGACGCCGTGCGGTTCTGGCTCGACCGGGGTGTCGACGGGTTCCGCCTCGACATGTTCGGGGCGATCATGAAGGACCCGCAGTGGCGGGACAACCCGCTGCGGCCCACACCGTCGCGCACCGAGCCGCCCCGCCTGTGGCCCCACGTCCACACCGAGAACACCCCGGACAACGTCACCCTCGCCCGTGAACTGCGGGCGGTGTGCGACGAGTACGAGCCCGAGCGGGTGCTCCTCGGCGAGGTGTTCGGAAGCGCCGATGTGCTCCAGCGGTTCACCGGCGACGAGCGGCGCGACGGCCTGCACCTCGTCTTCCTCTTCGAGTTCCTCACGTTCCGCTACGACGCCACGTGGTTCCGTGACTGCATCGCCCGCTTCGAGCACGCCTTCGCCCACCCGGCCCAGCCCACCTACGTGCTCGAGAACCACGACCGCAGCCGCAGCATCGACCGGGTGGGCGGCGACGAGGACAAGGCACGGGTGCTGGCCACGATCCTCCTCACCGTGCGCGGTGTGCCCACGCTCTACATGGGCCAGGAGATCGGCATGGCCAACACGTACCTCCCGCTGCGCCAGGCCCTCGACCCCGTCGCGTCCGAGTTCTTCGCCTGGATCCCCGAGGCCGTCTCGAAGCGGCTGCCCGAGCGGCTCAACCGCGACGAGGTCCGCACGCCGATGCAGTGGGACGGCACGGTGCACGCCGGGTTCTGCCCCCCTGAGGTCACACCGTGGCTGCCGGTCAACGCGAACCGCCGCACCCGCAACGTCGCGTCGGAGGCGGGCCGCCCCTGGTCGCTGCTCGAGCTGTACCGCTCGCTCCTCCACCTGCGGCGCGAGCACCCGGCGCTGCACGGCGGCGACCTCCGGCTGCGCACCGACACCGCGCCCGACCTGCTGGTCTACGAGCGCCGCGCCGGGGACGACCACGTCGTCGTCGCCGCCAACCTGGGTGCCCGCGCCGCCACGCTCACCCTGCCCGGGCCGATGGCGGTGCTCGCCGCTACGGCCGAGGACGTGGTTGTCGAGGACGGGGTGGCCGAGGACGTGGCGGCCCCCAGCACGCGCGTGCTCCTCCCACCCGACCGCGCCGTGGTGCTCGGGCGTCCGGCCGACCGGTCGCCGGGGTAGGGACCAAGGACCCTGGCCCTGAGGCGTCGGACAGGGTTCGCTTGGCCGTGACATGACCCGCGCCGACCTCCCCGACCCTGCCCGCCAGCGAGCGCGCATGGTGGCCCGCGACCTCGCCGGCCGGGGCATCACCGACGACGCGGTGCTCGAGGCGATGGGTGCGGTCGCCCGCGAGCGCTTCGTCGCACCGGCGATGGCCGAGTTCGCCTACGACGACTCGCCGCTGCCCATCGATGCGGGCCAGACCATCTCGCAGCCGTTCATCGTGGCGCTCATGACCGAGGCCCTGGAGCTCGACCCCCATGACCGGGTGCTCGAGATCGGCACCGGGTCGGGCTACGCCGCGGCCGTGCTCAGCCGGGTGGCCGAGGCGGTGTGGACCATCGAGCGCCATCGCGAGCTCGCCGACCAGGCGGTCGAGCGACTGGCCGCCGAGGGCTACGACAACGTGTCGGTGCTCGTGGGCGACGGCACCCTCGGCTGGCCCGAGGCCGCCCCCTACGACGCCATCGTCGTCACCGCCGGCGGTCCCACGGTTCCGCAGGCGCTGCTCGAGCAACTGGCCGACGGCGGCCGCCTCGTCATCCCGGTGGGCGGCGAGTCCCGCAACCAAGAGCTGCTGCGGGTCCGCCGCGTCGGCCAGGAGCTGCGCGAGGAGGACCTGGGGCCCGTGCGGTTCGTGCCCCTCGTCGGCAAGCAGGGCTGGCCGGGCGGCGACGCCGACCCGGCCGACACCGAGCCGCTGCCCCTCCCCGCGTGGACGCCGGCGAAGCCCGCGTCCGACCCCCGCCCGCCGGCCCGAGTGGTGCGCCCACCCCGGCGCACCGGCCTGCACGGCACCACCGCTCTGGTGCACGAGGCCGCGGAGCCGTTCTCGTGGATCGGCGACGCCGAGCTGGGTCCACTGCTCGACCGGATCGGCGACTCGTCGGTGGTGCTGCTCGGCGAGGCCTCGCACGGCACCGCCGAGTTCTACGCCATGCGCGACCGCATCACGCGCGAGCTCGTCCTGCGCAAGGGGTTCACCGCCGTCGCGGTCGAGGCCGACTGGCCCGACGCGGCGCGCGTGGACGCCTTCGTGCGCAATCGGGCCCCCAGCGGGCCGCCGTTCGAGCCCTTCTCCCGGTTCCCGACGTGGATGTGGCGCAACCGCGAGGTGAGCCAACTCGTCGACTGGTTGCACGACCACAACACCGGTGTGCGCGACCCCGCCGCCCAGGTGAGCTTCCACGGGCTCGACCTGTACAGCCTGTACACGTCGCGCGACGCGGTGCTCGCCTACCTGGACGAGGTCGATCCTCCGGCCGCCGAGGTCGCTCGTCACCGCTACGCCTGCCTCACCCCGTGGGAGAGCGACCCGGCCCGGTACGGGCGGGCGGTGGTCACCGGCTCGTTCCGCGGCTGCGAGGAGGGGGTGGTGGCCACCCTCACCGACCTGTTGAAGCAGCGCCTGGCCTACGCCGAGGGCGACGACCAGGCCTTCGTCGAGGCCGCCCAGAACGCCGCGGTCGTGGCCAACGCCGAGCGCTACTACCGGGTCATGTACTACGGCTCTCGCGAGTCGTGGAACCTGCGCGACCAGCACATGTTCGAGACCTTGAAGGTGGTGCGCGCCCATCGGGGCCCCCAGGCGAAGGTGGTGGTGTGGGAGCACAACTCGCACATCGGCGACGCATCGGCCACTGAGATGGGCGCGCGCGGCGAGCACAACGTGGGCCTGCTGACGAGGGCCGAGTTCGGCGACGCCGCCTTCCTCGTCGGCTTCGGCACCGACCACGGCACGGTGGCCGCGGCGTCGGACTGGGGCGGCCGCATGGAGCGCAAGGTCATCCGGCCCTCGCACCACGACAGCTACGAGCGGCTCTGCCACGACACGGGCATCCCGGCCTTCATGCTGCACCTGCGCGAACCGGTTCGACCCGAGGTGCGCGAGGAGCTGGCGACGCCCAGGCTCGAGCGGGCCATCGGCGTCATCTACCGGCCCGAGACCGAGCTGGCCAGCCATTACTTCCAGGCCTCGCTGCCCCACCAGTTCGACGAGTACGTGTGGTTCGACGCCACCACCCCGGTGTCACCGGTGGCCGCGCACCGCCTCACCGGCGGCGCCGACACCTACCCGTTCGGCCTCTGACACGGCCGTGCGCCACGTCCACCGGCACACCTGCGCACGCTTTGGGCAGGCCCGGCGCGAACCCGCGACAATCACGTGATGGACCTGACGGTTGGGGCGATCCCGTTCTACTTCTCCAGCATGGGCGCCGAGGCGTGGTACCTGAAACGGCGAGCCGAGCGCGAGGGCCCGTCGAGCTCCGACTACGAGCGGGACGACACCTTGGCGAACCTGGCCATGGGTGTGCTCAGCCTCACGGTGCCGCTGGCCACCCGGGCGCTGTCGGAGCGCATCGCTCCCCAACGCGGGAAGATCGGCAAGGGCATCGTCGCCCTGGCCGCCGGCGCCGCCGCGGTCACCACGTGGGCCGACCGTCGGGCGCGGCGGGCCGCCACCGAGGAGGAGCGCGAGCAGGCCCGGGCCATCGCCCGCGTCGGCGGCCCGGTGGCGATCGTGGCGGGCGGCGTGGCCGCCACCACGGCCCTGACCTCGGCCACCAGCGCGAAGCGGCTGTGGGCCAGCCGCCACCGGCGCGGTCGCGACCTGGGCACCGGAGCGGTGGCGCTTGCCGCGGCCATCGCCGGGTGGGACTTCGTCTACTACTGGAACCACCGCTTCGACCACGAGTCCCGGTACCTGTGGGCCTACCACGTGGCCCACCACTCCTCCGAGCGCTACAACCTGTCGACCGCGCTGCGCCAGCCCGTGGCCGAGTTCCTGAACACGAGCGTGCCCTACGGCGCGCTCTGCCTCGTGGGCGTGCGGCCGGCGCTGATCGAGAAGGCCCGCCAGGTGAACCTGCTCTACCAGTACTGGATCCACACCGATGCCATCAAGCGCATCGGGCCGGCCGAGGAGGTGCTCAACACACCGTCGCACCATCGTGTGCACCACGGCAGCAACAGCCGCTACATCGACCGCAACCACGGATCGATCCTCATCGTGTGGGACCGGCTGTTCGGCACGTTCGAACGAGAGGACGCCGACGACCCCGTGGTCTACGGCCTCACCAAGAACATCGAGTCCGACAACCCGGTCCGGATCATCGACCACGAGTACCTCGACATCGTGCGCGACGTGGCCGACTCGACCACCTGGCGCGACCGTCTGTCGTTCGTCCTCCGCGGCCCCGGCTGGGCCTACGCCCGCCGAGCCGAGCTCGACGCCGACGCCGTACCAGCGGCTTAACGGGAGCTGGTCCGGTCAATACAGCTCTTTCCGACGAGCGGCTGCAGCAGCTTCGGGACCGGCCGGCTGGCGCTCCCACTTAACACACCGATCAGATCGGCACCGAGCTGACTCAACACCGTGTCGAAAAGTCATCGCCGACCTTCGCTTTCCATCTGAGCACAGACTCGTGGCTGTCGCTGACGTAGCGTTGGGTTGTGAACCTCTTCGAGGCGGCGGCAATACAGCTTGAGGGCAACTGGAGACCAGCGGATCCAACTTCACCTGACCCTCAGCGCCGAACTGTATGGCGGGGCCTCGTCCTGGCGCTTGGGTGTGACCCGAGGACGACTCCCGTGGCGTACCGCGAGCACGAGGATCTCGCAATGCGTCTTCGTGACGCTAGGGCTGTGCTCGAGGATCTGACCCAGTGCCCGCTCGAGCTCTGGGATAGCGACCCGGCCACAACGAGGACAGACGTTCGACGAATCCTTGACCAAGCCTCGATAGAAGCAGACATCCAGGTGCCAGATCGACCGTCGTTGTGGCCATGGTGTGACCCCAAGAAGCAGAAGACATGCATCATGCCCGCCGTGCTGTTCGGCGCCTTCGCGGCACTTACGTTGGAGCACGAGAGCAAGAGTCTCGCCGACTTGATCGCCCAGCACAGCATCGATACAGGACGAGATCCTTGGGCGCTGCTCGCCCAGGTCGGACGACTCGTCGGATCGGCGATGGACGCTGATGTTCCGACGCTTCGTGACCATCTCGACGCCAAGTGGCGCGCAGAAATCGGGACTCCGGCACCGGGCAGGTTCATCGCCGAGCTCAGCATGAACGGCGCCGGCTCAGGCAAGGAGCTGGTCGCCGGCATCAGAGCGACTGCGGGGCCGGCCTGCCCTGGGGTGTGAGGCCTCTCGTTTGCGAGAAGGCAGCGAGCGATTATCTGAGATGTCACAGTGGACAGCGATGGTGGCAACGGTGGATATCGACGGCGCATCTAGGGGGACTCGCTGATGTTTCGGCGGCGCGTGCAGTCCAATCTGCGGCCCACTGGGCAGTATCCCCGACAAGTCGTTCAAGCCAGACCTCTGCAGACTCGGGCACGGCCCGCTGCGCCGAGCGGCGGCTGGCTACCCAAAGGCGCTGTCGCCATTGTGGCAGGAAGGCAGATACCTGGCGGAATGGTCTACGTGGGTACTGGCTTGGCATCGGCAGCGGGCCACAGCGTTGAGCCGTCCCTGATCGATCCGCGGCTGGGGGTCGACTGGACGCGACCTGATTGGCAAGGGCTGGGCCTCAATTACTGGCCGTCGTACGACCGCATCCCCGAGCAGAGCCGTGCCGCGTATCTGAGCTGGCTCGCCGGGAGCCGCGACCAGCCGATCCAGATCGGTTATGTGTTCTTGTACTTCTACGGGCTCGAACGCCGGGCGATCGCCGATCTCCGGATGTCTACGACCGAGCCAGAGCTGGCAGTCCTCGTCGCTGAGGTCAACCAGCTACTGGCCATCTACGGGCCGGCGTCGAATTCGTTCGATTCGTACGCCAGGAGCTTTCTCGACCTCCTGACTGCGATGAAGGCGGTTCACGAGCCGATCTCGCCTCCGGGCCACCGCACTCTCAAGCGGTCGTGGGAGGTCCCGCTGACGGTCAGGATCGGGTTGGGGCGGTTCGTCGCCGCAGGTCGTCCGATACCGGCAAGTTGGGCTCTCAGCCTCGTCCGCACGCATCCCGAGGGGAACTTGCGCACCCCTGCCAAGCGCTGCCCCGACGAGTTCGATTCGTTGTTCAAGCTGCGCTACGTCGCCAAGTACGGCGATGGGATGGTTGTCCACGCGCCGAAGGCCGTTGTGAGCGTCACCTACCGCCCGGCGTCGGCGGGGTTCCGCGGTCAGATCCATCACCGTCTGGGCGCCATGCCTGACATAACCGGTCTGACCGGTCCGATCAACAAGCTGCGTGACATCGCTGGGACCTGCACGGACGAGCTCGACGCCTACAGCCGGTTCGTGGGCCGCCACCCGGAGTCTGCAGGCTCCCCGCGGGCCGCTGGGCTGCTTCCCGCAGATCTCGTCGCCGGCGGTTCGAGCGAGCCCATCGGTCGGGTCCGCGCCTGGGTCGAAGGCCACATCGCAGGTGGGGCGTCGGTTGTGTCGTTCGACGAGCTCGTGCAGCTCTGGTCATCTGGACATCACTCCAAGCTGATGAAGGCCGACGCGGTGAGCATCGCCAGCCTGGTCGACAAGTTTGGGGCGGGCGTCGAGCCCGACGTCCGGTTCGGGGCGGCCACCCCCAAGCCTGGATCGGCCGCAGTGCTGTTCCCGCAAGCCGCCGGCGCGCCGGCGGCACCGTCGCCGGGTTATGCAGCGGCAGCGACGCTCGTGCACCTCACCGCGGTCGTAGCCGCCGCTGACGGTTCGGTATCGGCGCGCGAGCGTGCTCAGGTCGCTGAGCACATCGAGACGGTGCTCGGTCTCAACGAGTTCGAGCGCCGCCGGCTCAACGCCCACTTGTTGTGGTTGACCGCAGGCAAGCCGGCGCTCGGAGGCATGAAGCGCCGCCTCGAAGCACTGACCACGCCGCAACGGGCCTCGATCGGCCGTCTGTTGGTCGACGTCGCCGCCGCTGACGGGCAGGTGACCCCCGACGAGATCGCGACGTTGACCAAGGTGTACAAGCTCCTTGGGCTCGACGAAGCCGACGTGTACCGCACCATCCACGCGTTGGCATCGGGCGATGCCGCGCCGAGCACGGTGCGACAAGCCGAGCCCGAGAAGCGTTGGACCATCCCCACCGCACCCGTAGGCGACAAGAGCGCCAGCCGTCCTGTTGTTGTGCAACTGGATCCGGAGGTGGTCGCCGCCCGGCTGGCCGAAACGGCGACGGTCACCGCACTGCTCGCCGACATCTTCACCGACGACGAGCCCGAGACAGAGCCTGAGGCCGCACCGAGCGCAGATGCGTGCATCGCCGAAGTTGCCGATGGCATCGCGATCGAGGGTCTCGACGGCGCACACGGCGCGCTTGCTGACCGGCTGCGGACCAGGTCGTCCTGGGACCGAACGGAGGTCGACGAGATCGCCACTTCCCTGGGTCTACCTCTCCTGGATGGCGCGCTGGACCGGATCAACGAGGCCGCGCTCGATCTGTGCGGCGATCCCCTGGTCGAGGGCGATGACCCGCTCGAGATCAACGACTACGCCGTGGAGGAGCTGTTTCGATGACCGACACCAGCGCCGGATCCGAACGGATCCGGCCCCGAGATCGAAACGCCATCTTGCAGTCACTGCGCGCCGGGGTGGTGCCTCGCACCGGTCAGCACCTCATCCAGGTCGGGCGGGCCAACGAAGTGGCCGCGCTAGTCGCCGACATCGACCGGATCGCGGACGGCGGCTCGGCCATCCGGTTCGCCATCGGCGAGTACGGGGCCGGCAAGAGCTTCTTCTTGAACCTCATCCGGACCGTCGCGCTCGAGCGCAAGCTCGTCACCGTCCACGCCGACCTCTCCCCCGACCGTCGCCTCCACGCCACCGGCGGCCAAGCAAGAAGCCTCTACGCAGAACTGATGCGAAACCTCGCCACCCGGGCCAAGCCCGACGGGGCAGCCATGCCATCGGTGGTCGAACGCTTCGTCACCGACAGCCTCAACACCGCCCGCGAACGCGACACCGCCCCCGAAGTCGTGATCCGCGAACGGCTCGCCGCACTGCAAGAGCTCACCGGCGGCTACGACTTCGCTGAGGTCGTGGCCGCCTACTGGCGCGGTCACGACACTGGCAACGAACAACTCAAGGCCGACGCCGTGCGTTGGCTGCGCGGCGAGTTCGCCACCCGCACCGACGCACGCTCTGCGCTCGGAGTGCGGACGATCATCGACGACGCGTCGTTCTACGACCACCTCAAGCTGCTCGCCCGGTTCGTCCGGCTCGCCGGGTTCAGCGGCGTGCTCGTCTGCCTCGACGAGCTCGTCAACCTCTACAAGCTGGCCAACACCCAGGCCCGTAACGCCAACTACGAACAGATCCTGCGCATATTGAACGACTGCCTGCAGGGCAGCGCCGCCGGGCTCGGGTTCGTCTTTGGCGGGACACCCGACATGCTGCTCGACACCCGCCGAGGCATGTACTCCTACTCGGCGCTGCAGAGCCGACTCGCCGAGAACACCTTCGCCACCGCAGGACTTGTCGACTTCTCCGGGCCGGTCCTTCGCCTCGCCAGCCTCACACCTGAAGACCTGTTCGTGCTCCTCGGCAAGCTCCGCCACGTGTACGCCGCGGGCGAACGCACCGCTTACCTCGTCGACGACGCCGGCATCACCGCGTTCATGACCCACTGCCAGACCCGCGTCGGTGAGGCCTACTTCCGGACCCCCCGCACCACCATCAAGGAGTTCGTCAACCTCCTCGCCGTGCTCGAACAGAACCCCGGCGTCAACTGGACCGACCTGGTGGCCCGCGTCGAGCTCGCCCCCGAGTCCAACCCGGACCTCGAACCACTTGAAGACGAACCCGTCTCCGCGTCCCCACCCGCGACCCCACCGACTGCGGCACCGGCGCCGGGGCCCGCGATCCATCTCCCGGATAGCGACGATGACCTCACCTCATTCCGCCTCTGAACGATCGGGAGCGTTCGACCGGCTCCACTCCACGATGCAGCGTTGGATCTGGGACCAAGGATGGACGTCGCTCCACGACGCCCAGGAACAAGCGATCGGCCCGATCCTCGACGGGAACCGCGATGTCATCATCTCGGCAGCGACCGCGGCGGGGAAGACCGAAGCGGCGTTCCTGCCGATCTGCTCGGCCATCGCCACCGACACCGACCAAACCGCCGCCTCCGACGACGACCCCTGGACGTCGCACGATCCATGGTCGGAACTGACGGCCGCCGCTGTGACCGGGATCCAGGTGCTGTACCTGTCACCGCTCAAGGCATTGATCAACGATCAATACGACCGGCTCGACCGACTCTGCGACACCGCCCACGTCGCCGTGCACCGCTGGCACGGCGACGTAGCCGACGACTCCAAGAAGAAGGCCCTCGCCGACCCAAGCGGCGTTCTGCTCATCACACCCGAGAGCCTCGAGGCGCTCTTCGTGAACCGCGGCACCCAAGTCCCCACCCTCCTTGGTGGGCTCCGATACGTCGTCGTCGACGAACTGCACTCGTTCCTGGCCACTCCACGCGGCGCCCAGCTCCAATCGCTGCTGAACCGGGTCGAACTCGCGATCCGTCGGCGGCCGCCACGCATCGGACTGTCCGCCACCCTCGGCGACATGGATGCCGCAGCCGCCTTCCTTCGCCCGAACGCCCCCGACGGCGTCGCGCTCATCAAGAGCACGAGCGACGGCCAGGAGATCCGGCTCCAGGTCCGCGGCTACCGCGCCGCCGACCCGCTGCTGTCCCAGAAAGGCGCCGCCGCGGAAGCCGCCGGCCGATCAGTCACCGTCGAAGAGACCACCGACGGCGACCAACTCGCGATCGCCGAGCACCTCTTCCGCACCTTGCGCGGCACCGACAACCTCGTGTTCGCCAACCGGCGACGCGATGTCGAGATCTACGCCGACCTACTCGCCAACCGCTGCGAAACCGAGCGATTGCCCAATGAGTTCTTCCCACACCACGGCAGCCTCAGCCGCGAGATGCGCGAGGACGTAGAGCGCTTCCTCAAGGACCGCACCCGACCCGTCACCGTCGTGTGCACCTCGACACTCGAGATGGGCATCGACATCGGATCCATGACTTCCGTCGCCCAGATCGGCACTCCCCCATCAGTCGCGGCGCTGCGCCAGCGGCTCGGTCGATCCGGCCGACGAGACGAACCGTCGACCCTGCGCGCTTACATCACCGAGGACGAACTCGACGGCAAGTCCACCCTCGTCGACGAACTCCGGTGTGGTCTCGTTCAAACCACTGCGATGGTTGAACTGCTGCTCGACCGCTGGGTCGAACCACCAGCTGACCCTGGCCTGAACCTCTCGACTCTGATCCAACAGATTCTGTCGGTTATCGCGCAACACGGCGGCGCCACCGCCGCCGAGATCCACCAGGCGTTGTGCGGACCGGGCCCCTTCGACCTGGTCGACCCGCAACGTTTCTCCCGACTGCTGCGAGCGATGGCCAGCAAAGACCTCATCACCCAGGCCTCCGACGGCACGCTCCTGCACGGCCGCGACGGCGAACGCGCCGTCAACCACTACTCCTTCTACGCCGCATTCAAGACCCCCCAGGAATGGCGCCTCGTGGCCCACGGCCGACCTCTCGGCACCCTGCCGATCGACCACCCCATCATCGAGGGCGCCTTCCTCATCTTCAGCGGACGCCGCTGGAAGATCACCGGCATCGACGCCAAGTCCCGCGTCATCGAGCTCACACGCGCCCACGGCGGCAAACCACCCATGTTCGGCGGCGAAGGCGCCACCGTCGGCGACCGAGTCCGCCAACAGATGGTCCGCGTCTATCAAGCCGACAGTGTCCCGCCATGGCTGGACCGCTCCGCCGCCGAGCTGCTCGCCGAAGGCCGCGCCGCATGGCACCGCCACGACCTCGCCACCACCCCAGTGCTCCGATCCGGCAACGACACCCTCGTGTTCCCCTGGCTCGGGGACGGTGCGCTTGTCACCACGTCCCTGGCGCTCGCCTCGGCCGGGATCGAGTCCGCTCCGGAAGGCCCATCATTGCGGGTCTTCGACTGCCGGCCCGAGCAGGTCCAAGCCGCTGCCGAGGCCCTGCTGGGCGGCGACCAGGCGCTCGATCCGCTGACGCTCGCCCGAGAGCTCGAGAACACCGACATCGACAAGTGGGACTACGTCCTCGATCCCGACCTCGCCGCCGAGGCAACCGCCGCACGCCTGCTCGACACCGCCGGCGCCGAAATCATCCTCTCCATCATCCAAGAGGCCACCGCCGGCGACACCACCACCCCTCCAGCCGATGCTCCTCGCCCCAGAACTCGTGGCGGCTTCGCTTCGACCGAGTTCTGCGTGGTTGATCTCGAGACAACCGGCTTCAGTCCCCGCCTCGGAGATCGCGTCGTCGAGATCGCCACCACCAGAGTCCGGGGCGACGGAACCGTCGTCGACGAGTGGTCCACGCTCGTCAACCCCGAGCGCGACATCGGCGCCACACACATCCACGGCATCGCCGCTGGCGACGTCCTCGACGCCCCAACCTTCGCCGAGATCTCAGGCGACGTGCTCCAGCGACTCGACGGAGCCGTCCTCACCGCCCACAACCTGCGGTTCGACCGAGACTTCCTCACCGCCGAACTCGACCGCAGCGGCCATTCGCTGCCAGCCGTGCCGTCGTTGTGCACCCTCGGGCTCGTAACCCGACTCGACCCCGCCACCGCCAGCCGCAAGCTCGCCGTCTGCTGCGCCCGCATCGGCCATGCCATCCCCCACGAACACGCCGCCCTGCACGACGCACGAGCTGCCGCCGCACTCCTCCTCGCCTATCTCCCCGTCGCCGAACGAGTGGGTGCCAACGAACTCCGCCAACTCGGCTGCGACCCAAGCACCTGGCCCACATCGTGGCCATCGGCGCCCACCTCCGGTCGACGCCACGAACGCGGCGCTGCAGTCGCGCGCCTCGACGACCAAGCCAGCTATCTCGCCAGCCTCGTCGCCCGCCTCGACAACGCCGGGAGCAGCGACCCCGACATCGCCGCCTACCACGACGTCCTCGACCGGGCTCTCGAAGACCGCCGCATCACCGAGCTCGAAGCCCAAGTCCTCAACGACACCGCCGTCGCCTGGGGCCTCACCGCCGCCCAGGTCCAGGCCGCCCACCGCTCCTACCTCGAGGCCCTCGCCACGGCTGCGCTCGCCGACAACATCATCACCGACCTCGAACGAGCCGACATCGAACTCGTCGCCCGTCTCTTGAACACCGAGGTACCAGACCTCGCCGAACCTGCAGACGGGGCACCGGCACCACCGACACCGAGCTCACTCGTCGGACAATCTGTCTGCTTCACCGGTGCGCTCGTCGGCACGTTGTCTGGCGAGCCGATCACCCGCGAGGTCGCCCAGGGTCTCGCCGCGGAGGCAGGCCTTGTCGTGAAGAAGAACGTCTCAAAGGGCCTCGACCTCCTTGTCATCGCTGACCCCGACAGCCAATCCGGCAAGGCGACGAGGGCCCGGGAACTCGGAACGCGGGTGCTGGCCGAGGCGGTCTTCTGGCAGGCCATCGGGGCACCGGTCACGTAAGGCTGAAGTCGCAGTGGGAACCGCACACAGGCGCCTCCCCGCGCTTCAGCGATGCTGTGACCTTGAGCAGCGCAGCCCAGCCTCAGCGGCATGCGATCGGCCGTGCCACTTGAAGAGTCGAAAGGGCGCCGGAACCACGTGGACGAGGTGACGTCTTGCCAAACGCCCGGCAGCAATGCTCGTGACCGAAATTCGGTCATCTCGCCTCCGTGTGGTCACGAACGCCGCGGCTGACCGCCAGTTGGTCATCGAGGCCGTCCCCCTGCGTTCGATGATGCTCAGCATCCGCGGGATGCCTGAACGCGGCCGATCGGCCCTACCCGCCGGGCGGGTGATGCCGTAGAACCACCCTCATGAGGGGGGCAGGACAGATCGCGTCGGTCTCGACGCTGCACGGCTACCGGTGGCGCGAGCTGCGCCACGACGTGCCCGCCGGTCTCGCCCTCACCGCACTCCTGCTCCCCCAGGGGATGGCCTACGCCCAACTGGCCGGCCTGCCCGCGGTGACGGGCCTCTACACCACCATCGCCTGCCTGGTGGCGTACGCCCTGGTGGGCCCGTCGCGCCTGCTGATCGTCGGGCCGGACAGTTCGGTGTCACCGCTCGTGTTCGCCGCGCTCGTGCCGCTCGTCAGCACCGACGACCCGGCGAGCGCGGTGGCCCTGGCCGGCATGCTGGGCCTGTTGGTGGGCGGCCTCGAGGTGCTGCTCGGCGTCGGCCGCGTCGGGTTCGTGGCCACGCTCCTGTCCAAGCCCGTGCGGATCGGGTTCCTCAACGGGCTCGCCCTGGTGATCGTCGTCAGCCAGTTGCCGGCCCTGTGTGGCTTCTCCGACGGCGGCGACGGCGTGCTCGGCGAGGCGGGCTCGTTCGTGCGCCACCTCGACGAGTTCGATCCCTGGGCCTTCGGCCTCGGCGCCGGCACGCTCGCGGTCATCCTCACGGCGCGCCACTGGTGGCCGCGCCTGCCCGCCGTGCTCCTCGCCGTGGTCGCCGCCACCGTGGCGAACGTGGCCCTCGACGGCGCCGGCCACGGGGTCCCGGTGCTCGGCACCCTCCCTCAGGGCCTGCCCGGCCTCACCCTGCCGAGGGTCCCGTCCGACGACATGGTCCCCCTCATGACCGCCGCGATCGGCATCGTCCTGATCTCGCTGGCGGACACCATCGCGGTGTCGTCCACGCTGGCCGGCGTGACCGGCGACCAGGTGGACCCCGACCGCGAGATCGTGGCCATCGGCGGTGCCAACCTGATGGCCGGGCTCTTCCAGGGGTTCCCGGTGTCGGCCAGCGCCACCCGCTCGGCGGTGGTCCGGGACGCGGGCGCGCGGAGTCAGATGGCGGGGCTGGTCGGAGCCGCCGGCGTGGCCACCCTGCTGGTCGCCGCCCCGGGCCTGTTGGCGGAGATGCCGCTGAGCGCCCTCGCCGCCGTGGTCATCGTCGCCGCCGCGGGCCTGGTCGACGTGGCCACGCTGCGGCGCCTGTCGCGGGCCCGACCGACCTCCCTCGTCCTCGCTCTGGTCGCCACGGCCGGGGTGGTGGTGCTCGGCGTCCTGCCCGGGGTGGGCGTGGCCGTGGCCCTCTCGGTGGTCTTCTACTTCCGCCGGGGCTGGTGGCCGGAGGCAGCCGCGCTGGGGCGGGTCCCGGGCCTGCGGGGGTGGCACAGCCTCGCCCGGTACCCGGACGCCCGGACGATCCCCGGCATCGTGGTGTTCCGGTGGGACGCGCCGCTGTTCTTCGCCAACGCCGCGTTGTTCCACGAACGGGTGCGCAGCGCGATCCTGCAGACCACCCCCCGCCCCCACCACGTGGTGATCGAGTGCTCCGCCGTCACCGACATCGACGTCACCGCGGCCGACATGCTCGTGGACCTCGACCGCGAATTGGCCGACCATGGCGTCACCCTCGTGTTCGCCGACCTGCGGGACCGCCTCCGCGAGCTGCTCTCGGACTACCAGGTGGCCGGCGACATCGACGAGGGGCCGTTCTACCGCTCGGTCAAGGAGGCGCTCGAGGCCATCACCGGCCAGGACCTGGACGACCTCGGCCTCGGCTGACCCGGCGGCCCGCGCCACTCGGAGTCGCCGGGTTCCTCCCCGGCGGCCCTACGATCGCCCCATGTTCTTCTACGGGCTCGGGATCTTCTTCATCGCTGCAATCCTCCTGATCGTCGCCTTCATCAAGGTGAAGAAGCGCGACCGCGAGTACGGACGCGGCGAGTAGCCGCCGGGCCGTTCGCCTCTGGCGGGTGACGGCGGCTCCCGCCACGGTGTCCCCATGGACTCCTCGTTCCCGCCGAACCTGACCTTCCTGGGCGCCGCCCGCACGGTGACCGGCAGCAAGTTCCTCATCGAGGTCGACGACCGTCGGGTGCTGGTCGACTGCGGGCTCTACCAGGGGCCCAAGCGACTGCGCGAGCGCAACTGGTCGCCACTGCCGGTCGACCCGGCCCGGATCGACGCGGTGGTGCTCACCCATGCCCACGTCGACCACTGCGGGTACGTGCCCCGCCTCGTGAACGACGGCTTCACGGGCCCGGTCCACGCCACCCCCGGCACCCGGGTGCTGGCCGGGATCGTGCTGCCCGACAGCGGGCACCTGCACGAGGAGGAGGCACGGTACGCGAACCGCCGCGGGTACTCGAAGCACCACCCCGCGCTCCCGTTGTACACCGAGGACGACGCGCGCCGGTCGCTCGATCGGTTCACCGACCTCCCCTGGGGGACCGAGACCGAGGTGGTGCCCGGGGTCGGCGTCACGCCCCGCTGGGCGGGCCACATCCTCGGCGCCGCGTCCCTGTCGGTGCGGGTGGGTGACCGACGGGTCACCTTCAGCGGCGACCTGGGGCCGGCCCACCACCCGATCCTGCCGCCGCCCGACCCGATCGGCGACGCCGACATCGTGGTCGTCGAGTCCACCTACGGCGACGAGTCACGCCCCGACAGCGACGCACCGCAGCGCCTCGCCGACATCGTCACCCGGGTGGCCGCCCGCGGTGGCGTGGTGGTGATCCCCGCCTTCGCGGTCGATCGGACCGAGGTGGTGCTGTGGCACCTGCAGGAGCTCCAGCGGGCCGGCGCGGTGCCACAGCTGCCCGTGTTCGTCGACAGCCCCATGGCCAGCCGGGCACTGGCCGCGTACAGCGACGCGGCCGCGACCGACTCCTCGGACATCCGCCCCGAGCTCTGGGGCACACCCCTGTTCGGCGACCTCGAGCTGCACGAGGCCCACACCCGCGAGGAGTCGCAGACCCTGGACGAGCGCCACGGCCCGTTCATCCTCATCTCGGCCTCGGGCATGGCCACGGGTGGACGCATCCTCCACCACCTCGCCGCCCGGCTGGGCGACCCCCGCAACGCGGTGGTGCTGGTGGGCTTCCAGGCACCGGGAACCCGGGGCGCCAGCCTCGCCGACGGCGCCCGCACACTGAAGATGTTCGGCATCTACCACCGCGTGCGCGCCGATGTGTCACGCCTCGTGATGTCTGCACACGCCGACCGCGACGACCTGCTGGCCTGGTTGGGCACCGCGTCGACCCCGCCCGACACCGTGTTCGTCGTGCACGGCGAGCCCGAGGCGTCGGAGGCGCTGGCCGACGCCATCGACCGCGACCTGGACTGGGCGGCGGTGGTGGCCCGCAACGGCGAGCGTGTCCGCCTCGACCGAGGGATGCCCACCACCTGAGCGCCCGGTTCGAGGGCGCGGCGACGCAGCACCACCGACGAACCGCATGCCGAAGGCGCTCCGAGGTACGAGGAGCCGATGTCGGGGGTAGGTTCCCGCGATGGCTCGAGACCGATCAACACGCATGGCCAAGCGCGCCGCCCGGCGCTTCGCGATCGCCGGCGCGGCCGCGGCGGCCCAGGAGCTGGCCCCCGAGGCCACCGACGCAGGACGCCGGGTGCTGTGGCGGGTGGTGGCCTTCGCGTCCGGCAGCCTGGCCGCCCTGGGTGCACACCAGCTGGTGAAGCTGGCGTGGACCAAGGGCACCGGCCGCGACAAGATGCCCGACCCGGCCGACCCCGACACCCCGATCGTGGTCGCCGCCAGCTGGGCCGCGTCGATCGCGGTCGGCGTGGTGGTGGGGCGCCGCGTCGGCCATCGGCTGGCCGAGAAGGGCTGGGAGAAGGCCTTCAACGAGCCGCCGCCGCGCCCCGCGGGCACCGTCGACGCCTGAGTCGCCCGGTTCGGGGCGAGCGCCGCTCTACGATCGCCGGGTGACCTCGGACCCGTCGCCGCCCGACACGTCCTCTCCCGGCGCGCCCTCCCCCAACAACACGGCGATCCCCCCGCACCTCGTTCCCCGGTGGGATCACGAGGCCGACGTGGTGATCGTGGGCCACGGTGGCGCCGGCGCCTCCGCGGCCATCGAGTCGGCTCGAGCCGGCGCCGACACGCTGGTGCTCGAGCGCATGACCAGGGGCGGGGGCACCACGGCCCTGTCCACGGGCGTCATCTACTTCGGCGGCGGCACCCGCGTGCAGAAGGCGTGCGGTTTCGACGACCCCGTCGAGGAGATGGTGAAGCACGTGCGCCTCGCTGCCGGCCGCCACGCCGACGAGGAGAAGGTGCGCCTCTACTGCGAGGGGAGCGTCGAGCACTTCGACTGGGTGTGCGGGCTCGGCGTCGAGTTCGACGAGTCGTTCGTGGCCGAGAAGACCACCCATCCGTTCGGTCCCGAGACCCTCTTCTTCAGCGGCAACGAGAAGGTGCACCCGTTCGCCGACCAGGCCGCACCCGCCCCCCGTGGGCACAAGCCGGCTCGGCCCGGCGAAGTGGGCGGCTACCTGATGGAGTTCTTCCTCACCGCCACCCACGAGGCTGGCGCCGCGGTGCTGAACGAGTGCCGGGTGGAGCGCTTGGTACAGGACCCGGAGACCCGTCGTGTGCTCGGCGTGGTGGCCGACCACGACGGCACGACGGTGCACATCCGGGCCCGTCGCGGCGTCATCCTGGCCGCCGGCGGGTTCATCATGAACAAGGAGATGGTGGCCGAGCACGCGCCCGACCTGTTGCGGTGCAACTGGGAGGCGGCGTCGCCCGCGGACGACGGCCTGGGCATACGGGTCGGGCAGGGGGCCGGCGCCGACGTGGTGAACATGGCCGAGGGCCTGGTGGTGAACGCCATCTACCCGCCGGGCTCGCACTGCAAGGGCGTGCTGGTGAACGAGCAGGGCCAGCGGTTCGTGAACGAGGACGCCTACGTGGGCCGAACCAGCGACGCCATGTTGCGCCGGGCCGACGGGCGCTGCTGGCTGATCCTGGACGACGAGATCCACGGCCCGACCCAGGCGTTCCACAAGGTCGCGGCGGTGGAAGGCACCATCGCCGAGCTCGAGGCCAGCCTGGGCATCCCGGAGGGACAGTTGGTGCACACGGTCGACACCTACAACCGGTTCGCGGCGCGGGGTGAGGATCCGCTCTTCCACAAGGCGGCCGAGTACCTGCGGCCCCTCGGCGACGGCCCGTTCGGCGCCCTGGACTGCACGACCGAGAATTCGATCTACGCCGGCTTCACCTTCGGCGGCCTCGCCACCCGGGCGACCGGCGAGGTGCTCGACCCGTCGGGCACCCCCATCCCCGCGCTCTACGCAGCCGGCCGGGTGGCCGCCGGGCTCCCGCTCGAGGGCCGCACCTACGCCTCGGGCCTGTCGATCGGCGACGCCACCTTCTTCGGCCGGGTGGCCGGCCGCCACGCCGCGGCGGCACCACCGCGATGAGCGCGCCCGGGCAGGTCACCTGCACCGCCTGCGGGGCCACCAACCCCGAGGCCGCGCCGGTCTGTCGCACCTGCGGCCGCGCGCTGCCCGGCCTGGCCGACCGCCTGTTCACCACCGACGACTCCGCCCCGGCGACCCCGTCCACGCCGTCGAAGCCGTCGGGCACGAGGGCCACCGCCGGCGACCTGTTCACCGCGGCGAGCGAGCCCGGCCCCGAGTCCTCGATCCCCGCGCCCTCGATCGCGGCGCCCCCGATCCCGCCGGCCGCACCACCGCCGGCCCTTCCCGCGGCGGCACCCGAACCCGACGACCCGGGTGCATCCTGGGCGGTGCCGGCGGTCGCCAGCGGTGACGACGACACCGATCGCCCGACGCGCCGGGCACCACTGCTCATCGGCGCGATCATCGTCGTGATGGTGCTGGCCGTCGCCGCGTACCTGTTGTTCGGCAGGGACGACCCGGCCCCCACCACGGCCTCCGATCAGACCGCGGCCACCACCGCGGCCTCGGGCCCGGCCACCACCATGTCCACCACGTCGAGCGTCGTGGTCACACCGCCGACGCAACCCACCAACCTCGCGGTCAGTGCGGCCGGCCCCACCAGCCTGCAGATGACCTGGATCGACGTCGCCGACAACGAAGACCGCTACCTGGTGGCACGCGTGCGGGGCGACGTGTTCGACGAGGTCGCCGACCTGCCCGCCAACAGCGCCGGCTACGTGGTCGACGGCCTCGAACCGGGCACCCTGTACTGCCTCACCGTCGCGGCCACGAACGCCGCGGTCACCGCGGCGCCCGACTACGTCGACGAGGCGTGCGCGGTAACCGAGCCCTGAGGGACTTTGGTCCCTGGCGGCTGGCCGGGTCGCACTCGTATCCTCGCCGCCATGAGCGACACGATCTACGACGGCCCGGCCAACCTCGTCACCAGCGTGGGAGACTCCTTCGCCACCTGCCACCTCGTCGCGCACGCCACCGACGACGGCTGGAAGGGCGAGCTCACCGAGATCCTGTTCCGCACCCAGATGGTGCCGTTCCCCCTCAACGCCGAGGAGTGGCTGCGGATCGACGGCGTCGACGGCAAGCCGATCCTGAAGGTCAACGTGTCCGACGAGAAGGACGAGACCGCCCAGGTCGCAGCCACCGAGAACCCATTCGGCTGACGCGTCTCCGGCGCGCGGGCGACGCCGGCGCCCCTGCCGGCGTCCACGGCAGGGCCGACGGGCGGGTCAGACGGCGAAGCAGTTCAGGGTGATCGAGCGGTGGGCCAGGGCGTCCTGGATGCCGCTGTAGACGGTGCCGTCGTAGGGCAGGGCCACGTGGCCGACGAGTCGCAGCGGGCACTGCTTCTGGATCTTGACGTTGGTGTTGTTGCCGTCGGCGTCGTCGAGGAACGACGTGGTGTAGGGCTGCACGATGCCGTCGACCACCGAGGCGAAGTTGGTGTAGGTCACCGAGCCGATGGTGTCGTCGCCGGCGTTGAGCGAGTCGAGGAACGGCGAGCCGATGGTCATCTGGCGACACGCGACCACGCCGGCACAGGAGCCGAGACCCAGCAAGGTGAGCAGGTTGGCCACCGCGGCACCGTGGTGCGGCGCGCCGAGGCTGATGGCGCTGTCCACCTCGCCGGCGCCGCCGCGGTACTTGAGGTAGTGGCGGATCACGAGCCCGCCCTGCGAGTGACCGATGAGGTCGACACGAGCCGCACCGGTCTGGGCCCGAACCGTGTCGGCGAAGGTGTTGAGGTCCTGCGAGATGGCGCCGATGTCGCCGAGGCCGCTCCCGGGCAGCCCGAAGATCGACACCCGGTAGCCGTCGGCACGCAACCGGGCGGCGAGCGGCTCGTAGTAGATGCTGGCCAGCGTGCGGCCGGCCAGCGTGCCGGCCACGATGATCACGGGGTCCTTGGCCGCCTCGGTCGGCGCCGCCGACACCGCCGGTGCCGCCGACGCCGCCGCGACGGGCACGAAGACGGCCAGCACAGCGGCCACGACGGCCGTCCCGATCACCCGTCGAGCTCGCATGGTCCCTCCCGTGCACCGGGCCCCCACGGCCCCGGTTGACGGCGTGAACCTACCCGGGCCGACCCGCGCCTGTCAGACCGACGGACCCGCGCTCAGCCCGGTGGGCGCAGGTTGAGCGGGCCCTGGTTGATGAGGAAGGTGGCCGCGTCGGCCACGTAGGCGAGGAACTCGTCCTTGGTGGCCCCGTCGGCCTCGGCCGCCTCGACCGCGACGGTCATGTGGGCCACCCACGCGTCGCGCTCGGCGTCACCGATGGCGAACGGAAGGTGCCGCGCCCGCAGCCGTGGATGGCCCCGGAGCTCGCTGTAGGTGCCCGGGCCTCCCCAGTACTGGGCCAGGAAGAGGGCCAGGTGGCGCTTGCCGGGGCCCAGGTCGTCGGGGTACAGGGGCCGCAGCACCGGGTCGGACTCGACACCCACGTAGAAGCGCTCGACCAGCGCGTCGAACCAGGGCTGCCCACCGACGCGCTCGTACAGGGTGTCGTCCACGCCGGATCAGCGCGTGGCCGACCGCGGGAGCGGGCCCGGGCCGGTCACGACGAGTGAGGGACGAGCGGGTCCTGGTGCTCCGAGGCGGCGTCCGTCGACGCGCGGGAGAGGAGGTGCCGGCCTGTGTAGACGGGCAGGTCGAGGTAGGTGAGCACCCCGGGGTCGGCGTCGCAGACCAGCGGGATGGCGTTGAGGACGTGCATCGCCGTGGCCAGGCAGCCCGCGTGGTTGTGGTCGCCCACGTGCGACGAGACGGACAGCTCGATCGTCACACAGGGCTCGCCGTCCACCTCGATGCGGTAGCCCGCGCCCTGGGGCCAGTCGGGGGCGTCCTCGTCGCGGAGGCGGGTGACGTGCTCGACCACGATGCGGGCCTCGCCGTCGACCATCCCCCGGATCTCGAACCGCATGCCGGAGATGGTGCCGGCGGCGATGGGCCCTGAGGCGATGGTGAACGCCTCGTCGGCGGTGATGACCTCGTGCCACTCGGTGATGTCGTCGAGCTCGACGTCGAGGGCCTTCGCCACCAGAGCGACGACGGGGCCCCACGCCAGCGCGGTCGAGCCCGGCGACAGCAGGAGCGACTGCGACGGGTCGGCCTTCCCGAATCCCATGATCTCGAACATCGTGAACGGGTTGTCCCAGGTGGCGTAGTTCACGATCTCGGCCATGCGCACGGTGGTGATCTCCTTGCACAGGGCCAGCGCCGGGATGGTGATGCCGGCGTTGCCGAAGCCGGGGTCGATGCCCGATGTGTAGAACGACGTGCCCCCTTCCAGGCACGCCCGCTGGAGCTGGTCGTGGAAGCCCGCCTGCTCGGGGTAGAGGAGGGGGACAAATGAGGTGTTCACCACGTTCTTGCCACCGGCCAGCATCCGGCAGAGGTCGTCCACCACCTCGCCGGGACGCACGTCGGAATGGGCCATGTAGCAGACGCAGTCGGCCTCGAGGGCGAGCAGCGCCTCGGCGTCCTGGGTGGCGGTCACGCCCAATGGCGCCACCCCGCACAGCTCCCCCGCATCCCGACCGGCCTTCTCGTCGGCGTGCACCCAGAGCCCGATCAGCTCGAGGTCGGGGTGCGCCGCGATGGCGGGCACGGCGTGGATGCCCACGGTGCCTGTGGCCCATTGGATCACTCGGTAGGTCATGCATCCCCCTCGGTCGGCGACCCAACGTAGGAGCGGTCGCACCACCTGTCTACTCAGGGAGCGGGCACTAGCGTGGCCCCGATGGCCGGAGGGGAGCAGGTGAACGACGACGTCGACGGGCCGCGCGACGCGGCCGACGCGCCATCGTCCGCCGGGCCGCCCCCCACCACCCCCTCACCCGACACCCGCTCCCCCGACACCGCCTCCCCCGACACCCCCTCCCCCGACACTCCCTCCCCCGACACCCTGTTGGCCGACTACGACCGCATGCCGCGGTGGGTGCCCCAGGCCATCGCGCTCTTCTTCCTCGGCATCGTGGCCCTGGCCACCACGGTGTGGCTGATCGGCAAGCTGAAGGACCTGCTGATCATGCTGCTGGTGGCGCTGTTCCTGTCGTTCGCGCTCGAGCCGGCCGTCAACTGGCTGCAGGCCAAGGGCTGGCGGCGAGGCACCGGCACCGCGTTCGTCTTCGCCCTGTTGTTCATCGCCGCCGCCCTGTTCATCTACGCCATGGGCTCGCTCCTCGTCGACCAGGTGCAGAACCTGGTCGACCAGGCGCCGGACTACATCACCGACATCGAACGCTGGGTGAACGACACGTTCAACGCCGACGTCAACACCGACGACCTGGCCGAGCAATTCCGTTCCGGTGGCGCCGCCAACGATCTGGCCACCGGCCTCGCCGGCAACGTGTTGAGCGTCGGCGCCACCGCGGTGGGCGTGCTGTTCCGGGGCCTCACCGTGCTGTTGTTCACCTTCTACCTCGTCGCCGACGGTCCCCGCCTCCGGCGCGCGATCTGCTCGACCATGCGCCCCGACCGCCAACGGGAGGTGCTGCGGGTGTGGGAGATCGCCATCGACAAGACCGGTGGCTACATCTACTCACGCGGCCTGCTGGCGTTCCTGTCCGCGGTGTTCCACTACTTCGCGTTCTTGTTCATCGGCGTGCCGTTCCCGCTTCCCCTCGCCCTGTGGGTGGGGGTCCTCTCGCAGTTCGTGCCCGTGGTCGGCACCTACCTGGCGGGGGCGCTGCCCATCGCCATCGCCCTCATCGACCAGCCGATCGAGGCGTTGTGGGTGCTCATCGCCATCTTCGTCTACCAGCAGGTCGAGAACTACCTGCTGGCCCCGCCCATCACCGCCCACACCATGGACATCCACCCCGCGGTGGCGTTCGGTGCGGTGATCGCGGGTGCCTCCATCCTCGGGCCGGTGGGCGCGCTCCTGGCCCTGCCCGCAGGAGCGACGCTCCAGGCCTTCGTGTCCACCTACGTCAACCGCCACGACGTGGTGGACACCCACCTCACCCGCTCGACCCACGAGCGGCGCTCGGTGCTGTCGGTGCTCACCGCGTTGCGCCGGACCCGCCGCGACGATCCACGGCCGGCCGACGACGCAGGCTGAGATTTTTCGTTCCTTTTCGTTGACTCTCCGTGTACTTCGACTACGATGACCGCATGCGAACGAGGACCCGGAGCCATCGTCGCCGCCGGCTCCGGCGGGTGCGCCACCACCTCCTCCTGGCCCGCACCCCGGCCCTCGTCGCATCCCGCCCCGGAGCGGGCGCTCCACCGCCGGCGCCCGCTCCGGGGCCTCCCCCACCGTCCGCCGCCGCCCGTCGCCACCGGACGCGGCGGCGTTGGCTCCCCCGGCTCGCGGTCGGCACCGCCGTGGTCGCGCTCGCCCTGGTCGGCCCTCGCCCCGCCGGGCCGCCGGGGCCTGGCGGCGGGTCTCAGCCCGCCGTCGGGCACTGATCCCGCCGGCCGTCACCGACCGTCCGGATCGCGAGTCGAGGACGGTACCCGGCAACGACCACTATCGTCATGGCGTGGCCGTTCTCGATGACGGCGCGGCGGCGGGCGCCTCTGACAACCTGCCCGCCGATGCGCCCCAGGATCCGGCGGGGGCCCCGGCGCGTGCCGCCCCCTCGACCCGCTGGTCGATCTGGCGTGCGCTGTTCCTCCTGGTGAGCCTGGTCACCCTCTACGGCCTCTTCCCCCGCATCGCCGACGTCTTGTCCACCGCGCCCGAGTTGCGCCAGATACGGATCGAGTGGTTCGCGGTCATCGCAGGGCTGATGACCTGCAGCTTCCTCTGCTCGTGGGCCCTGATTCGTTGCGCCCTTCCCCAGGTGAGCTGGTTCGTGGCCGGCACCGCCCAGCTGGTCTCCAACGCGGTCACCAAGGTGATCCCCGCGGGTGCCCCGGTCGGCGGCGCGGTGCTCTACCGCATGCTGTCGGTGGCCGGCATCGACAAGGCCGAAGCCGGCTCGACGCTGGCCGCGACCTCGCTGATCTCCACCGGCACCCTGTGCGCCCTGCCGGTGGTGGCGCTGGCCCTTGCCCTCTTCGGGGCCCCCATCCCCAAAGGCCTGCTCCTCGTGTCGTGGGGCGGCGGCATCCTGTTCCTGCTGCTGTTCGGCGTGGGGTTCGTACTGGTCACCACCGACCAGCCCCTGCTGGTGGTCGGCCGTTGGATCGAGCGGGCCGGGCACTGGCTGGCCGTCCGGCGTCACTGGGACTCGTACCCACGGGCCGAGGGCTTCGTCGAACAACGCGACCGCGTGATCGCCACGCTCGGGTCGCGGTGGAAGCGCTCGCTGGCCGCCTCGGTGGGCAACTGGACCTTCGACTACCTGGCCCTGGTGGCCGCGTTGCGCGCCGTGGGGGCCAGCCCGCGCATGTCGGCGGTGCTGCTCGCCTACGGCGCCGCGGCCGTGCTCACGATGATCCCCCTCACCCCGGGCGGCCTGGGCTTCGTCGAAGGCGGGCTCGTGGCCTGTCTCACCGTCGCCGGCGTGCAGGTCGACGAGGCGCTGCTGGCCACGCTGGCGTTCCGCCTGTTCTCGTACTGGCTGCCGCTTCCCGCCGGCCTCATCGGCTACCTCGCCTTCCGGCGGCGCTACGGCCCGCTCGGCGCCATCCCCCTCGAGCCCGACAGCCCCAGCCCCCTCGCACCGGCTGCGCCTTGACATTGGCTCCGACTTCGTCGGAGCGCCTTCGGCATCCGGTTCGCCCCCACCGCGGCTCCGCTCCGCTCCGCCACCTCACACTGGCGCCGACGTCGTCGGAGCGCCTTCGGCAGCGCTTGGTCGCTGTTTGCCGGTAACAGCCGCTAACGGAGGAAGCGGCCGCAGATGGGCCAGGGCGCGTCGCCTCGGGCCGCGTAGAGCGCCCGGGCCCGCGCATCCTGCTCCCACGGCGGCGCATCCGACGGCAGCCCGGTGCCGCCGACGGACTGCCACGTCTGCAGGTCGAACTGGTAGGCGCCGTAGAACCCGTTGCCCGAGTTGGTGGCGTAGTTCCCACCCGACTCGCACCGGCGCAGCGCCGCCCACTTGTCGCCGCCCACCGCCGCGGCGTCACGGGCGGCGCGGGCCGCGGCGGCCGCCTGTTGCACACCGATGAGCGTGATCTGCGCGAGCTCGAGGGCGCGCTCGGCGTGGGGCACCTCCTGGCGGGCCTCCTCCAAGCGCTGGTCGAGGCGGTCGAGGCGCTCGACCGTGGCCTCCACGTCGTCGCTCGTGCCGTTGCGCAGCTGCTGGAACTCGTGGGCCACCTGTCGGGTGTCGAGCGACTGCTGGGCCAGCATCGTCTGGCGCCACAGGAGGTCGCTCGCCTCTTCGCTGTCGGCCAGCAGCTCGATGCTGCTCTCGCTGCCGCCGCTCATGTACGCCGCCACGGACAGCTGGCGGGCCTGGCGCCGCTTCGACCGGAGCTGCTCGGTGAGGGCGAGCTCGTCGGCCTGTAGATCGCCCAGCTCGGCGGTGGCGTCGGTGATGGCCGCCTCGGCGCGCCGTACCTGGTCGTGGGCCGCAGCGAGCTGCCGGTTGGCCTCGTCCACCGCGGCCCTGGCCTCGCTGACGGTGAGGGCGTGGGCCGGCGAGGCGGACGACACCAACACGCCCACGGCCATGAGCCAGACCGTCGCGACCGTCGCCGCCAACGAGGGCCCTGCCCCGCGCCCGGGCGCGGAACGGCGCACACGAGTCGGTAGGCACGGCGCCACACCCGCCGAGCGGTCGTGAGGTCCGCGCGGCAATCTGGCAGGCCGCACCGCGACCAAGGTAGCTGGCCGTGGGGGGTCCTTCATCGTCGGGAGCGGGTCCCGAGCCGCCGGCATCGGCCCGCGCCGCACCGCCCGACCGTGCGCACCGCCGGCCGATACGGTGACGTGAAGGCCACGGAGGGCTCGTCATCCACGTGCCCGCGCCGTGACGAACACACCTCGGAACCGCTCGACGTCGGAGGGCCACGATGACCCATCTCATTCACCTGCGGCACCTCGCCCTCGGGTCGATTCGTGACCCCCAGTGGATGGGCGCCACCACCGGGCACCGTTAGGCCCGCGCCCCACCATGCCCTCCGAACGACCGACGCTGGCTGCCGACGACGTCCGGTCCCTGGCCGAGCGATGCTTCCTCCCGCACGACCCGGCGCCCGGGCCCGAGAAGGTCGGCCTCGAGCTCGAGTGGCTCACCATCTCCGCCCGTCATCCCGACGACCGCCTCGACCTCCACGGCCTGCGGCGAGCGGCAGGGGCCGGGGGCGCGCTGCCGGCGGGCGGCACCGTCACCTTCGAGCCCGGTGGCCAGCTCGAGCTGAACACGTCGCCCGCCGAGGGCCTGGCGGCCGCCTGCGACGCCGCCCACACCGATGCCCTCGAGCTCAGCCGACGTATGGCGCAGGTGGGCGTGGCCCTCGTCCCCATCGGCCTCGACGCCTTCCGGCCACCGAGGCGGGTGCTCAGGTCGGCTCGGTACGACGCCATGGAGGCGGCCTTCGACGCCAAGGGCCCCCACGGTCGTCGCATGATGTGCAACACCGCGGCGCTGCAGATCAACGTCGACCTCGGGCCCGGCGATCCCTCTGGTCGCTGGCGGCTGGCCCACGCCATCGGGCCCACGATGGTGGCCTGCTTCGCCAACTCGCCGTTCGGGGAGGAGGGCGGCACCGGTCGCCCCAGCGGATGGGTGGCCAACCGCCTGGCCACCTGGTGGGGCATCGACCCCAGCCGCACCGCGGCGCCGGCGCTGGCCGACGACCCCGCCGAGACCTGGCTGCGCTACGCGTTGGCCGCGAACGTGCTCCTCATCCGGGGGGACGCCGAGACGCTGCCGGTGCGCCACCCGTTCTCGTTCGCCGAGTGGATGACCGACGGGCATCCCGCGGGCTGGCCGACCGGTGACGACTTCGCGTACCACCTCACCACGCTGTTCCCGCCGGTCCGACCGCGAGGGTGGCTCGAGCTGCGCATGCTCGACGCCGTCGATGCCTCGATCTGGCCGGTGGCCGTCGCGGTGATCGTCACGCTGCTCACCGATCCCGAGGCGTCGGCCGCCGCGGCCCTCGCCACCGCCGAGACGGCAGGCCTGTGGTCCGATGCCGCCCACCACGGCCTCGCCCACCCGGCCCTGGCCCGTTCGGCCGACGCCTGCGTCGCCGCCACCCTCGCCGCCCTGTCCCGAACGGGTGCGTCGGCGGGCCTGCACGACGCCGTGGCGCACTACGCCGAGCACCACGTCGCCCGCCGCCGCTGCCCCGCCGACGATCGGTTGGACGAGTGGCACGCGTTGGGCCGACTCCTCCCGGGGGGCACACCCGACGACGGGGAGGCGGCGTGGGCCAGTTGACACCGACCCGCGAGTCCATCGCGGACACCCTCGCGACCACCCGTCGCCGCACACTGGCCCTCGTCGACGCGCTCGACCCTGATGAGCAGCGGCGCCAGCAGTCACCGCTGATGTCACCCGTGGTGTGGGACCTGGCCCACGTGGGCAACTACGAGGAGATCTGGCTGCAGCGGGCGCTGGGCGGACCTCCGGCCGAGCGGCCCGAGTTGGACGACCTCTACGACGCGTTCCGCCACCCACGGGCCGACCGGCCGGCGCTGCCCCTCCTGGGCCCCGACGAGGCACGCCGCTACGTGGCCGGCGTCCGGCGCCGAGTGCTCGACCGGCTCGACACCCTCGAGGGCGACGACCCCTTCGGCCCGGACGGCGACCCGCTGCTCACGGGCGCGTTCGTCTACGGCATGGTGCTCCAGCACGAGCACCAGCACGACGAGACCATCCTCGCCACCCGCCAGCTCATGGGCGATCGGGCCGTGCCACCGGTCGACACCACCCCGGCGCCGCGACGCCGAACCGGCGCTGCTCCGGACCTCGCCGCCCAGGTGCTGGTTCCGGGCGGAGCCGTGGTGCTCGGCACCGATGCGGTGCCGTGGGCCTACGACAACGAGCGGCCCGCGCACATCGCCGAGATCGCCCCCTTCCTGATCGACGTGGCGCCGGTGACCAACGGGGCCTACCTCGCCTTCATCGACGACGGTGGCTACGACGACGAGCGGTGGTGGAGCGGCGCTGGCTGGGCCTGGCGCCACGAGGCCGGCCTCGAAGCCCCGCAGTACTGGGAGCGCTCGGGGGCGACCTGGACGGTGCTGCGCTTCGGCGAACGGCTCGCGCTGGACCCCGACGAGCCCGTCCAGCACGTGTGCTGGTACGAGGCCGATGCGTTCGCCCGCTGGGCGGGCCGGCGCCTGCCCACCGAGGCCGAGTGGGAGTGCGCCGCCGGGTGGTCGCCGGCGACGAACACGCCCCGACGGTTCCCGTGGGGCGACGCCGAGCCCACCGCGTCGCACGCCAACCTCGGCCAGCGCCACCGGGGGCCGGCCGCCGTCGGCGCCTACCCCGACGGCGCGAGCGCGGTCGGCTGCCACCAGATGCTGGGCGACGTGTGGGAGTGGACCGCGTCGGACTTCACCCCCTACGCCGGCTTCGTGGCCTTCCCCTACCGCGAGTACTCCGAGGTGTTCTGGGGCAGCGAGTACAAGGTGCTGCGGGGTGGCTCGTGGGCCACCGACCCGTCGGCGGTCCGCACCACCTTCCGCAACTGGGACTTCCCCATCCGTCGTCAGATCTTCGCCGGCTTCCGCTGCGCCGCCGACCTGCCCCCCGCCGACCGCTGAGGTCCCCCATGTGCCGACTGGCCGCCTACCTGGGCCCCCCCACCACGCTGCAGGCCCTGTTCGTCGACCCGCCCCACGGCCTGGCCCACCAGGCCTGGGCGCCGGAGCGCCAGGCCAGTGGCACCGTCAACGCCGACGGGTTCGGCGTCGGCTGGTACGACCTCGACCGCCGGCCCGAACCGGGGGTGCACCGCACCACCACACCGATGTGGGCCGACCGCTCCTTCGCCAGCTTCTCGGGCATCGTGGCCACCACCGCCGCACTGGCACTCGTGCGCGGCGCCACCGCACCCGCGCCCACCGAGGCGAGCGGTACCCCACCGTTCACCCGGGGCCGCTGGCTGTTCGGCCACAACGGGGCGGTGGAGGGCTTCCGCGACGGTGTGGGCGCCCGCCTGCGTCGCCTGCTCACCGTGGAGCAGGAGTCGGCCATCCTGGGAGCCGCCGACTCGGAGGTGTTGTTCCACCTCGTCCTGGCCCGGCTCGACGCCGGCCGGGCCCCCGCCGACGCGCTCGTCGACGTGGTGCGGACGGTCGAGGGACTGTCGGGAGGGCGCCTCAACCTGGTGCTCACCGACGGGACCGCGCTGGCCGCCACCCGGGTGGGCGACTCGCTCTGGAGATGGGCCGACGGCGAGCGGGCCATCATCGCCTCCGAGCCGTTCGACGAGCGGCCGGGATGGACCGAGGTGCCCGACCGGTCGGTGGTCGGCGCCGTCGCCGGTGCCACCACCGACACCCCGCTCGACACCCTGCCCCCGGGCCCGTCGTGGTGAGCCACCGGGATCAGGCCGAGTGACCGCCCGAGCCGGGATCCGACCGCGTACGACCCCTCGCCGCCGACCGCCCACCCGACCCGCACGCCGACGAAAAGAGCCCCTCGCGTGACCACCCCCACGAGCACCTCGGCGATCTCGGTCGAGGTTCACCTGCAGCCCGCCGACCTCGCCGCGGCCCTGCGCGCCGACGTGCGCGCCGGGCTCACCGCCTCGCCCAAGGAGCTGCCGCCGAAGTGGTTCTACGACCATCGCGGCTCCGAGCTGTTCGACGAGATCACCCGTCTCGACGAGTACTACCCCACCCGGCGCGAGCGGGAGATCCTGCGGCGCGAGGCCGGCGCCATCGCGCGCTTCGGCGCCGACACCCTGGTGGAGCTGGGCTCCGGCTCGTCCGACAAGACCCGCATCCTGCTCGACGCCATGGTCCGCGACGGCCGGCTCACCCGCTACGTGCCGTTCGACGTCAGCGAGGCCTTCCTGCGCGAGTCGGCGGCCACCCTGGCCACCGAGTACCCCACCGTGGGCATCCACGCGGTCGTGGGCGACTTCGAACGCCACCTGCGCACGCTGCCCGGCGGCGGCCGCCGCCTGGTGGCCTTCCTGGGGGGCACCATCGGCAACCTGGCACCCGCCGAGCGCCGGGTGTTCCTGGCCGAGATGGCCTCGGTGCTCAGCCCCGGGGACGGCCTCCTGCTGGGCACCGACCTGGTGAAGGACCCCGAGCGCCTGGTGCGGGCCTACGACGACGCCCGGGGGGTCACCGCCGCGTTCGACAAGAACGTGCTGGCGGTGATCAACCGCGAACTCGGCGCCGACTTCGACCTCGACGCCTTCGACCACGTGGCCCGCTGGGATGGCGACGCCGAGTGGATCGAGATGCTGCTCCGATCCACCCGGGACCAGCAGGTGCACGTGACCGCCCTGGGCCTCGAGGTCGACCTGGCCGCCGGCGAGGAGGTACGCACCGAGATCAGCGCCAAGTTCCGCCGAGACGGCATCGCCGGCGAGCTCGAAGCAGCGGGCCTCACCCTCGACCGATGGTGGACCGACGCCGCCGGCGACTTCGCCCTCAGCCTCAGCGTCGTTCGGTGACCGGCCGCTTCCGCAGGATGAACGCGGTCTGGGTGTGGTAGGCCGCGTCGAGCACCTGCACCACCTCGAGCACCTCGCCCCAGCTCTTCCGCAGGTGGTCGCGGTCGAAGTAGACCATCGCGTCCTTGTTCGACCGGTCGATCGACACCATCGAGAGGTCGTCCCCGAGCCGCCCCAGCAGCTCCCGGTTCTCGGCGGCCATCTCGTTGGTCCAGTGCCCGTCGTCGGTCTGGGCCTGCGCGAGGCGTACGTACTCCTGGTCCTGGACCGTGAGGTAGAGGAATCCCCCCGGCCGGGTGACGCGTCGCAGCTCGAGCAACCAGGTCTTGGCCAGCTCGGAGATGTGGGTGAACACCGAACCGGCGTAGACGAGATCGAAGGTGCCGTCCTCGAACGGCAGGTGCGGGAAGGTCGAGCAGGGGGCGAAGCGCAACGGCGGGCTGAGGTTGGCCTCGCACCAGGCGATCGACTCGGCGTTGATGTCCACCCCCCACACCTCGTGCCGGGTGGCATGGTCGGCGAGGTGCCGGATGAGTCGACCGCCGCCGACGCCGAGCTCGAGCACGCTCCCCCACTGGTCGGGTGGGTAGCCGGCGGCGCGCAGCGCCTCTCGCATCCCGTCGAAGTGCTCGTCGCCCACCACGACGTAGTCGTCGGGGTCGTCGACCTCGCGGAGGTGGTTCGGCGGCAGCGGGAGCCCGTCCGGGGCGAGCGAGGTGGAGCGCGTCGACGACACCGTCAGCGTCGCCGACTGGGGGTCGATCGGCATCACCTTGGCCACGATGGACGGTGACCGACGGATCGCGTCGTCGACCTCGTGGCGACTCAGCCGCTCGAGCGGCCCGCGCAGCCGGGTCCTGATGAATCGACGGGCGGAAGGCACCGGGCGATGGTAGTGGCGAGTGTCAGCGCTACTGGGTGAGGCCGCCCACCACGTCGACCAGGCGGTCGACCTCCTGCTGGGTGTTGTAGTAGTGCACCGAGGCTCGCACCATGTCGTCGAGGCCACGGTCGGCGAGGTCCCACCGGCTCGACGTGACTGCCGTGACCGACGTGTTGATCTGGGCCTCGCGCAGCGCCTGCGACACGTCGGCCGCGGCCCAGCCGTCGACCGTGAAGGTGACGATGCCGCACCGGCGCAGGCCCCGGTCGTGCACCGCCACCCCGTCCACGTCGCTCAGCGCGGCACGCAGGCCGGCGGCCAGTGAGGTCACCCGCTCGGCGATCGCGTCGAGCCCCAGGTCGAGCGCGTAGTCCATCGCGGCGACGAGCCCGAGCTTGGCCGCGATGCCCGTTTCCCAGAGCTCGAAGCGGCGGGCACCGGGTCGCACCTCGTAGCCGCGCTCGGTGGTCCAGGTCGCACCGAACAGGTCGAGCGCCGGCGGCTCGACCTGTTCGATGGCCCGATCGGACATCCAGAGGAAGCCCGTGCCGCGAGGCCCGCGCAGGAACTTGCGGCCCGTGGCGCACAGCACGTCGCAGCCGATGGCGGACACGTCGACGGGGAGTTGCCCCACCGACTGGCAGGCGTCGAGCAGGTAGAGCACGCCGGCCTCCCGGGCCACCGCGCCGATCTCCTCGGCCGGGTTGACGAGCCCGCCCTGGGTGGGCACGTGCACGGCCGCCACCAGCTTCACCCGGTCGTCCAGCAGGTCGCGCAGGGCGTCGACCGAGAACTGGCCGTGCTCGTCGTCGGGGACCACCTCGATCGTCGCGCCGGTGCGCTGCGCCACCTGCAGCATGGCGATGACGTTGCTGGCGTACTCGGCCTTCGACACCAGGAGGCGGTCGCCCGGTTGGAGGCGGATGCCGTAGAAGGCGACGTCCCAGGCCCGGGTGGCGCTGTCGGTGAATGCGATCTGGGCGGGGTGGCCGTTGACCAGCTGGGCCGCGACCTCGTAGAAGCGGTCGAGGCCCTCGGCGCGGATGGCCGCGGCCTCGTAGCCGCCGACGCGGGCCTCGAGCCAGAGGTGGTCGGTCATGGCATCGAGCACCTGGCGTGGCGGGAGGGCGGCGCCGGCGTTGTTGAAGTGGGTCACGTGGGCGACGCCCGGCGTGTCGTGGCGCACCCGGGCCAGGTCGATGGCAGCCATGGGGACGATGTGTAGCAGCACGCCCCGACTCGCGGTGCCGCGAGTCGGCGGTGTGGTCTCCCTCAACTCGCCACGACGCCCACCGATGAGTATCCCAAGTGTCTCCGGACGATCGAGGTAGCCCGTGTTGATGGTCGCGATTGGTCTCGCAGTGGTCGCGTCGGTCGCGGGCCTGCTGGCCTACCGGGAGCACGGCGCTCGGGCTCGCCTCGAGGCCGAGCTCAACCAGTTGGCCCATCACGACCGTCTCACCGGGCTACCGAACCGCTCGGTGCTCGAGACGTGGGTCACCGACTGCCTCGCGGCGTCACGTCGCAACACCGCCCGCGCCGCGATCATGATCATCGACCTCGATCGCTTCAAGGGCATCAACGACACCTACGGCGCCGCGGTGGGCGACGAGTTGATGCGGGCGATCGTGGCCCGGCTGCGCACGGTCCTGCGGCCCGCCGACAAGCTGGTCCGCAACGCCGGCACCCAGTTCGTCATGCTGTGCCCCGAGATCCCCGACTCCACGAGCGCACAGCAATTGGCCAGCCGGGTGATCGGCGCCATCCAGACCCCCTTCCAGGTGGACCAGGACCTCATCTCGATGAACGCATGTGTCGGCCTCACGGTGACCGACGAGCGCCTCAGCGACGTGAGCTCGGTGCTGCTCGACGCCGAGGTGGCCCTGCACAAGGCCAAGGAGGACGGGCCGGGCACCATCGCCATGTTCGAGCAGTCCATGCACGCCCGCCTCACCCCCGCGAACGCCGGCCGCCGCCTCACCGAGGCCCTCGAGCGGGGCGAGTTCCAGCTGCTGTACATGCCGATCATCTCGCTGGAGACCAATCGGATGACCGGGGTCGAGGCGCTGATCCGCTGGCTCGATCCCGAGCGCGGCCTGATCAGCCCGGGTGAGTTCCTTCCGGCCATGGAGGAGACCGGCCTGATCGTGCCGGTGGGCGAATGGGTCCTGAACGAGGCCTGCCGCCAGGCGCGCGCCTGGCAGGCCGCCTACCCCCAACTGGGCAGCATCGACATCACCGTCAACGTGTCGGCCCGCCAGGTCGCCCAGAGCGACTTCCTCGAGGTGCTGGCCGAGGCCGTCCGGTGCCCCGATGGCGGGAGCCCGCCGCAACTGTGCCTCGAGGTGTCGGAAGCGGCCCTGCGCTACGACCTCGACTCGGCCTGGA
Source organism: Acidimicrobiales bacterium (assembly GCA_044221555.1). Taxonomy (GTDB): domain Bacteria; phylum Actinomycetota; class Acidimicrobiia; order Acidimicrobiales; family DATDAH01; genus JAEUJM01. Next base: position 224,875 of record JBGAOY010000005.1, read on the forward strand.
CCATGCTCCGCCAGGCCAAGGAACTGGGCATCACCTTGGCCCTCGACGACTTCGGCAGCGGTTCCTCGTCGATCCAGTCGGTGCGCACGTTCCGCTCCGACGTCATGAAGATCGACCGCTGCTTCATCGCGGGCCTGGGCATGGCCCGCGAGGACACGGCCATCGTCGAGCTCATGATCGCCCTGGCCAACGAACTGGGCATGATCACCGTGGCCGAGGGCGTCGAGACCCCCGAGCAGCTGGAGGCGCTGCGGAAGCTGAAGTGCCACCGGGCCCAGGGCTACCTGTTCGGTCACCCCGTGCCACCCCAGGTGATCGAGGACATGCTCTACGACATCTCGCTCACCAGGACCCATGCGCCGGCCGCCACGGCCCTGCCCCAGCGTGACCCCGCCGTCGCCGCGGGCCCCGCCGAGGTGCTGTTGCCGGCCGCGGAGGCCGCGGCCGCCGCCACCCCGCTGCCGACCCGTTCGCCGACGGTCGACATCCCGGTCCACTCCCCGGCCGCCTGGCCCGGTGGCGACACCAGGGCGCCCGCGGCGGCGGCTGCGAACGGTGCCGACCCCACCCCGGACGCGCCGGTGCACCGCGACGCCCCCCGCCCCCACCAGCCCCAGCCCCTCATGGCCCCCCGCCGCAAGGCCGGCGCCGCCGCGGCGGTCGCCGCCACCGGCACGGTGGTGCCCCCGGTCAGCCGGGTCCCCCGCCGGCGCTCCGAGCTCGCCGGCTGACCCCGCGTCCCACCTGGCGGGCCGCCCCGCCGCCCCGCCGCCCCGGCGGCCGTTCGCCGCGGGCGCCCCTTGCCTAGGGTTTCGCCATGGCCACGGTGGCGGAGCAGATCGAGGCGCTCGCCGAGCAGCACCTGGACTCGCGCGACCGTCGGAAGGTCCGCCGTGCACTCGACGCGGTCCCCTCCCTGCTGGTCGAGGGCACCAAGATCGTCCTGCTCTCCGACGGCGTGTACGGCGACGTGACCGGTCTGCTGGTGGTCACTGCCGGGAACCTGCTGTTCGTGGCCGAAGCCCTCGCTGACGTGGTGTGGGAGGAGCCGCGTTCCGAGGTGCGTCGCGTCCAGGTGGTCGGCGGCGTGACCGGCTCGGACCTGCTGGTGACGACCGCGGCGGAGACCCATCGCTTCGCCTCGGTGGGAGGGCCCGTATGGGCGGTGGAACTGGCCACGGCCATCGACCCCCACTTCGAACCCCGCGAGCATCTGGACCAGGCCGCCGACCGGCCGATGCCGCTCTGGTGCCCCGCCTGCGGGGCCGAGTTCATCGCGGGCCGCGTGTGCGCCGACTGCTGTACGGCCCTGCTGGCCACCCTCCCCGACGACGGTGGCCAGCCGCTCCCCACGGTCCCGACGGACGGCCGTGGTCGCGAGCCTGAGGAGCCCTCGTACGACGATCGGGTGCCACGCCGCGAGGATCTGGGCACAGTGCCGGCGTCGCCCGAGACGGTCCTGCAGGAGGTCTCGTCGGCGCTGTCGCTCCTGGCCCACCACCACGTGAGCGCGGGGGCGCCCGGCGCCCTCATCGTCGACAGGGAGTACTGGGCCTGGTGGCGGATCGTCCTGGCGGTCGTCCTCTTCCCGATCGGCCTCCTGGCCCTCACCGCCAGAGACCGCTCCTCGACCACCGTGATCGCCCGCCGGGGCGCGTCCGACCACGAGACCGCGGTGGCACTGTCGGGCATCATCTCGCCGTCAGTGCTGCTGTGCATCGAAGAGGTCGTCGACGACCTGCGCAACGCTTCCGGCGACGACGCCGTCATCTACGCGTTCGACACCTGGACCCCGTCCGAGCGGGAGGACCTCGCGGTGCGCCTCGTCCGCGACGCCATCCCCCACACCTGGAACGGAACCGACCTCGCCGTCCCGGTCGCCCACGAGGCGGCGGTCGACGCCATCACCGACACGATCGCCGCCGACACTGGTGCAAGGACGCGGCGCTGCCCGGCGTGCGGGCATGCCGTCGCTGCCGGCAAGCACTTCTGCACCCAGTGCGGCACGCCCCTGGATCAGGCGACCTGACACTGCGGGACCGCAGCCTGACGCCGCCGGCGGCGTGCCAGGCGACTCGCTGCGCCGCTTGCACTGGGTGCGAGGCGGCGGCGCCTTCGGGCACCCGTGATCGTCGTCGACCGTCGCGTTGCCAACACCGGACCTGGCACAAGGAAGCTGCAACCGGCGGTGGAGAGGATGAACCATGCTCCGAGCAGCTGCCCACAGCAGGATCGCTGACCTGACGATCGCCTGCTGTTCGACGTGACACTGCTCGGCGAGCTGGCGCCGAGTGAATCGACAGCACGCCGACGACGTGCCACGCCCTCACCCGCTGGCAGCGAGGCCCTTCCGACCACGGGCTGTCTGCTCACAGCCGCAGGTTGTACATGTACTGGCTGTGGTCGTCGCCACCCGTTGGTTGTGAAAGGGCAGCTACGTGACTGCTACGCAAGCGAGAGATGCGTCCGCGGCTATGGTCACAGATGGTGGGCATTCGCTAGGCAGTGTGGGCAACGCGACAAGGCAAACGCGAGAGCAAAATGGTTGGTGTCAATGGATACAGGCTCACGGGCACTGGCGTTCGTGAGTAAGAAGGCCGTGAGCAAGTGGGCGGGTCGCGGGTCACGACCTCGGCCCGCGATCCTCACTCAGCCAAGCGACGCTCTGGACAAATTCGCGGCAGATGAAGTCAATGCGATCCGGTCGCTGTACTGCGTCGTAGGCACGCCGAGGTCCGACGTCGAGTCAGAGGTGCAGTCGAGTGATGACGAGATCGAGATCGACTGCAACTCTGCCATCGCCAACATGCCCGAAGAAGTCCGCTGGACCGTTCATCAGGATCGTCGGGCGTACCTAGAACAGGAACCGTGATGCGTCGATGGCTCGTGCTCGTCGTCCCGTCGCTCCTGCTGCTCGCCGTTTCGTGCTCAAGTAGCGGCGACACACCAGAACGTGCGCAAACCGTGGAGCAGACCACGAGCTCGGCGACTGAATCGACGACAACGACGGAGGCGGCTCTTGACCCGGCCACGATCACCGAGGAGCAGCTTCAAGGCACGCTCCTGACCCTCGAGGACATGCCGACCGGGTATTCGCCGCTCCCAGAAGACGACGGTGAACCGTCAGACCTGTTCTGCGACGGGCGCGACCCCGGCGATGAAGTCGACGAACACGTCAGCGCAGACGCGCCCCTGTTCGCTCTGAACGCGACCACGGGGCCGATCATCACTTCGATCGCTGGCGCCTACCCCAGCGACGAACAAGCCTCCGAGTTCATCGCGGCCTTCCTCAACGCGGCTCAACAATGCCCGGGCCCGTTCCCCACACCAGGCGACGAGAACGGGGGCACCACGACCATCGCACCGCTATCGTTCGGCAACTACGGCGACGAGGCCGCCGCAATACGCATCACTCTCGAAGGCGGGCTCCTGCCTGCCACCATCGACCTGGTGGACGTCAGGGTAGGACCCATCGTCTACGTGGTCGGCGAGATCACAACCGTTGGTGGAGCAGACATCCCCCAGTTCGAGGCGCTCATTCAGACCCAGCTCGAACGCACAACGGCGTTGCTCGATGGCTGAGGCAATCCGGAAGAAGGTCAGCAGGATCGTGCGCCCCTGCCTCGACAGCGACAGCTGACACCGACATCGTGGCCGACCCAGCGCACGTTGCGGCCGTAATCGCCGATCCAGGTGGAGCATCCCTCTTCGGTCACCTCAACCTGAGCCACAGCAACTTGTCCGGGCAAGACCTCGGTTCGCGTCGCTAGCGCGAGCGGACATGACAGGCATCAACCTGATCGAGGCAGACCTGACTAGCGCTAATCTGCGTGGGGCGGATCTCAGCGAGGCTCTCCGACAAGACACGAAGTCCACGGAGGCAAACCTGAAACGGGTGATCTTGATCGGCGCCGACCTCACGAGTGCAGACCTCACCCGGGCGAGGCTCGATGGGGCGCTTTGGGACGAGTCGACAACCTGGCCGCTCGGATTCTCGCCACCGGGACATCCGCATTTTGCTCTCGAAGACAGCCACGCCACCGACGAGGGCGACATCGTCATCGACCTCCGCGACGCGAAGCATCGCCGCTCCTCCGTTCGCTCGACCCGACTCTCGGAGCCCGGTAGTGGCCACATCGCCGCCTCCTTCGAGGGTGTAGAGACCTACATCGAGCGAGTCCTCGCCGATGACCGCCAGCAGGTCAACCCGTTTGTCGAGGAACAGCTGCTCTCCCACCGGCGGATGATCTCGGACTGGCACCACACCGCCGAACGTCACCCGGTCGTCTACGAGCGGTTGATGGCAGCGCTGGCCCGACTCGAAGCCGAGCTCTTCGCGGGCAACCCGCAGCCCGAGGGGCCGCAGCACGAGGCCGACGCTGTCCATGCTGGTGTCCTCGAGGTCCTCGAAGCAGTCGGACGCATTGGCGATGAGGACGAGGCCGCCGATCGGGAAGTCATCGAGTCCGAGGTATTGCCCGCTTTGGAGAACGCCGCCGACGCGTACGGCCAACTCGGCCGGGCCCTCGCCGAGGACGCTGTCGCCTCAGCTGACGGTGAGGCCGTCGATGACCACGCCGAGGACCCGGCTGTTGGCGAATGGATCGATCATCGGCTCGACCGCACTGGCACCTGGGTTGAGCGGCTCGAACGGGCCCACAACCAGATGGTTCGAGTCTGGAAGCTCCTGCCCGCAGCCGGCCGCGCAGGCGTCTACGTGTCAGCCGCGCACCTCGCTGGTGCCGACGCCACTCTCAGCTGGGTGATCACCGTCATGAAGCACGTCTGGGCGGGGTGAGCGGGGATCATGAGTTGGACGCACGATCCAGGTGACGGCAGCATCAACCCGCGGAAGGAGCGGGTGTATCCACCGCGGCTCCCCGGTGCCGTACCGAACGTGACCACCCTCGACCAGGTCGAGGTTTCACAGCGCCTGGCGATGTTGATGGCGTCACGGGGGGCGGTGGTCAACGCTCAAGGCCCGACCGGGGTGACGGGGTACTTCTCGGTGTACCAGAGCCCGTCGCTCGTGCTTGGCCTGATCCTGCTGGTGTTCTGCTTCTTGCCGGGCGTGCTCTACCTGCTCCTGGGTGGGAGCACGGTCAACGAGCCGTTCTCGGTGACTTTCACGCCAGTGGAGGGTGGTACGGCGGTGGCGTTCAGCGGGCAGGGAAAGGGCCTCACCGTAGCCAGCTGGGCGATCACGCAGCTTCCACCGCTGGTGCGCTGATCCCTCAGCGGTCGGCTGGAGGATCAGGCAGATGTTCAGGCAACGACAACGGCACGCCTGTCATCCTTCGAGCTCCAACGGTCCCGGGGTAGCTGGCGACGGCACCATGAGCGGGACTGTGCACCGATCAGGTGAACTGACCCTCCCCGTGCACACGCCGGCGCTGGTGTGGCAGGTGAGACGGTGCCGACGGTGACGAGAAGGTGGCGCCACAGCCCATGCGAGCGTCCGTCCGTACGGGTCATTCCTGTCAGACCCCCTTCGTACGATCTACCCATGTTCGATCCGGTCGACACCTGCCGGCAGGGGCTGAAGCAGCTCTCGGGTGAGGACCGGCGGGGATGGTCCGCCGCGGCCCGCGCGGAGCGGGTGCGGGACCTGGCCCGGCTGGCCGAGCGCACCCAGGCCGCCCTGTTGCAGGCCGTCGTGGAGTGGGACGCCGGTGACGACTGGGCGCTCGACGGGCAGCTCTCCGCGCCCACCTGGCTGGCCTGGCAGACCCCCATGACCAAGACCACCGGGTCGCGTCTCGTCGACGACGCCCGCTTCGCGGCCCGCCACCCCGACATCGCCGCCGCCGTCGCCGACGGACACATCACCGCCGCCCACCTCACCGCCCTGGCCCGCGCCGAACACCACCACGAGACCGAGTTCGAGATCTGCAAGGAATCGCTGCTCGAGTCGGCCCGGGACATGAACCCCACCGACTTCGCCGCGGTGTGTCGCAACTGGGCCAACCTGGTCGACGACCGCGCCCCCCGCGACCACGCCCAACGCGGGTTCCGCATCCGCGAGCTCCTCGACGGGTGGGGTGTCCCCGACGGGCTGTTGGACCCCGAAACCTGCGCCCTGTGGAACGCCGCGCTGAAAGACCTGAACCCGCCCGACCCCGCCGACCTGCCCGAAGGGCCCCGCACCGCCAACCAACGCGGCGCCGACACATTCGCCGACCTGTTACGGCGCCACCTCCGCGGCCACACCGGCGACGCCCCCTCCACCGCTGCCGATCTCGTCGTCGACTCCGACACCCTCGCCCGGCACCGCTTCGCCCCGTTCCTCCACCCCGACCAGCGGGTCCCCCACGACCCCAACTGGGAAACCTCCACCATCGGCGGGCGCCCCCTCGGCCTACGCGACGCCGAACGGTTGTTGTGCGACAGCCCGATCGGGGCGATCATCGTGGACCGCGACGGCGAGATCCTCGACGTCGGCCGCCAGAACCGCCAGTACAACCGGGCGCAGCGCCGGGGCATGGCCCGCCGCGACGGCCCCTGCTGCCCCTGGCCCGGCTGCGACCGCCCCTACGAATGGCTCGACGGCCACCACCTCGACTTCTGGCACGCCCACCACGGCAACACCGACATCGACCGCGGCTGCCTCCTCTGCCGCCGACACCACATCCTCGTCCACAACGGCGGCTGGACCTTCGAACGCAACCCCGACACCGGCCTCTACACCGCCACCAGCCCCGACGGCCGCACCTTCACCAACGACCCCCGCACCAAACACCAAACCCGAGACCCCAACGCCCGAGCCCCCGCCCTCTGCTGAGCCCGGCGGGAGCCGAGCACCCTCACCTCGAGCGGCAGCACCACGACGTCGGCTCCCTCGGCTGCACCACAGGCCGACGGCGGTGATCGCCGGCAACGTGGCGACCCCGAGCGCCACCCAGGTGCCCGCAGCCGCGAACGAGGGCGACGCGGGCGGCGAGGTCGCGGCAGGCATCGGCGCGGCGACGCCACCCAGGGTTCGGGCGAGCGGGAACCCCTGGGGCGAACCGGTTTGCTCGCTCACCGGGCGGTTGCCGCTCCACAGACCTGACGTCAGCTCGCCGCTGGGCTGGCCGGTCGTGAACACCCGGTAGGTCGTCCCCAGGTCGGGGCACTCATGCCGCACGCGATCGACAGCGAACGCCGGCGCGCAACCGGAAATGCGCCGGGGCGGCCTGCGGGCGCCTGGTAGCCCGGTGGGGTGAGCGGGCGGCCGGCGAGGATGCACGAGGGCGAGGTCGACATCGACGGCGCGCTGGTCGAGCGTCTGGTGGCCGACCAGTTCCCGCACCTGGCCGACCGACCGGTCCGCGCCATCCCGGCGACGGGCACCATGAACGCCATCTACCGCCTGGGCGACGACCTCTGTGTGCGCCTGCCCCGGCTGAAGGACTCGGCCGACCGCGGCGAGCGTGAGCTTCACTGGCTGCCGCGCCTGGCCCGGCACCTGTCGCTGCCGATCCCCGCGCCCGTGGCGACGGGGGCGCCGGGCCCCGGGTACCCGTTCCGCTGGGCGGTCTACCGCTGGATCGACGGCGCGACCCGAGCCGAGCACCCGGTGGGTGACGAGGCCCGACTGGCGGCCGACCTCGCCGCGTTCGTCCTCCAGCTGCGGGCCGTCGACACCACCACGGCGCCACGGGCGGGTCGTCGCCCGCTGGCCCAGCTCGACGCGGCCACGCGCGAGGCGATCGCCGCCTCGGGCGACGAGATCGACCGCCCCGCGGCCACCGCCGCGTGGGACCGCGCGCTCGCCGCGCCGGCCTGGGACGGCGAGCGCGTCTGGATCCACAACGACCTGCTGCCGACCAACCTCCTGGTGGAGCCCTGCACCGGCCGCCTGTGCGCCGTGATCGACTTCGGCGGCGCCGGCGCCGGCGACCCCGCCGGCGACGTGGTGCCTGCGTGGAGCGTGTTCGGTCCGGTCGGACGAGACGTGTACCGCGCCGCCCTCGCGGTGGACGACGGCACCTGGGCCCGCGCCCGTGGCTACGCCCTGCACCAGGCCGCGCTGATCATCCCCTACTACGCCGGCACCAACCCCGGGCTCGTGTCCGTGGCCCTGCGCACCATCGGGCAGGTGCTCGGCGACGCCGCCGGCTGATCGGCGGACCCGCCCGTCGGCCCGACTCTGCGTCAGCCCAACCGCTCGTCAGCCGCCTGGCGTCAGCGGCACCGGGCCGGGCGCACCGGGCGTCAGCCGCCGACTGATCGGCGGACCCGCCCGTCGGCCCAACCCTGCGTCAGCCGGGGCGGGGGCGGGTGCCGCTGCGTTCCATTCCCGCCTCGAGCTCGTCGATCACCGTCTCGATCACCTTCACCCGGGCGAACCGCTTCGACTCGGCCTCGATCACGTGCCAGCGGTGGCGGTGGCGGTCGGTGCGGTCGAGCATCTCGTCGACGGCGAGCACGTAGTCGTCCCACTTCTCCCGGTTGCGGACGTCCTCGTCGGTGAGCTTCCAGCTCTTCAACGGGTCGTCGGCGCGGCGCTCGAAGCGGCGGGCCTGCTCCTCCTTGGACAGGTGCAACCAGAACTTCACCAGCACCATGCCCTCGTCGGCCAGCGCCGATTCGAACTCGACGATCTGGTCGTAGCTGCGGTCCCACTCGTCACGGGTGCAGAACCCCTCGACCCGCTCCACCAGCACCCGGCCGTACCACGAGCGGTCGAGCACGGCCATGCCTCCCCAGCCGGGCAGCACGGGCCAGAACCGCCACAGGAAGTGATGGCGCAACTCGTCGGGGGTGGGTGCGGCGAACTGCGACACCCGCACGTGGCGGGGGTCGAGCGACGCCACGAGGCGCTTGATGGCCCCGCCCTTGCCCGACGCGTCCCACCCCTCGAACAGCACGCACAGCGGTGGGCCCAGCTCGCCGTTGCCCAACTGGCCGCCGCACTGCAGGCGCAGTCGCAACAGCTTCTCCTGGGCCACGGCCAGTCGCTCCTCCTCCTCCTTGCGGCTGAGCGAGAGGCTCAGGTCGATGTCGTCGAGATGTCCCACGTCAGGCCACCGCCCGTTCCAGCGCATCGACGCAGTGGTCGAGGTCGGTGTCGGTGATCACGAGCGGTGGGCAGAAGGTGAGGTGGTTCGGGGGCACCGCCCGGACGATCACGCCGTCGGCCCGCATGGCATCCCGCACGGTCGCCACGTCACGCCCTTCCGGAAGGCTCACCGCCCACACCGCACCCTCGCCCCGCACGTCGGCCACGAGCCCCTCGGCCGCGATGGCCCGCAGGCCCGAGCTGAGCCGCACCCCCAGGCGCTCGGCCGCGGGCAAGAGCTCCTCGCGCTCGGTGATGGCCAGCGACGCCAGGCCCGCGGTGCACGCGGCCGGGTGCCCCGAGTAGGTGTGCCCGTGACGCAACAACAGGTCAGGAGCCGATTCGAGGGCCTCGCGCACCGCGGTCCCCACCACCACGCCGCCGAGCGGGACGTAGCCCGAGCTCACCCCCTTGGCGAAGGTGACCAGGTCGGGCCGTATGCCGAAGTGGGTCGACCCGAACCAACTGCCCAGTCGCCCGAACCCGGTGATCACCTCGTCGGCGATCAGGTAGGCGCCGTGACGGTCGCACAGCCGCCGCACCTCCTCGAGGTAGCCGGGGGCCGGCGGGAACACGCCACCCGCGCCCTGCACGGGCTCGGCGATGACCGCCGCGATCTCGTCGCCCTGCTGGGCGAACACCGTGGCCAGCGCCTCGAGGTCGTTGTTGGGGACCGTGACATGGCCAGGCACCAGCGCGCCGTACCCGGCCTGGTTGGCCGGCAGTCCCTGCGCCGACATGCCGCCGTAGGTGACGCCGTGGTACCCGAAGTCCCGACTCACGACCACCTGCTTCTCCGGGTGGCCACTCAGGCCCTGGGCCAGCCGGGCCAGCTTGAGTGCCGAGTCGACGGCCTCGGAGCCCGACGACACCAGGAACACCCGCGCGTCGTCCATCGGTGCCCGGTCGACGATCTGCGCCGCCAACTGCTCGGCGGGCTCGTTCGTGAACGGGTCGAAGCAGTGGTAGCCCGCCAGCGTGGCGAGTTGCTCGCGGACGGCGTCGGCGATCTCGGCCCGACCGTGGCCGACGTTGCAGTACCAGAGGCTGGCCATCGCGTCGACGTAGCGGTTGCCGGCGTCGTCCCACACGATGGCGCCGTCGCCCCGCACGATCTTCACGAAGCCGGACTCGTCCTTGGCCGGCGGGGCGAACGGGTGCAGGAACGGGGACAGGGCCATCGAAGGAATGTAGTTCCGACTACCCGGGGGTGGCGCGAGGTGGTGGAGGAGGAGGTGGAGCGAGGAGGCGTGCGCTCAGGCGGCCGGCTCACCCAGGCGGGCCCGCTTGGTGCGGTACATGTCCTGGTCGGCGGCCATCAGGATCTCCTCGGGCACCGCGACGCCGGCGCTCTGGCACGCGATGCCGACGCTGGCGCCGACCGAGCAGTGGTGGCCATCGATCAGGAACGGCACCTCGATGGCGTCCTCGATGCGGGACGCGACGAGCGCGGCCTCCTCGGCGGCCACCCCCTCGCACACCGCGACGAACTCGTCGCCGCCCACCCGGGCCACGGTGTCACCCGCCCGCAGCACGATCTGCAGGCGTCGGGCCACCTCCTGCAGCAGGCGGTCGCCGAGCCGGTGACCGAATTCGTCGTTCACGGCCTTGAAGCCGTCGAGATCGACGAAGAGCACGGCCAGTGCGGCGGCGTCACGGCGGTGCCGGGCACAGGCCTGCTCCAGGCGGTCGTCGAGCAGGGCCCGGTTGGGCAGGCCGGTGAGCGGGTCGTGGGTGGCCTGATGGGCGAGCTGCGACTCGGCCCGACGCCGGTCGGTGATGTCGTCGATGGTCGCGATCCATCCGGTCGGCGGGCTGCCCGCGGCGGACCGATGGGACTCGCCGACGAGTGGGACGAAGCGGGCGTGCAGCCACCGGTGCCCGGACCGGGCCTCGACGCGGAAGGTCACCTGCTCCGACGGGGACGAGCCGAGCACCCCACCGGCGGCGGCGACGACGTCGGGCAGGTCCTCGGGATGCACCACCCGCTCCCAGCCCCGTCCCCGCAGTGCCTCCGCGGGGAGGTCGAGCATCCGTTGCGCCGCCTCGTTGCAGTAGACGACCCAGCCGTAGATGTCGGCCGACAGGATCCCGGAGGGCACCACCTCGGCCAGCGATCGGAAGGCGTCCCGGGTGGGCGACGGCGTCATGTCGGCATGGGACTCCGACCCCGTCACGTCCCGCAGGCGCAGCACCGCGCCGGCCAGGCGAGGATCGGCCCCCGCATGGGTGACCGTTCCCTCGATGATCCGCCAACTGCCGTCACGGTGGCGGGCACGCACCCGGATCGACTCCGTCGAGCCCGGCGACGACCTCACCCGGTGGACCATCTCCAGCACCGCCAGGAGGTCGTCGGGATGCACGTGCTCGGCCGGGTGCGCGGCCGCCTCCGGGCTGGCGGGGTCGAAGCCCAGCGGTCCGGACGGGTGACCCGTGCGGGCCAGGATGTCACCGGTCTCGCTCATCAGCAGGATCGACTCGGTGGCGTACTCGAGCAACGCCCGCTCGACCTCGTCCGGTCCTGTTCGCGTTGTCGTCGGGTCGTGGTCGACCATGCGTCTCACCTCCCACCGGTTGACGCGTCCTCCACTCCCTGTCGGCGCGGTGGGGCTGTTGCTGCATGGGTCGATCAGCCCAACCGCCCCACCACCCGGTTCAGGCCTGCAGGACCACCAGGCGGCGCTCGGTCATCTCCTGGACCGTGTAGGGCGGCCCCTCGCGGGTGTTGCCCGAGTCGCGGACCCCGCCGTAGGGCATGTGGTCGGCCCGCCAGGTGGGTACCTCGTTGACCAGCACGCCACCGAAGTCGAGCACGCGTCCGGCCTCGAGCGCCCGGCCGAGGTCGGCGGTGAACACCCCTGCCTGCAGGCCGTACCGCGTGTCGTTGGCGAGCCTCAGGGCTTCGTGCCACTCGTCGTAGACGGCCACGCCCACGACGGGGCCGAACACCTCGGTCTTGCACACCGACATGTCGGGCAGCACACCGGTGAGCACCGTCGGGGTCAGCACGCGTCCTTCCACCTCGCCACCGCACCGCACCTGGGCACCCCCCGCCACCGCCTCGCCGATCCAGGATGCCACCCGCTCGGTCTCACCAGGGTCGATCAATGCACTCACATCGGTGTCGTCGTCCAGGGGGTCGCCCACCCGCAACTGGGACACCTCGGCGACCAGGGCGTCGACGAAGTCGTCGGCGATGTCACGATGCACGAACACGCGCTGGACCGAGATGCACGACTGGCCCGCGTGGGAGAAGCCGGCGACCTTGATCTTGGCCGCCGCCGCCCGCCAGTCGCCGTCGGGCTCGATGATCACGGGCGCGTTGTTGCCCAACTCGAGGCTCACCCGCTTCCGCGGCGCCCGGGCACGGATGCCCCACCCCACGTCGGGCGAGCCGGTGAAGGTGATCATGGCCACGTCCTCGTGGGTCACCAGGTGGTCGGCCACCCGGCCCGAGCAGGTGACCACGTTGAGCCACCCCGGGGGCAGCCCGCACTCGTCCACGAGCAGGTCGACGAGCGCCACGGCGGTCAGCGGGGTGGCCGACGCCGGCTTGAGCACCACCGGACACCCGGCGGCGATCGCTGGCGCCACCTTGTGGACCACCAGGTTGAGGGGGAAGTTGAACGGGCTGATGGCACCCACCACGCCGATGGGCACCCGCTGGACGAACGCCAGCTTGCCTTCGCCGGCGCTGCTGGCGTCGATGGGCACCATCTCGCCGGTGAGTGTGCGGGCCGTGGCCGCCGAGAACCGGAACGTGTCCACCGCCCGGGCCGCCTCGACCCGTGCCGTCTTCAACGGCTTCGCCGCCTCCTCGGCCACGAGGCGGGCGAAGCGCTCCTGGCGCTCGGGCTCGGACAGCAACTCGGCGGCCCGGTCCAGGACCGCCGCCCGCCGGTGCGCGGGCAGGGCGCCCTCGCGGTGGCAGGCCAGCGCGACCGCGACCGCACGGTCGAGATCCGCGGTCGTGCCGGCGGGCACCCGGCCGATCTCGTGGCCGTCGTAGGGCGACGTGACGACGTTGACCTCGCCGTCACCATCGCCGGCCGCGCCCACGCGCTCGGCACCGATCCGGAACGGTGTGATCTCGGTCATGTCCTCCGCTCTCGTTCGCTTCGCATGCTCTCCGTTCGGCCACAGAGGCGGACATGCCGCTCGGGCCCCTGCGCGGGAGGCTACCCGGCGCCGTCGCGGCGCTACTCGGAACGCAGCACCCGGGCCGCGTCCGTGCGGGCGGCGAGACGACCGGGGACGAACGCGATCAGGTTGGCCAGCGCGATCGTCACCGGCACGACCAACACCAAGAACAGGGCGGGCGTGACGGCGGGCACCGACACGCCGATGTCGTCGCTGAACAACGTCCACAGCGCCCGCCCGCCCGCCACGCCCAGCGGCAGTCCGAGCGCCAGGGCCACGAGGGCCACCGTCGTGGCCTGCCACGCGGTCGTGGCCGCCACCTGCCGGCGCACGAACCCGAGCGACTCGAGCACCGCGAAGTCGCGACGGCGACGCCGCACGGAGGTCGCCAGCGTGATGGCCAGGGTGGCCACCGCGAGCAGGGCCAGGACCCCAGAGAGCACCAGCGGCGTGCTCCGCACCCGGTCGTAGTTGCGGATGCCCGCCGGCGTCTGGTCGGTGACGATGCACAGGTGGAACTGGCAGTCGGGGTTGATGCCGCGGTCGAGGAACTGGATGCGGAGGCGCTCACCCGCGGCCGCCGGGTCGACGTCGTCGCGGTAGCGCACCAGGTAGGTGCTGTGCGGCGGGCTGTTGGTGGTTCCGTCCGTGAGCAGCGCATTGCGCACCGCAGCACCGGTGTCCAGGTCGGTGCTGTCGAAGATGGCCCGGCCCATACCGGGGAACACCGCCACGCCGACGACCTCGAGCGTGACCGGACGTCCCGTCTGGTCGGTGGTGGCCACGTGGTCGCCCACATCGACCCCGAGTCGCTCGGCGGTCCCCTCTCCCAGGACCAACTCGTCGCGGTGACGGACCGGTCGACCGCGGATCAGCCGGGGGTAGACGTCGCTGCCGAAGGTGCTGATACCGACCGCCGGTACCGACACCGCCCGGTCTCCCGAATGATCGCCGGCGGCGCGCAGGCGGAGCTCGCCGAGGTTCGCGACGCTCCACGCCTCCACATCGGGATCGCCGTCGAGCACCCGACTCGACGCGGCGACGCCCATCTCCGTGAACCCGTTCCCCACCGCCTGGTCCCATTCGAGGCCGTAGAGGCTTGGCGTGGTCACCAGTCGCTGGAGATTGACACCGAACGTGACCGACGCAGTCAGCGCGCCGAGGGCCAGGGCCGTGGCCACCAGCGCGCCGACCACGGGGACCGCAGTCGCCCCCCGCCCGCGCTCGAGGGCCATGCGCACGCCCACCACGACGGTGGGCGGCGCACCGGCGTCCGACAGCGTGGTCGCCACCCGGCTGGGGCGCGAACGGTACGCCGGTACGGGCGCACCGACGCTGGTGCCGAACCGCGGCAGCGAGCGGGCCACCGAGACTCCCGTCCCCACGAGGAACAGCAGCACCAGCACCCCGATGCCGGTGGCGAGCACCGCGACGTTCACCTCGGTGCCCGGGTGGGGCTCGGCGATCCGGGCCGGGCCGATCGGGAACCGATCCGAGGCGACGACAGCGACCACCACGGCCACGATCGACGCCCCCCCGAGCACCACGGACACTCGCAGCAGCGCCACCAGCAGCAACTGGCCGCGGGTGAAGCCCACCGCCCACAGCCGCCGGCGATCGGACTCGTCGAGCAGGAGGTGACGGGAGAGGAGTTGGCCGAGCACCAGGAACCCGACCACCGCGAGCATGACCCCGAACAGCAGCAGGGCCTGCGCCTGGGGTCGGATCGAGCGGTTGACCTTGGCCTGGCGGGCGCCCGCGTCGATGAACGGCACGTACTGCACGGGGATCCCCATGTCATGGAGCACCCCGGCGATCTCGGCCCGAAAGCGCTCGACCCCGGCGGCACCGTGGCGCAGGCGGGTGTGCAGATAGCTGTAGTCGAACGCCTCCTCGGGGTGGGCGGCCAGGTAGGCCGGGGTCAGCACCAGGGCGGCGGCGCCGTCGAACGGCGCGATGGGCACGACCTCGTTCGGGAGCACGCCGATGCCCGTGACCGTGAAGCTCCGCTCGGTGCCCACGCTCCGGTCGGCGACGCCGCCGGAGGAGTACTCGTCCGCCGTCATCGTGCGCAGCGCGAGTTGGTCGCCGACCTCGAGGTGGAGCGCGTCGGCCGCCGCCCGGTTCGCCAGCACCTCATCGACTCGGGCAGGATCGGGGAGCCGCCCGGCATCCAGCTTGGGCCGATCCATCCCGTAGACCCACCGGTCGTCGAGGCCGGCCTCGAAGTCGCGGAACCGGATCTCGGCGTGGTCGGGCACGGCCAGGATCGGCGCCGTCACCGACATCTCCTCCACCTCGGGCAGTGCCCGGAACGCGTCGAGGACCTGCTGGAACTGCGGGTTCGAGGGACCGAACTCGGTGATGACCGCGTCCTCGGCATTGGCTTCGGCGAGGTAGCGGTCATAGGCCGTCTCGGTGCGACGGGCCCCCGCGACCGTTGCCAGCACGACGCCGGCCATCAGGCCGATCAAGAGCGCGAAGCCGAGGGTCTGGCGCCACTTCGCCAACAACTCCTCACCCAGACGCGCTCGAACCGCCCCCACGGCGCCATCTTGAACGATGATCGGCCGCGCGAACAGGGCACCACCCGGTGGCAGTCGGGTGGTGCTACCCCCACCCGGCGGGCGTGCCGGCCATGCGACCAGCCGCCGCAGCCCAGGCAAGTACCGTCGCAGCCGTGACCGCACCGCTGGCCGAGGGCTACCAGGAGCTGCCGCTCTGGACCGCCGAGGCCCCGCCACCGACGCGCGTGCGGCAGCCGCTGCCCGCCGGCGCCGACGCGGTGGTCGTCGGCGGGGGCTACTGCGGGCTCGCGGCGGCCACCGAGCTGGCCCGCGCCGGCCGCCAGGTCGTGCTCGTCGACCGGGAGCACCTCGGGTGGGGCGCCAGCAGCCGCAACGGCGGCATGGTGATCCCCGAGCTCAAGGTGGGCCCCGCCGGCCTCGAGCGCCGCTACGGAGCGCTCGGCCCGCGCCTCTTCCGGGCGGTCAACGACGCGTTCGACCAGGTCGAGCGCATCATCGCCACCGAGCCCATCGCCTGCGACTACGAGCGCACGGGGCAGCTGTACCTGGCCCACCACCCGCGCCTGGTCGACCATCTGCGCCACGACGCCGAGGAGATGACCGCCGCCGGCCAACCCGCCCGGTTCGTCCCCCGCGAGCGGCTCGCCGACGAGATCGGCTCGACGGAGTACCACGCCGGCCTCGTGCTCGACCGCACCGGCGGGCTGCAGCCGGCCCGGTTCCACCAGGGCCTGGTGGCACGAGCGGAGGCCGCCGGCGCCGAGCTGCACGAGCACACCACGGCCGATGCCCTCGAGCGCACCGCGGCCGGCGTTCGGGTCGTCACCTCGCGAGGCACCGTCGACGCCCAGCACGTGATCGTGGCCACCAACGCTTACGCCGACGGCCTCTCCCCCGCACTCCGGCGCAAGACGCTGCCGGTGGGCAGCTACATCATCGCCACCGAACCCCTCCCCCCCGAGGTGCAGGCGGCCGTCAACCCCCACCGGCGCATGTTCGTGGACACCAAGAACTTCCTGTTCTACTGGCGCCTCACCGCCGACGGCCGCATGGTCTTCGGCGGCCGTCGCAGCCTGTCACCGGTGACCATCCCCGAGGCCCGCGACTTCCTCCACCAGTCGATGGTGCGGGTCCATCCCCAGCTCGCCGACTCGCGGGTCACCCACGCCTGGGGCGGGAACGTGGCCATCACCTTCGATCGCATGCCCCAGGTGGGGGTGATCGACGGGGTCCACTACGCCACGGGCTGCAACGGCTCGGGTGTCGCGCTCAACACCTGGATGGGCGGCGAGGTGGCAGGAATGGTGCTGGGCGGACCGCCGCCACCGTTCGCCGAGCTCCGCCGCCCCGACATCCCGCTGTGGCGCTGGCGCCGGGCCTACCTCCCGGTCGTCGGCCGCTGGTTTCGCATCCGCGACCGGCGGCCGTGACGCCACGGATCGTGAACATCGGCACACCAGTAGCTCACTTTGAGTGGTTGGTCAAGCGCGCGCTGTAGTTTTCCTCGGAACTGGGGTAAGGTGCGCGCTGTGAGAGGTTTCCCCACCACTGGGAGCACCGAGCGGGCGGCGCCACGTCACCCGAGTCGCCTGGGCGCGTTGGTGGGGGCGGCAGTGCTGGTGGCGGTCACCACCAGCACGGCGGTCGCCGTCGCCGACGACCGGCCCATCGATCCGGTGGTGGCGACCACGGTGACGCTCGGCCCGCCCACCACCGGGTCGCCCACCACCGGGTCGCCGACCACCGTGCCGCCCACCACCATCGCGACGACAACCACCGCCACCACACCCCCGTCCACGACACCCCCGTCCACGACACCCACCACCGAACCGCCCTCGACCACCACCACCGAGGATCCGCGGGTCCAACCGCTGCCCACCACCACGGTGGCGCGCGGGTTCGACCACGACGACTGCGACCACGACGACGGTGGCCACGGCCACGGCGAGCACGCCGCGTCGACCACGTGCGACACCGAGCCCATCCCGATCGAGCCCACCCCGCCGACCACCGCCCCCAGCACCTCCATCCCCAGCACCACCATCCCCAGCACCACCGTGACCGTCGACACCCCCGACACCACCTCGACCACCCGACCGACCGCAGGGGTCGCCGCCGGCGGCGACTCGGTCGGGCCGCCCTCGTCGGATGCCGCCGACGCCGCCGCCGACGGTGCCGGCTCGGGCGGCTCGGCACCGGTGACCTCATCGGGCGCCGCCACCGGATCGGGCGCGACCGTGACCGGTGCCACCGGCACGGCCACCGGCACCGTCCCGGCCGACCCTGGCCCCGGTGACGAGATCGCCGGCGCGCTGTTCGGTGACGCCGGGCTCACCTTCGGCACGGGACCCGTGGTGGAGGGCCAACTCAGCGCGGCGGCCCCCTTGGCCGATCGGTGGTGGGCGGCACTCCCCCTCGGGCTCGCCGTCGGGCTCCTGCTCGTCGGCCTGGCCGTGGTCGCCGTCCGACTCACCCGCCGACCCGCACACCAGTAGCCCACGGCGGGGCATCGAGGCCCGAGCGCGGCGTGTGTGTGGGTGGGTGTGGGTATGTGGGTCAGCCGCCGCCGACCGCGGACCGCTCGGCGTCGACCACGATGCGCCCACGCCCAGTGGCCTTGGCCTCGTACATGGCGGCGTCGGCCCGACCGAGCAGCGACCGGGTGCCCTCGTCGGGGCCCGAGCTGAGCGCCACCCCGATGCTGGTGCCCACCAGGATCTCGGCGCCTTCGACCGCCGCGGGCTGGGCCACCTCGTCGCGGATGCGCTCGGCCACCACGAGGGCGTCGGCCGCCGAGGGCAGGTCCTCGCAGATCACCACGAACTCGTCGCCGCCGTAGCGCCCCACGGTGTCGGCTGCTCGTGCGGCGCGCTGGACACGGTCCGCCACCTGGCGCAGCAGCTCGTCGCCCGCGGCGTGCCCCCAGGTGTCGTTGACCAGCTTGAACTCGTCGATGTCGAGGAAGATGGCCGCGGCACGCGACCCGTCACGCCGCCCACGGTCCAGGGCGTGGTCGAGGCGGTCGTCCACGATCACCCGGTTGGGCAGGAGCGTCAGCGGGTCGTGCGTGGCCTGGTGAGCCAGCCGGTCCTCGACCGCCTTCTGGGCGGTCACGTCGTGGGCGTTGATCACCAGGCCGGCCACCGCCGGGTCGTCGAAGAGGTTCGTCACCATGACCTCGAACCACCGGAAGCGGCCGTCGCGCCCCAGCACCCGGGCCTCGACCGGCGTGTCGAGGGTCCGGGCGGCGAGCGCCTGCTCCATGCGATCGGCGTCGTCCGGATGGATCATGGCCAGGAGGGTGGCACCCTCGGCCTCCTGGGGCGACCAGCCGAGCAGCGGGGTCACCGACGGGCTGATGTAGGAGATGGTGCGCTCGTCGTCGGTGACCACGATGAGATCCGGCAGGTTGTGCACCAGCGCCTGGAACCGGGCCTCGGTGCGCCGGATCTCGGCGGTGAGCGACGCGGCCTGGGCCAGCGCCCCGGCCCGTGTGTTGCCGAGGCTCCAGACGAGCGCACTGAGCAGCACCGACAGGGCCGTGCCCGCGGCCAGGATCCACAGCGGTTCGCGCAGCGCGACGTCGCCGAGGCCGTTCACGTCGACCACCGTCAGCAGCCAGCGCTGGCCCAGTTGGTCGATGGTGGTGGTGTCGATCGTGTCCCCGTCGTCACTGGCCAACGACGGCGCCCGTCCCTCGTCGTCCATCAATGACGACGCCACCAGTGCACCAGCCACGTCGGAGGGGGCGTCGGGGTCGGCCAGTTCCTCCAACTGGGCCTGCAGGTCACTGCCCCCCGCGGCCACGGCCTGCTCGACCAGGTCCTGGGCCGAGACCATCACCACGATCCAGGCCTGGAGGTCCTGTACCCGTGCCGCGCTCGTGGTGGGCACGACGTCGCCGTAGACCGGCACGACCACCCCGATCCCGCTGTGTCGCAGCGATGGATAGGTCTCGAGGGCCTGGGTGGGCAGCGACTCGAAGCGGTCGCTGATGATGGCCCGGCCCTCGACGCGGGACGCGTCGAGGGCGGCCTCGGCCGAGGGGATCGACGCCAGGTCGAGGCCGTCGAGCACGTCCACCGCGGTGGAGGGCGCCTCGTAGGTGGCGACGAGGTGGTCGTCACCCGGTGCGAGGCTGTTGACGTTGAAGTCCGCCACGCCGGTCTCGCGCACGTGGTCCCGCAGCTCGAGCACCTCGGCGCCGGACACCGGCTGCACGTAGGCCACGCTGGCCACCGCACCGGGGGGGAGGTCGGCCACGGCCTCGGCCGCGATCTCGCCGAAGGCCTCGTTGTCGAGTCCACCTCCGGCGGCCACCACCCCGGTGCGGGTGACCCGCCCGGCGCCGGCCAGCGCGTCGAGGCGTGCCTCCACCCGACGCTCGACCGAGCGCGACGCCACCGAGAACTCGTTGCGGGCGTGCTCCTGCAACACGCCGCGCCACACGGCAGCCGCGATCACGCTGGCGACCAGCCCACCGATCAGGACGACCAACGCCATCGCCAGGGGCGAGCGCTGGGGATTCACTGGGGACGACCCTAGCGCCGATGCGCGCCGTCGTCGCGTCGCGCGGCCACTTCGCCACGCAGAGCGGTCGGGGGCGCTACCGGGCCAGTTCGGCGCAGAACGCCCCGAACACCTCCACGTAGCGGTCGATGTCGTCCTCGGTGTGCTGGGCCGAGATGGTCCACTGCTCCTCGTCGCCCGGGGTCATGAAGATGCCCCGGTTGATCACCCATGCCCACGACGCCGCGAACAGCGTGGCGTTCGTCTCGAGGAAGTCGCGGAAGTTGCGCAGGGGCTCGGACCGGTAGCACACGCACCCCTTGCAGCCGAGGTCGACCACGTTGGCCGGGATGCCGTGCGTGGCGATGGCGTCGCGGCACCCGGCCGCCAGCCGGGCGCCCAGCTTGGCCATGTGCTCGTAGGCGTCCGGGGTGAGCACCTCGGTGAGCGCGGCCAGGCCGGCGGCGGCCACCAGCGGGTTGCCGTTGAAGGTGCCCTGCTGCGCGGCGCCGTGGGCGATGATGTCCATCACCTCGGCCCGCCCCCCGAAGGCCGCGGTCGGCGTGCCGCCACCGATGGCCTTGGCGAAGCAGGCCAGGTCGGGCTGTACGCCGAACAGCTCGGTCGCGCCGCCGGCGGCGATGGTGGCGCCGCACTTGACCTCGTCGAAGATGAGCACCACGCCGTGTTCGGTGCAGATGCGACGGACCTCGGCCAGGTAGCCCTCGTCGGGGAGCACGAGGCCGATGTTCATCATCACCGGCTCCATGATGAGGCAGGCGATCTCGCTGCCCCGCTCGCCCAGCATCCGATCGAGGGAGGCGGCGTCGTTGTACGGCACCACCAATGTGTCCTCGGCCATCTCGGCCGGGATGCCGAGCGACATCGGCGTCGACAACGGGTTCTCGCGGTCACCCATCTCGTTGGTGTCGGGCACGACCGAGAACATCACGGTGTCGTGGTGCCCGTGGTACGAGCCCTCGATCTTCAGCACCTTGTCGCGACCCGTGAAGGCCCGGGCGATGCGGATCGCATCCATGGTGGCCTCGGTGCCCGAGTTGCAGAACCGCACCTGGTCGAGTCGGAAGCGGCGGCACAGCTCCTCCGCGAAGGCCACCGTCAGCTCGGTGGTGACGGCGAAGTGGGTGCCGCGACGGACCACCGCGTCGACCGCCTCGATGATCTTCGGGTGGGCGTGGCCCACGGCGTTGACCCCGAAGCCCGAGTGGTAGTCGACGTACTCGTGACCGTCCACGTCCCACACGTGACTGCCCTCGCCGCGCTCGAGGTAGATGGGCCACGGCTCGGCGGCCTGGAACGACGACGCCACCCCCAGGGGCATCGACCGGACCGCCCGCTCGTAGAGGGCCGCGGACTTCGGGGTGCGAGACCGCATCGCCGCGCCCTCCACCTCGATGATGGCCTGGGCCCGTTCCATCAACTGCTCACTCATGTCCTTCTCCTGTGTCTCGACTCGGGGGGGCACTGGGTGACGGTCAGCTGTGGCTGATCATCACGTGCTTGATCTCGGTGTAGGCCTCGAGCGAGTACACGGACATGTCCTTGCCGTAGCCGGACTGCTTGAACCCACCGTGGGGCATCTCGGGCGTGAGCGGGATGTGGTCGTTCACCCAGACGGTGCCGAACTGCAGGGCCTTCGAGAGCCGCATGGCCCGGCCCACGTCACGGGTCCAGACACTGGCGGCCAGTCCGTAGTCGACGCCGTTGGCCCAGGCGATGGCCTCGTCCTCGTCGGCGAAGCGCTGCACGCTGACCACGGGGCCGAACACCTCGTTCTGCACGATCTCGGCGTCCTGGGCGGGGCCGGCGACCACCGTGGGCTCGAAGAAGAAGCCGTCGCCCGCCATGGGCGAGCCGCCGGTGACCACCTCGGCACCCTGCTCGCGGGCCCGCTCGACGATGCCGGCCATGCGGTCGCGCTGAGCGCCGGACACGACCGGCCCGAGGTCGACCGAGTCGTCGGCGGGGTCGCCCACCGGCAACGAGCCCACCGCGTCGGCCAGGCCGGCGACCAGGTCGTCGTAGAGCGCCGGGCCCGCCACCACGCGACAGGCGGCGGTGCAGTCCTGGCCGGCGTTGTAGTACCCGCCGATCTTCACCGCCTCGATGACGGCGTCGAGATCGGCGTCGTCGAACACGATCACGGGCGCCTTGCCGCCCAGCTCGAGATGCACCCGGGCCAGGCTGTCGGCGGCCGCGCGGGCGATGGCCTTGCCGGTGGGGACGCTGCCGGTCAGTGACACCAGCCGCATCAGCGGGTGGGTGACCAGCGCCGCGCCGGCGGTCTCGCCCTGCCCGGTGACCACGTTCAGCACACCGGGCGGGAGGATCTCGTGCTCGGCGATGAGCTCGGCCATGCGCAGCGTGGTCAACGGTGTGAGCTCGGAGGGCTTGAGCACCACGGTGTTGCCGGTGGCCAGCGCGGGCCCGATCTTCCAGATGGCCATCATCAGCGGGTAGTTCCACGGCGTGATCGAGCCGACCACCCCGAGGGGGTCGCGCCGCAGCATCGAGGTGTAGCCGGCCATGTACTCGCCCGCCGCCCGCCCCTCGAGGGTGCGGGCCGCTCCGGCGAAGAACCGCAGGTGGTCGACGGCCTGGCCCATCTCGTCGGCCATGGTGTTGATGGGCTTGCCGACGTTCTGGCTCTCGAGGGTGCCGAGCTCGTCCGCGTGGTCGTCGAGCACCTCGGCCAGCTTCCAGAGCGCGTTGCTGCGCTCGCCCGGGGTGGACGACCCCCACTCGCCCGCGAACGCGTCGGCGGCCGCCCGGACCGCCGCGTCGATGTCGTCGGCGTCGCTCGACGCCACCTCGGCGAGGGTGCCCCCCGTCGCCGGATCGACGACGGCGTCGGTCTTGGCGCTGCGGGCGGCCACCCACTCGCCACCGATGAAGTTCAGGTCGGGCATGTCCCCTCCGAGTGCTGCGACTGATCCGCTATGACGAGTGATTCGCTTGTCGATCGCAGGTCTGACAACCGATTCGGTCGCCACTGTAGCCCGGTGCGACAGAGACGTGCCCGCCGGGATCAGCTCCAGGGGGACGGTCGAGCCGGCTCACCGGCGACACCCACCAGCGGCCGCCGGTTCCAGTCCACCAGCGACTGGCGGTAGATGCGGTGGACGACGCTGAGGAAGTAGATCGCCGCCGGCACCCCCAGGGCGTCCAGGGCCGCCATGTGCACGTCGCCGGCGTTCTCCAAGGAGAAGGTCAGGTGCATCAACGCGCAGGTGGGGAAGACCGCACCGAGCGCCAGGCCCGACAGCGACCAGAGCCCCAGCTCGCGATGGCGCCGCACCTGGGTGCGCAGCAGGAACCACCCCACCATCACGTAGCAGACGACGAGCGCCAGCGATGCGAACGACAGGATGCTGACGGGGTGGTCGGCGACGCCCGGCCCTGCCGCACTCAGCGCGATCAGCGCGCCGGCGACACCCGCGAACAGCAGCGGGCAGGCCACCAACCAGCCGGGTGTGCCGGCGATGAAGCGCTCGCCCCTACCGCCGAAGAGCACCTCGATGCGCAACGACACCACGGTCCAGCCCGCAGGGAGGCCCACGAGGACCGCCGCGGCCACGAGGGGACTGGCCGGGTACTCCCCGGTCAGCACGTGGTAGCCGTCGAACAGGTGGTGGGGGCCACAGGTGAACGCCATCAGCGCGAACGCGGCCCCGAACTGCGAGAACCCCCTGGTGCGGGTGTCGCGTCGGAGCTCGTCCACGGTGAGCACACCGAGGCCCGTGTAGGCGACGCCCAGGGCCAGACTGGCCACTCCGAGGGCCCAGGTCATCCCGAGGCCCCCAGCATCCCGTGGGTCGCCGTCATCCCGTGGGTCGCCGTCATCCCGTGGCCCCCGTCATCTCGAGGTCCCGGGCGCCCCGAGCTGGTACATGAACTCGTCGATGAAGCGGAGCCGGGCCCGCGCCGGCGGGTCGTCGACCCGAACGGAGTGCCGCCCGCCGGGGCCCAGGCCGTTGTGCTGGGTCCCGCCGCGGAGCCCGGCGAGGGCCCGAAGGCCGGCGGGCGGGGACGCGACCAGCCCGGCGAGCTCCTCGGGGGCCAGGCAAGGCGACAGCGCCGGCCCCGCGGCCACGAGGCACCCCAGCTCGACGAGGGCGGCGGCCTGACGGTGGTGCTCGATGCCCTCCGCGATGACGTGGAGCCCCATGGCGTGGGCCAGGCTCATGATGGACGAGATGACGGCGAGGTCGGCCGACTCGCCGCCGAGCCCCGAGACGAATCCCCGGTCGATCTTGAGCACCTCGAAGGGCAGGTCGCGGAGGCGCGCCAGGGAGGAGTACCCGGTGCCGAAGTCGTCGATGCTGAGGTAGACGCCGAGTCCCTGGAGGCGGTCGAGCGTCTGCCGTGCCGCATCACCACCAGCCCGGAGGGTGTCCTCGGCGAGCTCGAGGCACAGGCGCCGGGGCTCGAGCCCGTTCCGTCGGAGACAGTCCCGCACCTCGTCGGCGAAGGTGGCCTCGATCAGCTGATGGGCCGACACGTGGACGGTCACCGACCGCGGCGCAGCGCGCAGCGTGGACCGCCAGCCGGCGAGGCACCGGCAGGCGTCCTCGAGGGCGCGCCGGCCGAGCTCGGTGATCAGGCCGGTCTCCTCGGCCACCGGCAGGAACTCGTCGCGTTCGATGACGGTCCCGTCGGGCGCCTCCCAGTGCAGCAACGCCTCGGCGCCGACGACCCGACCGGTGAGGAGCTCGACCTGGGGCTGGTAGCGCACGCTGATGACGTCGGCGGCCAGCGCCTCGCGCAGCCGTGCTTCGAGCTCGAGGCGCCGAACCGCCTGGCGGTGCGTGGCCTCCGTGAACACTGCATGGCGGCCCCGTCCGAGATCCTTGGCCAGGTAGAGCGCCGTGTCGGCGTCGCGGAACAGGCGGCCAGGGTCGTGGTCGCGCAGGCCCGACCCGGCGATGCCGATGCTCACCGACACCACGAGCCGGCGCGTCCCGAGCGTGATGGGCTCGCGCAGCTCGGCGGCGATGCGATCCGCCACCGTCTCCGCGTGGGCCACGTCGGTGTCCTCGCAGATCACCAGGAACTCGTCACCCCCGAGCCGCCCCAGCGTGTCGGCCTCGCGACAGCACGAACGCAGGCGGTCGGCCACCGCTCGCAGCAGCTCGTCACCGGCGGCGTGGCCCAACGAGTCGTTGACCACCTTGAAGTGGTCGATGTCGATGAACAGGAGCACGCACTCGCTGACCGACCGACGCGACCGCTCGAGGGCGTGCTCGAGCCGGTCGAACAGCAGCGAGCGATTGGCGAGCCCGGTGAGCTCGTCGTGCGATGCCCGCCGGGCGAGGTCGGCCACCCGCTCGCGAAGATCCTCGTTGCTGAGCCGGACGTCGTCGTCGGTCGCGTCGCCAGTCGTCACCGTCGGGGCGCGCGTGGACGTCGCCGTTCCTCCGCCTGGGACTGGTTCCAGGATCTCGGGCACTGCATCACACCCTCGGTGGCGGGCTACCCGCTGAGCGTGCGCATGTGCTCGGATCGTTGTCAATGAGACATCTCACCCAATGTCGTCGTGAACTCACTTTGCGTGGCGCTCATGACCACCGCGCCCACATCTGACGGCGTTCTGCCATCCTGGCTCGACAGTGGCTGCGCCAAGGAACCGGTGAACATGACGAGCGAACCCATCGCGTTGGACGACATCGACAAGGCGATCATCACCGAGTTGCAGATCGACGGCCGCCTGCCGTACGCCCGCCTCGGGCCGGCGGTGGGCCTGTCGCAGGCCGCGGCCCGCCAGCGAGTGCAGCGTCTCATCGAGCGGGGGGTGATGCAGGTGGTGGCGGTGACCGACCCGCTGGCCCTGGGGTTCAACCTCGAGGCGATGATCGGCATCCGGGCCGACGGCGACCTGCGGGCGCTCGCTCGTGCCCTCGCCGCCATCGACCAGATCGACTACGTGGTGGTCACCTCGGGCGGCTACGACGTGCTGGTCGAGACGGTGTGCGAGGGCACCGACGAGTTGCTGGCCCTGCTGAACGACGAGGTGCGCACCCTGCCCGGGGTGCGCTCCGCCGACGCCTTCCCCTACCTCCACCTCGAGAAGCAGACGTATGCCTGGGGCGTGCGCTGAGCGGCGCAGACGAACCGGATGGCGAAGCCGCAGCGACGAAGGAGCTGCCAATGTCAGGCGTGAGGTGACGTTGCGCAGCGGAGCGGAGCAGCGACGCGGATGAACCGGATGGCGAAGCCGCAGCGACGAAGGAGCTGCCAATGTCAGGCGTGAGGTGACGTTGCGCAGCGGAGCGGAGCAGCGACGCGGATGAACCGGATGGCGAAGCCGCAGCGACGAAGGAGCTGCCAATGTCACGTGTGATCAGTCGGGGACGCCGGTGCAGTAGGTGGTGTCGGGGCCGGCGCCGCCTCGAGTCGGCAGAGGGACGTCGCCGCCGGTGCCGACGTTGATGGCGACCACGCAGGCGATCTGCAACCCGTTCTCGACGTCGACCCTGGCCACGAAGCCGTGCTGGGTGCCCGCCTCCGGGTGCGAGTCGGCCAGTTGCGGGCTGGGCTGGTCCGCGGTGACGGTCACGGTCTGGCTGTTGGCCCGCAGCTGCACCTGGATCGGGTCGGTGGGCGCGGACGGGTCGTAGGCCCACCCCGCGAACACGATCGTCTGGCCGTCGCCCACGGCGGTGGCCTCACCGACGGGCTGCTCGGGATAGAGCAGCTCGACCGGGAACGGGTCGCCGCCCAGCACGTCGGTCCAGTCCACCAGGGTGCCCACACCCGTGCCCACGAACTCCTGGGGACCACCCGCGGCCACCACCGAGCCCGCGCCGTCGCCCAGGCTCACCCGTGCTGCCGGGTCGACGAAGCCCTCGCCCCCCACGGCGAACACGCCGTCGTGGGTGATGGGGATGCGGTTGAGCCCCACCACGAAATCTCGCGACTGGGCGTACGGGAAGGTGTCGTCGAGGTAGCGGAACAGTGCCGCGACGTCGCTGCCGGCGGCGCTCCACGAGGCCATGGCCGCCACCTGGCCGACTGCGGCGATGGCGCAGAGGACGACGGCGGCCGCGATGGTGACGGCTCGCAGGCGGCGCACCCAGAGGGCCCGGGCCACACCCACCCAGATGGCGGCGGCGCCGAGGGCGGACACCGCGTTGACCCGATCGCTCTGGGCCAGCGGCAGGGTGAGCCCGGGGAGGTTCACCCATCCCGTGGCCCCGAGCACCACCAGTGCCGCCCCCACCACCACGAGCCACGGTCCCCGGTCGGGCGCACGGTCGCCCCGGACGAAGAGCACGAGCGCGACCACGGCGCCGCTCAACGTGAGCCATTCGAGCGTGAGGCGCAGCCAGTCGGCCGGGTCGGCCACGCCGAGCACTCCCCGACCGACCAGCGAGTCCCAGAAGTCGGAGAGGGACGGCACCTCAGGCGAGACGGGATAGATCGAGTGGGTGGCGGTCCACGCTCCGACCAGCCCCAGCGCCACCACCATCACCGCTCGGCGCGACCAGCCCACACGACGGTGGTCGCCGACGACGAGGGCAGCCACGCCGGCGGCGGGGAGCACCAGTTCGTAGCTGAGCGCGCCGGCGCAGAGGCAGACCGTGGCCACGATCCAGTGATGGCGCTGGAGCGCGAGGGTGCCACCGGCGAGGAAGCACAGCGCCACCAGTGTGGGGATGGTGGCGGCCCAGACCGTCAACGACGCGTGGCTCGCCATCAGCACCCACACCGCCGGCACCGCGGCCGCCCACCCGGTGGGGAGGTACCGGGCGGCGACGAGGTAGACCAGCACCGCCGCCACGGCGTTGAGCGCGGTCACGATCGCGAGCAGCACCAGGGGGTGCGCGCCGACCACGCCGTAGACGACCGTCAGCGCCAGCCAGGCGCCGGGACGGCTCGTGCGGAACTCCGGGCTGAGCGCCTTCCAGAAGTCCTGCTGGCCGTGGTAGACGATGCTCCAGTCGTCGAGGACCAGATGGGCGCCCTGCCAGGCGTGCAGCGCGCCGCGGGCCACGACCAGCCCGACCAGCGCGGCGACAGCGACGCCGCGAGGCCCGTACGCGGGCACCTCGGGCACCTCCCGCCCGTCCGCCGCCTCCGCCGACCGCTCCTGCGGGTCGGACCGGAGGTCGGTGCTCGCCGAGGGCTCCCGCTCACCCACGGCGGAAGTGCTTGCCCAGCGTCTCGACCTGACCCTGGTAGTTCGAGCCGATGTCGGCGCCGTAGAGCTTGGCCGGCGGCTCGATCATGCGCTCGAACGTGAGCTTGCACACGGGCTGTCGGTGCTCGATCAGGAAGGGCACGTCGTGGGCCCGCACCTCGAGCGCGGCACGGGAGCCGCTCATCGCACCGTCGCGGTCGTAGCCGAACCCGGGGTCGAAGAACCCCGCGTAGTGGGTCCGCAGCTCACCGCTGGTGGGGTCGTAGGCGGTCATCTCGGCGGCCAGGTCGGGGGGCACCCGCACGCTCTCGTCGGACAGCAGCAGGTAGAAGCGCTCGGGATCCAAGATGATGCGGTCGCCGCCCTCGCGGGGCACCGGCTCCCAGTAGTCCGCCGGTGGGTGGGTGCCGATGCTGCTCATGTCGAGCAAGGGGGCGTTCCCCTTGGCCCGGTAGCCCACCCGACCCGACGGGTCGCCCTGGAGGTCGAGGCTGAGGAACAGGCCGTCGGCCGTGGCCAACTCGGCGTCGGGCACCGGCTGGTCACCGCGGAAGAGGAAGGGCTCGCGGGCGTGGCGCTCGTGCAGGTCGTCGTCGGTGAGGGCGGCCCGACCGCTGACCAGGCGGAGCTGGTTGAGGGCCAGGCGATGCCGCACCCGCACCGTGAACGACAGCGGGACGACCTCCAGCCACAGCCGGCCGTGGTAGCCGTCGTCGATCTCGTCGAAGCGGTAGCTGTGGTCGGTGATCACCCGGGTGAACACGTCGAGGCGACCGGTCGAGCTCTTCGGGTTGGTCCGAGCCCGCACCCCGGCAGGCAGCGCCAACTCCTCGATGAGGGGGATCAGGTACGGGCGGTTGGTCTCGAGCACCGCCCCCTCGTCGCGCAGGTCGAGCTCGTCCACCACGAGATCGGCCATCTTGTTCTCGACGGTGTCGTCGTCGGGCAGGAAGCTGCACCGCACCCGGTAGGCGCGCTCACCCAGGCGCAGGTCGAGGCTGGCGGGCTGGATGGCCTCGGTGGGGATCTTCTCGTAGGTCGCGCCCACCCATCCCGCGGCGACGGCCCGTTCGAGGTGCTGGCTGGGCAGCACGCCGCTGGCCCCCGGGGCCAGCACGGTGTCGACGCCGTCGCGCGGCTGCGGTGCGGGCGCCCCCTGGCTCATCACTGAGGCGGGAGCGTAGCCCCCGCCTCAGGCGCCGACCGCCCTCCCGATGGCGGCGGTCAGCGCCGGCAGCACGTCGCCCACGTCGCCCACCACACCGAAGTGGGCGATCCGGAACACGTACGCGTCGGGATCGCGGTTGACCGCGACGATCGTGCGGGCCCGGTGCATGCCCACCACGTGCTGCAGCGCGCCCGACACGCCACAGGCCACGTAGAGACGCGGCTGCACGGTCTGGCCGGTCTGGCCGACCTGGATGCCCCGCGGCGCGAGCCCGGCCTCGACCGCGCCACGGGTGGCCGCGACCGCGCCTCCGATGGCCTCGGCCAATGCCTCGACGAGGTGCCACGACGCCGCATCGCAGCCGGCACCACCGGCCACCACCACGTCGGCGTCGGCCAGGTGCACGTCGCTCTCCCCCACCTCGCGATCCAGCACCTGGGTGGCCAGGTCGGCGGCCGACATCCGGCAGCTCAGCTCGACCTGGCGCGAGCGCACGGGTCGGGCCACCGCGGGGAAGACCCCGGGACGCACGGTGGCCATCTGCGGACGCGCCTCGGGCGATACACAGGTCGCCAGCACCCCACCGCCCATCGCCGGACGGATCTGGTGCAGCAGGCCGTCGACCCGAACGTGGCGGCGCTCGAAGGGGCCCACCGCGAGGTCGGTGCAGTCCGCAGCGAGACCGAGCCCGAGGCGGGCCGCCACCCGGGGCGCCAGTTCACGACCGGTCGTGGTGGCACCGAAGAGCACCACGGTCGGGCGGTGCGCCTCGATGGCGTCGGCGAGGACCCGGGTGTGGGGCAGGCAGCGATAGGGCGTGAGCTCGGACGCGGCGGCGTGCAAGATCACGTCGGCGCCGTAGCGAGAGGCCTCCTCCGCCGCCGCAGCCGGGTCGGCCGCGGCCACGACGGCCGCCACGCCCCCACCGAGCTCGGCGGCGTGCTCGGACGCCCACGACAACAACTCGGCCGAGACGGGCGCCAGCCCGCCGTCGCCGAGCTCGCACGACACCCATACCGCGGCGTCGCCCGGCCGGGGCGCCCGGGCCGCCGGCACCGGAACCACCTCGCGGCGACCGTCTCGGGGCGCCGTGGTCGGCGCGCCCAGCGCGCCGAGGGCGACCAGTTCGGCGGCCAGGTCGTCGAGGCCGAACCCCGCTCCGACCATCCGGCACGCGGTGTCCGGCAACAGCGCCGGTGCCATGTGCGCGACCTTGGTGGGCGACGCGTCGAGGCCCACCTGGTCCGCCCGCAACCCGAGGTCGGCGGCGGTGAGGGTGGCGATCTCGGCCCGAGCGGCCCGACGGCGGCCCGGCAACGTGGGATAGCGGGGGACGAAGCCGGTCTCGGCCACGGTGACGAGCGCCGGGAGCGGCAGCGAGAGCCGCTCGTAGCCGCCTTCGACGATGCGGCGGGCGATCAGGCGGTCGCCCACGGTCTCGAGCGCCTCACACGCGGTCGCCTGGGCCAGACCCAGGCACTCCGCCACCTCGGTCCCCACCTGCCCGGTCTCCCCGTCGATCGCGGTGAGCCCGCCCAGCACCAGGTCGGCACCCCCCAGGTGGGTCACCGCGGCGGCCAGCGCGTTGGCCGTGGCCCACGTGTCCGAGCCGGCGAAGGCGCGGTCGCAGAGCAACACCGCGCCGTCGGCGCCCCGCGCGATCGCGTCGCGCAGCACCTCGACGGCGCGGGCCGGGCCCATGCTGACCGCGATCACCTCGTCGGCGAGTCGGAGGGCCGCTTCGAGCGCGTGCAGGTCGGCCGGGTTGGTGATGGCCGGCGCCTTCTCACGGGCGATGGTCCCTTCGGGGGTCATCCCGACCGGCACGGTGCGGAGGTCGGGGACCTGCTTGATCAACACGATCGCCCGCACCAACGGATCTTCGCGAGGTGAGCGCCCCGGGGAAAGGGCCTTTCGTCCCCGGGAGGCCGCCGCGACCTGTTCTAGAAGTCGATCTGGTCGGCGATCACGACGAGCACCTGGTAGCCGAGTTGGGACTGGGCGATGTCGGCGACCTCACCGGTCACCTGCATCGCGCCCGTGGACGGGGTGACCTCGAGGTCGGGGTCTGGGTACACGACCTGGACGAGGAAGAACTCGGACGGCACCCCGGGACACGACATCTGCATCTGGATGCTCGAGGCGTCGCGAATCGGCGCCGAGGGCCAGGCGATCACGCACTGCTCCGAGAACGAGTCGCCGATCTCGAAGCCCGACGACGGCGCCTGGGTGGCCTGCGGCTGCGTGGCGGGCGGCTGCGTCGCGGGCGGCGAGGTGGCCGGCGGCGACGTGACCGGCGGCGACGCCGCGGTGGTCGGCGGCGAGCCACCGCCCCGGTGGGGCCGGGTGGTGGTGGTCGGCGCGGGCTCGTCGTCACCACTGAGGGCCATCGCCGCCGCGAACCCCACCCCGAGCAGCGCGACAGCCAACACGACGACGAGTGCGACCACCCACGGCCGGCGCCGGGTGGTGCCGTCGTCGGGGGTCGATGACGCCTCGGCGGACGGCGGCGGGATCGGCGGCGCCGTCGCCGGGGGCGCCCCCGCTGCGGCCGCCGTGGGCGGGGTGGCCGCTCCAGGGACCGCGGTGGTGGCCCCGACGACCGTCGCGGTGTCGCCGGGGGCGGCGATGCCACCGGAGGAGGAGACGGCGGGGGTCTCGTCGGTGTCGGGCCCCAGGGTGACCGTCAGGCTCGGACCGGCGACCAGCGGCGTCCCCGCGGGAACCGGGTCGGGGTCGAGATCCTCGAGGCTGATCTGGATCGGCCCGTCGCTCGTGGTCCCGCCGGCGCCGGTGTGGTCCGCAGCGCCCGCCTGAGCGTCGGGACGCTCGGTGTCCGGCCCGCCGTCGAGCGCCCAGGCGTGCCCGTCCCAGTAGCGCTGGATGTCGCCGCCGTAGGGGTCGTCATACCAGCCCGGGGGCGCATCAGGCACCGTCGCACGCTAACGGATCGCACCTCGCGGGCCGGCGCGCCCCGAGCGCCGGGGGCACCCGAACGCCAACTGCACCGTGCTCAGAACGGCTGGCCCACCGCGGTGGGTGGCGCCGGGGCCGGCGCAGGCCTGGCGACGGAGGCGACGACGGGGTTGCGGCTGGTCCACAGGACCGCGGTGAGGCCCGCGGCGCCCGCCGACCAGAGCAGGGCCAGCCAGGCGGCCCGTCCGACCTCGGTGGTCATGTCGGCCGAACCGAGCACGGCGACACCGGTCTCGGGGTCGGCGAGGATGCCCGAGGCGCGGAGGGACGCCAGTTGGGCCGCGCCCGCGACGACCGCCACCACCCCGGCGACCACCGCGACGACGACCACGGCCCTCCCACCGATGGTGGGCGAGCGGGTCGCGCGCAGGGCGCGCAGCGTTCCGACGACCACGAGCACCGGGAGCACCAGGAGCCCCAGCGGGAACAGCAGCGGCGAGCCGCCGTCGCTGAGGGCGTGATCGTCGCCCAGGGTGGTCTCGACCCGGTCGATCTCGACCGAACGGGCGCCGTCGACGCCCACACCCACCGCCCGCTTCGCGCCGATCTCGGTGGAGCCGCCGGCGCCGACGGGTGCGGTGAGCCCGGCGAAGTTGCCCGCCAGTTGTGGAGCCAGCACGCCGAGGGGCAGGCGGCCGCGGAGGTCGGGGGCGGCCGACACGGCCGCCGCCGTCCCGATCGCACCGAACACGACCAGGGCGAGGACCCCTGCGGCCAACCCCGACCCGGCCGCCGTGGTGAACGTGCGCAGCCCGCCGGGCGCGGCCGCTGGGGTGGGCCCCGACGCCACCCGTCGGGCCACCCCACAGGCCAGGGCGACGACCGCCGCCGCCGCGACCACGAGGAGCATCCCGCGCACGATCGTCGAGCCGACGCTGGCCGTGGACACGATCCGCTCGGTACCGCGGAGGATCTCGCGGTTGGCGAACAGGCCCATCGCCGCCAGCGCCACACCGGTGCACGCGGCCAGCTTGACCACGTAGGCCCAGGCGGCGGGGGTGAACGCCCCGACCCGCCGCCAGGTGCGGGCCACCAGCAGCACGTACAGCGCCGTCGGGACGAGCACCCAGGTGATCAGGAACGCCTCGATGCTGAAGCCCACCACGGCCTCTGGGTGCTCGACCACCACCGACACGTCGCCGCCGAACGCGGCGTAGAAGAGGTAGCCGCCCGCCGGCACACCGGGGCGCACCGCATCGAGGTTGCCCGCGGCGACGTAGGCGAGGACGCCACCCGTGACCAGGCTGGCCACGGCCACCAGCCCGACCACCAGCCAGCTGTGGAGGAACGGTCGCAGCCACCCCGCCGTGACGAGCTCGCGGTCCAACGCCGGACCGGTGGACCGGCGCGGAGCGGGCTGCGGTGGCGGTGGGACGGGAGCCACAGGTGACGGAGGCGGGAGCGGCGGCGGTGGGGTGTCGGTGAGGGCGCCGACGTCGACCCGCAGGATCGACGGGTCGGTCGGTGGGGTCGGCCCTGGGCCGGAGACCGCGTCGACGTCCACGGGCAGCGGTGCGGCACCGGTCGATGGTCCCGGGTCGTCGGCGACCTCGTCGAGCTCGACCACCAGCGGGCCGCGGTCGTCGGGGCCTGCTTCCGGGGGTGACGGGGCGGGGCCCGGAGGCTGGGTGGGCCCGACGTGCTCGTCGGGACCGAGGTGCTCGTCGGGAGCAGACGGTTGGACCGGGATCTGGTCAGCCATCCTGTCGCCCCTGTCGCCCCTGTCGCCCCTGTCGCCCCTGTCGCCCCTGTCGCCGGGATCGCCGCGGCGGGCCGCCGGCGACCGCCACCGCGCGCCAGGCCCACAGCACCAGCACCAGGCCCACCGCGGCCGACACCGCGACGTAGACCGCCGCGGCGGCGCGCTCGTTCTTCGTCACCGGCACCGACGCCTGCTCCTCGGTGCGGTCGCGCACCGAGACGATGGCGTAGAAGGAGGTGTCGGCGGCGGCTGACGCGTTCCCCCGGACCTCGAGGTGCCACTCGCCGGGCAGCGGCGACGTGATGAACGCGGTGGACAGGCCCTCGGCATCGGTGATCTGCACGTTGCGCTGCGAGGCGTCGTACGGGCGCCCGAGGGGATCCACGAGCACCAGGTCGAGCCCGGCCGTTTGGGCCGCGAGGCTGATGTTGACCAGGCCCTCCTCGCCAGTGATGTCGAAGCTCGCCGCGTCCACGGTCTGGCCCTCGGCGGCGGTGCCCTCGGTCTCGGTCACGATGTCGCCGGTCGCCTCGTGCCGGGTCCGGATGAACGCCTCCTGGAGCGACTGGGTGCTCTCTGCGTACCCGTAGGTGCCCCCCGTGCCCTCGGCGATGCGGCGCAACAGATCCTCGTCGTACGAGCCCGGGACACCGAACCCGATCGTGAAGATCTTGATCCCCGCATCGGCGTAGCTCGGCACGATCTGGCTCAGGATCTCGTCCGATGTCAACCCGGTGTTCGTCTCGCCGTCGGACAGCAGGATCGCGAGGCGCTCGTCGGTGGGGCGACGGCCCTCGAGCTCCTCGAACGCGACCTGCAGCCCCGCGCCGATGTTCGTGTCGGCCTCGGTGGTCAACGTGTCCACCACCTCCTGCACCGAGTCGAGGTCCGTGCTCGACGAGTGGTACACCTCGGCATCGGTCGAGAACGCGATGACCGAGGCCTCCTGGGAGCCGGCCCCCTGCAGGCTCGACTCGCTCCGGATCGTCTCGATCACGTCGTCGGCAGCCGACTGGGCCGCGCTCAGCTTCACGCGGCCGTCGGTGGTCGAGTCCTCCATCGATGTGGACACATCCATGATCAGGGCCGTGCTGGTACCGGGCAGGCGCTGCGGAGGAGTGGGGGCGGGGCGAGCCTGGGAGATTCGGTCGATGGCCGCGCCCGGGTCGACCAAACCGAACCCGAACTCGTCGGACACCTCGCGGTCGTCCAACTTCTCTGCCGTGGTCTGCAAGATGGAGCGGATCAGGA
This sequence comes from Acidimicrobiales bacterium, assembly GCA_044221555.1. Classification (GTDB taxonomy): domain Bacteria; phylum Actinomycetota; class Acidimicrobiia; order Acidimicrobiales; family DATDAH01; genus JAEUJM01. The sequence continues at coordinate 260,353 of JBGAOY010000005.1, forward strand.
AGGCGTTGGCATCGGGGGCGATCGACTTCAGGTAGGCAGCGGTCGCCGCGACGAACGGCGCCGCTTGGGAGGTGCCGTCGAAGGCGCCGAACTGCTGACCGGGCAGCGTCGAGTAGATACCGGTGCCCGGCGCCGCCACATCCACGTCGGGTCGGGCGCACGAGAACGTCGCATGGCGGTCGTGCGAGTCGATCGCGGCGACCGAGATGACACCGGGAAAAGCGGCTGGGTACACGAGCTGATTTCGTGATCGGCACTTGTTGTTCCGCAGATCTTGTGCGTTGCTGCTACCGCAGTTGCCGGCGGCGGCAACGATCACAACCCCGCGGCTGATCGCGGCCCTTACGGCCACCTCAGTGTTCTGGTCCGGTGTCGTGGCGATGAGATGGTCGTCAGCCGTGAGCGCCAACGACAGGTTGACCACGTCAGCGTTGGCGTTGGACGCCTTGTTGATCGCGTCCGCGACGCTGAGTGCTCCGGTTCCGATGGCCTGGATGGGAAGGATGCGGGCGCTCGGTGCCAGTCCTGCACCGAACTCTCCGTTGTCGGCATCGGCCGCGACTATCCCTGCGACATGGGTGCCGTGCCCGTGTCCGTCCCTGGACCGTTCGACCGCCGCATCGGTCAGGTCCCGTTGATCCGTGTCCACTCCGGTGTCGATCACCGCGACCACCGACGTGTGACTGCCCCACCGTGAACTGATGTCATCAGCATCCAGACGATCGAGCCCCCATTGCGTTCCGCGCCTCGGATCCGAGCTTGACGCCGTAGGCGCCGCACTGCTCACGATGTCGGCGGCAACGACCGTGTCGTCTCGCCTGAGTTCGTCCAGCCGTTCCTGTAGATCGGCTCGACGGACGACGATGAACTCAGTCGTGATGCAGCCGTCCTGAACCCGAGTCGCCTCGATGACCACCTCGTGCGAACCGGGTTCGGGAGGCGCCGCCGGGTCGTAGTCGTCACAGAATGTCGCTTCCTCGAGGAGGCGGCGGGCTCGGTCCAGGTCCAGGCCTGAAGGGGAGGGCCCTGCCCAGGGGTCCTCGGATTCCCAGAACGACTCTCGATCCTCACGCGTCGGCTCGGTCGTGCGGTCACCGGAGCCGTCGCCGGGCCCCCGGTTCGCCACGGCGTAGATGCCGCCGCCAGCCAGCGCGAGCACGACGACAATTGCGACGGCGAGGAGCGCCCAGCGCCACCTCCGACGAGGCTGGCGCGGCTCGCCGCCGCCGCTTCCTCCCGGCGTAGGAGGTGGGGGTGGGGTCGGCGGTGCAGGAGGCGGCTCGGCGGGTGCGGTCGCCGTAGGCGGCGAGGGCTCGTCCGGGTCCCGCAGGCGTATCCCGAGGTCGTCGTCAGCCACGTGTCGCCATTTCCACCATTCTGCACCTGGACCGACCGCCAGATAAGCACACGGCGACGGGGCCCGCGTCGGGGTCGTCTACGCTCACGCGCTCGACGGGCCGGGACCGCGGTGGGAGGCAGATGTCCGAGAACCAGCAGGTCCCCACGGGCTGGTACCCCGACCCCACCGGCCGCCACGAGCTGCGCTATTGGGCCCAGGGCCGGTGGCAGGCGTCGGTGAGCGACGCCAACCGGGTGGCGGGCGACCCCATCGGCACCGCCACCTTCCCGCCGCCCAGCATCGGCGGGGCGGCGGCTGGCGGCGCGGCCGCCGAGGCGGCGACGGCCACGGCCCCACCAGCGGCGGCGGCATCGCCGGTCACCTCGTCAGGTGCACCCGTCTCGTCAGGTGCACCCGTCGCACCGCCCCCCGCACCCGCCCCGCCACCTGATCTCGCAGCGCCGGCCGCACCCACGGCGGCTCCCGGGACCGACCCGTCGCCCCCGCTCTCCCCGCCTCCCGGTCCCGACCGGTCGCCCCCACCCGACCCGTCGCCGGCGTTCACGGCACCGGCCGCGCCGCTGGTCCCGCCCGCCGCGTCGCCCGCCGCCACCGCCGCCGCGGCGCCCCTTCCGCCCACGACGCCCCACGCCGTGGCCGATGGACCCCCGACCGTGGCCGACCATCCGGTCCACGGCGCCCCTGCCGCCCCTGCCCAGCCCGTCGACCCGGCGACGGTCCCGACGCCCACCGAGCCCCTCCGTCCACCCGACACGTCGGTGTTCGCCGCGCCGCCGCCCGGGCCGGTCGCGGTGCCCCCCGCCGGGTCGTCGGCCGCGGTCGGGGTCTCGCCCGCCGCGCTGGGACAGCAGTCCATCACCGCACCGGGCGCAGCCCGCCGGCGCCTGCGCACCGGCGCGCCCGGCAGCGTGGCGGTCGCCGCCTTGTTGGTGGCGGTGCAGGCCACCGTCAACGCGTTCGTCGCGCTGGTGCTGCTGTCGGCCGGCGACCTGGCCAACGACTTCGGCGACTCCTTCGGCGACAAGGGCGCCGGCGACGACCTGCACACGATGGGGCTCGCGGTCGCGGGCCTGGCCGTCCTGCTGGTGGCCACGGCCATCGGGTTGTCGATGACCGCACGGTGGTCACAGGTCGTGGCCGTGGTGGTCTCCCTGGCCGAGATCGGACTGGCGGTGGCGTTGGCGTCGGACTCCGGCTCGTCGAACTCGCTCGGGGGCGCGGTCCTGCCGGTGCTGATCGTCGTCCTCGTGCTCACCCCGCCCGCGAACCGGGCCTTCGGTCGCCCGCTCATCGACGAGTCGGCGCTCACGTGACGGGCCTCCAATCGCATCCTCGCCCACCTCTTCCATCGCGGGCGCCGATGCCCCCCACCAGCGCCCATGTGGGCCCGAGCGACGCCGTCGTCGCCACTGGTACCATCCGACGCTTGCGACTGGAGCGAGCACGAATGCAGGCGGAGCGGTGGCATGGCCGGTGATCTGAAGTGCCCGTACTGCCTCTGGCCCATCAAGGGCGATGAGGCGGTCGAGGAGTGCGCGCACTGCTCGGCCCGCTACCACGCCGAGTGCTGGACCGAGAACGGTGGCTGCGGCACCTTCGGTTGCCCCGCCTGGGCAGCCGGCCAGACCGGCACCGCCCCACCCCCGCCACCGGCCACCCCTCGCGTCGCCGGCGCCACCGGCACCGCCGCGTCCCCCGTGGTCGTGAGCGCCGATCCCCTGCCCCCTGTCGCCGCATCCGCGCGGCGGTTCTGCGACATGTGCGGCCAACCCGTCACGGCGGACGACCGCTTCTGCGGCGGCTGCGGCAACACCCTCTGAGAAAGGACGTCCACGTGCACCCCCGCGCCCGACGGCTCCTGGCCGACGCCGAGATGATGCGCACCGAGTTCGCCGGTCACCCCTACATCACCGTCGAGCCCCTGGGATGGGACCCGCCCGAGCAGTACCGCGTCACCTACCACCTGCTGGGTGTGCGCACCGATCCCACCACCGGCCAACCCGTCACCGCCGACACCCACACGATCGTGATCTCGTTGCCGGCCGCCTACCCGCGCGAGAAGCCCTACTCCACTGCGCAGACACCGGTGTTCCACCCGAACTTCGGCCCGAACGCCGGCGACGAGATCTGCATCGGCGACTACTGGACGCCCTCGCAGACCCTCGCCGACATCGTGGTGAAGGTGGGCGAGATGCTCCAGTTCCGCGAGTACAACGTCCGCTCGCCGCTCAACGCGGTGGCGGCCCGCTGGGTGGCCGAGAACGAGTCGATCTTCCCGATCGGCGACATCGGCCTCTACCAGGCGGAGCCCGAGATCTCCCTCGGCGACGCCGCGGCGACCACCGAGGACAAGATGGAGTTGACCCTCGACGATGACGGCGCGGCCACCGACGACGCACCGGACGACGACGCCATCGTGCTCGGCGACACCATCGACGACGATCCCGTGGGCACCGACACGGCGGAAGCGCACGATGCCGCCGAGGACACCGCCGCCGAGGACACCGCCGAGGAGGAGGGCGACGATGACGCCAGCGCGGACGACTCGCCCGACGGCCCGGTTGAGCAGGCACCTGATGGCGGGGCCGCGTCCTCGCAGGATGACGACGCCGCTGGTGACGGGAAGCCCGAAGAGTCGGTGGCCTGATCCCACGTCAGGCCGCGGTCGAGCACCGCGCGATAGCGCGGCCACCCGGTCGACACCCATCGGCGTGATTGGTGGTCGCAGCCCGGGTCGAGGGACGAGGCCATTCGCCGCCGTCCTGCCGGTGCTCGTTCTCGGTCTAGTCTCCGTGGCGGCGACGACCAACGAGGTTTCGGACGGGGTGGCTTCGACGGCGCGGGTGCAGACGGATGTGGCGACGGGCACGGCCTTCGTGATCGCCGGCGACCTGCTGGTCACGAACGCGCACGTGATCGAGGGGGCGAGCCAGGTGCAGGTGACCTTCGACGACGGCGGCACCGTCGGCTGTGACGTCGCGTCGTCGGACACCGCGCTCGACCTGGCCACGCTGGCCTGCGAGACGGGCGATCACCCGTCGCTCGAGCTGGCCGGCGCGCTCCCCGAGATCGGCAGCGAGATCACCGTGCTGGGCTACCCCGGCGGCAGCACCGACCTGATCGCCACCCGCGGCATCGTCAGCGCCCCCGACGTCGGCGGTTTCATCCGCACCGACGCCGCATTGAACCCGGGGAACTCCGGGGGCCCCCTGCTCGATGCCGAGGGCCTGGTCGTCGGGGTGGCCACCGCACGCGACACCCAGGAGGAGGGGGCGGGGTTCGCCGTGCCCGCCACCACCGTCCGCGGCTTCGTCGACGCCGCTCCGGCCGATGCCACCGGGCCCACCGCCGAGCCGACCGACGGCTCCGACGCCGGGGCGCCGTCGGCTCCCGAGCCGTCCGGCGGCGGCGACCGCACCGCCACCGTCGTGCTCGCCGGCCTGATCGCCCTGGCCGTGGCCGGTGCGGCCTACCTCGTGCACGCCCAGCGGGCCGCACGGGCCCCGACGGCCGGCGCCGGCGCGTTCGCGGGTGCTCAACCGACCGTGGCGCTGCGCCCACCCCCGGCATCGCCGCCGGAAGCGGCCGTCCCCGTCCGTCTCGTCACACCCGAGCCCTCGTCCGAGGCCGAACCCGACGTGCGTCTGCACGGCGACGCCCGTCCCACCCGCGGGCCGATCGATTGAAACCTCCGAAAGGGAGCTGACCACATGGCAAGCATCGACGTCTCCGTCATCGACGTGACCGGTAGCCGGGAGCAGGTCGCCAGCCTTCCCGACGACGCCCCCGTGCGGCGCGTCATCGCGAAGCTGGTCGAGCTGATGGCCCTGCCGACCCACGGGCCCGACGGCGCCCCGCTGTCGTACCGGTTCCACCACAAGGCGTCGGGTCGCCAACTGGCCGACGACGAGACCCTGGCCAGCGCCAACGTCCACCAGGGAGACGTGCTGCGCCTGCAGCCCGAGATCGTCGCGGGCTGACCGTGTCCAGCCCCGAGCTGGCGGTCGAGCTCGACGAGTCGAGGTTCGACCGCCAGGAACGCATCACCTGGTGGGACCAGGGACGGCTGGCCGGTGCCCGCGCGCTCGTCGTCGGCGCCGGCGCGCTCGGCAACGAGATCGTGAAGAACCTGGTCCTCGTCGGCGTCGGGTCGGTCGTCGTCGTGGACTTCGACGAGGTCGAGATGTCGAACCTCTCGCGATGCGTCTTCTTCCGGCCCGAGGACGAGGGGCGTCCCAAGGCCGAGGTGCTGGCCGCCAGGGCCAGTGAGATGAGCCCCGCCACCGAGGTGCACGGCATCTCGCGGGACATGCGGTCGTTCGGCACCGGGGTGGCGCTGCGGGCCGACGTGATGATCGGCGGGCTGGACAGCCGCGAGGCTCGGTTGTTCGTGAACCGGCTGGCGTGGCGCGCCGGGCGCCCCTGGGTCGACGGGGCCATGGAAGGGCTCTCGGGTGTCGCCCGGGTGTTCTCGCCTCCGGACTCCTGCTACGAGTGCACGCTCACCGACGCCGACTTCGAGTTGCTGAGCCACCGCCAGTCGTGTCGCCTCCTGTCGCGCGACGACCTGCTGGAGGGCAAGGTGCCCACCACTGCCACCACGTCGTCGATCGTGGCCGGGGCCCAGGTGCAGGAAGTGGTGAAGCTGCTGCACGCCCACCAGGCCGGTGTGCGCATCCTGCAGGACGCGCTGGTCTACGACGGCGCCAACAACGACGCGTACGTGATCCGCTACCCCTCCCGTGAGGAGTGCTACGCGCACCACGAGTACACCGCACCCGTCGAGCTCGACGCCACGGCCGCCACCACGTTCCGCGACCTCACCACCGCCGCGGGGTTCGCCGAAGGCATCGTCGAGCTGGGCGACGACTACCTGCGGGCCTGGGACTGCACCACCTGCACCACCTCCGAGCCGGCCTCGGGCGCGGTGTCGCTGCTGTCGTTCGCCGACGCCGAGTGCCCGACCTGCAAGGAGGCCCGACAGCCGATGACCACCACCGCGGTCCGCGTGCCCGGAGACGATGCCGACACGCCGCTCGAGCGGTTCGGCACCCGCGTCGACGAGGTGTTCCCGGTTCGCCAGGGCATGGACTACCGCTACGTCTGGGCCAAGCGCCCCGACCCCGACCTGCCCGAGGCCTGGCGGTGAGCGACGACATCCAACTCATCGGCCCGGGCGCCCAGGGCGCCGGCGGTGGCGGCTCGGGCAAGATCCAGGTGTGGTCGTCGGTGCTGGCCGAGATCGACCAGCACGTCGAGAGCGACACCACCGTCGAACAGGGCGGTGTGCTGGTCGGCGACCTCGACGCCGCCACGGGCGCCACCGTCATCACGGCGCGCATCCCCGCGGTGGGCGCCATCTCCGAGGTGGCGTCGCTGCGCTTCACCCACGAGACGTGGGACCACATCAACGGCGTCATGGAGCGAGACCACCCCGACGCCCGGATGGTGGGCTGGTACCACAGCCACCCCCACTTCGGCATCTTCCTGTCCGACTACGACCAGTTCATCCACAACAACTTCTTCAGCCAACCGTGGCAGGTGGCCTACGTGGTCGACCCCCTGCTCCGGCAGCGGGGGTTCTTCGCCTGGGTCGACGGCAACCTCGTGCGGGTGCCGTCGTGGGAGACGTGGCACACCGAGACCGGCGTGGCCGGAGCGGCCGACGCGCCCGTCGGCTCACCCCCACCCCGCCCGGCCGCGCCGCCGCCCGCGCCGCCGGTGGCCGGCGCACCGCCGGCGACCGGCCCCGTGGCTCCGCACCCACCCGACCCCGACAAGATCAGCCCCTGGTCGCTGGGCCTGCTGCTGGTGCTGGTGCTCGCCCTGGTGGCGGCGGTCATCGCGGTCACCGACCCCTTCGCCGACGACACGGAACCGGCGTTCCGGATCGTCGTTCCCGATCGCGGCCTGCGGCACGAGGCCACCGCCGGCAAACCCACACTCCTCGGCCGCGTGACGCTCACGGGCGCCGACAAGGACGACCCGCTGGTGTGGATGTACCTCCCGACCGAGGGCGACTCGCCGCCCAACGCCGTAACCGCCACCCGCACGCGGGAGGAGAGCGGGCTCACCTACAAGCTCTCCTGGCAGTCCGCCGACGTGCACGACAACGGCCCCCGCGCCGGCGTCCTTGTGGTGTCGCGGTGCAGTGCCGACGCGGTCGGCGCCGTGTGCTCTCCGGACGAGACCGAGATCGCCGCCACACCGATCGCGGTCACACTCACGTCACCCGACCTCACCGTCCCAGGCACGGAGCAGTTCAGCGCGGACGAGGGCACCCTGCCCTCCGTCGAGGGAGAACGGCTGGTCGTCGACGACGGGACCGTGGCCGGCCAGATCGGCGCCGAGGCGATCGGCACGCTAACTGTCGGTTCGACCGTCATCGACCAACTCGACGTCTCGAACGTCGACGAAGCGACCCTCACCATCACTCCCTCCCTCGCGCTGGATCTCGGGTTCGAACAGGGAGCAGACGTCGATCCGGCACCGCCGCTGTCGGAGGACGACCGAGGCAGCATGAACGCGAAGGACCTGTCGGCAGGGCCCCCGTCGATCGATGTCAACGTCATCGACCCGAGCGGCGGGGCCGAGCGCACTCGCGGCATCGCCTGTGGTGCCGACGGGGTCAGCCGCCACTGCCGGCCGGCGGCCATGTTGCCCGATGGCAGACGGGGGGAGATCTACAGCACGGTCGAGGTGCTCAACGCCATCGCCGAGGTCCCCGATCGCACGGTCGCCGGTCTCTTCCTGACCCTTCCCGAGACCTGCGTGCCGCCCGGGGAGGACGAGATCGATCGCACGATGGAGGTCGTCGCCGCCGCCGTCAGGGCTCGGACCGAGGTCCTTTGGGTGGTCCCGGACACCCCGACGTGCGCGAACCTCGCCGACCACCTCGCCGCCGTGGACAACGTTGTCACGGTCAACGCCGGTGACGACGAGCAACCTGCCGAGGTCGAGGTGCGCCCCACCGCGCTCCCGGGCGACGAGGAGACCGACGACGGGCACACCGCCGATGCCCGCGACGCCGCCGCCATCGTGATGGGAGCCGCGGCGGAGACCTGGTCCGCGGATCCCGACGACCTCACCGCGGTCGCCGTCGTCGGCTGCCTCGTGAGCACGCTAAAGGACGGTGAGGAACTGAAGGTCGGGGCGGCAAGGGACCAGTGCGCGCCGATCGACCCGCCGACCCCGACGACGCCACCGGGCACCGTGGATACCATGACCCCCGACGCATCGCAGACCACGACCACGACCACGACCACGCCAGCCGCCGAGGCACCCGACGACGCCCCATGCGTGCACCCAGCACCTGCACCACCCCAGACTGCACCCAACCCGCGCCCTTTCGTCTGTCCCACTTCTTAGCCTGCCGGTATCACGCTGGTCGGGTGGATGAAGTGCGGGGGATCGTTCGATGTGGTCGACGTCGGTGGCTGGTGCCCCGCACTGCACGCCCGATCGACCAGGGCGGCGGTGGGAGCGCCGGCGGCGATGACGGCTGACCCGAACGACCCGAACCGCATCGTCGTCTCCTGGGACGACCTCGACGAGGGTCCCGCCGCCGCGGCACCGCCCCCGACCGCGCCGCCACCCATGCAGGGCACCGCGCCGCTCCCCCCGGTGACCGCGCCGAGGATCCCGCCCACCAAGGCGACGGCACCCACCCCGCCGCCCGGGGCGCTCCCGCCCACCGGCGCGCTGCCACCCCTGCCGGCACAGCCCACGCCGATGGCGGTCGGCAAGGGCGCCGTCGCCGCACCGATGTCGCTCGCCTCGCTCGGCGCCAACTCAGTCGTGTCGGGCCTCGTAGCGGGCCTGATCGGTGGCGTGGTGGGCGCCGTGGTCGCCGAGGTGTTGAAGAACCCCGAGAAGGTCACCGCCACCAGTGAGGGCGGGCTCCGGGTGGAGACCGGCATCTGGGTGGCGATCTTCGGCGCGGTGCTGGGCTTCACCCTGCAGGCGTGGGAGGGTGTCACCAGCTCGTCCTGGGAGAAGGCCGGGCGCGACGGGCTGCGGGGCCTGGCCATCGGCGCGGTGGCCGGCTTCGTCGGCGGGTACGTGGCGCAGTGGCTGTACGCGGAGATGACCAAGAACGCCTTCGAGAGCGGCTCCGACCCGGAGGGAGCCCTCCTGGTCGCCCGCGTGGTGGGGTGGGCCATCTTCGGCGCCATCGCCGGGCTCGGCATGGGCCTGCCCGGTGGCCAGAAGAAGGCGATCAACGGCCTCATCGGCGGCGCGCTGGGCGGCGCGGTCGGCGGCTTCCTGTTCGAGCAACTGGCCAAGTCGTCGACCGGCGACTCCCAGTTCACGATCCGGGTCCTCGGGCTCATCGCCACCGGCGCCGGCATCGGCCTGGGGGTGGGGATCGTCGACCGGCTGCGCCGCGACGCCTGGCTGCGGTTCACGGCGGGCCCCATGTCGGGCAAGGAGTTCATCCTGTTCAAGGAGATCACCACGGTGGGCACGGACTACCGCTGCGACATCGTGCTGGCCAAGGACGAGACCGTGCTGCCCCGCCACGCCTCGCTGTCACGGGACCCGCGGGGCACCACCACCGTGCGCGCCGAGACGGGGGCCACGGTGACGCTCAACGGCGCGCCGGTCGCCCAGCAGCGCCTCCGGTCGGGCGACACGCTCGGCGTGGGCCGCTCCGCCCTCCAGTTCCAGGAACGCGCCGTCGGCGCCTGATCCCGCCGACGACCCCCGAGCGGTCGTGGCCCCTAGAACTCCTCGACGGGCGTCGGGGCCTCGGGCTCGCCGCCCGGCACCTCGGTCACCCGGCTGCGGATCTTGTTGGCCAACTCGCGGGCGATCAGGCGATCGGTGATGCGGTCGACCGTCGTGTCCTCGTCGCCGTGGCGGATCACCAGGGTGGCGACCCGTTCGTCCTGCCACCCCTGGACCGTGACGCCGTGCACGAGCGGGATGCTGCGCACCGCCGGCTTCCACTGCGCGTCGTTGACCACCAGCACCCGTGTCGACGTGACCAGCACGACGCCGGGCGAGCCGAGGAACCGGCCCTGGACCAGCACGTCGACCACCTCGGAGTCGTCCAGCAACGCCGACGCGATGCCGAGGGCCAGCCGCCCGGCGCGACGGGCCCCGCTGCCCAGGCGACCCGCCTGGAGGCCCACGTTGTGGGGGTCGTTCACCTGCGGGGCCACCGGTGCGGCCTGCGGCGGGATCGGGTAGCCCCCCGTCGTCGGCGGCGGGATCGCGTAGCCCCCCGTCGTCGGCGGCGGGGGCATCGCCTGGACCGGCGGGGGTGGCAGGGGCGACGGTGGCGGCGGTGGCGTCGCCGCGTCCCCACCCTGGCCGCTGATCGGCTGCCCGCACTGCACGCAGAACCTGGTACCGGGTCGCGCCTCGGCGCCGCATGACTCGCAGTTCACGATGGGCATCATGGCACGTCGTGCCACCGCGGCGTCCAGGCTCCCGCGGTTGTCCCCGGCGGTCACGGAGGGCGGTGCCTTGTGCCACCATTGTCGAGAAGCATCGGCGAATGGGGAGCGCTTCCACCCGTGGCGGAGTACGGCGGAGACAAGCCAGCCAAGATCGTGATCAGCAACGACGATCTCGCGGATGCACCGGTATCACCACCGGCTCCCCCGCCCGCAGCGTCGTCACCGGCTCCCTCGCCGGCTGCGCCCCGGCCGCCGATCGGCGGTGCCAGCCTGCCCCCGCTTCCGCCGCAGGCGCCCCGCGTCACGGTGCCCGGGACTGCGGCGCCGGCGGCGGCCGGATCGAGTGGATTGACGTCCTTGGGGGCCAACTCCCTCGTGTCGGGACTGGTCGCAGGCCTGCTCGGCGGCGTCCTGGGCATGATGGTCTCGGAGGCGCTGAAGAACCCCGACCATCTCGGCGAGAACGCCACCTCGTTCACCGACCTCTACGTCGACTTCGCCATCTACACCGCCATCTTCGGTGCGGTCTTCGGGGCGGTCCTGCTGTCGTGGGGCGGCATCACGTCCGGCTCCTCCGAACGTGCGCTGCGCGACGGGTTGATCGGCGTGGCGATCGGCGCCGCGGCAGGGTTCGTGGCCGGCTACGCCGCCGGGTACGTGCTCGTGAAGATGGTCATCGACCTCTTCGAGGACTTCGCCGCCGAGCCCATGAGCAACGGCGAGCTCGAGAACCGGCTGCGCCTGGTGTACCTCGTGTGGGGCGCCATGCTGGGCGGTGGCGTCGGGCTGGGCCTCGGCATACCTGGGGGTGCCAAGCGGGTGGTCAACGGCCTGATCGGCGGCCTCATCGGCGGCGGCCTGGGCTTCCTGGTCCAGCTCCAGCTCATCCTGCAGTCCACCGGCAGCCTGACCGCGGAGACCACCGACGGTCCCGGCATCTCGCCCTACGTCGCCCGGTTCATCGGGTTCGCGGTCACCGGCGTGGGCATCGGCGTCGGCATCGGCATCGTCGATCGCATCCGGCGTGACGCATGGCTGTTGCTCACCAGCGGGCCGATGGCCGGCAAGGAATTCATCCTGTTCAAGGACCAGACCACCTTCGGCTCCGGGTACCAGTCCGACGTGGTCCTGGCCAAGGACCGCTCGGTGCCCCCGCAGGCGGGCCGGTTCGTCCGCGACCCCTCGGGAGCCACCACGGTGTACGCCGACGCTCCCGGCGCGGTGATGGTCAACGGCACCCCGGTGGCGAGCCAGCGCCTGCGCTCGAACGACCTGGTGTCGGTGGGGATGTCGGGGATCGTCTACCAGGAGCGAGCGGCCGCCCGATGACGACCGGTCCCGACCCCTCCGGCCCCGCCGACCCCTCGGACCGGCCGAGGTTCTGCGGGTCGTGCGGCGCCGAACTGCGCGCCGGTGCGCACTTCTGCGGCTCGTGCGGGATGGCGGCACCACCGCCGGCCGGCACGTCGCCGAAGGGTGCCGTGCCCCCACCCGTCGGGCCTCCCCTGGCCCCGGCATCGAGCCCCAAGCAGCAGGCGGTCGTCCCGCCCCCGCCCGGGTCACCACCACCACCGGTGCCTGCGCCTGCATCACCCTCGTCCTCGTCCTCGTCGGGCACCCGCATCGCCCTCGCCGCGGTGGTGGTCATCGCGATCGTCGTGGTCATCGGCGCGGTGCTGTTCGCCCAGGGCTCCGACGGCGACGGGGACACCGGCACCGACACCGCCGCCACGGCGCCGGACGGCGACGGCAGCAGCAGCGACGAATCGACCGCAGCGACGTCGTCGGATCTCGAGCCCACCGACGCCACCACCGCGACGACCGCCGAGGTCGAGCCGGTGTCCACACCCCTCCAGCCGCGCGCCGCGGTGGCCTCGAGCGAACGCCGCTCGGTGAACTTGCTGTGCACCGACGAGCCCGTGGCCTACACCGCACCGCAGTTGGTGGACGGCAACCCCCAGACCGGCTGGGGAGCATCGGCGGGCGACGGGACCGGCGCCTCCATTCGGATCGAGTTCTCCGGGCAACGGCACCTCACGTCGGTCGGCCTCACCCCCGGCTACCTGCGGGTGGGGCCCCGCCAGGACCAGGGCTGCAACGACGTCAGCGCCTTCACGTTCAACCGCTTCGTGCCGAGCGTCGAGTACCGCTTCGACGACGGCACCACCGAGGTGCAGTCGTTCAGCCAGACCCCGGAACTGCAGACGATGCCGGTCGACGTCGTGACGTCGTCGGTCACCATCACCATCCTCGAGACCGTCAAGTGGGGCACCGACGACGACACCATCCTCTCCGAGGCGGAGTTCACGGGATACATCGAGTGAGGGCGGCACCGATCGCGGCCGCGGCGATCGTCGGCCTGCTCTCCCTGGGCTGCGCGACCGGGGTCGACCCGCCCGCCACGGCCGCCGCGCCCCCGTCGACCAGTGCCCCCACCTCGACCTCGGCCACGGTCACCACCACGACCGTCGACCCCACGACGACCACCGCCGCCGCGGCACCGACCAGTACCGTCCCGGCGGTGGAGATCGCGCTGCGCTTCGACCGCCGGACGACCGACGAGGCCACCGCGGACTTCGCCCGGGCGGCCGAGGCCATCCTCACCGACCCCCGAGGCTGGGAACAGTCCGGCTTCCGGTTCACGGTCGCGCCCGACGCTCCCTACACGGTGATGCTGGCCGAGGCCTCGGCCGTCGACGCGGCCTGCGCGCCCTACGACGTCCAGAGCACCTACTCGTGCCAGATCGGTTCGGTGGTGGCCCTCAACGCCGACCGCTGGCGGTCAGCTACGCCCACCTGGACCGGCACGCTCGACGACTACCGCTCGATGCTGGTCAACCACGAGGTCGGCCACCTGCTCGGTCTGCACCACCCCGTGGACCGCTGCCCCACACCCGGCCAACCGGCACCGGTGATGGCCCAGCAGTCGAAGGGCCTCGAGGGCTGCGCGCCCAATCCCTGGCCGCTCGACTGGGAGCTGGCCTGCGCGGCCCGCCACGACGAGCCGATCGCGCCGGGCTACGACCCCTCGTCGACACCTCTCTGCGGCCCCGGAGACGTCTCGTGACCGCCACCAGCTGCGCGGCCTGCGGTGAGGCCCTTCGGCCTGCGGCCCGCTTCTGCGGCGCCTGCGGCACACCGAGCCCCGCCGGGCCGGCCGCCGCGGTGGGCGAGCACGACCCGAACGACACGGTGATCATCGCCACCCCTGGCGGAAACCTGTCCGATCCCGGCCGGACGGTCATCACCGGGGCCGGCCCGGCCGGCACCGCGCCGGGCACCGATCCCGCACCGGCCGACCCGGGCAGCACCACGACAGGTGCCGCCCTGCCTCCCCTCGGTCCCCCGCCTCCGGCGCTGGTCGTTGGCGCGAAGGCGGGTTCGCGGCCGCCGGCGCCGCCGCCCGGCGTCGCTCCCCCGCCCGGCCCGCCACCCGCCCACGACCCACACGGGGCACCGCCTGCCGCACGAGGCACGGGCCCGAGCACCGCCTTCATCGTGGCCGGCGTGGCCGTGATCGCCCTTCTCGTCATCGGGCTCGTCGTCGCGCTGAGCCGGTCGGGCGGCGACGCCGGCGATGCCGCGCCCGAGTTCACCGACACCGGCGCCTCGGCCGACCAGGCGTCCGGCGCCGCCGACACAGGCGCTGCCGGCGGCGCCGGGTCCGCCGACGACAGCTCGACGTCACCGTCCACCGTCGCGGACTCGGGCGGGTCGTCGATCCCCAGCGGGCCGTCCCGCACCATCGAGCCGGCACGGGTCGCCGCCCCCCTGCAGACCGAGCCGTCGGTGAACGGCTGTGACCAGACCACCACCTTCGAGCCGGCCAACCTGCTCGACCACACCCCCGAGACGGCCTGGCGCACCGCCGGCGACGGCACCGGCCGGCGGATCACCCTCAACCTGGGGGTCGACACCAGGGTGACCAGCGTGGGGCTGATCAACGGCTACGCCAAGGTGGATCCCTGCGACGGCACCGACCGCTACTTCCAGGGACGCCGCGTCACCGCGGTGCGGTGGACCTTCGACGACGGCACCGAGGTCGTCCAGGACCTGGACGAGGGCGTCCGCTCGGTGCAGTCCACCGCGGTCGACGTGGTGACCCTGCGCGTCCAGCTGGAGATCCTCGGCACGACGGCCCCGGGCGAGCGCGACTTCACCCCCATCTCCGACATCGAGATCGAAGGAGTCACCTGATGCCCGCCGGCGACGAGCCCCTGCGGATCACCCTCGACGACCTGGCCGAGGAGGCCCCGACCGCGGCGATGGCCCCGACGAGCCCGCAGGCCGCAGCACCACCAACGGCACCGGCGGCCCCGGCCGCACCGACCAAGCCCATGACCGCGGGCCAGGCCCTCCCCACCATCACGCCCGGCCCGGCGCCGGTGACGGTGCCCGTGGGCGACACACGTGGCGGTCCGTCGGGCGGCGCCGGGCTCAGTCGCTTCGGCGCCACACCCATCGTGTCGGGCCTCGCCGTCGGCCTGATCGCCGGCACGGTGGGCGCCGCACTCGGCTGGTGGCTCAACCACTCGGTGATCGACCGACCCCTCATCGAGAACGGCGTGCTGGCCGTCACCGTGTCGCCGATCGTCGGCTTCCTCCTGGCTGCCTGGCCCGATCTCACCGCTGGCGCGGTGCGCTCCGGTCTGCGACGGGGAGCCATCGGGGCCCTCGCCGGGCTGGTGGCCGCGATCGCTGCGGTCGCCGTGGCCGACCGGATCTTCGACGACGTCCGCATGGACTCCAGCGGCGACCTCACCAGCGACGTGGAGAAGCTCAAGCTGGCCCTGTGGCTCGGCTGGGTGATCCTCGGCACCCTGGTCGGTTTCGGCCTGGGCATCACCAGCGGGATCCGCAAGGTGGTGAACGGCGCCATCGGGGGCTTCGTGGGCGGGGTGATCGGGGGGTTCATCTACGTCCAGACGATCGACGAGCGCACACTGCGCATCGCCGAGGACGCCGACGGCTTCGCCAGCCGGTTCGGTCCCCAACTGATCAGCATCCTGGCCACGACCGTCTCGGTCTGCCTGGCCATCGGCATCGCGGAGCGGGTGGCCCGGCAGGCCTGGCTGCGGGTCACCCGGGGACCGCTCGCGGGCAAGGAGTACATCCTCTACCGCGACTCGACCGTGATCGGGTCGGCCGGGACGTGCGACGTGGTGCTGGCCAAGGACGCCACCGTCGCACCCCGGCACGCCGCGGTCGAACGCCGCAACGGCACCGCCCGCGTCCGTTCCGAAGGCGCTCAGCCGGTACTCGTGAACGGGGCACCGGTGCGCGACGCCCCGCTCCGGTCGGGCGACGTGATCGGCGTGGCCAGCTTCGAGCTCACCTACGAGGAGCGCTGAACCGCTCAGGGCGGCAGGATGCCCTCGTAGAGGGTGCGGGTCTCCTCGGCGGTGAGGCCGGCGCCGAGGAACACGTCGTTCACGTGCAACTCCCAGTGCAGGTGTATCGACTGGGGCCGCGTGCCTCCGTTCGCGCCCGTCTCGGTCCCCCGGTTGCCCACTTCACCGAGACGCGTGCCGGCCGCCACGCTCGCACCCGGGTGGAGCCCCGGGTCGATCTCGTGCAGGTGCGCGTAGATCGTCTCGACGTGGCCGACACCCGGCACGATGCCGTGGTCGAGCACCACGAAGCGGCCGAAGAGGAACGCGAGGATCCACGGCGGCGTGGTGCCGAGCGCCTGCGCCTCGTCGAGCAGGGCCTGGCGGTCGTCCACCGTCGCGTCGACGAAGCTGTTGTTGGCCAGCACCACCCGACCGGGCAGCGCGGCGACGGCGTCGTGACCCGGCTCCATGCAGATGAAGTCGATGCCGCCGTGCACACCGCCGCGGTACGAGCGGTCGGCGTTGGGCATGCTCTCGGGGTCGTCGAACGGAACCCCGCAGTCGCTCGGCACCGTCACGGCGGGCAGTTGCCGTGCGATCTCGGTCCACCCGGCGAGGTCGAGGAAGCGGGGCGTGGTGACCGTGGTCGACACGACCGTGGTCGTGGTCGCGGGTAGCGCCGGGTCGGTTGCCGGTGCCGCGCTCGTGGCACTCGGCGCCGGCTCGGCCGGCGCCGGTGTGGCCACGGTCGCGCGGCCGACCACGATCCCGCCCGCGGCGAGCACCACCGCGCCCAGGGCCATGGCCACGACGGGGCCGGTGCGCGCCATCGTGGGCTACCGGACCACGCTGACGGTGGCGGCGTCGACGTAGGCGGTGGTCCCGTCGGCGAGGATGACCTGCCACAGCGAGCCGGACGTGTCGACCACCAACACCTTGGGCCCGGACTCGTTCTCGATGCCCAGCGGTCCCCCGGCCGAGCTCAACAGCACGGCGTTGCCCCCGCTGGTCTGGGCGATCTGCAGGCCCGGGTCGGGCGGATCGACGAAGGTGCCGAACAGGTAGCCCTCGTCGGACCCGACCCGCACGTGGTACCAGCCGTCCACGTTCGAGCCGATCACCTCCATGCGCGCACCCTCGGCCTCGAGGGTGGCCACCACCGACGCCCCGATGTCGGGCGCCGAGCGGAGACGGGCGAAGTTGCTGAACAGCGTGGCCGAGCGGGTGGCCGCACCCGCGTCTGCCGTGGTGGCGGTCGCGTCGGGGTCGAAGGTCGAGGCGGGTGGAGCGACGGTGGCGGGCGGCGTGGTGACCGCGGCGGCCTCGGTGCCGCCGCCCCCCGACGTGACCTGGTCACCGTCGCCTCCCGAGCCGAGCATCACCGCCACGACCGACCCGACCACCGCCACGACCACGGCGACGGCGATCACGGGCACCACCCAGTCGGGGCGCCCGTTCGTCGGCCCGGAGGCGGGCGGTCGTGCGCCCGGCGGCGCATGGTCCGCCGGCACGGACAGGGGCCTTGGCGAGGGCCCGAGCGGGGGCAACGAGGTGACGGGCGCCTTCGTCGGCCCCGGCACCGGTGGGGCCAGCACCGCCCCGCAGTCGTGGCAGAACCGGGCCTCCGCCCGGTTCTCGCCCCCACACGCCCCGCACGTCGCCATCCTGCCGCCATCCTACGCCCCCTGAACTGGCACCGGATTTCGGTGCTCTCGCACCGAAATCCGGTGCCAGAACGCCCTGGTCGGTGACCTTGCCCGCATGCTGCTCAGGCGCCGGGCAGCACGACCTCGCAGGGGTCGACGTCCTTCGCGGTGAGGATCCGGACGACCGACTCGTTCACCCGGGCCTCCGGCAGGGTGCCTGCGACCACCGCCTGCTCGAGGTGGTCGACGAGCCCGCCGAGGTCGCCCCGGCCGATGAGCACCATGTCCACGCCGGCGGCCAGGGCCATCCTCGACGCCTCGAGCTCACCGAAGCGCTGGGTGACGGCACCCATCCCGCCGAGGTCGTCGGTGAACACCACACCGTCGAACCCGTAGTCCTCACGGAGCAGGCGGAGCGCAGCAGGGCTGAGGCTCGAAGGCACCCCCGGCTCGGTGAGCCCGGGCACGTCGAGGTGCCCCATCATCACCGCCACCGGCTCGTCGTCGAGCAGGGTCTCGTAGGGCACGAGATCCGACGAGCGCATGGCGTCCAGGGCCGGCGTGGTGACCGCGCCCTGGTGCGAGTCGCCGGACGAGTGCCCGTGTCCGGGGAAGTGCTTCACCACGGGGATCACACCACCGTCGCGCAGGCCCTCGGCGAAGGCGCCGGCGTAACGGGTCGCCACCGCCGGATCGTTCGAGAAGGACCGGTCACCGATCACCTCGCCGTCGGGCTGGGCCGACACGTCGGCCACGGGGGCGAAGTCCATGGTGACGCCCAAGGCGCTGAGGCCGGACCCCACCCGGGCGCCCAGTGCCCGCACCTCGCCCTCGGTCAGGGTGGCCGCCATCTGGCGAGCGCTGGGCAACGCACCGATGCCGTCGAAGATCCGTTGCACCCGTCCCCCCTCCTCGTCGACGGCGACGAACGGGGGCACGGGATCGGACGCGTCCACCGCGGGCCCGACCGCGCCCATCGTGCCGCCACTGCCGTCGGCCAGGAAGACGCCGCCCGGCTGGAACACCGCGACCATCAGCGAGGCCGCCCCGGCATCGGCGGGCAGCGTGGGCATGATCAACTGCGCGAGCCGCCGCCGCAACGGCCAGTCGGCCACCGCAGCATCGGCCGTGCACGGCGGCACGGTGGTCGTGGACGGGATCGCCGCGGTGGTGCTGGTGGGGACGTCACGGGGCGCGCGGTCGGACGTCGTGGTCGTCGGCCCAGGCGCGTCGGCGGTCTCGGTGACACCGCTGCCGCAGCCGACAGCCACCACCATCGCGAGGCAGACGACGGCGACGAGCTCGTACCGCCCCGGACGGGTCAATGCAGGGTTCCGGGGCCGGCGCGCCTCACAGCTCGTCCGGGAGCATCGTCGTGAAGTCGCTCGAGGGCTCCGTGCGACTCACGAACTTGGCGAAGCAGTCGTTCTTGTCGGTGAGCCCGTGATCGAAGCACCAGCCGAGCGCCCCCTCCCCCGAGCCGAACGACTCGGGGACCATCATCACGAAGAAGCCCGGCGCCTCGAACGATGAGTAGTCCGACGAGCTGAGCACGAGCACCTCGCCGAAGGCGTTCTCCAGGTCCTCGATGTGGGCGACGATGTCCTCGTACGAGTAGATGATGCCGTCGTCCGACGTGCCCAGCTGCTTCGCGCTCAACTGTGGCACGAACGTGTCCTCCAGGCCCCTCGCCGCGAAGGTGTCCTCGTCCTGCTCGACACGGTCACGGAGCTCCGCCAGCGCTGCGGCCTCGGGGTCGAGCGTCGTGGACGTGGTCGACGACGTCGTGGACGTCGAGGACGTCGTGGTGGCGGGTTCCGCCTCGGTGGCGGCGTCGCCGCTCGGCACCGACGTGGGGGCCGCCGAGCCGTCGGCGGAGTCGTCGTTGCCGGCGAAGGCGACGACCATGGCCACCACGGCCACCGCCACGACCACCGCCGCCACTGCGGCGACGACCCACGGAGCGTTCGACGAAGCAGGCGGGGGGGCGGGCGCCCCTGGCGGCGGCGGGGGCGGCGCCGACGCCGCTGGCGGCGGCGCCACGTCGAGGGGAACGGTGATCGGCGGCGGCGATGCCGACAACGGTGGGAGCGACGGCCCCTTCTGGGGCCCGACCGCCTCGGCGGCCGGCAGCGCGGTGCCGCATGCCCCGCAGAAACGGGCGCCTTCGCGGACCGAGACGCCACAATTCGGACAGTCCACGCCACCTCCCGATGTCACGACCGGCCCAGCGTAGGCCACACCGCCATACGGCCCGGCGCGGGGCCGCCGGGCGGCGGGTCATTCAACGCATCAACGGGCCATGCAGCGCATCACGGCCCCTCGGAACCGCATCCCGCTCCACCGTGCCGCATCGGCCCCGTCTGGCCGCGGGCCGCCGGGTTCAGGCCGCCGGCACCGTGGGGGTCACGTTCTCGCCGCGCTCCCAGGCCTGCAGCAGCGGGTAGGTGTCCACCTCGCCCCGCCGCACCGCCCAGTCGTCGGCCGTCGTCGGGTGCGACACCCCGAAGTGCAGGTGCGGGTCGGTGTTGCGGGCGTTGCCCGAATTGCCGGTGGATCCCAGGGTCTGGCCGGCCGTCACCCGCACCCCGGCGGCGATCCCGGGGGCCACCGCCGACAGGTGCGACCCGTAGTAGCGCACGCCGTCGTCGCCCACGATGGCCACCGACAGGCCCCCGCGCACGACGGGGTCGTCGGTGGCCGGGTCCCAGGTGTCGACATCCGAGACGAAGTCCACGGTGCCGTCGGTCACGGCCACGAAGGTGCTGCCCACAGGGCAGAAGATGTCGGTGGCGGGATAGTCGTGGTGGCCGGGGCCGTAGTCGGTGACGCTGGGCGGGTCGACGGGAAAGCGGTGCAGGAGCACCGCGGCGGTCGTGGTCGTCGGCGCCGCTGTCGTGGTCGTGGTCGGGAGCGAGGTCGAGGTGCGGTCCGGCGCGGTGGACGTGGGCGCGGCCGACGTGGCCGGCTCCGACACGTCGCCGGCGCATCCGGCCAGCGCGACGCACGACAAGATGCCGAGAACGACCACGAGACCCCGTGTCGGCCGCACCCCCGTCCCGGGCGCATGCCGCGGCAGTGACCGGATCGAACCATGGCGCATCCACCCATCATGGCCTGCCTAGGCTCGCTGCCACCGGTCCGAGGAGTACCACCACCCCATGCTCTTCCCGACGGCCCAATTCGGGATCTTCTTCATCGTCGTGTTCCTGGTGAGTTGGCGGCTCCGGCCGAATCGCCGGGCGTGGATGGCGTTCACGCTTCTCGCCAGCTACGTCTTCTATGGCTGGTGGGACTGGCGCTTCGTCCCCCTCATCGCCGGGTCCACGCTGTTCAACCAGGCCATGGGCACGGCCATCCACCGCAACTCGTCCGACTCCACCCGCCGCACGCTGATGACCGTGGCGGTGGGGGGCAACCTGGCGGTGCTGGGGTTCTTCAAGTACTACGAGTTCTTCGTCGTCTCGGTCACCAACGGCCTCGGCGAGCTCGGCATCCACGCCAACCCGCCGCTGCTCCGGCTGATCCTCCCGATCGGCATCTCGTTCTTCACCTTCCAGGCCATCAGCTACGTCGTCGACATCTACCGGCGCGACCTCGAGCCGGCCACACCCATCGAATTCGGCATGTACCTGTCGTTCTTCCCCCACCTGGTGGCCGGGCCGATCGTGCGCGCCAGCGAGTTCGTCCCCCAGCTCCGGGTGCGGCCCGACGAGTCACGCATCCCCGCCACCGAGGCCTTCTTCCTCATCATCGCCGGCCTGTTCAAGAAGGTGGTGATCGCCAGCTACCTCGGCACCGAGGTGGTCGACCCGGTGTTCGCCGTGCCGAGCAACCACTCGGCACTGCAGATCCTGGGCGCGATCTACGGCTACGCCATCCAGATCTACGCGGACTTCAGCGGCTACACCGACATCGCCATCGGCATCGCCCTGCTGCTCGGGATCCGCTTCCCCCAGAACTTCGACCGGCCCTACAGCGCATTGTCCGTCCAGGACTTCTGGCGCCGCTGGCACATCACCCTGTCGAGGTGGCTACGGGACTACCTGTACATCCCCCTGGGCGGCAATCGGGGTTCGACGGTCAGCGTGTACCGCAACCTCATGCTCACCATGGTGCTCGGCGGCCTGTGGCACGGCGCGTCGTGGACCTTCGTGGTGTGGGGCGGCCTCCATGGCCTCTACCAGTGCGTCGGCCATTGGCGCACGGGGCGCCGAGCCGACCAGGAGGCGGCGGGCACGCTGCGCCCGTCCGCCGTGCCGCCCGGCCTGCGCCCGGTGCTGGCCTGGCTGGCCACCTTCAACCTGGTGTGCTTCGCCTGGATCTTCTTCCGAGCGGAGTCGTTCGCGAACGCCTTCGAGATGATCCGAGGGCTGTTCGACCTCACCAACCTGCTCCCTGGCCCCACCTCGGTGCTGATGGCCGTCGTCGCCGGGATGCTGGCGATCCAGTTCGCACCCCGCTGGATCGGCTCGTGGAGCCGGGCCGGCTTCAGCCGCCTGGCCCCGGTGCTGCAGGGCGTGATCCTCGCGGTGGCGTTCGTGGGCATCGACACCCTCGGCCCCGTGGGCGTCGCCCCGTTCATCTACTTCCAGTTCTAGGGCCCTTGGGGGCCCCGCCCCCAGGAGATGCAGGCGCTACCGGCCGGTGAAGGTGGCCTTGCCGGGCCCGTGCTCGAGGAAGCTGGTCACGCCGATGCCGGCGTCGTCGGTGAGGAAGACCTGGGCGAAGGCGTCCTGCTCGGTGACGGCGCCGTCGATGGCGGCCTTGGCCAGCGCGATCGCGGCAAGCGGCCCTGCGGCCAGCTCGGCCGCGAACGCCAGCGCCCGGTCGTGGAGGTCGTCGCCGGGCACCACCTCGTCGGCCAGGCCGATGGCCAGCGCCTCGTCGGCCTTCACCTGGCGCCCGGTGAAGATCAGCTCCTTGGCCCGGGAGGGCCCCACGATGCGGGGCAGGCGCTGGGTGCCGCCGCCGCCCGGGATGATGCCCAGCAGGATCTCGGGCTGACCGAACACGGCCCGCTCCGACGCGATGCGGAAGTCGCAGGCCATGGCCAGCTCGCAGCCGCCGCCGAGGGCGTAGCCGCTGACCGCGGCGATGGTCGCCCGGGGGAAGGCCGCGACCGCGTCGAGCACGCGGTGGAAGGTGGCGGCGATCTCCGCCGCCCGCTCGGCCGAGAACTGGGTGACGTCGGCGCCCGCCGCGAACAGGCGCTCGCCGCCGGTGACCACGACGGCACCAGGCGGGTCGTCGCCCAGCGCCTCGAACACGTCGCCCAGCTCGTTCAGCACCTCCTGGCTGAGGGCGTTGACCTTGGGGTTGTCCAGGGTCACCACGGCCACGCCGTCGTCTCGCCGTTCGATCCGCACCAGTCCGTTCATCCACTGCACCTTAGGTGGGGTCGCCGCACGGCGAGCGAGGGACGAGCGAGCCTTGATGGTCGCGATGAGCGCTCAGCGAAGAGCCAACAGTTGGTCGGAGGCGGACCACGGGTCGAGGCGACGGTCGAGCACGGCGGTCTCCAGACGGTCGTACTCGCTGCCCGAGCACAGGGCCAGGGCCCGCTCGTGCAGCCGCTCGGCCACGATGTCGCGCAACTCGCGCCCGAGGCGCTCGGCCCGCCGACGCTGCAGCTGGCCGGAGGCCTCGAGATGGCGCTGGTGATCACCGAGCGCGGCCCACAGCGACTCGATGCCGGTTCCGTCCACGGCGACGGTGTCGACGATCGGTGGGCGCCACCCCTCGGTGGGCGCGGACAGTTCCAGCATCTGCTCGAGGTCCCGATGCGTGTCGCGGGCGCCGGCGCGATCGGCCTTGTTCACCACGAACACGTCGGCGATCTCGAGGAGGCCGGCCTTGGCCGCCTGCACCTCGTCGCCCCAGCCGGGGTTCACCACCACCACCGTGGTGTCGGCCGAGGAGGCGATCTCCACCTCCACCTGGCCCACCCCGACCGTCTCGATGAGGATCCGCTCGTGGCCGGTGGCGTCGAGCACCCGCACCGCCTCGGGCGTGGCGAGCGCCAGCCCCCCCAGGTGACCGCGCGTCGCCATCGAGCGGATGAACACCCCGTCGTCGAGGGCGTGCTCGCCCATGCGCACCCGGTCACCC
This sequence comes from Acidimicrobiales bacterium, assembly GCA_044221555.1. Lineage (GTDB taxonomy): Bacteria > Actinomycetota > Acidimicrobiia > Acidimicrobiales > DATDAH01 > JAEUJM01. The sequence continues at coordinate 284,210 of JBGAOY010000005.1, forward strand.
AGGATGGCCCCACCGGTGAACGGCGACGACGGGTCGATGGCCAGCACGGCCACACCGAGGCCGTCGGCCCGCATCGCGGTGATCAGCGCGTTGGTCAGCGTCGACTTCCCGGCTCCCGGCGCGCCCGTGAGGCCGATGGTCCTGGCGGTGCCACCGAGCCCGTGGGTGAGCCGCCCGACCTGGCGGGCGGGCTCGCCGCCCCGCTCGACCATCGACAACAGGCGGGCCAACGCCGTGCGGTTGCCGTTCCGGGCGTCGGTGACCAGCGCCGCAGCATCGTTCGTCATCGCGCCCCGAGGGTACGCGCCCGCCCGCACCGGCCGAAACTGACGGTGTGAACTGTCATCTTGACAGTTATGTCTGTCAGGTGTGACGATGCGGAGGGCCGGCCCACCCGGGGCCGGCCACACGGCCCGCACAGGAGGCACCCACCATGGACGAGCACCCGTGGCGCAACGGCGGTATCGCCGGCGTCGTCTTCATCGTCAGCAACTTCGCAGTCGCCGTCGCCATCGGCGCCCCGCCGGCGGTCGATGCGCCGGTCGCGGAGGTGCGCCGCTACTTCGTCGATCACCGCGGCATCCTGATGGCCGTCCTGACCGTGCTGGTGGCCACGGCACCCCTGTTCCTCTGGTTCGCGGGCACCCTCGCCGTCCGCATCCGGGCACCGCGCGACGCCGATGCCAACATCGCCAGCGCCATGGTGCTCGGCGGCGCGGCGGCGTGGCTCGGCCTCTACGCCGTGGCCAACGTGCTCGGCGTGGCCGTCGTCTACCTGGCCCCGCTCGGGCGGGCCGCGTCCGACGATCTGATCCGCTACGTGTGGCTCCTGTCGCTGCTGCTCTCGCTGGCCGCCAACGTGTTCGTCGCGGCGATGATGCTGGCCGTCGGACTCACCACCGCCCATTCCGGTGTGCGGCCGTGGTTGGGGCGCACGTCGATCGGCGCCGGGGCGGTCACCCTCGCCCTCAGTGTCGTGGCCATGGTCGACACCGGGGCGGCCGACGCCGGTGGCCTGGCCTTCCTGGTCGTCAGCATCTGGATCCTCGTGACGGGGGTCGCCCTCACCCGACCGGCCAGCGCCGTGCCCGTCGCCACCGGCGACCACCGTCTGGAGGCCGCCCCCGCCTGAGCGCGAGGGTGCCCACATGAGTGACGCGGAACCCGCCGATGCCCGAGCCCGACGACCCACGCTCCGCGAGCAGAACCGCTCTCGGACCCGGCAGGCGATCCTCGAAGCCTGTGTGGAGATCGAGCTCGTGCACGGTGGGTTCGCGAACCCCGAGCTGTTCACCTACGCCCGGATCGCCGAGGTCGCCGGCGTCTCCGAGCGCACGGTGTACCGGATGTTCCCGACCAAGGCCGAGCTGGTCCATGCCTACCTCGCCGACCGCACCCTCCTCGGGGGACGGGTGCTGCCCAGCTCGCTCGACGAGTACCCGGGCCTCATCCGGGAGCTCACCCGTGAGTGGTCGGTCCGGTACCCCGATCCGGTCGCCCGTCACGATCCCCCCGGCTCCGGGGACTATCCCGAGGCCCAGGACGACCAACGCCAGCGCGACGACCTCGTCGCCCGGCAGGCCGAGGCCTTGATCCCGGCCGACCTACCCGACCGTCAACGCCGGGCCATCACTGCGATCCTGCAGTCGGTGGCCAGCATCCGCTCCCTGGCCACCGCCGCCAGCCGCTGGCAGCTCACCCTCGCCGAGGCCGGCGAGGCCCAGGCCTGGGCCCTCGAAGCCATGCTCGACTCGCTACGCGAAAGGCCGCCCGCACCATGGACCGAACCACCCACCATCGACCCGCCGAGATGACCGGGGCACATGAGGCCAACGGGGCAACCGACCCCGAGCCCACCTGGGAAGCACCACGCGCCGGCCACTGGCGCCGCGACTTCCGCCTGGGTGAATGGCTGTCCGACCCGGTCACGCCGCTGTTCGCGACCTGGTTCCTGCCCGAGGCGGAGGCCGGCTTCGACGACGCCATCTTCGACTACTGGGGCGCCCGGATGGCGCTGCCACTGCACGTGACAGTGAACGGTTGGTACTACACGAACCCCGGCAAGATGGCGACTCCGGTGCGCACCGCGCTGGGCCACCCCGTCCGCCTCTTCCGCTGGGGCTTCGCCTTCGCCACGATCGTGTCGCACCCGGAGCGCGGCCGGCGGGCCATGGCCGAGCCGGCCGCGGAGCACTACGAGTCGGCGCTGCTCCCCGCCTACCGGTCCGTGGTCGATGCGGCCACGGCGACCGTGGACCGCGCCTCGCCGGTCGAGCTGGTTTCGCTGGTCGACCGGGTGTCCCATGCCGCCGGCGGATTGCTACTACCCCTCGCCGAGGTACTGGGGTTCGCATCCAAGGCGGAGCTGTCCCTCGCCGCCTTCCATCGCGAGCACCTGAGCGCGGTCGGTCCCGACGGCCACCAGCCGCTGCTGGCGGGCTTGGGCGAGGCGCGTACCCCCAGTCGCCACGCCGTCACCGCCATCGACTGGTCGCAGCCCACACTGGGCGAGCTCGACACCATCCCGGCCCCGCCCGGCGACGCCGCCCGTGCCGCGTTGGTCGCGGCCCGCACCGATGCCGAAGCCGCCTGCCGCGAGGCACTCACGGACCGACCGAAGCTGCTCGCCGCCTTCGAGCTGCGCCTCGACCTTGCCCAGCGTTACGCGGTGGTCCGAGAGGACATGGCCGACGAGCTCACCATCGGGTGGCCGGTGCTGCGGCGGGCGCTGCACCGCCTGGGCGAGCATCTCGTGGCGGCAGACGCCCTCGACGAGGTCGACGACGTGTACTTCTGCGAGCACGATGAGGTGGTCGCGGCGGCGTCCGGCGCGTCGACGGACCTCCGGCCCGCGGTCGCCACGCGCCGCGCGCAGTGGCAGCACCAGCGGACCCTCGACGCCCCGCTGGCGATCGGCAAGCTGACCGCACCCATGCGTCGCGCCGCGGAACTGCGGGAGCAGTTCCGCAGCACGGCCGTCACCGACGACCACCTGTTGGTCGGTGTGCCCGGCAGCCCCGGTCGGGCGACCGGGCCGGCGCGGGTGGTCCTCGGGCCTGACGACTTCGACCGGGTCGAGCCCGGCGACGTCCTGGTCGCGCCGATGACCACCCCCGCGTGGACCCCGATCTTCGGGTTGGTCGCCGGCATCGTGACCGACACCGGGTCGGTGATCGCCCACGCCTCGATGGTGGCGCGGGAGTACGGCATCCCCGCAGTCGTCGGCACCGGGTCGGCCACCCGGGGCCTGGTCGACGGCACCGTCGTGACCGTCGACGGCGACCGGGGTGTGGTCGACCTCGCCGCGCCCTGACGCCGGCCCGCGCCAGCCCTTGGCCGCATGGCACGCTGGTGCGAACGAGACCACCCGCGAGGAGGACGCGACATGGGCACCAGCCGACGCCCGACGGGGCGACGAACAGGCCGACTGGTGGCAGTCGCCGCCGCGCTCGTCGCCACCCTCACCCTGCTGGCGGCGCCCGTGGGCGCGGCCGGCCCGGAACCCGCGGCCGTCCAGCCCGACGCGATCATCCAGAATCCCGACGGTACGGGAACCATCGGCAACGGCGTCTACAACACCGACGGCACCAACCAGACGAAGACCCGAACGGTGGCGGCCGGCGGCACGTTCGTCTCGCGGTTCATCATGCAGAACGACTCCACCGCCGTCCAGTTCCTGACGCCCACCGGCTGTGCGGGCAACGCCCACTTCAAGGTGAAGTACTTCTACCGGCAGGACGACGACCCCCTCACCCGGGACATCGACGTCACGTCCACCATCACCTCGGGCGGGCTGTCGGTCGGCCGTGGCCCCGGCCAGACCGAGACCTACCGCGTCGTGATCAAGGTGAAAGGAACCGCCCCGGCCGGGGCCGTCCTGAGGTGTCGACTGAGCGTGCGGATCAACGTGAAGGGCCCCGACGACCCCCTCGACGTGGCCAAGTTGGTGATACGCCGGGCCTGAACCCGCCGACCTACAGCGAAACGACCGTCTCGTCGTTCTCGCCGAGGCTGATCACGCTCGTCACCCCGGGCACGCGGTCTTTCAGGATCCGCTCGACGCCGGCCTTCAGGGTGAGGGTCGACGCCGGGCAGCTCACGCACGCCCCCACCAGCTCGACGGTGACCACGCCCCGGTCGTCGATGCCGTGGAAGTAGATGTCGCCCCCGTCCGCCTGCACGGCGGGACGGATGGCCTCGATGGTCTCGCGCAGCCGGTCGTCGATGCTCGGCTGGTCGACGGGGGCCTCGTCGGCGACGTCCTGGTCCACGGTGGCGATTCTACCGGTCATGGCCGTGCAAACCCCGAAACGGCCGAGCCTGTTCCCGACCGCTCGCCTCGGGTTCGGTCCTCGGTCGACCTACGCTCCCTCGAGTGACGCCGGCGATGGTGGTGGCCCACCAGGGAGGCTGGGACGAGGCGCTGGTCGTGGCCGTGCCCATCGCCGCCTTCGCGCTGATCCTGTGGTTGGCCAATCGCCGGGCGGCCAGGCTCCAGGAGGAACGCGACGGCCCACCCCCCGCCGACTGACGATGCCGGGCGCGGCTCAGTCCACCCGCTCGATGTCGGCACCGATGGCACGGAGCTTCTCGACGAATCGCTCGTAGCCGCGGTCGATGTGCTCGCCGTCGGCCACGACGGTCTCGCCCTCGGCGCCCAGGCCGGCGATGGCCAGGGCGGCGCCGGCCCGGATGTCGGGCGCCCGCACGGGAGCGCCGGACAGGCGCTCGCGGCCTCGGACCACCGCGTGGTGGCTCTCGGTGCGCACGTCGGCCCCCATGCGCACCAACTCGTCCACGTAGCGGAACCGGCCCGAGAAGAGGTTCTCCGTCACGATGCCCACGCCGTCGGCGAACGCCAGCAGCACCACGAGGAACGGCTTGTAGTCGGTGGCCAACCCGGGGTAGGGCAAGGTGGAGACGTCGACCGAGCGCAGCCGCTTGGTGCGAAGCGCCCACAGGCCGTCCGGGTCGGGTGAGATCCGCATGCCCATCTCGCCCAGTTTCTGGACGAGCATCGTCATGTGATCGGGCCGGGCGCCCTCGAGCGTGATCTCGCCCCCGGCCACCCCCACCGCGGCGAGGTAGGTGGCCGCCTCGATGCGATCGGGGATGACGGTGTGCTCCACGGGCACGAGGCGCTCGACACCCTCGATCGTGATGGTCGACGTGCCCGCACCCAGGATCTGCGCCCCCATCCGGTTGAGGCACGACGCGAGGTCGGCGATCTCGGGCTCACGGGCGGCGTTGTCGATGACGGTGGTGCCCTTGGCGAGCACCGCCGCCATCAGGGTGTTCTCCGTGGCACCGACGCTGGGGAACTCGAGCATGATCCGGGTACCGAGCAGCTGGTCGGCCCGTCCCTCGATGTAGCCGTGCGCAGTGGTGAACTCGGCGCCGAGGGCCTCGAGGGCCCGGAGGTGCATGTCGACCGGGCGGGGACCGAAGTCGTCGCCGCCCGGGAGGGCCACCCGGGCGTGGCCGAAGCGGGCCAGCAGCGGGCCCAGCACCACGATCGACGCACGCATCCGCTCGACCAACTCGTAGGGCGCCTCGGGGACCAGGTCGGCGGGCGAATCGATGGTGACGGTGTCGCCGTCGAAGTGCACCGTCATGCCCATCGAGGTGAGCAACTCGCCCATCCAGGAGACGTCGGCGATGGCAGGGACGTTGCGGAGCGTGAAGCTCCCCTCGGCCAGGGTGGTGGCCGCCATCAGCTTGAGGACCGAGTTCTTGGCACCACTGATCGGCACCACGCCCGAGAGCGGGCCACTGGGTCGAACCACCAGACGCATCGCACCACGCTACTTTCCGGCAGTGCCGACGAAGCAGGTGGTGACCGTTCATCGCTTCGCGGCATCGGCCGATCCGACCGCGAGCGCGATCGCCGTCGAGCAACTGCTGGCCCCACGTGACGACGTCGTCGGCGAGGCGTCTGATCCCGATGGGGGCTTCCTGGCCGTCTCCGGGCCGTTCGGCCACTACCACCGCGAGGTCGACGATCGGATCGAGGCCGACGGCACCCGGGTGATCACCGAGACCACCGAGTTCGAGCTGTGCCTCGGCGCGTGGCGAGTGCTGTTCAACCCCCTCGTGAAGCGCGCCCTGCGCACCCGGCGCCCCGCGGGCTCGCAGCCCTGGTGGGCGCCGCCCGACCGCTTCGGTGCCCGCGAGGCGTCGGTGCTGGGCATGCTGTGCGCGCTGGTGATGATCAGCGGCTACCTCGGCACCCTGATCACGCAGACCATCACCTTCGCGGCCGACGAGTTCGGCGCCGACGACCGGACGCAGGGCCTCACCCTGGCCTCGGTACGGGTGGGCGTGGTGCTCTCGCTCGCGGTGATGGCCCTCGCCGACCGGAGAGGCCGGCGGCGCCTGCTGATCGCCTCGGCCATGGCGGGGTGCGCGGCCACCGTGGTCGGTGCCGCCGCCCCCAACATGGCGTGGCTCGGGGCCACCCAGACCGTGGCCCGCGGGTTCGCCACCGCGCTGGCCCTGCTGGTGGCGGTGGTGGCGGCCGAGGAGATGCCGGCCGGGTCGCGGGCCTACGCCATCAGCGTGCTGGCCATGACGGCGGCGCTGGGCGCGGGCATGGCGGTGTGGTTCCTGCCCCTGGCCGACCTGGGCACGAGCGCGTGGCGGGCGCTCTACGTCATCCCGCTGCTCGGCATCGCCCTGGCGTGGCACGTCGGCCGGACGCTCCCCGAGAGCCACCGCTACGAGGTGGCCCACGAACGCGCGCCCACACGGGCCCACCCCCGGCGGGTGCTCCTCCTCGCGGCGTCGGGCTTCCTCCTGTCGATCTTCACCGCACCGGCGTCGCAGTTCCAGAACGAGTTCCTCCGCAGCGAGCACGGGTTCTCCGCGCTGCAGATCACGGCCTTCACGCTGGCCACCTCCACACCGGGTGGCATCGGCGTGCTCGTGGGCGGACGGCTCGCCGACCTCCGCGGCCGCCGCCTGGTGGGTGCCGTCGCGGTGGCCGGTGGCGTGGGCCTCACCGTGGTGATGTACCTGGCCTCGAGCTGGGGCATCTGGGTGGCGTCGGCCGTCGGGTCGGTCGTCGGTGCCGCCGCCGTGCCCGCGCTGGGTGTGTACGGGCCCGAGCTGTTCCCCACGACCAGCCGCGGCCGCACCAACGGCGTGATCACCGCCGTCGGCGTTGTGGGCAGCAGCATCGGGCTGCTCGTGGCGGGCAGCCTGGCCGACCGCTTCGACTCGTTCGGGCCTGCCATCAGCCTGCTGGCCGTCGGGCCCGCCATCCTCGCGGTGCTGATCGTCGTGGCGTACCCGGAGACCGCCCACCTCGAGCTCGAGGAGATCAACCCGGAGGACCGGGTGGGCCCCGACCCCCCGCCGACGCCGTCCCCGATCACGCCGACGGCCACCCCCGCGCCGTGAGCCCGGTGGCGACCGGCCGATGGGTACCATCGCCGCTGATGGGTCCCCGACGCGCCGACCGCCGCCTCGGCCGCACGCTGGCGGCGTTGCTGCTCGCCGGGCTGCTGGCCGCGTCGTGCACGAGCGCCGAACGCCCCGAGCTCGCCGAGGACACCACCGCCCCCCCGTCGGCGCCGGCCACCTCGACCACCGTCGATCCCAACCTCACCACGGTGGCCACCACCTCCGAGTCCACCTACGACGTGTACGACTCGCCCGATGCCGCGACCCCGTCCCACCAGGTGACCGCGCCCGAGGGCCCCGGGGTGCCGCTCACGTTCGTCGTGCTCGACGAGCAGGGCGACCGCCTGCACGTGGAACTGCCCGAGCGCCCCAACGGCAGCACCGGCTGGATCGACCGGGCCGGCGTCACCCTCCAGACCCACGACTTCCACATCACCGTCACCCTCGACGAGTTCAACATCCAGGTGTTCCGCGGTGACGAGGTGATCCTCGATGCGCCCGTCGGCGTGGCCGCCGAGAACACCCCCAGCCCCGGCGGCACGTACTTCACCACGTCGCTGCTGCAGCCGCCCGACCCCAACGGCGTCTACGGCACCTACGCATACGGCCTGTCGGCCTTCTCCGACGTGCTCGAGACCTTCTCGGGCGGGCCCGGCCAGCTCGGCATCCACGGCACCAACGACGACGCCAGCATCGGCACCCAGGTGAGCCACGGCTGCATCCGCATGCACAACGCCGACATCGAACAGCTCGTGCCGGTGCTCCCGCTGGGCGTGCCGGTGACGATCATCTGACGCGGTCCGGGCTCGGCGCCCGCGCCGGGCCCTGATCGTCGGGGGGTCAGCCGAGGGTGGGGAGCCAGTCCTCCACCGCGGCGACGATCTCGTCGTCCTTGCCCTTGAGGTCGTGGCGCCCGCCCTCGAGCCACACCGTGGTCACCGGGCCTGGGATGAGCGCGAGCGCATCGGCGAACTCGTCGGGCGTGCCGAACGGGTCTCGGGTGCCCGAGAGGAACAGGCACGGCACGTCCAGCAGTGGCAGGTGGTCGGTGCGGAGCTTCTCGGGCTTGCCGGGGGGGTGCAGCGGGTACGAGATCAGGATCAGACCGGCGGCGGGCATGCCCTCGGCCACCGCCATCGAGCAGATGCGACCGCCCATCGATCGCCCGCCGAACACCATCTGCTCGGGGGCCACCCCGAGCGCGGCGCTCACCACCTCGGCCTCGTCCTGCACGAACGCCACCAGCTTCGGGGCCCGGTCGGGTGCCTTGCGGCCCTCCCGCCGGTAGGGGAAGTCCACCCGCGCCACCGGCGTCGGCGCCAGCGCCTCCTCCAGCGCCACCAGCGTGGGGTGGTCCCGCCCACTCCCGGCGCCCGGCGTCAGGAAGAGCCCAAGCGTGCTCTTCATCGCACACCGCCCGCGCCTGTCGCACGCTTCCGCAACCTGGTGACGCGGCGAAGCGGAGCGGAGCCGCGGCGCGGGCGAACCGGATGGCGAAGCCGCTCCGACGAAGGAGGAGCCAATGTCATGCGGAGCGGAGCGGAGCCGCGGCGAGGGCGAACCGGATGGCGAAGCCGCTCCGACGAAGGAGGAGCCAATGTCATGCGAGGAGGATGCGGCGGGCCTCGGACAGGTCGGCGATGCGCTGCGCCGCACCCTCGTGGTCGCCGCCGTGATCAGGGTGGGCCTGGCGCAGGCGCTCGCGGAAGCGTCGCTGCACGTCGGACCGCTCGGGCCGGAAGGGGCCCAGCTCGTCCACCGCGGTGAACCCCAGCAGGTCGAGGGCCCAGCGCACCGGGTCCTCGAAGGCGGTGGGTGACCACGACCGGGCGCCACCGCTGCCCGAGAGGTGGGCGATGAGGGCCGGGCCGATGTCGCCGCCCCAGCGCAGGCCTTTGCGTATGGCCCCCATCACCACCCGTCGCTCGACCGGTTCGAACTGGCCGGCGGCGTAGACCGCGCCCAGCAGGTACTGGGCCGGGGCGCCCCGGTCGTCGAACTCGAACTCCATCCGCTCGCCGTCGCCGATGAGGCGATGGCGGCTGCGGGTGAGGCCCACCTGATCGGTCTGGAACCGGTAGCGCAGCCGGGGTTGGGGGATGCGCCGGCCTTCCTCGAGCTGCACGATCAGGCGGTGCACGTCGGGCTGCAGGTCTGGGTCGATGCCCCCGACCGCCTGGGCCGCGATCCCCCCGAGGAGCACCCCGCCGAAGCCGGGCGCCGGGTGCAGCGGCAGCGAGCGATGGCCCAGCGCCACCCGTCGCGTCGGTGCGATGGGCCGGGAGTGGAAGACCTCGAGCTCGGCCAGGATCACGTCGGAACGCTACCGGCGGCGGGCCCGGTCCGACGGGTCGGGCGGGGCGCCGATCGCCGCCACCCGCGTCACACGTAGCTGCGCAGCAGGTTCCGCAATTCCGTGGCCCGCTCGATGATCTCGTCGTCATCCTCGACGTCGCGCTCGAACTGGTCGCTCAGGGCGCCGGCCCGGGCCACGATGCCGTCCCACACCTCCCGCTCGAAGCCGAACGGCAGGGCCAGCCCTCGGGCGCGGGCGGCGGCGTCGACCAGCGACAGCACCCCTTCGGGGTCGCGGGCATCGTGCATGAGGCGATCGCTCGACACGAACAGCTCGGACATCACCTGCTGCGCGGCCAGGCCGTCGTCCGGGTCGTCCTCGAGGGCGGCGTCGAGCGCGTCGGGGAACTCGATGGTGTCGAGCACCTCTTCCACCCGGGCCTCGTCCTCCTCGAGCACCAGCAGGTCGCCCACCTCGTCCCACTCGTAGGCGATGCCGGCGGCCCCGAGGGCATCGGCCAGGCCCGACCGCTGCTCGTCGGTCCACCCGCCGACCTCGTAGGCCAGCTTGTCGGCGTCGGGGTCGAGCGCCGGCAGCGTGGTCATCTCGATCTCGTCGATGATCTGGTCGACCGCCGCCTCGTCGGCGGTGCGCACCACGAGGGTGCCCGCCTCCCAGACGTGGGCGATGCCCTGGTTCGTCAGCAGGCCGTCGACCAGCAGCCGCGACTCGCCGGACCAGTCGTCGAGCTCGTACGCGACCTCGTCGGCCTCGTCCTCGTCCTCGCCGTCGTGCTCCTCGCCGTCGTGCTCCTCGCCGTCGTGCTCCTCGCCGTCCTCGCCGTCGGCGGCGTCGGCGTCGGCGTCGGGGGCGTCGTCCCCGTCGCCGCCGTCGTCCTCCTGCTCGTCGTCCCCGGCCGACCCGTCGTCACCCACGGTGGCGCCGGGCCCCTCGACCTCGGCGCCCTCGTCGCCGTCCTCGTGCTCCTGGTTGCCCGCCTCGTCCTCAGCCATCGCCGGATCGTACTCATCGACCCCGCAGGGCCCGCGGTCGGTCGCCTCGCCCACCTCGCGGGGGTCGACCGTCAGAGGACCGTCACGGTCGGGAGGGGGCGACGGTCAGAAGACGGGGCGCTCGACGTAGCGGCCGAACACGTCGGCCAGGGTGTCCATGATCTCGCCCTCGGTGGCGTAGGTGTGCACGGCGTCGATGAGCGCGGGCATGAGGTTGGCGTCGGGCGCGGCCGCGTCGGCGCGCACCCTGGCCAGCGCCGCCTCGACCGCATCGAGGTTGCGGTCCGCCTTCACCTGGCCGAGCCGCTTGACCTGACGCTGCTCGTCCTCGGCGGTGATGGCCAGCAGGTCCGGCTGCACCTCCTCGCTGCCCTTGGTGAACCGGTTCACGCCCACGACGATTCGCCGGCCGTCCTGCACCCGGCGCTCGAAGTCGAACGCGGCGTCGGCGATCAGACCCTGGAACCACCCCTCGTCGATGCCCGCGTACACCCCCTCGAGCATCGAACCGTCGCCCCGCTGGTCGATCTCGGCGAACAGCGCCTCGGCCGCGGCCTCGATCTCGTCCGTGAGCTGCTCGACGAACCACGACCCACCCAAGGGGTCGGCGACATGGGCCACACCGGTCTCGTAGCCGATCACCTGCTGCGTGCGCAGCGCGATCCGGGCCGTCTTCTCGGTGGGGAGGGCGAGGGCCTCGTCCATCGAGTTGGTGTGCAGGCTCTGGGTGCCGCCGAGCACCCCCGCCAGGGCCTCGATGGCGGTGCGGGCGATGTTCACCTCGGGCTGCTGGGCGGTGAGCGACACGCCCGCGGTCTGGGTGTGGAACCGGAGCCGCAGCGACCGCTCGTCGGCGGCGCCGTAGCGGTCGTGGAGCCACCGGGCCCAGATGCGCCGGGCGGCGCGGTACTTGGCGATCTCCTCGAAGAAGTCGATGTGGGCGTTGAAGAAGAAGCTGAGCCGGGGGGCGAAGTCGTCGACCCGCAGGCCTGCGGCCTGGGCCAGCTCGACGTAGGCGAACCCGTTGGCGAGGGTGAACGCCAGCTCCTGCGCGGCGGTCGACCCGGCCTCGCGGATGTGGTAGCCGGAGATCGAGATGGGGTGCCAGCGGGGCATCTCCGCCGTGCAGAAGCGGACGCTGTCGGCCACGAGCCGCATGGCCGGGCGGGGCGGGAACACGAACTCCTTCTGGGCCTGGTACTCCTTCAGGATGTCGTTCTGAAGGGTGCCGCTCAGCCGGGCTCGCTCGACGCCCGACTTCTCGGCGGTGGCGACGTACATGGCCAGCAGCACCGCCGCCGGCGAGTTGATCGTCATCGACGTGGACACGGCGCCCAGGTCGATGCCGGCGAAGAGGTCCTCCATGTCGGCCAGCGTGTCGACGGCCACGCCGCACTTGCCCACCTCGCCCTCGGCATGGAGGTCGTCGGAGTCGCGTCCCATCAGCGTGGGCAGATCGAACGCGGTCGACAGGCCGTCACCACCCGCGGCGAGGATCTCGTGGAACCGGGCGTTGGTGTCCTCCGCCGTGCCGAAACCGGCGAACATCCGCATCGTCCAGAGCTTCGTCCGGTACATCGAGGCGTGCGGTCCGCGGGTGTAGGGGTACTCGCCCGGGAACGGGCCCGACTCAGGGCCGTAGACCGGCTCGTAGGGCACGCCGGACAGGCTCTCGAACGCGTCGTCACGGATCGGGGCGGCCGCGAAGGACCGGTACCAGCGGCCCCGAGCGTCCCCCGCCGACGCCGCCTCGCCCGCCGGACCACGTCCGTCCGCGCCCTCGGGGCCGCGTGCGGCGTCATCGGTCATCTCTGCGGTCCCGTCTCGGAGCCAGCGGTCATGCCGCCATTCTTTCAGGGTCGACACCGGTTCCTCTAACGTCGGGAGATGACTGGGGAACCACAGGTACCGGATCGCAACCTGGCCATGGAGCTGGTGCGGGTCACCGAGGCCGCCGCGCTGGCTGCGTCCCGATGGATGGGGCGGGGCGACAAGGAGGGCGCCGACGGCGCCGCCGTCGACGCCATGCGGGTCGTGCTCGGCACCGTCCCGATGGACGGCATCGTCGTGATCGGCGAGGGCGAGAAGGACGAGGCCCCCATGCTGTTCAACGGCGAGGCCATCGGTGACGGATCACCCCCCGCCACCGACATCGCCGTCGATCCCATCGACGGCACCACCCTCACCGCGCTCGGGCGGGGCAACGCGGTGGCGGTCATCGCGGTCAGCGAGCGGGGCACCATGTTCGACCCGGGTCCCTGCGTCTACATGGAGAAGATCGCGGTCGGTCCCGAGGCGGCCGGGAAGGTCGACATCCGGGCGTCGGTGGCCGACAACCTGAAGGCCGTCGCCGCGGCCAAGGGCGAGGCGGTGCGCGACGTCACCGCCGTGGTGCTCGACCGTGAACGCCACCAGGGGATCATCGACGAGGTCCGCGCCGCCGGCGCCCGGATCCGCCTGATCCAGGACGGCGACGTGGTCGGTGCCATCTCCACCGCCTGGCCCGACTCGGGCGCCGACATCCTCTTCGGCATCGGGGGCACGCCGGAGGGCGTCATCACCGCCGCCGCGCTGAAGGCCATGGACGGCGAGCTCCAGGGGATCCTCTACCCCCGCAACGACGACGAGCGCAACGCCGCCCTCGAGCAGGGCTACGACCTCGACCGGGTGCTCACCCAGGACGATCTGGTCAACAGCGAGAACTGCTTCTTCGCGGCCACCGGCATCACCGACGGCGAGCTGTTGAAGGGCGTGCACTACGACAACCGCGGCGCCACCACCCAGTCCCTGGTGATGCGGTCCAAGTCCGGCACCGTGCGGGTGGTCAACGCCCGCCACCGTCTCGACAAGCTGCGCGACTACACGTCCATCTCGTTCGACTGAACCCCTCTCTCCAAGGAGCACGCCATGGCTGACGCCGAAACCCTCGCCGCCAAGGACTTCAAGGCCGACACCCCCATGCCCAACGAGCCGTTCTTCCTGCGCGGCTCGAACAACCTCGACTGGGGCATGAAGAACCGCCTCGCCAACATCTTCGACGCCACCTCGGGCCGCACGGTGATGCTGGCGTTCGACCACGGCTACTTCCTCGGCCCCACCAGCGGCCTCGAGCGGGTCGACCTCGACATCGTGCCGCTCATCCCCTACGCCGACACCCTGATGCTCACCCGCGGCATCCTGCGCACCACCATCCCGCCGACCTACACCCGGGGCATCGTGCTGCGGGCCAGCGGCGGGCCCAGCATCCTGCGTGAGCTGTCCGACGAGCAGCTCGCGGTCTCGATCGAGGAGGCCGTGCGCCTCAACGTCGCCGCCATGGCCGTGCAGGTGTTCATCGGCAGCGAGAACGAGACGCAGTCGATCCACAACATGACCCGCCTGGTCGACATGGGCAACGCCGCCGGCATCGCCACCCTCGCCGTCACCGCCGTGGGCAAGGACATGGCCCGCGACGCCAAGTACTTCCGCCTCGCCACCCGCATGTGCGCTGAGCTGGGCGCCACCTACCTCAAGACCTACTACGTGGACGAGGACTTCGACACCGTCACCGCGGGGTGCCCCGTGCCCATCGTGATCGCCGGCGGCAAGAAGATCCCCGAGGCCGATGCCCTGAACCTCGCCTACCGCGCCGTGAACGAGGGCGCCGCCGGCGTGGACATGGGCCGCAACATCTTCCAGGCCGAGCACCCCATCGCCATGATCCAGGCCGTGCGCAAGGTGGTGCACGAAGACATGAAGCCCGCCGACGCGCTGGAGCTGTACCAGACGCTCGGCGCCGAGGGCTAGGCGCGCCGGATGGTCGGGGGGACGGCCGCCCAACGCCTGCGCGCCCTCGGGCCCACCGTCAGCGTGGGCATGCTCACCGCGGACCTGGGGAACCTGTCACACGACATCGACGTGCTCGAGGGCACCGGCGTCGGTGTGGTCCACTTCGACGTGATGGACGGCTGCTTCTGCCCGATGACGACCGTCGGCCCGCCCATCGTCAAGGCGGTGCACACGTCGATGCTCAAGGACGTGCACCTGATGATCGAGGCGCCACTGCTCAAGGTGGCCGACTACGTCGCCGCCGGTGCCGACATCGTGACGGTGCACGTCGAGTCCGAGCGCTACCTGCGTCGCGTCCTCGTCGAACTGGGCTCGATGACCAACGCCAACGACGCTGACCGGGGCATCGTGCGGGGCGTGGCCCTGCTGCCCGGCACGCCGGTGGCCGCCGTCGAGCCGGTGCTGGACCTGGCCGACTACGTGCTGGTGCTGGCCGTCGACCCGGGGGGGGCGCCCCCCGGCGCCGACCTCATCGTCACCGGCAGCGCGGTGTTCGACGGCGTCGACCCCGACGGCAACGCCCGGTTCATGCTCGACGCCCTGGCTCGGCGCGACACCGTCACCGCGTGATGCAGAGCCGCTGGTCTGACGCCGACGCGGCCCGGGCGGTGGCCCACTGGGCCGACCGGGGCGAGGACCTGGCCCTGCGCACGTACACCAGCCAGCTGCTCGGCGGCGATCCGTCGCTCGTGCTGCACGGCGGCGGCAACACGTCGGTCAAGCGCACCGTCACCGACCGCTTCGGCGACAACGTCGAGGTCATCGCGGTGAAGGCCTCGGGCTACGACCTCGGATCGGTGCCGCCCGAGGGACACGTCGCCGTCCGCCTCGACCATCTGCAGCGGCTGCGCTCGATCCCCGAGCTCACCGACGAGGAGATCGTCAACGAGTTGCGCACGCAGCTGCTCGATGCCTCGGCGCCCACGCCGTCCATCGAGACGCCGGTGCACGCCCTGGTCCCCCACCGCTACGTCGACCACACCCACGCCGACGCGGTGCTGGTGCTCACCAACCAGGTGGGCGGGGTCGACCTCGTCCGGGAGGCGATGGGCCCGGACGTGATCGTGCTGCCCTACGTGTTCCCCGGCTTCGGCCTGGCCCACGCCGTCGCCGACGCCCTCGACGCCCAGCCCGACGCCATCGGCATGGTGTGGGCCAACCACGGCGTGATGACGTGGGGCGACACCGCCAGAGAGTCGTACGACCGCATGATCGACCTCGTCACCCGCGCCGAGACCCTCATCGAGTCCCGTTCTGGTGGCTCGAACGCCACCGTCACGACAGGACCCAGCCACCAGAACGAGCGGTCGGCGCGCCTGGCGACGGTGGCGCCGATCGTGCGGGGCCTGCTGGCCCGGGCCACGGGCGACGCCGACCGGCCGTGGCGGCGGGTGCTCCTCTACGGGTTGGTCGAGGACGACGTGGTGGCCGCGCTCGACGGGCCCGGCGCCCGGGAGCTGCTGGTGTCGTCGCCGCTCACCACCGACCACCTGATCCGAACCCGGCCGTGGCCGGCGTGGGTCGACGGTCCTGCGTGGGACGACCCCGATCGGCTCCGCGAGCAGATCGAGGCGGCGCTCGACCAGTGGCGAGCGGAGTACGAGGCCTACCTCGACCGGCACCGCGATCGCCTGCCCGAGGGCATCACCACCTTCCCCCCGACGCCACGCATGGTGGTGCTGCCCGGCCTCGGCGTGCTGTGCGCCGGCGACGATGCCGCCGACGCCACGGTGGTGGCCGACATCGCCCGCCAGACCATCTCGGCCAAGACGCAGATCGCGGCGATGGGTGGCACCTACGACGGTGTGTCCGAGGCCCACCTGTTCGACATGGAGCACCGCACGCTGCAGCACGCCAAGCTGCGGTCGACGGTCGATCCGCCGCTCGCCGGCCAGGTGGTGCTGGTGACCGGCGCTGCCGGCGCCATCGGCTCGGGCATCTGCGAGGGCCTCCTGGCGCAGGGCGCCCACGTGGTGGCCACCGACCTGCCCGGCGACGGGCTCCAGTCGCTGCGCGAGGCCCTGTGGCTGACCGACGCCCACCGCACCACGGCCACGCCGCTCGACGTCACCGACCCCGAGTCGGTCGGGGCCGCCTTCGCCGCCGTCAGCCGGACCTGGGGCGGCGTCGACGCGGTCGTCGTCAACGCCGGCCTGGCCCACGTGTCGTCGCTGGCCGAGATGGACCTCGACCGCTTCCGCACCCTCGAACGGGTCAACGTGGACGGCACGCTGCTGCTCCTCCGCGAGGCGGCCAACCACTTCGCCCGCCAGGGCACCGGCGGCGACATCGTGCTGGTCTCCACCAAGAACGTCTTCGCCCCCGGCGCCGGCTTCGGCGCCTACAGCGCCACCAAGGCGGCGGCGCACCAACTCGCCCGCATCGCCACCCTGGAGCTGGCGCCCCAGGACGTCCGCGTGAACATGGTGGCGCCCGACGCGGTGTTCTCGAACGCCGAGCGGCCCTCCGGCCTGTGGGCCGAGGTGGGCCCGGGGCGCATGAAGGCCCGCGGCCTCGACGCCGAGGGCCTCGAGGCCTACTACCAGGACCGCAACCTGCTGAAGGCCAAGATCACCGCCACCCACGTCGCCCGCGGCGTGTGCTGGTTCCTCGCCCGCCCGACGCCCACCACGGGCGCCACCCTCCCCATCGACGGCGGCCTCCCCGACGCCACCCCCCGCTGACTCGGCGAACCCCAACGGCAAAGGCGCGAAGAAGAGGGCGAGGGGGGCCTGCGTCCCGCCTTGCAGCGCCGCTCAGGCGGGCAGCGAGGCCGATTTGCCACCGTCCGCGTTCGGACCACCCGGCCGTCTCGAACTCGAGGCAATAGCACTCGGATTCCGGGGGCTATTGCCTCCGGTTCGTCAACCGCCCAACATCCCAACGCGGAGCGTGGCAATTCAGCCCCGCGATCCGCATGAACCGCGGGTGTCGGCCCTTGCTGATCACCGGGCACTCGAGGCCCGTCCCCTCGTAGCTGCCAGAGGGCACCACCATACGGGCCCCGGGAACCCCTCGCCCCGTTCTTCGCGCCTTTGGGGTTGATGGTGCAACAGCGCGGAACCGGAGTCGGCGACGACGGTTCGCACGGGTAGGTTTCAGGCCGGTCGGACCGTCCAGAAGGGCAGGGTCAGAGCACCCCGGTTCGCAGCGATCGCCATCCGTCGTCTGCAGAATCGAGTGCTGCCATGTCCGAGACCCGACCCCCGTCGCCTGTGTTCCGTCGCGACGACGCGTTCCGCGCCACGAAGAACGGCGTCGACATGTGGATCCACAGCGGCGTCGATGCGGCTGCGCCGGTGGCCGTTGCGTACCAGGAGACCGCCACCGGCCACGCCCAGGAGTTCCGGCACCACACCAGCGCCTTCGTCTTCTACGTGATCGAGGGCGAGGGTGAGTGGGTCATCGACGGGGTGCCCCACCCCGTGCAGGCCACCGACGTGGTCGTGGTGCCACCGGGTGCCGCCTTCTACTACCGGGGTGCCCTCAAGCAGGTCTGCATCACGGCGCCGGCGTGGGACGAGGCGAACGAAGAGGTGATCCGCCAACTCGACCTCTGACCCGTTCGCTCCGCCGCCCACGGAGGCTCGTCAGGCGGTGCCGCGCAGGGAGGGGATGAGGCGCAGGCCGCTGCCCTCGGCATCGATGCGCTCCTGGTCCGCGGCGAGGTTCCGCGCCGAAGGCGCGGCGTAGGCGAAGCCCACCGCGGTGAAGGCGAGACCGAGCGGATAGAGCCACCAGTCGTACACGAAGAAGCCGACGAACCCGAACAGCGCCGGCGTCTCGCCGAGCGCCATGCGAAGGAAGAACCGCGTCCGGTAGCTGCCGGCCAGGGTTGCGGGGCTCGTCAGGTCGAGCGGCCGACTGAGCATCCGTTGGGCGCCGAGGCAGCTGACGCCGACGAGCCCGACCAGCAGCGGCATCACGGCGAGCGGGTCGGAGACCGGTCCCGAGTAGAGGAACACCAGCATCAGGCCGAAGGCGAGCACGGCGAACACGAAGCTCAGGAACAGCTGGCGCAGCATCACCAAGTGGTCGACGCCGTCACCCGCTCGGCGCGCCGTGCGCGCCAGCATCCCCGGGACGCCGACCGCGCCGATGCTCCGCCACGAGATGCTCCAGCCGGGGTCCTCGTCGAGCATCCCGCCAGCGTGGCACATCGTCACCGCGCCTCACCCGGAGGCGCGCCCGGCGGCGGTCAGAGCCAGCGCCGGAATTGGATGAAGTCCCGGCCGAACGCCCAGCGCCGCTGCATGCTCTCCGCCTCCCATCCGAGGTGGCGGTAGATCGCCTCAGCGGGCGATCCGGCGACGGCCCGCAGGGCCAGGCTGGTGCAGCCCCGCGCCCTGGCCTCGGCCTCGAAGCGGGCCAGCAGGTGCCGTCCGATGCCCTCGCCGCGCGCGTCCTCGGCCACCAGCAGATCGGCCACGTAGGCCAGGTCGGCCCAGGTCCAGCCCTCGAGCAGCCCGACCGCCCGCCCGTCTCGGCGAGCGGTGATCACGATCGTGTCCTCCGCGCCGACACCGCCGAGGTCCTCGATGTCTGCTCGCTCCCATGCGGGCGTGGACCACACCGCCACGTCGGGGTCGACCGACGTCGAGACCGTCAGCTCGAGCTCCAGGCCGCCACG
>JBGAOY010000060.1:0-1389 GCA_044221555.1 Acidimicrobiales bacterium
GCCGCCGGGTTCGGTGATCCGACGGGCCGCGGCGAGCGAACAACCGGTCGTCACCCCGAGGAGGAACCCATGCCCTTGATCACCCATGTGCTGCTGCGGGACGGGTCCCGGGCCCGTCCGGGTCTCGACGCTGGATCCGGGCCGGCGACCGCTCAGTAGGTCTCGGCCCAGATCAAGACCCCGGCGCCGGCGATCAACACCAGGGAACCGAGGCCGAGCAAGGCGTACGAGATGCGGCGCGACTTGATGAGCGCGGCGACGCCGGCCAGGAACAGCGTGACGGCCAGCAACACGGTGGACAGCTCGAAGATGTCGCTCTTGGCGTCGGCGTCCTCGGCGAGCTTGCGTTGCTCGGCGGCGTCGTCCAGCAGGGCCTGACCCTCGGCGTAGATCTGGGACGACTCGATCTCGGCCAACTCGGGGTACTCACCGTCGAACGGCGTGGGGATCGAGTCGTCGGGATCTTCGGTCCACACCTGGATCAGCGCCAACATCTCGGGGCTCATGGTGGCGCCGAGGTAGTCGGCCGCGTCGACGTTCCCGGCCGAACGTTCCACGATGTACTGCAGGAACAGGGTCCGCTCGAAGTTGCTGGCCTGGTCGCCTGCACCCAGCAGGTCGAAGCCCTCCTGCATGGTCTCGTTGGCGTCGCTGTAGCCCTTCAGCACCTCGTCGCTGACCAGCGAGGCCCGGTAGGCGGCGAAGGCGGTGAGCGTGGCGGCGAGGCCGAGCAGGATGGCGGCGAAGAGCTCGACCCGATCGCGGCTCGGTGGCTTGGCGTCCGGCTCGGTGGCTCCCGCTGCAGGCGTCTCGACGTGTGGCGCCTCGGCGTCGGGCCCGAGGGGCTCGCCCTCGGTCGGCCGCGGTGCTGACGCGGTTCCGCTCTCGATGTCGTCGGTCATGGCCGCCCCCCCTGATCGGACACCGAACTCTAGAGTGCCGGGCCCGGTCGGCGCTGGTGAACCCGCAACGGGATCTTCGCCGTCAGATGATGAGGCCGAGGCCCTTCTGGCAGTGCGGTCCGCCCCAGTGCTCGACCACCTTGGCGTCGCGGATGCGCAGGATGGCGGTGCCGTTGATCTCCACCGGCTCGCCCGACGCGGGCACGTCGTAGAAGGCCGTGCCCGTGTGGGTGCCCTTCACCGTCCAGTTCGACACCACCAGATCGTCGTGTTCGATCAACAGGTCGACGGTGAACTGGAAGTCGGGGAACGCCGAGCGCACCTGGTTCCACCACACCACCTCGTGGCTGCGCACGTCGGTGCCGGAGACGGCCGGGTTCACCCGGTCGGTGACGTGGCTGTGGAACTCGGGCGCCCAGAACTCGAACACCGCCTGCTCGTCGCCGCGGAACATGGCGTCGCTGTACTCGCCCAGCATCCTCAGGTT
>JBGAOY010000061.1:0-1346 GCA_044221555.1 Acidimicrobiales bacterium
TCACCCACCTCGGCGAGGTCGGCGACGGGTGCCACCGCTACCGCACCCGCTGGTTCGAGCCCACCCACCGCGCCGGTCGTCGCCACCGGTTCGTGCTGCTGGCCAACAACGGCCGGCCCGAGGTCGCGGGCGACGCGTTCGACGGGGCGCTCGCGCTCCTGACCGTGCACCACTGGCCCGATCCGGTCGCCGGACTCGCCGAGCTTCGCCGGGTCACCCGGGGGCCGATCGTGGTGCTCACGTTCGACCATCACGTCCACGCCCGGCAGTGGCTGGTCACCGACTACTTCCCCTCGATGCTCGACCTCGACCGCGAGGTGCCGGCGCCCGACCAGATCGCCGAGGCGCTGGGCGGCGGCAGGGTGGAGGAGCTCACCGTGCCCCACGACTGCCGCGACGGGTTCTGCCATGCCTGGTGGCGACGGCCCGAGGCCTACCTCGACCCACGGGTCCGGGCGGCCATCTCGGGGATCGCCCGGCTCCCGGCGGCCGACATCGACGCCGGCGTGGCCGCGCTGCGCGCCGATCTCGACGACGGCACCTGGCACCGCCGCCACCACGACCTGCTGGCGATCGACCAGCTCGACGCCGGCTACCGACTGGTGATCAGCCCGGGACGCTGACGCGACGGGTCAGTGCCGTGTGCAGCACCCTGCGCACGTTCTCGACGGCCAGAGGCGCTGCTCGCTGCATCCCGCCTCGTCGCCGCGGCAGGCAGGGCGGGGCCTACTCAGCCTTGCCGCAGGGCCCCTGTCTCGCCGACAACGCTGCCGTGATGGGGGTGGCAGTCAGGGGCCGATGACGCCGGTGGGCCGGTCACCCGGTGGCCCGGGCCGACGCTCGGGGCCGATCCCCGCGATCCGCGTTCGGGATCGACGACTCTCCTCGCACCGGAATCAACCGCGGGCGTTGTCGGACCGCCCGGCCGGTCATCGCCGACCTCGCGACCGCGATGTGAGGCGCTGACTCGGTGAACGACCCCACCGTGCAACTCCCGTTCGGGCACGGCCAGCGTCGCTGGTGCGGGTGAGGTCCGCCGCCGGCCGGCCTCATCGGCCTGCCGCGAACCGGCGGACGTGGCCATGGGCGGTGTGGCGGAGCCACGTAGCCGGAGCCGGCAGGCGGCAGGCGGCAGGCGGCGTGGCCGTCGGCGTTGTGGCCGTCCCTCACGACCGGAGCCGGCAGGCGGCGGCGTTCCGCCCCGGGCCTCGACGGGCGCCCGAACGCCCGCCGCGCACGAGGAACGACGCGCTGGGCCGGTGGCCCTCATGGCCACGCAGATGTTCAGGTTGCGCGTCGAACGGAGCCGACAACAGCGGATCTCACGCTCGGTGCCCGTCGGGCCC
>JBGAOY010000062.1:0-1264 GCA_044221555.1 Acidimicrobiales bacterium
CCCGCCGCCCCCGCCACCACCGCCCGCCTGACCACCCGCACCCACCTGCCGCGCGCCTGAGGCCACGGCCGCACGGGGACGGCGCCGCGCGCCCGGGGTTGTCTCGACGGCCGGTTGTCGATATTGTCGATCATTCCACTAGAGAATATGGAGATCGAGCATGTCGAGACGACGACTCATCGCCCTGGCCGCCATCGTGAGTGCCTTCGCCCTGGTCGCCGCTTGCAGCAGCGACAGCGACAGCGACGCTGGTGGTGGCGGCAACAGCGCGGAACTGGCCATCGTTGCGTACTCCACGCCGGAAGCGGCCTACGGCGAGCTGACCGAGGCCTTCCAGCAGACCGACGCGGGCCAGGGCGTCACCTTCCAGACCTCGTTCGGCAGCTCGGGCGACCAGAGCCGGGCGGTGGCCGAGCAGGGCTTGCCCGCCGACCTCGTCGAGTTCTCGCTCGAGCCCGACATGAACCGCCTGGTCGACAACGACATCGTCGCCGCCGATTGGGACCAGACGCCCACCGACGGCAACGTGACCGAGTCGGTCGTGGTGTTCATGGTGCGCGACGGCAATCCCGAGGGCATCGAGACCTGGGAGGACCTGACGGCGGACGGTATCGAGGTCGTGAACCCCAACCCGTTCACCTCGGGCGGCGCCCGCTGGAACGTGATGGCCGCCTACGCCAGCCAGATCGAGCAGGGAGCCACCGAGGAGGAGGCCGTCCAGTACCTGAACGACCTGTACGCCAACATCATCGTGCAGGACGACAGCGCCCGGAAGTCGCTCGAGACCTTCACCGGCGGCGCCGGCGACGTGCTCCTGGGGTACGAGAACGAGGCCATCTTCGCCCAGCAGAACGGTGAGGACCTGGACTACGTGATCCCGCCGCAGACGATCCTGATCGAGAACCCGGTGGCGGTCACCGAGACCACGGAGCACCCCGAGCAGGCGCAGGCCTTCTACGACTACCTGTTCACGCCCGAGGGCCAGCAGATCTTCGCGGACAACGGCTACCGCCCGGTGATCGACGACGGCGTCACGCCGCCCGAGGGCTACGAGTTCCCCACCGACATCACCATCGCGAACATCGACGACTTCGGCGGCTGGACCGACGTGATGGCCGAGTTCTTCGATCCGGAGGGGTCGATCATGAAGGACGTGCAGGAAGGCATCGGGGTCCAGGTTGAGTCCTGAGCCGGGGGGCGGCCGGGCGCACCCGGGGGGGCGGCGCCCCCCCGCGGCCGCCCCCCCGCGCGCGGGCCCGCCCCC
>JBGAOY010000063.1:0-298 GCA_044221555.1 Acidimicrobiales bacterium
GGTCGACTCGAACGGCAGGGTGCACATCGCCGACCTCTTCAACCATCGGGTGCAACTGTTCGATCAGAGCGGAACCTACGTGGCGACTCGGACGGGTCACGGAGACGCGCACGGCCAGTTCGAGACGCCGAGGGGTGTTGCCACGGACCCCGACGGCAACGTGTACGTCGTCGACTACGCCAACGAACGGGTCCAGAAGTTCACCCCGACCGGGACATTCATCACACAGTGGGGCACCTACGGCCCCGGTCCCGGCCAGTTCAGCATCCCGGAAGGCATCGCTATCGACAGCACCGGG
>JBGAOY010000063.1:308-983 GCA_044221555.1 Acidimicrobiales bacterium
CAACAACCGAGTCCAGAAATTCACCTCGACAGGGGTCTTCGTCACCCAATGGGGTGTCACCGGTTCCGGGAACGGCGAGTTCCAGTACCCACATGGGATCGCGGTCGACGGCACGGGCAACGTCTACGTCACTGACGGGGGCAACGACCGGGTTCAGAAGTTCAGCCCCACCGGCACCTACCTCACCCAGTGGGGCACCACCGGTTCTGGGAATGGCCAGTTCCACTTCCCCTACGGCATCGCCGTCGACCATCTCGGGAACGTCTACGTCTCGGCAATCAACAACGATCGGATACAGAAGTTCACTTCCTCCGGCACCTTCATCTCCAAGTGGGGTAGCCCCGGTTCCGGGCCGGGTCAGTTCGACAACCCAGAGCGCTTGGCCATCGACGGTCAGGGCAACGTGTTGGTGACCGACACGAACAACCACCGCATCACAAAGTTCGATCCCACGGGAACGCTTCTTGCCACTTGGGGATCGCAAGGATCAGCGGACGGCCAGTTTCAGTACCCAGGTGGGGTGGCCGTCGATCACGACGGCAACATCTACGTCAGCGACAGCGGCAACAACCGAATCCAGAGGTTCGGAGACGTGACTGACCCCACGGTCGATCTGGTCAATCCACTCGACGGTGGGGTCTACTCTCGTGGCCAGGTCTTGGCTGCCGACTACTC
>JBGAOY010000063.1:993-1225 GCA_044221555.1 Acidimicrobiales bacterium
TGTGCCGATGAGTCCGGTGGCTCCGGCGTCGATACCTGCGTCGGCACGGTGGTCGATGGGGCACCTCTCGACACCTCGATCATCGGCGAGCACGACTTCACCGTCACCGCCACCGACGTGGCGGGCAACACCGCCGAGGTCACCCACACCTACTTGGTGGCTGACGCCCAGCCTGATGGGTGGATCAAGCAAGGCGCAACCGGCACCTATAAGGGCGACGACCTCTACAACA
>JBGAOY010000064.1:0-1074 GCA_044221555.1 Acidimicrobiales bacterium
CTGGACGAGGGCGAGCTGTGCGAGCGGGCCCGCCGCTACCAGGAGTACTTCGACGTCCCCTCCGAGCCCCTGGGGTAGCGTCGAATTGGCGCCGCCGCGCCGTGCGAGTGATGCCCCCACCGCGAGGGGTACCGTCTACCGGTGGGCGGTGCACCGCCGGACAGGGAGCAGGCCATGATCAGACGCCTCGTGATCGCCACCGCGGTCCTCATCGGAGTCGTGGCGGTCGTCCCCGCGGTGCCGGCCGATGCATCGTCGCAGGTCGAGGCGGCGCCCTACTGCGGCATCACCTGGGGCAGCGGGGTGAAGACGGCCGGCCCGAGTGGAAGCGCATCGCACCTGGTGAACGTCCGTGTGGGCCAGCACCCGTGCTTCGACCGGATGGTGTTCGACCTCGACGCGGTGGCGTCGGGGTACTCGGTGCGCTACGTCACCGAGGTGAGGACCGACGGCCAGGGCCAGGTGATCCCGTTGGCCGGCGGGGCGAAGCTCGAGGTCATCGTCCGGGCACCGGCCGTCGACTCTGCGGGCAACCCGACGTATCCGGCCGTGGTGCCGCGTCGCCTGCCCGGTGTGGATCTCGCCGGCTTCCAGACGTTCCGGGCCGCCAAGTTCGGTGGCACCTTCGAGGGCCAGACCACCATCGGCCTCGGTGTCCGCGCCCGGCTCCCGTTCCGGGTCGTCAAGCTGGGGAACCGGATCGTTCTCGACGTCGCCCATCGTTGGTGATGGTCGCCGAAGCGTCGGGCTGCATGCAGGTGGCGTCGGCGCCACCCGCCCTGGGGCCAAGCACGCGTCGCCACGGTGACGTTCGACCCTGTTCTGGGAGTCGTCCGCGGTCGTAGGATCGCCTGGCACGGTCCCTTCGAGAGGAGCTGACGATGATCCGACGCCTCGTACTGCTGGTGGTCATCAGCCTGGCCGCGGCGGGCGCGGTGCTGTCCGATCAGGCTGACGGTGGCGGCGGTGTCGACGACGGCCAGCAGGCGCAGCTCGGCCCGCAACTGCGCGGCGAGAGCGATGGCGTAGCCGCACTCCGGCTCGATGCTCTCGGCCAGTTCGATCGGCGCCAGG
>JBGAOY010000065.1:0-1058 GCA_044221555.1 Acidimicrobiales bacterium
GTCGCCCTCGCCGTGGCCAACCCCGACGACCGCGGCCACGAGCTGCTCACGCGGCTCATGCTCCACCTCGCGCACCGCGGCGAGCTCCGCCGCGCGAAGTGCGCCGAGCTGCTCGACCTCGCCGAGCGCGCCCGAGGCGCCCTCACCGACCTGCAGGAGCGGCTCACCCGCGAGCCCCGCGCCGACCGCGCCGCCCTCGAGCAAGGGGCTACAAGCTCGGCAAGCAGAGCCTCCAGATCCACTTCAACCAGGCCCTCCCCAAGGCCGCGATCGAGAAATCGTGCAGGCCAGGATCCGGGCCAACGACTCCGGCTGATCGCGCGCCGGGGTCAGCGGCCCGGCCCGGCCCGGGTCAGCTAGCATCATCAGCCCAGGCGGCTGGCGAGAGAAGAGGGATCCCCGTGAAGCTGACCCGCAAGCTGGCGATCATCGCCGCAGTCGCCGCCCTGGCCCTTGCCAGCTGTAGCAGCGACGACGGCGACGACGCATCGGGCTCGACCACGACGGCCAATGCGACCGCGACGACCCTCAGCGCCGGCGACCAGGCGATCAAGGACGGCGAGTCCGAGACGACGACCACCGAGGCCGCGAACGACACCAGCTCCGTCCCAGACTCCACGGTGCCAGCCACCACCGGGGCCCAACCGGCCGACTACATCCTCGACTACGGCTCCGATGCGGGCCTCGACGCTCTGGCCGACAGCTGCTACGCCGGCAGCGCCGTCGACTGCGACGAGCTCTACCGCACCTCGCCGGTCGACGACGACCAGGGCAGCCCCACCTACGAGGGCTACGGGGGCACCTGCGGGGACCGAGTCCCGTTCCAACGTCCGTCGGACTGCGTCAACCGCATTTGATCAGCGGTCGTCGGCTTCACGGGTTGCCGGGCATACCCTCTCGTGCGCCCTGCCCCGCCGGGCTTGCGCCTCGGTTCACGCCCTCGGTCCTGACCAACGCGTCGGGCGCATGGTGACCAGCTGAGCGGAGGGAGCGGGATTCGAACCCGCGGGACCTTGCGGCCCACTGGTTTTCAAGACCAGCGCATTCGTCCGCTCTGC
>JBGAOY010000066.1:0-1035 GCA_044221555.1 Acidimicrobiales bacterium
CGGTGCCGGGATCGGTGACGGGCGTGGCCGCCAACGGGGCGAGCCCGACGTCGGCGCTGGTCACCGCGCCGGCAGTGACGGCGACCGGGTCCGCGGTCGAGACGTCCGTCTGGTCGTCGAAGTACTCGAATTGGTGTGTGCCGGCGGGATCGAGGAAGGCGACGGAGTAGGTCCCCGGAGGCACGGCGACCTGGAAGTCGCCGGTGGCGCCGGTCTCGGCGACGGCCACGAGGTCGAAGGTGGTGTGATCGGAGATGACCGCGACCGTGTTCGGGATGCCCAGGCCGGTCCCGTCGTCGGTGATCTCGCCGACGATGCCCGAGCTGACGGGCGGGTCGAACAGTTGAAGGCGGTCGTTGCCCGAGTCGATCACGTAACGCCGGTTGGCCTGGTCGACGAAGACGTTGCGGGGTGCCTCCATCTGGCGGTTGAGCGAGCCGGTCCCCCCGAAGCGGCGCTCGGGGACGCCGGCACTGCTCCAGACCGATATGCGGTCGTTGCCGGTGTCGGCCACGAACACGCTGGTGGTCGCCGCGGGCGCTCCCTGGGTGAAGACGCCCTGCGGGGACTCGAGCTGGTTGGTGCCGCTGCCGGTCGACCCGAAGGCACTGACGAACGCGCCACCCGTCGAGAACTGCGCCACGCGGTCGTTGCCGGTGTCGGCCACGAAGATCCGCGAGGCACTGGCGGCGACGTCGCGCGGCCCGTTCAGCTGCCCCGGGCCGCTGCCGGTGGCGCCGAACTGACGTACGAAGTTGCCGCTGGGGTCGTACACCTTGATCTTGTCGTTGCCGGTGTCGGCCACCACGACCGTGTTGGTGGGCCCGATGGCGATGCCCTTGGGGCTGCGGAAGCGCAGGTTGCCACCGCCCTGGCTGCCCCAGACAGCGGTCGCCTGCCCGAAGGACGTGTAGCGCACGATGCGGTGGTTGCCGGCGTCGGCCACGTAGACCCCGATGGGGCTCGCGGCCACGTCCCACGGTGCGTCGAGCGGGAGGCCCGCGATCGGGGTCGTGCCGAAGACCCGGAGGAAGC
>JBGAOY010000067.1:0-1005 GCA_044221555.1 Acidimicrobiales bacterium
AGGTGGCTGCCCTCCGGCCGCGGCGAGGAGCCCCAGGTCTTCACCACGGTGGCCAGCGCCACGCCCTTGCCAGCGGCGCGCCAGCGCCGCAGCTGGGCGAAGAGTTCCTCGTCGGTCGCCTGAGGCGCCACACTTCTTTCTCCCTCTCCCGCTGGCGGGAGAGGGCCGGGGTGAGGGCGGACAGGCCGCTTCAGGCGCTTGCCGATTCCCGTTGCACGACCATGCTCCTCGATGGCGTCGACCAGCGCAGGCACGCCGTCTCCGCTCGTCGCCACGGTACGCAGCACCCTCACCTGCCAGTCGCTGCGGTGGCGCAAGTGGACGGCCGTGGTGAGGTCGAGCACCGTGCGCTCGGCCTGCGGCAGGTCGGCCTTGTTCACCACCAGGATGTCGGCGATCTCGAGGATGCCGGCCTTGATGGCCTGCACGTCGTCGCCCAGCCCCGGCGGGCAGACGACGATGTTGCTGTCGGCGAAGTGGCGGATCTCCACTTCCGACTGGCCGGCGCCGACCGTCTCGACGATCACCACGTCGAAGCCGACGGCGTCGAAGACGTCGATGATGCGCCCGGTGTTGCGCGACAAGCCGCCGAGGTGGCCGCGCGAGGACACCGAGCGGATGAAGACGTCGTCCCGATTGCCGTGCTCGTCCATGCGCAGGCGGTCGCCAAGGATGGAACCGCCGCTGATCGGGCTGGACGGATCGACGGCGACGACGGCGACGCTGCGCCCGCGCTTCGTGAATTCCCCCAGCAGGACGTTGATGAGGGTGGACTTGCCGGCGCCCGGCGCCCCGGTGATGCCGATGACGTGGGCGCGGCCACAGCGCGGCGCCAGTTCGGCCATCAGTTCCGCCGCGCCCGGGCGGTCGTTCTCCAGCAGGGTGATGGCCCTCGCCAGGGCCGGGCGGAAACGGTTCAGCACCGCCGACAGGTCAATCCCCGTGGCCAGCTTCATTGCATTTTCCCTGCCAAGTATTCTGCATTATTATGCATTTATCGATTTC
>JBGAOY010000006.1:0-250608 GCA_044221555.1 Acidimicrobiales bacterium
GACCTGGCGGGCCCGGATCCAGTGGGCGGTCATGGACCTGTCCGGCCCCTATCGGGCCACGTTCGACACGATGCTGCCCCACGCGGTCCAGGTCGCGGACCCGTTCCACGTGATCAAGTTGGCCGGGGCGAAGCTCGACGAGTGCCGCCGGCGGGTCCAGAACGAGACACTCGGCCACCGCGGCCAGAAGAACGACCCGCTCTACCGTTGCCGGCGGCTGTTGTTGGCTGCCGAGGAACGCCTTGACCGCAAGGGCAACACCAAGCTCCAAGGGCTGCTCCGCGCCGGCGACCCCCGCGGCGAGGTCGCCTACGCGTGGCACGCGAAAGAAGCGGTCCGATTCCTCTACGACATCCCCGACCCCGAGATGGCCGGCCGCTACCTCGACGAGCTCGCCAAGGATCTCCAAGACCGAGAGTTCCCACCCGAGGTCCGCCAGCTCGGCCGCACCCTGAAACGGTGGCGCAACCAGATAGTCGCCTGGCACCGGTCCCGAGCCACGAACGGGCCCGCCGAAGCGGTCAACAACCTCATCAAGAGGGTCAAGCGGGTCGCGTTCGGGTTCCGGAAGTTCCGCCACTACCGGATCCGCTCACTCCTCTACGCCGGGAGACCCAACTGGGACCTACTCGCCGGCATCACGCCCCGCTGAAATCCCAAGAGCCAGTTTACTGGGAAGAAGCACCGGAGTCGGGGGGACGCCCTGAGAATGGGCTTCATCACAGCGGATAACTTCGCCCCTTACGCTCACCGGCCCTTCGCCCCGTTGCTGGCATCCCGGCGATCCGCACAGCGCTCAGCCCCGGATACTTACGAGTGAGCTGCTCTGCCGACTGAGCTACCCGGGCGGGTCCGTCCACGTTACCGAGTCCGGGCCGCGGCGCCGAAGCCTGATCTTGCCGTCGGCCCAGCTTGGCCTACTGAATCGCCAACGTTGCCGGGGCGGCGGCGTGGACCCGAAGCCGTACCCAGCGACCCTTCACGGCAACCGCACTCAGGTCCCTGGGTCGATGCGGGTGACCGTGTCTTCCCCGTCGGAGATCCACACTGCGGTGGCGGTGGCCGCCAACGAGGACGGGGTGCCATCGACGTCGATGGTGGCGGTGACCTTGTTGGTACCTGGATCAATTCGGGAAACGGAACCGGCTTCAGTGTTGGCGACCCAGACCGCACTGTCGGTGGCAGCCACGTCGTCCGGGCCTTGGCCGACGACAACGGTGGCGATTACCTCGTTTGTTGCGGGGTCTATTCGCGCAACTACGGGGTCGCCCTCGCCTGATGCCCCGCTGCCGCCGACTGCAACCCACACTGCGGTATCTGTCGCGGCCAGCCCCCACAGATCCCCTTCGGCGATGACAGTGGCGGCGACCTCGTTGGTAGCTGGGTCGACACGAGTGACGGTGGGTTCATCGCCTTCTTCGCCGTTGGAGATCCATACGGCCGTATCGACGGCACCCAACACATAGCCAAATGGAAACGCATCGACGTTGATGACGGCGACAATCTCGTTGGTGGCAGGGTCGATCCGGATCACGGTGCTGGCACCGGAGTTGGCGACCCAGACCGCATCCTCGGTGATGGCCACATCGCTCGGACTGCCGTCGTCGATCTCAACGGTGGCAGAGACCTCGTCGGTCGCGGGGTCAATCCGGGTCACCGCGTACCCATTCGAATTGCCAACCCAGACCGCGTCTTCGGTGGCAGCCACGACGTCGCCGCCGCCGTCGACGGCGACTGTGGCAGCGACCTCGTTGGTGGCGGGGTCGATACGGGTCACAGTGTCGTCGTCGCTGTTGACGACCCAAACCGCGTCGTCGGTAGCTGCCAACGGCCCCGCCCCGCCGTCGTCGATCTTGATGGTGGCGGTCACCTCGGGTGGCCTTTCGGCGTCGCTGCTACACGCCGTCGGCGACACCGCTAGCAGGGTGAACACGAGAATTCCACGCAGGACGTGCGATCGCGCTTGACTCGGCATTTGGTATTCCCCCAGCGAGGGCCCCGACTCGGAATGTCTACCAGAACCAGGCCGCGGCGACTCTCACAGCAGATAACTCTGCCCTCTACGCTCATGGGGCCGCCGCTCTAGCGGTGGCATCCGAGGATTCCGCACAGCGCTCAGCCTCGGATACTTACGAGTGAGCTGCTCTGCCGACTGAGCTACCCGGGCGGGTCTGTCCACGTTACCGGGGCGGCGGCGTCGAGCCGAAGCCCGATCCCACTCCTCTGTCCGTTTGCCGCAACGAGGATCCGTCCGTTTGCCGTAACGAGAACGAACTTCCACCGAACCGGCTCGACGATCACTTGCCCGGCACTACCGCCGCGGAATCAGGCGCTGTTCCAGTCAGCCACGTCTGGAACGGATGGTCCGACACCCGCAACCCGCCGTCGCCTTACTCGCTGCCGGTCTCCCGACCTTCCAGGTAATTGCAGCCGACAGTACCCGGCATCCGGCTCCGGGACGGAGGGAGGCATCTCCTCACAGCGGATTACTTTGCCCCCACACTTCCTCGCCGCCGCCCCAGCACGGGCATCCGGGCGATTCGCACACCGCTCAGCGTCGGATACTCACGACTGAGCTACCCGGGCGGGTCCGACCACGTTACTGGGGCGGCGGCGTGCACCCGAAGCCGGTTGCCTCGACATCGCTCACGCCTGGTGCTCCACCGCACGCTGATCAACGCGCCTCGAGATGGTGCCGGAGCGCCGTTCTGATGACCTGCTCGATTAGGTCATCCGTGATGTCATCGGTGATGGGCGTTCCGGACTTCGTGTGGCCGTAGGTGCGCTTGGTCATGGGTTCGAGGAGCCTCCGGTAGATGGGGCGCAGCGCCATCGCGTGGATGCTCAGTTCGTCGTGTTCTTCCGTCACCCTTCCCTGTCGAGCGTGCCCCCCGACAGCCAGAAAGGGATCGTCACAGCGGATGACGGTGGCCCTCACGCTCATCCGCCCGTCGCTCCGAGCCGAAGGGGCCACCGACCGCTCTTCGAACTCGTCCGGATCCAGACGGACACAGCGGGTCACCGGGTGATATCATCATGATATCCAACTCGGGGAGCGCCCGTGCCCGACATCTTGATCCGCGATGTACCCGAGGACGTGATCGCATTGCTCGAGCAGCGCTCACGCCACCTCGGGCTGTCTCGCACCGAGTACCTGCGTCGGGTGCTCGTTCGCGAGTCGGTCGACCAGACGACGCCCGCCACGCTCGATGACTGGCGTGCATTCGCCGAATGCCACGCCGACCTCGATGATCCCGAGGTCATGCGGCACGCCTGGACATGAGCACGACCGAAAACGGCTGGCTGATCGACAAATCCGCGTTCAACCGGCTCACAGCGAGCCCCGACGCCGCCGAGTGGGTCGACCGGGCGAACCGAGGTCTCATCAGGATCAGCACGGTCACCCGGCTCGAGATCGGCTTCTCCGCCCGCTCCGCCACCCAACTCCGCGCCGATCTGACCAGCCCACCGCTCTCCCTGCTTCCTGTCGAATACGTTCGGCCGGCCATCGAAGACCGCGTCGTGGAAGTGCAAGCACTGCTCGCCGACCGGGGTCAGCACCGAGCACCGTCGATCCCCGACCTGCTCATCGGCGCCACCGCCGAGCTGAGCAACCTCACCGTGCTCCACCTCGACAAGGACTTCGACCTCATCGCCGCGATCACCGGCCAACCCGTCGAACGCCTCCGAGTCTGAACCAGGAACCGCGACACAGCAGGGTCGCGCAGCAGCCCGACCGCACCCGAAGTCGGTGTCCGCGGAGACGATCCCACCGCACGGGCTCGATCCATGGCAGCCGCGCGCTGCCGCGGCGCACGCCGGCTCAGGCCCGACGGGTGACGAACTTGACCGTGTCGCGCCAGGTCGGGATCTCGTCGGACTTGACGATCACGCTGCCGGTGAGGCTCGAGCCCGCCGGCGCGGTGCCCTTCACCTTGACCACCACCTTGATCAGCAGGCTGTCGCCCGGGCCCAGCTCGACGGTGGTGAAGGTCCCGTCGACCACTGCGGACGTGATGTCCTCGCCGAGGGCGGTGTAGGTGACCCGGAACCCGGTGGTGGAGGCCGTGCCCTTGAGGCGCTGCGCATCGGGGAACGAGGCGTCGTTCTGGGCCGACACCCAGTAGGTCACCGTCGAGCCCCGGACCGCCGACCCGCTCTTGGTCTGACCCACGCCGGTCGTGTTGTAGACACCGTCACCCTTGAAGGTGCCCGTGGCACCCTTGCGGATGCGCCCGTCGGGCGTGGGCGGCGGCCCGAACCGCTGCACCCGATGGTTGCCCGACTCGGTGACGTAGACGTTGCCCCCGTCGTCGACGGCCACCGCGGTCGGGCTGCTGAACTCCCCGTCGCCCGAACCCTGGCTGCCCCACTTGGTGACGAACGCCCCGGTCGACGTGAACGCCTGGATGCGCTCGTTCTGGTTGTCCACGACGTAGACGATGTCGTCGGCGCCGATCGCCAACCCGTGAGGCACGGTGAACTGGCCGTCGCCCGTGCCGCTCGTGCCCCACGCCGTCACGAACGTGCCGGTCGACGTGAACTTCTGCACCCGGTCGTTGACCGGCTCCGAGGTGTACACGCTGCCTTGGGAATCAACGGCCACGCCGAAGGGGTACCGGAACTGCCCCTCGCCGGTGCCACTGGTGCCCCACATCGTGAGGAAGGTGCCCGTCGAGGTGAACTTCTGGATGCGGTGGTTGGCCTTGTCGGCCACGTACACGTTGCCGTCGCCGTCGACCGCGACCCCCGACGGATCGTTGAATTGGCCGGCGCCGGTGCCGAAGGTGCCCCAGGAGCCGAGGAAGGCCCCGGTGGAGGAGAACCGCTGCACCCGGTCGTTCTCGTCGGCGACGTAGACGTTGCCGTCACCATCGATCGCGATGCCACCCGGCGTGTTGAACTGGCCGCCGCCGCTTCCCGTGGTGCCCCACGCGGTGATGAACGCTCCGGCGGGCGTGAACTCTTGTACCCGGTTGTTCACCGAGTCGGTCGTGTAGACGTTGCCGTAGGCGTCGACCGCCACGCCGTATGGCGACGCGAACTGGGTGTCCCCCGTACCGAGCGTTCCCCACTTGGTGATGAACGGTGGGGGGTTCTCGGCCGCGACCGGAGCGGTTCCTGCCAGCACCCCGAGCGTCGAGGCCAACACAGCCACCACGACGAACCGCACCAGACCCGACCGGTGCTTCGCTGTCCAACGCATGTACCCACCGTCGCGCCGGCCCCCTCCGGGCGGTCAGGGCCGAACGGCACAATGTCGCGCGGCCACCACGGGTCGAGCCCATGGATCTCGGACGCCCACTGGATCGCGACCCTCATGCGGAACGGACAACGTCGCCCTGACGTTCGTG
Organism: Acidimicrobiales bacterium; assembly: GCA_044221555.1. Taxonomy (GTDB): domain Bacteria; phylum Actinomycetota; class Acidimicrobiia; order Acidimicrobiales; family DATDAH01; genus JAEUJM01. The sequence goes on from JBGAOY010000006.1 coordinate 5,355, forward strand.
GAGCCGCTCGCGCCGTCGCCGCCCCGGCCAGGGCGCTCCGGACCGTCACCATGCGGACCGTGCGGACGGCCACGATGCCCATGCGCCGCGGCGCGCCTGCTCCACCGACCACCCACCCGCTCCGGGTCCCGGCGTCTACGGTGCGCCCCGTATGAGCGATCGACGCTCCGGCACATGCCTTCGAACCAGGTGGCTCACGGCGACCACCCTGTTGTTTGCCGCCCTCGCCACCGGCTGTGGAGGTACCTCCGACGCGGAAGGCTGTCGCGGTCTGGTGACTGCCGACCAGGTCGGCGACGTGACCGGCCAGCGGGTGACGCTTGACGAACTCGACGAGCAGGAGGTCGACCGGAAGCTGACCGACCCTGACCAGGACATGCGCGGCGAGGAACTGGTCAGTGACGACTCCGCCGACGTGGACATCTGCGATTTCTCCAGCGCCGACGGACAGGATGTCTCGGAGGTCGTCGTCGTCTCCCCCGGTGACACGGGCTGGCCTGCCGAATCGCCGGACGCGTACGCACAGGACTACGACAGCCAGCAGGTGGATGTCGACGGCGAGCCAGCGGTCTACTTCTCCGACGAGGTCCCTCCGACGCGAGCCGACCTCTGGGTGAGCATCGGCGACGACCTCGACGTGGTTGTGACCGGTGACGAGCTCACGCCGCAGCAGTCACTGGAGATCGCTCGCGCTGCGGTGCAGTCACAACGCTGACCTCCTGACGGCAGAACCGGCCCCGAAGGCACCCAGGGCCGAGCGCGAACGTGCGGACCGCGCCGCGCCCACCCAGATCCGCCTCGTCCCCACGGTGCCGCTGCGCTTACTCAGCGTCGGCTGGTGATGAAGCGCACGGTGTCCTTGCGGGCCTGGTCGATGGACGACTTGATGACGACGGTGGCGTCGAGGCTCGAGCCTGCCGGGGCGGCGCCGAGGACGGTCACCTCCACCTTCACGGTGAACGTGGCGCCTGGGGCGAGGACCGGCGTGGTGAAGCTGCCGGCGGTGACGCTGTTGGTAATGCCGTTGCCGCCGGCGACGTACTTCACCCGGAACCGACTGGTCGACGCCGTGCCCCGGAGCCGCAGGGCATCGGCGAACGGCGCGTCGTTCTGGGCCGACACGAAGTAGGTGGCGGTGCCTCCTCGGGCGGCCGACCCGGTGCTGGTCTGGCGCGCGCCCGTGGTGTTGTAGATGTCGTTGCCCACCAGGGTGCCCGTCGAGCCCCGCTTGATCCGCCCGTCCGGCCGGGCCGGAGCGACCGTGTAGGTGTTGGTCTGCACGGTGATGTTGCCCGCGTCGTCCGCGGCGGTGACCGTGAATTCATGGTCACCGATGGTCGCGGTCGCCAGCGGCGTCCTGTCGGCGACGGTTCCCTCGCACGTGGCCAGGCCCGACCCGCCCGGCTCGTCGCTGCACGAGAAGTCGGCGTTCACGACCTGGTTGCGGGCGTAGGCGGCGCCGTCTGGCGGGGTCACGATCTCGATCGTCGGTCCGGTGCGGTCACCGAACCGTTGGATCCGGTTGTTGTCGTTGTCGGCGACGAACACGTCGCCGACGGCGTCGACGGTCACGCCCGGCGGCCGACCGAACTCACCGTCGCCCGAACCGGTGGTCCCCCACTTGGTGAGGAAGCCTCCAGCAGAGGTGAAGCGCTGCACCCGGTTGCCGATGAACTCGGTGACGTAGACGGTGCCCTCGTCGTCGACGGCCACACCTGCGGGGTAGTCGAACTGGCCGTCGCCCGAGCCCTGGGTGCCCCAGTCCGAGAGGAACGTGCCCGTGGCCGAGAACTTCTGGACCCGGTGGTTCGAGTAGTCCGCGACGAAGACGTGGCCGGCCCCGTCGACCGCCACCCCCTGGGGCTCCTGGAACTCCCCGGCGCCGGTGCCGCGGGTCCCCCACTGGAGGAGGTAGTCGCCCGTGGCGGTGAACTTCTGGACCCGGGAGTTCCCGTACTCGGACACGTAGACGTTGCCGTCGCCATCGACCGCGATGCCGAAGGGGTTGTCGAACTGGCCGTTGCCGGTGCCGCGGGTGCCCCACTTGGTGAGGAAGGTGCCGGTGGAGCTGAACCGCTGCACCCGGTCGTTGTTGGCCTCGGTGACATAGACGTTGTCGTCGGGGTCCACGGCGATGGCCCACGGCTGGTCGAACTGGCCGCTACCCGGGCCGTAGGTCCCCCATTGGGCCAGGAACACGCCGGCGGCGGTGAACTTCTGGATCCGGTTGTTGTTGGTGTCGGCGACGTACACGTTGCCGGCACTGTCCACCGCCACACCCTGCGGGTTCTTGAATTGACCGGGGTCGGACCCCCGGCTCCCCCACGCCGTGACGAACGACGGTGGGCTGTCCGCGATGGCCGGTTCGGTCCCGGCGCCCACGGCGAGCGTCACCGCGACCAGCGACAACACCGCGAGGCGCACGACACCGGTCCGCAGGTTCCTGCTCGATGTCATGCACCCACGGTCGCGCCGCTCCCTCCCGGGCGGTCAGGGCCGAAGGACCCGATCCTCACCCCCCGTTCGTCCGCCCGTTCGTCGGCACGCGGCCCCCACCACACCGGGCCGGGCGATCGGGTGTCGGGCGATCACCGCGGGGAGACGGACCGCAGCGCCCGCCGACTCACCGCCCGGCGGGCCTGGTCCCGCGTCACGCCCGGCTGGTGACGAACTTGACCGTGTCCCTGCGGGCCGGGTCGGCGTCGGACTTCACGACCATGCTGCCGGTCAGCACCGATCCGGCCGGCGCGGTGACCTTGACCTTGACCACCACCTTGATCAGGACGGCGTCTCCGGGCGCGAGCACCGGGGTGGTGTACGTCCCCGCAACCACCTGGGGCGTGATGTCGACGCCACCGGCGGTGTAGGTCACCCTGAACCGGGTGGTGGTGGCCGTGCCCTTCAAGCGCAGCGCGTCGGCGAACGGGGCGTCGTTCTGGGCCGACACCCAGTAGGTGATCGTGCTGCCCCTCGCGGCGGCCCCCTGAACGGTCTGACCCGCGCCGGTCGCGTTGTAGACCCCGTCGCCCTTGAACACACCCGTGGCGCCCTTCCGGATGCGGGCGTCAGGCCGGGGGTCGGCGACGGTGTACGCGTGGGTCACCTCGGAGGTGTTGCCGGCCACGTCGGTCGCGGTGACCGTGAACAGGTGGTCGCCGAGGGCGCTGGTGTCGATTGGTGACCCGTCGACGACGGTGCCGACGCAGCCGTCGACGGCGGCGATGCCCGAGCCCCCTGCGTTGTCGGCGCAGAAGTACTCGGCGTCGACGATCTGGTCGAGCGGGTAGGCCGCGCCGTCGGGTGGCGCGACCAGGTCGACCGTCGGGTCGGTCAGGTCGCCGAACTTCTGGACCCGGTGGTTGTACCCGTCGACGACGTAGAGGTTCTCGTGGCGGTCGACCGCGACCGCGTGCACACCGCTGAACTGGCCCTCGGCGGCGCCGGCGCTGCCCCATTCGGTGATGAGCGTGCCGGTGCCATCGAACTCCTGGACCCGGTTGAACCGCTCGTCGGTGACGTACACATGGCCGTCGCCGTCGACCGCGACCCCCCAGGGGTCGAAGTAGTTGCCGCTCCCGTCCCCGATCTGCCACTGCGTGATGACGACGCCCGACGCCGTGTACCGCAGGACCCGGTCGTAGCCGGGCTCGGTGGTGTAGACGTCGCCGGTGATGGGGTCGATCGCGACGCTGATCGCGTAGGACGGCCAGGCACCGAGGTAGGTGCCGCCGGCGGTGAACCGTTCGATCCGATTGTTGCCGGTGTCGGTGACGTACACGTCGCCGGTGTCGTGATTCACCGCCACCGAGTACGGGTAGAGGAACTCGCCCGGGCCGCCGCCCGGACGGCCCCATCCACCGAGGTAGGTGCCGTCGGAACCGAACTTCTGGATGCGGCTGTTGCCCGTGTCGGCCACGTAGACGTCGCCGTCGGCGTCGACCGCCAACCCCGCCTCCCCGTTCAGCTCACCGGCACCGCCGCCGCGGCTGCCCCATTGGCCGAGGTACTGGCCGTCGAGGTCGAATTTCTCGACGCGGCTCATGTTGGCATCCGCGACGAAGACGGTGGCGCGTTCGGAGTCGACCGCGATCCCGTACGGGTTGTTGAACTGCCCGTCCCCGGTCCCGAGGCTGCCCCAGGTGGTGATGAACGACGGGGGTGGCTCGGTGGCGCCGGCGGGGCCGGCCCCGCCGACCAGAACGAGCGTGGACATCACCGAGGCCAGCACCAAGAACCGCACCACACCCGACCGGACCACCCTCGCTCGCCTCATGACCCCAACGTTCACCCCCTCGCCGACGACGGGTAGAGGCGAAGGCCCATTTGTGCGGCCGGTCCCCGACGATCACCCAACGGGGTCGATGCGGGTGACCGTACCGCCTCCCGAATCGGCCACCCAGGCCGAGTCGCCGGCGATGTCCACCCCGAAGGGGAGGTTGCCGACATCGACGGTGGCGGTGACCTGGTCGGTTGCGGGATCGATGAGGCTGGCGGTGTCGTCGGCCTGGTTCGTCGCCCACACCGCGTCGCCGGTGGCCGCCACGCCGATCAGGAAGCCGCCGACGTCGACCGTGGCGACCACCTCGTTCGTGGCGGCATCGATGCGGGTCACCGACCCTTCGTCGAAGCCGGCGACCCACACGTCGTCACCCGCGACCGCCACCGCGTAAGGGGTGGCGCCGACGTCGACGGTCGCCACCACCTCGTCGGTGGCCGGGTCGATGCGCGACACAGAGTCGTCGTCCCGATTGGTGACCCACACCGCGCCACCGGTGGCGGCCACGCCCTGCGGGGTCGCTCCGACCTCGATGGTCGCCACCACCTCGTCGGTCGCCGGGTCGATCCGCGACACCGTCTCGTCAGCCTGGTTCACGACCCACACGGCCTCGGGGGCGGCGGCCACGCCGGCCGGCGCCTCGCCGACGGCGACGGTGGCGACCACCTCGTTGGTGACGGGATCGATCCGGGTGACCGTCCGGTTGTTGAAGCTGGCCGCCCACACCGCGTCGTTGACGGCGGCCACGGCGACGGGGTTGCCGGCGACGTCCACGGTGGCCCCGACTCTGTCCCCGGAAGGATTGATGCCGGACGGATTGATGCGGCTGACGGTGTCGCTGTCCGGGTCGGCCACCCACACCGCGCCACCCGCGGCCGCCACCCCCTGTGGGTTCGTGCCCACGTCGAGCGTCGCGCTGACCACGAAGGGGGCGGCGACGCTCGTGGTCGACGCCGACAGCGGCTGGGCTCCCGCGTCGCCGGCGTCGCTACCACCGTCGGGCCTGGTCATGAGGAAGACGGCGGCGCCGAGCACGAGCACCACCGCCACCCCGCCGCCGACGAGCACACCGGTCCGCCGGCGAGGACCACCCTGGGCACGGCCCTCGCCGTGGCCGGGGAACCCGGGGCCCGGCGTGGTCGCCGAGTCGGCTGCGGACCGCGGTGCCGGAGGGGAGGAGGGCGCCGGCGCCGGCGCAGGCTCCGGTGAGCTCGACGGCGACGGCGACGGCGGGGGTGGCGGCGGCGACGGGAGTGGCGTCGGCGACAGGGGGAGTGGCGCCGATCCTGGAAGCAGCGGCGGGGGTGGCAACGGCGGCGCGGGCGACGAGGAGACGTTGATCGTTGGAAGGAGATCAGCCCGTGCGGCTTCGGTCGCCGGCGCACCGGCTGCGGGAGCGCCCAGGTCGGACGCGGGGCCAACGGGGGCCTCTGGACCGGGGGCCAACGTGCCCAGAGCGGAAGCGTCACCCCCGAACGCAGGTCCACCGGGCGCGGGATGGTCCTGCGCAGGCGCCGTGCCATCCGGAGCGGGAGTGCTTCGTGCGGCAGCGCCCGAGGCCGGCCGACGCGCGAGCGGGGCGAGCCTGAGCTCCGTCACGGGCTCGCCGTTGTCGGCCTGGATGCGCTGCAGTTGCCGTCCCAGCTCCTCGGCCGAGGCCGGTCGATCCCCGGGGTCCTTGGCCAGCGTGCGCACCACCAGGTCCGCCAGCGCCTCCGGAACCCCGGCCAAGCGCGGGACCGGCGCCTCGATCACGCGGAGCATCTGGGTGGCGACGGGTTCGTCGGGGTCGCCGGCGAAGGGCGACGACCCCGACACGAGGGTGTGAAAGGTCGAGGCGAGGCCGTACAGGTCGGCCCGTTCGTCGGGGCGGTGGCCGCGCAGCACCTCGGGAGCGACATGGGCGACCGTGAAGGAGGCGCGGCCCGTGGTGGTGCGGCCCGTTCCCGCGATGGCGGCGATGCCGAAATCGGCGAGCTTGGCCTCGCCGAACGGGCCGACCATGACGTTCTCCGGCTTCAGGTCGCGGTGCAGCGTGCCGGCCGCGTGCGCCGCCCCGAGTGCGCCGGCCACCTGGACCCCGGCCGTCACCGCCTCTTCCCACGGGAGCGGACCCTCCCGCAGGCGATCGCTCAGCGAGCCCGCCTCGAGGAACTCCATCGCCAGGTAGGGGTGCCCGCCGGCGGTGATCCCCGAGTCGAACAGCGCCACCACGTTCGGGTGCCACGAGAGGCTGCCCATCGCCACGCACTCGCGGGCGAATCGGTTGCGGGCCCGCTTGTCGAGATCTGCGACCTCGAGCAGCTTGAGCGCCACCACCCTGCCGTGGCGGTCCTGGCGGGCGCGGTACACCACCCCGAAGCCGCCCCTGGCCACCTGCACCAGATCGGAGTAGCCGTCGATGACCGGCACCTCCGCCACGCGCCATCCTCCCCGTCGCCACCCGTGCGCGTCGACACTACGACAACCAGCGGAGGACCGCGCGGGTGAGGCTCGAACCGACAGGCGGTGGGGGCAGGGCACGAGGGGGGCCGGACAACGGGCTACGCCCGGCTGGTGACGGACTTCACCGTGTCCCTGCGGGCCGGGTCGGCGTCGGACTTCACGATCATGGTGCCGGTCAGGACCGATCCCGCCGGCGCCGTGCCCTTGACCTTCACGACCACCTTGATCAGCACGGCGTCTCCGGGCGCTAGCTCCGGAGTGGTGTAGGTCCCTGCGACCACCTGTGCCGTGATGTCGACGCCGCCGGCAGTGTAGGTCACCTTGAACCGGGTCGTGGTGGCCGTGCCCTTCAGGCGCAGCACATCGGCGAACGGAGCGTCGTTCTGGGCCGACACCCAGTAGGTCACCGTCGAGCCCCGAGCAGCGGTGCCGGTCTTGGTCTGACCCGCGCCCGTCGCGTTGTAGACACCGTCGCCCTTGAAGGCGCCGGCGCCCTTGCTGATGCGGCCGTCGGGCCGAGCAACGGGGCCGAACTCCTGGACCCGGTAGTTGTCGCCGTCGACGACGTAGACGTGGCCGTCGCCGTCGGCGGCGACGTCGAGCGGCGTGTGGAACTGGCCCGGCGCGCTGCCGGTTGTGCCCCACTGGGACACGAACGTGCCCGTGGCGGTGAACTCCTGCATCCGGTCGTTGTCCGTGTCGGCGACGTAGACGTGCCCGTCGCCGTCGACCGCGACGCCGTGCGGGAAGACGAACTGGCCGGGGCCCGACCCGAAGCTCCCCCAAGAGGTGAGGAAGGTGCCGGTCGAGGTGTACTTCTCGACCCGCTGCACGTTGCCCGGGAAGGGGTCGTTACCGCTGTTCTCGACCACGTAGACGCTGCCGTCGCCGTCGACGGCCACACCCTCGGGGCTGCCGGCGCCACCGGCGCTCAGCGTGTCCCACTCGGTGAGGAACGTGCCGGTCGAGCTGAATTTCTGGATGCGGCACCGGGCGTCCGCGACATAGACGTTGCCGTTCCCGTCCACCGCGATCCCCGCGGGGTAGGTGAACTCTCCCTCGCCGATGCCACGGGTGCCCCACTGGGTGACGTACACGCCGGCTGCGGTGAACTTCTGGATGCGGTCGTTCCAGGTGTCGGCCACGTAGACGCTGTTGTCCGTGGGGTCGATGGCGATGCCGCCCGGGAAGCTGAACTGGCCGTCGCCGTTGCCCGTGGTGCCCCACTGGCCGACGTAGGTGCCGGACGAGGTGAAGCGCTGCACCCGATCGGCGTCGACCACGTAGACGTCGCCGTTGCCGCCGACCGCCACCGCCCACGGGAGCTGGAACTGGCCGGCGCCCGTCCCGTGGCTGCCCCACGCGGTGATGAACGACGGCGGATCGTCAGCCACAGCCGCATCGGCGCCGGCCACCACACCCAGCATCGACGCCAGCAGCGCCACGACCACGAGGCGCACCACACCGGCCCGGAGCTTCACGTTCACCGTCACGGCTCCACCGTCGCGCCGGTCGTCCGAGGTGGTCAGGGCCGAACGGCACCTAGCGTCGCGTGCGTGCCCCGCCGCTCCCCGGTGTACCGGTCGGCGGGTGACCTCGCCGCCCCGTCCTCCGGACGGCCTGGCTGACCGTGTTGCCGACCCGGGGCCGGGACCACGACGGAGGTAGCGTCACGGTCGACACGTCGGTCCGCCGGGGCCTGGGAGGGGCGGGATCGTGGGGAAGACGTCGAGGATGCTGACGGGCGCCGTGGTGCTCGCCCTGGCCGCCGTGTCGATCGCCGGCGCCCCACCGCCCGTCGGCGCCACCGCGGCCGACGCCGTCACCACCGGCACCCCGGGCACCGGCGCCACCGAGTGCTCGGGTCGGCGGCCCCGAGCGGCCGGCACCGTCAACCGGTCGCTCGAGCGCAACGGCTACCACCGCACCTACGTGCTGCACGTGCCTCCCGGCTACGACCCCACGGTGGCCACCCCGGTGGTCGTGCTGCTGCACGGGCAGGGGTCGTACGGCATCCAGCAACTGATCTACAGCGGCTACGGCGCGCTGGCCGACCGGGAAGGCTTCCTGGTGCTCGCGCCCGACACCGCCTACCCCACGGTCAACCAGTGGCTGATCGGCTCGGGCCCGGGGGCGACGCCCTGGGTGGACCCCCGGGTCGACGACGTCGGCTTCGTGCGGGTGCTGCTCGACCGCCTGTCGGCGCAGTTCTGCGTCGACACCCACCGGGTGTTCGCCACGGGGATCTCGAGCGGCGGGTTCATGGCCAGCTACCTGGCCTGCCGTCTGCCGGGCCGGATCGCGTCCGTGGTGACGGTGGCGGCCACCGTCTACTCCGACGACGCCGAGGACTGCGCCACACCCCGACCGGTACCGGTGCTGGCCTTCCACGGCACGGCCGACCGCAACGTGCCCTTCGACCACCAGACCTTCGGCGTCGCGGGCCCCAACGACGGGGTGGTGGCGAACGTGCGGCGGTGGGCGACCCGCCGCAACGGCTGCACCGGGGCCAGCACCGTCACCCAGCTGGCCCCCGACGTGTCCCGGCGGTCATGGGACTGCCCGAGCGGCCAGCCCGCTCGCCTGGTGCGCATCCAGGGTGGCGGCCACACCTGGCCGGGCTCGCCGATCGACGTGCCCTCGCTCGGCGTCACCACCCACAGCGTGTCGGCCACCGCCATGGGCTGGCGGTTCTTCCAGGCCAACCCGATGCCCTGACGCGCGGATCGGGTGGGGCGGGTCGCTCCCCGCACGAGAACGCGGCGAACCGCCGGTGCCGGACGCCGCGGCGCCGGGCCACCCCCACCCGCCTGCGGTGGGCCCTCCGTGGCCACCCACACCACTGCGGACGCCCCCGGGACGGACCAAACCCCGGTTCTCCGGGGTTCTGGCGTAGCCTGCCCGATCAGCACGCGCTGATCGACTTGACTAGGACCATGGCGGACGGCCCCACCGGTATCCCACAACCCAACCCGGCCCCCTCCGCCGAACCCGGCGCCGCCGCACCCGACGCCGCGGCCCCGCGCGATTGGCGCACCACCGCGGTCGCCACCGCCCCGACGGGCATCGTGCTCTTCGACTTCACGGGTCGTGTGCTCGACGCCAACCCCGCCTTCGCCGAGCTGGTCGAGCGCCGGGCCAGCCAGGCCCGCGAGATGAACCTGCTCGACATCGTCGCCCCCAACTACCTGCAGAGCACCACCGAGCGCCTGTCGGCCGCCGCCGAGGGCCGCTGCTCCACCATCACCGTCGAGCTGCGGGTGCCCGTCAGCGGCGGCCAGAGCCGCCACGTCGTGGGCGAGGCCACGGTGCTGGCGGGCCGCGACACGGTGCCGGTCGCCGCCATCGCCCACGTGCGTGACGTCACCGCCGAGCGCCGCACACTCGACTCGCTGCGCCGGGCCGACGAGCAACTCGACGCCATCGCGTCGGGATCGGCGCTGGTGGCATTCACGTTCGGCCTCGACGGCGCAGTGCGCAGCTGGAGCCCCGCGGCCGCCCGCACGTTCGGCTGGCCGGTGGCGAGCGTGCTCGGCCGGGCGGTGCCGCTGAGCGGCTACACCGACCCCTGGGGCAGCCGGCGCGAAGGCTTCGTGGGCGACGAGCTGGCCACCGTCGAGGTGTCGGGCCACCGCCCCGACGGCACGATGTTCCGCTGCCGCCTCACGCTCGCGCCTCAGCTCGACGAGCACCGCCGACGCGTCGCCACGGTCGCGATGATGAACGACACCGGCCGGCGGGTGGGCGTCGAGCGCACCACCGCCACCGACGACGAGCCCTTCCGCGTGCTGGTACACAAGATCGCCGACACCGTCACCGTGCTCGACGGCGGCGGCAACCTGCTCTACAGCACCAGCGAGATGAAGGAGATCCTGGGCTACCCCCCCGAGTTCTGGGACGAGCGCAGCGCCTTCGACCTGGCCCACCCCGACGACCTCGACCAGGCCAACGCGCTGCTCCGCCGGGTGGTCGAAACCCCCGGCCTCAGCCAGACCGGCGAGTTCCGGGCCCGCCGGGCCGACGGCCACTGGGAGGCGATCGAGTTCACGGGGATGAACCTGCTCGACGACCCCGACATCGCCGGCATCATCGTCACCACCCGCTCCATCTCCGACCGGCCCCCCGCGCACCGCCTCACCAACGGCGACCGCGAGGTGCTCGAGCTGGGCGCCCGCCTCGCCCACCAGGTGATGCACGACGGGCTCACCGGCCTGCCCAACCGCACGCTGCTGGTCGACCGCATCGGCCAGGCCCTCGATCGGGTGCCGCAGGCCACCCGGCCCGGCGGGGCCCGTGCCGCGGTGCTGCTGATCGACCTCGACCGGTTCAAGGTGATCAACGACAGCCTCGGCCACCAGGCCGGCGACCAGTTGCTGGTGCGGGTGGCCGTCCGCCTCGAGCAGGCCATCGCCGCCGAGGGGGCGGTGCTCGGCCGGTTCGGCGGCGACGAGTTCGTGGTGGTGATCGACCATCCCACCGACCTCCACGCCGCCCACCGCCTGGCCGGGCAGCTGCAGACCGCCATGGCCGAGCCCTTCGCCCTCGAGGGCAGCGAGGCGCTGCTCACCATCAGCGTGGGCATCGCCCTGGGCGGCCCCAGCGACGACAGCGACAGCCTGCTGCGCAACGCCGCCGCGGCCATGTACCGGGCCAAGGACCGGGGCGGCGACGGCGTCGAGGCCTTCGACGACGCCCTGCGGGTGCGCATGCTCGACCGGTTGCACTTCGAGAACGATCTGCGCCAGGCCCTCGACCACGGGGAGCTGACCCTGTCGTACCAGCCGACGGTGTCGCTCGAGAGCGGCCGGGTGATCGGTGTCGAGGCCCTGCTGCGGTGGACCCACCCCGAGCGTGGCGCGGTCGGACCGTCGCAGTTCGTGCCCGTCGCCGAGGAGTCGGGGCTCATCGTGCCGATGGGCGCCTGGGTGCTCAACGAGGCCATCGGCCAGGCCGCGTCGTGGCTCCGGGCCGTTCCCGGCCACCCCCACTTCCTGCTGTCGGTGAACCTGTCCCCCCGCCAGTTGGCGTCGCCCGAGTTGGTGCCGCTGCTGCGGCGCCTGCTCGACCGCCACGGGTGGCCGCCCGAGTACCTGGCGCTCGAGCTCACCGAGAACATCCTGCTCGACGACGTCGACACCACGATCGACGTGCTCCGCTCGCTGAAGTCCCTGGGCGTGCGGTTGGCGGTGGACGACCTCGGCACGGGCTACTCGTCGCTCGCCTACCTCGAGCGCTTCCCGTTCGACATCGTCAAGATCGACCAGTCGTTCATCGAGGCACTGGGCTCGACGGGTGGCGGGCTGGCCATCACCGCCGCGGTGGTGCTGATGGCCCGGTCGCTCGGCCTGGTGACGGTGGCCGAGGGCGTGGAGACCCGGGGCCAGACCGCGGTGCTCCAGAGCCTGGGCTGCGACTGGGGCCAGGGCTACCACTTCGCCCGGCCCCTGCCCGCCCACGAGGCGGCCGCGCTCCTCAACACCACCCTGTAGCGCGCGGCCCGTTCGACCGCCGGGCACCTCGACCAGCGGGCACCTCGACCAGCGGGCACCTCGACCAGCGGCCACCCCGACCAGCGGCCACCCCGACCAGCGGCCACCCCGACCAGCGGCCACCCCGACCAGCGGCCACCCCACCCCGACCAGCGGCCGCCCTGACCAGCGGCGGTGCTCGCACGCCAGGGCAGCGCCCGGACGCCGGCGGGTCGGGGTCCGACCAGGGCCGGACGCCGCTGCGGGAGGGTGAGCCTTCGGTGCAAGTGGCGCGGCGCGCACCGGTCTCGGGGGCGCGAGCGACCAGGTGACCGCCCGGTCGAGGTGATCAGCGCAGGTCGAACAGGAGGGCCTGCAGGAGCAGCGCCTCGTTGGGGTTGCGCACCAGCGCTTCGGACGCGGCCTGGATGGCGGCGAGGTTGGCCAGCAGGTCGTCGGGGCGACGCGCGTCGGCCAGGCCGTCTCGGTAGCGGCGGGCCAGGGTGGCGAGGCCGAACTGCAACTCCGCGGTGCGGGCCCGGCGCACCTCACGTCGGTGCTGGGCGGTGAGCTGGCTGGCCCCCGAGCCCCGCTGCCCGTAGCGCTCGATGCGCTCGGCCAGCGCGGCCACCTCGACCGCGTGTCGCTCGTCGAGCGGCGCCTGAGCGCGGTCGATCAGCGCCACCAGCTCGGCCGCCACCGTCATCACCGCCGCCCCCGTGCCGTCGAGACGATCGGGCACGGCGTGCCAGGCGGCCCGGCGATCAGCGAGCTCGGGGTCGGTGGCCAACAACCGGGCCCGGTCGAGATCGCCACCGGCCGCCTGCGCGGCCTCCGCTGCCGGCCCGGGCGCCACGCCCTCGGCGACCAGTCGCTCGATCACGAGGGCCTCGGGCACGGGGTGGAAGTCGATGCGCACCGCCCGGGAGGCGATGGTGATCAGCTCGGGCGGCACGTCGTCGGCCAGGATCACGAACACGGTCGAGGGCGGCGGCTCCTCGATGATCTTGAGCAGCTTGGGGGCCACCACGCTCACCTTGTGGAACTCGCAGAGCACGAGCACCTTGCGGCTCCCCTCCACCGGCGCCCGGACGCTGGCCCGGATGATCTCGGTGGCTTCCTCGTCGCGGAGCGACGCGCCCTCGGGGACGAACACGGTGAGGTCGGGGTGCTGCTCGGCCAGGGCCAGATGCCGGTGCCGGGCAGCGTCGTCGCCGGTGCTGCCCACGGCCAGCAGGTCGCCGGCGAAGGCCCGAGCCGCGGCCCGCCGCCCACTGCCGGGCGGTCCCACGAACAGGTAGGCGTGCACCGGCGCCGCCACCGATGCCTGCAGCTGCGCGACAGCCCGATCCTGGCCGAGCACGTCAGCCCACCCACCCTCGGCCGTCGCGGTGGCGCTCATCCTCGACCCAAACCCACGTGAACTGGCGCCTGATCCGGCGGCCAGGACGACATGATCGGGCGCCAGTTCGAGCCACCGGTCGCGGCGGCGGGGCTGGCGGCGGCGTTGGCGGCGTTGGCGGCGGCGGCGCCGCTCATCCTCGGTCCCACCTCACCTGAACTGGCGCCTGATTCGGCGGCCAGGACGGCGCGATCGGGCGCCAGTTCGAGCCGCCGGCGGCGGCGGATTATCGCCACGCGGCGGACTGTCGCCACCGGGCGGACTTCCGCGGTGGGGCGGGCGGCCGCGATCATCGGGCCACCCCGACCCGGTCGGCCGTGGCGGCCCACACCCGGTCGGCGACCTCGTCGACCGTGCCCGTGCCGTCCACGACCACCCAGCGGTCGGGGTCGGCGGCGGCCAGCGCCAGGAAGCCGGCCACCACCCGCTGGTGGAAGCCGTCGCCCACCCCTTCCATGCGGTCACGCTCGGCGCCCAGGCGGGCCTCGGCGACGGACTCGGGCACGTCGAGCAGCACCACCAGGTCGGGCCAGATGCCATCGGTGGCCCAGCGCGACAGCTGCTCCACCTCGGCGAGGGGCAGGCCCCGGCCGTAGCTCTGGTAGGCCAGCGAAGAGCCCGCGAAGCGGTCGGTGACCACGGTGCGGCCGGCGTCGAGGGCGGGTCGGATCACCTCGGCCACGTGCTGGGCCCGGTCGGCGGCCATCAGCAGCGCCTCGGCGCGGTCGGCCAGCTCGTGGTTGGCCGGATCGAGCACCAGGCCCCGGATGCGGCTACCGATGGCCGTGCCCCCCGGCTCGCGCGTGAGCACCGCCCCGAGCCGCTCGGCCAACCGGGCCGCCTGGGTGGACTTGCCCGTGCCCTCGCCCCCCTCGAACGCGATCAGCATGGCAACGGGCACCGACGACCCCACGTTCTAGAGGCACCGCCTCCCGGAACCCGGGCGCCATTGCCTCCAGTTCGACGACCCCACGTTCTCGAGGCACCGCCCCCCGGAACCCGGGGGCCATTGCCTCCAGTTCGACGACCCCACGTTCTCGAGGCACCGCCCCCCGGAACCCGGGGGCCATTGCCTCGAGTTCCGACGGCGGCGGGCGCGGCGGCCACGTCAGTCGGTGGAGTTGGCGGCGGCCGTCTTGGCCGGCGCCCGCTTCGCGGTGGCCTTCCTCTTGGCCGTCCCCTTCTTGGCCGTCGCCTTCTTGGCGGTGGCCTTCTTCTTGGCGGCGGCCTTCTTCTTCGAGGCCTTCTTCTTCTTCTTGGCCGGGCCCCGCGCCCGACGGTCGGCCAGCAGCTCGCTGGCTCGATCGATGGTGATCTCCTCGACCGTGTCGCCCTTGCGGAGCGAGGCGTTGGACTCGCCGTCGGTGACGTAGGGGCCGAACCGACCGTCCTTCACCACCACCGGCAGGTCGGTCGCGGGATCGACGCCGAGCTCACGCAGCGGCGCCGCCGCCTGCTGGCCCCGACCGCGCTTCGGCTCGGCCAGGATCTTCAGGCACTCGTCGAGGGTGATGCTGAACAGCTGGGCCTCGGTGGCCAGGCTGCGGCTGTCGTTGGCCTTCTTCAGGTAGGGCCCGTAGCGACCGTTCTGCACCGTGATCTCGACCCCGTCCGCGGGGTCGGCGCCCACCACCCGGGGCAGGCTGAGCAAACGCAAGGCGTCGTCGAGCTCGATCGTGTCGAGGCTCATGTCCTTGAACAGCGACGCCGTCTTGGGCTTGGGCCCCCCGTCCTCGAGCTCGCCCAGCTGCACGTAGGGCCCGAACCTGCCGGCCCGGGCCAACACCGGCAGGCCCGACTCGGGGTCGGTGCCGATCTCGCGATCGCCGCTGGGGGCGTCGAGCAGCTCGTTGGCCCGCTCGACGGTGAGCTCGTCGGGCACGATGTCGTCGGGGATGCTGACGGTGTCCTCGTCGACGGCGGCGTCGGACCCGTCCGCCGCGCTCGGCCCGGGGGCGGGGCGCCGCGCCAGGTACGGGCCGTACTTGCCCACGCGGGCCACGATGGTGCGGCCCTCGTCGTCGGTGCCCACCGGGATCGAGCTGACCGCCCGGGCGTCGATGTCGCCCAGCCGGTTCGACACCATCTCCTTCAGGCCCAATCCCCCGCTCTCCGCGGCTGCGCCGCCGGGCCGCTCGGGCCCGGGCTCGCCGTTCCCGAAGTAGAACCGGCTGAGCCACGGGATGGCCTCGGCGGTGCCGCTGGCGATGCTGTCGAGGTCGTCTTCCATGCGGGCGGTGAAGGCGTAGTCGACCAGGTCGGGGAAGTGCGTCTCGAGCAGGGTGACCACTGCGAACGCGGTGAACGACGGGACGAGCGCGCTGCCCTTCTTCCACACGTACTCGCGGTCGATGATGGTGCTGATCGTGGCCGCGTAGGTGGACGGCCGGCCCACCCCCAGCTCCTCGAGCTTCTGCACCAGCGAGGCCTCGGTGTAACGCGCCGGCGGCTTGGTCTCGTGGCCCTTGGGCTCGAGGCGCTCGGCGGTGAGGCGGCCACCCGGCTGCATCGGCGGAAGGATCTTGTCCTGATCGTCGCGGTCGCCCTCGGGCTCGTCGCTGCCCTCCCGGTAGGCCTTGAGCCAGCCCGGGAACAAGATGGTGCGGCCCGACGCCGCGAACTCGGCGTCCTTGCCGGCCGACGAGGTAGCCCCCAGGCGCACCTGCATGGTCTCGCCGCGCGCGTCGGTCATCTGCGACGCCACCGTGCGGGCCCAGATCAGCTCGTAGAGCCGGTGGCTGTCGTTGTCGAGCTGGCTGCGCAGCTGATCTGGCGTACGGAACGAGTCGCCGGCCGGGCGGATGGCCTCGTGGGCCTCCTGCGCGTTCTTCACCTTCCGGGTGTAGAGGCGGGGGGCGTCGGGCAGGTAGTCCTTGCCGTACTTCTCCAGGATCTGGGTGCGAGCTGCGGTCAGAGCGGCGTCGGACAGCGTGGTGCTGTCGGTGCGCATGTAGGTGATGTGACCGTTCTCGTACAGGCGCTGGGCGATGGCCATCGTCCGCGACGACGAGAACCGCAGCTTGCGGCCCGCCTCCTGCTGCAGCGTCGAGGTCATGAACGGCGCCTTGGGCTTGCTGGTGTAGGGCTTGGACTCGACCGAGCGGACGGCGAACGAGGCGCCGGCGAGGTCGGCGGCCAGGCCCGACGCCCCGGCCTCGTCGAGCACCAGCACGTCGGCGTTCTTCACCGCGCCGGTGGCGTCGTCGAAGTCCTTGCCGGAGGCCAGGCGGGTGCCGTCGACCGACACCAGGGTGGCGTCGAAGGTGTCGAGGGCGCCCTCGGGCGAGAACGTGCCTTCGATGTCCCAGTAGCCCGCCGCCCGGAAGGCCATGCGCTCGCGCTCGCGTTGCACCACCAGGCGGGTGGCCACGCTCTGCACCCGGCCCGCCGACAGGCCGGTGCGGATCTTCTTCCACAGCACCGGCGACACCTCGTAGCCGTACAGGCGGTCGAGGATGCGACGGGCCTCCTGGGCGTCGACCAGGCGACGGTCGAGGTCGCGGGGCTCGTCGATGGCGCGCTGGATGGCCTGCGGCGTGATCTCGTGGAACACCATGCGGTGCACGGGCACCCGGGGGCTGAGCAGCTCGAGCAGGTGCCAGGCGATGGCCTCACCCTCGCGGTCCTCATCGGTTGCGAGATAGAGCTCGTCCGCGTCCTTCAGCGCCCGCTTCAGGTCGCGGACCACGTCCTTCTTGCCGGGCGACACCACGTAGAGCGGCTTGAAGTCGTTGTCGACGTCGACACCGAGCCGCGCCCAGGGCTCGCCCTTGAACGCGGGAGGCACATCGGCGGCCTTCTGGGG
Organism: Acidimicrobiales bacterium; assembly: GCA_044221555.1. GTDB lineage: Bacteria > Actinomycetota > Acidimicrobiia > Acidimicrobiales > DATDAH01 > JAEUJM01. Next base: position 22,751 of record JBGAOY010000006.1, read on the forward strand.
CAGGTCGCGCACGTGACCCACCGACGACTCGACCACGTAGTCGTCGCCCAGATAGCCCGCGATCGTGCGCGCTTTGGCGGGGGACTCGACGATCACGAGACGGGTGGTCACGAGCGCAAGGTAAGAACGCCATCGCCGTCGGTGTCAACACCGGCCTCTGGCGGGCCTCCTACATTGACCCGCATGGACTTCGCCCTCAGCCCCACCGCCCAGGCCCTCCAGGAGAAGCTCCTGGCGTTCATGGACGACCACGTCTACCCCGCCGAGGCGGTGTGGGAGGAGCAGATGGCGGCGTCGGGCGACCCCCACTTCCACGCCCCGATCATCGAGGACCTCAAGGCCGAGGCGCGGGCCCAGGGGCTGTGGAACCTGTTCCTTCCCCACAAGACCCAGTGGACCGACGGGCTGTCCAACGTGGACTACGCCCCCCTGTGCGAGATCCTGGGCCGCAGCCCGATCGCCTCTGAGGCGCTCAACTGCTCGGCGCCCGACACCGGCAACATGGAGATCCTCACCATGTTCGGCACCCCCGAGCAGAAGGAGCGGTGGCTCCTCCCGCTGCTCGAGGGCGAGATCCGCTCGTGCTACGCCATGACCGAGCCCGCGGTCGCCAGCTCTGACGCCACCAACATCTCGTGCCGCATCGAGCGCCAGGGCGACGAGTACGTGATCAACGGCCGCAAATGGTGGATCTCGGGCGCCGCCTCGAAGCGCTGCAAGGTCGCCATCCTCATGGGCAAGACCGACCCCGAGGCCTCCCGCCACACCCAGCAGTCGATGGTGCTGGTGCCCCTCGACACCCCCGGCGTGACGATCATCCGTGACCTGCCGGTGTTCGGGTACAACGACGTGGAGGGCCACTGCGAGATCCTCTTCGAGGACGCCCGGGTGCCCGTCACCAACCTGCTCGGCGACGAGGGCAGCGGCTTCGCCCTCGCCCAGGCCCGCCTCGGCCCCGGCCGCATCCACCACTGCATGCGGGCCATCGGCGTGGCCGAGCGGGCCCTCGAGGCCATGTGCCGGCGGGTGCAGACCCGGGTGGCGTTCGGGAAGAAGCTGTCCGAGCAGGGCGTCATCCAGGAGTGGATCGCCGACTCGCGCATCGAGATCGAGCAGGCCCGCCTGCTCACCATGAAGACCGCGTGGCTGATGGACACCGTCGGCAACAAGGGCGCCCGCATCGAGATCTCGGCCATCAAGGTGGCGGTGCCCGACATGGCCATCAAGGTGGTCGACCGCTCCATCCAGGCCCACGGCGCCGCGGGGCTCAGCGCCGACTTCCCGATGGCCAAGATGTACTCCTACGTGCGGATGCTGCGGTTCGCCGACGGCCCCGACGAGGTGCACCGCATGACCATCGCGCGGCGGGAGCTGCGCGCGTACGAGTCTGCGTAGTCGGGCCTGCGGCTGCGGGGTCCTGACCCCGATCCGGTATCCGAAAATCGCCGCGAAAACCATGCGGCGATCTTTCGGACCCTCCGGATCGGCGCCACCCCTCCGCCTCCGGCCCGAGCCGGACGTCGTCCGGCAACTGCTCACGTCGCTCGCTGCTCTGACTCCTGTCGGCGCGGCCCGCGCGTGCTGGCGCTCCTCACGTCTGCTCTGACTCCTGTCGGTGCTGCGCGCGCTGGCTGGCGCTCCTCACGTTCTGCTCTGACTCCTGTCCGTGCTGCCCGCGCTCCTGACGCGGGTCACGGCTCGTGGTCGGTGCAGCCGCCGCGCTGGTGTCGTGCTCGTGGCGACTGCGGCCAAGGCGAGCCCGGTCGCAGCGACCGGGGATGTTCCAGGGCTGCGATCCGCGGTGCGTCGAGTTCGGGCCTGCGGCGTGGGGGTTCGGTACCGTGTTCCGAGGAGGGGTCATGGCGCACGCACACGGGGCACGGCTGCGACGCGGTTGGGGGGCCGTCACCGCGCTCGCGGTGCTGAGCGCCGCCCTGATCGTCGTCGTGGGGTCGGCGCCGCCGGGGGCGGCGGACGGCAACGAGGCGCCCGGGGCACCGGCGGTCTTCCGGTCACTGGCTGCCGGTTCCTCGCACAGCTGCGCCATACTCCCGGACCGGTCGATGCGGTGTTGGGGAAGCGGCACGTCCGGAAAGCTGGGTATGCCCGTCGACGGCGACCGCGGCGATGACCCCGGTGAGATGGGCGCCCAACTGCCCGCCATAGACCTCGGAACCGGTCGCACCGCCACGGCCATCACCGCGGGCTGGCAGCACACCTGCGCAGTGCTGGACGACGGCACCGTCAAGTGCTGGGGACGCAACGACCACGGGCAACTGGGCCGGGGGAACACAGAGCCCGCGTGGCCCGGCACCACGGGTGACCTCTTCGCGCCCATCGACCTCGGCGCCGGTCGCACCGCGACCGCCATCACCGCGGGCTCGGAACACACGTGCGCCGTCCTGGACGACGGCACCGTCAAGTGCTGGGGACGCAACGACCACGGGCAACTGGGACTCGGCGACGTGGCGAGCCGAGGTGCCGCACCTGACCAGATGGGTGACGACCTCCCGGCCGTCGACCTGGGCAACGGGAGAACCGCCACCGCCATCACCGCCGGCCACGGCCACACCTGCGCCCTCCTCGACAACGGCACCGTCAAGTGCTGGGGACGCAACGACTATGGGCAGCTCGGGCTCGGCGACACCGAGTCACGCGGCAACGCACCCGGCCAGATGGGCGACAACCTCCCCGCCGTCGACCTCGGCACCGGGCGAACCGCCACGGCCATCACCAACGGTGACCTCCGCACGTGCGCCCTCCTCGACGACGGCACCATCAAGTGCTGGGGCAGGAATGAGAGCGGCAACCTCGGGCTCGGCGACACCGCCGACCGCGGCGACGCACCCGGCGAGATGGGCGACGACCTCCCCGCCGTCGACCTCGGCACCGGGAGAACCGCCACCGGCGTCACCGCCGGCACCAACCACACCTGCGCCCTCCTCGACAACGGCACCATCAAGTGCTGGGGCAGCAACGGGAGCGCCCTCGGCATCGGTGACACCTCCCCTCGCGGCGACACGCCCGACGAGATGGGCGACAACCTCCCCGCCGTCGACCTCGGCACCGGGAGAACCGCCACCGCGGTCACCGCCGCGACCTCGGGAGGGCACACGTGCGCGGTGATCGAGGACACGGCGCTCAAGTGCTGGGGTTCGAACCTCGACGGCCAACTGGGGCAGGGCGACATGGATGACCGAGGGGGTGCGCCCGGCGAGATGGGTGACGCCCTTCGCCCGATCGACCTCGGCGTACTCACGATCGCCAAGACGGCCGATCAGACCAACGTCGTCGCCGGCGGGCCGATCGACTACCACCTCACGGTCACCAACCATGGCGTGGCCAGCATCACCGACATCGATGTGGACGACCCCGGCGCCCCGGACTGTGGCGACGACCCCGTGTTCGACCTCGCCGGCGGCGCCTCCACGACGATCGACTGCACGTATGTCACCGGCCCTGCTGATGCGGGCACGTACACCAACATCGCCACCGCAGTCGGCGACCTCACCGCCTTGGTGACCTCGAATTCGGTTGCCCTAGCGGTTGCTGAACCAGCGCCCTCGCTGACCATCACGAAGGCGGCCGACCAGACGAGCGTCATCACCGGGGATCCGGTCGATTACCACGTCACCGTCACCAACACCGGCAACGTGGCCCTCACCGGGGTCACCATCGACGACGACGCCGCACCCGACTGCGAACGGGTGGTGTCCGACCTCGCCGTGAGCGCCACCCACACCGTCGACTGCACCCACACCCCCGCCGAACCCGCCGATGTCGGCACGTACACCAACGTGGCCATCGCCGACTCCGACCAGACCGAACCCGTCCCCTCCAACGCCGTCGACGTCACCGTCGCCGCCCGCCACCAACCTGACGCCGCGCTCCGCAAGAAGGGCGGGCCCCGGGTCGGTCGCGACGTCCACAACACCGACGCCACCGGCCAGAAGGTCGTCGTCACCCGCGCCCCCGGCGGTGCGGTCACGTTCTTCATGACCGTCGAGAACGACGGACACGAGGCCGACCAGTTCGCCATCCGCCGTATCGGCCCCACCACCCCCGCCCTGCGGGTCCGCTACTTCGCGGGCCGCTCCGACGTCGACGTCACCGACGCGGTGCTGGCCCGCACCTACCGCACCCGCGAGCTGGCACCGGGAGAGACCGCCACCGTCCGCATCGAGGTCACCGTCCGTGCCGGCGCGGCCAGTGGCTCGGCTCACGAGATCCGGATCAGAGCCCGCTCCGAGACAGCCACCACCCAGGCCGACACGATCCTCGCCAAGGTACGCACCGCATGACCATCGCCCGGCGGGAGCTGCGCGCGCACGAGTCTGCGTGGTCGGGCCTGCGGCTGCGGGGTCCTGACCCCGGCCCGAGCCGGACGTCGTCCGGCAACCGCACCCGCCGCTCGCTGCTCTGACTCCCGGAGGTGCGGCCCGCGCGGGCTGACGCTCCCCACGTCTGCGCTGACTGCAGCTCACTGCGCTGACTCGTGTCGGTGCGGCCCGCGGCGGGTGGCGCTCCTCGCTCCTGGTCGGACTGCACCCGCCGAGGTGCTCGTTCTCGACGCAATGGCTGTCGGAACCCGACGGCCATCGCGTCGAGTTCGGTGGGACTGAACCTTTTCGGCTTGTCGTGCGGTTGACTCGTTGACACATCGGCGGGGAGGCATCCGATCGGCGAACCGAGGGAGGGGGGCGACGCGTTGACGGCGTTCTGTCAGGTCGAGTACCCGCGCCTGGTGATGCTGCTGTCGCTGCACACCGGCGAGCGGCCGGTCGCCGAGGAACTGGCGCAGGACACCTTGGTCCGGGTGCACGAGCACTGGGACCGGGTTCGGGCGATGGACAACCCGGGCGGCTGGGCGTACGCGGTCGGGCTGAACCTGGCGCGATCGTGGTGGCGGCGGCGCCACGCCGAGCGGCGGGCGCTGGCGCGCCAGGGGCGGCCGACGGTGGCAGCGCCGCCCGAGGAACCCACCGAGGTGGTCGCCCTGCGGGCCGCGGTGGCGGCGCTCCCGATCCGGCAGCGGACCGCCGTGCTCCTGCGGTACTTCGCCGACCTCTCCGTGTCGGAGACCGCCGGCCACATGCACTGTGCCGAGGGCACGGTGAAGTCGCTGACGTCGCAGGCCATCGCCGCGCTCCGTCCTCGGTTCGAGGAGCCCGACGATGCCTGAACGCCTCGATCAGCTCGTGGCGGACTCCCTCGGCGACCTGGTGCCCGTCGATGTACCGGCCCTGGGCCGACGGGCCCGCCGCCGGCGCCGTGCCCGGCGCGGGGCGCTGGTCGGTGGTGTCTCACTGATCGTCGTCCTGTTGGCCGCCGCGGTCGTACTGCCTCGACAGGACGACGAGTCGCAGCAGGTCGTCACTCGTCCCGACCCGAGTGACGCGTTCGTGCTGGAGGGCGATCCCGTCGGTTCGTGGACCGAGGCCGCGCCTCCCCCGTTCGGACCACGCAGCCAGGCGTTCAGCACCGAGTTGGACGACGGTCGCATCCTGGTCTGGGGAGGGATCGACGCCGCCACCGCCCCGGACGGCATCCCGCCGCTCCTGCCAGACGGCGCCATCTACGATCCTGCGACCGACACCTGGGAGGCCATACCGCCGATCCCGCTGCCCGACGGTGAATTCATCACCGGGCCGAGCGGCGTGGCGTTCTACTCCGAGCAGGTCGAGGAGAATCGCCTGGCCGTCGTGGGCAGAAGCCGCGGCGACGTGCTGAACACCGCCGTGTACGACATCGACCGCGGCACCTGGACGGTCGCGCCGGCCCAGACCGACCTCGGCGGCTACCTGGACGCCATCGCGTGGGACGGCACGACCGTGGCGCTCGTGCGCACCGATCCCGGACCCACCGACGCACCCTTCGACGTGCCCGGCCCGTTCACGCGCCGCTGGTCACCCGGGGATGATGCTTGGTCGGAAGGCACGCCGCCGCCGCTGTCCGCGCGAACCTTGCTCGGGACGTCGTCCGCCGACGGGCTGTTGGCCCTGTTCGGCGGCACGACCTCCCGTCAGGGGCCCGAGGGGCCAACCCCGGGACCCGACGCCAGCGACGTGCGTGACGGCGCCATCTACGACATCGGCAACGACGCCTGGTCCGCCATACCGCCGCCACCCGTGGAGACAGGGGTCTCCGGCGGCATCGTCCGGTGGCAAGACGGCGAGTTGTTCGTCGGCGGAGGCACCGACAGCTTCGAGTTGAGCGAGGCCACCGTGTTCTCCACGCCCGCCCTGTTCGATCCCGACGCCGGCACGTGGCGAACCGTCGCCGCCACGCCGCGGATCCGCCACGACCTCGGCGACGGCGAGGGACCCCAGGAGGTCGCAGCCGGCCCCGGGCGCATGCCCCAGTACCTGGGCTTCAGCCGCGGTGGTGATCAGTTCGTGGTCGCCCAGGACCAGTTCGGGTCCACCGGCATTCACCCGTGGTACCTCATCGACGAGACCTGGGAACAGTCACCGCTGTTCAACCTCGTCGGCGACAACGACCTCGTCGTTGCCTCCGGTGATCCGGAAGGCGACATCGGGGTCACCGACCACAGCTACGGCGACGTCGCCGTACGGCAGGCGCCGGGCCACTGGCGTCCCGGCACGCCAGCGCCGGTGGACGATCCGTGGGCGACGGCCTTCGTCAGCAATGGACGTCTCGTGGTGCTCACCGTCGCCGGGTTCGAGTCGGTCAGCGACGAGGCGCCCCACCGGACCCTGGTGTTCGACCCCGAGGGCTGACCCGCGTACTCGAGGCAATGGCGCGCGCTCGACGCGTACCGCGCCTCGAGTTCGACTCGTAGCGTGGGGACGTGGACGCGGTCGAGAAGGTCTCGCTGTTGCGGGTGGCGTATCGCCGATTCGGGAACCGGGACGTGGAGGGGTTGCTGGCGATGATGACCCCGGACGTCGAGTGGCCCGACGTGGCCAACGCCGCCGTGCTGCAGGGGCCCGAGGCGGTGCGGCCGTACTGGTTGGCGCAGTTCGCAGTCGCCGATCCGCGGGTCGAGCCGACGGACTTCCTCGCCGCCGGCGACGACGTGGTGGCGGTCGTGCGCCAGCAGGTGTTCGGCCTCGACGGCGAGCCGCTGACCGAGGCGGCCACCGTCTATCACCGGTACTCGTTCCGCGACGACCGGGTCAGCCGCATGGCGGTGTTCGGGGATCGGGCCGCCGCCACGGCCTGACCGTCCGACCACGCGATCCATCCGAGCGTTTCGGCCCCGTCGTGCGGTTGACGCTGCGCACATCGGCGGGGAGGGACTCGCTGACCGAGGAGCAGGTCCCGCCTATCGGCGACGACACTGGGTTGCTGGACGACGGGGCCGATCTACGACGTGGCCGCTGATGCCTGGACGGTCGGGTACGCCGGCGCCCGACCGCACGTCACCATCCGCCATCCGGTTCTCGGAAGCGCCGTGCCGCCAGGAGCGGCATGGGGCTTCCCGGAACCAGTTCGAGATCAAGGTGTGACCCGGTGCATCGTGTGCCGCGGCCAGGCGACGACAACCGTGTCACGCCGACCCGTGCCGCCATGAGCGGCATGGGGCTTTCCCGGAACCAGGATGCGCCGCTGTCACGCGAGGATGGGCGCATGGACGAGACGCGCGTCGACCGCTGGGTGTGGGCGGTGCGCCTCTACAAGACCCGGTCGGAGGCGACGACGGCGTGCCGGGGTGGTCACGTGCGGGTGAACGGGCGGCCGGCCAAGCCCGCCACCACGGTGAAGGTCGGCGACCGGGTGGAGGCCACCGTGGGCCGGCGCCGCCGCATCCTCGAGATCGTCCGGGTGATCGACACCCGGGTGGGCGCGCCAATTGCGGCGGAGTGCTTCGTCGACCACTCCCCGCCCGAGGATCGCCCCTCGGCGGCGCCACCCGTTCCCGTGCGCGATCCAGGCGCGGGCCGTCCCACCAAGCGCGACCGGCGCCGCCTCGACCGCCAGCGGGGCCGCTGAGCGCCGGGCCTCTCATTCTCGACGACATGGCGCGGCAGATTCCCGCGCTATGTCGTCCAGTTCCGTTGCTCTGGCCGAGCGAGTCAGGGAGTCAGCGGCAACGACAACTCGAACCGCGTCAAGGGGTGTCGAGCGGCTCGTAGCCGTCCTTGGCGGCCAGCTTGCGGGGGTAGTGGTAGTGGCTGGCGGTGCTGAGGATAAGGAAGCCGAGCGCCGCCGCCAACGCGCTGGCCAACAGGATGGCCAGCTTGGCCTCGGACTGCAGGGCGGCGTCGTCGAAGGCCAGGTCGGTGATGAACAGCGACACGCTGAACCCGATGCCCGCCACCGCGGCGATGCCGATCACCTGCGACCAGCGCACCCCATCGGGCAGGTCGACGCCCGGAAGACGGGTGGCCAGCCACGAGAACGCGGTGATGCCCACCAGCTTGCCCACCACCAGGCCGAGGACGATGCCCACCACCACGGGCGACGCGTCACGGAGCGGCTCGCCGGTCAGGGGCACGCCGGCGTTGGCCAGGGCGAACACGGGGATGATCACGAAGCTGGTCCACGGGTGCAGCGCGTGCTCGATGCGTTCGGCCGGCGACACCGACTCGCGGATGAGCTGCGACGTGCGGCGCACGTCCTCGGCCTTCAGGTCGTCGCGGCCCTCGAGCTCGTCGACCAGGGCCTCGGCCTCCAGCTCGGGCTGGAACGGCCGCGCCGGCGTGAGCAGGCCGAGGATGACGCCGGCGATGGTGGCGTGCACGCCGGACTCGAACATGGCCAGCCACAGCGCGCACCCGAGGACGACGTAGACGGGCAGGTAGCGCACGTTGGCCCGGCGCAGCACGAACACGGCCACCCCGAGCACAGCCGCCTCGGACAGCCAGCCGAGCGACACGTGATCGGTGTAGAAGAGCGCGATCACCACGATGGCGCCGATGTCGTCGACGATGGCCAGGGTGAGCAGGAACACCTTCAGACGGGGCGGCACCCGACTGCCGAACACGGCCACGAGGGCGAGCGCGAACGCGATGTCGGTGGCCATGGGGATGCCCCAGCCCGCCCCACCCGCGCCGCCGGCGTTCACCGCCACGAAGATCGCCGCGGGCACCAGCATCCCGCCCAGGGCGGCGATCCCCGGCAGCAGGGCCGCCGAGCGCTCCCGCAGTTCGCCGGCCACCAGCTCGCGCTTGATCTCCAGGCCGACCACGAAGAAGAAGATGGTCATCAGCCCGTCGTTCACCCAGTGGGTCAGGTCGTCGGACACCGAGAAGTTGCCGACGGTGACCGAGATCTCGGTGTGCCAGAAGTCGATGTAGGACTGGTCCCACGGCGAGTTGGCCCACACCAGCGCCGTGGCCGTCGCCGCCAGCAGGAAGGCGCCACTGGCGGCCTCGATGTCGAGGAAGGCGGCCAGTGGCCGTCCCACGGCCCGGGCCAGCGGGCGGTCGGACTCCAGCCAGGTGGCTCGAAACGGCGAGGTTCTGGAGGGCACGGAATCGGCTCCGGGACAGGGGGCAGGACCTGCCGACCAGGCTTCCCGGCGCTCCCGGCGTCACGTTAGAGCACCCCGCCCCCGCCGTCGTCCTCCCCGCTGCTCCCTGCGCATCGTTCTGGGCACAGAAATCGACCGGTGAGCCGGGAGATCTGTGCCCAGAAGCCGATCGGCGAGCGAGCGGAGATCTGGGCCCGGATCGGGACGCCCCGGCGAACGGGCCCACCGTCGGATGCGGGAGATCAGGTGCGGGGGATCAGGTGGGGGCGAAGCAGGTGCGGAGGAAGCCCACGAGCGGTGGGGTCATCACGGTGTCGCCGGGGGCGCCGATGCGCGAGCTGACCTGGCCGTGGGTGAGCGAGCGGGCGTCGACCGCGACGGTGTCGCCGCCGGCCTCGCGGGTGGCCCGCAGGTAGTCGAGCTCGACCCGCTGGCGACGCGGGGTCCCGCGGTGGACCGACAGGGTGTCGGGCGGGGGTGCTGCTTCGCCCGATCGGAGCAGCAGCGTGGCCGACGTGTCGGTGAGGTAGCCGGGGTGGTTGCCGAGGGCATCCCGCCACTGGCGACCCTCCACCGCCGAGGCGCGGGGCTTGTCGAAGCCGGCCGTGTCGAACGGCGCGAGGCAGTCGATCAGGTCGGCCGATGCTCCCTGGTCGGCGAGGTAGGTCGGCTCGGCAGCCACGTTGGCCACGATGTCGGCGCCGGCCGAGTGCCCGAGCAGGGCGAGCCGCCCCGCGTCGCCGCCGTACCCGGCGATATTGCCCTCGACCCAGGCGAGGGCGGCAGCGACGTCCTCGTAGTGGTCGGGATAGTGGGCCGACGACGGGTCGCCGGCGCGGGTCAGGCGGTAGTTGACGCTGACCAGAATCCAGCCGCGTCGGTTGAACAGCGCCACCTTGTCCCGCATGCCGTTCGCCTTGTCCCCGTGGTGGTAGCCGCCACCGTGCACCCACACGACGACGGGGGCGTCGCAGGCGTCGGCCGGGGCGTGGACGTCCAGGCTGGTGGCGTTTCGGGGCACATCCGCGATGCGGCGGTAGGCCACCGTCGTGGGCCGCCCGGGCTCGGCGCAGCCCTCGGCCGCCAGGATCGACCCGGTGTCGGCGGGCGTCGTCGAGACCGCAGGCGTCGACGAGGCCGAGCCCGCGGAGGTGGTCGACGCCGCCGTGCCGGCGGAGGTGCAGGCCACGGCGAGGACCAGGACCCCGGTGGTCAGCAAGACAGGTGCTCGTCGCATGGCCCGCATCGTCGCCCGCCACCTTGAACGGGTTCGCAGAGGCCGTTGAGAATCGTCGAAGAACGCACCGGGGAGCCGCCCGAACCCGCCCTGCGCCCCTTCCCGCGCACGATGCGCCGCCACCGCTCGACCGATCACGGGCCAGAACGGGCGGTGGGGGCTCAGCGGGGCCGGGTGGAGTAAACGACCAGCCGCACGGCGGTACCGCCGGGCGAGACCCGGAACTCGGTCTCGTCGGCCACCGAGCGCATCAGCGTGATGCCGAGGCCGCTCTCGTGATCCAGGCGGGCCGGGTCGGTCACCGAGGGCAACTCGCTGAGGTCGGCCAGGTCGAACCCGCCGCCCTGGTCCTCCACCTCGACCTCCACGCGGTCCTCGGCCAGGTCGCAGCGCAGCAGGATGCGCTTGTCGACGTCGCCGGCAGAGGCGTGGGCCTCGATGGCGTTGGTGCACGCCTCGGACACCACGAGGCGCAGGTCGTTGATGCGCTCGTCCGGGAAGGTCGGCTCGATCGACGCCGCGGTGGTGACCACCATGCGCGCCACCTCGAGGAAGTCGGCCCGGGCCGGGATCTCGAGCTCGACGATCTGACCCATGGCTACTCGCCGCCGTCCGTGGCCGCGGTGCGCTCACCGCGCTCGCCGCCGTCCGTGGCGGCGGCGTACTCACCGCGCTCGCCGCCGTCCGTGGCGGCGGCGTGCTCACCGTCGGCCAGCGCGTCGGCCAGGCTGGGACGGAGGTCGAACACGCGGTCGAGTCCGGTGACGGTGAACAGGTCGACGATGCGCGGGGTGCTGCACACGACCCGCAACTCGCCCCCCACCGCACCCACCCGGCGCAGCACCCCGATGAGCACCCCCAGGCCCGTGGAGTCGAGGAAGTCGACGGCCTCGAGGTCGAGCACCACGCGGTGGTGACCCGCGCTCACCAGGGCGATGGTCTCCTTGCGCAACCGGGGTGCGGTGGCCACGTCGACCTCGCCCGCGACCGCCACCACGGACCAGGCGCCCACCGGCGCGACATTCACCTCGAACTGCACGTGAGTCTCCTCGGCGCCCGTCGGCTCTGTGACCCCGACCATGGCAATCGGGTTACATCCTCGTGTCACCGTCACTGCCACGGTATCGGCCACACCCCTCCGTGTTCTGGACCCGGGAGCCACCGTGGCGCCCGAATCCGGCGGGAATCACACGACACCTCTGTAATTACGCCGGCGGGATCCGTAGCATGGCGCGGGCATGGCGCTGCTCGCTCCCGCTCCCCTGCCCTCGCTCGACGAGGTGCTGGCCGGCCTGGGTGGCGCGCCCTCGGGGCCGGGCGGAGAGCGGCTCGTGCACCTCGAGCGCCTGGCGCCGCGGCAGGCCCGCACCGCGGCGTTGGCCCGCCCGCTGCCCCCTGAGGTGCGCGATCGGCTGGGCGTCGACGCCTTCTGGTCGCACCAGGCCGAGGCCATCGACCTGGCCCGTTCGGGGCGCTCGGTGGCCGTCGCCACCGGCACGGCCTCGGGCAAGTCGCTCTGCTACCAGGCGCCCATCGCCGAATCGGCCGCCCGCCCGGTGCGCTCGGGCACCTCGCTGCTCATCTTCCCCACCAAGGCCCTCGCCCAGGACCAGCTCCGCAGCCTCACCGACCTCGAGGTGCCCGGCCTGGTGGCCGGCACCTACGACGGCGACTGCTCACCCGAGGAGCGCACCTGGGTGCGGGCCAAGGCCAACGTGGTGCTCACCAACCCCGAGATGCTGCACAGCGGGATCCTCCCCCACCACGGCAAGTGGGACACCTTCCTCCTGCGCCTCGACTACGTGGTGATCGACGAGCTGCACGTGCTGCGCGGCATCTTCGGCACCCACGTGGCCCATCTGCTGCGCCGCCTGCGGCGCCTGTGCGCCCACTACGGCTCGCACCCCACCTTCATCTTCTCGTCGGCCACCATCGGCCGGCCCGGCCGACTGGCGTCGCAGCTGTGCGGGCTCGACGTGGCCGAGGTGACCGACGACGGCTCGCCCCGCGGCGAGCGGCTGTTCGCCCTGTGGAACCCGCCGCTCGACGACCGCTACGACCACGATGTGCCCCGGCTCACCCCGGTGGACGGCCCCGCACCGGCCCCGCCCCCCGGGGACGTGGACAGTGTCGGGGACGGGGACAGTGTCGGGGACGGGGACGGGGACGGGGACGGGGACGGCGGCCGGGTCGGCGAGGCCGACCTGGCCGATCACCGCGACGACATCGCGGTCGACGAGGTGCCCGCCGACGGCCCGCGCGTGTCGTCCAACCGCGAGACCGCCGCCATCGTCGCCGAGCTGATCGCACAGGGCCGGCGCACCATCGCCTTCTGCCGCAGCCGCAAGGGCACCGAGATCGTGGCCGCCGACATCCGCCGCCGGCTCCCCGCACCCCTGGCCGAGGCGGTGTCGGCCTACCGGGGCGGCTACCTCACCGTCGAGCGGCGGGCCATCGAGGACGAGCTGTTCTCGGGCCGCCTGCAGGGGGTGGTGGCCACGACCGCGCTGGAGCTCGGGGTCGACATCGGCGGACTCGACGCCTGCGTGCTCAACGGGTTCCCCGGCACCATCGCCTCGCTCTGGCAGCAGGCCGGGCGGGCCGGGCGCGAGGCGCAGCAGTCGCTGGCGGTGCTGGTGGCCGGTCAGGACCAGCTCGACCAGTGGCTGATGGCGCACCCCACCGAGGTGTTCACCCGCCCGCCCGAGCCCGCGGTGATCAACCCCACCAACCCGTTCGTGCTGGGCCCGCACCTGGCCTGCGCCGCCTTCGAGCTCCCGCTCAGCTGGGCCGACGAGGCCTACTGGCCCGCCGACGTGCTGGCCGAGGGCGTCCGCAGCCTGGTGGTGGACGACCGGCTCAAGATCCGCACCCGCGGCTACGGCACACGCGCCGAGCCCCGCGCGGTGTGGTCGGCACGGGGCTGGCCGAGCCATGGGGTGGGCCTCCGCGGCGGCTCGGCCCGCGAGGTGCGCATCGCGCTGGCCAACGGCGACCTGGTGGGCACCGTCGACGAGAGCCGGGCCATGCGCCTGGTCCATCCCGGTGCCACCTACCTGCACCAGGGCCGGTCGTACCGGGTGGACGACCTCGACCTGGACGACGGCGTGGCTCTGGTGTCGCCGTCCGACGGAAGCGACTACACGCAGGCCAGGTCCGACACCGACGTGCGCATCCTGGCCACCGACGCCCGCCGGTCGCTCGGGGCCACCGCCCTGCACCTCGGCACCATCGAGGTTCGCAGCCAGGTCACGGGCTACCAGCGTCGCGACCGCTTCACGGGCGAGCTGCTGGCCCGCGAGCAGCTCGACCTCCCGCCCACCTACCTCGTCACCCGTGGGTTCTGGTACACGGTGCCCCACCACCTGCTCGACCAGGCCGCCATCCCGCCGGCCTCGGCTCCGGGCGCGCTGCACGCGGCCGAGCACGCCGCCATCGGCATGCTGCCCCTGTTCACCATCTGCGACCGCTGGGACGTGGGCGGCGTGTCCACGCTGCTGCAGGCCGACACCGGGCTGCCCACCGTCGTCATCTACGACGGCTACGCCGGCGGCGCGGGGATCGCCGAGCTGGGCTACGAGGTGGCCGACCGGCACCTGGCCGCCACCCTCGAGGCGGTCGAGGCCTGCGGGTGCGACGACGGTTGCCCCTCGTGCGTGCAGTCGCCCAAGTGCGGCAACTTCAACGAGCCCCTCGACAAGGCCGGTGCCGCCCGCCTCCTGCGGGCCGTCCTCGACTCCCCGCCCCACCACTGACCGGGCGCCCGGCTGGGGTTTCGGCCGGGCCGAGTTCCGGCCGGGTGCAGGCGCCGACCAAGGCCAGGTACCGACCAGGCAGGCGCCGACCAGGGCGGGTCGTCGACCGGGCGGGTCGCCGTGAGCGGCGCCCGATTCATGGCCCGGCGCCAACGAGACAGGTGCCGATTCCGGCCTGACCGCTCACGCCCGTAGTCTCTTGCCCGGTCAGCGAGGAAGAGTGGAGTGGTGATGCGCACGCGAGGACGGATCGGGCGATGGGTTGCGGTGCTGGCCTGCGCCTCGGCCGTGGTCGTCGGCTGCGGAGGCGGCAGCGGCGACGGGGACGGGGACGAGCAGGCCGGGGCCGACACCACCACGTCCACCGTCCCGAGCGACGTGCGCATCCTCGAGTCGAGTGCCGACGGCCTGCAGGCGCCGGGCCTCGACGCCCTGGTGCAGGGCACCTACGTGCTGCCGGGCCTGCGGGTGTCGGTGGCCACACCCGGGCCGACCGATCCCGCCGCTCCGCCGGCGGACGCGGGCGCTGTCGGGCCCTCGACGTTCGGCGCAACCGCAAGTGGCTTCCCGGGCGTGACGGTCCCGGCCGATGCCGCGGTCACGGTCACCTCGACGGTGGCGGGCCAGGTGGACGGGGTGCCCGGCGACTACGACCTGGTGGTCGTCGGCGTGAACGACGGTCCGCTGCTCGGACCGCTCGCCGGGTTCGACGCCGACATCGCCGCCGCGCAGGCCGCCGTCGCGGCAGGGCTGCCCGCGCTGGTGGTGGCCGCCGGCCTCGACGAGGTGCCCCCCGACTACCAGGCCGCGGTGAGCCAGGTCGCCACCTGGTTGGACGAGCACCGCGACGCGCTGCTGTCCGGCGACGAGCCGGCCCAGGTGACCGTGTTGAACGTGCCCTCGTGCGGGTTCGCCCAGGTGCGGGGCGTGGTGGAGGTGCCGGCGGCCACCGACGAGGGCGGCCGCGACCTCAACGCGGTGGACTGCACGTCGACCGCCGAGGCACCCGCGGACGACATCGCCGCGTTCACCACCGGCTACGCCACCCGCACGGTGCTCGCCGCCCCACCCGCCGGCGGCTGACCCGGCCGGGCCGAGCCTCGCCCGTGGCCCCGACGGCGCCGCGGCGGCCCCGGCCCCGTCCGGCGCCACCCGCCTGTCGCCCCCGCCCGTGCCGGCGCGCCAGCCGCCACCAGCGCGCCAGGCGAGGCAGGCGCGCCACCCCGCCCGTCGCCACCCCGCACGTCGCCACCCCGACCGAGCTCCCGCACACCGCTGGCACCGCGGACGGAGCGCTCAAGGCGGCGTCACCGAGCACCGATGGACCGGACACCATGGGGTGCGCGCCCGCCCGCCCCGCGAGCGGGAGCAGACGACATGCGCAGGATCTTCGGAAACGGTCGCTTCGCGATCGTGATCAGCACGCTGGCCGTGGTGTTCGCCCTGGGCGGCACCGCCTTCGCCGCGGCCACGGTGACGAGCGCCTCGATCGTGGACGACACGATCCAGAGCGCCGACATCCGCGACAACGCCATCACCAAGACCGACATCCGCGACGGCACCATCACCGGCAACGACATCAAGTCCGGCACCATCCAGGCCACCGACATCGGCGACGGTCAGGTCGACTCGCTCAACATCCTCGACGGCACCATCCACACCAACGACTTCGCCGACGGCGAGGTGGCCCCCCGGCTGTTCGCGGTGGTGGCGGCCGACGGCTCGCTCGACGCCTCGGCCGGTGTCACCCAGGTGTTCGTGAACTCGACCGGCAACTACGGCATCCAGTTCGCGGGCCGGGTGCTGACCACCTGCGCCACGGTGGTCACCCCCTACAACTCGGGCGCCGGCCAGGCCCGCTTCGCGTCGGCCAACGCCAGCGGCGACACCGTCACCGTGCAGATCAAGGACGAGACCACCAGCCCGGTCGACTGGGCCTTCAACGTCTCGGTGACCTGCTGACCCCCTCGGCCGCTGCTCTCCCCGAGCGATGCGGGGCCACATCACCAAGGCGGGCACGCCGCCATGGGCGGCCTGGTCCGGCCGTTCATTCGACCCGCATGGTGGCGGCTGAGCGCACCACCACGTCACCGATGAGGCGGCCCACCAACGGCACCACGGTGCTGCTGCGGTAGGCCACCTCGACCCGCACGCGGCTGCCCGGGTCGCCCCGGCCCGACACCTCGACGTCGAGCCGGGCGGGGGCGAGGTCGGCGGCCGACGCGGCGGCGTCGCCCGCCGCCCGAGGCTCGGGGTCGACCGCCGCCGCTCGAGCCGCCTCGCGGGCGGCGTGGGTGACGAGCACCTGGTCGCGCACGACCAGGCCCACCTGCACCACCGCCAGGAGCAGCACGGCCACGAACGGGAGCAGCAGGGCCACCTCGACCGTCGACTGGCCCCGCTCGGTCCTGACCCGCGGCGGCGCTGACGCAGTCCGTCGGCGCGGCGCCGCCACGATCGGTGTCGCGGACGGCCCGCCCGGACCGCGGGACCATGCCCGCCTCCGACCCCGCTCATGCCCGCCCCCAGGGACGGCCCCGCCCACCGACGTGGGCCTCACGTGACGTTGGACAGGATGCTGTCGAGCACCGCGTCGAGCAGGCGCCCGATGCGGTTCGTGTCGGCGGCCCACGCGACGACCAGCAGGGCGATGGCGGCGACACCGAGCAGCACCAGGGCGTACTCGGCGGTGGTCTGGCCGGTCTCGCGGCGATGGCCTCGGCGGCCGAGGAGCAGCGTGTGGACGCGGACGAAGAGGGTGGTCACGGGGGCACCTCGATGGTGGGGAGCGGTTCGGCGGCGCCGCGAGGCGCGAGCGGGCCCGGTTCACTCTCGGGCCCGCAGGGCCCGGGTGTCACCCGTGGCGGGTGATACTAACGGAGAACCACAGGAACATCACGAGGGGATGCGAAACCGACTACCTCGACCACCTGGGTTCACCGGGAGCGGCGTCGGGAAACCTTGAGGCCCAGGGAACGCTGGCTACGGTCGCGCCGTGGCCCCGAGAACGTCGACCGCCACCCTGGACAGCGGTCTGACCCTGTCATACGCGGAGCAGGGCGAGCCTGCGCAGCACGCAGTGGTGTTCCTGCCAGGACCGACTGACTCGTGGCGGTCGTACGAGCCCGTGCTCGCACGCCTGCCATCGTCGATTCGGGCGGTCGCCGTGTCCCAACGCGGCCACGGCGACTCCGACAAACCGATGACCGGTTACGGCGTGCAGGACTTCGCCGCCGATGTGGTCCCCTTCCTCGACGCGCTGGGCATCGACAGGGCGGTCTTGGCCGGACACTCCGGCTCGTGCCTCGTCGTCCGCCGCGTGGCCATCGACCATCCCGAACGCGTGGCCGGGCTCGTACTCGAGGCATCGCCGACGACGCTTCACGGCGATGCACGACTCGAAGGGCTCGTCCAAACCGTCGTGTCCGATCTGAAGGACCCGATCAGCACGGACTTCGCCCACTCATTTGTCGTCGACACCTCCTCGGAGGCGCTCGACCCGGCGGTCCTCGAGGAGCTCGTTCACGAACTGCTCAAGGTGCCGGCTCGCGTGTGGAGGGAAGCGTTCGCCCGTCTCCTGCAGTACGACGACACCCCCGAGCTGCGACACGTCGCCGCACCGGCCCTGTTGATCTGGGGCGACGCCGATGTACTCGTGGGTCACGACATGCAGGTGACACTCGCCGAGCGCATCCCCGACACGACGTCGATCGTGTACCCGGGCGTCGGACACACCCCGCGGTGGGAGGACCCGTCACGGTTCGCCGCCGATGTTGCAGCGTTCGTCGAACTCTGGCTCCCTCGGGCTGGTTGAGACAGGGTTTGCCGACAGGATCTCGCCCACGCGACGACCAGCCAACGATGCATGAGCGTCTGGCGGCGTCGGAGGGTCGACGGTGCGGTTCAGAAGTCCCGCCCGAGGGCATAGGCGCGCCTCAGGTAGTCCCCGCGCGTCTCGGGATCGGCGGCGACCACGGCGTAGAAGTAGACGTGGCTCGTCTCCTGGACGCCGGCCATCGTGAGGTTCCAGTCGCAGAGGATCGTGTCCATGGCCGCCCGCCAGCCGTTGTCGTATTCGGCTTCGGTGAAGAACGTGGGGGTGACGATCAGCCCCTTGCGCTGATCCAGCAGCGGTACGCGTCCCTCGAGCTGACCGGCCCAACCCTCGGGCGTGAGGGTGTAGGCGAACCCGTAGGCGAAGACACGCTCGAGCCAGCCCTTCAGGATCGCCGGGAAGCCCATCCACCACACCGGAGCCACGAAGACCAGTCCCTGTGCCCGTGCGACCTTGGCCTGGTGCTCCCGAACGTCCGCGGGTTGGTTCGCCTCGAACAGCTCGACGATCTCCGCCACGCTCTTGTCCTTCGCCCATCGTCTGGCCATGAACCGTTTGAGCGGGTTCCCCGCGCCCTCGATGAGCATGCGCTCGAGCTCGACCCGGTCCAGCGTGCCGTCGGGCAGGGTGTGGTGGATGAACTGGGTCGCGTCGTGTAGCGAGAACACCGGGTCGAACCCGATGGCGTAGAGGTCGAGCACCTCACAGGAGTGTCCCGCGTCGCCCAGGCCCCGCACGATCTGATCGAGGACGGCGTGCGTGAACGACTCCGGGTTGGGGTGGGCGTACACCACCAGCACATGGTCCGCATCTGGATCGGTCATCGGTTGGGCTCCATTTCGTGGTGGTGCGGTGTGGTCGAGGAGCGCTCGACCCTGGTCGAGACCGGCTCGGCGACGCGGTGGGCGAGACGAGCGCAGTCGGCCGTTCCCTCGCGGTCGATGTAGCTGTCCACATCCCGCCGTCGAGGCGACGTCACATCGTGGTCACCGCCCGGCGCTGGCTGCTGGCGCAAGGTCTTCGCCCGGCATGACGGACCACCCCTTGTTCATCGACGCCCTCGCCGAACCCGGCGACGTCACCATCATGAGGTCGAGGGGGAACCGGACGGCAGGGCCGAACGTCACAGCGGCCTCCGGCGCGGCCGATCGGGCGCGGTGTCCACCTGGCTCGCGACACCGGGGCTCGATGCCGGCTTCAGACCTGGAGCGAGCGCAGCGAGCCCGCCAGCAGCGGCACCACGGTGAGCAGGGCGAAGGCGGGAAGGGTGCACAGCACGAGGGGGAAGAGGAGCTTGACGGGCACGCGACGGGCGGTGGCCTCGGCGGCCCGGCGGCGCTCGAGGCGGGTCTCGACCGCCAGCCGTTCGAGCGCCGGCAACAGGGCGACCCCGTAGCGCTCGGAGGACACGAGCACGGTCACCAGAGGGCGGCTGCGCTCGCCGACGCCGGCGGGGAGCCCGGCGAGGGCATCGGCCATCCGAGCGCCGAGCGCCACCCGACGGGTGACGTCGGCGAGGGCCGCACCGAGGATGCCGCGGTGATGGCGGGCCACGGCCTCGACCGCCAGCGGCACGGTGAGGCCGGCACCGACCGCGAGGACGAACAGGTCGACCACCTCCGGCAACTCGGCGACCAGCGCGCCATCGCGCCGCCGGCGCCGGCGGCGGCGATCGATCACGGGCACCGACCACCACCAGAGCGCCACGACGAGCACGAGCACGGGCGAGAGCATCGCCAGCGGCGCCGCCGCCAGCAGGGCCCGGCCGAGGTGCCGGTCGGCCCCCGGGTCGTCGGGACGCCTCAGCCCACGCCGGACCACCCGACCGACGGCGGCGACCCAACTCTGCGGCCGCGTCGGGACGACCGGGGACGGGTGCTGCGTCGCCGCACGCGGCCCGGCCCCGAGCAGCGCGCGGGCGCGGCGGGGGGCCGGCCGCCACCGCCAGGCACCGACCTCCACGGTCACCAGGCACAGCATCGACACCGCGACGATCACGCGGCCGACCCCGCCACAACCGCCGAGGCCGGTCGCCGCCTCGTCACCGGGCGGCTGCGGCGATGCGCAGCATCCAGAGCCCCGCCAGCCCGTCGAGCACCAACCCGCCGGCGAGGCAGCCCAGCCCCGCGGGGGTCCGCAGCAGGAACGTGGCCACGTCGGGGTCGCTCAGCAGGCCCAGCGCAGCGAACACGACGGGCGCACCCATCATCACCACCGCCGATGCCCGAGCCTGCGACGACAGCGCGTCGACCTCGGCCTCGAGGGCCCGGCGATCGCGCAGGGTGGCGGCCACACCGTCGAGCGCCCTGGCCCGGGCGCCACCGGCCTCCGAGCCCAGCACGAGCGCGGCCGCGACGAGACCCACCCCCGGCGCCGACCGACCGTCGGCCCACGTCTCGACCGCGACGGTGAACGGCTGGCCCCGGGAGACCCGTCTGCTCAGCGCGCCCAGGTCGGCGTCGAGAGCGGCACTGCCGGTGCGGTCGTCCGCCGATGTCGCCACCGCTTCGGGGAGCGACGCCCCCGCCCGCAGCTTTCCCGCCACCGCCTCGAGCACACCGGGCAGCGCGGCCGCGTAGCGCTGGGCCTCACGCCCGCGCCGCCAGGCGAGGAACGCGGCCGGCCCCCCGACGCCGAGCCCGAGCGCCACGACCACCCCTCCGGTACCCCACCGTGCCGCCGCCACGACCGCACCGATGGTGAGCACCACGGCCCAACGGCGGGTGAGCAGGCCCGCGTCGGCATCGACGTCGGCCGCCCGTAGCGCCGACGACACCACGGCCAAGGCCCGCCGCGGGCCCACCGGTGCACCGGGCGGCGGGGGACGACCGCCACTCACGAGCCGAGCCGCCACTCGACCGGAGCCGGCCGACCGGGCCAGGCGGCGGACCGTCCCCGCCGCCACCACGACCGCAGCTGCGGCCAGCGAGGCGACGGCCAACGGGCCGGAACCCAACGAGCCGGAACCCAACGAGCCGGAACCCAACGAGCCGGAACCCAACGAGCCGGAACCCAACGAGCCGGAACCCAACAAGGCGAGAGCCAACGAGGCGAGAGCCGACGAGCCAGGAACCCACGAGCCGGAACCCAACGAGCCAGAAGCCATCGAGGCGGTAGCCAGGGTGCCGGCGGCCACCGCCCCCACCGGCCCGATCGACCCGGCCACCGCCACGGCCGCCACCGTCACGACGCCACCACCCAGCGGGGGTCCGGGGGTGGGGCGCCGACCCAGCGGACGGGGCGGCGGGGCAGCGACACGAGGCCCGCGGCGCCGACCAAGGGCCGCGACCCGCCCGTGGCGTCGTCGGGCAGCGCCACCTCGTCGACCGCGACCACCCGCCGGGTGCCGTCGGGCCGGCGGGCCACCTGCACCACCAGGTCGATCGCGGCGGCCAACTGCACCCGCACCGCAGCGAGGGGCAGGTCGAGATCGCCCATGAGGAGCATCATCTCCAGCCGTCGCAGCGCGTCGGCCGCGCTGTTCGCGTGGCAGGTCGACAGTGACCCCTCGTGGCCCGTGGTCATGGCCTGGACCATGTCGACCACCTCGGCGCCGCGCACCTCGCCCACGATGATGCGATCGGGGCGCATGCGCAGGGCGTTGCGGAGCAGTTCGCGGGTGCTCACGGCGCCGACACCCTCGGCGTTGGGTGGGCGGGACTCGAGCCGCACCACATGGTTGCCGGGCAGACGCAACTCGGCGGCGTCCTCGATGGTGATCACCCGCTCGCCGCCGGGCACCGACCGGGCCAGGGCGTTCAGCAGCGTGGTCTTGCCCGAGCCCGAGCCCCCACACACCACCACGTTGGCCCGGGCACCGACGGCCCACCGCAGCAGGGGGGCCACCCCCGGAGGGCAGACCGCGTCGAGGTCGATGGGCCGGGCCGCGAACCGTCGGATGGTGAGGCAGGGCCCGTCGATGGCCAAGGGCGGGACGACGGCGTTCACCCGCGACCCGTCGGGCAGGCGGGCATCGACCAGCGGGGACGAGCGGTCGATGCGCAGCCCCAGTGGCGCCACCACCCGCTCGATGAGGTGGGCCACCGTCGCCGCGTCGAGCACCACGTCGGTGACCGCCAGGCGACCGTGGCGCTCCACCCACACCGGCCCGGCGCCGTTGGCCATCACCTCCG
Organism: Acidimicrobiales bacterium; assembly: GCA_044221555.1. Taxonomy (GTDB): domain Bacteria; phylum Actinomycetota; class Acidimicrobiia; order Acidimicrobiales; family DATDAH01; genus JAEUJM01. The sequence goes on from JBGAOY010000006.1 coordinate 45,150, forward strand.
ACACCGCGGGGTCGGCGAGCAGCGGGTCGAGGGGGCCGAGGCCGTGCACGCGGGCCAGCACCCGGGCGACGACGTCGGCCGCGTCGTCGGCACCGAGCAGCGGCGCCAACGACCGCACCAGGTGCTCGATGGCGCCGCGCGGGTCGGCGTCGGCGCCGGCGTCGGCCAGCAGCGCCCGGTGCACCCGGTCGTCGAGGTCCGAATGGTCGCAACCGCGGCCCGACCCCGGTGTCCCTTGGTCGACGAGAGGCCCGGCACCGGTGCCGGCGGTGGCCGCCGCCGCGTCAGGCCGCACGGCGCAGCGCCCGCTCGAGGGTGCGGGGGAGACGCGAGCCCAGCAGGCCCGCGTCGACCGCTCGGGCCACCGCGGGGTCGAGCGCCACCTCGGCCCGGACACCGACCCCGACGATCTGCTCCACGTCGATGCGGGTGAGGGCCCGGCCGGGCTCACTGACCAGCACCACCCCCGAGGGCCGCAGCGGCAGGTGGACCGCCCGCCGCAGGCCCAGGTAGCAGGCCCGGGTGACCAGCAGCGACTGCGTGGCGGCGCCGGCCACCACCGCGCCCGCCGACGGCTCCCGGCCGACCACACCGCAGTCGACCACCGCGGGGCGATCCCCCGCAGCGAGGTGGGCCGCCAGCGCCTCGAGGCGCGTGGTCGCGGGTGGCAGCGGCCCCGTGCCCCGGGGCAGCACGGACAGACCTGGGCGGGCCGGCACCTCCAGGCGCTCGACGGCCTCGACGCCGACGTCGTCGCCCGCGGCCAGCCAGGCGCTCACCCCCGGCGAGTCGGGCTCGGGCAGACCGAGCGCACCCGGCACGTCGCCGGCCAGGTCGACCAGCACGACCTCGGACGAGCGGGCGAGGACCAGGGCGAGCGCCACCGAGATGACGGTGGTGCCCGAACCACCTTTGGCGGACCAGCAGGAAACCAGCACAGCAACCTCCCCGGGCGGGGACCGACGACCTCGGGGGAAGGTGCGTTCTCACCATAAGCACGCTCGGTGACGACGACAACCGGACGATGCGAACTCGGCCGCACGATCTTGCACGGAGGCGTCCCGGGACTCCCCTGGGTCGACACCTCGGGCGACACCGTCGGGCGACACGGTCGGGCGACACTGTGGGAGGCTCCCGAACCGGAGGCCACCGCAGGTCCCCACGACGTCGAGGCGGGAGTCGGTCCATGAGCGATCAGGGTGGAGTGTCGGCGGCTGCGGGCTGGCACCCGGACCCGGCGGGGCGCCACCAGTTCCGGTGGTGGGATGGTGCCCGCTGGACCGACCGGGTGGCCGACCAGGGGGCCGTCGCCTCCGATCCCCTGTCGCAGCCTCCCCCGCCCGCGGTGTCGCCCCATGCCGAGGAGATCCTCGGCCGCACCCGCCTGCAGTTCCGCTCGGGAGGCGGCAGCCGGCTGCAGGCCGCGTGGTGGCAGGTGACCGACGACCAGCGCCGACCCGTGGCTCAGGTGTGGCGCCAGGGCCGTTCAGCGCGGCTGTGCGATCTCGGCGGCGCGCCGGTGCTGGGTACGGAGGCCAGGATGGTGCGGCACCGAGGGGCGGGAACCGCGGCGGGCGCAGACATCGCCGGCATCGCGTTCCTCGACGCCGCCGGCAACGAGTGGGGAATGACGAGCCATGTCCAGGGTGTGGACGTCACGTTCCGGGTGAAGGTGGGCGGCGAGCGCCTGCTCACGGTGAAGGTCGACCGGGCGGCCTTCACCGGTCAGGTCAGGTCGGCCACGCTGCTGGGTGCCGACGGCCGGCCGGTGGGCGCCATCGCCGTGACGGACTACGACGGCAACATGCTCGGGAACGCCGACTGCTGGCTCGTCCTCGACCGCGATCCGCAACTCGTCGAACCCCTGCGAAGCCTCGTGATGGCCACCCCGCTGATGCTCAACTGCTACCTCTGGTGGGCGGGGAGCTGACCGATCGCACCGGCCGGCCCCGACGAGGGCGCCGGCCAGCCACCGGCGATCACGACCGGGTGGCCCGGGCCCGCACCACGTCCTTGACGGTCGTGGCCGCCACCGAGCGGACGGTGAGGTCGACGTTGCGGGCCGAGCCCGCCACCGCCGCCGTGGTGGCGGTGACCTTCACCTTGAGCACCACGGACGCGCCCGGGGCCAGCGGGACCGTCGTCCAGGTGCCGGCCACCACCGCCGAGGTCACGTTCTCCGTGCCCAGCTTGTACTTCACCGTGTAGCCCGCCGACCCCGACGTCACGCCCTTGACCCGAAGCGAGTCGGTGGCGCCGCCGTCGTTCTGCAGGCGCACGTAGAAGGTACGGGTGGCGCCCCGGGCGACACTCGCCGTGCGCGTCTGGCCGGGGGTCACCGAGGTGGCGTACGCGTTGTCGGCGAACCAGGGCCCACCCGACGCAGTGGCCACCATGGCGTCCGGTCGGCGCTTGGCGTCGACGAACGTGCAGGTGACGTTCTGGCCGTGGCCCAGCGCCACGCTCACCCGCCGCTGGCCGAGGTTCACGGTGCCGCCGGCGTCGCAGCCCAGCGACGTGAGGCTCCACCCCGTCACCGCGGCCTGCGTGAACGTGTAGGTGGTGGACTCGAGGTCGTCGAAGGTGATCGACGACGGGAGGGCACCGTTCGGGTCGTCATCGAGGTCGAACGACGACACACCGGGCCCGGTGACGGCCCAGTGGAAGTCCTGGGCGCTGTCGGGCCGCGAGTCCTGCACGATGGTGATCGACCCCCGGGTCGGGCTCGACTGCCAGTCGGGCCAGTAGTCGCTGCCGGGGCTCTCGACCACCTTCACGGGGTCCGACCCGTTGGCACCCATCACCCAGATGTCGTAGGGGCCGGTCGCGCTGGGGCTGCCGGCATAGGCGATCCGGGTGCCGTCCGGCGACCACGACGGACGGGTCTCGGTGTAGCCCGAGGTACCGGTCAGGTTGCCGAGCGGGCTCCCCCCACGCGTCATCAGGTACACGTCGAAGTGCGCGGCACCGCCGCCGTTGGTGTTGTTGGCGAAGGCGATCGTGCCCGAGTCGGGCGACCACCCCGCCAGACCGTCGAGCGCCAGATCGGTGGTCAGGCGGATCTGGTTGCCGCCGTCGGCGTCCATCGTCCACACGTCGTCCGCACGGGTGAAGGCGATGGTGGCCCCGTCGGGCGACCACGCCGGCTGGATGTCGGTGACGAGGCTGTTCGACACGTCGGCCTGCCCCGACCCGTCGGCGTTCATCACGTAGATCTGCTGGTGACCGTCTCGATTGGTGTTGAACGCCAGCCGGGTGCCGTCCGGTGACCACGAGGGAAGACTGTCGCTCGCGATGTTGTCGGTGAGGCGCGTCTGGCCGGACCCGTCGGCGTTCATCACGTAGACCTCGTAGTTGCCGTCGCGGTCGCTGGCGAACGCGATCCTGGTGCCGTCCGGCGACCAGGTGGGCACGATGTCGCGGGCACCGTTGTCGGTGAGCGCGGTCTGACCTGACCCGTCGGCGTCGGCGGTGTAGATCTCCCAGTCGCCGTCACGGTCGCTCTGGAAGGCGATCAGGCCGTTCTCGCCGGGCACGACGGCCGCGGCCGGGGCCGCGGCGCGGCTGCACACCCCGAGCCCTGCGGCCACCGTGGCCAGCACCAGCGCACCGGCGCCGGCGCGGGCACCGACGCGACGGCGAGCGTGAGCGCGAGCGGTACTCCGGTCGCCACGACGGTCGCGTCGCATGGCACACCTCCTCGGGCCTTCCGGCCACACCACGACTGTGCGCCCCCGACGAGGCCACCAGAAGGGACCTCCGTCCCCTTCTCGGCTGACGGGCACGACTGCTCGGTGACTGGCACGACGCCGGCGAAGCACCCTGAATTAGGGCCGAAGGTCCCGGGTGCCGCCACGGCACCGAGTGGTAGCGTCCGAGCACGCGGACATTGGGCGGCCGTCATCCGACCGGGTCGGCTCCGCCGCCGCGAGAAGGAGTTGGTCATGTCGATCTCCGTGCGCTTCCGGGCCGCCGTCATCGCGGTGCTCTTGATCGCCCCGCTGACGGCCGCCGGCGTGGCCGACGCCCAGAGTCCTGCGCCCCCGCCCGAGCAACAGGCGCTCACGTCCTCGCTGCGCGCCCGATCCGACGGCGACGTCACCATCGACCGCGACCCCACCACCGGGGCGGTCACCTTCGTGGGCACCGAGGCCGGCACGCCGATCACCACGCCCACCGAGGCGTCGGGCGACGCGGTCGCCGCCGCCGAGCGCTTCGTGCACGACTTCGGGCCGCTGTTCGGCACGAGCGCCGGCAGCGACCTCGAGCGGCGGTCGGTCACGCCCCGCGTCGACGGTGGCGCCACCGTCCGCTTCCGCCAGGTCACCGGCGACGTGCCCGTGGTCGGTGGCGAGTTGGCCGTGCAGGTGAACGGCGACGGTGACGTCCTGTCCGCCCTCGGCGAGCTGCAACCCCGCCTCGACGTGGCCACCGACCCGTCGGTCGACCCGGCCGACGCCGCTGCCACCGCCGTCGAGACCACCGCCAAGTCCCACGGGGTCGACGCCGCCAGCCTCACCGCCGCGGCACCCGAGCGCTGGGTCTACGCGCCCGACCTGCTGGGCGGTCCCGTGATCGGCGGCCCCCGCCTGGTGTGGCGGGTCGAAGTCACCGGCCCCGGCACCGACGAGCCCATCCGCGAGATGGTGCTGGTCGACGCCGCCTCCGGCAACGTGGCCCTGCACTTCAACCAGGTCGCCGCGAGCCTCGACCGCAGCGTGTGCGACTTCAACAACGTGCCCAACGCCAGCGAGACCTGCACCGGCTCGTTCGTGCGGGTCGAGGGCGACCCCGCAACGGGCGACGCCGACATCGACAACGCCTACGACTTCTCGGGCGACACCTACGACTTCTTCAACTCCCGCTTCGGGCGCGACAGCGTGGACGACGCCGGCCTGCCGCTGATCTCGGCGGTGCGGTACTGCCCGTCGGCCCAGGACTGCCCGTTCCAGAACGCGTTCTGGAACGGCTCGCAGATGACCTACGGCGACGGCTTCGCGAGCGCCGACGACGTGGTGGGCCACGAGCTCACCCACGGCGTCACCGAGTTCTCCAGCGGGCTCTTCTACTTCTACCAGTCCGGCGCCATCAACGAGTCGCTCTCCGATGTGTTCGGCGAGTACATGGACCTCACCAACGGCGCCGGCAACGACACCCCGGGCGTCCGCTGGGAGATGGGCGAGGACCTGCCGGTCTTCGGCGCCATCCGCAACATGGCCGATCCCACCCTGTTCGGCGACCCCGACAAGATCACCAGCGCCAACTACACGGCGGACGCCAGCTTCAACGACAACGGCGGTGTCCACACCAACAGCGGCGTGAACAACAAGGCCGCCTTCCTCATCGCCGACGGCGGCACCTTCAACGGCCACACCGTCGCCGCCCTGGGCATCACCAAGGCGGCCCGGGTGTACTACGAGGCGGCCACCACCATGTTGGTCTCGGGCTCGGACTACGCCGACCTCGCCGCTGCGCTCCCCCAGGCCTGCACCAACGTGATCGGCACCGACGGCATCACCAGCGCCAACTGCACCGCGGTGGGCCAGGCCGTCGCCGCGGTGGAGATGAGCACCAACCCACCGGCCGCCCCCACCGTCACCGCGCCCAGCGGCTGCACGGGCGGGCAGAACCTCACCACCGTGTTCTCCGACGACCTCGAGAACACCGCATCAGGGCGTTGGACCATCACCGGCAGCCCGGCCGATCTCCGGTGGTCGTACCCGCAGAACCCGAACCCGTACAGCAGCTTCGGCTTCGACGCCACCTACGCCACCAGCGGCGACACCAACTTCTTCGCCGCCGACGACGACACCGACCTCCGGGCCAGCGACACCTCCATCGCCCGCACCGCCGACGTGGTGCTGCCCGCCGGGTCCAGCCTGGTGTTCAACCACGCCTTCCTCACGGAGACGAACTTCGACGGCGGGCGGGTCGAGTACAGCACCAACCACGGCTCCACGTGGACCGACGCCGGGCCGCTGTTCAGCGCCGGCGGGTACACCGGCCACGTCAACGGCTCCGGCGGGCCCGCCGCGTTCTCGGGCGACAGCCACGGCTACGGCTCGAGCCGGGTCAACCTGGCCAGCCTGGCCGGGCAGAGCTTCCGGTTCCGGTTCCGGTTCACGGCCGACACCAGCGTCGGTGCCTACGGCTGGTTCGTCGACGACGTGCGCATCATCTCGTGCCAGGCGCCCACCGGGAAGCCCGACGCCCAGATCCGCATCGGCGCCACGGGCACCTTCGTCGGCAACGACGTCTACAACACCACCGGCGCGGGCCAGACCCGCTCCACCACCGTCGGCAACCTGGGCGCGGCCACGTTCTACGCCCGGGTCCAGAACGACGGCAACCTCACCGAGCCGATCAAGGTGAAGGGCACGGCCGGCACCACGCGCTTCACGGTCGCCTACTTCGCCGGCACCACCAACATCACCAGCCAGGTGGTGGCGGGCACGTACCAGACCGCGGCGCTGGCGCCCGGGGCCAAGACCAACATCAAGATCGTGGTCACCGCCCGCAGCGGCGCACCGATCGGCAGCACGATCACGCTGAAGATCAAAGAGACGTCGACCACCACGACCACCGCGAAGGACGCGGTGAAGGCCACCGTCACCCGCAACCACTAGCAGCACCCGCCCTCCCCGGACCGGCCGGCGTCGTCGCCCGGTCCGGGGAGGGGCGCGGGCCGCCAGCGCGCTGCGGTCAGGAACCGGACGGTGGTCAGTCGGCGATCGAGGTGGCGCTGGTCACCCGGAAGCGCCCGCCGGGCGGGGCACTGACGACGAAGTTGGTGGCGCCACCCTCGTACGAGAGCGAGCAGTTGTAGGCGAAGTCGCCGTTGTCGGCGCAGCCCTGGAACGTGCTCCCCGCACCGCCGGTGGGGCGCACGAACAGCTCCGCGATCACGCTCTGCTCGGCATACAGCGACGCCCCCTCGCTGTCACCGACGGTCCAGGCCGCCAGCAGGCCCTCGGCGGCCTCCTCCGGGGTGGTGGCGATGAACGGCGAGGCCGCCTCGGTGACCGGTGTGCTGGTGGTCGGGGTGGTGATGGCCGGCGCCGACGTGGTCGGCGTGGTGCTCGGGGCCACCGTCGAGGTCGTGGCGACGGCGGTGGTGCTGGTGACCGCCACGGTGCTGGCGGTGGGGGCTACGACCTCGTCGTCGCCGCCGTCGGACCGGCCGAACACCAGCCAGAGCGCCGCGCCCACCACCAGCACCAGGGCCGCGACGCCGGCGACGATCAGGGCCCGTCGCGCCCATCCGCCGGACGTTCCCCCGTCACTGCGCTCCCCGCCGTCACCGCCGTCACCGCCGTCACCGCCGTCACCCACAACGGGGTCACCGGCGGCGTCGCCCGGGGGCACCATCGGGTCTGGACCGGTCGCGGCGGCGCCGACCGGGGCGGCCTGAGCGGCACCGGTCGGCGGGGCCGCCGGCCGAACGGCGCCGGTGAGAGCGGTGGTGTCGTCCGGATCGGCCGCCTCCTCACCCGCCGCGAGCATGGCCGCGTCGATGACGAGTGGTGCGGCGCTCGGGAGGTCGGCCACCACCACGGTGGGGGCGTCGTCGCCTCGGTCGGCGGCCGCCTCCTGGGCACGACGAGGGTCGAGCCGGAGCTGGGTGGGGGCGAGGCCGTGCGCCTGCTGCACGCGCTGCAGCGCTCGGCCGAAGTCGGCGGCCGAGCCGGGACGATCGGCGGGATCCTTGGCCATCGCCCCCTCGATCACGGCGGCCAGGTCGTCGGGCACGCCGAGCGGCCGGAGGTCGGGTGCCGGCTCGGCCACGGCCCGCAGCACCGTGGCCGCCACCGACTCGTCGGTGGCCCGGGCGAACGCCGCCCGACCCGCGAGCAGCGTGTGCAGGGTCGACGCCAGCGAGTACACGTCGGACGCCACGGTGCCCCGCCCGCCCCGGAGCACCTCGGGGGCGGCGTAGAGCACGGTGAGCGCCGAGTTGCCCGTGGCCGTGGCCGGGCCGCCCTCCACCGCGGCGATGCCGAAGTCGCCCAGCTTGGCCTCGCCGAACACACCGACCAGCAGGTTGTCGGGCTTGAGGTCGCGATGGAGGGTGCCGGCCTGGTGCGCGGTCTCGAGCGCGCCCGACACCTCGATGCCGGCCCGCACCACGTCGGGCCACGGCAGTGGTCCGTCGGCGCGGACCCGGTCGGCCAGGGAGCCGGCTTCGAGGTGCTCCATGGCCAGGAAGAGGCGACCGTCGTCGGTGACCCCCGAGTCGTGGACCACGACGATGTTGGGGTGCCACGACAGCGCCCCGATGGCCCGGCACTCGCGCTCGAACCGGCTCCGGGCCGTCTCGTCGAGCGCGGTCATCTCGAGCACCTTCAGCGCCACCACCCGGTCGAACCCGGTCTGACGGGCGCGGTACACCGTGGCGAACCCGCCCCGCCCGATCTGGTGCAGTTGGTCGTAGCCCTCGACGACCGGCGCCCCCGACGCGTCCGTGCTCACGGCCCCTTGCTAGCAGCCCGGGCGACGGGCGTCAGCCGACCGGAACGGCGCCGGGGCGGCGACCGCCGGGCGGCGACCGCCGGGCGGTGACCGACGCCACGCCCGGCATCGACCTCACCGCGGCCGCCCGCTCGTAGCCTCGGGCGGGTGGAGGCTGCCTTCTTCGACCTGGACAAGACCGTCATCGCCAAGGCGTCGATGGTGGCGTTCGGGCGGCCGTTCCAGCGAGCCGGGCTGATCTCACGGTGGTTGGTGCTGCGGGCCCTCTACGGCCAGCTCGTCTACCTCTACCTCGGTGCGGACGAGGCGCGCATGGCCCGCATGCGCGAGTCGGCGCTGCGGATCAGCAAGGGCTGGAACCAGCAGACCATCGCGGAGCTGGTGCGGGAGACCCTGGCCGAGGTGATCGAGCCCATCGTCTACGGCGAGGCCCTCGACCTCATCCGCGAGCACCGGGCCGCCGGCCGCCGCGTCTACATCATCTCGGCGTCACCGCAGGAGATCGTCGAGCCCCTCACCGAGTACCTCGGCGCCGACCAGGCCATCGCCACCCGGGCCCGCATCGACGACCAGGGCCGCTACTCGGGCGACGTCGAGTTCTACGCGTACGGGCCGTTCAAGGCCGAGGCCATGCGGGCCGAGGCCGAGCGCCTGGGCATCGACCTGGACGCGTCCTACGCCTACTCCGACTCGGCCACCGACATCCCGATGCTCGAGGCGGTGGGCCACCCCGTGGCGGTGAACGCCGATCGACCCCTCGCCCGCTACGCGGCCGAGCAGGGCTGGGAGGGCGCCACGTTCGTGCGCAAGGTCGAGTTGAAGCGCCGCAGGCCGGCGCCCGGCCCCGCCGCCGCGGTGAGCGGTGGCGTGGCGATGGCCGCCGCCGGCGCGGTGGTGTGGTGGTGGTGGTTGCACCGCCGGCCCCCCAGCCGCCGCGATCGGGCACTGGCCGAGGCCCAGCGGTGGGTCGACGCCGTGGCGGGCACCGCCCGCCGATCGGGAGGCGCCGCTACGCGGTCTCGCGCACCTTCTTTGCGGCGAGGGCGACCAGGGCGATGACGATGGCGATGAGCACGAGCTTCTTCATGGGGCGAGTCTAGGTCCTCCTTTCCCGGTCCGGGTCAGCCGAGCGCGACGTCTACGGCGGTGGTGGCGCCGTTGGTGACGACCACCGGCGCCGCGCCGGTGTAATCGCTGCTGTCGTCGTAGTACTCCTGGGGCCGCCCGCCGCTCGTGTCGAGAACGGTGACCCGGTAGACCCCGGCGGCCAACGCCGGGACCGTGTACGAGCCGTCAGTCGCCACGACGGCTCCACCGGCGATGCCGGTCGGCCCGATCGCCACGACCCACGCGCCGGGCAGTGGATCGCCGGAGGGGCCGTCGGTGACGTTGCCCGCGATACCCCCGGTGGTGGGATCGAGGGTCGCGTCAGTGGTGGCCGGCGCTGCGACCGAGGAGGCCTGAGCCAGACCGTTGTAGGGGCGGTTGTCGTGCCACTCAGCGCCGTAGCGGCCGGTGCCATCGAGGAAGAACAGCTTGTAGCCACCCGGCGCGACGTCGAGCCCGTAGTGACCCGAGCCGTCGGTGACGGCGCCGCCCGCGAACCGGAAGTCCGACGCCCGCAGGGCGATCACCCCCACGCCAGCCAGCGGGCCGCCGGAGGTAGCCGTCACCGTGCCGGTGAGGGCGGCGCCGCCCGGCGCGGCCACCTGGGCCGGCGGGCTGCCGGTGACCGTCGTCGTGGCCCCGCCGACCACCGAAACAGGCGTCGCCGCGGACGCGTCGGGTGCATGCGGGAAGAACTCCGGGGCGTGCGCCCCGGTGGCGTCGAGGAACACCAGCAGATGGGGGCCTGGCACCAGGCCCTGCAGGAGAAAACGGCCCGAACCGTCCGCCCGCACGGCTCGCTCGGGTGCCCCCGTGGCCCCGTTCAGCCCGAGCACCCATGCTCCTGACAGGGGCGGACCTCCGTCGCCGTCCGTGACGGTGCCCTCGACGGTGCCGGTCAATGCCGGCAGCGACGGGTCGTCCTCGGTCATCGCGCCGGCGGCGACCGCCACCGGGGTCGGGGCGCCGTCGAAGCCGGATCGGTGCGCTCCGGACGGATCGATGACGTAGACGAAGTACGAGCCCGCCGGCACCTCGGCAGCGAACGTGCCATCGCCGTCGGCCACCGCGGTGGCGGCCAGCGCGAAGTCCGACGATCGCAGCACGGCCACCCAGGCGCCGCCGATGGTGTGACCCGAACCGTCCTCGACCACCGTGCCCCCCAACCCGGTCGGCGCCGGCGGCGGCTCGGTGGCGTAGCGGATGATGGTGTCGCCGCTGTGCACGTACAGCTGGCCGTTCGCGCTGATCGCGAGCGGTCCCGGAGCCAGCGACCAACTGGCGAGGGGCGTCAGCCCGGGCGAGAACTTCCGGACCCCCGTGGTCCCGTCCGTGACGAACACGTTCCCGTCGTCGTCCTCGACGACGTCGCTGCCCCGGATGCCAGGCACCGAGGCCAGGCTGGCGCCCGCCGCGGTGCGCACCAGGAGATCGATGCTGTTGAGCACGTCGATCCGGCCATCGGCGGTCGCGAACACCCCGTGGAGGCGGTAGTACGGCTGGCCGCCGCCCCACGACCCGAGCGGCGTGCCGTGGGCGGAGAAGCGCCGGACGAGGTTGTTGTCGTCCGGCGGGTAGGTGGTGCACACCTGCTGGCCACCCTCGTCGTGGCAGGGCGGACCGTAGACGGGGTCCTCGGCGTCGGTCACGAACACGTCGCCGGTGCCGTCCACGTCGATGCTCGTGGGCAGGCCCGGCGCGGTGGTGGTCGTGCTCCACGCCTCGAGGAACGTGCCATCGGCGGTGAAGCGCTGGACGCGGCGGTTGTCACGGTCGAGCACGAGCACCTCGCCGTGGCTCGTGGCGACATCGATGGGACAGGCGAACTGACCGTCGCCGCTTCCGGCGGTCCCCCAGGCGAGCACGAAGGTGCCGTCGGGGGTGAAGCGCTGTACCCGGTTGTTGCCGCAGTCGGCGACGTAGACGTCGCCGGCGACCGCCAGTCCCCCGCCCCCGGAGAGCTGCCCCGGCGCGCTGCCTGTGCCTCCCCACCGTGTGACCTCAGGGGGCAGCACCTCGACCCAGACCGGCGTGGACGAGCTCGGCGCGGTCTGATCCGTGTCCACGCTGACCCGTCGGTGGTAGCTGCCGATGTCGGCGTCCGTGACGACGTGATCGCAGGTGACCGTCTGACTGCCGCCCGGGGCGAGGTCGGGCACGGGACCGGCACACCCGGGGAGACCACTCGCCGTGAGGTGCACGCCGCTGAGTGGTGTGGGCCCGATGTTGTCGACCTGGGCCTGGAGGTGGATCGTCGACCCCACGGTCGCCGTGGCGGCGCCGGCGGTGAGCGTGACCCGCGCCACGGGCGCAGTGGGCACCACGTACTCATAGATCCTGTAGTTCCCTGCCTGGCCCCCGTTGCCGGCGATGTAGAGGTGGATCAGACCGGTGCCGTCGACGTGGGCGGCAACCGAGTACGGGTTGAGGGAGCCGGTCGGCCAGCTGCCGAGCAAGGTCCCGTCGGGGGCGAAAGCGACGATGCGGTCGCTCTCGCGCACGAAGACCCGGCCGGCCTCGTCGACGTCGATGCTCGTGGGCGACGACAACACGCCGGCGCCGCCCCAGCTCCCGAGCGGCGTGCCGTCGGGGGCGAACCGTGACACCCTGGCGTTGAGCCGCTCGGCCACGTAGATGGTGCCGTCCGGGCCGACGGCGATCTCCTCGGCGCCACTCAGCTGGCCCGGACCGGAGCCCTCGCCGCCGAAGAGCACCTGGAAGGAGCCGCTCTGGAGGCGATAGACCTTCTGTCCTGCGTCCGACAGGGCGTAGACGGTGCCGTCGGGGGCGACGGCGACATCGGAGGTCCGGCACTGGTTGACCCCGCCACCCGTGTACGGAACCGGGAGGGCGCGGTCGTAGGTGCCATCGGGGAGGAACCGCGAGACCCGCCCCGAGGTGCAGTGGGCGAGGTAGGTCGACCCGTCCGGCGCCGCCGCCACGCCGTTGCCGACACCCCCCCGCTCCCACCCACCCGAGCTCGCACCGACCGACATCCGGTCGAGGAACAGGCCGTCGGGGCTGAAGCGCATGACCCCGCCTGCCGGTCGGTACTCGCGCGAGGCGCTCACCAGGACCCTCCCGGACGCATCGATGTCGATCGGGTCGAGGTAACCGACGATGCCCGGGTCGGCGTCGGGCAGGGAGGTGGGCGACGCCACCCAGGACCGTAGGAGCACCGGGCTGAGGGTCCCGGCCTGCGCCGAGAGCACGGCGGGGGGATCAGCGGGCGCAGCGGCAGACGTCCCCCCGGCGATCAGGGCGCCGACCAGCAGCGCCCAGCCACCGAATCCGGCGACGGCCCGTGCGAGCACCTCGTCCCCCTCTCGACAGAGCTGCCGCCAGCGAGGTTACCGGTCGGGAGGGCGCCGGACCGCCGCGATCAGGTGCCTAGACCGCGAGCAGGTCGCGGGCGCCGGTGTCGCTGCTGGGGTGGCGCAGCTTGCTCATGGCGCGGGCCTCGATCTGGCGGATGCGCTCACGGGTGAGGTTGAAGTGCTCGCCCACCTCTTCGAGGGTGCGGGGCTCGCCGCGGTCGAGGCCGAAGCGGAGCTTCAGGATCTCGCGCTCGCGCTCGTCGAGCGGCGAGAGCAGGCGCTGGATCTCCTCGGGCAGCAGCGCGGTGGCCGCCACCTCGAAGGGCGACTCGGCCGAGCGGTCCTCGACCACGTCGCCGAGCTCGGCGTCGCCGTCCTCGCGCAGCGGCTCGGACAGCGAGAGCGGCTCGGCCGCGAAGCGCAGCGCCTCGGTGACCTTGTCCTCGGGCATCTCGACCTCGGCCGAGAGCTCGGCCAGGGTGGCCGGGCGACCCATCTTCAGCTCGAGGCGCGAGCGGGCCTTCTGCAGGCGGGCGAGGGTGTCGCCGGCGTGCACGGGGAGGCGGATGGTGCGGCCGGTGTTGGCGATGCCCCGGGTGATGGCCTGGCGGATCCACCAGGTGGCGTAGGTGGAGAACTTGAAGCCCTTGCGCCAGTCGAACTTCTCGACCGCGTGCATGAGGCCGAGGTTGCCCTCCTGGATCAGGTCGAGCAGCGGAAGGCCGGAGGCCTGGTACTTCTTGGCGATCGACACCACGAGGCGGAGGTTGGACTGCACGAAGGTGCGCTCGGCCTCCTCCCCCTTGCGGGACGCCCGGCGCAACTCGCGCTTGCGGGCGGCGGTGAGCTCGGTGGCGGTGTCGAGCTCGAGGCGGGCGGCGGTGCCGCCCTCGATGGCCTGGGCCAGGCGCACCTCGTCATCCTTGGTAAGGAGTGGGTACTGCCCGATGTCGGTGAGATAGAGACGGACGAGATCTTCCTCGTCCCGTTCTACGCGCTCCTTGGCCAACGTGGATGCTCCTGGCTTCAGTTTCGATGGCCGCACGACCAACAGCTGGCGGGGCCTGGGGGGACAGACGGGTGAACGACGGAGGCGGCGGGAACCCTCGGTGTTCTTCTCGCTTACGATACCGAGATGGTCAAGAGGGCCAACCCTGCGGATTCCGCCTATTTCTCCAGGTGTGAGCCGGTGCCCACTCTCCGTGATGTCGGCGTTGCCGGCTGCACTCCTGAGTGATCGCCGCGGATTGATCCCTTGGACCCACACCGCGATCCCCCGGAACCATCCGGCGACGACGTCGACCTGACCGTCGTGCTGATGGCCTTCGACGCCTCCGACCCCGAGGCGCTGCAGGCGATCCTGGCCAAGTACGTGGTCGTCAGCCGGGGCCACCCCGGTTGTCGCAACATCGACCTGTGCCTGTCCGCCACCCACCCCACCCGGTTCGTGGTGATCGAGAAGTGGGAGTCGCCCGACGCCCAACGGGCCCACTTCGACTCGCCCGACATGGTCGAGATGGCCGGCGCGTGTGACGCCAAGCTGGCCCGTGCCCCCAGCATCGACCTGCTCGACGCCATCAGCGCCCACGACCTGCTCTGACCCGGGGCGCCGGCGCCACCGCACCGAGGGATCGTCCCGGGTCCACGCGCCGGGGCCGACGCGCTCGACGGGGCGGCTCCCGGCGCGCTGACGCGCCAGTCAGTACGTTGAGGGCGTGGATGGGACCATGGGGTCGAATGCGGTCGACCTGCGCATCCTCGGTGCGCTGGAGATGACGGTGCACGGCGAGACGGTCGCGGTCCCGGCACGGGTCGAACGGGCGATCCTCGCCTCCTTGGCCATCCGGGTGGGCCGGCCCATCCCCGCCGACCTCCTGGCCGAGGACGTGTGGGGCGGTCATCCTCCTCCGACCTGGCGCAAGGGCGTCCACGTGGGCGTGTCCCGCCTGCGCCGACGTCTCGAGTCCGTCCACGCCGACGCCGCCGCGGTGGTGGTCACCGCCACCAACGGCTACGCCCTCGACCTCGACCCGGCCCATCTCGACGCCGTCCGCCTCGAACGGGCGGCCGAGAGCGGTCGTCGCCTGCTCGCCGAGGGCCGGGCCGACGAGGCGCACGCGGTCCTGTCCGACGGGCTGGCCCTGTGGCGTGGCCATCCTCTGCAGGAGATCGCCGAGAGCCCGTCGGCCCGGGCCGAGATCGCCCGCCTCCACGAGGTCCGGGCCTCGCTGATCGACCGGTACCACGAGGCAACCCTCGAGCAGGGCGACGTCGACACGGTGATCGGCCGGCTCGAGGCCAGCCTGGTGGAGGACCCGTTGCGCGAACGGCGCTGGACCCTCCTGATGCTGGCGCTCTACCGGGCCGGCCGCCAGAACGACGCCCTGCGGGCCTTCCAGCGCGCCCGCACGGTGCTGGCCGACGAGTTGGGGCTCGAGCCGGGGCCCGAACTGCGCCAGATGGAGGCGGCCATCCTCGCCCACGACCCCGCCCTCAGCGGCTCCACCCGGCAGCGGGTCATGGCCGCGGCCCGTCACGACCGGCGGTCGGGCGACCGGGCCGAGGGGGTCCACGGGGCCGCCCGAGCAGACGGGGCCGACGGGGCCCACGGGGCCGCCTCCTCCGACGCGGCACCGGGGACCCGTGCCGCTGCCCCCCACCACCCCACGGGGCCCGACCACCGCACCGGCGAGCCCGTCGCCCACGTCCCCCTCACCCCCCGCCCCGGACGGTTCAACGACCCCATCGAGTGGGCCCGCAACCACCGGCGCATCCCGCTGGTCGGCCGCGACGAGGAGTTGGCGCGGCTGCTGTCGTCGTGGCGGCGGGTCATCGACGGCCACCAGGGCGGCCTCGTGGTGCTCACCGGTGACACCCAGGTGGGCAAGACCCGATTGGCCGGCGAGGTGGCGTTGGCGGCCGAGGCCGACGGCGCCCTCGTGCTGGCGGGCCGGTGCGTGCCCGGGATGGGGCTGTCGTCGTTCGTCGGGCAGGTCACCGCGCTCGACCTGGCCGCTCCCGACGCCCATCTCGGGCCCGGCTCCCCCGTGGCCTTCGAGTTCGCCGTCGACGTGGCCACCCGCATCTACGGCGAGGCCGGGGCGGGCCGGCCGGTGCTGGCCATCCTCGAGGACGCCCACGCCGCCGACCTCGAGATCATCAACCTGTTCCGCCACCTGGCCGAACGCCCGCTGCCCGACCAGAACGCCATCCCCGCGATGGCGATCGTGGTGTCACGGTCGGGGGTGCCCAGCCCGCCGGGCATGGCCGCGTGGCTGGCCGAGGCCGAGCGGCTCCCGGTCACCGACCGGGTCGAGGTGCCCGCGCTCGATCCCGCGGCGGCGGTCGGCCTGCTCCGCGACCGCCTCGGTCCCGACGGGGCGAGCCGGGCCGACGACGAGCTACGGGTGCTGGGCGAGCAGGCAGGGCGGCGGCCGGGCTACCTGATCGAGATCGCCCGCCAGGCGCGGGCGAGCGGCCTGGCCGCCGACACCACCGCCCCCCTGACCCTCGAGGTGCTCGGGGTGCCCGACGTGCTCCGCTCGCTCGTCACCGATCACCTCGACGCCCAGCCCGACGAGGTCGTGCGGGTGCTGCTGGCCAGCGCCGTCGCCGGTCGCCGCTTCGAGCTCGACATGGCGGCGCGCGCCACGGCGATGGGCGAGGACGACGCGCTGGACGCCCTCGAACGGGCGGTGGCGGCCCGGCTGCTCTACGAGGTGGACGGCGCCCCGGGCTCGTACGGGTTCGTCACCGAGGTCGAGCGCCTGGTGCTGCTCGACCGGGTCACCAACACCCGCCGTGCGGTCGTCGAGTCCCGCCTGGCCGGCTGAGGGCCCTCGCCGGCCCCCGACCCGGCCCCGAGCCGCCTTTCCATGTAAAGTTGTAGGAAACAGGGCCCTCCCGCCCGGCGGGGCGGGGCGGGCACCGACGTCGACTACTGCACTGGGAGACCGACATGTCCAGAACCCGTCTCGGGGCGCTGCTCGCCCTCGTCCTGGCCTTCGCCCTGTTCGGGGCCGCCTGCGGCAGCAGCGACGAGAGCTCGTCCGACACCACCGGCGGCTCGGACGGCACCGCCGCCACGGGCTCGTGCGACGCGGCCGACCTGCCGGTGAAGGAGGACGGCCAGCTCACGGTGGCCACCGGCGACCCGGTGTTCCCCCCCTGGATGGCCAACGACGACCCCGCCACCAACGAGGGCTTCGAGAGCGAGCTGGTCTACGACATCGCGGCCGAGCTCGGCTTCTCCGAGGACGACGTGGTCTGGACCTCGACCGGCTTCGACGAGGCCATCGCGCCCGGCGAGAAGGACTACGACTTCAACATCCAGCAGTTCGGCATCACCGCCGAACGTGACGAGGTGGTCGACTTCTCCGACGGCTACTACACCGTGCAGCAGGCCATCGTGGCCGCGCCCGACGCCGACATCGCCGACGCCACGTCGATCGCCGACCTGCAGAGCGCCAAGCTCGGCGCGGCGGTGGGCTCGACCAGCCTCGACTACATCGACGAGGTGATCCAGCCCGACGAGGAGGCGGCGGTGTTCGACGACAACGCCGCGGCCAAGTCGGCCTTCGACGCCGGCCAGGTGGACGGCCTCGTGTTCGACCTGCCGACCGCCTTCTACATCACCTCGGCCGAGATCCCCGACGCGTCGATCGTCGGCATCCTGCCCACCGTGGGCGACGAGGAGGAGCTGGGCATGCTCTTCGAGACCGACAGCCCGCTGATCCCCTGCGTCAACCAGGCCCTCGCCGCGGTGAAGGACTCGGGCGACCTCGACGCCCTGCAGGAGGAGTGGCTGGCCAACGGCGGCGACACCCCCACGCTGACCCAGTGATCAGCCCCCGGTGAACCATGACGGCTGACATCGGCTCGGGGCCGCCACCGCCGCCCCCGAGCCCGTCGGCCCGAGCGGCCGGTCAGAGCGGGGGAAGAGGCGGCTCGTTGCGCCACGAGTTGGGCGAGGACGGGGCCCGGGGCGCCCTCGTGGCGTTCGTGGCCACCGTGGTGTTCCTGGGCGTCGGGCTGCTGCTCGTCCTCAACAGCTCGTCGTGGCCCAAGGTCCAGCAGCAGTTCTTCAATCCCGAGAACTTCCGCGAGTCGTGGCCCGACGTGCTCGGCGGGTTCTGGCTCGACATCAAGATGTTCGTGGTCGCCGAGGTGCTGATCCTGGCCTTCGGCCTGCTGGTGGCGATCATCCGCAGCCTGCGGGGGCCCGCGTTCTTCCCGTTGCGGCTGCTGTCGATCATCTACATCGACCTGTTCCGGGGCATCCCCATCCTGTTGATCCTCTTCCTGCTCGGGTTCGGCGTGCCCGCGCTCCAGCTGCCGGGCGTGCCCAACGACCCGCTGTTCTGGGGCGTGGCGTCGCTGGTGCTGTCGTACGCGGCCTACACCGCCGAGGTCTACCGGGCGGGGATCGACTCGGTGCACGAGAGCCAGCGCGCCGCGGCCCGCTCATTGGGCCTCACGCAGTGGCAGACCCTGCGCTTCGCGATCGTGCCTCAGGCCATCCGCAACGTCATCCCGGCCCTCCTGAACGGCCTGGTGAGCCTGCAGAAGGACGTGGCCCTGGTCAGCGTGCTGGGCATCCGCGAAGCGGTGCGCGAGGCGGAGATCTACAAGTCCCGCACGTTCAACTACACCTCGTTCGTGGCCGCCACCGTGCTGTTCCTGCTGGCGTCGGTGCCGCTGGCCCGCCTCACCGACTGGTACACCAAGCGCGAGCGCGCCCGGCGATCGCAGGCGCTGGTGTGACGTGGGCCCGCCCGGCCTGCGTGGCCCGAACGCACGACACGCGCGCCCGACGATCGCAGGCCCTGGTGTGACCGGGCCCACACCCCGCCTGCGGATCAGTGGCGTGAAGAAGTCCTTCGGCGACAAGGTGGTGCTCGACGGCATCGATCTGGCGGTTCGGCCCCACGGGGTGGTGTGCCTGATCGGGCCGAGCGGGTGCGGCAAGTCCACCCTGCTGCGCTGCGTGAACCTCCTCGACCCGATCGACGCCGGCACCATCGAGCTCGACGGCGAGCGCATCAGCGGCCGGGGCGTGAACGCCAACACGGTGCGCCGCCGGGTGGGCATCGTGTTCCAGTCCTTCAACCTGTTCCCGCACCTCACGGTGCTGGACAACGTCACCCTGGCCCCGCGCCGGGTGCGCAAGGTCCCTCGCCGCGAGGCCGAGGCGCGCGCCGTAGAGGCGCTCGAGCGCTTCGGCCTGGGCGACAAGGTGGACGAGTACCCCGACCGCCTCTCGGGCGGCCAGCAGCAGCGGGCGGCCATCGCCCGCGCCATCGTGGGCGACCCCGAGCTGCTGCTGCTCGACGAGGTCACCTCCGCGCTCGACCCCGAACTGGTGGGAGAGGTGCTGACGGTCATCCGAGACCTGGCCGCGGGCGGCATGACGATGGTGCTGGCCACCCACGAGATGGGCTTCGCGCGCGACGTGGCCGACGAGGTCTTCTTCCTGCACGAGGGCCGCGTGCTCGAGTCAGGCCCCCCGTCGGTGGTGCTGAAGGACCCTCAGCAGCCCCGAACCCGCCAGTTCCTCGCCCGGGTCATCGCCGCCGGCCGCTTGTAGTCGCGATCGCCGCCCTCCATCGTCACAAGGCAGAAACAGGGTCTGCCTTGTAGGGTGGGGACATGACCTCCACCGGTGACCTGCGAGTGTCCCCTCGGGGGCAGATGAGCATCCCCGCCTCGGCCCGACACCGCTGGGGGCTCGACGACGGTGGTGACGTCAGCTATCTCGATCTCGGTGACGCGATCGTCATCGTTCCCGGCGGGACCGCCGCCCTCCGACGGAGCCTGCTCGACGTCGTCACGCCCGAGGACTGGGATCTGGCCCGGGAGGGATTCGGCGACGCCGATCTGGCCAACGAGTGACCGTCTCCCTCATCGACGACCAGCTCCTCGGGGCCGTCCTGCGAGAGCACACGCCTGCCGTCCTCGCATCAGCGGAGCTGCACACGACCGGCTACTGGTACGTCCGACTCTGTCAAGCCGTCCTCGGCGCCCAGGATCGCCCCGGGGTGCTGTCGAAGCCGTTCCTCGACCTCCCCGAACCGCTTCGCCGCCCGGCGCTCCGAGCCGTCCTCGAGCTGCCGCCGGACATCGGCCTCACGAGCCTCCGCAGACTCGGCCCCAAGATCGCAGAGCTCCGCCGCGATCACCCACTCAACATCCTGGGCATCGAGGTGCTCGCGGCCGCCATCACCCTGCGTGCCGACGTCCACCTCAGTGCCCCCTCCCCGCGGCTCGAACAAGCGCTCCAGCAGGAGGACCTCGTGGTCAGGATCCACCCGCCCCCGGGCCGTCGGGTGACGAGGGACCCGTAGCCCGACGATCACGTCGGCAGGAATCGAATCATTCCGCCCGGTCGCCGGCCGAAGACGTTCAGACGCCCGCCCGACCGAGCACCCACGCCGCGTGCAGCAGCGGCCGGCTCGAGTGGCCCCGAGCGGACTCGGATCACATTGGGCCGAGCAGGCTCGTGGATCTCCAACAGGGGCATCATCGCCGCCGGCCGCCTCTAGTCACAGTCGGGCGTGGTGCTCCGCAAGTTCACCTGGGGTCACCCGGTCCGGGGAGACAGCCACCGGGAACCGGTAGCTGTCCCCCCGAGGGGGCTCGCGTCAGGCCTGGCGGCGCCTGGCCGACCGGCGGAAGGCCAGACCGGTGAGGATCAGCACGCCGGCGCCGGCCAGCAGGCCGGCGATGTCGGCGCCGGTGCGGGGCAGGCTGGACGGGACATCGGGCACCAACTGGCCCTGGTCGTTCACGTCGACCACGGCGTCGTCGGTGTTGTTGTCCGTGTTGGTGTCGTCGATGCCGTCCACCCGGGCCACGTTGGTGATGGTGTCACCGGGCTCGGAGTCCACGTAGGTCTGCACCGTGAAGGTGGTGCTCCCGCCCGGCACCAGGTCGGTGTCGGTGAGGCAGGTGATGGTCGGGTCGTCGAACTCGCAGACCCACCCGTCCCCGCTGGCATCGCGGTAGTCCAGCTCGGGGGGCAGATCGTCGGTGACGACGATCGGCTGGACGGCGTCGACGTCACCCACGTTGGTCACGGTCACCTGCCAGGTGGCGATGGCCAGGGCCTCGTCGATGTCGATCAGGTCCTTCGTGATCGCAAGGTCGGTCACCGGCGCGGTGTCGACGCCGACCGAGGCGCCGTCCTCGCCGGTGACGTCCGCACCGATCGCCGAGTCACGGTCGTCCACGGGCGTGCCGGTGGCCGTGGCCGTGTTCACGAACCCGGCCTCGACCGCCGTCACCACGCAGGTGTAGGCGGCGAAGGAGTCCCCGGGCTCGAGGGTGTCGACGAACCCGCGTGCGCAGCTGGAAGCGAGTGCATCGGCCACCGCCACGCCCGACAGGGGCACCTCGCCGGTGTTGGTCACCACGATCCGGAAGGTGGCGTCGCCGCCCGTCTCGATCGTGGTCGAGTCGACGAAGTCGCCGGTCCCTGGGTCGAGCACCGTCTTCTCCACCGCGATCGACGCCACCTGGGCCCGAGCGGTCTCGTGATCACCCGAGCCGTCGGGGGCGCCGTCGATCGAGTCGCCGGTCACCACCGCGTCCAGGGTGAAGCCCGCCCCCACGTCGCTGACGTTGCAGGTGAGCACCCACGTCTCCCCCTCGTCGAGCACACCGGGGTTGACGAGGTCACCGCTGACCACCACGGGAGCGGCGTCACACTGCGGGGCGTCCACGACCACGTCGGAGATGCCGGCGTCGCCGGTGTTGGTCACCGTGAAGCGGTAGCTGGCGGTGTCGCCGGCCCGCAGGGTGGCGGGCGACGGATCGTTGCTGCCGGGGGTGGCGGCGTCACCGTCGGCGTCGAACCAGTCCCCGGTGAACGGATCGAGCACCTCGGTGAGCAGCGTCATCGACGGCGCGATCTGGTCGACCCGGGCGGTGTCGGCGTCGGTGACGTCGTCCACGCCGGGCAGCGGCGTGGACGTGCCGTCGACGGGGGTGCCCGTCGCCGTGGCCGTGTTGGTGAGGTCACCGTCGAGCGTCGTCTCGTAGTAGAGCGTGGCCGAGTCGCCCGGCGCCATCGACGAGAGGTCGCCGCTCAGCACCGACAGCGTCACCTGGTCGACGCCGAGATCGGCATCGTCGAGGGTGACCGGCGCCAGCGTGGTGTCGCCGTCGTTGGTCACGACGAAGCAGTAGGTGACGGCCCGCCCGGCCACACCCGACACCGACTCGCCGCCGGGGCAGCCCGCGCCGTCGTCATGGCCCCGGTACACGGTCTTGGCCACGGCCAACGAGGGGGCGATGGCGTCGACCTGCGCGGTGTCCTCGTCGGTGACGTCACCGACGCCCAGGGGGTCGCCCTGGCCGTCCACGGGCGTGCCCGTGGCCGCGGCGGTGTTGGTCAGGTCGCCGTCCACCGTGGTCTCGTAGTACAGGACCACGGTCTCGCCGGCCCCGAGGGTGGTCAGCCCGCCTGGCCCGACCACCGTGAGGTCCGACTGATCGATGCCCAGGTCGGCATCATCGAGGGTGACCGGCGACAGCGCGGTGTCGCCGTTGTTGGTGACCTCGAAGCAGTAGGTGATGTCGGTACCGCCGGTGGCCGAGACCAGCTCGCCCCCGGCGCAGCCGGCGCCTCCGTCGTGGCCCAGGTACACGGTCTTGGCCAGGTGCACCGCCGGGCCCACGGCGTCGACCGCCGCGGTGTCCTCGTCGGTGACGTCCTCGACCCCGGGCAGCGGGTCGCCTTGGCCGTCGGCCGGGCTACCGGTCGCGACCGCAGTGTTGACGAGGTCCCCGTCGACGGTGGTCTCCAGGTAGAGGACAGCGGTGTCGCCTGGGTCGAGCTGGGACAGGTCGCCCGAGAGCACGTCCATGTCGGCCTGGTCGACACCCAGGTCGGCGTCGGCCACCGTCACCGGCGCCAGGGTGGTGTCACCGTCGTTGGTGACCTCGAAGCAGTAGGTGACGTCGTCGCCGTTGCGTCCGGACACCAGGTTCGAGCCGGGGCAGCCCGCGCCCCCGTCGTGGCCCCGGTAGACGGTCTTGACCACGGCCACCGACGGCGCCACCTCGTACACCTGGGCGGTGTCGTCGGCGGTCACGTCGGGGATGCCGGCCAGTGGGTCGCCTTGGCCGTCGACGGGCGAGCCCGTGGCGGTGGCGGTGTTGACCAGGTCGCCGTCGACGGTGGTCTCGTAGTACAGGACCACGGTCTCGCCGGGTGCCAGCGAGGCCAGCGAGCCCGGCCCGACCACGGTCATGTCCGACTCGTCGATGCCCAGGTCGGGATCGGCCACGGTCACCGGTGCCAGGGTGGTGTCACCGTCGTTGGTCACGGCGAAGCAGTAGGTGACGTCCTCGCCGGCCAGGCCGGACAGCACGTCCCCGCCGTTGCAGCCGGCGCCGGCGTCGTGGGTGCGGTACACGGTCTTCGCGATCGCCACCGACGGGGCCACCTCGTCCACCTGGGCGGTGTCGTCGGCGGTCACGTCCGACAGGCCGGGCAGCGGGTCGCCCTGCTGATCGGCCGGCGTGCCGGTCACCGTCGCGGTGTTGGTCAGGTCGCCGTCCACCGTCGTCTCGTAGAAGAGGGTCACCGAGTCACCAGGGTCGAGGGAGGCCAGCGACCCAGGGCCCACGATGGTCATGTCGGCCTGGTCGATGCCGAGGTCGGCGTCGGCGATGGTGACCGGCGCCAGGGTGGTGTCGCCGTCGTTGGTCACCGTGAAGCAGTAGGTGACGTTGGCGCCGGCCCGGGTCGTGGCCAACTCGGCGCCGGGGCAGCCGGCGCCGTCGTCGTGGCCGCGATACACGGTCTTGGCCACCGACACGGCGGGAGTCACCTCGTCGACCGTGGCGGTGTCGTCGTCGGTCACGTCGGGCACGTGGTCCAACGGGTCACCGCTGTCGTCCACGGGTGTGCCGTAGGCGGTCGCGGTGTTGGTGAGGTCGCCGTCGATGGCGGTCTCGAAGTACAGGACGATGCTGTCGCCCGGGTCGAGCGAGGCCAGTGAGCCCGGCCCCACCACCGACATGTCGGTCTGGTCGATGCCCAGGTCCACGTCGCCCACCGTCACCGGCGAGAGCGTGGTGTCACCGTCGTTGGTGACGGCGAAGCAGTAGGTCACCGCGTCGCCGCTGCGCCCGGTCACCGACTCGGAGCCGGCACAGCCCGCACCGTCGTCGTGACCGCGGTACACGGTCTTGGCCACGGCCACCGAGGGCGCCACCTCGTCCACCGCTGCGGTGTCCTCGTCGGTGACGGTCTGGCCGCCCGGCAAGGGGTCGCCGCCGCTGTCGACGGGCTCGCCGCTGGCGATCACGGTGTTCGTGAGGTCGCCGTCGACGGTGGTCTCGTAGTAGAGCGTCGCCGTGTCCCCCGGCGCCATGGCCGAGAGGTCACCCGACACCACGGTCAGGTCGCCGTCGGTCACGTTCAGCGCGGCGTCGTCCAGGGTCACCGGCGAGAGCGCGGTCTCGCCGTCGTTGGTGACCACGAAGCAGTAGGTGACGTTCGCTCCGCTGCGGGCAGTCACGGTCTCGTCACCGGGGCAGCCGGCGCCGCCGTCGTGGCCGTAGTACACGGTCTTGGCCACCGACACGGACGGTGACACGTCGTCGACGCGCGCGGTGTCCTCGTCGGTCACCGGGTCGAGGCGGGGGATCGGGTCGCCGTTGGGGTCGACGGGTGTGCCGCCCGCGGTGGCGGTGTTGGTCAGGTCACCGTCCAGGGTCGTCTCGTAGTAGAGGACCACGGTGTCACCGGGAGCCAGTTCGGTGACCGAGCCCGGGCCCACCACCGTCATGTCCGACTCGTCGATGCTCAGGTCGGCGTCGGTCACCGTCACCGGCGACAGGGTGGTGTCGCCGTCGTTGGTCACCGAGAAGCAGTAGGTGACGTCGGCGCCGGTGGCGCCCTCGATCAGCTCACCGCCGGGGCAGCCGGCACCGCCGTCATGCCCGCGGTACACCGTCTTGGCCACCGACACGGCCGGCGCCACCTCGTCCACCTCAGCGGTGTCGGTGTCGGTCACGGGGTCGAGGCCGGTCAGCGGGTCGCCGCCCGGATCGGCCAGTGTGCCCGTGGCGGTCACCGTGTTGGTGAGGTCACCGTCCACCGTGGTCTCGTAGAAGAGCACCGCGGTCTCACCCGGGTCGAGCTGGCTCAGGTCGCCCGACAGCACGGTCAGGTCGCCGTCGGTGACGTTGAGGTCGCCGTCGTCCAGGGTGACGGGTGCCAGCGTGGTGTTCCCGTCGTTGGTCACCGAGAAGCAGTAGGTGACGTCGGCGCCCGCCGGCGCGTGCTCGAGCTCGCCACCCGGGCAGCCGGCGCCGCCGTCGTGGCCCCCGTACACGGTCTTGGCCACGGCCACCGACGGGATCACCTCGTCCACGCTGGCGGTGTCGGTGCTCGTCACCGGGGTGCTGCCGGGCAGCGGGTCGCCGCCGTCCACCGGCGTGCCGGTCGCGGTCGCCGTGTTCGTCAGGTCACCGTCGACGGTGGTCTCGTAGTACAGGACCGCGGAGTCACCGGGATCGAGCGACGACAGGCTGCCCGACGCCAGCACCATGTCGCCCTGGTCGATGCCCAGGTCGGCGTCGGCGATGGTGACCGGGGCCAGGGTGGCCCCGCCGTTGTTGGTCACCACGAAGCAGTAGGTGACGTCCTGGCCGCTGCGGGCCGGGACGCTCTCGCTGCCGGGGCAGGAACCGCCGGCGTCGTGGCCCCGGTACACGGTCTTGGCCAGCGCCACCGACGGGGTCACCTCGTCCACCTCGGCGGAGTCGTCGGCGGACACCGGGTCGAGGCCGGGGATGGGGTCGCCGCCGCCGTCCACGGGCGTGCCCGTGACGGTGGCGGTGTTGACCAGGTCACCGTCGATGGTCGTCTCATAGTACAGGACGACCGAGTCGCCGGGGTCCAGTGACGACAGGCTGCCCGAGGCCACCACCATGTCGCCCTGGTCGACGCCCAGGTCCGCGTCCTGCACGGTCACCGGGTCGAGCACGGTGTCACCGTCGTTGGTCACCACGAAGCAGTACGTCACCTCGGCGCCGCCGGCGCCGCGCTGCAGCTCGGAGCCCGGGCAGCCCGCGCCGGCGTCGTGGCCTGCGTAGACGGTCTTGGCCACCGACACGGCGGGGCCCACCTCGTCCACTTCGGCGGTGTCGTCACCGGTCACCGGGTCGATGCCCAGGGGCGTCCCGCTGCCGTCCACCGGCGTGCCGGTGACCGTGGCGGTGTTCGTGAGGTCGCCGTCCACCGTGGTCTCGAAGTACAGGGCCGCGGCGTCGCCGGGGGCCAGCGACGAGAGGCTCCCCGACGCCAGGACCATGTCGGACTGGTCGATGCCCAGGTCCAGGTCGACCAGCGAGACGGGAGACAGCGTGGTGTCGCCGTCGTTGGTGACGACGAAGCAGTAGGTGATGTCACCGCCATTGGTGAGCTGCACGAGCTCGCCGCCCGGGCAGCCCGCACCGGCGTCGTGGCCGCGGTACACGGTCTTGGCCACCGAGACGGCGGGGGCCACCTCGTCCACCACGGCAGTGTCGTCGTCGGTCACGTCCGGCACGTCGTCGAGCGGGTCGCCGTTGTCGTCCACCGGCGTGCCGAAGGCGCTCGCGGTGTTGGTGAGGTCGCCGTCGGCGGTGGTCTCGTAGTACAGGACCACCGTGTCACCGGGGTCGATCGAGTCGAGCGACCCGGGGCCCACCACGGTCATGTCCGTCTGGTCGATGCCCAGGTCGAGGTCACCGATGGTCACCGGCGCCAGCGGCGTGTCGCCGTTGTTGGTGACCGCGAAGCAGTAGGTGACGTCGTCACCGGCGTGGACGTAGGTGGTCTCGGCGCCCTCGCAGCTCGCGCCGCTGTCATGGCCGCGGTACGCGGTCTTGGCCAGGTGCACGGCCGGGCCCACGGCGTCGACCGCGGCGGTGTCGTCCGCGGTGACCGGGTCGATGCCGAGCAGGGGGTCGCCGCTGCCGTCGGCGGGAACGCCCGTGACGGTGGCGGTGTTGGTGAGGTCGCCGGCGAGGGTGGTCTCGTAGTAGAGGGTCGCCGAGGCACCGGGCGCCAGCGAGGCCAGATCGCCCGACAGGGCGGTCATGTCGCTCTGGTCGATGCCCAGGTCGCCGTCCTCCACGGTGACGGGGGACAGCTCGGTGTCACCCTCGTTCGTGACGGTGAAGCAGTAGGTGACGGCGTCCCCGTCGAGGCCGTGCACCAGCTCGCCGCCGGGGCAGCCCGCGCCGGCGTCCTGGCCGTGGTAGACGGTCTTGGCCACCGACACGGCCGGCGCCACCTGGTCGGCCGACGCGGTGTCGTCACCGGTCACCGGGTCGATCCCGGGCAGCGGGTCGCCGTTGGGGTCGGAGGGTGTGCCGGTGGCGGTCGCCGTGTTGGTGAGGTCGCCGTCGAGCGCGGTCTCGTAGAAGAGCTCGACGGAGTCGCCGGGCGCCAGCAGGGCGAGGTCGCCCGAGAGCACACCCATGTCCGACTCGTCGATGCCCAGGTCGGGATCGCTCACGGTCACCGGCGCCAGCGTGGTGTCGCCGGTGTTGGTCACGGTGAAGCAGTAGGTGACGGGGTCGCCGTCCACCCCGACGACCGACTCGGCGCCGGCGCACAGCGCCCCACCGTCGTGGCCGCGGTACACGGTCTTGGCGACGGACAGGCCGGGCGCCACCTCGTCCACCGACGCGGAGTCGGAGTCGGTGACCGGGCCCGTGTCGGGCAGCGGCACGTTCTGGTCGTCGACCGGCGCCGCGGTCGCGGTGGCGGTGTTGGTGAGGTCGCCGTCGAGGGTGGTCTCGTAGGCCCACGTCACGCTGTCACCGGCGGCGACCAGCGAGGGGTCGCCGGCGATCAGGTCCATGTCCGTGTCGTCGATGCCCAGGTCGGGGTCGTCGACCGTCATCGTCCCGAGGAAGGTGCTGCCGTCGTTGGTGACGGTGAAGCAGTACGTGACGGCGTCACCGTTCTCACCGGTGACGGCGTCGCCGCCCTGGCACGACGCCCCGCCGTCGTGGCCCTGGTACACCGTCTTGGCGATGGCGATCGAGGGCTCGGGCGGCGCGGTCGGCTGGACGTCGACGGCCACGTAGGTGCCGTAGCTGGTGGCCAGCGTGGCCTCGTTGACGATCTCGGTGACACTCGGGTCGAGGGGGCGGTCGACGACCACGTCGAAGGTGACCGTCCGGGTCTGACCCACGCTCAGCGCGGGCGGCAGGATGGTGCCGGCCCCGTCGAGGGGGAACGGCGTACCCGACCCGTCATCGGCGATGGGGCTGCCGTTGTGGATCGTCGAGGCCGCGACGTAGGTCGTGTGTGCGGGGATGTCGTCGGTGACCACCAGGTTGTCGACCGGCGCGATGCCGGCGTTGGTGGCGGTGATGGTGTAGCGGATCGTCTCGCCCGGATCAGCGAGGCCATCGCCGTCGTCGTCGACGATGTCGGAGCTCTTGGTGAGGTCGACGGTCGGGAACGGCAGCACCGTCGTGCCCATGTCGATGGCCGGCGTGCCCGTGGAACCGCCGGGCACCTGACCCCAGGCGGCGGCGAGGGCGACGCCGTCGAGCGTGTAGATGCGGGCGCCGGTCATGTCCGCATCGCCCGAGCCCTTGGCCTTGGTGTAGGCGCTGACGGTGTAGCAGGTGCTGCTGCCGTCGTCCTTGATGATGCGCGGCGACAGCGCGGTCAGGGTGCACGAGAAGTCGTACTTGTTGCCGTCGGGATCGGTGCTGCCACCTGTGCTGGCGTCGCCGTCCCGGTCGACGTAGATCGTGGTGTCCTCCTGGGGTGCCACCCAGACCGCGTTGTCGCTCTCGGTCAGATCGGACGATCCCAGCCCGTATCCGATGACCACCATGGGGGTCAGGTAGCGGCTGGGGATGAGCGAGAAGCCCCAGTTGTAGGCCGAGCTCTGGTCGTTGCCCGTCCCCGACTCGGGGGTGGTGACGGCTTGGAGGGCGTAGAAGGGGTTCCCCGGGCTCTCGAAGCTGGCCCCGAGGTCGGTGGAGAACTTGAAGTTGTTCTGACCACCTGCCGGGACGCTCACCGTGCTGGTCGAGCCGTTCGACTCGGTGACGTTCACGGTGATCGTCGAGCCACCCGGGTTGTACAGGAAGACGCGCGTGGCCTGGTCGTTCTGGTTCCTCGAGCTGACCGGCGAGAAGTAGGTGTCGGACCACCGCTCCGTGGGCGTCAACTCGAACATGCGCCCCTCGTAGGTGACGTTCTTGTCACCGGTGCTGAGGTACACCGCCACCGGCTTGTCCGCGTGGATGGCGTCGCCCAGGTTGATGCCCCCGTCGAGCAGGTGGGTGTCACCTTCATCGAGGGTGAAGGCGGATCCGCCGTTGAGGGTGACGGTGGTGCCGTCCTCCGACGCGGCGACGATCGCGCCCGTGTACTCCCACGGTGAGGCAGTGGCGCTGAAGTACGGCGTGTCCTCACCCACGGGGCTGACGAAGTCGTAGCCGTAGCGGCTCACCTCGGGCACCGCCGACGCCCCGGCGTGCACCGAGCCGGTCGAGGCCGGCCACCCGCCGGCGCTGACGACGGTGGGGGCCGAGGAGATGATCTTGTCGCCACCGTCGTAGTAGGGCTGGCCCGTGCCGTTGGGGTCGATCTGTCCGATGTTGGCCAAGGTGACGTCGTTGGTCAGCACCTGTACCTCGCCCTCACTCATGGTGGAGGTCTCGGTGGTGGCACCGGGGCTGTTGACCGGGTCGGCGTCGTACCCGTCCTCCCAGTGGTCGATGACCACCGTGTTCGCGTCGCGTGACGACACGATCGAGCCGATGAGGTGCATCGCCGTGTTGGCGCTGAGCGTGCTGTTGGCCTGCCCCTTCAGGGTGTCGAAGAAGCGCTGGGCATCGAAGGGCAGGTAGTGGACCTGCTCGCCGGGGGCGGCCACCAGTTGCGGGGGCGCCTGCCACGGCAGGCGTGGCGACGTGGCCATGGCTGCTCCCAGCAGCGCCACGATGCACAGTGGGGCCAGCACGGTCCCCCACGTCCATCGCCGATGCTTCGGCGTGGTCGCCATCTTGTTCTCCTGATCCGCCTGAACGCGCATTCGCCCCTGCTCCTCGTTGAAAGGTCAGCGACCTTTCGGTACGAGGTGCACGGAAATGAGCATCGGGGCGGTCCCCGCTGACCGACGAGTCAGCCGGCTCAGCGCGAGGCCGGCGCCTCGGCGACGGCTGATCGCCCTCCGGAACCCCTGGTTCCTCGCCGCCTGCTGGGTGGTGGCCGGGGCGTTGCCGCACCAGGCCCGGCCCCCGTCCGACGGTGTGGTGGCCTGGCTCGCTACCAGTGCCGGCCCGCCGGGCCGTGCCCGCCGGCGCGCCGAGGCTCAGGCGCCGGTGGCTGCGCCCAGGGCCTGGTCCGACAGGGCCTGCAGATCGGCCCAGGTGAAGCCGTCGCCGGTCCACAGCCGCTCGAACACCGCGTCGGCGACGTCGGTGAAGCCGTGCCGGTTGCGGAAGTGGTAGAGGCGGCGCTGGTGCTGGTCGAAGTAGCGGTAGCCGAGCGCATCGAGTCGCCCGGCGCAGTAGGTCTCCCAGGCGTTGGCGGGCGCGGGGTCGAGGGGTTCGTCCAGGGCGGGAGCGCCGAAGGCCGGATCGAGGCGATCAGAGGCCTCCAGCAGCAGGCGACCGAGCACGTTCTGGGCGCCCGCGACGCTCAGTTGCCGCGGCGTGCGTGGGTCTTCGAGGGCCCCGCTCTCGAGGTTGAGGGTGAGCGGGTCGAGCCGTCCGATGACGGCCCAGCCGAGCGGCGACTGCTCGTTGACCTCGACCTTCACTTGAGCGTCAGGGTCGAGGCCCACCTTGGGGAGCAGCTCCTCGGTGATGGCCACCAGTTGGCCGGCGTCGAAGCCGACGAGGGTGAAGGTCTCGGGAGTGACGGTGACGGGCATGGGCGGTGGGTATCAGGCGGGTGCGGTCATCGGCAGGGCACGAGCGGCGCGGCTCGGCGCGACCGCGCTCAACCCGCGGCCGAGGCGTGGGCCTCGGCGGCCAGCGCTTCGCTGCGGGCCTGGGCCTCGCGCAGGGCCTCGTGGGCTCCTTCGGCGATCTCGTCGATCTCGGCGTCCTCGAAGCCGGCGAGCTCGCGGAACCGGCGGGCCAGCTTCACGGGACTCTCGTCGTCCTCGCCGCGGAAGCCGCCCAGCGAGAACAGCTTGTCCACGACCCGCTGGAACTCCAGCGCGTTCTTCCGGCGCTCGGGGTCGTCGGCGGTGAGGCGGCGCAGCCAGTCCGAGCCCATCTTCACGTGGGTGACCTCGTCGGCCAGCATCCAGTCCTCGCAGAACTCGAGCACCGGGTCGCCGGCGGCGTCGCCGAAGTCGCGCATGGTGTTGAACACGTCGATGGCCAGGCCCTCGAGCGCCCGGTTGACGCCCGTGAGGCGCAGCACCGGGTCGGGGTTGCAGGCGGCCTCGTAGAGGAACGTGCCCTCGGAGAACTCGCCGATCTCGGTGCCCATCCAGTCGCTGAGCTTCACGGAGATCTCGCAGTGGCGGGCCTCGTCCCAGCACTGGCGGGCCATGTCGAGCTTCAGCGCGAAGGGCGCCTCGTCGCGGCCGTCGCCGGTCTCGAAGTCCCAGCACGTGCGGCCGGCACCCTCGAGCGCCTGGATCTCACCGACGAAGATGCCGTGCATCAGCGCCCGTGCCGCGTCCGAGGCATCGGGACGCTTGGGGGTGAGCTTGGCCGACGAGCGCATGGCCGTGGCCTTGATGGTGCGCGGGTCGTTGATGCGGTCGGTGAGGGGTACCCGGACGAACCGCTCGTCGCGGGCGAGGTCTTCGACGGGAAGGGATTTCCTCATGAGGGCACCTGCTGACTTTCCTGTTTGTCGAGACTGGTCTCGAGGGGTGTGCCGATCGATCCGGGGCCGGCGATGCCGCCGGCGGCGAGCAGGAGCTTCTCGAGCTCGGCCTGGCGATCGGCGGCCCGCTGGACCTCGTCGGGGGTCTCGATGAGCGACTGGATCAGCATCTCGCCGTCGCGCCAGTCGTCGAGCTCGTCGTCGAGCGCGAATTTGAGCGAGCGCATGGTGGGCGCGTCGGTGATGCGGCTGGTGTTGTTCAGGTGGTACGTGTAGGCAGCGATCTTGTGCGGGAGGAGCACCCGGTACACACCGACCAGCTTCTCGATGGTGAGGTCGGGCGCCTCGGGCTCGGTGAGCGCATCGACGAAGGCGACCATCTCGTCGTTGGGCGGGGCGTTGAGCCGCTCCTGGTTCATCTCGCGCAGCTCGGGCAGGCGCTTGTGCCACAGCTCGGCGTGCCACGCGTGGTGATAGGTGTGGGTGCCGAGCCGCAGCTTCACGTCGAGCTCGGGCACCGTGGCCACCCAGCCGCCCAACACCTCGAAGGTGCGCATCTCGATCCACTTGTAGTGGCCGACGCGCTTCGCGGTCTCCTCCACGCTGAACGCGCCGGGCAGCTCCCGCCGGTCCCACGGTGTGAAGGCCGCTCTCGGCCGCTTCGGATCTGCCACTCGTCCCCCTGGAGAGCCGCCCGTCATCGTCCCCGACAGTGTAGGTGGTGGGGAGAATAGTTGACCGCGCGGTCAAGAGGAACCCCCGAACGGGCCGAATGGACGGGCCCGGGGGACGGGCGTTGGCGTGGCGCGCGCCTCGGATGGCCCTTCCCTCGCAGGTCCGACCCCACTACGGTCCGGTCATGGCTGAGACCGCGCACCGCCGCCTCACCGCTGATGAGTTCGTCGCCCTCCCTGGCGACCTTCCGAACGCCGAACTCATCGACGGAGACGTGGTCGTGGACTCACCGAACACCCGCCACCAGCGCCTGGCCGACTGGATCCTGTACCAGTTCATGTCGTTCACCGACACCCACCCAGACGCGGGCGAAGGGGGGTCGGCGCTGATGACCCGGATCGACGACGACAACGTCTTCCTGCCGGACGTGTGGTGGACCACCCCCGACCACGTGCTGGCCCGGGACAGCCGCGGCCACGTCGAGCGTCCCCCGGACTTGGTGGTGGAGGTGCGATCGCCGACCACCTGGCGCTACGACGTGCACGTGAAGAAGGCCCGGTACGAGGCCGTCGGGGTGACCGAGCTGTGGCTGGTCGACACGGTGGCCGACACGGTGCTGGTGTTCCGCCGGTCGTCACCAGGCTCACCGACCTTCGACGCCGGCCTCGAGGCCGGCGTGGGCGACACGCTCACCACGCCGGTGATTCCTGGCTTCGCCCTGGACCTGGCCCGCCTGTTCGACCGCTGACACCGCCGTCGTCACGCCCGGCCCGACGACCGTCTCGCCCCGAGTGGGGCGCGCGCCCCACCGATCGTCCAGGAGGGGTCCGGCCCGTGGCGTCCGGGCAGCGGCCAAGCTGCGGATGCGGCGCCGTTCCCGCTCGGCGGTGCCGCCGGGCTACTGGTCGAGGAGGGCGTCGAGGGCGGCCAGGGCCTTCTTGATGTCGTCGACCAGCAGCGCGTGCAGCCCCGCGGCCCGGGCGCCGGCCACGTTGCCGGGGTGGTCGTCGAGGAAGACCGCCGCTGCCGGGTCGGCCACACCGAGCCGATCGAGGGCGAGGTGGAAGATGGCCGGGTTGGGCTTGCGCATCCCCACCGCCGACGAGTCGACCACCACGTCGAACAACTCGTCGAGGGGCACCTTGGTCCGCCACTGGTCGCCGGCCTCACGCACGTTGTTGGTGATGAGGCCCGTGCGGTAGCCGTCGGCCCGGAGCTCCCGGATGCGCGCCACCATCTCGTCGTGGACCGGAAGGTCGCTCATGAGCGTGCGAAGGCGCTCGAAGTCGAGCTCGATCCCGGCGTCGGCCGCTCGGGCCTGCACGTCGGCGACGTAGGTCATGAGCTCGATCTCGCCCCGCTCGAGCTGATGGAACGGGTGGTCGGTGTCCTGGTCGTAGGGCCCGAGCATGAACTCGAGCACCGCGTCGGGCGCCATCCCGGCACCGTCGCCGATCCCCCCGATCGCGGCCCACGGTGAGCCGGTCACGACACCGGTGAGGTCGAACAGCACCGCCTCGATGGGGGGCCCGCCGGTGTGCTGTGCTGCGGTCGTCACGGCGCAGAGCCTCGCGCGGGCCGGGCATGGGTCAGAACCATCGGGCACCGGAAGCGGGTTCAGGCCGCGTGGGAGTTCGGGGAATCACCGGGCGGGCCGTCACCCGTGTCGATCCACCACTGCTGGCCGGGCGGGTGCATGGCGCGTTTGCCCGTGCCGGGTTCGAGTTGCCATCCGTCGTAGGTCTTGAGCCGATGGTCGTGGCTGCAGAGCCAGTCCAGGTTGATCAACTCGGTGACCTTGATCGTCCTCCACTCGATGCGGTGGTCGACCTGCAGCTTCTCGCTGGCGCCACAGCCGAGGCGGCTGCAGCCGATGTTCAACAGGTCCATCACCACCTGTTGTCGGGCGGTGGTGTGCCGGCCGAGGCTGGTGACGTTGAACACGTCCTTGCCGTTGGTGATCACGATGTCGATGGCGGCGTCGGGCAGGTACCGGCGGAGCTCGCTCACCGAGACCGGCCCCAGACCGTCGATCTCGCAGAGCTCGCCCGCCACGGTGTGACCCCGACGAAGCGCCGACGCGTCGACCCGCATGATGAGGCGGGCGTTGGCCCGGCCCGCACCGGGCGGGGGCGGGGCGGGCACCGGCGGGGACGACGGGCCCGACGGGCCCGGGGAGGTGCCATCACCGGCCGGATCGACACCATCGTCGTTGTCCTGCGAATCCTCGGGGCCATCGAGCCAATCGGTGATGCCGTTCGCCGCGGCCAGCGCCGCCATCATCGCGTCGTACGAGAGGGCGTCGAGGCGCTCGCGGCGCCCTTCCTTGCGCGCCTTGGTGAAGAGCTGCTCGAGGAAGGGCTTGAGGTAGGCGTTCACCAGCGCGCCGTCGGCGGCGGGCCCGTTGAACCGGCCCCACTGCTCGCCCTCGGCGTTGGTGCCGTTGGTCAGGCTGCGGTTGCGGTACGCCGCCGCGTGACGGGCCTCGTCGTTGCCCAGCGCCGCGGCCTTGCGGGCCTTCGCCTTGCGGGTCAGCTCACTCAGCGAGCTGCGCTTGGCGGTGTCGAGCAGCTCGTCCTCACACGAGGGGTCGGCCGCCGCACCGTCGGCCACGGCCTTGGCCTGGTCGGGCGAGAGCTCGCCGTTGCGAACTGCGTCCTGCGCTGA
Organism: Acidimicrobiales bacterium; assembly: GCA_044221555.1. Taxonomy (GTDB): domain Bacteria; phylum Actinomycetota; class Acidimicrobiia; order Acidimicrobiales; family DATDAH01; genus JAEUJM01. The sequence continues at coordinate 80,211 of JBGAOY010000006.1, forward strand.
CGGAAGCTCCTGAAGGCGGCGGGAGCACTCCAGGTCGCGGGCCGCGTCCCGAGTCGATTGACCCGTCTGCTTGGCCAGCCAGTCGGCCGCCGAGCGCTCGCCCCCCTCACCCCACAGGCTCTCGTTGTCGATGCGCCGGGCCAGCAGCAGCCGCAGCCCTGCCGCCGCCTTCTCGATGGCCGACAGCAGCGAGATCGCTTCGGCGGCCTGCCCCACTGTGAACCGATCCGGGTCGAGATCCTTCGCGAGGGCAGCCAGGTGCGCCTGGATCGCTCGGAGGATGCGACGGAACATGCGTTCGAAACTAACTCCAGAGACGGCACATGTCAACCCTTTTCAGCGTCTTTGCGGTTATTCCTGATCCGACGCGGCCCGCGCACCTCTGGCTGACCATGAGCGGCCACCACAACGGCCTGGGCGGGCGCAGGAGCGAATCGTGAGGCGCGACCAACGGCGTCGCCGGCCACGACCTCAGCGGTCAGCTGGCCCCCGACTCATGCCACCATCGGGTAGCCATCTCCCCGCAGGAGCCGAGCGAGGTGCGTGCCGTTCGCGCCGGCGGTCCTCACCATCGCCCGCACCTTGTCCGGGATCTCCTCGAGGTCGCCGAAGTCGGTGGATCCCATCGCCTCGCCCACCCAGTAGGCGTGGGCGTTCGCCGGGATGGTGAAGCCGAGATCGGCGAACCCCTGGTAGAGCTCGGCGGCAACGTGGTGGGCACCGTCCTCGTTGCCGACCACCGCGAGGAGCACCACGCGGTCCGCGGTCGGCATCTGCCCCCGTTCATCGGTGTCGCTGATGAACGCGTCGAGCCGCTCCAGCACGCGTTGGGCGGGGCTGGCCGGGTGGCCCATCCAGATGGGCGTGCCGACGATCAACAGGTCCGCCCCGAGGATCTGGGCACGGATGCCGGGCCAGTCGTCACCGTCGCCCTCGTCGTGCGCCACGCCGGGCCGCACGTCGTGGTCGACCACCCGGATCGTCGGTGCCACGTCGACCCCGTCGCCGGTCAGTTCCTCCCGGAACAGATCGAGCATGGCATCGGTGCTCGACGGTGCCGGACTCGGCTTCAGCGTGCAGTTGAGCAGGGTCGCGACGAGCGCTTCGGCGGGCATCTTCGTCTCCTACCCGACGCGCCGACATCTGAGACGGCTACGTGCCGGTGGGTTCCCGAGCCGTGCTCGGTGGTGAGGAGGGAGCGAGCCGTCGGCCTGGCAACGTCGTCACCTCGATTCGATGAGCACGAGGTCGGGGAGATGTGGGCGAGGTTCGTGGCTCGTCGGCGCCCGCGTGCGACGTGCGCGATCGAACCCGCTCGAGAGAGGCACCCGAGCCCCCTCGCGTCACCGACGGGGTGCCGTCTGGCGTGGGAAGGACTGAGCGGAGGCACGACTGGGTAGCGACCTGCCACCCAACGCCCCCGAAACGAGGATCCGACATGAATGCGCTCGACCTGCTGATCGCCGACCACAACCAGGTGCGCGGGCTGTTCTCCCGATTCCAGGAGGCGATGGAGCGCGACGAGACCGACGCCGCCGCGGTGCTGGCCACGCGGATCGCCGAGGAGCTCGAGGTCCACACCGCCATCGAGGAGGAGATCTTCTACCCGGCCGTCCACGACCTCGACGGCGAGACCGGCGAAGCGGTCGACGAGGGCATCGAGGAGCACCACGTGGTCGACCGCCTGCTGGCCGAGATCAAGACGCTCGACCCGTCGAGCGACCAGTGGCGGGCGAAGACGACCGTGCTCATCGAGAACGTGGAGCACCACGCCGACGAGGAGGAGACCGAGCTGTTCCCCCACGTCCGCGGCCTCATGAGCGCCACCGACCTGGAGACGCTCGGCGAGCGCCTCGAGGCGGCCAAGGCCGACAAGGGGGCGCCGACGGCCGCCGACAACGCAGACGCCACCGTCGAGCAGCTGCGGTCGCGAGCGTCGGACCAGGAGATCCCCGGTCGATCGACGATGGACCGGGATGATCTGGCCGCCACGGTGCGCCCCGACTGACCGTGGCCCGCCGGAGGTGCGGGGTCCGGCGGCGGGATGGAGGTGCGATCGCAAGCGTCGGTGGCACCTGGGTAAGAGCATCACGAAACGGACATGAGCCTCACGAGAGGAGATCGACGACCATGCCGCAAGAAGCCTGGAGCGCCAAGCGCGAGCGCCAGTACGAGCACATCAAGGACAGCGCCCGCGAGCGGGGCGAGCCCGAGGACGTCGCCGAGGAGATCGCGGCGCGGACCGTCAACAAGGAGCGGGCCCGCCACGGCGAGGCCAAGCAGTCGTCCCGCACCTCGACGAACGACCTCTCGTCCGGCCGCCGCGGCGGCCTGCGGTCACACCGGGGCGCAGGCGGCCGTACCCGCGACCAGCTCTACAACGAGGCCCGACAGAAGAACATCAAGGGCCGCTCCAAGATGAACAAGGCGCAGTTGGAGCGCGCCGTCGGCCGCTGACGCGCCTCGAGCCGGCACGGGCACCTACGGGCCGGGGTTGGGGAACAGCCAGATCTCGTCGGCCCCCGAGCCCGTCTTGTACCAGGCGATGTCGGAGGCGCCGTTGCCGTCGAAGTCGCCGGGGAAGGAGCGGTCGAAGGTGCCGGCCTGGTCGAACGTGCGCTGGTTGCGGAGCTCGCTGGTCGTGATGCCCTCGAGCAGGTTGTCGAAGCCGCCGCCTTCGCTCTGGCCGTACACGTCGCCGTGGCCGTCGGCCTTGAAGTCCCCCGCCAACAGCTGGCGATAGCCATCCGACGGGCCCAGCGAGTCGAGCGAGTGCGATGCCGTGGCGAAGCCGGCCCCGCCGGTGAATTCCCAGCTCTTGCTCGTCTGCCCGGACGGGCTGGGCTTGTACCAGACGATGTCGTCGTCACCGTCGCCGTCGAGGTCGGCCGCCCGCGGCGTGAAGTGCCCGCCACGACCCTTGGCGAACGAGGTGAAGCTGTTGATCGGGGTGGCGTTGGCCCGCCACAGCTTGTCGGCGACGGTGCCGGGCCCGTACCAGAAGACGTCCGTGTCGTCGTCGCCATCGAAATCGCCCGGCACGGGGGTGAAGTTGCCGCCGATGCTCGTGCTGGAAACCGTCCGGGACAGCCCACCACCGCCCAGCCCGTTCACCCGCCACACCTGATCCGCCGCGGCGCCAGGCCCGTACAGGAAGAGGTCGTCCTTGCCGTCGCCGTTGAAGTCGCCGGGGAAGGGCCGGAGCCCGGTCGCGCTGATGCTCGGCGCCGTGCGCACCGTGAACGTGCCGTCGCCGTCCGACTGCCACACCGACTCGGCCCCGGCACCGGGGACGTACCAGAACACGTCGGTGTCGCCGTCCGCGTCGAAGTCGCCCGGGACCGGGACCTTGGACCCGCCCATGGACACCGCGACCTCCGTCGGGTGCGAGGCGAGCGGGAACGCGGGCGCGATCTGCACGCTGGCCCAGCTCGGGGTCTGGTCCCCTCTGAACGACCCCGTGTCGAGCGGCGCCAGGACCCGTGCCGCTCCCCCGCCACCGATCCCCACCGTCCAGATCTGGTGCGGTTCGTCGTCGAGGGTGTCGGCTTCGACGGCGATGCGGGTGCCGTCGGGCGACACCGCCGGCATGTACTCGCCCCGATTGGCGGTGTTCGTCAGGTCGACCGGTGTGGTGCCCGCCGTGTCGGTTCGGAAGAGATCGGCGCCACCGCACGCGCAGGTGTTCCAGCCACCGTCGATGCCGTCCCAGAACACCCCCGTGAAGATGATGGCACCGCTCGGCGTGAAGTCCGGGAAGCCGACGCTCCACTTGTCCACGTTCACGGGCATGTTGGCGTCCACCACGATGTGTGGGCTGCTCCCGTTCGAGCCCATGATCACCAGGCCGGTCCTCGTGGCGCCGCCCGGCAGGCTCTCCCCGGTGGACCCGACGAAGGCGATGGTGCCGCCGTCGGGCGACCAGGTGGGCGTGGTCCCCACGACCTGGGCCCCCGGTGTGAGGTTCACCTTGTCCGTGCCGTCGGCGTCCATCGCGATGATGTCGCCAGAGCCAGATGCGCCACCGTCCTGGTACACGATCTTCGTCCCGTCCGGCGACCAGTCGGGCCACTTGCCACCGGTGGCCAGGACCTGCGGATCGGTGCCGTCGGCATCCAGGGCCCAGATGCTCGGCACCGCGGTGATGGGCGCGAAGGTGGTGGCGAGGATCTTCGCGCCGTTCGGCGACACCACGGGGTCGTAGTAGGCGATGTCGGGGTCGTTGTCGGTCAGCAGCTTGGCGCCCGTGCCGTCGGGGTTCACCGAGTAGATCGAGCACCCGCCGGGGAACCGCTCGCAGCGTTGGAAGACGATGTCGCCGTTGCTCGGGCCACCGGCTCCGGCACCGGGCGCGGCGGCCGCGGACAGCCCCAGGGTGGCCACCGCCAGCACACCCGCGATCAGCGTTCGGACGAGTCGTCGCCTCATGGGATGTTGCTCCTCACCTCGCAGCCGCTCTGTTGGTCCGTCCCCGTGCGCCCGTTGCAGGAGTCGGTCCCCGCCCCGCCGTTCAGGTGGTCGTTGTCCGCGCCACCGTCAAGGGCGTCGCCGCCGTCGCCGCCGTTCACCGTGTCGTTCCCGGCCTGGCCGAAGGCGTGATCTGCGCCCGCCGACCCGCTGATCGTGTCGCCGCCGTCGCCCCCGACCAGCTCGTCACCGCCGCCCTTGCCGAACAGGAGATCGGCGCCGGCGTCTCCGAAGACGTGGTCCACCTCGGAACCGCCGTCGAGGTAGTCGGCCTTGCCGTTGCCGTGGAGGGTGTCGACGCCCGCCTGGCCGAACAGACGGTCCAGTCCCGAACCCCCGTTGATCACGTCGTTCCCGCCGCCACCGCACACCCGGTCGTCACCACCGAGGGCGTTGATGGTGTCCGCCGCGGGCGTCCCGAGGATCACGTCCGGCCCCTCGGTGGGCTGCTGGCCGAGCGACAGGTCGACGGTGACGTCGACGCTCTCGCACTGCGCCGGCGGCACCTGGCCCGTGTAGCTCCCCGATCCCCACTGCGGGTAGTAGTCGCCGACGTTCTGCTGCTCGTCGGGGAAGGGGTTGGTCAGAACCGCGGCGTCGGTCCCGTCGGCGTCGGCGGTCCACATCGTGTAAGCGGTGAAGGAGCTGTCCTGGCGGAGGTCCAGCCGGTCGTAGACGATCCTGGTCCCGTCGGGCGACCACACGGGGAAGAACTCAGCCGCGGAGAGCGTGTGGGTCAGCTGCGTGATCACCGTGCCGGTGAGGTTGGTGGTCCAGAGGTCACCGGACGTCTGCTGGCCCGGATCCGGGGTGGCGTCGGCGCCGTCGAAGAGGATCTTGGTGCCGTCGGGGGACCACGACGGGTTGTCGGGGTTGATCACGTTCGGGTTGGAGCTGAAACTGACGATCACGTGCGGATCGGTGCCGTCGGCGTCCATCACGATGAGGCCCCCGGTGCCGCCCGTCTCGCCCCGGAAGGCCAACTGGGTGCCATCGGGGGACCAGCTGATGACGCTGCCGAAGGCCAACGTGCCGTTGTTGACGCAGCCCGGCATGAGGTTGGTGGCGTTGGTGCCGTCCGCGTCCATGACCCAGAGGTCCGGGGCGAAGTTGCACACGCCATCGAGGCGGGTGAACGCGATCTTGGAGGCATCCGGCGACCACGTGGGGACGCCGAACGTGCCGCCGGACGCCACCGGCACGACATCGGTGCCGTCGGCGTCCATGACCAAGAGGGTGGAGGGCGCCGCCGAGAGCTGGAACAGGATGCGGGCGCCGTCCTCCGACAGGTCCGACCACTGCCACTCGTCCACGTGCAGCTTGTGGAGGTCGGTGCCGTCGGCGTTGATCGAGTACGTGTAGCAATCCGGGGCGGCGGGCGCACAGCGCCGGAACACGATGTCGCCGTTCGACGGCTGGCCGGCCGAGGCCGGGGAGACGCCGCCGGCGACAACGGTCATCACGGCGGTGAGCACCATGGCGAGTGCGGCCGACGCTGACCGGACAGGGCTGACGCGTGCCCGGCCGGTCACGCGGCTCCCCCTCATCTCGCCCACCCCCGCGCCGCGCCCGCGACGACACGAGCCACGGAGATGTCGGTCAACGGCGGGATCCGTGATGTCCGAACGAACTGCGGTCGGTGCGGCGGCGCGCCGGCGGGACGCGCCCGGCGAGCCATCCGGTTCACGGTTCCCGCGCCGCGAAGGCAGTCCCGACCGCCAGGCATCAGGGCCGCGTCACGACGCATCGGTGATCGTCGACGTCGAGGTCCTCGGGGGCGTGGGTCGTCTCGTCGATGCCGAAGAACGCCGAGAAGGTCTGGTCGTCGACCGTGCACGCGATGTTCGAGAGTGCCGTGGTCGTCGTGGTGGCCTCGGTGTCCGCGGTCGTCGTGGTCCGATCGGCCGCGTCCCGTCACCGCCGTCGCTGCTGCATTCCGCGGCACCGATCAGCAGCAGAGCCAAGGCGCACAGCAGCAACACCATGCGGCCCGACACGGGCGCCCCCCGACCTCGGCGGCACGCGCCGGCGCTCCTCGCATCGTTCACCACTGCAACCTCCCCGTCACACGTCGGTGTCCTACTGTCTCCGGTGGACCACGCCCGTTCGTTCCGGACCAGGGGAATGCTCGCAACGGAGTCGCCGATGAGCCACGAACCGCACCGACATCTCTCCCACATCTCCGAACCGCGGTGAGCGTCTCGCGAGGGCCGGCGGGGCCCCTCGCGAGCACGTTGAAGAGGTTGCGCCTCGCCGCCAACCTGAGCCAGGAGCGGTTGGCCCAGGAGGCGGGAGTGAGCACCCGGGCGGTCAGCGACCTCGAACGGGGGGTGCACCCACGGGCCCGGACAGGCACGCTCGATGCCCTGGGACGCGTGCTCGGATCGGGCGCGCTCGCCCAACTGCGTCTTGCCAACCGGCGGGTGGCGCGTTCCACAGACCTCGTCCCGACGCTCGCGGCGCGTCCCGACGAGGCCCCGTTCGTCGGCCGGACCGCTGATCTCGACCTCCTGCGCGACGCGTGGGACGTGGCCCGCGCAGGGCACACGGTCGTCGCCGATGTGATCGGCGATCCCGGCATCGGCAAATCACGCCTCGTGCGCACGTTCGCGACCGCCCTCGCCGAGGCGGGGCACCCCTGCCTCGCCGGACAGTGCGACGACGGACCCGCCGATCCGTATCGACCGTTCGTCGAGGCGTTGGCCACCGGCGGGCTCGCCCGCGGCGCTGACGGGTTGGACGCGCTCTTCCTCGAGTCCCCGAGACCGACGCGTTGGGACCGCTTCGAGACGATCAGGAGCTGGTTGTCCGAGGTCACGGCGGAGGAACCGATCCTGTTGGTGCTCGAGGACCTCCACTGGGCCCAACCCAGCGACCTGCTGCTGCTCCGTCACCTGGCCAGGCCCCCGGGGTGCGGACCGATGCTCGTCGTGGTCACCCATCGCCCCGGGCACGCGGAGTGCGAGCGGGCGCTGTTCCTGCTGGCCCGCGACGCGACCGTCCGGACGCTGCCCCTCGACGGCCTGGATGCCGGTGCGGTGGCCGATCTGGCCACCCGGACCGTCGGGACGCCCGAACCGCGGTGGGCGGAGGAGCTCCGACGCCACACCGACGGGAACCCGTGGGCCATCGTCGAGGTCCTTCGAGCGGTCGCCGCGCAAGACGGTCCGCTCGTCGAACGGTTGGAGACCGTGCTCCGGTCGGACCAGCTCGCCCTCGTGGCCGGCCACGTCGTCGCTGAGCACCTCTCCAGGCTCCCGGCGGCCACCTTGGAGCTCGTCGAGGTGGGGTCGGTCCTCGGCCGGGAGGTCGACCTCGAGGTCGTGGCCGGTGCCGCGGGACGCAGCGAGGGCGAGGTGGTCGCGCTCGCCCACCCCGCGGTCGACGCCCGCGTCTGGCGGGAGCGCTCCGTGCAGGGCGGATGGACGTTCACCCACGATCTCGTTCAGGACGTCGTCTACACATCGCTCGGGGCGAACCGGCGAGCCGTGTTGCACCGCGCTGTTGCCGACGCGATCGAGGCCACCACGGCACCCCCCGCGGTGCGCGCCCGCCACCGTCTCGCCGGCCTACCGGCTGGTGGCCGGGCACAGGCAGTGGCCGCGGCGCTGGACGCGGCGCAGCGGGCTGTCGCCGGCCGAGCGTGGGACGAGGCGGCGCAGTTCTGGTCGGCGGCCGCGGCGGCACTGGACGCCGACCCTGACCGTGCCCACGATCGCCTCGACGCACTACTGGCGGGCGGCGACGCACAGCTACGGGCACTGGCTCGTCAGGATGCACGCCCGCTGTTCCGCGAAGCGGCCTCCCTTGCCGTCGCCCTGCATGATCAGGATGCCCTCCGGAGGGCGGCCCGTGGCTACGCCCACATGACCAAGGTGGGCGCACCCGATCCCTCGGCCCAGGCCCTCTGGACCGCCGTGCTCGCCGAGGAACCCCCTCCCGACCTGCGAGCCGTCGTCCTGGGAGCGCTGGCCATCGACCACAACCTCGTCGGCGACCACGCGGGTGCGCTCGCTGCGTCCGCAGAAGCACTCGAGGTCGGCTGGCGAAGCGACGAGCCGGACGTGTCCAGCATGGTGCTGGCCACGCGCAGCCTGTGCCTGTGGGGGACGGCTCACCCTGTGACGCGCGTCGAGCTCGCGGAGGCGCTCCTCTCCGTCGGCCACGGGGCCGGGCGCAACGACATCGTCCTCGACGGCCTGGAGCTGCTCGGCGTGCCCCAACTCGAGCTCGGCGACGTGGACGGGTTCACCGCGACCCGCGACCGTCTCGAGCAACTGGGCGAGCGGGAGGAACGCCGGCTGAGCGTGGCGCAGGCCCATCAGTGGTCCGCGCTGCTGCACCTCCTGCACGGCGAGTACGACCGGGCCCAGGACGAGGCCGACCGGGCCGTTCAGCTGGCAGCCGACGCGCCCAATTTCAGCACGGGGCACGCCGCGCAGACCTACGCGATCTTCCGGGCGGCCGGTCGGGGCGATGAGCTCTGCGACGCCTTGCGGGCGATGGTCGAACGCCACCCGGGACCCACCCCCTGGCAGGCGATGCTGGCCCTCGCCGACGCCGAGTCCGGTCGAGACGAGGCGGCGCGGGCGGGACTGCGGGCCGTGGCGGCGGACGCCTTCAGCCGCGTCCGGCGCGACTGGAGCCGGGTGGCCACGCTGGCGCTGGCCGCGGCCGCGGCCGCACTGCTCGGAGAGAGCGGCATCATCGACGCACTGCTCCCCGAGTTGGCCCCCTTCGCCGGAACGCTGGTCGTCGTCGCCTCGGGAACCTCGTGCGAAGGGGCGGTCGACCGCTATCTCGCCCGTTGCGCGACCGCGGTCGGTGATGTGGACATCGCCCGCCGCCGTCTCGAAGACGCCAGCGCCCTCGAGGACAGGATCGGAGCCGTCGACCTGGCCGCCCGGAGTCGCCGTGATCTCGAGCTTCTCGACTGAGTCACCTCGCCACGCCACCCCGCCGGTAGGCCGGGCACGCGTCCATCGTCTGGTCAGCCCCTGGTCGTCGAGCGACGGGTGATCACGCCCAGGCGGCGGGCGGCTCGGTCAGCCGCCTCGGCGCCGCCGAGCTGGCGGAGCAACAGCAGACCGTCGACGACGGCCAGTGCCGTCTCGGCTTCGACTCGCCGTTCGTCGGCCGACCCCTCGAGGAACGCCGCCACCCATGCGATCCAGCCGTCGACCAGCAGCGGCACCAGCGAGTCATACGGTGCGCGCCCGGCGGCGGCGAGCCCGTTGGCCTCGAAGAACAGGGCGAACATCGGATCGGCGCGCTCGTCGGCCAGCACCGGCCAGGCGGCACGCAACAGGTCGACGTGGTCGGCGGCGGGCCCGGCGAAGGCCACGGCCAGCGTCTCCTGGAGCTGCAGGCCGATGGCCAGCAGCACCTCCGTGACCAGGTCCTCCTTCGACGGGAAGTAGTACACGACGGTCCGGTCGTCCATCCCGAGCCGCTTGCCCACCCGTCCGTAGGTCAGCTGGCTCAGTCCGTGCTCGAAGGCCACGTCCAGCGCCCCGGCCAGGATCTCCTCCTTCGAGTGCTTGTGACCCATGGCCCCTTGATTGTAGTTGTCGCTACAAGTACGGTTTTCGTAGCGATCACTACAAACTGCCGTCGAACCATGGGAGACCCCGATGTCCACCCTCACCGCCGCGGACGCCGCCGACCTGTTCCGCCGCCCCCCTGGCCGCTTCCTCGACGTCGGCGCCGGCGAGGTCGCGCATCGACAGGTCGGCCGCGGACCCGACGTGCTGTTCGTCCACGGGTGGCCGGTGAGCGGTGCGACGTTCCGCACGCTCCTGCCGCATCTGGTCCACCACGTCACCTGCCACGTGATCGACCTGCCTGGCGCCGGCGCCAGCCGCTTCACCTCCGACACGAGCCTGACCGTCGACCGGCACATCGACACGGTGCGTCGCGTCCTCGACCTGCTGGACCTCCACGACGTCGCCGTCGTGGGCCACGACAGCGGTGGGCTCATCACGAGGCACGCGGTCGCCGGCGACCCGCGCGTCCGGGCAGTGGGTCTCATCAACACCGAGCAGCCGCGGATCAGCGCCCGGTTCAAGCAGTTCCTGCTGGCTCGTCACCTCCCGGGCTTCCGAGGCGCGCTCGGCTGGATCGCCGGCCGGCCCCGACTCCGGCGGAACCGGTTCGTCCTCGGCGACGCCTTCGCTGATGCGAGGCTGCTCGACGGCGAGTTCGACGAGTTCTTCCTGCAGCCCCTGCACACGTCACCGGCCCACCTGGACGCCGCCGCGCGCCTCCTCCGCAGCTTCGACGTCCAGCACATCCGCGACCTGGCCGCAGTCCACCGCCGGATCGAGGTCCCGGTGCAACTGGTGTGGGGCGACCAGGACCCGTTCTTCCCCGTCGAACGGGCCCGGGACATGGTGGGCACCTTCCCCTGCGCCGACCTGCACGTGGTCGAGGGCGCCGGGCTCTTCTCCCACGAGGAACGGCCACGCGAGGTCGCGCAGGCGCTGCTCCCGGTGCTCACGCGGTCGCCGTCCGATCCGGGCAGGCCCTCCTCGCCGACGCCGACTCGCCTCACTCCGTCAGGGCCCAACCCCTGACGGCGGCCTCAGCAAAGAACCCGCGGTCGCCTTGGCGGTCGCCTGGCGAGCCGACCGGGGCGCGCACCGACGACGTGATGGTCGAGCACCTCGGGCGGCCACGCTGCTACGAGCGGACGGGCGTGGGCGCCGGCGAGCGGGTTCCTGTCACCCGGCGAGCGCTCGTCGACGGCTGACTCGCCCGGCGGCTCGCGTGCGGTGGGCAGGCCGTCTCGGCGCGGCTCGAGCCTCAGAACAGCGCCGCGCTGATGGTGCGGGCGATCGTGGTGGGCACGACGCCGCCGCTGTCGACCAGGGTCGGGGCGAGCAGCACCGACACACCTGCCGCGGCGGCGGTGCCGAGTGAGGCGCAGCCCGTGCCCGAGCACGACGGGCCGACCGTCACCGTGATGGTGCGCCGGTCGGCGCTGACCGTCATCGGTGATGCCGCGAAGGCCGCCGAGGTGTTGTTGGTGCCGACGTAGCTGTTCGAGCCGGTCGAGCGGGCCCCGTTGAACAGGCCGGGGACTGCGATCGTGTCGGAGCCGCCACCGGAGGGGTCCACCATGGTCACGGTGGTGGTGCCCGGCAGCGCCACCGAGGCGCCCAGGGGCTCGCTCAGCAGCACCGAGAGCGAGTCGCCGGGGGCGATGCGTCCGGCGACGGCGCCGCCCGCGCTCGACAGGCTCAGCACCGCGGGACCGGCCCCGTCCGTGGGAGCGGTGGCGGCGAACGAGCTGAGGTTCCCTGCCGTGTCCCGCACCCCGGAGGCGCTGGCGGCCAGGGCGACGGTGAACGCACCCACGCTCGTGTCTCCCGGGCCGGTCGGCGAGGCGAGGGTGAGCGTCATGGTCGAGCCGCTCCGGGTCGCGGCGCTCAGGCTGCTGCCCGACGGCACGTTGGCCAGCGTCCACGGGGTCAGGCCGGCGCTGTAGGTGGTGAGGGCCTCGGAGAACAGGACGGTCACCCGGTCGACCACGCCGTCACCGCTCGTCACGTCCTGCATCGTCATGGTGACGAGTAGGGGCGCGGCCGCATCGGTGACCGCCACCGCCGAGTAGGACGCCTGGTTGCCGGCCGGGTCGGCCACGCCCGCGGCACTGGCGGCCAGGGCGACGGTCCACGAGCCGACCGCGGTCGTGACCGCGGTCCCCTCCGTCAGGCCGAGTGAGGCCGTCGAGCCGGCGATCGACACCGTCGACAGCGACACCCCGGCGGGGGCACTGGCCATGGTCCACGGCGTCGTGCTCGGGGTGTAGCTGCCGAGCGGCTCGGAGAACACCACGTCGACGCGGTCGAACTTGGCGTTCAGGTTCGCGTCGACGCCCCGCTGGCTCACCCGGATGGGCTTGGCCGCATCGACGGGGGTGGTCGCGGTGAACGACGCCTGGTTGCCCGCCGCGTCCCGGATGCCGGTGGCGCTCGACGCCATCGCCACGGTGAACGACCCCACCGCGGTGTTCGCCGCGCCGGCCCCTTCGGTGATCGTCAGTGTCGTGGTCGTACCACCGGTGGTGGCCGTCACCGACGAGAGGGTGCCGCCGGACGGCACGTTGGCCAGGGTCCACGGTGTGACCCCCGCCGAGTAGGCGGCGATGGCCTCCGACCACACCATCGTGGCCCGGTCCACCTTCCCGTTCGCGTTGTTGTCGACCATCGAAGGGGCCGCGGTCAGCACCGGCGCCGCGGCGTCGGTCACCGCGACCGCGGCGTAGGCAGCCTGGTTGCCGGCGGTGTCCACGACGCCGGCGGCCGCGGCGGCCAGCGCGATGGTCCACGAGCCCACCGCGGTGTTCTTCGCGGTGCTCTCGACCAGGTTCAACGACGCCGTCGCCCCACCGATCGACACCGACGCCAGGGACGAACCGGTCGGCGGACCGGCCATCGTCCACGGCGTCGTGCTGGGCGAGTACACCCCGAGTGCCTCCGAGAACGCCACATCGACGCGGTCGAACTTGCCGTTGCCGTCGGCGTCGACGCCCCGCTGGCTGACCCGGACGGGGGGAGCCGCGTCCGCGGGCGCGCGGGCGGCGAACGAGGACTGGTTGCCGGCCGCGTCCCGGATGCCCGTGGCGCTCGACCCCATGGCCACGGTGAACGAGCCCACCGCGGTGTTCACCGCACCCGCCCCTTCGGTGATCGTCAACGTCGTGGTCGTGCCGCCGGTCGTGGCCGTCACGGACGACAACGTGCCCGCGGACGGCACGTTGGCGAGCGTCCAGGGCGCCAGGCCGGCCGAGTAGGCCGCGATGGGCTCCGACCATGCCAGTGTGACCCGATCGACCTTCCCGTTGGCGTTGGCGTCGACCATCGACGGTCCCCCTCCGGTGAGGGCGGGGGCCGCCTTGTCGGCGGGCGCAGTGGCCGCGAACGACGACCGGTGCCCGTTGGCGTCGCGGATGCCGCCGCTGGTGGCCGCCAGCGCCACCGAGAACGAGCCCACCGCGGTGTCGGCTGCACCCGTCCCCTCGGTGAAGGCGAGGGTGGCGGCGGTGCCGGCCACCGACACCGAGGCCAGCGTGGCCCCCGAGGGTGCGTTGGCGACGGTCCACCCCGATGTGCCCGCCGTGTACGGCGTCGCCAGCGCCTCCGAGAAGTTGGCCACGACACTGTCGATCCTGCCGTTCTTGTCGTTGTCGAACATCTGCAGCGAGGTGAGCGCCGGCGGGTCCACGACGGTGACGGCGGCGCTGGCCACACTGCCCCCTGCTCCCACCACGAAGACGCTGTGGGGTGCATCGCTCGTGCCGGCCGGGATCGTCACCGCGACGGTGGTCGCGCCCGTCGCTCCCGCGTTCGCGGGCGAGCCCGACAGGCTGGTGCCCGTGGGGCTGTCGAGGTGGAAGCTCAGCCCTTCGAAGGACAGGTAATTGGTGATCGTGCCGCTCAGCACCGCCGGCAGGCTGGCGGCGGGGATGGTCGTGGACGACGAGAAGCTCAGCGACGGGTCACCCACCGTGACCGCCGCGCCGAACGGGCTCTCGGTGCCCGACCAGCCGCCCTGCACCGGCAGGACCGTGTACCGCCAGATCCCGGGCGGCACGCCGGTCTCCGTGCACTGCAACGCGTTGACCACGCCGGTGCAGGTGGTGGTCATCGCCGCCGGGGTGGTGCTGTCGTACGGGTAGCGCTGCAGGCGGTAGCCCTGCACCGGCCCCCCGCTCGTCAGTTCGGCCTGGTCCCAGCTCACTGCGACGTCCCGCCCACTCACGACCGCGAACGGGATGTCGCCCTGCGGGACGCTCTCACCGCTGACCATGCCCGTTCCTGTGGCCTGCGCCAACCAGGACGCCCACGAGTCGTGCGGGCCGACCGCGAGGGCACCCAGCAGGCCGAACAGCAGCCCGAGCGCCGCGGCCGCCCCTCCTCTGGCGAGGAGCTGGCGGCCACGGCGCGGGGAGATGCCCATCGGCGTCGGATCAACGGGCCCGCGGGTACCGGGCCCGGCTGATCAGGTCAGGACTGCGATCCCGTGAGGGTGAGCGCGATGGTGAAGGTCACGCCCTGGCACCCGTCGGGCGCGCCCGCCGCCATGGTGACGACGTTCGAGATCGACTGGGCGCCACTGGTGGCGTTGGCGGCCACGGGCAACGAGAGTCCCGTCGCCGACGCCGCGCTCACGTTCGAGGCGGGGCAGGCACCCGGCGCCGACGAGGTGATGGCGCCAGGCGTCATCGCGTCGAAGGTGACGGGGTACGGGTTGGTGTTGGTGAGGGTGAAGTGCACGTCACCCCCGGTGAACCCGGGGTACAGGTCGGCGGTGCCTGTGGTGGCGTTCACGGTGACGGTCTGGGCGGTGAGGGCCCGGGCGTTGCCGCTGCCGGTGCCGTTCGCCGACCACAGGGCGACGGCGAGGCCGGCGGTCAACACCACGGTGAGGGCGATGACCGCGGCGGCCATCTTGTTCCGGGTACGTACACGCATGGGCGTTTCTCCCTTGTCTGATGGGGGCGCCGGCTGTTCGCCGACGTGTAACCATCGGGTCGCGTACTCCGGGTATTTAGAACTTGGCTTACTGATGAGTCAGTCGGCCCAGTCCCCCCGGCTGACCCGCTGGTCAGCGAGCGCTGACTGCGCAGTCGGTCCCGGCACCACATGGCGCGCGATCTGCCACACTGGCCGTGAGCGAGCGAGGCGTGCTGGGGATGGCACAGGGAGGATGAGGCGGTTTGCCCGCATGCGCTGATCGGAGTGGTGCCGAGACCCGGGACGCCATCATCGCCACCGCGGCGAGCACCTTCCGCGAGAAGGGGTACGAGACGGCCACGCTGGGCGAGATCGCGTCGAAGCTCGGGATAACGAGATCCGCGGTCCTGCACCACTTCGAGTCGAAGGACGCCCTGCTCGGCGAGGTGATCGAGCCGCTGATGAAGGCGATCGACGACCTGCTCGATCGCCGTGAGGCCGCCGGCCGCCTCACCCCACGAACCCGCCGGCCCCTCCTCGTCGAGCTCGTCGACCTCATCTGCGACCACCCGGACGCCAGCGCGATCATCGCCTTCGACGCCGGCATCCGCCATCGCCTCGACGGCGAGGGCCAGATCAGCGGACGAGGTGTGCGCTTGGCGAACCTGGCCACCACCAGCCAGGACGACCCGCATGCCGCCGTTCGGGCCTTCGCCGCCCTCGGGGCGATGCTCCGGCCGGCCTACACGCCGGGTGACCTGATCGACATCGACGACCCGGCGGTGCGACGCACCATCGTGGACTGCGCCATGGCCGTGTACAGCACCGCGCCAAGGACCCGGCCACGCACGGAGGTCGGCACCACCGAACAGCCCGCGGGCTGACCCCAGCGGAACACCCGGCTGACGCAGCTCACCCGGCTGACCGGCGGGGGACGGTGATGCCAGCACCACCACGGTGACGCCTGCCACCGCACTCGGCACCGACCAACACTCGTGGGAGCATCGGCGCGATGGGAGCGGTCTGGTACCGAGCGCGGGCGGACCTCCGCCGCGGTGTGTGGGGCACGGTCGCGCTCGTCGCCCTCGTGGGCTTCGCCGGCGGAGCGGCCCTGGCCGCGGCCGCCGGGTCCATTCGCACCCGCGACGCCCTGCCCGAATTCCTCGAGTACAACCGGGCGCCCGACGCCGCGGTCTACGTCGACCCCACGCTGCCCCAGGCCGAGCAGGATCGACTCATCGGCGAGGTGACCGCGCTCCCCGAGTGGGAGGCGGCGGCGGTGCTCGCCGCCGCGGTGGTGAGCGTGCGACCACCGGGCCAGAACTACTCGGTGATGGTCGCGAACGCGCTGCGCGAGGGCTCGTTCCCGCTCGGCTTCTCCCGGCCGATCATCGTCGACGGGCACCCACCCGACCCGAGCTCGCCGACCGACGCGGTGATCAACGAGGCCTTCGCCAACGCGTTCGGCATCGGTGTGGGCGACACCTTCGCACTGCGCAGCATCACGGCCGACCGCTTGGAGGCGGCGGGGGGCGGCCAGATGCGGGCCGATCCGGACGGCACCGACTTCACGATGACGGTCACCGGCATCGAACGCCAGCCGCACGACCTGCAGAGCGGCGCGCAGGACCAGCAGGGGACGGTGTTCGGCAGCGACACCTGGTCGCTGCTGCTCACGCCGGCGTTCTGGGACGCCCTCGACGGCGACGTGGCCTCCTACGGCGGTGGGGCCATCGGCCGCCTTCGCCCGGGGGTGACGACCGAGCAGCTCGGCGAGGCGGTGGCGGCCATCTCGCCGGACCAGTTCTTCGTCGAGCCCAGCAACGACGACCAGACGGTGATCGACTCGATCGGCCGCGCCGTCGACTTCGAGGCCAACGCCCTGCTGTTGTTCGCCGTGGTCCTCGCGGTGGCCGGCATCGCCCTGGTGGGCCAGGCGATCGGCCGTCAGGTGACCCTGCGCCTCGACGACGGCGAGGCGTTGCGGGCCGCCGGCTTCGCCCGCCAGCAGCGGGCCGCGGTCATCCTCCCCCGGACCGTGATCCTGGCCGTCGCCGGCGCCGCGGTCGCCGTCGTGGTCGCCGTGGCGTGCTCGCCCTTTGCCCCCGTCGGCCTGGCCCGGCGCGCCGAGTTGCACCCCGGGCTCGACGTCGACCCGGTCGTGCTCCTGCCCGGTGCTGCGCTCGTCGCCGCGCTGGTCATGGCCTGGAGCGGCATCGTGGCGTGGCGGACCAGCCGATCAGCCGAACGGGAAACCGAGATCGTCCGCCGGGACCGCCCGTCGGTGGCGGGGGCCCGCCTGGCCGCGGCCGGGGCGGGGGTGACCACAGTGGCCGGCGTGCGGCTCGCCCTCGAGCGGGGCCGGGGGCGTACGGCCGTGCCCGTCGTGAGCGCCCTGCTGGCGGGGGCGAGCGGGGTGTTCGTGGTCGCGGCCGTGCTCACCTTCTCCGTCAGCCTCGACCGGCTCATCGACACCCCCGGCCTCCAGGGCTGGACCTGGGACGTGGTCGTGGGGAACTACTCGCAGCAGGCCAGCGTGGACGACGGTGCGGCGCGGCTCGAGGCCAACCCCATGGTCGGCGCCTACGTGGGTGAGAACAACGAGGCGATGCGCGTCGACGGCGCCACCGCGTACGTCGCCGCGCTCGGCCCGGGTGACACGTCGGTCGGGCCACCCGTCATCTCGGGCCGGCGCCCCGACGCCGACGACGAGATCGCGCTCGGACGCACCACCCTGGCCGACCTCCACAAGCAGATCGGCGACACCGTCGAGCTCACCTCGGACGCGGGCGGCGACCCCGTGGAGGCCACCATCGTGGGCACCGTGATCCTGCCCGCCAGCATCAACGACAGCCTCACCCTGGGCGACGGCGGGTTGATGACCCTGGACGGCCTGCGCTCGGTGTACGGCCCGCAGGGCGACGCGACCGTGGCCCAGCAGTTCCTGGTGGACTTCGCCGACGGCGTCGACCCCGCCAACGGCATCGCCTCGCTCCGCGAGGACTTCGGTGACTCGGTGGTCACCCCCCGCTCGCCCGCCGACGTCGAGAACCTGCGTCGGGTGCAGGGTCTCCCGGCGCTGCTCGCCGCCACCGTCGGCCTCCTCGCCCTCGGCACCCTGGCCAACACCCTCGTCACCTGCGTCCGCCGGCGCCGTCGCGACCTCGCCACCTTCGCCACCCTCGGCTTCCGCCCCCGCCAGATCGCCGCGACGGTGGCCTGGCAGGCCACCACCATCGCCGTCGTCGCACTGATCATCGGCCTGCCGCTGGGCATCGCCGCGGGCCGCACCGTGTGGGCCCTGATCATGGAGTCGATCGGCACCTCGGTGCCGGCGGTGACGCCGATGGTCGCACTCGGCGCGCTGGCCCTGGTCGTGTTCCTGGGCGCCAACGTCATCGCCGCCCTCCCGGCCCGCACCGCCGCCCGCACCCACCCTGCCACCACGCTGCGCAGCGAGTAGCTCGGCACCAGGAGCACGGCGCCCGCCCGCCCGAGACACCGACGCCCGACCCGATCAAGCACCGCGACGAGCGCGAACCGGCAGCGTCGACCCCGCCCGGGGGATCCCGGCCAC
This sequence comes from Acidimicrobiales bacterium, assembly GCA_044221555.1. GTDB lineage: Bacteria > Actinomycetota > Acidimicrobiia > Acidimicrobiales > DATDAH01 > JAEUJM01. Next base: position 98,715 of record JBGAOY010000006.1, read on the forward strand.
CACCTGCCGGGTAGGTTGCGGACATGGGCGCTCCCCCCTCGCCGCGTGTCCCGGGCCTGGAGCATCGTCTCGTGCGCCACGACGACGACTCGGTCCCCTGGTTCGCGGTGCGCAGCCAGTGCAACGCCGACGGCTCCGAGTCCCACGTGTGGGAGCGCTGGGTCGCCTTCTCGGTCGACCCTCTCTACCTCGCCCTGCAGGCCCGTTGGGACCCCGGCATGATCGTGCGCCGCCACGGCCACCACAGCCCCCACACCCTCCAGGTGCTGGCCGGCTCGTTCACCTGCGACGGCGTCGAGCTCGTCCCCGGCGACCACCTCGAGCTGCCCCTCGGCGCATCCTTCGGGCCCTTCGTCGCCGGCCTCGACGGCGTCGAGCTCTACGAGGTGATGCTGGGCGATCCCCGCTCGTGGAGCGACGAGCCCGAAGCCCTCGCCGCGGCGCTCGCCGAGCACGGCGTCACCGTGCTGCCCGACCCGCCCATCGACCTGCCCGCCGGTCTCGAGGACCTGCGTGCGGTCTTCAGCGCCCGCCCTGAACAAGGATGAACCCCATGGCCACGACCCCCGCGGAAGCCGACCTCCCGCTCATCATCTCCGTCGACGACCACGTGATGGAGCCCAAGGACCTCTGGCAGCGGGAGCTCCCCCCGTCCCTGCGGGACCGGGGCCCGAAGGTGGTCACCGAACGGGTCAAGCTGGAGTTCACCGGTGGCCACTACGGCTTCTCCCGTGACGTCCCCGACGGCGACTGGTGCGACCTCTGGCTCTTCGACGATCTGGTCACCCCCACGGGCCTGCTCCATGCCCCGGCGGGCATGCCCCGCGACGAGCAGCGCAACGTGCCCGCCACCTACGAGGACTTCCGCCCCGGCACCTACGACCAGGGTGAGCGCCTCGCCGACATGGACCTCAACCACGTCCAGGCCGCCATCAACTACCCCAACATCTTCCCCCGGTTCGCCGGCCAGGGCTTCCTCGAGCGCGAGGACAAGGACCTCGCGTTGGCGTGCCTGCGCATCTACAACGACTGGATGATCGACGAGTGGTGTGCCGGCGCCGGCCAGGGCCGCCTGATCCCGCTCACCCTCGTGCCGCTCTGGGACCCGCAGCTCGCCGCCGACGAGCTGCGCCGGTGCGCCGACAAGGGCAGCCACGCCATCGCCTTCAGCGAGAACCCGTCGAAGCTGGGTGTCCCCTCGATGTACACCGGAGCGTGGGACGTGCTCTGGGCCGCGGCCGAGGAGACCGACACCACCGTGTCGATGCACATCGGCTCGTCGTCGTCGATGCCGTCCACCTCGCCCGACGCCCCGCTCGCCACGTCGATGTCGCTGTACGCCCAGAACGCCCAGGGCTCGCTGGCCGACTGGGTGTTCTCGGGCACCCTCGAGCGCTTCGCCGACCTCAAGATCGCCTACGCGGAGAGCCAGGTGGGGTGGATGCCGTTCCAGCTCGAGCGCATGGACGCGGTCTGGGCCGACGGCCGCGGCGGCGTGGGCGGTCCCGTGCTCCCCAGCGAGCAGGTGAAGGGCCGGGTCTACGGCTGCGTGTTCGACGACCTCCACGGCCTCAAGTGCCGCGACGACGTGGGCGTCGACATGATCCTCTTCGAGACCGACTACCCACACTCCGACGGCACCTTCCCCCACTCCCGCAAGGTGGCCCACGAGCTGTTCGTGGCCGCGGGCATGGATTCCGGGGAGTGCCGCAAGGTGCTCCGCGACAACGCCATCGCCGCCTACGGACTCGGGCGCTTCGGCATCGACTGACCCCGCTGACCCGATCGGCGCGCCGGCGCCGGCCCGATGTGCCCGTCAGCCGGTCGGGTGGGCCCGCAGGACGAGCAGGGCGATGTCGTCCTCACGACGATCGATCGGGAGGATCTCGGCCAGCGCGGCGTGGATGCGGTCGGCGGTGCCCTCCGCATCGACCGACCCGGCCACGCTGCGCTCGACCAGCCGGAGCACGCTCACGTCGTCCAGGTCGTGGGGCGGTGCCACATCGGTGACGCCGTCGGTGTAGAGGACGAGGGTGTCGCCGGGCTCCAGGAGCACCGAGACGGGGTTCACCGTGATCGCCTCGAACGCCCCGACCAGCGTCCCGGGCTCGCCGACGAAGCGCGCCGCACCGTCGGCGCCGACGAGGATCGGCAAGGGATGGCCGGCGGCGGCGACGTCGAGGGCGAACCCCTGGTCGCACCCGGAGACGTCGAGGTAGGCCGCGGTGAGGAACCCGTCCTGGGTGGCTTCGAGCATGGCCCGGTTCAGCCATCGCAGGACGGTGGCGGGGTCGTCGCCGCGCCACGCCGACTGGCGGATGTTGTGGCGGGCCAGCCCGGTGAGCGCGGCCGCGGTCGGCCCCGTGCCGCACACGTCGCCGACCACCGCCGACCACCTGCTGTCGGACACGGGGAACAGGTCGTAGAAGTCCCCACCGACCTCGGTGCCCTCGCCCGCGGCCCAGTAGCGCACCGCCACCTCCATGCCGGGGATCGACGGGAGACGGTCGGGCAGCAGGCTCTGCTGCAGGGTGGTGGCGATGCGATGCTGCTGCTCGGACAGGCGGCGGTTCTCCAGGCTGGACGCCACCCGCCCGGCGACCACCTCGGCGAGGGCCAGGTCGTCCTCGGTGTACTCGCGGCGCGAGTGGGTCATGACCAGCAGGAGGGCACCCACGACTCGGCCGCGCTTGACCAGCGGCACGCCGACCGCGCTGCGCAGCGCGAGGCCGTGCACGAGGTCGCGGGCCTCGTCGTCCAGGCCCACGTCGTCGAGCAGCCGATCGTCGATGTGGGGATAGAACTCGGGTCGGCCGGTGCGGATGATGTTGGGCACACCGGTCGGGGCGCCGGGATCGTAGGGATGGCGTTCGGCCAACGCCTGCGCGTACTCCACCATGTCCGGGTCGAGGTGGTAGGTCTCGACATCGGGGACATCGGCGCCCGGGTGGGGCAGGACGTGGATCGAGCACCAGTCGGCGAGGCGGGGCACCACCGCCCGCACCACGCCGGCCATGATCTGGCGCCGGTCGTCGGCCCGGGCGAGGGCGTCGTTCACGCCGGAGAGCAACTCGAGGCGCTCCCGGTGGATGCGCTCCTGCTCGGCGGCGGCGAGCGCCGCGGCGGCCATCGCGTCGCGGTCGATCTGGCGCGCCATGCGCTCGGTGATGTCCATGCTGCAGCCGATGGCCCCGGTGACAGCGCCGGCGGCGTCGAAGGTGGCCCGGCCCGCGCCCGCGATCCAGCGCACCGTCCCGTCCGGCCACAGCACCCGGTGCTCGACCCGGTACGGCTCACCGGAGGCCATGGCGGCGTCGACCGTCGCCAGCGAGGGCTCGCGGTCCTCGGGGTGCAGGGCGGCGGCGTAGGCGGCGAAGCTGCCGTCGAAGGTCCCCGGGGCGAACCCGAACAGGGCCTCCTGGCGCTCGTCCCAGATCACCTCGTCGGTGCGCAGGTCCCATCGCCAGGTGCCGAGCCCGGCGGCATCGAGCGCCAGCCGCAGGTGCGCGGCGAGATCTTCGGCCTGCTGCTCGAGCGCGCTCACCGCCGCCGCGTCCTCCTGGTTCCCGATCGGCTCAGCCATGGGGCCATCCGGCCATGGGGATGGTGCACCTCCTGCGGTACAAAAGGACGGGATCGGTCGGGATGTGACGCGGTTTGTCCAGGCTAGCCGCACCGCCATGTGGCACCCACCGCTCGTTCTGAGACGCTACGGGGGTGACCGACCCCACCGAGGACCACCCGGCGCCCGCCGCCGCCCGCAACCGGGACGTGTGGTCGGCGGTGAACGAGCAGTTCACCGACGCCGCCGCCGAGTCGATGTGGGCGCAGCCCGAGATCAGCTGGGGGCTGTTCCGCATCCCCGAGACCGAGCTCGGGCTGTTGGGCGACGTGCAGGGCGCGTCGATCGTCGAGCTGGGGTGCGGCACGGCCTACCTGTCGGCGTGGCTCGCACGGGCCGGCGCCCACGTCGTGGCCGTCGACCTCAGCCCCGCTCAGCTCGCCACCGCCCGGCGCTGCCAGGACCGGTCGGGCCCGCGGTTTCCCCTCGTCGAGGGCGACGGCGCGGCCGTTCCGTTGCGGTCCGGCCGGTTCGACCTGGTGGTGAGCGAGTACGGCGCGGCGCCGTGGTGCGAGCCCGGACGCTGGCTGCGGGAGGCGTCCCGCCTGCTGCGTCCGGGTGGCCGGCTGGTCTTCCTCACCAACAGCGTGCTGGTCGGCCTGTGCGTCCCCGAGCACGAGGGTCACGCGACCGATCGGCTGCAGCGCCCCCAGCGCGCCCTCTTCCCGGTGACCTGGCCGGGCGGTGGCGTGGAGCACCACCCTGGTCACGGCGACTGGGTGCGGCTCCTCGTCGACGCCGGCTTCGTGGTCGACGCGTTGCACGAGCTCTACCCGCCGGACGACGCCGCCACGCACGAGCACTACGACATCGTCACCGCCGACTGGGCCCGGCAGTGGCCGGCCGAGGACCTGTGGGTCGCGCACCTGCCGGCCTGATCGCCGCCCGACGACCACCGGGGCCGGGTGTTCGCACCTATTGACAAGAAGTTCTGTCGAATGCAGGATGGCCGGGTGAGCGTGGCCGACATCGAGGTGCTGGACGAGCCCACGACCGCCGTCGCCGCCCTCGACCCGCTCCGGGCCCGCATCCTCGCCACGCTGCGCGAGCCCGGCTCGTCCACCTCCGTGGCGGCCGCCCTGGGCGAGTCGCGACAGAAGGTGAACTACCACCTGCGCACCCTCGAGGCCGTCGGCCTCGTCGAGCTGGTGGAGGAGCGGCCCCGCCGGGGCCTGACCGAGCGCATCGTCGTCGCCACCGCCCGCTCCTACGTCGTGTCCACCGCCGCCCTCGGACCCGGCGGGGCCGACCCGGCCCGCACCGATCGCCTGTCGTCCCGCTACCTCGTCGCCCTCGGGGCCCGCTTGGTGCGCGAGGTGGGCGCGCTGGCCCGTGGCGCCGAGCGGGTCGGCCGCCCCCTCGCCACCCTGGCCATCGACACCGAGGTGCGCTTCGCCTCCGCGGCGGAGCGGGCGGCCTTCACCGACGAGCTGGCCGCGTCGGTGCGCGCCCTGGTGGCCCGCTACCACGACGAGGCCGCGCCCGCGGGGCGACGTCACCGCGTGCTGGTGGCCGCCCATCCGATGCCGCGCCCGGGCCCCGAGCCACCCGAGCCCCTCGACACCTCCGTCTCACCCGAGACCCACGACCCAGCCGACCCGCCCGACCCATCCGACCCATCCGACCCATCCGACCTGGAGCGCTGACGTGCCCGACCACGAACCCAACCCGCCCGCCGATGCCGACGCCGAACCCGACGCCGAACCCGCCTCGGGGGCACGGGCACCCTCCGGGACGCCGCGGGTCATCGAGCTCGAGGTGGAGGTGGCCGGCACCCCCGAGGAGGTGTGGCGGGCGATCGCCACGGGCCCCGGCATCTCCTCGTGGTACGTGCCCCACACCGTGGAGGAGCGCGAGGGCGGGGCGGCCACCGCGTCGTTCGGGCCGGGCCCCGAGATGCAGGTGGCCGGGCGGGTCGCGGCCTGGGAGCCCCCACGCCGGATCGTCTTCGACGGCGGCGAAGGGGTCGACGGACTGGCCTTCGAGTGGCTGGTCGAGGCGCGCGACGGGGGCACCTGCATCGTCCGCCTGGTGAACTCGGGCTTCGGCTCGGGCGAGCCGTGGGACGACCAGTACGACGGCATGGCCGAGGGCTGGCAGCTGTTCCTGCGCAACCTCAAACTGCACTGCGAGCACTTCCGCGGCCAGACCGCGACGGCCGTGCTGCCGATGGCCATGTGGCCCGGCCCGCGGACGGCGACGTGGGCGGCGCTGTGCGAGGGCCTGGGCCTGCCCACGGCGCCGGCGGTGGGCACGCACGTGCGGGTCACGTCCACCGACGCCCCGCCCCTCGGGGGCACCGTCCTCGATGCCGCGTCCTGGCGCCTGTCGCTGCTGCTCGACGAGCCCGCGCCCGGCACCGCCATCCTGGCCGCCGAGGGCGACGGCGAGCAGGTGGGCGTCTCGGTGTGGTCGTACCTCTACGGCGAGGACGGCGCCGCCGCCGCCGCTCGCGACGAGCCCCGGTGGTGGGCCTGGCTGGCCGAGCACGGCGGCGCCCCGCCCCCGCCCTGAGCGGCAGACCTCAGCCGGGCAGTGGTCGGTGCTGGGCGGGCGACGGCCCTGCCGAGTCCGTGCGGGGAACACGGGAGCCGGGGTCGACTGGCGCCGCTGGGTCGTCGGGTCGCTGACACGCCGGCGTGACGGGTGCTCCGGGCATCGACGCGCGAAGATGAGGCGAACACAGGGCGAGTGCGCCCTCGATCGACAAGGGGCGGGTCACCATGGCCAAGGACGGGCACCGGACACGTCGCACCACCGCGATCGCGGCGGTGCTGCTCACGTCGGCACTGCTGGCCACACTGGGCGCCGGCCCCGCGGCCGCTCGTCGCGGGGCGGCGCCTGAGACCATCCCGACCCCCCGGGCCGACTGGCGGTTCGAGGGCACGCTGGCCAGCTCGATCGCCGGTGCCCCGAACCTGAGGAACATCAACGCCAACGGGTCGAACTTCTTCGTCGGGGACGGCCCACCCCTGTTCGGGACGCTGGCGTTCCCCGAAGGCAACGGCCTCCGCCTCGACAACGTGTCGTCGGTGGTCCCCCGCGACAACTACACGGTCGCCATGACCATCGGCCTCGATGACGTCGCTCCCTTCACCCGGCTCCTCAACTTCAAGCCCAACACGGCCGCCAACGCCGACACGGGCCTGTACGTGCAGGACGCGGACATCACGTTCTTCGGCCTGGCCGGCGCCCAGCCCGACAACGACCTGTTGCAGGCACAGGGCGTGGCGGCCACGGTCGTGCTCACCCGGTCGTCCAGCGGCCGCGTCAAGGGCTACGTGAACGGGGCGCTCCAGTTCAACGTCCTGGACACGACCGGGCTCGCCAAGATCAGCACCGAGAACGTGCTCCGCTTCTTCCGCGACAACGCCAACCGCGAGGAGGGCGCCGGCTACGTGGCCCGCATCCGCCTGTGGAACACCCCCCTCACGGGCGCCCAGGTCGCCACCCTCCCGGTCTGATCGCCAGGCGTCGCCGGCGTCGGGATCGCAGGGCGAGAACCGGGCCGGGGCCAGGTCCGTCGGAGGCCGACGCCGGCGCCGTTCACCGTGCGAGCGCGCTCCCGCTCGCCTCAGCCTCAGTCACCGGCGCTGCGGTCAGCCCTGGTATCGGTTGGTGATGGGCAGGCGGCGGTCCTTGCCGAAGGCCTTGCGGGTGACCCGGGGGCCGGGGGGTGACTGGCGCCGCTTGTACTCGGCCTTGTCCACCAGGCGGGACACCCGGGCCACGAGGGCGGCGTCGAAGCCGTCGGCCACCAGCTGGGCCGCGGTGCGGTCCTTCTCGACGTACTCCTCGAGGATGGGCACCAGCACCTCGTAGGGCGGCAGGCTCTGGTCGTCCCGCTGGTCGGGTCGCAACTCGGCCGACGGTGGCTTCGTGAGCACGTGCTCGGGGATCACCGGGCCCGGTGCGCCGGCCTCCCGGGCGCGCTCGTTCCGGTAGCGGCACAGGTCGTACACCAGGAGCTTGGGCACGTCCTTGATCACCGAGTAGCCGCCGACGGTGTCGCCGTAGAGGGTGGCGTAGCCCACGGCGGCCTCGCTCTTGTTGCTGGTCGAGAGCACCAGCCACCCGAACTTGTTCGACAGCGCCATGAGCACGGTGCCGCGGATGCGCGACTGCAGGTTCTCCTCGGTGAGGTCGGGCGCGCGGCCGGCGAACGAGTCGGCGAGCATCGCCTCGAAGCCGGCATGGGCCGCCTCGATGGGGATGGTGCGGTGCTCGATGCCGAGCGCGAGGGCGAGCGCTTCGGCGTCGGTGACCGAGTGCCCGCTGGAGAACCGTGAGGGCATCAGCACGCCGTGGACGCGCTCGGGGCCCAGCGCGTCGGCGGCGATGGCGGCCACGATCGACGAGTCGATGCCGCCCGACAGCCCGATCACCACCTCGGAGAAGCCGTTCTTCTCGACGTAGTCGCGGGTGCCGAGCACGAGGGCCTCGTACACCTCGGCCTCCGCACCCAGGACGGGCGCCGGCTCCGGGCGCCGCGACGGCCTGACGGGAGCAGTAGCAGCGGTGACCGCGACGGTCGACAACGGCTCGGTGCCCGTGCGCGGCGCGAGGTCGAGGTCGACCACCCGCAGCTCCTCGACGAACTGCGGTGCACGGGTCACGAGCCCACCGACGCCGTCGAACACGAGTGAGCCGCCGTCGAACACGAGCTCGTCCTGGCCACCCACCTGGTTCACGTAGACGATCGGGCAGTCGGCGCTGGCCGCCCGACCCGAGAGCATCTTCTCCCGCTCGGCCAGCCGCCCCTGGTAGTAGGGCGAGCCGTTGAGGTTGGCGATCAGCTGGGCGCCGCCGGCGGCCAGGCGGGGGATGGGGCCGCTGGCACTCCACGCGTCCTCGCAGATGGTGACGCCGACCTTCGCTCCCCCGACCTCGTAGAGCAGCAACGTGTCGGTGCCGGGGGCGAAGTAGCGCTCCTCGTCGAACACCGCGTAGTTGGGCAGCAGACGCTTGCGGTAGACGCCGGCGATCGAGCCGGCGGCACACACGGCGGCGGCGTTGTAGAGGGCCCGCTCCCCCGGCTCGTCGGGCCGGGCATCACCCTCGACGCTGTCGACGAAGCCCACCAGCGCCACGCAGTCGCCCGTAGCCGCGGCGACACGGGAGAGCGCCGCTCGGTTGTCGGCCACGAAGCCGGGCTTCAACAGCAGGTCCTCAGGCGGGTAGCCGGTGATCACCAGCTCGCCGAACACGGCCAGCCCGCACCCCTCGGCCTCGGCCCGCGCCAGCATCGCCAGCACCTTGTCGGCGTTCCCCTCGAGGTCGCCGACCACCGGGTTCAGCTGGCACATCGCCACCCGCAACGTCGTGGCGGCGGCAGCAGGACTCGTCACCGCGCCAGCCTACGGCCGCGCCTCGCCCGCGCTTTCCGGAACTGGCGCCTGATCCGGTGGTCGGAGCAACAGGATCGGGCGCCAGTTCGAGGGGGCGGGCCGGTGCGACGGGAGCGAGGCAGACTCGCGTCATGCGCGAGGGGGTGTTCGACGAGGCGGTCTTCGACAAGGGGGTGTTCGACGAGGCCGTGGAAGCCAGCCCCGTGCCCGACCTGGCCCGCCCGGGCCTGGTTCGCACCCTCGAGGCGCAGCCCGACGCCGCCGACCGCCTTGCCGCCGACCCGTCCCTCCTCGAGGCCGTGCTGGCGATCACCTCGGCCAGCCGGTCGCTCACCCGCCTGCTCGAGACCGACCCGTCGGCCCTCGACGTGTTGGCCCACCTCGACCGGCGCGTCCCCATCGCGGCCGACCGCCCCGAGGCGCTCGTCGCCAGCAAGCAGCTCGAGTACCTGCGCATCGCGGCGCGCGACCTCACCGGCCGGGACGGGCTCGAGGCCACGGGGGCGGCGCTGGCCGCACTGGGCCGCGCGGTCCTCGACGGCGCCGCCGCGCTGGCCGAGGCCGATCACCTCGCGGTCATCGGCATGGGGAAGTTGGGCGGCGACGAGTTGAACTACGCGAGCGACATCGACGTGATGTTCGTGGGCGAGGGGGAGCCCACCGCGATGGTTCGCTCGGCTCGCGCGGTGCTCGAGAACGCCCGCCGGTGCTTCCGGGTCGACGCCAACCTGCGCCCGGAGGGCCGCGACGGGCCGCTGGCCCGCACCGTGGCCTCGTACGAGGCCTACTGGGACAAGTGGGCCCAGCCGTGGGAGTTCCAGGCCCTGCTGAAGGCCCGGCCGGTCGCCGGTCGCCCCGACCTCGGCGCCCACTACCACGCCGCCGCCACCGAGCGGCTGTGGACCCGCCACTTCAGCGCCGACGACCTGCGCTCGGTGCGGGCCATGAAGGAGCGGGCCGAGAGCGAGATCGCCCGGAAGGGCCTGGCCGAGCGCGAGGTCAAGCGCGGGCGCGGCGGCATCCGCGACATCGAGTTCTCGGTCCAGCTGCTGCAGCTGGTCCACGGCCGGCTCGACCCCGAGCTCCGGTCCCCGACCACGCTGGTGGCCCTGGCCGAGATGGCCGACGCCGGCTACGTCGACCGGGACGACGCCGACGGGTTCGCCTCCGCCTACACGTTCCTCCGCCGCGTCGAGCACCGCCTGCAGATGGTGGACGAGCAACAGGTGCACGCCGTCCCCACCGACCGGGACGAGCGCAGCCGGCTGGCCCGGAACCTGGGCTATCGCAGCACGCCCACCGACAGCGACGTCGACCAGCTCGACCGCGACCTCGCCGCCCACCAGAGCACCGCCAGGGCGATCCACGAGCGGGTGTACTTCCGTCCCCTGCTCGAGGCCTTCGCCACCGCGGAGGGCGCGCTGGCCCCCGAGGCCGTCGAGGTGCGCCTGGCGGCGTTCGGCTTCACCGACGCCGAGCGCACCCGCCAGGCGGTCGGCGAGCTGACGAGGGGGCTCACCCGCTCGTCACGGCTGATGCAGCAGGTCCTGCCGCTGCTGCTCGACTGGCTGTCGGCGTCACCCGACCCGGACCTCGGCCTGCTCGGCCTGCGCACCCTGGCATCGGATGCGGCCCGCACCGGACGCCTGGCTGCGACCTTCCGGGAGTCGCCCGAGGTGGCGCGCCATCTCTGCCGTGTGCTCGGCACCAGCCCGCTCCTCGGCGAGATCCTCGGCCGCGAGCCCGACCTGGTCCCCCGTCTCGCCGCGGCCGACGCGCTGCGCACCCGCCCCCGCGACGAACTGGTCACGAGCGCGGGCAAGGCGCTCGAGTGGCGCGACGGCGCCTCCGACCGCCAGCAGGCGCTCCGCCGCTGGCGGCGCCGTCACCTGCTCGGCGTGGCCGCCCGCGACGTGATGGACATCGACGACGTGCGTACCGTCGGCCGCGATCTCACCGCCATCGCCGAGGCCACCATCCAGGCGGCGCTGACCGCGCTCGGACCGAAGATCCCGTTCGCGGTCATGGCCCTCGGCCGCTTCGGCGGCGGCGAGCTCTCCTACGCCAGCGACCTGGACGTGGCCTACGTGTTCGACGGGTCGAGCACCACCGCCATCGAGGAGGCCGAGCGCCTCTCCACCCGGCTGATGAAGTTCCTGCGGGGCGACACCCCCGCCGCGCGCATCTACGACGTGGACGCCGACCTGCGCCCCGAGGGCCGCCAGGGACCCCTCGCCAGGAGCCTCAACGGGTACACCGCGTACTTCGAGCGCTGGCTCCAGACGTGGGAGCGCCAGGCGTGGACCCGGGCCCGATTCGTGGCCGGCGACGCCGGCCTGGGCCGCACCTTGACCAAGCTGATCGACCCGTTCGTGTGGGACGACGGCGTCGACGCCGACGCCATCCGCGAGATCCGCCGCATGAAGGCCCGGGTCGAACAGGAGCGCATCCCGGTGGGCGAGGACCCGGCCTTCCACCTGAAGCTCGGCCGGGGATCGCTCTCCGACGTGGAATGGACGGCGCAGCTCCTGCAGCTCCAGCACGGTCTGCACTCGCCCGGGACCATGGCCGCGCTCGACCGGCTCCAGGACCACGGCGCACTCGGCGCCGACGACGCCGACGTGTTGCGCGAGGCGTACACCTTCTGCGAGCGCACCCGGAACCGATGGTCGCTGGTGCACGGTGGCCCCGCCGACGCCCTCCCCCAGCAGGCGGACCGGCTGGCGGTGCTGGCCCGCTCGCTCGGCACCACGGGCGCCGACCTCCGCAACGAGTACCGCCGGGTCACCCGCAAGAGCCGGGTGGTGGTGGAACGCCTCTTCTACGGGCGCACGTGACCTCGACCGCCGACGGTACGAACCGGAGCGGTGTCCGTCGACGCATTCGCGGTCGGGGACCGTCGCCCATTTCTTCGGAATCGAGTGGTTCGGGGGCAATCCCATACCGCTTCTCTTCACACTGCGGCGGGGACCGCCGATAGTTGACGACGATGTTGCAGGCGCAAGCGCTTTCCCGCCTCCTCGCTGACGCACCCGATCTCGTCGCGTGCGCGCGACGATGCTGCGACGCGCTCGTCGAGCACGGCTACCCGCTCCCGAGCCTCTACATGCGCCGCTCGGGACGGCTGCGCCGGTTCGCGTCGAACGGCTACTGGCAGGTGCTCGACGGCTTCCCCGAGGAGAGCGGGGTCATCGCCGCCACGGTGCGGACCGGACGGGCCCACCTGATCGAGGTCGAGTCGTGTGCCGAGTACCTGCGCGCGGCGCCTGCGGTCGTGGCCGAGGCCTGCATGCCGATCCATCTGGGCGGCGAGGTCGCCGGCGCACTCAACGTCGAGTCGACCGAGCCGCTCCCGGCGGGGGTGCTCGACGACCTCGAACTGGTGACCGCCTGCTTCGCGGCGCGGGCCGAGCAACTGGGCGGGATGGCCGTGCCCACGGGATGGGTGCTGCTGGCCGACAACGCCGCCCGGCTGGCCCGCACCGACGGCAAGGCCGCTGCCATCGCCACCGCCATCGAGGTGGCCACCCAGCTCTCGGGCTCCCCGTCGGGCCTCGTGGCGCTGCGCCAACCGGAGGGGCTCGTCGTCGAGGATGCCGTCGGCCCGCTCGCCGGCGCCCTCGGCCATCTGGGCCGTGGCAGCCTGGCCGAGATCGGCGCGTGGGTGAACGGGCCCCTCTCGTGCTACACGGTCGGTGAGCCCGACGGCCACGGGTTCACGGGCGACGACTCGCTGCGGGTGGCCGGCATCCACTCGCTGATCGTGGTGGCGCTGGCCGCCAGCGACGAGCGCCTCGGATTCCTGCTGGTTGCCGACGAGCGCCCCACGCTGCCCGAGCCCGAGCTGGTCGAGCAGCTCGAGCTGCTGGCCACCCTGACCGCAGGCGCACTCGTGCGGGCGCGGTACATGGCCGAGCTCCTGACCCTCAGCCGCTGCGACCCGCTCACCGGCCTGGGCCATCAGCGGGCCTTCCAGGACCGGCTCGACCAGTTGATCACCGGTGGCTTCGCGGGCACTGCGCTGCTCTCCATCGATGTCGATCACTTCAAGTCCGTGAACGACCGCGGGGGCCACCAGGCCGGCGATCGCCTGCTGCAACGCCTCGCCGTGGCCATGGCCGAGGAGCTGCGCTCGGGCGACGACCTGTTCCGGGTCGGGGGCGACGAGTTCGCGGCGGTCCTGCACGGCATCGGCGATCCCGTCCAGGCCCTCGAGATCGCGGGCCGCGTCCGGGCCGGAGCCGCGCGGGTCGGCACCAGCGTCTCGATCGGCATCGCCATGGCCGGGGGTGACGACCCCGACAGCGACGAGCTGTTCCGGCGCGCCGACGAGGCCCTCTACCGGGCCAAGCGCGCCGGCCGCGACGTGGCCGTCGTGTGGGAGCCCCCCATCGACGTTGCCGACCGGCGCGCCGGCGCCCCCCTGATACGCGGCTGATCCACCCCAGGGGCCGGTCCGGGAACAGGCGGGGTTCTCGTCCCGCCCGTCACGGGTAGGGGCCAGGCATGGATGCCATCACCCTGCTCAAGGACGACCACAAGACCGTCGAGCGCCTGTTCAAGCGGTACGAGAAGGCGGGCGACAAGGCCTTCGCCGAGAAGCGCAAGGTGGCCCAGCAGATCTGCACCGAGCTGTCGGTGCACGCCGCCATCGAGGAGCAGCTCTTCTACCCGGTGATCCGTGCCACCGTGGACGACGTCGAGGACCTCACGCTGGAGAGCCTCGAGGAGCACCACATCGTGAAGTGGGTGCTGTCCGAGCTCGACGACATGGACCCGAAGGACGAGCGGTTCACGGCCAAGATGACCGTGCTCATCGAGAACGTCCGCCACCACGTCGAGGAGGAGGAGAGCGACCTCTTCCCGAAGGTGCGTGAGGCCCTCGGCCGCAACGACCTGGCCGAGCTCGGCGAGACCATGGAGAAGGCCAAGGCCATCGCCCCGACGCACCCGCACCCGCGTGCGCCGGACACCCCGCCGGCCAACATCGCGGTGGGGGCGGTCGCCGGCGTGACCGACAAGGTCGGCGACGCCGTCAAGGGCGCCGCCCAGGGTGCCCTGTCGTCCGCGCAGGACGTGATCGGACGGATCCTCGGCAACCGGGCGACGGCTCGAACGGGGTCCGGCGGCGCCAAGCGGCCCAGCGCCGCGCGCGTCTGACACCTGTCCCCCCCAGGTCGGTGGCGCTCTCGCCGCCGGCCCAAGCACCGAGCCCGCCGGTCACCTACCCCCCGGCGGGCTCGGTCGCGTCTCGGCAGGTAACCCCATCTGCACACCCCCGGGACACCCACCGCTGGCCGGATCTCCCGAGGCGGGAGATCCGGCACCAGGCAGCTCACTCCGAGGCTGTACCGCCGTCACAGGACGAACAGCATCTCCTGGTAGGTGGGCAACGGCCACAGGTCGTCGGCCACCACGTGCTCGAGGCCGTCGGCGGCCGCCCGCACCTGGTCCATGACCGGCAGGAGCGTGTCGCACGCGTAGCGGGCCTCGTCAAGCGTCGACGAGGCGCCGTGGCCACCGCCGAGGGCGGCTTCCAGCGCGGCGATGCCCGCTTGGAGGTCGTGCACCAGGCCGGTCACCTCGTCGAGCAGCGCTCGATCGAAGTCGATCCCCACGGCCTTCAGGTTGGCGCCCTGGCCGGCCAGCTCGCCCTGGTAGCGCAGGCCGGCGGGCAGGATCAGCGTCTTGGCCATCTCGAGGGTCTGCCGGGCCTCCACTGCCAGGCTGAGCACGTACTGCTCGAGGTACACCTCGTAGCGGCTGGCCAGCTCCCGGTTGTTGAGCACCTCGTACTTGGCGAACAGATCCTTCACCTCGGGGGTGTCGAACTGCGGCAGCGCATCCACCGTGGTGCGCAGGTTCAGCAGCCCCCGCGCCTCGGCCTCGACCTGCCACTCCTCGCCGTAGCCGTCGCCGTTGAAGATCACGTTGCCGTGGTCGGCGATGATCCCCTGGAGCAGCGACTGGACCGCCGAGTTGAAGTCGACCCCCGCCTCGACCGCCGTCTCGAGCTCGGTGGCGATGAAGTCCAGCGACTCGGCGATGGCGGTGTTGAGAGCCACCAGCGGCCCCGCGATGGACTGTGACGAGCCCGGCGCCCGGAACTCGAAGCGGTTGCCGGTGAAGGCGAACGGGCTGGTGCGGTTGCGGTCGCCCGGGTCGCTGGGCAGGTCGGGGATCGTGTCGACCCCGACGATCAGCGTGCCCTTCTCCTTGGACTGCGTGGCCCCACCCTTGGCGATCTGGTCGAACACGTCCATGAGCTGATCGCCCAGGAAGATCGAGATGATGGCGGGCGGCGCCTCGTTGGCCCCCAGGCGGTGGTCGTTGCGCGACGACGCCACCACGGCCCGGAGCAGGCCGCCGTAGCGGTGGACGGCGCGGATGACCGCGGCGCAGAACACCAGGAACTGGGCGTTCTCGTGGGGCGTGCTGCCGGGATCGAGCAGGTTCCCCTCGGTGGTGCTGCCCAGCGAGAAGTTGACGTGCTTGCCCGAGCCGTTCACGCCGGCGAAGGGCTTCTCGTGCAGCAGGCACTCCATGCCGTACTTCTCGGCCACCCGGCGCAGCGTGACCATCATGAGCTGCTGGTGGTCGGTGGCCAGGTTGGCCTTCTCGAACACCGGCGCGATCTCGAACTGGCCGGGGGCGACCTCGTTGTGGCGGGTCTTGGCCGGGATGCCCAGCTTGAACAGCTCACGCTCGGCGTCGAGCATGAAGGCCAGCACCCGCTCGGGGATGGCACCGAAGTAGTGGTCGTCGAACTCCTGGCCCTTCGGCGACGGCGCGCCGAACAGGGTGCGGCCGGCCGACACGAGGTCGGGGCGGCTGAAGTAGAAGTGGCGGTCGATGAGGAAGTACTCCTGCTCGGCGCCGGCGAACGACGACACCGCGCCGGGGTTCTCGTGCCCGAACAGCTTCAGCACCCGCTGCGCCTGCTTGGCCAGCACCTGCTGCGAACGGAGGATCGGGGTCTTCTTGTCGAGGGCCTCGCCGGTCCACGAGATGAAGACCGTGGGGATGCACAGGGTGTTCCCGTTGGGGTTCTCGAGGATGTAGGCGGGGCTGGTGACGTCCCAGCCGGTGTAGCCACGGGCCTCGAAGGTCTGGCGCAGACCGCCGTTGGGGAAGCTGGAGGCGTCGGGCTCGCCCTGCACCAGGGTCTTGCCGGCGAACTCGGCGATCGAGGCGCCGGTGCCGTCGGGCTCGAGGAAGCTGTCGTGCTTCTCGGCGGTGAGGCCGGTGAGCGGATAGAAGACGTGGGCGTAGTGCGAGGCGCCCTTCTCGAGCGCCCAGTCCTTCATGGCCGACGCCACGATGTCGGCGACATCGGGATCGAGCCGCTCGGCGTGCTCGATGGTGGCCAGCACCGACTTGTAGACCGACTTCGGCAGGCGGGCCTTCATCACCGAGGTGCTGAAGACGTTCTGGCCGAACAGCTCGCCGGGCGACTCGTGCTTCGCGAACCCGGGTGCGGGCGCGGTGTAGTGCGTGACCGAATCGATCGCGCGACGGCGGGCAGCGGCGTCACTCATGGGGGCTCCTGTCAGGCGGATGAGTGGGGGTGGGGGGGGTCGCCGACGAGAAGCGACCTGGCGACGCTACGCCCCCAATGTTTCCGCTGTGTTATCTCCTTCCCCATTCGTGGCCGCCGCACGGGAGCCGGTCCAACCCGCGTTCGCTCGTACTCGAGGCCCTGGCCGTGGGATTCCCGACCGGCGGCGCCCAGGGGCCAGCGCGGCGGGAACATCTCGGTGACTCCCCGCATCCAAGGCGACGAGATGACTCTGACCCTCGACGTCGAGCGCCGACCGGCGACGCCCGGGCACCGCGGCCGCCACACCGTCCGCCGTGCGTCCCATGCCACCAGCGGGCATCATCGTGGCCGTGCGGGGCGTCGGAGCGCCATGACGGCGGTGGGGAGCCTGAGCGAGGCCGAGCTGATCGACCGCGCCCGCCTCGGCGACGAGCAGGCCTTCGCCGCGCTGGTGGCGCCCTACCGGACGATGGTCACCGCCGCGTGCTACCGGATCACCGGCGACAACGGGGACACCGAGGACGCGGTGCAGCAGGCGCTGCTGGCCGCATGGCGCAACCTCGACCGCTTCGCCGGGCGATCGTCGTTCTCGACCTGGTTCTACCGGATCGCCCACAACGCGGCGCTGGCGATCGTGCGCAAGCGACGGCCCGAGCCCACCGACGCGCCCACCGAGTGGATGCCCGCGACCGCCCCCGACCCCGCCAGCCGGGTGAGCGACGGGGACAGCGTGCGGCGCGCGCTCGAGAAGCTGCCGCCGGACTTCCGGGCCGCCGTCGTCATGAGGGACTGCTGCGCCATGACCTACCAGGAGATCGCCGACACCCAGGGCGTCAAGATCGACACCGTGAAGTCACGCATCGCCCGCGGCCGCAACGCCCTGCGGGCGCTGCTGGAGCAGCCCGATGCCTGAGCACCTGTCGTTCGACGAGCACGGCTTCGTGGACATGGACCTGGTGCCCGACACCGACCTCGACCCCACGGAACTGGCCGCCCTGCAGGCCGACCTGGCCACCGTGCCCACCGACGTGGTCGACAGCCACGGGTGGGACGAGCTGGTGCAGGCGGCGACCGCCGACGACGCCGGGTCCGCCGACGACAGCCTGGTTCCCGACGATGCGTGGTCGCACGAGCCGACGTGGGACTCGCCCGATGACGCCCACCACGACGGCGGCTGGCACGGCGTCGGCGAGCACGACCCGGCCCATGTCGCCGATGCCGACAGCGACGACGACGGGCCCGGCCACCACGACGACGACGCCAACCTCGGGCACGACCACGACGACCCCCACGACCACGACGGTGACGGTGACGATGACGATGACGGCATCACCACCGGGCACCACGACGACCCGTTCGGCTGGGCCCATGACGACGGGCACGGCGGCGGCCACGGCCTCGATCCGGACGACGGCCTCGACGACGTCTGATCGCTGATCCCCTGCGCCGAGCGCGGCCACGGGTCGGCACGCGCCGGCGCAGGGGTGGACCCCGCCGCCATCGCTACGGCCACGGGATCGGACGCGGGTCACTGCTGGGCGATGGCCGCCTGGCGCGCGTGCTCGATGATGGTGGCCCACTGGGCGGCGACCTTCCCCGTGACGCTCATCTCGTGGCGGCTCCCGTCCCGGAAGACCAGGCACAGCCAGGTCGACTTCCCGGGGAGCGGCCCCTGGCCCTTGGCGCGGATCACCTCGACGGTCACGAGGTCGGACAGCGGGTAGGCGAAGTGCTGGCTCCCGACGATCGTCTTGGTGAGCCGCAACCGGTGGGTGGTCAGCTCCAGGCGACACCCCATCGTCGAGTAGTAGGTGCCCGCCGACGGAGGCGTGCCCGGGGGCACGGGCCGGTAGCACCGGTAGTGCCCCATGTTCGCCTTCTTGAGCTGGCGTTCGACGCCACGGACCGCCGGCTGGGCGGCGACATAGCTCGCTGGAACGGCCGCCGGCGGGGGGCCCATGGGCGGGGGTGGCGCCGGCGGGGGTGGGTCGATGCGCACCTCGACCTTCGGTGGCATACCCCCGTTCGGGCGACCGGCGCGCGCGTCCCCTGGCGGCGCATCGGTCGAGGGCTTGCCGGCGGGGCCCTGCTCCCCCGGGCAGTCGGCGTCCGGTTCGTCGGCGCCGGGAGCCGGTGCCGGTGTCTCGATCTTCTCCGCCCTGGGCCGCGCCGGGAGGCGGACCTCGAGGTCGCCGTCGGCGGTTCGCCCCACCACCACCACCCGGTGGGTCCGGCCCACCCCCAGGTTCAGCACCGAGCCCGGCCGGGCCAGGCGTGCCGGCACGCCCGCGATCTCGAGGTCCAGGTGGTCGGGGTGATGCGCGACCACCGTGCCCGTCACCGTCGTGCCCGCAGGATGATCCACCAGGAACCGGTCCACCACGTCGGGCTCGGGCTCGGGTGGGACCGCCGCCAGGGCGGCGCCCTCGGCGACGGCCAGTTCGGGGTCCGACACCGTCTGCACCGGCCGGTAGAACCGCTCGGCCAACATCGACGCCACCAACGGCACCTTCGACGAGCCCCCCACCAGCACCACCCGATCCACGTCACCCCACGACAGCCCCGCCTCGGTCACCGTCGCGTCACAGCACGCCAACGTCTCCTCCACCAGCGGACGGATCAATGCCTCGAACCCCGCCCGGTCCAGGTCGTAGAGCAGGTCGGAGAACGGCGCCCAGTCCTCGTGCGACGGCGCCGACGACAATTGGTGCTTGAACTTCCGGCAGAAGTCCTCCAGCTCCAGGCCCGGCCGCAACAGCTTGGCCCGCACCTTCGGGTCGTCCTCCTCGAACGCCCGTCGGCCCGCCGCCAACGCCGCCACCAACTCCTCCGCCCCCTCGCGGGCCAGCACGTCCTGGCGCACCACCTGGTCGAAGCTCGAACCCCCCACATCGGACAGCCCGTTCTCGTTCAGCACCTGCGGCCCGGCGTCGGTGATCTCGATGACGGCGACATCGAACGTCCCCCCACCCAGGTCGTAGATCACCAGGCGCTCACCCGGCGCCGTGGGACGGTCGACCGACGCGAACCGAGCCGCCGCCACCGGCTCGGCCACCAACTCCACCTCCTCGAACCCCGCCAACCCCGCCGCGTGACGCATCAGGTCCCGGCGATGCCCCTCGTAGGCCGCCGGCACCGTCACCACCGCCGAGCGCACCTCCTCGCCCACGGTGGCCACCGCCAACCCCCGCAACCACCCCAGGAACCCGCCCACCAGCTCCACCGGAGTGAACCCCCGGTCACCCAACGACAACGGCTCGGACTCACCCACCCGGCGCTTGAACTGCGACTGGTACGGCGACGACCGCTTCACGTTCTCCGCCGCCGAGCCCCACAACAACCCCCCGTCACCGTGCAACACCACCGACGACGGCACCGACGCCGACCCCGACACCGGCTC
This sequence comes from Acidimicrobiales bacterium, assembly GCA_044221555.1. Classification (GTDB taxonomy): domain Bacteria; phylum Actinomycetota; class Acidimicrobiia; order Acidimicrobiales; family DATDAH01; genus JAEUJM01. The sequence goes on from JBGAOY010000006.1 coordinate 118,625, forward strand.
CTTCACCCGCACCAACGAGCCATCCGACCGCCGCACGACCACCGACGACCAACACGTCCCGAAGTCCACGCCCGCCACCGGCCCGTCCACCACCCGACCAACTCCCGTGTCTCACCATGCGCCGCGACCGACCGCCACGCCCCACAACATCATGTCCCCGAAATCGCGAGCACGCCGACGCCTGCAGCACTCGACCGGGGACCGCGCCGTGCTGGCGTGGGGCCGGGCGTGCCTCGGGCCACCTCGACGCCCGCCGGCACCCCGTGACTCGTCACCACCCACCGCGGCCGAAGCCACGGTCGGGAATCGTCTCCACGGCCCGGTACCGACCCCGGTGCGGCGAGTCGACGACCCAGTCGCGCTCCTCACCGATCAACTCGGCGAACAGCCGTGGATTCACGAGCAACGCGGCAGCCTCCGATGGCGCCACGCGGCCCCGCCACGAGGTCGTGTCGTCGTAGTCCTCCTTCCAGACGTACACCGACGGCTCCGGGCCGAGGGTGACCTGCCACCCCGTGTGGTTGTCCTCGTGGACGACATAGGTCGCCGCCTCGGACACGAATGTCCCCCCGGTGCCGAGCGCGCCCTCGTTGGCGATCCCCTGGTAGGACCAGTCGACCCACCGTACGGGCGACCCTGCCCGGGGTGCGGTGGTCCGCGGCGCCGGGGGCCTCGAGGGGTCGAACGAGCCGGCTGCGGCGACGATCCGCATGTCGAGGTCGAGCTCGAACGGTCTCCGACCTGGAGGCGCGGTGACCAACCGCGCGACACGCCGAGGCTGACCGGCGCTCGTGCGCCGGATCACGTTGTCGATGATCTCCTGGCACGCATGGGCCCCCCGCAAACCTGCGAGCATGCTCGTGCGGTCATCGGTCGGAAATCCGGGCGAGATGAGCACGCCGCGCCCGGGCTCGATGACGAGATCCAGATAGCGCCGATTCGGGTCGGCCGACCCCCCGATGGCCGACGAGCATCGCAGCGACACGACGTTGGAGCCGTGGAGCGAGTCCGTCCACTGCACACGGAACCCCACGACGTCGGCGAACGGGCCCTCGTCGGGGACCGCGATCTCGAAGCGGGCGACGGCCTCGTCGACGAACGGCCGGAGATCGACCGGTGACGGATCGACGAGGTGGATCATCGGCAGCGGTGCCCGGTCACGGTCTGCGTGGGTCCTGTTCGAACGTCGCCGCGGCCGCTCGGATGCTCTTGATCCAGGTGCCCCGGTCGATCATCCCCGAGGCCAGCAACTGGAACCGGCGTCGTTCACCGTCTCGGAACGTGATCGTGAAGGCGCCCATCGACTTGGCGATGTCGACGATGTCGCCGACCGAGCGCTCGTACAGCACGTCCTTCGCTCCCAGCGGATCCGAGCCTGCCAGAGCGACTCTCGCGCTCGGCTTGGTGACCATGAGGCGCCTGTTGGTGAGCACGAGTGTCCCGAGCGGTATGCCTGCCGTCGAGATCGACTGCTGGTCCAAGATGCGCTCAGCCACACCGGATGATTGGCCATCGTCGGCGTCGTTCGGCCCGGCGGCCTCCGGACCCGGTTCCGGGCGGCCCGTGTCCTGGGTGGACGGCGGCATGGCGCTTTCCTGCCCGCGCTCATCCTGCGGGTCGGATCGGTAGGACTGTCGTGTGCCTCCGATCTCGTCTTGATCTCCGGTGCTCGCGGTCGGCGACCGTCTGGCGACCGGCTCCTGCTTCGGAGCGTCAGGGAGGCGGACCTCGAGCTGGCCGGCGGCCGAAGCGCCGACGACGACGACACGCCGGACCGACCCGGCGGGAACCGGCCCGGAGGTCGACCCGATGAGCCGGGCACTGAGGACACCGACGCCGGCGACCACCACGTCGACGGTCCCGTCGGCGGTCATCGTGCCGGTCACCGTCGAGCCCGCGGGGTGGTCGGTCAGGAACGCCGCCACCGGGCCGGGAACCTGGCCACCCGGCTCACCGGACGGGGGCGCCGCATCCTCGGGCCCCGCCGGATCGGGCCCCCGGTCGTGCCTCGCCCCGGGAGCTTCGACGGGCAGGGCGGCGCCCTCGGCGACGGCGAGCTCGGGGTCCGACACGGTCTGCACCGGGCGACCGAACCGCTCCGCCAACCGGGCCGAGACCGCCGGCACGCGCGACGACCCACCCACCGTGACCACCCGGTCGATGTCGCCCCAACCGAGCCCGGCGTCCGACACCACCCCGTCGCAGCACTCCAGCGTCTCGGCCAGCGCGGGGCCGATCAGCGACTCGAACTCGCCCCGCGACATCTCGAACAGCACGTCACAGCTCGGCACCCAGTCCTCGGCCACCTCCGCCCCCGACAACTGGTGCTTCACCCGCCGGCAGAAGTCGTCCAGCTCCAACGCCGGGCGCAACAGCCTCGCCTGCTCCTTCGGGTCGTCCGACTCCCACGCCCGCCGCGACCGCGCCAGCGCCTCGGCCAACTCACCCACGTCGTCACGGGCCAGCACATGGTCACGGACCATGCGATCGAACGTCGCCCCACCCACATCGGGCAGACCACCGTGACCCAACACCGCCAGCCCACCGTCGTCGAGCACCTCCACCACCGCCACGTCGAAGGTGCCCCCACCCAGGTCGTACACCACCAACCGCTCACCGGGCCGCGCCGGACGGTCGGCCAGCGCGAACCGGGCCGCCGCCACCGGCTCCACCTCCAACCGCACCGCCTGCTCCGCGAACCCCGCCTGGGCCATCGCGTGCACCATCAACTCCCGCCGGTGCCCCTCGTAGGCCGCCGGCACCGTCGCCACCACCGACGCCAACGGCTCACCAACCGCCGCCTCGGCCAACCCCCGCAACCAACCCACGAACCCGGCCACGAGCTCCACCGCGGTGACGCCCAACTCCCCCAGCAGCAACGGCTCGGGCTCACCCCACCGGCGCTTGAACTGCGACTGGTACGGCCGCGACCGCTTCACGTTCTCCGCCGCCGTCCCCCACGACAGCCCGCCGTCGACCGCCAGCACCACCGACGACGGCACCGACGCCGAGCCCGACACCGGCTCCCGCACCCGCAACAACGACCCATCCCGCCGCCGCACCACCACCGACGACCAACACGTCCCGAAATCGATGCCCGCGCCTGGGCCCTCTGCCATCACCGGTCCCCCCGTCAGGCCTCGTCCACGTCGCTGACCGCGGGCGCCCCGTCGTCAGCGCTCCCCAGCCGCTCCACCGCCACCCGCAACTCGTGGGTGCGCCGGCCCAGCTTGTCCACCTCGGCCAGCCGGGCATCGAGCTCGGCCTGACGCGTCTTCGCCTGCTCGGCCGTCATGCGGCCCGTCTCGTCCAGCGACGAGATCATCTCGGTGATGGCCACCTGGTCGGCCTTGATGCGCTCCTCGAGCGCCTTGACCATCTGGGTGCGGGCGTCGCGGACCATGCCGTCGATCGCGGTCCGGGCCGACCGCTTGTTGTCGTTGAGCACCGGGCGGAGCTTGCGCTGCAGCTCCAGCTTCACCTGACGCAGGTCCGACTCCTTCATGTTCTCGGACTGCTCCTTGGCCCCCATGGCGATGCCGATGAGCCCACCGATGGCCAGCAGGGGCAGGCTGGCCACCCCGAGGATCGAACCGAGCAGGACCTTGGCGGCGCCGAAGCCCATCGTGGCGCCCCGGACCTGGCGGAAGAGCCGGTTGGCTGGTGTCGCGGACGTGGCTCGCGCGAAGTCGAGGTCACCCAGGTCGGTCTCCGCCTCGAACTCCGGCGGCTCCACACCGGGCAGATCACTCAGGTCGATCGACGTCTGCAGCGCCAGGTCGGTGAGGATGTCGCCGGCCTGCAGCGAGAAGTCCTCGCCGGCGTGGCCCACCGCCTTGGCCATGTCCTTGGTCACCTTGGCGACGATGCCCTCGGGGTCGGACAGCATCGCCTCGTCCTCCAGGTACTCCAGCTCCAGGCGGGCGTCGATGCGGTCGATGTCGCGGGCCAGGGTCTCGCCCACCTTGCGGCCCGCACGGTCGAGTTGCTCCACCAGCTGGCCCCGCCACTCGGAGCGGTCACGCCCGAGTGCGGCGCTGCGCTCGCGGAGCTCGATGATCTTGTCCCGCAGCTCGGCCAGCTTCGGCTCGCTCTCCTCCCGCAGCGCGGTCCGCTCGACGGCCAGGGGTGAGCGGGCCCGATCGATGGTCTCGGCCAGGTCGAGCAGTCCTCCCGACAGCTGGAGAGCGCCCGACCGGCGGCCGATCCCCGCCCACAGCTCGTCCTCGAGGGCGGGGTAGTTGCTCTCCTGCACCCGCTCGGGGTCGCCCAGCTTCAGGCCGTCGAGCTTGCGCTTGCTCGACACGGGCACCACCACCACCTCGTCGGGACGGCGGCCGAGCCGGTCGGCGATCCGCTCGCGAGCGGCGTCGAGCTGGGCCGTCGCATCGACGACCAGGTCGATCTTGGTCATGGCGCACACGACCGCGGCGGCGTAGCCCGCCACGTCACCGAGGAACTCGAGCTCCTTGGTGGACAGCGGCTCGGTGGCGTCGCCCACGAACAGCACCGCGTCGGTGTTGGGGAGGAACAGGTAGGTGACCGCGGTGTGCTCCACGTTGACCCCGCCCACCCCGGGGCTGTCCACCAGCGTGAGACCGGACGCCAGCTTCTCGTTGGGCAGCCCGATCTCGAGCAGCCGGGCCTCGCGCTGGTTGCCGGGGTTCTCGGCCTCCTTCACGTAGCGGGGGATGTCGGCCCGGCTGATCGGCACCGCCTCGGTCGCGCCGATCTGGCCGATGTGGACGACCACCGACTCCTGCTCGGCCCACCCGATCGTGCTCACCACGCTGGTCGCGATGTCGACGTCGGCGGGGCACAGGCCCGGCTCCTCGAGCAGTGCGTTCACCAGCGTCGACTTCCCGCGCTTGAACTCGCCGCACACCAACACGTTGAACGTGCCCTTCTCGATGCGCTCCCGCAGCGCACCCATCCGCTCGGTGGTCGCGTCGTCGAGGGCGGGCAGCCCCGCGAGGGCATCGCCGAACAGGGCGACGACCTCCGTGCGCAGCCGGTCGAACTCGGTCATGACACTCCTTCGGGGGTCGTGGTGCTCGTGGTCGTGGCGCTGGTGGTCGTGGTACTCGTGGCCGTGGCCCGCAGGTGCAGCCGCTGGTGGCCCGAGGTCATCGCTCGCCCTCCCCGGCGCCGACGTACTTGGCGAAGAACTTCGGGCCCAGCTCGCGGAAGTAGGGCAGCAGGTCGGGCTCGACGATGCGGCGCAGGTGCGCGCCGAACCCGGCCACCCACTCGTCCGAGGGCTCGTGGTCGCGGCTGATCATGTCGAACAGCTCGTCGTAGCGGTCGAGGACCTCGGCGCGGAGCCGGGCGTAGTCCTCCCTGCTCCCCGCCACCTCGGGGTGGGGGAACGTGCCCGCCGGCTGCCGCCACACCGCGTCGGGCCAGAGGCCCTTGAACCGGAGGTCGACGTACTCCACCACCCGGAGCGTCTTCCAGTCGAGCGACACCGTGGCGAAGGGCGGGAAGAGCCGGGCCGACACGCCCCGATCGGGCACCGGTTGCATGCCGAACAGGGGGAACCGCATCGACACGGACCGCTCGGCCCCCGGCCGCGACGACACCGCCGGGATCGGCCACCCGATGCCGGCCTCCATGGGCACGAGCGAGCGGAACAGGGGGGTGCGACGGAGGTTGGCCATCACCCTGCCGGTGCGCGCCCCCTCGCCGGGCAACGCACCGGGCGCCTCGCTCGGCGGACGCTCGCCGGGGGCGGGGTCGGCAGACGCGGTCACCACTGCGGCTCCCCGGCCACGAAGGCGATCACCTTCTGCGGACGGACCAGGCGGTCGTCGGTGCAGTAGCCCACCTGCACCGTGGCCGCGATGTGGTCCGCCGACTCGCCGGCACCGGCCACCCGGGTGTCCACCACCTCGTGACGGGCGGGGTCCACCCTGCCCTCGTCGGCCACCACGGTCACCCCCAGATCGTCGAGCAGACCCAGCAGCTCACGGTCGAGCCACCCGAGCACCCGGGGCAGATCGTCCACCCCTTGGGGCCGTTCGGCCAGCGACCCGACCCGGTCGCGCAGGCGCACCGCCCGCTCGACGGCCTCGTCGGGCACACCGCCGCCTGGGCCCGCCACGGCCGCCGGCGCGCCGGCTCCCGGTCGCGCGGTCGGGGTCGCGGTTCCCGACGACGCCGCGTCCCGCCCCGCGGCCGCCCCGGTCGGCGCGGTGTCGTCCGAGCCCTCGGCGAGGTCGGCCAACCGGTCGAGGGCGCGCTCCTCGGCGAGCATGGCCCGCTTCAGGCGGGTCAGCACCGCCGTGGCGGCGCCACGGACATCGTCGCCGGGGGGCGGGTCCTCCTCGGCCAGGCGGTACGAGAGCACCTCCACGTGGCGGGCGTAGCGGGCGAGGTCGTCGTACTCGCCCGACAGCAGGACCCGCAGTCGCTCCTTGAACCGGTCGAAGCCGCCGGCGTCGTGGGGTGTCGCATGATCGCTCATCATCACCACCTCCTGACCACCGCACCCGTGGCCGGGTCGGTGTCCTCGTTGGTCGTCGTCCAGTGATAGGTGCCGTCCGCGTTGTAGTAGCCACAGACGATCGGCGTGCAGGTCATGGTCGGCATCGGCGCCGGCATCGGCCCCGGCACCGCCGCCATGGCCGGATCGGCGACGACGGGCGCCGGCGCGGTGGTCACCATGAAGTGGTCCGAGTCCTGCCAGGCGTCGGCGAACTCGTCGACGGGCACCTCGTAGCCCTGACCGTCGGGGTGACCGGGGTCGTTGACGATCACCATGGGGTGGTCGGGGTCGGACACGTCGAAGCCGATGACGGTGACGGCGTGGTTGGCGTCCTGGCCGGGGATGCCCATGGCGTCACCCAGCGGGCCGTCGTCGTCCGCGGAGGAGCCGGGCGACCAGAGCTCGTCGGCATCCACGCCCACGATCACGGGGTGACCGCCCGCCACCGCGGCGGCCAGGTCGTCCATGGTGGCGCCGCTCCACTGCTGGGCGTCGACGCCGTGGGCCTCGAGCAGGTTGCCCGTCGCCCAGAGCGGCGTGCCGCCGCCCGGGGTGTACCAGCCGTTGGCCTCGGCCTCGGCGGCCAGGTCACCCTCGTCGAAGTGGTGGCCGGTCACCGACTCGAGCACGAACTCCTGCGAGGCCACCGCGCAGGTGTCGGCCTGCTCCTGCTCGTGCCAGTCGTCGAGCGCCGACGCCGGGTCGCCGATCACCGCGCCCTCGCCGTCCCAGTGGGGCAGGTCGCCGGGATCGCCCGCGAGCGACAGGTCGGCGCTTGGGTGGTCGGCGGCAAGATGGTCGGCACCGAGGTGGTCGCCGCCGGGCTCATGGCCGACCCCGTGGTCGACCTGATCGCCATGATGGACGTGGTCGGCGTGACCGTCGTCCAGGTCGTGGCTCGAATCGTGGTGGTCACCGAACCCGTCGTGGTCGAGGTCCAGGTGATGGCCGAGGAACCCCGGGTCGGCGTCACCGGACTCGTCGTGGCCGTAGCCCTCGATCCCACCGTCGATCCCGTCGATCCCGTCGATCCCGTCGCCGAAGGCGTCGTCGTCATCGAGTTGCATGCGCCGGTCCCCTCTCGACCGTCGGCGGTCAGTAGTAGTCGTCGTCCGCGGCCAGGTCGGCGGCGGCGGCCGCGTCCGCGGCGGTGTCGGCCAGGTCGTCGGCGTCGTCCTGCAGATCGGCCGCGTGGATTTCGGTGTCGACCGCGTGGTCGGCGGCGTCGAGCGCCTCGTGCGACTCGGCGGCCGCGTCGCTCGCGTAGCCGGCGTCGTGCTGCGCGTTCCATGCCGCCCAGTCGGCGTCGTCGGCCTCGTTGTCGGCGTTCCACGAGGCCCAGTCGGCGGTGTCCTGCGCGTTGTCGGCGTCCCACTGCGCCCAACTGGCGTTGCTGGCGGCCTGCTCGGCGTCCGACGTGTCGCTCATGGGTGCTCCCTCCCCCGCTCCTCGGTTGCGATCAACCCGTCCGACGCGCCGAGCCCCGGCAGTGTTCCCACCGATTCGACATGGCCACCGAACCCCCAGCTCGCCGCGGCGCCCTCCACGCTGCCTGCGTCGGGTTTTCTAATCCATCGACACCGATCTGTCGCTCGAACCGCGCGCCCTCGCACCACGGCCGGCCCCGCAGCGAACATCACGACGCGGTCGACGGCGCAGCGCCAGAATGTGCGCCGACCGACGGGAGGAGCGGGCGGATGATCGCCGAACGGGGAAGGGAGGCACTCGAGGCGGCCCTCATCGGCCTGCGGGGCGACCCCGAGCTCGAGGGTGTCCGGCGGCGGCTGCAACAGGGGCTCCGCCAACTCGGCGAGCCGATGCGGCTGGCCATGGTGGGCCAGATCAAGAAGGGCAAGTCCACCCTCGTCAACGCCTTCCTCGGCCACGAGGTGGTGTCCACCGGCCTGCTCGAGCTGACGTTCAACGTGAACGAGCTCGTGTACGCCCCGGAGCGCCGCATCCGCATCCACTTCAAGGACGGCCGCCCGAGCGAGGACCGGTCACCCGACGAGCTGGCCGCGCTCACCGAGCGCAGCGACGAGAACACCTCGTTGCTGAAGGCGATCCGGGTGGTGGAGATGGGCTACCCCAACGAGCTCCTGCGCGACCACTTCGTCCTGGTCGACACACCGGGCCTCGACTCGGTGTTCGAGGCCGACTCGCAGAACACGCTCGACTACCTCGCCGCCGCCGGCCGCACCCCCGAGGACGTCGAGGCCGAGAGCGCCGCGGCGATGCGAGGGGCCGACGCCGTCATCTACGTGTTCGCGCGCGGCATGACCCAGGCCGCCGGCGACCTGCTGGCCGACTTCGGGGGCCAGGTGCGCGGCGCGGCCACGCCGCTCCGGGCCGTGGCCGCGCTCAACAAGCTGGAGACGTGGTGGAACCCCGACGAGGTGCCCGACCCCATGGCCACCGGGCGCCGGGTGATCGAGGGGTACCGCGACAACCCGGCGATCCGCAGGCTCTTCTTCGCCCTCGAGCCCGTGTGCGGGCTCATGGGCGCCGGCGCCCGGACGCTGACCGCTCGCGATCTCCAGTGCCTCGTCGACCTGTCCACGGTCGAGCCCGAGCTCCTGACCCTCCAGCTCAGCGACGCCAACTACTTCGCCACCAAGGAGTTCCCCGGCCTCCCGGTACCCGCCGCCGAGCGCGAGCGGCTGATCAGGACGTTGAGCAACTACGGCATCCACGTCGCCGTCGGCCTGCTGCGCGACGGGGTCGATCCCGAACGCGAGCTGGGCGAGGTGCTCTTCGACCGCAGCGGGGTCGGCCGGCTCCGCGACCTATGCGTCGCCCACTTCGGGAACCGGGCGTCGATCATCAAGCTCGACCGCGCCCTCAACGAGGTGATGGCCGAGGTGCGCTCGGCCCGCCGCGATCACCGGGGCGACCCGGCCACGCTCGACGCGGTCGCCACCACCATCGAGCAATTCCGCTCCTCCGAGCCGAGCTTCTCCGAGCTGGGGGCCCTGTCGGCCCACTACAACGGCGAGCTCACGTTCACCGAGCAGGAGGCGGCCGATCTCGAGCGGGTCACGGGTGAGCAGGGCCACGGCTGCGGGCCGAGGGTGGGCCTCACCGCCGACGCCCCCGTCGCCGCCATCGTGGCCGCCGCCGAGCGCAAGGTGCAGTACTGGGGCCGGCGGGTCAACGACCCGCTGATCGACCGCAGGACCGAGACCGCGGCGCGCACCGTCCACCGCTCGTTCGAGCGGGTGGCCCACCACGCCCGCGAGGCCAAGCGTCACCTCGACTTCGAGGTCTGACGCACCTCGAGGGGTGACGGGCCCGTCAGTCCACTGCGCGCGGCGACGGTCCGACGCGACGCGACACGGACGGGAGCGTTCTCACCGGTGAGGTCGCGGCGGGCGTCCATCGGGTCCCCGGAACATGGCCGACGAGAATTTCCGGAACATCCCGGGCTGGGCGCGCGTCCGACAGGGCGACCAACGACACCGGGAGGGAACATGACCAGGACCACCAGCACCACCGACACCACCAGCACGAGGGCCAGGGCCACCCTGGCCGCCATCGCGATCGCCGCGGTCGTGCTGGTGGCGGGCTGTAGCGGCGAGACCGGCAGCGGCTCAGGCGGCTCGGGATCGTCCCCGGCCGGCTCGAACTACGGCGCCGAGGAGCTGAACAACGACTACTTCAACGGCTGCGAGTGGGCGGAAGGCTGCGGGATGAGCTCCGGAGCGTTCTCGGGCAGCGAGTCCAACACCCTGACGGGCGGCAACGAGATCGACCCGCTGTCCCCCTGACCCACGATCACGACCGGTGTCGGCACCGGCAAACGACCGGCGCACCCGGTGGCCACTGCCGCCTCGGGTGCGCCGGCCGCGCGTCACCTCCCGCCCGAGCCCTCGTCCGGCCGGTTGGCGGCCGCGAGGACACGCTGCAGGGTCCGTCCCGTCAGCGACCCGACGGTGAGTCCCATCAGGACCGCCGCGGCCACGCCCACCACGGCGTGGGCCCACCCCGGCCAGCCGTTCGGCGCCGCCGACAGCGCCACCACCGGGATCATCACGCCCACCAGCCAGGCGCCGGCGTTGACCCAGACCCACCGGCTCGAGCGGGGGACGGCCTCCCGCAACACCAGCCATTGCGCCGCTCCCATCGCGCAGAGGGCGGCACACCAGGCCGGGACGAGCACCACCAGCAGCAACGCCGGCGGGGCGACATCGGCGCCCATGAGCGCTCCGCCGCCCATGCCGACCAGCCAGGCGAAGGCCGCCGCGGCGGCAGTGGCCCACACCCAGCGACGCCCGTCGACCTGCGGTGCATACCGGGCGAGCACCCGCGACCCGGTGACGCCGATGGCCGCACCCTCGAGCGAGCCGGCCAGCGTGAGCCCGAGCACCAACGCCGCATCGGGTGCACCGATCGCGGCAAGGGTCGCTCCCGTCACCGCCGGCGGCACGAACCCCACCAGCTCGCCGACGACGAACGCGAGGGTCCACCGTGGTCGTAGCCCGGCAAGTGAGCGGTTCGCTGTCGCCGACGGCACGGTCGTGCCGGTCACCGGGGCCGGCACCTCACCAGGACCGCAGCACGCACTCGCTCGTCCGGGCCCTCCCCGTCGAGGGCCCGCTCGGCCTTCGGGAACCGGGCCAGGTAGGTCGCCAGTAGCGGGGCCACCGTGTCCGGGTCGTCGCTGCCCACCAAGGCCGTGCCGGTCATCGGCACCCACGCACGGCGCACCAGCACCTCGAGGTCACGCTCGTCGTCGAAGTTGCGCCACCAACGCTTCGTCTGCGGGCGGCCGACCAGGATCACCAGGGCGTCCCCGTCGGCCGCGTACTGCACCGGCGTGGTGATCTGACGCCCCGAGCGCCGGCCGGTGTAGCGGACCAGTGCCGTGGACCTCGACAACACGCCGTGAGCGGGCGACTGGAGCAGCCATGCCACCATCGTGTTCGCGACGCCCATGAATTCAGGATGCTGTCCACCGAGCGGGCCCGCTAGGGCCCTTCGTCACGGCGTCGGCTGGAGGTCCCCGTTCAGGTCCCGTTCGGCACCCGCCGGCCGGCCACGATGAAGCCCGCACCGATGGCCAGGTAGAGCGGGTGGAAGAACGAGGGCTCCCGCAGGAAGCAGAGCTGCATCAGGATCCAGCCCACGAGCACGATCCCGACGAGCACCGACGCCCGGCCGGTGCGGGGATCGCCCCGCCAGGCCATCCAGGCCAGCACGGTGAGGGGCACCGCCACGATCGTGGCCAGCGCCAACCCGGCGAGCACCAGGCTGTCGAACGGCAACCGGCGATTCAGCCGCTCGCCGAAGTCCAGGCCCCCGCCGATCAGGCCGACCGCCCCGGCCCACGCCCAGAAGGCGTTGAAGGCGGCGAACGCCCCCAGCCCCCGCCGGCGGCCGGGGACCGGTGCGGGATCGACCGGCGTCTCGCTCGAGGGCATCACGCCATGGTCGGGCCTCGGGGCGTCCCACACCAGGGGCGGAGGTCCCACCGCGGTCAGATCCCGCCAACTCGGATCACCTGGGGGTCGTCACGGTCTCGAGCACGAAGACGGGGAACCCGGGGGCGATGGCGGCCAACTCGGCATCGGTGCTGGCCTTGTCCACGCCCTCGAAGAACTGACCGACCTCCCAGGCCCACCGCTGCAGGTAGGCGCGCAGCACGGGTGTCTTGTCGGCGTCGGCCAGCTCGACGGCGCGGAAGGCCTCGACCCGGCGGCCGATGCGCAGCTCGCCGGCGCCGCCCGCGGCCCGCAGGTTGCGCACCCACTCGGTGGTGCCCCGGGGAGCGACCAGGTAGCGCCGGCCGTCGTGGTCGAGGACGTTCACCACGTTGGACCGCACCAGGCCGCTCTTGCGTCCGACGATGCGAAGCTCACGCGAGCCCAGCAGGCTGACGCCGCGGCGGGCGAGCCACCGGACCAGCGGGTTCATCACCGTCTCGGTGAAGCGGTCGGGCCGGAGGTAGCGCTCGGCGTCGGTCCCGCGAGCGGCGGTGGCCTCGGAGGCGGTGGTGTCGGTCTCGGTGGTGATCGTGTCGGTGGTCATGTCGGTGCTCCTTCGTGAGTTCCGAGAGCACTGCTCTCGGTTGCGTGAGGTCATCATGAGGGCAGCCAGTGCAAAAGTCAAGAGCACTGCTCTCGTTTTGGTACAGTGCACTCATGAGCACTGATGGCGGCGCACCGATGACGGCGCGGGCCCGGGCCCGGCTCGAGCTCACCAACGAGATCAAGGCCGCGGCCCGGCGTCAGCTGGCCGAGGTGGGGGCCTCGGCCCTGTCGCTGCGGGCGGTGTCGCGCGAGCTCGGCATGGTGAGCTCCGCGCTGTACCGGTACTTCCCCAGCCGCGACGCGCTGTTGACCGCACTCATCGTCGACGCGTTCGACGCGGTGGGGGTGGCCGCCGAGCGGGCCGAGCTCGACGTTCCCGCACCGCACGGGTTCGAGGCCCGGTGGGTGGCCGTGGCGACCGCAGTGCGCGGGTGGGCCGTCGCCCACCCCCACGACTACGCCCTCGTCTACGGCAGCCCCGTGCCCGGCTACCAGGCACCCGCCGACACGGTCGACCCCGCGGCCCGGGTGAGCCTGGTGGTGCTGCGCCTCGTGAGCGACGGCCTGGCCGCCGGTCAGATCGACCCCTCGCCGTCGTTGCCGGTGGCCCCCTCCCTGCACACCGAGCTGGCCCGGCTCCGTGCCGCGGTGGCGTCAGGGGTGCCCGACGAGGTGCTGGCCCGCACCCTACTGGCCTGGTCGGCCGTGCTCGGCGCCATCAGCTACGAGCTCTACGGCCACCTCCACGGCATCATCGACGACGTCGACGGGTACGCCGCCCACCAGTGGCGGCGCACCGCGCGCCTGGTCAGCGGGGCGACGACACCTCGCTGACCGCGGGCTCGCTGACCGCGGGCTCGCTGACCGCGGGCTCGTCGCCCAGGCCCGCCCCGGCACGCTCGGCCTCGACCGAGGCCCGGTAGTCCGCCACCTCCCGGTGCCGGCGCTCGGGCGCCCACCCCAACTCGTCGCCCAGCACCGCGGCGACGGCCTCGGCGGCGTCGGCCGACGCGTCACGAGCCAGCAGGCGGGCCCGCGTGCGGCGGCTCAGCACGTCGTCCAGCGTGGTGGCCATCTCGAACCGGGCCGCGTGCACCACCTCGGCCATGAGGTAGGGCTGGCCCGGCACCACGGGAGCCAGCAGCTCGGGGCGCTGCTCGAGCAGGTCGAACAGCACCACCGCCTCGCCGCCGTATCGGCCCACCAGGTGCTCCACCACCTCCGGGAGCAGTCCCGTGAACGCCCGGGCCGCGTCCGCCCCGTCGGCGCCGCGCAGCCGCAGCTTCTTGGTGCGGCTCCTGCCCACGCGCCGCCCGAGCGCGCGCAGGGCCACGTCGACCGTCTCGGCGGCCATCTCCCGGTAGGTCGTGAGCTTGCCGCCGGCGATGGACACCACGCCCGACGGCGACGTGGCGATGCGGTGCCGCCGGCTCATGTCCCGGGTGCGCTCCGAGCCCGACGCCACCAGCGGGCGCAGACCCGCCCACGTGCCCACGATGTCGGCCTCGGTGACCTCCACGTCCAGTCCCGCGTTGACCGCCCGCAACAGGAAGGCGATGTCGTCCGGGGTGCATTGCGGGTCGTCGATCGGGCCTTCGTAGGTGGTGTCGGTGGTGCCCACGTAGACCAGGTCGCCCCAGAGCGCGACGAAGATCGACCCGTGCCGCCCTGCCGGGAGCCCGAAGCTGGTGTCGTTGCGCACCAGCGAGCGGGGCAGGGCGATGTGCACGCCCTTGGCAGGGCGTATGGCGGCCACCCGATCGGGCTCGTCGTGGTGGGCGACCTCGTCGGACCACACCCCGGCGGCGTTCACCACGACCGTCGCCGACACCTCGAACGCGTCACCGTCGGCCTCGGCACGGACGCCGGTCACCCGCCCGGCGGCGTCCTTCAGCAGGCCCGTGACCGCGACCCGGTTGGCGACCACCGCGCCGTGGTCGACAGCCGCCGTCCTGGCGATGGCGAGGGTGAGGCGGGCATCGTCGGCCCGACCGTCGTAGTACAGGTACGAACCGGCGATCCGATCGCGGGGCAGGGTGGGCACGCGGGCCATCGTCTCGTCCACCGAGAGTCGATCGTGGAGCCTGCCCACCCGCCAGCCACCGGCGAGGTCGTAGGCCCACATCGCCGCGCCGAGCAGGCGCGAGACGCGGTGGTCCATCAGCCCGTTGGCGGTGAACAGGGGGATGAGGAACGGCTCGATGTGGACCAGATGCGGTGCGTTGCGGGTGAGGCGGTGACGCTCGCGCAGCGCCTGGTGGACCAGCCGGACCTCGCCCTGCTGCAGGTAGCGGAGGCCGCCGTGCACCATCTTCGACGACTTGGACGACGTCCCCGAGGCGAAGTCGTCGCGTTCCAGGAGGGCGGTGCGCAGGCCGCGGGAGGCGGCGTCGAGGGCCACGCCCGCGCCGGTGATGCCCCCACCGACCACGAGCAGGTCGAATTCCTCGGAGGCCAGGCGGGCCAGGGCCGTGGGGCGGTCGAAGGTGCCGGGTGCGGACATGGTGGGCACCGTACCGAATATAAAGTGACTTGTCATCCTCTATCTTTCGTCGTACGGTGCCGCCATGGTCAGCCAAGCCGAGCGCCGCTCGTCCACCCGGGCGAAGCTGCTGGACGCCGCGGTCGCCTGCCTCGTCGAGTCGGGCTATCGCGAGCTCACCACGACGGCGGTGGTCAAGCGCGCCGGGCTGTCCCAGGGTGCCCTCTTCCGGTACTACCCCTCGAAGCTCGAGTTGGTGATCGCCACCGTCGAGCACGTGTTCGCGCAGCTCCGCGACCAGTACGGGGCCCGGTTCGCCGCGGCTGGCCACGGCGACGCCGACGGGGTCACCTCGCTGCGCATCGGCCTCGACCTGCTGGTCGAGGCCATGACCGATCCCCGGTACCTGGCCGTGCTCGAGCTCTACACCGCCTCCCGCACCGACCCCGACCTGCGGGCCGGCCTCGCCCCCGTCTCCTCCGCCCACAACGACCTGCTCTGGCAACTGGTCCACTCGCTGCCCCTCCACCTGCCGCCGCGCCTGGCCGGTGAGCTCGGCGACCTGCTGGTGCTCGCCACCCTCGCCCTACAAGGGGCCGCGGTCCAGCGCATGGTGAACCCCGGCGGCACCTCCACCCAGGACGCCACCGACACGCTGCTCCGCCTCTTCGTGGGCCACGGTGACAAGGAGCGCGAGCCAAGCGCCGCCGCGCTCCACCGGTCGGCGATCGCGCCGGCACCGGAGGCACGGTGAGCGCGCCCGCCGCACCCCAGCCCGCGCCGGCCCGCACCTGGACGAGCACGCTCGAGCGCGACGGCATGGCCATGACGGCCACCGTCCACGAGCCGACCACCCCCGATGACGCCGCGCCGACGGTGCTCTGCCTCCACGGGTTCCCCGACACCGGCGCCACCTTCGGCCCGCTCGCCGAGCGCCTGACCGCCGCCGGCCACCGAGTGGTGTGCCCGATGCTGCGCGGCTACGAACCGAGCTCCATCGCCCCCGACGGCGACTACCACCTGAGCGCCCTCGCGGCCGATGTGATCGCGTGGCTCGACCACCTGGGCCTCGATCGGGCCCATCTGTTCGGCCACGACTGGGGCGCCTGCGTGGCCTACGCCACCGCCGCCGGGTACCCCGAGCGCCTCCGGAGCGTGACGGCCTCGTCGGTGCCCCCGCTGCGAGCCATCCGGCGGGTGGCCCGCCGCTCCCCACAACAGGTCGCGGCCCTGTGGTACCAGGCGGTCTTCCAGGTGCCGGGGCTCTCCGAGCGTCTGTTGACCCGCGACCGCGCCGCGTTCGCCGAGCTCCTGTGGCGGCGCTGGTCCCCCGGATGGGAACTGCCGACGGCGCACGTCCACCAGGTGCGCGACGCCCTCTGCCGCGCCGGCGTGGCTGCCGCCACGCTCTCCTACTACCGCCAGCAGCTCCACCGGCGAGGTGCCCCGGCGCAGGCCACAGCGGCGCTGCTGTCCCGACCCACCGAGGTGCCCGCCCTCGTGCTCGCCGGCGCCGACGACCGCTGCCTCCTCGCCCAGATCTATCCCGACGCGGTCGCGCTCGGCGGCTTCAGCGCGGGCGTCGACCTGCACGTGCTCGAGGGCGTGGGCCACTTCCCCCACCTCGAGCAGCCCGACACCGTGGCCGAGCTGGTGCTCGCCCACCTCACCCGACACGGCAGCACCCGACACGACGGCGAGCCACCGACCTCAGCGTCGTAGCCGCCCCGTACCGAGAGGAACCCCCATGCACCACGTCGTCGACCGGTCGGTCATCGCCACCGGCCCCAAGGGTGAGGTCGCCCACCGCGACCTCATCGCCCATTCGGCCGTGTTCAAGCCGCGCCTGCACCGGGTGACCGACCGTGTCCACTGCGCGGTCGGCTTCGGCCTGGCCAACGCCACCCTGATCCTCGGCCCCGAGGGTGCCATCGTCGTCGACACCGGGAAGAACGTGGGCGAGGCCGCGGCCCACCAGGCCCAGTTCGACACCGTGCCCGGTGGCGGCGACGTGCGGGCGGTGCTCTACAGCCACTCGCACTACATCGACGGGACCAGCGCCTACACCGCCCGCAACCCCGACCTCGAGGTGTGGGGCCACGAGGACGTGGACGCGAACCACCGCATGTTCTCCGCCGAGGCCGGCCCTCGCCTGCTCCTCGGCGCCTTGCGCCAGTTCGGGTTCCTCCTGCCCCCCGACGGGCCCGACGCGATGCCCAACTACGGCCTGGGACCGTTCCTGTTCGGACCGACGGCCGACACGGGCAGCGGTTACCTGGCCCCGGACCACACCGTGGCGGGCGACACGGAGGTGACGATCGCGGGGGCGCGCATCGCGCTCTACGAGCACGCGTCCGACAGCGAGGACACGCTGGTCATCCACCTCCCCGACGACGACCTGGTGATCAACAACCACGTCTGGCCCTCGCTGTTCAACATCTTCACGATGCGAGGCGAGCCCTACCGCGACCCGAACGTGCACCTGGCGGGGATCGACCGCGTCCTCGAGCTCGACCCCGAGCACCTGGTCGGGGTGCACGGGCCGCCGGTGTCGGGACGCGAGAACGTCCGTCGGCTGCTGACCACCTACCGCGACTCCATCCAGTTCATCTGGGACCAGACCGTCCGGGGCATGAACCTCGGCCTCGAGCCCGACCAGTTGGTGGACTTCGTCCAGCTCCCCGAATCGCTGCGCACGGGCGACTTCAACGGCGAGTTCTACGGCGTCGTCCCCCACCACGTCCGCCAGGTCCACGGCGGCGTGGCGGGTTGGTTCGGGGCCGAATGCACCGACCTGTTCCCGCTCGCACCCGCCGACGAAGCGGCGCGGATCGTGGCCGGCTTCGGCGGGCGCGACACCACGGTGGCCGAGGCGCGCAAGGCCCTCGAGGCCGACGACCCGTCCTGGGCCCTGCAGCTCGCCACCTGGGTGCTGCGCACCGACGAGGCCGATGACGAGGCGCGTGCCGTCAAGGTCGACGCCCTCCGCCTGGTGGCCCAGACCACCACCTCGTCGAACGTGCGCGCCTTCTGCCTCAGCCAGGCGCTCGAGCTCGAGGGCGCCATCGACTGGTCGTGGGCCAAGGGGTACCGCATCGACGGGCACTCGGTGCGGGCCGACCCGATCGGCGCGGTGCGGGTGCTCCGCGTGCTCCTCGACCCGCGTGCCGCCGACGGTGTGGACACCGCAGTGCGCTTCCGGTTCACCGACCTCGACCGTGTGGTCGGGCTCCACGTCCGCAACGGCGTCGCCGCCTTCTCGCCGACCGAGCCGGCTCGTACCGACCTGGGCCTCGAGCTCACCGGCGCGACCTGGGCGGCCCTGCTCACGGGCACGGTCGGCCTCAGCGACGCCATCGACCAGGGCGCGGCCGGGCTCACCGCCGGCTCCCTCGAGGAGCTCGCGTCCCTCTTCTCCCTCTTCGACGATCTCCCCGAGTCCCTCACAACCAAAGGAATGGCGGCATGACCTCCGAGCCCAGCACCACCACCGACAACACCCACAGCGACAAGTTCCCGATCGAGCTCTACGACGGCGCCCCGTCGTTCCTCGTCGACTTCGACCAGCCCTACGACGCGGTCCGCTCGCGGTCCGGCCAAGAGGTGCCCGTGCCCGATGCGGTGATCGACGAGCTGCGCGCGGTCAGCGCCTCGGTGTCGCTCGACGACGCCGTCCGGGTCGAGGCCAGCCGCGACTGGTGGCCGCTCGGCATGCACTGGACCCGTGCCGGTGAGGTCGGCGGGCTCGCGGGCGTGGTGGTGCGGGCGTCCGACGCCACCCAGGTGGCCGACGTGCTGCGCATCTGCAACGAGGCGCGCATCCCCGTCACGCCGGCCGCGGGCCGCAGCGGCTGTGTGGGCGGCACCGTCCCCGTGTTCGGCGGGGTGGTGCTCGACGTGTGCGACCTGACCGGCATCGTCGAGGTGGACGACGAATCGCTGGTGGTTGACGTGCGCCCCGGCACCTTCGGCGACCTCTTCGAGCACGAGCTGCGCGAGACCTACGGCCTCACCCTGGGCCACTGGCCCCAGTCGATCAACCTGTCGACCGTCGGCGGCTGGCTGGCGTGCCGCGGCGCCGGCCAGCTCTCCAACCGCTACGGGAAGATCGAGGACATGGTCGTGGGCCTCGACGTGGTCCTGGCCGACGGCACCACCATCCACACGGGCGGCGCCGCCCGCTCGGCGACGGGCCCCGACCTCAACCAGTTGTTCGTCGGCTCGGAGGGCACGCTCGGCGTGATCACCGGCGCCCGCCTGCGCCTCCACCCGGCGCCGGCCTACGAGCGGCGGGCCGCCTACGGGTTCGCGTCGTTCGCCGCCGCCCTCGACGCCACCCGACGCATCCTGCGCCGGGGCCTGTCCCCCGCCGTGCTGCGCCTCTACGACCAGTACGAGAGCGACTGGAAGTTCCACACCGGGCCCGACCACCACCTGCTGCTCGTGCTCGACGAGGGCGACCCCCACGTGGTCGATGCCGCCATGGCCATCACCGCCGAGGAATGCGCCGATGCCGCGGTGCTCGACGCCGACCTCCTCGACACGTGGCTCGGCGAGCGCAACGACGTCTCGGGCATCCCCAAGCTGCTCGACCAGGGCATCGTCTACGACACGATCGAGGTGACCGGCCGCTGGCGCGACCTGCCCGGCATCTACGAGACGACGGTGGCGGCCATCAAGGGTGTCGAGCACACCATCGCCGCCAGCTCGCACCAGTCGCACGGCTACACCGACGGGGCCTGCCTGTACTTCACCTTCGCCGGCGCACCGCCCGAGGACGCCAAGGAGGACTACTACAACGCCGTGTGGGACACGGGCACCCGCGCCATCCTGGCCGCGGGTGGCAACCTCAGCCACCACCACGGGGTGGGCCTCAACCGGGCCCGTTTCATGCGTGAGGCGCTGGGCACCGCCTTCGGCACCTTCGCGGCGGTCAAGGCGGCGCTCGATCCCAACGGCATCCTGAACCCGGGCAAGCTCGGCCTGCCGACCCCCTTCGGCGAGCCCGGCTGGCCGGGGCCGCGGGGCTGAGCGGGCCGGCGGCGGACGGCGAGGCGGCGAAGGCGGACCGGCGTGACGGCGGACCGGGCGGCGGGAGCGACGGCGAGCGCGACCGGAGCGATGGCACCGGAGCGCAGGGGCGGGCCGCGGGTGCTCGTCCTCGATGCGGGCACGAGCAGCGTGCGCGCCGTGGTGGTCGACGGTGACGGCCACGTGGTGCACCAGCGCCACCAGGAGCTGCTGCCGTCGTCACCCGCCCCGGGCCGCGTCGAGTTCGACGCGTCGGCCATGGCCGCCGCCGCGCTCGCCCTGGCCCGGGACGCGGTGTCGGTGGCCGGCCCCGTCGAGGCCGTGGGCATCACCAACCAGCGATCGTCCACCGTCGTGTGGGACCGGGCCACGGGCGAGCCCGTCGGCCCGGGCCTGGGCTGGCAGGACCTCCGCACCGAGGACCGGTGCCTCGACCTGCTGGCCCAGGGCCTGCTGGTGGGTCCCAACTTCTGTCTCACCAAGGCCGCGTGGCTCATCGACGCTGCCGGGGGGCCCGCCGCTCGCGACCTCTGCGTCGGCACGGTCGACACCTGGCTGGCGTGGCACCTCTCGGCCGGCGCGCTGCACGTGACCGACCCCACCAACGCCTCGGCCGGCGGCCCCATGTGGTCGGCCGAGCGCGGCGACTGGGACGCCGACGTGCTGGCCGCGGCCGGCGTGCCCGTCGACGTGATGCCCCGGATCGTGGCCTCGTCGGGCCCGCTCGGGGAGGCCACCGCGCTCGACGGCGCCCCCGTGATCGCCGGCCTCGCCGGCGACCAGCAGGCCGCTCTCGTCGGCCAGGGGTGCGTGTCGGCGGGCACGGCCAAGCTCACCCTCGGAACCGGCGGCATGCTCGACGTGCACCTCGGCCCCGACCGGCCCTTCGCGCTGACGGGGCCACAGGGCTGCATGGTGATGGCCGCGGCCGGACCCGCCGGGCCGCCCTCGTTCGTGGTCGAGGCCGTGATGCTGGCCGCCGGCACCAACGTCGAGTGGCTGCGCGACGGTCTCGGCATCATCGCCTCGGCGGCCGATTCGCACACGGTGGCCCAGGCGTGCCGCTCGAGCGAGGGCGTGGTGTTCGTGCCGGCCCTGCTCGGCCTCGGCACCCCCTGCTGGGACTTCGCGGCCACCGGCACCCTGCTCGGCGTCACCCGTGGAACCGGGCGGCCCCACATCGTCCGGGCTGTGCTCGAGGGCATCGCGCAGCGATCCGCCGACCTGGTCGAGGCCGCCGAGGCCGACAGCGGCGCAATCATCGACGCGCTGCGCGTGGACGGTGGGATGGTGGCCAACCCGACCCTGGTGCAGGCCATCGCCGACGCCATCGGTCGACCCGTCGACGTCGCGCCGATGGCGGGCACCACGTCGCTCGGTGCCGCCTTCCTCGCCGGCTCGGCCGTGGGTGTCTGGCGATCCTGGGACGACGTCGCCGACGTGTGGGGCGCGTCCCGCCGCGTCGAGCCGTCCGGCTCGTTCGACCGTGATCGTTGGCGTGAGGCCTGCCGCCGCGCCGCCGACCTCGGCCGGTCCCTCTGACCCCACCCGCTGCCCGCCGCGCGATCTCGAGGCACCGGCCCCTCCGCCATCGCGGCACCCGTGACGACGTGGCTCGTTCTCAGGTGCGAGGATCGGCCGATGCGCTTCTCGTTCTGGACCAACACCAGCCAACCGTGGGCCGACCTGGTGGAGGGCGTCACCCATGCCGAACGAACGGGGTGGGACGGCGTGTACGTGGCCGACCACTTCATGGCCGACGCCGACGGGCCGTTCCCCGCCGACCAGCCCATGTTCGAGGCCACTGCCACTCTGTCGGCCCTCGCCGCCCTCACCGAACGGGTGCGGCTGTCCGCGCTGGTGTTCGGCATCACGTACCGCCACCCGGCGGTGCTGGCCAAGTGGGCCGCCACCACCGATCACATCAGCAACGGGCGGCTGCTCCTGGGCCTGGGTGCCGGCTGGCAGGAGAACGAGCACGAGCAGTACGGCATCGGGCTGGGCCGGCCCGGGGTGCGCATCGAGCGCTTCGCCGAGGCGCTCACCGTCATCCGTGGTCTGCTGGACGACGACGCGACCACCGTCGAGGGCGACCACTACACCGTGCGCGACGCCATCGCCTGGCCCAAGCCCGTCCAGGCCCACCTGCCCCTGCTCATCGGCGGCCACGGCGACCGGATGCTGGGTCTCGTCGCCCGTCACGCCGACGAGTGGAACATGTGGTCGCTCCCGCCGGCCATCGCCGAGCGACGGGCGGTGCTCGACCAGAAGTGCGAGGCCATCGGGCGCGACCCGGCCTCCCTGGCCACGTCCACGCAGGCGCTGTTCTTCGTGCTCGACAGCAACGACGACGCCGAGACCTGGATCAAGATGGTCGAGGGACGCCCTGCGGTGGCCGGCACCGCCGACCGCATCGCCGAGACCGTCGCCGCGTGGCGCGACGTCGGCGTCGACGAGGTGATCGTGCCCGACTTCACCCTGGGCACCGGCAGCCAGCGCGCCGACGCCCTCGACACGATCATCGAGCAGGTGGCGCCCGCGTTCCGCTGAGCCGGCTCCGCCTCCGTATTCGCGGCGCCCTTACCGGTACCCTGCAACGCAGCCGAGACGTTCAGCGGG
This sequence comes from Acidimicrobiales bacterium, assembly GCA_044221555.1. Lineage (GTDB taxonomy): Bacteria > Actinomycetota > Acidimicrobiia > Acidimicrobiales > DATDAH01 > JAEUJM01. The sequence goes on from JBGAOY010000006.1 coordinate 141,273, forward strand.
CATCCCGCCGGCGTCCATCGTCCTCACGATTCGGCCTTGCCGGGCGGCCGACTGGAGCACCGCAATGGAACCCGACGGTCTGACCGTCACCCTCGAGGGTGAGCGACTGGCGCTCAAACACGCCCAGTCCGCCGTCGCCTCGAAGCTCGATACGTTCCGCGCCATCGAGGCCGACGACGCCGGTGCCGATGCCCTGAGCGACGAGTACATCGCCGCCGTGGTGCGGGGAGCGGTCGAGAAGCTGCAACAGGAGCTCGTCGTGTTCGGCCGCATCGACGACAACCAGGCGTGGCGCGTCGGGCTCTACGGCATCGACGAGGGTGGCGAGCAGTTGGTGATCGATTGGCGGGCGCCGTTCGCCACCCGCTTCTACCAGGCCACCTTCGCCGAGCCGGAGGGCCTCGACCGCCGGGTCAACTACGTCGGCTGCATCGACGACCTGTTCGTGGAGGAGTTCACCAGTGGCCTGGTGTCGGGGTCGTCCCCGCTGCTGGCCGAGCTCTCCCGCGAGCGGGGCTCCACCATGCGGGCCGCGGTCGCCACGCTGCAGTCCGAGCAGGACGCCCTGGTCCGGCTCGATCCCCGAGAGCGCCTGGTGCTGCGCGGCGGCCCCGGAACGGGCAAGACCGTCGTGGGCCTGCACCGGGCGGCCTGGCTGGTCTACAACGACCACCGCCTCGCCGCCGAGCGCATCCTGGTGGTGGGGCCGAGCGACAAGTTCCTGCGCTTCGTGGCGACCGTGCTGCCGACGTTGGGTGAGGCCCGGGTGACGCAGACCACGTTCGAACGCATGCTCGGCCGCTCCACCCCGTCGGGCAGCGACGCACGGTGGGTCGGCCTGCTCGATGCGCTGGAGGACGACCTGCTGCGGCTCGGTCCCGTCGACGTCGGGTACCTCAGCGTCCCCACCGACGACGTGGTGGCGCTGATCGACCGCCTGCGCGACCGACCGCTGCCGTGGCGGGACCGCCGGAAGGTCTTCGTCGAGACCATGGTGAACCGCCTCCGCGAGCGGCGCCGCAGCCTCACCCGGGCCGAGATCACCCGCGCCGCCAACGCCGTGTGGCCGGCGGTGTCGGCGAAGCAGGCCTGGGCCAAGATCCGCAACGTCGAGACGCTGAAGAGGCTGGGGGCCCCGGACGACCTGGTCGAGGCGTGGGTGGCCGAGGGTCGCGAGGACGGCGCGCTGTACGACGAGGTCCGGGCCCGCTTCGAGGGCGTGCCCCTGCGCTACGGCCACGTGATCGTGGACGAGGCCCAGGACCTCACCTTCTTCCAGCTGCGGGCGGTGCTGCGCCGCGGCGACGGGCTCACCCTGGTGGGCGACGACGCCCAGCGCAGCAACCCCGCCGGGATCGGCCTCCAGCGGGCGGCCCTCGAGTTGGGGACCCCCTTGCAGACGATGGACACCGCCTACCGCATGTCCGCCGAGATCGCGGAGTGGCTCAACGCCCACGCGGCCGCGTCCGGGATCGACGCGGTGTCGCTGATCGGGATCCGCCCCACCAACCGGCCGGTGCGCGAGGTCGTGGCCGGCGACGCCGACATCGGCGCCCTCACCGACCAGCTCGCCGCCGAGTTGCACGAGACGTGGCACGACGTGGCCGTCATCCGCGCGGGAGAGGTGTGGGAGCACAAGGGCGTGGAGTACGACGCGGTGGTGGTCGACGCCGCCGGCCTCTCCCCCGCCGAGGTCTACCTGGCCGCCAGCCGCGCCGCCCACGAGCTCGTCATCGTCCGCTGAGCCCAGGGGGCCCAGGGGCCCCAGTAGGCTCGCCCCATCACGACGTTCGCCGCCACGGGCGCCCCGTCGATCGAGGAGTCGGCCGCCATGCCGGCCGGGCAGGTGCTCGAGGCCCTCGGCAGCACTCCCTCGGGACTCGGCGCCGACGAGGTGGCGGCCAGGGCTACCCGGTTCGGCCCGAACGCCGTCCGCACCCATCACGCCAGCGGCTGGGCGGTCCTGGCCCGCCAGCTCGGCAGCCCGCTGCTCTGGCTCCTCCTCGCGGCCGCCGCTGTGTCGGCCTTCGTCGGCGAGGGCCTCGACGCCCTGATCATCGGTGTGATCCTGACTGCGTCGGTGGGCCTCGGCTTCGCCAACGAGTTCCGGGCCGAGCGGGCCGCCGAGGCCATGCACTCCGAGATCCGACATCTGGTCACCGCGCGCCGCGACGGCGCCCCCACGAGGGTGGAGGTCACCCACCTGGTGCCCGGCGATGTCGTCCACCTGGACATCGGCTCGATCGTCCCGGCCGACCTGCGGCTGCTGGCCGCCACCAACCTCGAGTGCGACGAGTCGATCCTCACCGGCGAGTCGGTCCCGGCCGAGAAGTCGGTCGCCCCCGTGGCCGATGGCGCGGCGCTCGCCGAACTGACGTCGTGCCTGTTCATGGGCACCGTCGTGCACGAGGGCAGCGCCGACGCGGTGGTCGTGTCCACTGGTCGCTTCACGCAGTTCGGCAAGATCGCGGTCGGCCTCAGCGATCGCCACCCCCAGACCGAGTTCCAGCAGGGGCTCACCCGCTTCTCGGGCCTGTTGGCCAAGGTCGGGCTGGCGCTGAGCGTCACGATCTTCGTGGTCAACGTGGCGCTCGGCCGGCCGGTGATCGATGCGGTGCTGTTCTCCCTCGCGGTCGCGGTCGGCATCACGCCACAACTCCTGCCCGCCGTGGTGTCGACCAGCCTGGCCACGGGCTCACGGCGACTGGCCGACAAGAAGGTGCTGGTGAAGCGCCTGGTCTGCATCGAGGACCTCGGTGACATCGATGTCCTGTTCACCGACAAGACCGGCACCCTCACCGAGGGACACATCAGCTTCGAACGGGCCCTGGGCCCGACCGGCGGCGACGACCCCGACGTCCTGACGCTCGGGCTGGTCTGCAACGAGGCCAGCGTGGCCGGCAGCGCCTCGGTCGGCGGCAATCCACTCGACACCGCGCTGTGGGATGCGCCGGGCGCGACGGCACGGCCGGCGGCCGACTACACGCGGGTCGCCATCGCCCCCTTCGACCATGACCGCCGTTGCGTGTCGGTGCTCGTCGACCACGGCGGGCGACGGTCGATGGTCACCAAGGGCGCACCCGAGATGGTCCTGGACCGCTGTGTCGGCGTCACCGACCAGGCGCGCGCCGTGCTCGAGGGCGAGTTCACCGCCGGCAACCGAGTCGTGGCGGTGGCCACCCGCGACGCCGCCGGCCTGACCACTGTCGGCCCCGCCGACGAGCACGACCTGCACCTCGCCGGCTTCCTGGTGTTCCTCGACCAGCCCAAGCCCTCCGCCGCCGGGTCGATCGCCCGGCTGGCCGAGCTGGGGCTGACCGTGAAGATCGTCACCGGCGACAGCCCCGTCGTGGCCGAGACGGTCTGCCGGGCCCTCGGGGTGCCCTCCGGCGGCACGGTCACGGGCACCGCGCTCGACGAGCTGGACGACGCCGGCCTGGACGCCACCGTCACCACGACCACGATCTTCGCCCGGGTCAGTCCCGAGCAGAAGGCCCGCATCCTCAGTGCCCAGCGCCGCGCCGGGTCGGCGGTGGCCTTCCTCGGCGACGGGGTGAACGACGCCCTCGCCCTCCACCACGCCGACGTGGGCATCTCGGTCGACTCGGCCGCCGACGTGGCCAAGGACGCCGCCGACATCATCCTGCTGGAGCGCGACCTCGATGTCCTGGCCGACGGGGTGGCGGAAGGCCGACGCATCTTCGCCAACACCATCAAGTACGTGCTGATGGGCACGTCGTCCAACTTCGGGAACATGTTCAGCGTCACGGTGGCGGCGGCGTTCCTGCCGTTCCTGCCGATGCTCCCGTTCCAGATCCTCCTCAACAACCTCCTCTACGACTCGAGCCAGATGACCATCCCCACCGATCGAGTCGACGAGGAGCAACTGGCCCGTCCGTCACACTGGGACATCGCCTTCATCCGGCGGTTCATGGTCCGCTTCGGGCCGATCAGCTCGATCTTCGACTTCGCGACGTTCGCGGTGATGCTCTGGGTGTTCCACGCGGCCGCCCCGCTCTTCCGCTCCGGGTGGTTCGTCGAGTCGCTGGCCACGCAGACGCTTATCGTGTTCGTCATCCGCACCCGCCGGGTGCCGTTCTTCCGCAGCCGCCCGTCGAAGCCGCTCCTCACCTCAGTGCTCGCGGTGGTGGTCATCGGGGCGCTCATCCCGCAGAGCCCGCTCAACGACACACTCGGGTTCGCGCCCCTGCCGGCCACCTTCTTCGCGGTCCTGGTCGGGTTCGTGCTCGCCTACCTGACCTGCGTCGAGGTGGCCAAGTACTTCTTCTACAAGCTCCAGGTGGTGACCACCAAGGAGCCGCTGCGCCGCAGCCACCGCCACCGGGTCCACCGCCTCGCCGCCCGCTGGAGCCACCACCGCCCGCTCCCCGCCTGATCGCGGCGACGGGTCGCTCGCCCAGGCGGCGGGTGCGCCCGCGGGTGGATCAGTGGGGGAACGGGCCGGTGATGGCGAACAGGTAGCCCTCGTCCTGGATGCCGGCGAAGAGCGTCCGGCGGTCGGGCGAGAAGGTGACGCCGGTGAACTCGCTGCGACTGAGGGCGTTGCGGGCGAAGATCGACGTCTGGCCACTGGCGGACACCGACACGAGGTGCTGGATGCCGCCGCCGTCCTCGGCCACCATCAGGCTGCCGGGCCAGGGGCCGGCGGTGATGTTGTCCGGACCGTCGGGGACGTCGGCGCCCGCACCCGTGGGATCGGGGTTCCGGGGGAAGTAGGCGTCGAGCCGGAGGGTCGAACGGGCGGGGTCGTACGACCAGATCTGGCCGTCGTGCGGGGCTCGGCTCCAGTCGGTCGGGTCGGTCGTGCGGGCGAACGAGCACACGATGTGGCACCTCCCGCCGCTCCACCACAGCCCCTCGAGCTTGCGGCTGCGCGTGATCCCGCCACCGGGCCCCGTGTGCGTCACCGGGGCGCTCCGGTCGGTCCGGTCGACGTAGGTGAACTGCTTGCGGATCGAGCCCTGCGCCAGCGCGGTCGGGTCGGGCACCGGCTTCCAGTGCACCGGAAGGGTCGTGCCGACGGCCCGGTACACCGACAGGTCCTCGACGCCACGGACGCGCAGCGCCTCCAGCACCCCACCGTCGCGCAACGTGTGCAGGCCGCCCGGCAGGTGGCTCGGCGTGAAGCGGTACAGGAGCCCGGCCGGACGCACGGCGTCCTCGGTGAGGTAGACGTGGCCCCGGTGGGGGTCGACGGCCACCGCCTCGTGGGCGAAGCGGCCGAGCGCGGTGAGCGGCTGCGGGTCGGCGTTGGACGCCGGATCCAGCGGGTCCACCTCGAACACGTACCCGTGGTGCCTGGTGAACGGGCCGCCGGCCCGCTGCTCGGTCTCCTCGCCGCTCAGCCAGGTGCCCCACGGTGTCGGACCGCCCGAGCAGTTCAGCATCGTGCCGGCCAGGCTGACGGCCTGGTCGACGAGTCGGTTGTCGGCGTCGACCACGATCGTCGTGGTCCCCCCGGTGGCCCCGGAGTCGTAGGTGAGCTCGGGCGGGCCCGTCACCGGGTAGGTGGCGGTGGCGCCCTGCTCGTGGTTGTTCACCAGATGGACGTTGCCGCCGGGGCCGGCGAAGGCGGCGGCGCCATCGGGGCGGCCCGGCACCAGGCCGGCCTGCGGTGCCGGCATGGCCCGGCCGGCTCGGGTGACGACCCGGTACGAGTACCCGGCCGGCAGGTCGAGGCGTCCCTTCGGGTCGCGCACGAGCGGCCCGAAGGCGGCCTCGATCCCGACGGCCTGCGCCGGCAACGTGAGCCGGAGCCCTTGTGCGCCACCCACGACCAGTCCGAGGCCGAGGGCCGCGGACCCCCGCAGGAACGATCGACGCGACACCGTCATGGGCTCCATCATGGCGGCGCTGGGTGCCGACGCCGCCTACTGACGCGCCGATACCGGGCGATGAGCCCGCCGGCGGACGGACCGCGACCACCGGGCGCCGGCCCACCACCCGTCCCGAGTCGAGGAAGGGTCAGCCGACCCCGCCGACCGGCCCGACGTGGCAGCCGAGCCACTCGTGCAGGTCGCGCATGGCCTGGCGGACCGCGACCGCGCGCGGCGCGAGTACGTCGAACCCGTGCGGCAGTCCGGCGTGGACGCGGAGATCGACCGGGACACCGGCGTCGTTCAGACGCGTGGCGAACTCGATGTCCTCGTCGACGAACCCGTCCTGGGCGCCCACCACCACGTACGTCGGCGGCAGGCCGGCCAGATCCTCGGCCCGGGCGGGCGCGGCGTACACGTCGACATCCGGCGCCCCCACGCGATCGCCGAGGTAGCACGCCCAACCGTAGGCGTTCGCCTCCGGCGGCCACACCGACACCGCCCGCCGGCTCGATCGGGTGATCCGCCGGTCGTCGAGCATGGGATAGACGAGCAGTTGGAAGGCGAGTGGCACGGTCCGCCGATCGCGGGCGAGGAGGGCCACGGCCGCGGCCAACCCACCGCCCGCGCTGTCGCCACCGATGCCGAGGCGCTGAGGGTCGAGGCCCAGGGCGTCGGCGTGCTCACCCACCCACGCCAACGCGGCGTGGCCGTCCTCCAACGCCGCGGGGTACCGCGCCTCCGGTGCCAGGCGGTAGTCCACGGTCACGGCGACCATCCCGTGGCGTACGCACCACCGATCGAAGCGGGCGTCGTCCTGGAAGCGGTCGCCCATGACCAACCCGCCGCCGTGCAGCCAGAGCACGCCCGGAAGCAGGCCCGGGGCGTCGACCGGTCGGTGGACACGGACGAGAGGACCGCCCGGGATCTCGTGATCGGTGCGAGACACCGAATCGGAGAGGGCGATGGCGGCACTCGCTTCGGCCAGCTGCGCCCGGGCGGCCGCGAGGGTGTCGTCCGACAGGTCGCCGATCAGCGCCGCGGCATCGATGACGACGCCGTCGATCACGAGATCCATTACTATGATTCTAGTGGATTTGTTCGACCTGGACGGCCAGACCGCGGTGGTGACGGGCTCGACCCGCGGCATCGGCCGGGCCATCGCCCATCGGTTCGCGGAGCCAAGGTCGTCGTCTCGAGCCGGACGCCGGACGCCTGCGACGAGACCGCCGCCGCCATCAACCGCTCGTTCCCCGGCGCGGCCACCGCCATCCCGTGTCACATCGGACGGAAGGACGAACTGGCCGCTCTGATCGAGCAGGCGACCACGGCGCTCGGCCCCATAAGCGCGCTGGTGGCCAACGCCGCGGTCAACCCCTGGGCCGGGCCGCTGGCCCAGATCCCGGACACGGCCTTCGACAAGGTGATGGCCACCAACATCCGGTCGAACCACTGGCTCGCGAACCTCGTCATCCCCGGGATGAAGGCACGCGGTGGCGGCTCGATCACCTTCATCTCGTCGATCGGCGGGCTCATCGGCACCGACGTGCTCGGCGCCTACGCCATCTCCAAGGCGGCCGAGATGCAGTTGGCCCGCAACCTGGCCGTCGAGCACGGCCCCGACAACATCCGAGCGAACACGATCGCCCCCGGCATGGTCCGTACGGAGTTCGCCCGCCTCCTCTGGGAGAACCCGAAGACGCTGAAGCGGACCACCGACCGCACCCCCCTCCGCCGGATCGCCGAGCCCGACGAGATCGCCGGCGCCGCGGTGTTCCTCGCCTCGGCGGCCGGCTCGTTCGTGACCGGTCAGACCCTCGTCATCGACGGCGGCAGCACCATCGCGCCCACCATCTGACCGCCGTCAGTGCCAGTCGACGGTCTCGTCCATCATCCCCGGGTGGCGCTCCTCGGCGTACTGCACGTACTCGAGCATGTGGACGCGCATCATCCGCTCGACCCCGTTGGCATCGCCCTTGATGATCGCCTTCGCGATCTTCGCATGGACCTCTTCCACGCGGCGCCGCTCTTCCGGCGGGAACAGGCCATAGACGCGATCGAGGAGCACGTCCTGGAGCGAGTGGGCGGAGAGGCTTAGCACCGGGTTCCCGGCGAGGCCGGCGAGCATGGCGTGGAACCCCGACGAGTCGGCGACGTAGCGCTCGTAGTCGTCGTCGGTCCCCGGCTCGGCCGTGTTCAGCTTCTGCTCCTCGAGGAAGGCCTCGAGCCGGGCGAGGTGCTCGGGGTCCTGCTGCTCGGCCACGAGACGGGCCAGCGCGGGCTCGATCACGGCGCGCGCGGCCACCACGTCGTGGTAGGTGGCGCCGAGCATGTGGAAGTAGAGCGAGGACGTGCGGCCGTAGTGGACGCTGTCCGCCTGGGCCGCCATCGGACCACCGCCGGGACCGGGACGGATGACGATGAGCCCCTGGACCTCCAGGAGGCGAAGCGCCTCGCGCAGGGAGGCACGGCCCACCCCGTACTTCTCGAGCATCACCGACTCCGCGGGCAACATCGTCCCCGGCTCGAGGTCGCGAAGATCGCGGACGATCTCTCGGGCGAGCACCTCCGACAGCTTCTCGGTGCGCCGGGGCCCCACGACGCTCGGTGATCTCCCTGGAGTACGCGCTCGACCCGGCATGTGGTTGCGGAGCTTACCTGACGACGAAATCTCAGCGCATCATGCGAACGTGATGCCGTAGAGCTCGGCGGCGTTGTCCTGGAGGACCCGCCGACGTGTCGCCGGACTCAGGTCTCCCAGCACCTTGGAGAAGTGCCGACGCGGCTCGGGGTACAGGCACGTCGGGTGGGGGATGTCGGTCTCGATGAGCACGTTGCCGACCCCGATGTCCTCGATCAGCTTCTCGGGCGCGTTCTGCTCGAACCAGAACATGACGTACAGGTGGTCCCGGAAGTAGTCGGTGGGCCGGCGCTGCTGATGGCCGACCTCCTCGGGGAGCGACACCATCTCGTCGAGCTGGAACTCCATGGCCTCGAGGATGAACGGGATCCACCCGATCCCGCTCTCGGCGGACACCACCTGGAGCTTCGGATACCGGTCGAACAGGTCGCTCATGCACAGGTTCACGATGATGCGGACGTTGCTCATGTACATCTGGCTGGCCATGGCCGCGAAGCCCCGCTGGGGGCCGAACGTGCGCCACGTGGTCGGGGCGACGGCAGGGATCGGGCGGCCGCCTTCCTGTGGCGGAAGCCCTGCGCTCGGCGCGGTCGACGAGGCCCGGGCCGCCTCGACGTCCTCTCGGCGGCTGCCCGAGCCGATGTGGAAGTTGGCGACCGCCCCCGACTCGTTGAACAGGTCCCACATCGGGGCGAAGAAAGGCTCGGGGAGCTCGGGCAGGCCGATCATCTCCGGCTTGTCGGAGATGGTGAACCCCGTGATCCCCCGGTCGAGGAGCCGGGTCATCTCATCGACGGTGAGGTCCATGTCCCAGAACGGCAGCAGCGCCTGGGGCAGCAGCCGCCCCCCGGACGCTTCCTGGGTGTCGACGAGGAAGTCGTTGTAGGTCTGCAGGACCATCAGGCGCTGGGCCGGGTCCTCGATGGCGAACACGTGGTTCGACGAGAACCCGATCCCGTTCGGGTAGCAGATCTGCGCCCAGATGCCGGACTCGTCGAGCAGGGCGAGGCGTTCGTCGACCGACCAGGCCGCCCGATCGATGTCCTCGAACGGCTGCACCATGTGCGTGCCCAGGTGCTTCTTGTGGCCGGTGCCGATGGTGTTCCCGCCGATGCTCGCCCAGCCCTCACCGTTGAGGAACCAGGCCGTCTTGCCGTCGACCGTCTTCTGGACCGGGACCTTGTCGGCCAACGAGGCCGGCACCCGTGACGTCCACAGGTCGGTGGGCTCGGTGAGGTGCGAGTCGCAGTCGACGATGCGGAGGTCGCCGATGGTGTCCGTGTCGAGGGTGTCTGTCCAGCTGCTCACGTATTCAATGATATCATGCGCAGAGATAGTGTGCGATGATGAGCGGCATGGCACGACTCTGTGAAGGCCGCGTCTGCATCGTCACCGGTGCCGGCGGCGGCATCGGGCGCGAGTACGCCCTCCTCCTGGCCACCCACGGCGCCCGCATGGTCGTGAACGACATCGGGGCCGCGCTCGACGGCGCCGGCACGTCCGACGGCCCGGCCACCGCCGTGGTCCGCGAGATCACCGAGGCCGGGGGCGAGGCGGTGGCCAACACCGACGACGTCTCGTCGTGGGACGGGGCCCAGCGCATGGTCCAGCAGGCGATCGACACGTACGGGCGGCTCGACGTGCTGGTCAACAACGCGGGGATCCTGCGGGACCGGATGCTGGTCAACATGTCCGAGGAGGAGTGGGACGCGGTCATCCGGGTGCACCTCAAGGGCACGTTCGCACCGGCCCGCCACGCCGCCGCCCACTGGCGGGAACGGGTCAAGGCCGGCGAGACGGTCGACGCCCGCCTCATCAACACCACCTCGGTGTCGGGCCTCTACGGCAACGTCGGTCAGACCAACTACGGCGCGGCGAAGATGGGCGTGGCCGGCTTCACGATCATCGCCGCCGACGAACTGGGCCGCTACGGCGTGACGGTCAACGCCATCGCTCCCGGCGGCCTCACCCGGATGTCGAAGCTCCTGGGCATGGGCGGGGTCGAGAACCTGACCGAGGAGCAGCGAGCCGCCATGTCGCCCGCGTTCGTGGCCCCCGTCTGTGTGTGGTTGGCCTCGACGCGGTCCGCGGGCATTACCGGACGGGTCTTCGAGTCGACGGGGGCCGCGTTCGCCGTGGCGGAGAGCTGGCACCGGGGCCCCGAGACCCAGCCGGTCCTCGACCCGGAAGACATCGACGCCGTGGCGCGGGATCTCGCCGCCCGGGCCCGCCCCAACGCCGACATCCACGGCCACGACCGCGTCTGAGCTGGTCTGCGCTGGTCAGGCGATGGGGTTGGCCAGGGTGCCCAACGGGCCACCGCGCAGTTCGACCTCGTCACCCGAGCGCAGCCACGGGTGGTCGTCCTTCGGGCCGAGAGCGCGGAGCTCGAGCAGGCAACCGGTGCCCACGGTCCCGGAGCCGATCACGTCGCCGGGGCGCAGCCGGGTGTTGGCCGACGCGTGCCCCAGCACCTGCGACCACGTCCAGTGGGCGTCGGCGAGGTCGCCGCCACCCTTCCTCCAGCCGTTCACCAGCACCTCGATGCCGCAGGCGTAGCGCCCAGGGCCCGTCGCCAGCTCGTCGGGGGTGACCACCCACGGTCCGAGCGAGGTGGCGAAGTCCTTGCCCTTGGCCGGGCCGAGCCCGGCGTCCATCTCCCGCATCTGCAGGTCACGGGCCGACCAGTCGTTGAGCAGGACGAAGCCGGCGATGACGTCGCACGACGCCGGATCGTCGGGGTCGAGGTCGCGGGCCTCCCGGCCGATGACGCAGGCGACCTCCAGCTCGAAGTCCAGGGCCCGACACCCGGCCGGCACGGCGACCGGCTCGCCGGGCCCCAGCAGCGCAGCCGGGTTGGTGAAGTAGAAGACCGGCGCCGCGTACCACGCCTTCGGCACCTCGGTGCCGGTGCCCACGCGGGCGTTGCGGACGTGGTCCTCGAAGATCATGAAGTCGCGCACCGACGGTGGGTCGGGGAGCGGGTTCAGGACGGTCACGTCTGTCGACGACACGACGTCGCCGCGCGTGCTCGGAGGGGCCGAGAGCACCCCGAGGACGGCGCCCGGCGCGTCGTCGGTGACGGGCCGGAAGCCGCCCTCGGCGACCTCGGCGACGACCACCCGGCCATCCGGGAGGGCGACGCGGGCGATCTTCATCTAGGCCTTCCTGGGCACGAGGCTCTCTCGGACCTCGGGCGGGACGATGACCGACCACTTCTGCTCGACGGCATAGCCCTCCATCACCGGCAGGTACTCGACCTCGGTGTGCGCCTGCTTCATCAGCCGCATCACCAGCGGCTGCTTCTCGGCCAGGCGATGGCCGAGGTCGAGCGCCGTGGCGTTGACGGCATCGTCGTCCACGTACTCGGCGAACGCCCCCGCCCGATGCAGTTCCTCGCCGCTCACCGAGAGGCCGAGCAGCATCATCTTGCGCATGAGCGGCTCGCCCACGAGGCGGGCGAAGAACCGGCTGCCGCCGACGATCCCGCGATCGATCTCCGCCGCAGTGAACACGGTGCCGGGGCCACCCACGACGAGGTCGGCTAGGCACGGCAGCACGGCCCCGGCGCCGAACGCAGCGCCCCTGACCCCCACCACGGTCGGCACCGGCGCCTGGTACCAGGCCTCCAGCGCGTGGCGGACGAAGATGCGGCGGTCGCCGGCGGTGCCGTAGACGCCCTCGTCGCCGTCCACCAGCTCCTTGAAGTCGATGCCGGCGCTGAAGACCTTCGGGTGCTCGCCGGTCAACACGATCGCCCGCACCGACTCGTCGTTCCTCACCGAGGTGATCGCGTCCTGGAGCTGGCGGAACATGGCCGTTTTGATGGCGTTCACCGGCGGGTTGGCGAACTGGAGGTGCAGGACGCCGTCGTCGCTGAGGTCGGCCTCCCATCCCTGCGGGTCGTCGCGCAGGAGGGCGATGGTGGGGCCGGGGGCCACCGCTTCGCTCATCGGACGAGGTGGTACACGTCGGCGGCGTTGGCCCACAGCGCCTTCTCGGCCACATCGAGGGGCAGGTCGGCGAAGTGCTTGTCGATGTGCACCCGGGGGTGCTCGGCCGGCGAGATCGGGCTGGGGATCAGGCTCGTGTTGTGGGGGTAGTCGGTCTCGAACATGAAGTTGTCGGGGTAGTCCTTCAGGAGGGGGAGGGTGCCGGTCTCGAACCAGAACGTGCCGTAGCACTGGCGTCGGAATATCTCGCTGGGCAGCAGGTCCGTGTAGCGGGTGGCGCCGTGGGCCTTCCAGTGCCAGTCGAGGTTCTCCAGCAGGTAGGGGATGAAGCCCATGCCGCTCTCGACGGACACGAACTTCAGTCGCGGGAACCGATCGGCGACGCCGGTGGTGCAGATGTTGGCGATCGAGTCGCCGTTGCTCATGATCATGAGCATCGCGTTGCGCTTGGCGGTCCAGGTGACGTCGACCGCGGGGGCGTCGGGGTCGTCGGCGGCCTGTCCGACGTAGGGCGGCCGCTTCGGCGCCAGCAGGGCGGCCCCGGTGGAGAAGCCGATGTGGAAGTTGACCGACAGCTCCGCGTCCTGGCACGCGGCGTAGATCGGGTCCCAGTAGGGGTCGTAGAAGGGCGGCAGGCCGATCTTCTCGTACTGGTTGGCGAACAGGACGCCCCGGTGACCGATCTCCTTGCACCGCTGGATCTCGGCGACGGACGCCTCGAGGTCCCAGAACGGCACCATCCCCACGGGGAGGAGCCGGTTCGGGTCGGCCGCGGCGAAGTCGACGAGGAAGTCGTTGTAGGCGCGAGTGCAGAGCAGCGAGAGCTCGGGATCGAGGTCGAGGAAGGCGTGGGTCTCGAACCCGATGATGTTGGGGTACAGCACCTGGGCGTGGATGCCGTACTCGTCCAGGCGCTGCAGGCGGACCTGGGGGTCGTACCCGCCGGGGTCGATGTCGTCGTAGGTCGTGGGCGTGCTGGGTGGGTACTCCGGCCAGCCCACCACGCCGAAGATGCCCGGCATGTGCAGCCAGTGGTCGCCCACCCGCCACCGCTCCCTGCCGCTGCCGCCCGGCCGCGCCATCACCTGCGGGATGTCGTCGCCCCACTTCGACGCGATGCGGGAGGTCCAGAGGTCGGCGGGCTCGATGACGTGCGAGTCGGTGTCGACCACCGGGATGTCCTGCAGGGCCGTCGCCACGCGACCGGTCATGCGCCGACCGGCTCGTGGGTCATGCCGAGGTCGCCGCCGACGTCGTGGGCCAGCAGGTTGGGCAGGACCTCCCTGGCGTAGAGGTCGAAGTTGGCGTCGGCCACGTCGTGGGGCATCCCCCCGAAGCCGAGGGTGGCGAGGACGGCCCCGGCATCGGTGCGCTTCACGTAGTCGAGGATCCGCTCGGTCACCTCGTCGGGCGTGCCCCAGACCTGCAGGTCGGCGAGGAAGCCGTTGAACCTGTCGATGCCGTTCTTCTCGATGTTCTTGGCCAGGGCGCCGTAGTACTCGTAGCCCTCGATGTCCGCGAGCCCGGTGTTGGTGAACTCGTAGTGGTCCACGGTCGATCGGGCGTAGGTCTGGAGGTACTCGGACCGGTGGCGGTCCGCCTCGGCCCGGTCGTGGCTCACCCCGACCATCACGCACAGGATCGGCTTCGGGGCCTCCGACCCGTTCAGCTCCCGGAAGCGGTCCCGGTAGAGCGCCAACTCCTGCTCGACGGTGTCCCACGGCTTCTGGGCGATCACCATCAGGCCGACGCCGAGCCGGGCCATGAGGTCCATCGACGCCGGCGAGATCGCCGACGCGAAGGTCCGGTTGCGGAACGACGCGTAGGGCTCGGGGCGGATCGGGGTCGGCGGCTGCTGGTAGAGCTCGCCGTCGTAGGCCATGACGCCCGACTCGAGCGCGGCGAGGATCGCCTCGGTGTACTCGGTGAAGCGCCGACGGGACTCGCTCATCTCGGCCCGGAACCCCTCGAACTCGATCCGCCCGAGGCCGCGGCCCAGCCCGAGCACCGCCCGACCGTCGGACAGGTGGTCGAGGAGCGTGAAGTTCTCCGCCACCCGGATCGGCTCGTGCCACGGCAACACCGTGACCATCGTCCCGAGCCTGACCGTGCTCGTCCGGCCGGCCAGCCACGACAGGAACTGGGGCGGGTTCGGGGTGAGCATGTAGTCGGCGAAGTGGTGCTCGGGCGTCCAGACCGACTGGAAGCCGAGATCCTCGGCCCGGGTCGCCAGGGCGAGCTGGTGACGGAACACCTCCGCATCGGTGTGGGCGTGTTCGAGGTTCTGGAAGTAGAGGCCCAAGCCGGCGTGCATCGCGCCCAAGGTAGGAGTGGCCGGCTAGCCATGTCAATAGTATGATCTATACGTATGAATTGCGTGGGTCTGGACGAGCCCGGGCTCGAGGCCTGGTTCACCGAGCACGTCCCTGACCCCCGACCCCCGCTGGGCTCGGCCCGCCTGACCGGCGGGAACTCGAACCTCACCTATCTCGTCACCGACGCGGACGGGCGACGGTTCGTGGTACGCCGCCCACCGCTGCACGGCGTGCTGGCCACGGCCAACGACATGGGTCGCGAATGGCGGGCCATCGCCGCACTGCAGGCGACGGCGGTGCCGGTCCCGCCGGCCATCGGGTTCTGTGCGGACCCCACGGTCATCGGCGCCCCGTTCTTCGTCACCGGGTTCGTGGAGGGCATCGTGCACCACGACCTCGCCACGACGGAGGCCGGCTCCACCCCCGCCCAGCGGGCCACCCTGGCGCGGTCCGCGGCCGAGGTGCTGGCCGACCTCCACGCCGTCGATCCCGACACCGTCGGCCTGGCGAGCCATGGCCGCCGCGGCCGGTACCTCCAGCGGCAGCTCGACCGCTGGGACGAGCAGTACCGGGCGACCGCCCCCTCCGTCCTGACCGACATGGACACGGCGGTCGCCCGCCTCCGCGATCACCTGCCGCCCGAGAACGACACGGTCGTCGTCCACGGGGACTTCCGGCTCGGCAACCTCATCGCCGGCCCCGACGGCCGCGTCGCCGCCGTCGTCGACTGGGAGCTCTCCACCCTCGGCGACCCGCTGGCCGACCTCGGGTTCCTGCTCGCCACCTGGGCCCGGCCCGGTTCGGACCTCGGCGAGCTGACCGACGCCGCCACCGCGCCCTCGATGGCGGACGGCTTCCCGGACGCGGACGACCTGGCCCAGGCCTACGCCACCCGCTCCGGCCGGGACCTGTCCCACATCGACTGGTACCTCGCCTTCAACCACTGGCGGTTCGCCTGCATCGTGCAGGGCGTGGCCACCCGGGCCCGCGACGGGGCGCTGGGCGACGCGACCGACGCCGCGGTCGATGCCTTCACCGAGTCGGTGTCCGAGCGCGCCGCCCTGGCGGCACGGGCACTTGACCGCGCGTGAACGCAGCGGGATATTGATTCGAGTCTGGAACTACTTTCGAGGAGCGGCACGATGGGACGACTCGACGGGCGTGTGGCGGTCATCACCGGCGCCGGGCAGGGGATCGGCGCGGCGACCGCGCGCCGGCTGGCCGCCGAGGGCGCGCGCGTGGTCGTCGCCGACATCGGGGTCGGCCTCGACGGCCGCGGCGGTGATCCAGAGCTGGCCCAGGCAGTGGTGGGCGACATCGCCGCGGCCGGCGGCACGGCGGTGGCCCGGGCCGTCGACGTGACCGACCACCAGGCGTGCGCCGACCTGGTGGCGTCCACCGTCGACACGTTCGGACGGCTCGACATCCTGGTGAACGCCGCGGGCATCCTCCGCGACCGCATGGTGTTCAACATGGCCGAGGAGGAGTGGGACGCCGTCATCGACGTCCACCTCAAGGGCTGCTTCAACACCACGAAGTTCGCCTCCGCCCATTGGCGCAGCGCCGGCACCGGGGAGTACCGGCTGATCAACTTCACGTCGATCGCCGGCCTCCACGGCGCCCCGTCCCAGCCCAACTACGCCGCCGCCAAGATGGGCATCGTCGGGTTCACGTTCTCCTGCGCCAACGCCCTGGCCAAGTACGGCGTCACCGCCAACTGCGTCTCCCCGGGCGCCGCCACCCGCATGACCGCCACCCTCCCCGCGGACGCCGTCGCCGAGCTGAAGGCCTCGGGCGGCCGCCTGGACGACGACGACCCCCGCCGCTCACCCGACGCCATCGTCCCGGCGATCGTCTACCTGGCCAGCGCCGAGTCCGGATGGCTCACCGGGCGGATACTCGGCGTGCAGGAGTACCGCATCTCGCTGTGGAACAACCCCGAGATCCAGCGCCAGCTCGTCTCCGCCGGGCCCTGGGACCTCGACGACGTCTTCACCCAGATCCCCCGCGCCTTCCAACCGACCGTCGAGGGTCGCCGCCGCCTCGACGAGGCCGGCTGATGTCCACCTCACGAGTCGCCATCGTCGGGATCCACGAGTACCCGTCCCGCCACACCCATGGCACCGTCACCCCCCTGCACATCAAGTCCCACTCGGCCGCCCGGGCGCTCGAGGACGCGGGCTTGACGTGGAAGGACATCGACGCCCTCTACGACGACGGCGACGGCATCCTCTGGCCGGGCCTGCACATGCCTGAGTACTTCGGGCTGGACGAGCTGAAGGTGGTCGACACCACCACCGTCGGGGGCAGCTCCTTCGAGTTCCAGGTCGCCCACGCCACCCGGGCCCTCAGCTCGGGGGCGGCCTCCGTGGCCCTCCTCTCGTACGGGGCCGTGGCCAAGAGCAGCGCCTCGGACATCGGCACCGGTGCCCGCTACAGCGAGCTCGGCCCCCCGAACCCCATCTCCAACATGGAGGACTGCTGGGGCACGACCCTGGTGGCCGACTACGCCCAGGTCGCCCGTCGGTACATGTACCAACACGGCACGACCAGCGAGCAACTGGCCGAGATCGCCGTCACCGCCCGGCACCACGCCGTGCGGAACCCTCAGGCGGTCCAGGCGATCGAGGATCTCGGCCTCCGCCACGGACCCAACGAGATCACCGTCGACCAGGTGCTGTCCTCGACCATGATCGCCGACCCGCTCCACCACCTCGACTGCTGCATCATCTCCGACGGCGGCGGCGCCGTGATCCTGGCCACCGAGGAGGTGGCGCGCGGCTGTCGCACCGACCCGGTCTGGGTGCTCGGGGCGGGTGAGGCCACGGGGCATCGAACCAACGGCGGCGACCTCACGGTGACGGCGGCCACCCGGTCGGGACCCGCAGCGTTCGGCCAGGCCGGCGTCACCCCCGCCGACATCGACGTGGCCATGATCTACGACTCGTTCACGATCACCGTGATGAGCGCCCTGGAGGACCTCGGGTTCTGCGCCAAGGGCGAGGGCGGCAGCCTGGTCGAGGGCGGCGGCCTGAACTTCGACACCCCCGGCCTGGCCCTCAACACCGACGGCGGTGGCCTCTCGTCGAACCACCCGGGCCAGCGGGGGATCTTCCTGCTGATCGAGGCCACCCGCCAGCTGCGGGGGCAGTCCACCGCCCAGGTGCCCGATGCCCGCCTCGCCATCGCCCACGGCACCGGCGGGACCCTGAACCGCCGCTACGCGTCCGGCACCGTCGTGCTGGGGAGGGACTGACCGGACATGACCGACACCGCCGATCCCGCCGCCACCACCGAAGGGCCCCGCCGGGTGCTCCCCCGCTTCCCCGAGCTCGACACCGAGCCCTTCTGGGAGGCGACCAAGAACCACGAGCTGCGCTACCAGGTGTGCGATGCCTGCGAGGGCGTCGTGTTCTACCCCCGGGCGCATTGCACCCACTGCACCAGCACCGAGCTGAGCTGGCGGACCTCCGCCGGCACGGGGACGATCTACACCGTCTCCGTGGTGCGGCGGAGCCTGCACCCCTCGTTCCTGGACCTCGTGCCCTACGTGGTGTCGTGGGTGGACGTCGACGAGGGGTTCCGGATCATGACCCACATCGTCGACGTGGACCCCGACGACCCGGAGTCCGGCCTCGAGATCGGTGCCCGGGTGACGGTCTCGTGGATCGACCGTGGCGCGGTCAACCTGCCCGGGTTCCGGCTCGACCGGTGACCGCCCGCTCGTTCCCCGCCGCGTTCCGCCTGGTGGCGGAGGCCGACCCGGACGCGATCGCGGTCATCTGCGACGACGGTTCGCACAGGCCGACGCTCACCCGGGGGGAGCTGGAGCGGGCCGCCAACCGCACGGCCCGGGCTTACGCCGAGCGGGGGGTGGGCGAGGGCGACATGGTGACGATCGGCCTGCCCAACAGCCCGGAGTGGTTCGTGGCCTGCCTGGCCACCTGGAAGCTGGGGGCGATCCCCAACGTCGTGTCGCCTCGACTGCCCGCACCAGAGCGCGAGGCGATCATCGAGCGGGCCGATCCCGCCCTGGTCGTCGGCGTGGCACCCACCGACGCGGTCGGGCGGGCTGCGGTCCCCGCCGGCTTCGTCCCCGACGCGGGCATCGACGACGGCCCCCTGCCCGACCGGACGTCGTCGGTCGAGCGGGCGCTGGCCTCGGGCGGCAGCACCGGCCGGCCCAAGCTCATCTGCAGCGTCGAGCCCGCGGTGTTCGACCCCGAGTCGCCGCTGGGGATGCTGATCGCCCGGCGGGCGATCATGGTGACCGGCCCGCTCTACCACGGCATCCCCTACGCCACGGCCTGGCGGTCGGTGCTGGCCGGCGCCACCGCGGTGGTGCTCCCCCGCTTCGACGCCGCCGAGTGCCTTCGCCTGGTGGAGCGCCACCGGCCCGACAAGATGACCCTCGTCCCCACCATGATGCTGCGCATCGCCCGCCTCCCCGACGAGGAGCGCCTCGCCCGGGACGTGTCGAGCCTGGAGTTCGTGCTCACCTCCGGCTCGCCCTGCCCGCCGTGGCTGATGCGCCAGTGGATCGAGTGGCTCGGCCCCGAGGTCATGCACGAGACCTTCGGCTCCACCGAGCGGATCGGCGGCACCCACATCACCGGCCAGGAGTGGCTGGAGCACCCCGGGTCGGTGGGCCGGCCCGTCGGCGGGTCGCGGCTGCGGATCCTGCATCCCGAGACCCTCGACGACGTGCCGACCGGCGAGGTGGGCGAGGTGTTCATGATGCCGCCGACCGGCCCGGGAACGTCGTACCGCTACATCGGCGCCGACGCGCGGCGGACCCACGACGGTTGGGAGAGCGTGGGCGACATGGGCCACGTCGACGAGGACGGCTACCTCTACCTGGGCGACCGGCGCAGCGACATGATCCTGTGCGGCGGCCGCAACATCTTCCCCGCCGAGGTCGAGGCCGCCATCGAGTCCCACCCACTGGTGCGGTCGAGCGCGGTCATCGGCCTGCCCGACGACGACCTCGGCAACACCGTCCACGCCATCGTCGAGGCCGACGGCGTGGCCGCGAGCGAGCTCGAGGCCCACGTGCGGGAACGGCTGGTCAGCTACAAGGTGCCCCGCAGCTTCGAGTTGGTCGACGAGCCCCTGCGGGACGACTCCGGCAAGGTGCGGCGCTCGGCGCTGCGCGAGGCCCGGTTGCCGGCGTGACCGCCCCCACGGACGGCCGGGGCCGCGCCGACCTCACCGACGCGATCCGGACCGTGATCCGGCTGGCGCGCATCGCCCAGCAGGCGCTGGACGAGGTCGGGCTCTCACTCCCCCAGTACCGGGCGCTGAACGCCATCGTGCGGGGACCGCAACGACCCTTCGAGCTGGCCCGCTACAGCGCCGTCAGCCGCCCCGCGATGTCCGCCCTGACCACGGGGCTCGAGCGCCAGGGCTGGATCGAGCGGGAGGCGGCCCCGGCGGACGGGCGGGGCGTGTCCTTTGCTGCCACCGAGGCCGGCCGTTTGCAGTTCGCAGAGGCCGAGGAGCTCCTGCGCCGGCGCTTCAGCTCGGTCCTCGGCGACGCCACCGAGGCGCTGCGGGCCCTCGACACCGAGGCCCTCGAGGCCGCCCTCGACCACCAGGCCGAGCGGGACTTCCCCACCACAGACCCGAGCACGGAGGCGCCGTGACCTTCGACCCCACCGACCCCGAGACCCGCCAGTGCCCACACCCGCACTACGAGCGCATGCGGGCCGAGGAGCCCGTGGCCTGGATCGAGGCCAGCCAGGAGTACCTGGTCACCCGCCACGACCTGGTGCTGGAGGTCCTCCGCGACCCGGAGACCTTCTCTTCCCGACGCACCCGGGCGCTGATGCCGCTGAGCCGGGAGGACCTGGCCCGGGTGAAGGCGGCTCAGGACGAGGGCCATCCCCGCCTGGCGATGCTGATCGCGGCCGATGCCCCGGACCACACCCGCCACCGCCGCCTGGTGTCGAAGGCGTTCTCGCCCCGCACGATCGCCACCCGGGAGGACAGCGTTCGGGCCATCACGACCCGTCTCATCGACTCGTGGATCGACCGGGACCGGATCGAGTTCGTCCAGGACTTCGCCGTGCCCCTGCCGGTCGAGGTCATCGCCGACGCCCTCAACATCCCCCACGACCTCATGGGCGAGTTCAAGCGCTGGTCCGACGACGCCATCGTGGGCTTCGGCGACGGGGCCACCGTCGACGACCTGGTCGCCGCCGAGTTGGGCATCAACGAGCTGCAACGCCACCTCGAGGCCGAGCTGGACGAGCGCCGGGCCCGGCCGCAGGACGACCTGCTCACCTCCCTGTTGGAGGCCCGGATCGACGACGACGACCCCGAGGTGACCGACACCCGACCGTTGTCGACGGCCGAGGTGCTGGGCGTGGTGCAGCAGCTGATCGTGGGCGGCAACGAGACCACGACCAAGGCACTGACCGCGCTCCTGCGAGACCTCGCCGACCACCCCGAGCACTGGGACGCGGTCAAGGCCGACCCGACCCGGATCCCGACGATCATCGAGGAGTCGCTGCGGCTCTCGTCGCCGGTGCAGGGGTTCCACCGCACGGCGACCCGCGACGTCGAGCTCGGCGGGGTGCTGATCCCCAAGGGTCGCCGCCTCGTCGTCACCTACGCCTCGGCCAACCGCGACGAAGCGGTGTTCCCCGACCCGGAGGGGTTCGACCCCGACCGTGACGGCCTCGTCGACCACGTGGCCTTCGGGCGGGGGCCGCACTTCTGCCTCGGGGCGGGCCTGGCCCGGCTGGAGCTGCGGGTGGCGCTCGAGGAGCTGAGCCGGCGCCTGGACTCGTACACCCTCGCCGACACCAACGACTTCCGGTACAACGAGAGCTTCCTCCTCCACGGGCTGCTCGAACTGCACCTCGACATCGTCCCGGCGCCCTGAGATGGACCTCACCCACAAGCTCGTCGTGACGACCGGCGCCGCTCGCTTCGTTCCGCCTCGTCGCCGAACGGCGGAAGCGGGACCTCTCGGCGCGCCTTGCGATCGATGCCCCCGACTCGCCGAGAACCGAGCAAGCGATGTCTGACCGGGCGATCGCCGACAAGGTCGTGGTGATCACCGGCGCCGCCGGCGGCATCGGCTCGGCCTGCGCCCACCGGTTCGCCGCCGAGGGGCCCCGACGCCTGATCTGCGCCGACCTCGATGGAGCGGCCGCTGAACGGGTCGCTGCCTCGGTCAACGCTGATGTTGGCGCCGACCTCGCCGTCGGCCGGGCCTGCGACGTCGGTCGGGAAGCGTCCGTGCAGGCGCTGATCGAAGAGGTCACAGCCGCCGACGGCACCATCGACCTCTACTTCTCCAACGCCGGGGTCGCCACGCTGTCGGATCCCTTCACCGACGACGACGTGTGGGACCGGGCCTGGCGGGTCAACACGATGGCCCACGTCTGGGCCGCCCGGCACCTGCTGCCCGCCTGGCTGGCGCGGGGCGACGGCCACCTCGTCACCACCTCCTCGATCGCCGGCCTGCTGACCGCCATGGGCGACGCTGCCTACAGCGCCAGCAAGCACGCCTCCGTGGGCCTGGCCGAGTGGCTGGCCATCACCTACCGGGACGACGGCGTGCGCGTGTCCACCGTCTGCCCCGCCGGCGTCGACACCCAGATGCTGGCGGTGTTCGCGGGCGACGAAGTCGACGGCGCCGATGTGGGAGGGGTCGACGTGATGAGCGCGACCGAGGCGGCGGAACGGATCCTGGCCGGGATCCAGGCCGAGGACACGCTGATCCTCACCCACCCCGAAGTCGAGCTGTTCCTCCAACGCAAGACCAGCGACCACGCCCGCTGGGTACGCGGCATGGTCCGCCAGTGGCGCGACCTCCGCCCCGCCCTCGGTCGCAAGGATCCCGCGTGACGGGCCGATTGGACGGCAAGGCTGATCATCGACGCTCCGAGCACGTGCGACATCGGCGACCCCTCGGCCGCAAGGCGCGGGCATGACCGGCGCGCCAACCAGCAAGGTGGCGCTGATCACCGGCGGCTCGAGCAAGCACGACCAAAGCGCCACGCTCGATCGGGAGGCGGCGGGGTGACCGGCCGACTGGACGGCAAGGTCGCCGTGGTGACCGGCGGATCGAGCGGGATCGGCGCGGCGACCGTCGCCACGTTCCTGGCCGAGGGCGCGCGGGTCGTGGTCGCCGACCTCCACGAGCCCGAGCCCGCGTTCGTCGGCGACGTGGTCTTCGTGCCCACCGACGTCAGCCGGGAGGAGGACGTGGCCGCCGCGGTCGACCTCGCGGTGGCCGAGCTGGGTGGGCTCGAGGTCATGGTCAACAACGCCGGCATCCTCGGTGCCGTCGGCCCGATCGCCGAGCAGGACGCCGGCGACTGGCGCCGCACCCTCGACGTGCTGGTCAACGGGGTGTTCCACGGGATCAAGCACGCCGCCCGGGTGATGGCGCCGCAGCGATCGGGCGCCATCGTCTCCACCGCCAGCATCGCCGGCCTCCAGGGCGGCATCGGCCCCCACGCCTACACGACCAGCAAGCACGCCGTCATCGGCCTCACTAGGTCGGCCGCCTCCGAGCTGGGCGCCCACGGCATCCGCGTCAACGCGGTCGCCCCCGGCGTGATGGCGACGCCACTCAGCGCCTACGCCATCACCGGCGACCGCACCGAGATGGGCCGGGCCACCGACCAGATCGCGTCGGAATCGCTGCTCGGCACCGCGGGCACGGCTCAGGACATCGCCGACGCCATCCTCTACCTGTCCGGCCCCGAGTCCCGCTACGTCACCGGCCACTGCCTGGTGGTCGACGCCGGCGCCACCTCCACGAGCGGCACCGGCCAACTCCACCACCTCCGCCCCAACCTCATCACCGAAGAGGGCCGGGCCCGGTAGCAGCGGCCACCAAGGCTCGATCCTTCCCTGCGCATTTCAGGCTGTTGCCGATCGATTCTGAAAGGCGCGAAGAATGGGGCGAGCGGGCTCCGTAGGTCGATCTGGGACCCCCTTCGGCCCAGCTCCCGACCACGACGGCCGACAGCGGTGATCGGCCGACCCGGATCCGACCGCGGACCGTGGCCCGCCACCAAGATTCGCTCATTCTCGACGACATAGCCCCGCGAAAACCCGCGCTATGTCGTCGAGGTTCAGCGGACTGGCGATCGATGCCGACGATCAGCACGGAGCGTGAGAAATCTGAGTTGCGTCTCGAACCCGAGGCAATGGCACCCGCATTCCGGGCCCTATTGCCTCGAGAATGATGACCGCCCCGAGGCCGGACACAGAGCGTGGCGATTCGGTCTTCAGCCACCGATTCCAGGGCCTGCCAGCACGGGGTCCGGCAATCGGTGCGGAACTCAGCACGGAAGCGCGAGGAACCGGCCCCGGATCGGGGGCGCACCGAGCGCGGCGGCCCGAGCCACCTCCCTTCCCCCGCCACCTTTGCCTTTCTGTCCCGCCGCCGGGTTCGACCCCATCGCGCCCGTCTGGCGGCCGTCGCGCCCGCCCCACTGCGCTCACCTCAAACCAGCGCAGCAACCCGGACGACATCCGTCTGGATGCGCCGAGATCATTCCAGCGCAACCGCCGCCGCCAGGTCCGACCCATCGAGCGCGACCGGTCACCGCCGCTCCCAGCGCAACAGACCGCACAACATCCGGGTCGATGCGCCGAGATCAGGCCAGCGCAACCGCCGCCTCAGGCCGTCAGCCCGCCGTCGACGGTGATCTCGGCGCCGGTGGTGTAGCGGCTCTCGTCGGAGGCGAGCCACAGGGCCAGGTCGGCGACGTCGGCGGGGGTGCCGTTCTTGCGGAGTGGGACGGTCAGCGCTGCCTCCTCGAGGGGGAGGCCGGCGATCATGTCGGTGACGATGATGCCGGGGTGGATGGAGTTGACCCGGATGCCGTGGGGGCCGAGGTCGAGGGCGGCGTTCTTGGTCATGCCCCGCACCGCCCACTTGGTGGCGCCGTAGGCGAAGGCGCCGCTGCCCTCCAGGCCGGCGATGGACGAGATGTTGATGATCGAGCCCGAGCCCTGCTCGATCATCGGCGCCGACACGGTGAGCATGCCGAGGAACACCCCGGTCTGGTTGACCGACACGATGCGGTGCCACATCTCGACGGTGGTCTCGGTCAGCGAGAGCTTGCGGAAGATGCCGGCGTTGTTGACCAGCACGTCGAGACGACCGTTCTCCGCCACGATCTGGCCGACCACCGCCGCCCAGCGCTCGGGGTCGGTGACGTCGTGCTCCAGGAACACTGCGCCCGTCGCCGCCGCCGTCTCCTGTCCGGCCTCGACGCGGAAGTCGGTGATGTAGACCGTCGCGCCCTCCTCGACGAAGCGGGCCGCTTCCGCCGCGCCCTGGCCGCGGGCGCCGCCGGTGATCAGGCACACCTTGCCGTCGAGGCGGCCCATCAGATCGTCCCCGCCGACTTGAGGGCGTTGTAGCGCTCTGCCGGCATGCCCAGCTGCTCGCGGTACACCCGCTCGTTGTCCTCCCCGAGTTGCGGACCCGACCGCCACACCGAACCGCCGTGGTTGGCCAGCTTGGGCACGACGTTGGGCATGCGGATCGGTCCCAGATCATGGTCGTCCACGGTCACGATGGCCTCCCGTTCCTCGTAGGTCTTGCTGGCCACGATGTCGGCCATCGAGAAGATGGGCGAGGCGACGACCTCCATGTCGGCCATCCGGGCCAGGCACTCGTCAAGCGTCTGGGTGGCGATCCAGGTGCGGAGCCCGGCATCGAGCTCGGGGCCACGCGCCGCCTGCTGCTGCGGCGTGGTGAACTCCTCTTCCGGCAGGCCCAGGAGCTTGGCCACGTTGGTCACCGACCGGGGTGTGGCCGAGGTGACGGTCAGCCACTGGTCGTCGGCGGTAAGGAAGGTGTTGACGACGGCACCGGGGGCGATGGCGAGCTGGTTTCCCGCCCGCCCAGGGACGACGCCCAGCTGGTCGTGCACGATCACCTGCCACTCGATGAGGCGGAAGAGGCTCTCGAAGAGCGCGAGGTCGATCCACTCGCCGGCGAAGTCCGGCTCGTGGCGGCGGTGGAGCGCGGCGCTGATGGCGAAGGCGCCCATGAGGGCCGTGACCGTGTCGCCGTGGGAAAAGCCGGTGTGGACCGGGGGGCCGTCGGCGAAGCCGGTGAGGTTGACGACCCCGCTCATGGCCTCGCCCACCTTGCCGAAACCGGGCCGGTCGCGATCGGTCGTGTTGGCGCCATGACCCGAGACCTGGAGCATCACCAGCTTCGGGTTGACCTCCCGCAAGCTGGGCCAGTCCAGACCCCACCGCTCGAGCGTGCCCACCCGGAAGTTGGTGATGACGACGTCGGCCCAGGCCGCCAGCTCGCGGGCCAGGTCCTGGCCCTCCTGGCTGCGCAGGTCGAGGGTGACCGACCGCTTGTTGCGGGCCGCCACTTTCCACCACAGGTAGATGCCGTCCTTGACCGGCCCCATCTGGCGGGAGGGGTCGCCGTGGGTGGGGTCCTCGACGTGGACCACGTCGGCGCCCAGGTCGGCCAGCAGCGTGCCGGCCAGGGGCCCGGCGATGATCTGGCCGAACTCGACGACCTTCAAGCCGTCGAACGTGGGAGGACCGGTTCGCTCCGTCATATCCGCACAATCATACGCAGAGATTACGTGGGAGGCGAGACGGCCTCGTGGCGCCGGCGGACCTTCTGGGCCTTCTGGTAGTCGTGCACCAGGATCGTCCGCCCCGACGGCAGGGTCACGGCCGGATCGCCGTTGGCTACCGCGGCCTCGTAGAGCTCGATGACCTCGTCGGCCGCCTCGAGGTCGGCGGCCGACGGGCTGAACACGTCGTTGATGACCTCGACGTGCGGTGGATAGAAGGTGGACGCCGACGTGTAGCCCATGGCCCGCGAGCGCTCGAGCTGGCGCCGGATCTCGTCGAGGTCGCGGAGGTCCTGGGCGTAGGGGAAGTCCAGGGACAGCAGGCCGAAGGCGCGGCCCACCATCGCCACCTGGGCCCGGGGGCCGGCGAAGGCCTCGTTCACGGTGCCGTCCGGGCCGTAGAGGCTGACCCCGAGGTCGGCGCTGAGGTCGCCGATGCCCAGGCCGATCCCGATCACGCCCTCCACCTGGGCGATCGCCGCCATGTTGACCACGCCGAGCGCGCTCTCGATGCCGACGACGATGTCGGGCGTGGCGCCCGCGGCGGCGAGCAGCTCCTGGGCCTCGAGGAGGTCCTCCACCGAGTCGCACTTGGGGTAGCCCAGGCAGGTCACGCCCGCCTCCCCCAGCAGCTGGAGGTCGTCGCGGCCCCACGGGGTGGACAGGTGGTTGCAGCGGGCGACGAGCACCCGACCGCCGAAGAACTCCGTGTCCTGGAGAGCGTTCGCAACCCGCGACCGGGCCGCTTCCTTCAGCGGTGGCGGCACGCTGTCCTCGAGGTCGACGAGGACGGCGTCGGTCGGGATGCCCGGCAGCTTCGCCCACTTGCGATCGTCCATGATCGGCGTCTCGAGCAGGCTGCGGACGCCCAGGTAGCGGTCTTCGTTCACCCGCCGCACTGTAGAGCAGAGTCTCTGCGCATGATAGTGTTGGATTGTGTCCAGCGATCAGGAGGCGTTCCGTGACCGGGTGCGTGCCGTCATCGCCGAGCACGCGCCCGCCGGGTTCCAGGGGGTCGGCGCGCTCGACCCCGGCGAGGTCGATGCGTTCCTCGAAGGCTGGCGGAAGGTCCTGTACGACAACGGGCTCCTCGGCATCACCTGGCCCGTCGAGTACGGCGGCGCCGGGCGCTCGATCCAGGACGCCATCGCCGCCGCCGAGGAACTGACGCTGGCGGGCCTACCCCTCGGCGTGCAGACCGACGGCTTCGGCATGCGCCTGCTGGGCAACACCCTGCTGCACTGGGGCACCGACGAGCAGAAGGCGCACTACCTGCCGCGGATCCTCTCCGGCGAGGACCGCTGGTGTCAGGGCTACTCCGAGCCGGGCGCTGGCTCGGACCTCGCCGGCCTGACCACCACCGCAGTGCTCGACGGCGACGAGTGGCGGGTGAACGGCCAGAAGGTCTGGACCTCGGCCGGCCACGTGGCCGACCACATCTTCGTCCTCTGCCGCACGAACCCCGACGCCCCCAAGCACAAGGGCATCTCGCTGCTGCTCATGGACATGCGCCAGCCCGGTGTGGACGTCCGGCCGATCCGGATGATGTCGGGCGGCAGCGACTTCAACGAGGTCTTCTTCACCGACGCCCGGGTCCCCGCCGGCGACGTGGTCGGTGAGGTCGACAACGGGTGGGCCGTCGCCATGACCGTGCTGGGCTTCGAGCGGGGCGAGAACACGGCCACCGAGATCATCCGCTTCGAGGCCGAGTGCGACCGCCTGATGGCCCTGGCCAGGGAGCGAGGGCGAGACGACGACCCCGTGATCCGCCAGCGCATCGCCCGCAGCTACACGACGGTCCAGATCATGCGGTACCTGGGCGAGCAGGTGAAGGCCGATCTCCTGGCCGGCCGCGCGCCGGGACCGGGGGCGTCGATCAACAAGCTGCTCTGGTCCGAGCACCACCAGGAGATCACCGAGCTGGCCATGGACCTGCTGGGGCCCGACGGCCTGGCCCCGACCGGCCACGCCCCCCTCATCGTGTTCGGGCCGGACGACGCCACCGCCCCGAACAGCAGCGGGTCGTGGGCGACCATCTTCCTCAACGCCCGCGCCGGGACGATCTACGCCGGCACCAGCGAGGTGCAGCGCACGATCGTGGCCGAGCGGGTGCTGGGCCTGCCGAAGGAGCCCCGATGAGCCGAGGGACGAAGGCGTGGCCCGAGCGGCCCGGCGAGGAACGAGCCAGGAGCGGGAGACGATGAGCCCCACCGAGCCGCGGGTCCTGCCCACGACGCCCGACGACTGGGACGAGGAGACCGCTGCTCTGATGGCCAAGGTCTCCCGGCACAACGACGGCAAGGTGCTCAACGTGCTCCGCACCGTGGCCCGCCATCCCGTGCTGCTGCACCGGTGGATGCCGTTCGGCAACCACATCCTCGGCACCAACACCCTGCCCAAGCGGGCCCGCGAGCTGGCCACGCTGCGGGTCGGCCTGCTGGCCGGCTCGGCCTACGAATGGGTCCAGCACGTGAGCATCGCCCGGGCCGTCGGGTGCACCGACGAGGAGATCGAGCGGGTCGTCGAGGGGCCGGACGCGCCCGGGTGGGCGCCGGCGGACCGAGCCCTGCTCCAGGCCACCGACGAGCTCATGGCCGATGACACCATCAGCGACGCGACCTGGGCCGCGCTCGTCGAGCACTGGAGCGAGCAGCAGCGCATGGACGTCGTGTTCACGGTGGGCCAGTACCGCATGATCTCTGCAGCGCTGAACACCTTCGGCGTGCAGATCGAGGACGACGTGGTGGAGCGGTTCCCCCCGGAGCTGTTCGAGAGCGGCCGGTTCGCGGCCCGTGACGGAGGATGACGTGAGCGACACCGTGAAGGAGATCCGCTTCGACGACCTGGACGCGCTCCGGGCCGAGATCAGCGAGGAGTACACCGACTGGGGCGACGAGCTCCTGGTCGACCAAGCCATGCTCGACGACTTCGGGGCCAGGACCGGTGACCAGCAGTGGATCCACGTCGACGTGGAACGGGCCGCCGCCGAGAGCCCCTTCGGCACGACGATCGCCCACGGACTGCTGACCCTCGCCGTCGGCCCCCGCATCCGGCCGCCCAGCCCGTTCAAGGTCGTGGGCCAGGGCAGCACCTTGAACTACGGCAGCGACGGCCTCCGCTACCTCGACCCCGTCCCTGCGGGTTCGGTGATCCACACCCGGCAGCGCCTGGTCGACGTGCAGGCCCACGCCAAGGGCACCCGGCTGACCCTGGAGATCGCCACCCACGTCGTGGGCAACGACCGACCCTCGATGGTGCGCAAGGCCGTGATCCTGCACACCCCTCCCCAAGGATGAGCGCGTGACCGAGATCCCGTTCGACGACCTCGACGGCCTACGGGCCCAGATCAGCGACGAGCACGGCGACTGGGGCCCGCCGCTGACCATCGACCAGGACCTGGTCGACTGGTTCGCCGACCTCACCGCCGACCACCAGTGGATCCACGTCGACGTCGAGCGGGCCGCCACCGGTCCGTACGGCGGGACGATCGCCCACGGCGACCTGCTCCTGGCGGTGATGCCCGCGGTCCGGCCCGACCCCGGGTTCCAGGTCACCGGCGAGCGCAGTCGGGTCAACTACGGCGCCGAGTCGTACCGCTTCCTCGCCCCGGTCCGGGTGGGCAGCACGATCCACGGCCGCATGCGGCTGGTCGAGGTGCGCGAGCGACCGCAGGGCACGCTGCTCGTCCAGGAGCTGGACCTGCGGGTGGTCGACGCCCCGAAGCCCTCGTTGCTCTACACGGGCATGCTCCTCTATCAGTCGTGAGCGAGTCGTGACCGTCCCCGACCTGGCCAACCTCGTCGTCGACCTCGCGGGCCGGGTGCTGCACCTGCGCATCGACCGGCCCGAGCGGCGCAACGCCCTCGACGCCGCCACCCGAGCGGCGCTGATCGAAGGGATCGACTGGGCCGCGACCTCCGACGACGTCGGTGTGGTGGTCCTCTCCGGCAACGGTGGCAAGGCGTTCGCCTCGGGCGCCGACCTGGCCGAGGGGTCGACGCTGGACGCCGACCAGTACCTGGCCCAAGCCGCCGAACGACGGGTGTACGACGCCATCGCCGAGTGCCCCCGCCCGGTGATCGCCATGATCGACGGCTGGTGCCTCGGCGGCGGCTGCGAGCTGGCCCTGTCGGCCGACCTCCGCATCGCCTCCAGCCGCTCGTGCTTCGGCCAGCCCGAGGTCGGGCTCGGCCTGATCCCCGGTGGCGGCGGGACCCAGCGCCTGCCCCGCCTGATCGGGCCCGGCGCGGCGATGCGGCTGATCCTGAGCGGCGAGGTGGTGGACGCCGACGAGGCGCTGCGCCTGGGCCTCGTCGAGCAGGTGGTCCCCGCCGAGGACCTCGAGGTCGTCACCACCACCCTGGCGGCGGCGATCGCGGCCCGCTCCCCCGTCGCCCTGGGCCTGGCCAAGCGGGCGGTCCGGGCGGCGATGGAGCTACCGCTGGCCGACGGCCTGGCCCTCGAGCGGGACCTGATGGGCGAGGCCATGGCCAGCGACGACGCCGCCGAGGGCATCGCCGCCTTCCTGGCCAAGCGACCACCCGAGTTCAAGGGACGATGAGGCCATGAGCGGACCGCTGTCGGGGTTGAAGGTGGTGGAGGTCGGCGTGGCCATGGCCGCGCCGTACTGCGCGATGGCGCTGGCCGACATGGGCGCCGAGGTGGTCAAGGTCGAGCGGATCGGCACCGGCGACGACAGCCGGGCCTGGCCGCCGCACCTCGACGGCAAGCTGGGCCACTACTTCGCTGCCGCCAACCGCGGGAAGCGCAGCATCGCCGTCGACCTCAAGGCCCCCGAGGGCGTGGAGATCGTCCGCAAGCTGGCCACCGAGGCCGACATCTTCATCGAGAACTTCCGGGTCGGCGCCCTCGAAGCCGCCGGCCTCGGCTACGAGGCGCTCGCCGCGCTCAACCCCCGTCTCGTCTACTGCTCGATCAGCGGCTTCGGCCGCACCGGCCCCCGCAAGGAAGAGCGGGCCAACGACCTGTTCATGCAGGCGTTCTCGGGCAGCATGAGCATCACCGGCGAGGTCGGCGGCGGCCCCGTGAAGATCGGCCTGTCCGTCGCCGACATCGGCGCCGGCCTCTTCGCCACCATCGGCGTGCTGGGCGCCCTCGAGGCCCGCCACCACACCGGCCGCGGCCAGCACGTCGACACCTCGCTCCTGGAGGGTCAGCTGGCGATGCTCTCGTACCACCTCACCTTCCTGCAGGCCACCGGCATCGTCCCCGGCCCCCAAGGCTCGGGGTCCACCTTCGGCGTGCCCTACCAGGCCTTCCCCACCGCCGACGACTGGCTGGTCATCGCCGTCTTCAACGACACCATGTGGGTCAGCCTCTGCGAGGCCATGGACCACCCCGAGTGGATCACCGACCCCCGCATGGTCGACGTGTCCACCAGGGTCGCCAACCGCGACGAGGTCATCGCGTTACTCACCGACGTCCTGGTGACGAAGCCCGCCGACCACTGGTCCGAGCTCCTCGGCGCCAGAGGCATCCCCTGCACCAGGGTCAACCGCCTCGACCAGGTCCTCGCCGACCCCCAGGTCGTCGAGAACAAGATGATCGAAGAAGTCGACGTCCCGGGCGTCGGCCCGGTCCGCCTAGCGGCGCCGGCGGTCCACTTCAGCGATGCCGGCGACCGGACGGCGACGCCGCCCCCCTGGCTCGGTGAGCACACCCGAGAGGTCCTGTTGGAGCTGGGTTACGGCGACGACGAGATCGAACGACTCGCCCAGGCCAGGGCAGTCGGCCTGCCAGCCAGCTTCGCCTAGCGCGAAAGCCCTGGGTCGGCAGGTTCAGATCTTGCCCCCCACCCACTTAGACGCAGGACTTCAACGGCACGCTCGAAATCGGTGGGCGGACCGCTGTCGTTGACGGCCTGGGTGCTGTCTGGGGCCGGCGCAGGGGAAACGGTCCGGCGCCACCTGCTCGCAGCAGGCGACTTGGCGCCGGGTAGAGGACCAGCGCCGGAGTGATGAGGCGCAAAGAGGCAAATGCGACCCGCTGAACCGATATTGGTAGTCGAGGGCGTCAGGGACAGGGGATATGCGCGATAGCGCTATGAGGCGCGCCGTACGGGTCAGGTGCGGGGCTTGCGACCCGAAGCGTTGATCGGGCGCGGGTGAGCGCGACGTACACATTCCGGTGCGATAGCTCGTCTATGTCGAGAACATTCTGCCACCTAGGATTCGTCGTCAGGGACGGATCAAGGAAGAGCACACGCTCCCATTCGAGGCCTTTCGCCTGGTGCACCGAAAGACCCAGGAGCGGGGACCCCTCGTGGCGCGCAACCATAACTAGGCGTTCCATGCATTTGCATGCGTTGGAACCGGGTGCGGGCCATGGTCGTCCCTGGGGCTGATACGCCTCACGCAGGTGCGCCCAGATGTCATCCTCGGATTGGTTCGAATCGCTTAGCGCGTCCAGTGCCACATCGAGCCGGGGATCACGCGGTTCGCTATTGAGCGCTCGGCGGGCTTCGCCCACTCCAGCCGCCTCCATCCCGAAGTGCTCGTGAACGAACGCGCCGAGCAGGAGGACAAAGCATGAGGCCATGAGACCGCGGTCGACCTTTGCCCACTTCCCCGCTGGGAGGATCGGGATCCGGGGCTCGGTCCACAAGGTTCCCCAGTCGTGGGCCAAGACGACATCGAAGGTGTCGCCGGGCTCGGCGGCCGTCACGCTGAAGGGCTCAGATCTGAACAGGGAGGCCGCGAGTGCGGTCATCTCGGTCGTCCGATATCGATGCTCGCCAGGCATGTCGATCTGGGAGAAACCGTTCGTCTCGATCATTTTGGTGACGAGCTTTGGAGTTGAGCCACGGAACTCGTACAGGCTCTGCCAGGGGTCTCCCACCAATGTCACCGACACGCCTGCTTCGATCGCCCGCTCAACGACGGCGATGTCGAGGGGGTTCATGTCGAAGGCCTCGTCGATTACCAGATGGCAGAAGCTCCCTCGCAAGCAGGAACGGATGGCGTCGTTGAAGGCGGGGTGCCGGGCTTCGTCGATGGCATCAGAGAGAACGTTCCGTACGTCTGTGTGCGTGCAGGTTCCTGCTGCGAGTGCAGCGTGTAACTTCGCCTCCTCGACGAATGCTGGAGTTGGAGCACGGTCAAAGTTCCGTGTCTCCATGATCGTGAGGACGCCTTCGTCGTTGAGGCCGAGTCGGAACCGCGCTCTCGTCCGCCCTGGCCGGGCCAGCACGCCGGGTTGGCTTGTCCACGAGTCCTCAGGGGCATCGGGGACCGTGCCGCCGCCCGGCCAGGCAATCAGGTCCTGATGCACCAGGTAGCGAACGAGCCGCCGGTGAACTTCGTCGAAGGTACTGACGAGGTTCGGCCACTGGACGAGCCGGTTTCCCCACCGCCGCCGGACACGGGTTGTCAGCTCCCTTCGGGCGGACCTTGCGAACGTGACGCCGCAGATGCCTCGTGGGTCGTCTCTGTAGCGGATCAGGCGTAGATACCCGAATGCCTCAGCGGCGGTGAACGTCTTCCCAGAGCCCGGTCCCGCCTTTACGAAGCAGAGCCGGTCGTCGCTTGTCGCGGCTCGGAGCTGAGGCGGCGTCATCGGCGGCAGGATCACGCGTCGATGCCGTCTGAGTCGTCCTCGTCGTTGCCTTCGGGCGCGTCGATCTCTAGGAAGCCATTCCAGACGAACTCGAGGAGGTCGTCGAACTGCTCGGGTACGACGACGTCGTCGGGATCGGATTCGCACGACGTGGCGAACTCATCAGCGAACCGGGCCTTGCGCGCTTTGCCCTTCTTCTTGATCCACGTCGCAACCCAGTCGGGCAGCTCGTCGTCCTCGACGGGGATCGTATTCTCGTCGACACCAACGAAGACAAGGATCGACCTGACCACATCCTCGTTGCCGGCGGTGATTGAGGGCTCGAGCGTCGGATCGCTGTAGAAGACGTCAAAGTGGTCATTCCTGGCGTCGGTGACCCACTGCGGCTCCGCCTTACCATCGGTATCGCGGAGCACAGCGAGACGATCAACGATCTCCTCGCCGGGACGAGCCAGGAGGCTCGGCAGCCACTGGCCAACTCGGCTCCCAACCACCGAGATCGTCAACGCATCCACGAACCGGCGCTTGATGCGGTCTTCTCCCGCCCAGACCCGGGCGACTGCGCGAAGAACGATGGCGTCGGTGATCCCCTCCACGAGCACGGCACGTTCCGCGAACAGGGAGGCTGAGCGGTTTACGTCTAGGTGTCGTCGCGCTTGTGCAAGCTTGGTTCCGCTCAGGTCAAACGTCTTGACCGTCCGTGCGGCAGGTCGTCCCTCTTGGTCCCTTCGAAGTACGACGAGATCCTCCGGATCGCACGCCGCGACGATCTCGTCGGAATGGGTGGTAAGGATCACCTGTACCTCGGGCCGTAGCTTCACGACTTCCTTCAGATAGGCGACGAGGCCGTGCTGGAGCTGCGGGTGAAGGTGGGCTTCGGGTTCCTCGAGCAGTACGACGGCGTGAAACGTGCCAGCGAAGAATGTGTCGTCGTCCATCTCGCGCCGCTCATCGGCTTCGGCCATTTGCGCGCGCCGTTCCTCATCGGTTCGCTCAATGGCAGGTTGCTCGTCAAGCTGTCCACCGCTGCCGCCGTCGTCATCGTCATCGTCATCAACATCGGCATCGTCCCCAACATTCGACGCAGGCGACGCTGTGAGATCGGGGATGGCCGCAAGGACCACTGCCAGCTGCAGAAGGTTCGCGTAGCCGAGGCCTTCGGACTCAAGTCTATGAGAATCCGCTCTCGGGACTCCTGCCGCGCCGATAAGGAACTCGAATACTCGGGCGAGGAACGAGTCGTCGATCGACGTTGTCCCAAGGTAGGGCACGCGACCGGCCACCCCATCGGTCAGCTCCCCGAGCGTCGTGGCCACTCGGGCCTCCGCCGCGTTGACCGGCCACTTCGAAACAACAGATCCGACCAGTCCACCCAGAAGGCCACGTAGATCTTTGAGGGACTTGTCGCCCTTGTCTCGAAACGCCTGGGCTCGGAGCAGTTCGACGATGAGTCGAGCCTCGCGGCCCGCCAGATCAAGGGCAGGGTTCCTTGTCGGCGACAGGTAAAGGATCGGGAGCATACCTTCGCCTGGAGCATCCCCCTGTGAGGCTGACACGCGTCCCATCGACATCGACAACGTCGTCGTCCACTCCGGGATACGAACCGTGCTGTCGCAGAGTAAGCCGAGCGGAGACGTGTCTGGATCCTCAAGGGCATAGGCGACGTCGATCGTGCGAGTCGGCACGGACTTGGAGAGCACCGCTGCTGACGGTCGCTGCGTCCCTGGAAACACATCTCGGTGCGACATCACGATCGAATCGACGATCGTCGACTTTCCGGCACCGTTCGCGCCAAGGAGCGCACTAAAGCGCCCCGGGAGCTGACACACGAGCGGCTGGTCGTTCGCGGCGCGGAAGCCATGCACCGTCACTGTCTTCAGGTACAACGGTGCCTCCCTCTTTGCTCCATGTTGTCCAGTCTCGCGGGAAACGAGCGATCGTTCCGCCGCCGCCCCCGCGTAGACACCGCACACCCTCGCATGGACTGTGCCCGATCGCCTGTCGGCTTGAGCGGCAGGTCGTGGACGCCGAACTGTACGGAGGGCCGGCCGAGGTGACGCCGCTGCGGTTTCGGCATAGGGCGGCTGACCCTGACGAGGGGCGCCTGACAGGCTCGGCGAGTCGGCCGTCGTGGCAGCATCGTTCCATGTCACGACACGACCGGGAACGGTCTGAGGTCTACCCCGCCTGGTATCCGCGGCTTCCCGTCGAGACCCTCGGCGACTATTTGGGAGCGCGCAAGAAGAAGATCGGCCCAGCGGTGGAGGCAATCGACGAGGCGGTACTGGACCGAGCAGACCTAGTCGACGACGTCATCGAGACACTAGATGAGCGCTTCCGACTCGAGGAGATCGTGTTGGGAACGTCAACCCTCGATCCGAAACTGCAGAGGACGAGCGCTATCACGGAAGATCCTCGGCATCTGGGTTTCGGGGAGCGATCCCGTCAGATCACCGTCGAGCTTCACACGCTGATCATTCCCTTCACCGGGGAGCCTGACCTGCTTCGGCGCTGGCCACCAGGTGTCAGTGCGTCCGAGCCCACCTCCCGAACATGGATAGACCCGAGCCTCCCCGCGATTCGCATCCCAATTCCGGCCGGGATTGGCGAGGCGAGTGGTGCCCGTCTCGATCGGGACTTCGCCGAGCAGGACGTGAACCTCCGAAAGCTCGTAGCGGCAACGAACGCTGCCGTCACGGAATGGAACACTGCGCTGCCCGAGCTAATCCGCTCGATGGTTGAAGCTCGAATCCGCCAGCAAGGAGTACGCGAGGGCATTCGGAGCGCCATCCGGTTCCCGACGGCATCGGCGTCGCGCGCGGTGACGGCCCGGTTGCCCCCGAAGAAGAAGGCTGCGACCAGACGTAACCCCCAGCGAGAGTATGGGGACTACCCACTCCTTGACGATGGCGATCTCGCGGAAGTTGTAGCCGTGATTCGGCGATGGGCTGATTTCATCCCGGGACAGCCGTCGGTGGTCCGAGGCAAGGGCGAGAACGAGATGCGCGACGCGTTGCTTCACGATCTCAACGGGCATTGGTCTGCGACCGGCGAGACGTTCTCGAAGATGGGGAAGACGGACATCCGAGTGGTGTTCGCCGAAGCCGCAGAGACTGGGGTGAGTGACCTGATCTTTAAGGCCGAGTGCAAGATCTGGGATGACGTCGGCTGCGTGACCGAGGCGTTCGAGCAGTTGACCGAGCGATACCTGACCAACCGCGAGCACCGGACCGCACTCATCTTCTTCGTTCGTGACCCACAGCAGTTCAGATCTGCGAACGAGCGGGCGGTCGTGCGGCTTGTAGAGCGACACGGCGGAGTAGACACGGGCGAAGAAATCTCGGGGTGGGCAGTCGTCGACGTGCCCCATCCCGACGACCAGGATCGAACGGTCCGAGTCGTGGTGATCGTCATCGACGTGAGCGCTCCACCCGACGACAAGTAGCTGCCCTGAAGGCCGTCGTCATCCCGCGGCGATCGGGGAGCAACTACCCGCAGAAGGTCGGCTCCGACATCCACGATCTCGTCCGTCTTGTCCTGGGCTGCGAGTTCGGCGTTGTCGCCGACGCGATGTCAGCGGGTGGAGACGACGTTCGGTCGTGGGTCAGCACGACGTTGATCAAACGGTTCTCACCGAACCACGACCTGCGCTACACGTTCGCCCGAATGACGAGGCTTGCCGGATCGACCGAGACCGCGTGGCTGACCGAGGCCGACCTGACCGTCGTCGCCGACCCTCGCCCACATCCTGGCGGAGAGCGCATGAGCCGACATTGACTCAGACGAGCGCCGCCACCGCCTCATCAAGCACCTGGAGGTGGAGATCGACGTCGGCTTCG
The DNA here is from genome assembly GCA_044221555.1 of Acidimicrobiales bacterium. Lineage (GTDB taxonomy): Bacteria > Actinomycetota > Acidimicrobiia > Acidimicrobiales > DATDAH01 > JAEUJM01. Next base: position 179,021 of record JBGAOY010000006.1, read on the forward strand.
GTCGTCGCTGGGCACATCAGGGCCATGTTGTGGAACGGCGTCAGCAGGATGCCTCGGTTGACGAGGTAGAGGTGGAGGTAGTCCTCGAGGTCGACGTCGGTGGAGGCTTCGGACTCGGTGCCGTTGCGGGGGGCGGGGTCGGCGAAGCGGTACTCGGACCGGGCCCCGAGTTGGCGGGCAGACCAGGGCAACGAGTGGTTGGCGATGATTTGCTCGACGCCTTCGTGGTAGCGGGTGCAGAGGGCGATCATGCCGGCGAAGGCTTCCTCGGTGAGGACCTGCTCGAGGGTGGCTCGGGCGGCGGCCAAGGAGAGAGCGTTGCCGGCGAGGGTGCCGCCGACGCCGCCGGTGTCGACCAGGTCCAAGTCAGAGCGGGACAGGAGGCGCTCGGCGAAGTCGGCGTGGAGGCCGTAGGCGCCGATGGGGATGCCGCCGGCGATGGCCTTGCCGAGGGTGACGATGTCGGGGTCCAGGCCCCACGCTTGCGTGCAGCCGCCGGGGCCGGCGGAGAGGGTGTGGGTCTCGTCGATGATCAGCAGGGTCCCGGCCGCACGGGTGAGCTCGCGCACGCCCTCGAGGTAGCCGTCCTCGGGCAGGACGATGCCCATGTTCGTGAGGGCCGGCTCCATCAGCACGACGGCCACGTCGCCGTGGGCCAGCTCGGCCTCGAGGGCCTCCAGGTCGTTGAACTCAGCTACCCGGCTGCTCTCGGTGACGTCGCAGGGGGCGCCGACGTTGCCCGGCCTCGGCACGGGTCCCGAGGGTGAGGTCACGATCAGGGACTCGTCGACGCTGCCGTGGTAGCACCACGCGTTCACCAAGACCTTGGGGCGACCGGTGAGGGCGCGGCAGAGGCGTAGCGCCCAGCGGTTGGCGTCAGTGGCGGTGAGGGCGAAGCTCCAGGCGCTGACGCCGAAGCGGCGGGTGAGCTCGGCGGCCACGACCGCGGCGTCCTCGGTCGGCATCATCGCCGTCGCCCCGCCGGCCTCGGCGTAGCGGGCCTGCACGGCGGCGACCGTCGCCGGCGGCGAGTGGCCGGCCATGGCGCCGGTGTCGCCGAGGCAGAAGTCGACCAGCTCGTGGCCGTCGATCGTGGTGACCCGCGCGCCCGACGCCCGGTCGAGGAACAGCGGGAAGCCGCCGGCCGTCTTGGCCATCCACGTCATCGGCACGCCGCCGAAGAGGTGGGTGGCCTCCTTGGCGGCCCGCTGCGATTCGGGGTTCCGCTCGGCGAAGAGGCGGCGCTCCTCTGCCAGACCCGTGGCCAGTCGCTCGCGGTCGATCACCTGTTGTCTCCGTCTCGTCCGGCCGCCACGACGACGACACCCATCCCGTCCAAGGCGACCACCACGACGCCGAAATCGCTCACCCGTTGCCTCCGTCTCGTCGTGTCGCCGTGGCGGCGACGTCCACCTCGCCATCGTCGTCCACCACGACGCCGTACACCTGCGCCGCCCGCTCGCGGCTGACCCAGCCCTCGGCCACGTCGTGGGCCACGGCCTCGACCGGCCGCGACGTCGGCGGGCCGTACCCGCCGCCGCCGGCGGTCTGCGCCACCATCCGCTCGCCCGGCGCGATGGCGGTCGGGCCCCAGGCGTCGACCTCCTCCAGGCTGCCGTCGGTGCCCCGGCGGTGCTGCGCGGAGGGCGCGCCGCCGAGCCCGCCTTGGGCGCCGGCCGTGGCGTTCACCGCGCCGTCGTTGGCGTAGAGGGTCTCGATCGTGCAGCCCAGCGGGCCGTACTCGACGTGCAGGCCGGGCGCCCCGCGGTGACGGCCGGCGCCCTCGCTGTCGGGCACCAGGCGACGCTCGTGGACGACGAGGGGCTGCTTCATCTCGTCGATCTCGACGCTGTCCAGCAGCAGCGAGCCGCCGCTGCCGAGGTCGGACATGGTCAGCCACCCGTCGGTGTCGGGCCCGCCGGCGCCGCCGTTGGGGCCGGTGAACAGCTGGTTGACGAAGGCGGTCTCGCTGCGGGGGTCGACCCCCGACACGACGGCCTCCGACGGCGAGAACCCGGTGCCCACCTCGGCTAGGCCGATGTCGACGCCGATGTCGGCCATCGAGCGCTGCACGATGTTCACCACCCGGTTGGCCAGGTTGGTGGTGGCGGCCGAGCAGCTGGCCGGGTGGCGGGGGATGCCGACCACGCAGCCGTCGCGCAGCAGGACCTCGACGCGCCGGAACGCGCCCTGGTTGTGCGGGATCGTGTGGTCGATGCTGTTGAAGACGCCGATCAGGGCCGAGGCCCGCGACGCCGCCTCGCTCAGGTTCAGGCCGCAGGGCACGCAGTCGGGGTTGTCGCGCAGGTCGACCTCGATCACCTGCCGCTCGGGGTCGACTCGCACCTCGGCGCTGACCGTGACGCCGTCGGGCAACCCGGGCACCGGGTCGTGCGTGGTGGTCGCGGACGCCGTGCCCGCGGGCAGGGCGCCGATGGCGGCGGCCATCCGGCGCTCGCCGTAGTCCAGCCACTGCTCGGCGAACGCGTCGAGCGCCGACCAGCCCAGCTCCTCGGCCAACTCGGCGACGGCTCGCTCGCCGATGCGCACGGTGCCCACCAACGCCAGGTAGTCGCCCCGCCACTGGTCGGGCACCCGGATGCGCATCTCGCACATGCGCAGCACGTCCTGGCAGTCCTCGTACTCCCGCTGCACCTGCACGCAGGGGAAGATCAGCGCCCCTTCCTCGTACACGTCCCGGGCGCTGACCATGTAGGTGGTCGGCACCGAGTTCCCGCAGTCGGCCTGGTGGGCCTTGGCCAGGACCGTGAAGCGGTGCACGCCGTCGGCGTCGACCACCGGCACCAGCAGCGAGTGGTCGGCCGGGTGGGTGTTGCCGTGGTAAGGCGAGTTGTGGAGGTAGGCGTCGCCCGCCCTGGGCTCGGGGAAGAACTCGAGCATCGAGCGGGCCTGGAGGTCGGGGCCGCCGGTGACGTGGATGGGCAGGCTCTCGGCGGTCATCAGGATGTCGCCGGCGGCGGTGAGGATGCAGCAGGAGAAGTCCCGGGCGGTGTTGAGCACGCCCGACCGGCCCGACCGGGCCAGCGTGTTCTGCATCTTGCGCACGATGGCGGCGAAGCGGTTGCTGAGGACCGCCAGCTCGGCGCCGTCCAGGGAGCTCATCGGACCTCCACCACCAGCGACCCGGCGGCCGTGCGCCGGGCGGTCGCGCCCTTGGGGATGACGGCGGTGGTGAACGCCGACTCGATCAGCAGCGGACCCTCGACCACCTCGTCGTCGCCGAGCGCGCCGAGCGCCCGCACCGGCGTGGGCACCATCCCCACCTCGTCGACGTAGGCCAGCCGCTCGGGCTTGGCCGGCGTGGTGTCCTCGGCGGTGGCGGTGAGCAGGCCGGCGCTCCGACGAAGCGGACAGCAGACTCGGGCGCCCCAGCCCACGACCTCGACCGGCGAGCCCGGATCGGCGATGCCCAGCACGGTCTCGTGCACGCCGTGGAAGTCCTCGACGAAGGCGTCCACGTCGGCGGCCGACCCGAACCGCGACGCCCGCAACGGCACCTCCAGCTCCCAGATCTGCTGCGGGTACCGGGCCTCGGCGTAGAGGGACACGGTCGACTCGGCATCGGATGCGCCCGACCGTGCGACGAAGGCCGCGGCCTGCGCCTCCAGCGCGGCGAGCGCGTCGTTGACCGCCTGGGTGGCGAAGGTCGCGCTGGTCGTCGGCACCGTGGCCGTGAAGGCGGCGGTGAGGTCGGACATCAGCGCGCCGGCCGCGGCGAGCGCGGCGGCCACCGCGGGAAGGATCAGCTGCCGGCAGCCGAGGCGCTGGGCGACGGCGACCGCGTTGAGCCCCGCCGCTCCCCCACCGCCGACGAGGACCGAGCCAGCCGGGTCGATGCCCTGCTCGAGGCAGATCTCCTCGATGGCCCGCACCATCTGCTCGGTGGTCAGCCGCAGGATGGCCGCGGCGGCGTCCACGTCCTCGAGGCCCAGCGGCGAACCCACGGCGGCACGGACGGCGACCGCAGCGGCCGCCGCGTCGAGCGGCATCGCCCCACCCGAGAAGGCGGCCGCGTCGAGGTGGCCGAGGACGACCGCGGCGTCGGTGACCGTCGCAGCGGTCCCTCCCCGGCCGTAGCAGGCGGGTCCAGGGACCGAGCCCGCGCTCTGGGGGCCGACGTGCAGCAGCCCGCCCGGGTCGACCCAGGCGATGCTGCCCCCGCCGGCGCCGACGCTCTTCACGTCGATCGACGGCAGTCCGGTCATGTGTCCGGTGAAGCGGGGCCCGACCCAGGCCGAACGGGTCCAGGGAATCTGCCCGCCCCGGACCACGGTCACGTCGTAGGTGGTCCCGCCGGCGTCGGCCACGATCACCTCGGCGGACCCGAGGTCGGCGGCGGCGTACGCCCGCCCCGCCACCGGGGCCATCGACGGGCCGGAGTTGATCGACAGGATCGGCGCCCGCACGACATCCTCGGCGTCGACCACCCCGCCGCTCGACGTGACCACCAGCAGGCGGCCGCCGAAGCCCGCGTCGACCAACCGGGCGCCGAGGTCCTGCAGGTACCGGCTCATCAGCGGCTTCAGCGAGGCGTCGATGCAGGCCGACGAGGCCCGCCGGTACTCCCGCAGCGACGGGTTCAAGGCATGGGAGAGGGTGTGGGGCACGTCGGGAAGACGTTCGGCCAGCACCTCGCCGACGGCCAGCTCGTGGGCCGGGTTCACCGTCGACCACAGCAGGCACACGCCCACGGCTTCGACGTCGGCCGCGGCCAGGCGGTCGGCGACCGCCGAGACCGCGGCCCGGTCGAGCGGTTCGAGCTCGTCGCCGGTGGCCAGCAGCCGACCGGGCACCTCGAACGTGAGCGACCGTGGCACGTACGGCTCGGGGTACGGCACGGTGAAGTCGAACGGGTCCTCGCGTCCGCCCTCCCGCAGCAACAGCACGTCCGGGTGGCCGGCCGTGGTCAGGAACGCCGTCCTCGCGGTCGTCCTGGTCAGGACGGCGTTGAGCCCACGGGTGGTGGCGTGCGCGAAGGTGTCCGTCGCCGCCAGCAGCGCCGCCCGGGAGATCCCCCGGGCGGCGGCGGCCGCGGTGAGCACATCGAGGATCCCCTCGGCGGGGTCGTGAGGAACCGTCGGGGCCTTGGCCAGCGCCAGGTGGCCGCCATCCTCGAGGACGAGGTCGGTGAACGTGCCACCGATGTCGACCGAGATCCGCACGTCAGCCCGCTAGAAGCCGTACTGGGAGACCGGGCCGCCGTCGGTGCCGGCCGCGGCGCCGTCGAAGGGCACGGCCAGCTTCATGGCGTCGTTCAGGTCGTCGAGGAAGGGCTGGACCTGACCATGGTTGTGGGGCATGGGCACGACGACGATGCTGACCGGTTCGGGCACGGCCCGCGCCGAGAACATCCACCCGCGGTCCCGCAGCTCGGTGGCCACCGGGCGCAGGTCCAGCTCGTCGCTGTGAATCAGGGCGATGTTGATGCGGGTGCCCTCGTAGATCGACAGCCCGTCGATGGCGGTGGCGCCGGCGATCAGCTCGTCGCGCTGCGCCATCGACTTCAGCGACACGGCCTGGTAGCCCTCCTCGCCGAGCAGCTTCACCATGGTCCAGGCGCCGGCGATGGGGCCGGTGCCCCGCGTGCCGGTCATCGTCCCGTTCGGCGGGCACACCGCCTTGGCGTACTCGAGCACGCTCGCATCCCGGAAGAACAGGGTCCCCGCCGGCGGCGGCGCCATGCCGTTCTTGTGGAGGTCGGCGCTGATGGTGCTGACGCCCGGCACCCGGAAGTCCCAGAGGGGGATCTCCGTGTCGTAGCCCGAGCGCTCGAGGAACGGGAGGATGTAGCCGCCGAACGCCCCGTCCACGTGCAGGTGCAGGTCGCGTTCGAGGGCGATCTCGCCGATCGCCTCGATGGGGTCGACGGTGCCGTAGGCCCACGTGCCCGCGGTGGTGAAGAGGGCGACCGTGTCCGCGCGGATGGCGGCGGCGTACGCCTCGACATCGACCTCGTACAGCGAGCCCTCGACGGACGGCACGACGATCGGCTCCAGCCCGAACATCCGGCACAGCTTGGGCACCGAGTAATGGGCGTTGGCCGGGTACACGAGGCTGCCGCCCGTCGTGATCCCGGATCGCTCACGCCCGGCGAGGATGGCGCACATGTTCGACTCCGACCCGCCGGAGGTGACGAACCCGGCCGGCTCGGTGGCCCCGAGGATGCCGCCCATCCACGAGACGATCTCGGCCTCCATCTCCCTGGCGCCGCCGCCGGTGATCCAGGTCTCGCCGTGGACGAACCGCTCGTAGGCCTCGATGGACCGGTGGCGCACCTCGTCGCCCCACGGCAGCTCGGGGCAGGCCACCAGGTGGGGCCCCTCGTCGAAGAAGTTCCTGGTCCACTCGTGGAAGCGCGACGCCCGCTCCAGCCGGCTCAGCTCGTCGCCGAAGTCGTAGTGGTCGATCCCGCTCGGGAACCGATCCGTCATTGCGCCGTCTCCCCGCCGTCGACGCGGAGGCTCGTGCCGTGCACCCAGGCCGAGGCGGCGGAGGCCAGGTAGACCACCGCGGGGCTGATGTCGCCGACCTCGCCGATCCGGCCCGCGGGCGTCGCCGCCTCGACCGACGCCTTCACCTCGGCGTCGGCGAAGAAGTCTGCGTTCATGGGGGTGCGCACGTTGCCGGGGGCGACCGCGTTCACCCGGATGCCCTGCGGGGCCAGCTCGACGCCGAGGGCCTTGACCAGCATCTCCACCGCCCCCTTCGACACGCAGTACGCGGAGTCGTTCGCCGAGCCCACGTGGCCGGCGGTCGAGGACAGGAAGATGACGGAGCTGCCCCGGCCGAGGTGGGGCAGCGCCTCGCGGGTCAGCCGGTAGGGGGCGCGGGCGTTGGTGGCCCACTGCGAATCGATCACCTCGTCGGTGCTGTCGGCCAGCGAGGCCTGCTGGTAGATGCCGGCCGAATGGACGAGCACGTCGATGCGGCCGAAGCGCTCGACCGCCTGCGCGACGACCGAGGCCGGCCCGTCGTCGGCGCAGAGGTCGGCGGCCACGCTCAGCGCCTCCGCCCCGGTGGCCTTCACGGCGGCCTCCGCATCGGCGAGGCGGTCGGTGGACCGGCCGACGAGGACGACCTGGCTGCCGGCCTCGCCGAGGGCGCGGGCGATCTCGGCGCCGATGCCGGAGCTGGCACCGGTGACGACGGCCACGGTTCCGTGGAGGTCGAAGGGGGATGCGGGCATGCAGGGACCTTTCTGGGGCGGAGGATCAGTGGGTGCGGGGGAAGCCGAGGTCGACCGTGCTGGTCGCCGGGTCGGGCCACCGCGACGTGACGACCTTCGTGCGGGTGCAGAAGCGGATGCCCTCGGGCCCGTAGATGTGGGTGTCGCCGAACAGCGACTGCCCCCATCCGCCGAACGAGTGGTAGGCGACCGGCACCGGGATGGGCACGTTGATGCCGACCATCCCCGCTTCGACCTCGAACTGGAACTGGCGGGCGGCGCCGCCGTCCCGGGTGAAGATCGCGGTGCCGTTGCCGTACGGGCTCTGCGCGATGAGCTCGACCGCTTCCTCGTACGTGTCGACCCGGACGACGGAGAGCACCGGCCCGAACACCTCGTCGGCGTAGACCGTCATGGCGGGCTCGACGTCGTCGACCAGGGTGGGGCCGAGGAAGAAGCCGTCCTCGTAGCCGGAGACGGCGCAGGTGCGGCCGTCGACAACGACGTCGGCGCCGGCCTGCTCGGCGGCGTCGACGTAGGACGCCACCCGGTCCCGGTGCTCGGCGGTGATCAGCGGGCCCATCTCCGAGTCGTCCTCCGTGCCCGGGCCCACCACCAGCGCCGACGTGCGCTCGGCGATGGCCTCCACCAGGGGGTCGGCCACCGCGCCGACGGCGACCACCACCGAGACGGCCATGCACCGCTCACCCGCCGAGCCGAAGGCTGCCGAGACGGCGGCGTCGGCGGCCAGTCCGACGTCCGCGTCGGCCAGCACGATCATGTGGTTCTTGGCCCCGCCGAGCGCCTGCACCCGCTTGCCGGCGGCCGCGGCCCGGGCGTAGATCGAGCGGGCCACCGGTGTCGAGCCCACGAAGCTCACGCCGGCCACCCCGGGGTGGTCCACCAGCCGGTCGACGGCCTCCCGGTCGCCCTGCACCACGTTGAACACACCGTCGGGCACCCCGGCCTCGGCCAACAGCTCGGCCAGCAGGAGCGAGGCCGAGGGGTCACGCTCGGACGGCTTGAGCACGAAGGTGTTGCCGCAGGCGATGGCGGCGGCGAACATCCAGCACGGAACCATCACCGGGAAGTTGAACGGCGTGATCCCGGCCAGCACGCCGACGGGCTGGCGGATCGTGGTCACGTCGACGCCGGTCGACGCCTGCTCGGTGAAGGCGCCCTGCAACAGCGACGGCGCCCCGCAGGCGAACTCCACGTTCTCCAGCCCGCGGGCCACCTCGCCGGCGGCGTCGGCGAGGACCTTGCCGTGCTCGGCGGTGACCAGCTCGGCCAGGTCGTGACGCCGCTCCATCAGCACCTCGCGCAGCGCGAACAGGATCGAGGCGCGTCGCGCCACGGAGGTGGCCCGCCACTCGGGGAAGGCCGCGTTCGCGGCGGCGACCGCTTCGTCGACCTCCGCGACCGAGGCCAGGTCGACCGAGGCGGTCTGGCGCCCCGTAGCCGGGTCGAACACGGGCGCCGAGCGGCCCGACGCCCCCTCGACGGCCTTGCCGGCGATCCAGTGCCCGATCCGCCTCACGAGCCGACGTCCTCGGCCGCGGCACCGACCGCCACGGCACCCGAGCGCTGGATGACCCGTTCGTCGGTGCCCAGATAGGACGCCACGACCAGCGGGTCGTTGCGGACGGCCTCGGGGCTCCCTTCGGCGATCACCCGCCCGGCCTCCAGGCAGTACACGCGGTCGGAGATGCCCATGATCAACGGCATGTCGTGCTCGATCACCACCATCGCCGCGCCCAGCTCCCGGCGGATGCTCAGGATCAGGGGGCCGAAGGCCTCGGTCTCGCGCTGGGCGACGCCGCCCGTCGGCTCGTCGAGCAGCAGCAGCTTGGCGTCGGCCGCGACCAAGCAGCTCAGCTCCACGATGCGACGGGTGCCGGTCGACAGGTTGGCCACGAACTGCTCGGCGTAGGCGCCGAGGCCGACGAAGTCGATCAGCTCCATCGCGTCGGATCGCTTCCGCCGCTCGCGGGCGGGCGACGGCGGCAGCCCCGTCATCGACGGCACCACGAGCGAGCGCTCGCGGGCCTCGAGGGCGACCATGATCGTCTCCCGGACGGTGAGCTCCGGGTAGAGGCGGGCCGCCTGGAAGCCGCGGCCCATGCCCACCAGGTGACGCTTGTGCGGGGGCAGGCCGTTGACGTCGTGGCCGAGCACCTCGATGGTCCCCGACGACGGGACGAACCCGCTGATGGCGTTCATCAAGGTGGACTTGCCCGCCCCATTGGTGCCGATGATCCCGACGAGCTCGTCGCCGTTCACGGCCAGCGACACACCGTCGACGGCGTTGATGCCACCGAAGCGGACCCGCAGGTCGTGGAGGCGGAGCCACGGCGCACCGTCGGGCACCTCGATCTCCCGGGACGAGCGGATCGGCACCTCGGGATGGGCCGTCGGGGTCGTCACGGGCGCCTTGGCGCTGAGGCGGCGGTCGGCCCAGCCCAACACGGCGTCGCGCCCTGCGTAGACGATCTGCATCAGCCCGCCCGGGAAGTACATGAGCAGCAGCAGCAGGCCGATCGCGCTGGTGAGGAGCCGCACCTCCTCGACGTCGCCGAACGCCACCGGGAGCCCTCGGACGAACAGCGCCCCGATGATCGGCCCGGCCACCGAGCCGAGACCGCCGATGACCGCGGTGGCGATCATGCGCAGCGAGTCGTCGGGCGTGAAGGCCTCGGTCGGGTTCAGCTCCACCCGTAGCGTGATGAAGAGGGCGCCGGCGAAGGCGGCCATGCCCCCCGAGACGGCGAAGGCCACGAGCTTCATGCGGGTGGCCGAGATCGTGGAGGCGGCGGCCATGTCCTCGTTCTCGTTCACCGCGATCATCGATCGGCCCAGGCCGGTACGACGGATGCGGGCCATGAGCGCGGTCATCAGGGCGAGGCAGGCCAGGCACAGGAAGTAGAAGTTGCGCCGGTCGCCGAAGTCGATCCCGGCGATGACCGGCGGCACCATGAACGGGGTCGTGGTGGCGTACTGCGAGCCGGTGAACGCCCCTTGGTCGAACAGCCAACTGGCCGCGGCCACCGAGAAGGCGAAGGTGATCACCGCCAGGAACAGCCCGTGCACCCGCAGCGCGGGCAGGCCGATGAGCAGGGCCGCCACCACCCCGACGGCGGTCGCCAGCAGCACCCCGACACCCCACGGCACCTGCAGGTGCAGGTCGAAGAGATCGAAGGGGACGGGGATGTCGAGGTCGTGGGTGACCATCACCGTCACGACGGCCCCCACGCCCACGAACGCGAACTGGCCGAGGCTGAACTGGCCCGCCCAACCCAGCAGCATCGACAGCGGCAGCGCGACCATGGCGAAGATCAACACGTCGGTCCACAGGAAGTCCTGCGACGGTCGGTCGAGGAAGAAGGGCAGCACGGCCAGCGCGCCGAACAGCACCCCGAAGCCGATCTTGGTGAGGTGCCGGATGTACCAGAGGGCCATGAGGCGCTCGGGGATCGGGTTCACCCGGGCCGAGAGCGAGAACGCCGCGGGATCGCGCTGGCCGCGGACCCAGAACATCACCAGCACCACCGCGGCGAGGAAGAGCCAGAGGTCGACGATCGACTGGTTGTTGCGGTCCACGTTGGCCCGCACCAGCGCCTCGAAGACCCCGACCGCCAGGCCCCCGACCAGGGTCAGGGGCAGCGACCGCATGCGGGCGATGAGGGCGACGACCAGCGCCCGCACCATCAACGAGGGGCCGATGGCGGCGGTGCCCGCCCGCACGGCGCTGCCCGGGGTGATGCCCTGGATCGGGGCGATCATGATCGCCGTCACCGCCGCGAACCCGCCGGCGATGGCCCAGACGATCGTCGAGGTGGTCTTGACGCTGATCCCGAAGACGCGAGCCGTGTCGGGGTTCGAGGCCGACGCCCGGACCATGAGCCCGAACCGGGTCTTCGTCATGAACAGGGCCAGGCCGAGGATGGTCAGCGGGGCGACGAGGAGGACGAGCACCTCGCGGGAGACCACCAGGATCGAGTCGGTCAGCTGCCACGACACGTCGAACGGCATCGGGAACGGCTCGGCCGCAGCGGCGTCGGGCAGCAGCAGCCGCGCCGCGAACAGGAGTTGCGCCAGGCCGATGGTGGCGATGAGCAGGACCAGGCGGGACGACGTGGCCAGGCGCCGCACCACCGTCATCTCGGCCACGACGCTGATGAGCACGCTGGTGGCCACGGCCAGGAAGAACGATGGCCAGTAGGGGATGTCGTAGCCGGCGGCGAGCAGGCCGATGATGGCCACGCCGAAGGCGCCGATCTCACCTTGGGCGAAGTTCAGCACCCCGGTCGAGCGGTAGACGAGGACGAAGCCGGCTGCGAGAACGGCGTAGGTGAGGCCGCTGATCGACCCGTAGAACAGGGCCTGCTGGGTCACCTGGAAGCCGAGCATCACCGACCCGCCCGCTCCCCGCCCAGGAACACCGCCTTGGCGAGGTCGTCCCGCTCCATCAGCTCCTGGGCAGGGCCCTCGAACTGCACCCGCCCCTTCTCCATGAAGATGGCCCGGTCGGCGAACGCCAGGGCGACGTTGAGCGACTGCTCCACGATCACCATGGTCGTGCCCTCGGCCTTCAGTCGGGCCACGACCACCAGCAGCTCCTGCAGGATCGTCGGGGCCAGGCCGAGGGAGAGCTCGTCGATGAGCAGGACCTCGGGCTCGTGCACCAGCGCCATGGCGAGGGCCAGCATCTGCTGCTGGCCACCGGACAGCTGCCCGGCCGCGACCCCGGATCGGCTGGTCAGCGCCGGGAACAGCGCCATGGCCGTGGCCACCTTCTCCTGGACCTCCTCCGACGACAGGTGGCAGGCCAGAAGCGCCGTGCGCAGGTTCTCCGCCACGGTGAGGTCGGGGAAGACACCCGCCCCACCCCGCAGCTGGACCACTCCGACCTGGAACCGGACCTCGGCCTCGACGTAGGTCAGGGCCTGGCCGTTGAGCCGGACGACCCCCCGGTCGGGGATGCCCAGGCCGCTGATCGCCCGCAGGAGGGTCGACTTGCCGGCGCCGTTGGTGCCGAGGAGGGCCACGACCTCGCCCTTGCGCACCTCGAGGTCGATGTCGAACAGCACCTGCACCGAGCCGTAGCTGAAGTCGAGGTTCCGGACCTGGAGGACCGGGATGTCGCCGGGCGACTGGCGCATGCGTTCCTGTTCCTGCTGCTCCTCGAGCAGGTCTTCGACCGCGAGGGAGATGTCGCGCTTCAGGTAGCGGGCGCCGGAGAAGAAGAGGAGGCCGCCGATGGTCGCCGAGAGCGGCACCACGACCGTCAGGGCGGTGCGCTGCCCGTGGGCGTCGGACAGGGCACCGACGAGCAGGCTGCCGAAGAACCCGCCCATGAGGAAGGTGAACACCGGCACGATAGCGAAGGCCTGGGCCCGCAGCCGGTACGGCGACACCGACGACACGATCGGGCCCACCGCGACGAGGGCGGCACTGGTGCAGGCACCGGCCAGGGCGTAGAGGCCGATGAGCAGGACGATCGAGTCGAAGCGCAGGCCGATCACGAGCACCGCGCCGAAGGCGACGATGAAGAGCCCGGCTTGGCGGACCATGCGCTCGGGGTTCTCCCGGAACGCCCGGTCGTAGAGGTACCCCGCCGCGATCATGGCCACGACGGCGGGGATCTGGGCCAGCGAGAGCACCCAGCCCCGGGTGTAGGCCCCGTAGTGATAGCTGTCCCGCAGCAGCAGGCCCAGTTGCAGGGGGACGGTGATCAGGGCGAAGCCCAGCACGCCGAGGCCGGTGCAGACGAACCAGAACGTCTTGATCTTCTTCATCCGCTGGTAGGCGGTGGCGATCGTGATCGGGAGCTCCCGCTTCGTGGTCTCCTCGTCGAGCAACTCGCCGAGGACCAGCTCCTGCTCGAAGCGGCCGCGCGCCGGGTCCTTCAGGAACACGGCGGCCCCGATCGCGTACAGGACCACGATCACCGCGATGACCACGTACACCGTGCGCCAGCCTTCCGGGCCGCCCGCGACGTCGGCGACGAAGCCCGCCACGAACGGCCCGAGCATGAGGCCGACCGGGGTGGCCGTCGCGTAGAGCGCGAAGGCACGACCTCGTCCCGGGATCGGGTACTGGTCCGCGATCAGCGAGCCGTAGACCGGGTTCGAGTAGGCGGCCCCGAACCCGATGAGGGTGAACGCCCAGAACAACTGGAAGGTGTTCACCGATGCTGCGACCAGGATCAGGCCGAGGCTGGCCACGAGCAGGGAGACGACGACGATGAGGCGCCGGGAGATCCGGTCGGCCAGCCACCCCAACGGCACCGCGCCCAGCACGAGGGCGACGCCGCCGAACGACGCGATGCCGACGAGCTTGGTGTCGCTGATCGAGAAGGTGCTCTGGATGTCCGGGCCGAGGACCGTGGTGGTCTGGCGGTTGAACTCCTCGACGACCGTGACGAGGATGATGACGACCATCGTCGCCAGGCCGCCGGCCCGCAGGGTCTCCCGCAGGCTCATGGGCGCCGCCTCGACGCCGGGGAGCAGGTCATCGGGGAGGACGACATCGGCGGACCGCTCGGCCTGGGCCTGCTGGCTCTTGGCCTCCTCCGCCAACACCGCCCCGGCCAGGCTGGCCGGGGCGATGTGGGGAGCGTTCCCGTTGCGAGCGGCGCCCGCGGGGTCGTCCTCGAGCTGCATCAGCCCTCCGGTATCGGGAGGAAGTCCCCCTCCGATTGGACGCAGTGGCCCTGCTCCGTGTCGGCCTCGATCTCGCACGGGAACTCGAACTTCAGGCGGGTGATGGCGTCGGGCGCGGTGGGCTTGTCCGGGGTGAGGCTGCCGGGGGCACCCTCACCGAGATCCACGTCGCCCAGGTTGCCGAGGGCCGCGGCGATCTCCTCGCGGGACGGGTTGGGCCCGGCTGCTTCGATGGCCCGAGCGAGCATCCGCACCATGGCGCAGTGGCCCGACACCGAGCTGTAGAAGCGGGCCTCGTCGTCACCGGCCGTCGGGTCGAAGACCGTGCCGTCGGCCTCGGCGCTGTTCTCGGCGTACACCTCGTTGCACATCTGGCTGAACGGGTCCGGCTCGAACGAGTCCTCGCGCTGCTGGCCCGACTGTGCCCCGCTGATGAGGATGGCGCCGTTGTACAGGGCGGCGGCGTCCTCACCGCCGAACTCGACGATCTTGCCGGTGACCAACTCGCTGTCCTGGGCCAGGAAGCTGGTGTTGTAGAACTGGATGTCGCCCGGCTCGGCGCCCTGCGTGACCAGCTCGGCGAGGTACCCCGGCAGCGACGTCGTGTCGAGCAACGGGAACATCACGTCCACCTCGTCGGCCAGCATCCCCTGGGCCGACTCTCGCAGGCCCTCGGTGCACGGCGGCCCGTCCGGGCAGCCGATCGTGTCCACGCGGACCACGTCGAGGCCCTGGTCCTCCAGGGTCTGCACGAGACCCTCCTCGGCCACCTGCGGGTCGGGATCGGTGTCGCCGTGGACGATGCCGATGCGCTTGCCCTCGAGGTCCGGGCCCAGCTCGAGCGCGGCGTACCGGAGGATGTCGGTCGGCGAGTGGGACACCGAGAACAGCCGGCCCTCGGACTCCTCGAAGTCCGTGGCGCTGAGGTCGTAGGTGGTCAGGAAGATGACGTCGTTGGGGCCGGTCAGGCAGCTGGCCAGCGGGACGCCCACGCCGCTGTTGGACCAGGCCGCGACCGAGCGCTGCTCCTCGGCGATCGTGATGCAGGCCTGCTGCGCCTGGGCGTCGGCGTCGGGGGCGAACCCGGGCACCGGCACCTCGACGGTCTCGAGGTCGATCTGGCGACCGTTGATGCCACCGCACTCGTCGTTGATGACGTCGACGAAGGTCTGCGCGTAGTCGTTCTGGTCGCCCAGGTCGACGGCGAAGCCGATGTCCTCGAGATCCTCCAACTGCAGGCGCACGTGGGTGAGCGTGATCGAATCGGCAGTGATCCCGTCGTCACTCGCGGTCGGGGCCTCGGCGGGCTCCTCGTCGGCGGTGGCGCAGAAGCCGTCCGTCCCGGTGAAGCGGCTGTCCTCGACCGGTGCCGGGGCGCTCGTCGCCGTGGCATCGCCGGACGCGTCCTCGTCGCCCCCGCCGCTGTCGCTGCTACTGCACGCGGCGGCCACCAAGGCGAAGGCCAGCACCAGCGCCACCCCCGTCGATCGATACCACCGTGCTCCCCATCCTCGTCCTCGTCCCATCCCCTCGCTCCCCTCGATTGCCGCTGCGTACTATTCGCATGATTTCTATCTCACCCGGCTTCGCTCGTCCAGCCACTTCCCGCCGAGACCGCCCGATACCGGTCCCGGAGGGCCTTCTTGGCCAGCTTCCCGGTCTCCAGGCGGGGCAGCTCGTCGACGAAGTCGACCGATCGCGGGCACTTGAAGTGGGCCAGCCGCCCTCGGCAGAACTCGATGAGCTCGGCCGCTCGCTGGGGGGTGCCGACATCACCCTGGCGGAGCTCGACGATCGCCTTCACCGCCTCGCCGAACTCGGCGTCGGGTACTCCGATGACGGCGACGTCGGCGACCAGGGGGTGGGTCAGGAGCAGCAACTCGCTCTCCGCCGGGTAGATGTTGACACCGCCCGAGATGATCAGGAACTCCTGACGGTCGGTGAGGTAGAGGTAACCCTCCTCGTCGACATGGCCCACGTCGCCGAGGGTCGTCCAGAGCGGGTGCTCGGGGTGGCGCGTGGCCGACGTCTTGGCATGGTCGTTGTGGTAGGCGAACGGGAGCTTGTCCCGTTCGAAGTAGACGAGGCCGTCCTCACCCGTCGGCACGGGCTCACCCCCCTCGTCGCAGATGTGGATCGACCCGAACACGGGCCGGCCCACCGAGCCCACGTGGGTCAGCCACTCGGCAGAGTCGATGACGGTCATGCCGTTGCCCTCGGTGGCGCCGTAGTACTCCAGGACGATGGGGCCCCACCACTCGATGATCCCGCGCTTGAGCTCGACGGGGCACGGCGCGGCGCCGTGCAGCGCCACCTCGTGGGTGGAGAGGTCGTAGCGCTCGCGCGTCTCCTCGGGCAGGTCGAGCAGGCGCTTGAACATGGTGGGCACCCACTGCGTGTGCGTGATGCCGTAGATCTCGATGGACCGCAGGGCCTCCTCGGCGTCGAAGCGCTCCATCAGCACGCACGTGCCGCCCAAGGCCTGGGTGGCCGCCGCGAAGCCCAGCGCGGCGGTGTGGTAGAGCGGGGCGGTCGACAGGTACACGGCGCCGTGATCCATGCCCAGGAAGCTCTTGGCCATCTTCCCGCCCGGGTTCGAGTCGACGGACTTGCCGGTGAGCGGGCGCACGATCCCCTTCGGCCGCCCGGTGGTGCCCGAGCTGTAGAACATCACCTCCCCGAGCGGCTGGTCGGCCAACGGGGTCGGGGGCTGGGCGTTGACCGCCGCTTCGTAGCTCTCGAAGCCGGGGCGGACGCCGTCGTACATGAGCCACCCGGTGCAGCCCGGCACCAGATCGGGGAGGTCCTGAGCGACGTCGCCGAGCAGCTCCGAGCTCACGACCAGGCGAGCGTCGCTGTCCTCGACGATGAACGCCACCTCGGGGGCGGTGAGCGAGCGGTTGATCGGCGTGAGGTAGAGGCCGGAGCGCAGCGCCGCCCAGTACACCTCGAAGTACCGCGGGTGGTTCTCGCTGAACAGCGCGACGTGGTCGCCCGGCCGCAAGCCCGCGTCCCAGAACACCCGGGAGAGCTGGTTCGAGCTGTCGTCCAGCTCCCGGAAGGTCGTCATCTCACCGGTGCCGGCGACGATCAGCGCCGCCCGATCGGGTGTGTCCAGCGCGTGGCGTCCCGGGTGCACCATCGAACCGTACCGCAAACCTTGTTGGTTGACAAGATTAGCTTCGCCCGCCGGCCGCGGGTCCTAGGCGTGGGACAGCTCGGTGATGAACCGGACCACGGCGTCGTCGAAGGCTCCGGGGGCTTCGAGGTTCACGCCGTGGCCGGCGTCGGCGGGGACCACCTGCAGGTGGGGCATGGTCTCCTCCAGGAAGTGCCGGGGGCCGACGAAGCCCTTCTCCCGCTCCCCCACGACGAGCAGGGTGGGCACGCGGTTCTCGGCGATCCTCGATCGAGACGACGTGCTCGCGCCGAAGCGCAGCGTGCGGGCGAGGCCCGCGGGGTCGTGGAGGCCGGCGTCCTCGTGGAGCGCGGCGCGCACGTCGTCGGGCAGGCCCTCGACGTTGCCCGGGAACATGCGCTGGGCCCGGATGGCACCGGTGCCACCCTGCTCGAACGCCGCCGCCATGGCCTCCATGCGCGTCGGGTCGAGCTTGCCCTCGACCGCGACCGCGGCGGCGCTGTTCGTGAAGATGTGGCCGAGCACCCGCTCCGGGCAGTCGAGCACGTAGCGCATGGTGAACGCCGCGCCCAGGGACTGGCCGCACACGAACCAGCGCTCACACCCCACCGCCTCTCGCACGGCCTCGAACGCCGCGGGGTAGCCCGAGGGGTCGTACCACTCCGGTTCGACCGGCGACGGCGACCGACCGTGGCCCCACAGCTCGACGGTGACCGGGCGGCAGACCTCGGCCAGCCGGGGCAGGTTGGGCAACCAGTGGGCCCGACTCGACAGGAAGCCGTGGACGAGGAGGAGGTGCTCACCGACGCCGTCGTGGACGTCGACGTGCAGTTCGGGCCCGGCGCTCATGCCCCGACGCCGTGGAGGCGCTCGATCGCCGTCTTCCACCGGGTCAGGTCCCCGGAGCGCGGCGTGTAGAAGCTGAGGCGCTGGACCACGTCGCCGAAGCGGGCGGCCACGGCGTCGGCGAGGTCCTCGGGCTCGGCCACGACGGCGAAGAGGCCGAGCACGTCGTCGGTGATCAGCCCGCCCATCTCCTCCCACCGGCCCTGCTTCGACATGACGTTGAGCTCGTCCTGCATCGGGCCGAGCCCGTGGAGCTCCAGGACGGGCCGGTACGCCGGGGTCGAGCCGTAGAACGCGATCTGCTGGCGGGTCTTGGCCGCCGAGTCGGCCATCTTCTCCTCGGTGGTGCCGGTGACCACGAACGCCGGACCGGAGACCTCGATGTCGTCGAGCGAACGGCCGGCGGCCTTCGCGCCTCGCTCCAGCGCGGGCAGCGTGACCTCCCGCAGGTAGCGGTCGGTGGTGAAGGCGTGGCAGAGGAAGCCGTCGGCGACCTCGCCGGCGACCTCGGTCATGCGCTGACCGACGCCGGCGAGGAAGATCTTCGCGGCGCCGTGCGGGTTGTGGCCCGGGTTGAAGAACGGGGTCATCAGGGTGTGGGTGTAGAAGTCACCGCGGAAGTCGAGCATGGTGTCGTCCTGCCAGGACGCCCAGATGGCGCGGATCGCCTCGATCATCTCCCGCATCCGGGCCGCCGGCGCCGACCACGGCATCGAGAAGCGCCGGGTGATGTGCGGCTCGATCTGGCTGCCGAGGCCGAGGATGAACCGGCCACCCGAGGTCGCCTGGAGGTCCCAACCGACCTGGGCCAGCAGCATCGGGTTGCGGGCGAAGGCCACCGCGATGCCGGTGCCCAGCTCGGCCCGCTCGGTCGTCTGCGCGGCGACGGCCAGCGGCAGGAACGGGTCGTGGGCGGTCTCGGCGGTCCAGAGCCCGTCGTAGCCCTGCTCCTCCCGCGCCCTGGCGATGGCACCGACCTCGGCGAGGTCGGTGCCGATGCCGCCGTCGATCTTCAAAGGACGCCCTCGAGCCAGTCGAACAGGAACTCGGCGGCGGTGGCGTTGGCCCCGTTCTGGCAGTGGAGCTGCGCGGTCGACTCGTCGTCGAACAACAGGTAGTCTTTCGGGCAGGTGAGCGCATCGAACAGCGGCCGGGCCTGCCCGGTCGAGAACGCCTCCTGGGTCCCGTCCATGACCAGGGTCGGGCACTCGATGTTCTGGGCGTACGGCTTCAGGTCGCACGCGTCGAACTCCTTCATGAGGTCGTACGGGTTCGACACCCCGTGCTTCCACATCGAGTCCTCCATGAACCACGAGTGGGTGGCCGAGATGCCCATCACCATCTCCATGGCGCCGTTGAACGCCTCGGGCCCGGCCTCGTACTGCTCGAGGAGCTCGGGCGGGAACGACGCCTTGATCGAGCTGCCCCAGTCGAGGACGCCCGGGTTGGCGATGCAGAAGGCCAGGCGCTTCTCGAACGCCGCCGCCCGAGGCGCGAGGTAGCCCCCGAAGCTGGCCCCCATCAGGCCGATGCGGTTCGGGTCCACACCCTCGAGCTCCAAGACCCGGTCGACGGCCGGGGTGATGGCCTGCTCCCAGTCGTGGCGGAACGGGTGCCCGTACAGGCGGATGGACAGGCCCTGGCCCGGGCCGTGGAGGGCGAGGCAGTGGATGCCGCGCTCGATGGCGCTCCCGTAGACCCAGCGGGTGTCGTCGGGCCAGGCGTCCCGACCCTGGTGGAAGATCAGGGTCGGCGCCGGGCCCTCCGCCTTCGGCGAACGGTAGAAGTACGCGGGCAGGACGCTGCCCTCGTACGGCACCTCGAGGTACTCACCCGGGTAGCCCGACAGGGCGAGGTACCGGTCGTAGCAGTGGTAGCTCGCCTTCGAGCACGTCTCCTCGCGCGGGTCCGACGGGGGGCCGAAGTGCATCAGGCCGGCCCGCCAGTACGTGGCGGCCCGGAGGTGGGCCGACGCCGCGCTGGCCCGGTTGCCCTTGGCCTCGAACATCTCGGCCCGGTCCTGGAGCCGCTGGGCCATGGTCGACCAGGCGCTGATCCAGCTCTCCATGTCGTCGGCGACGATGTGGCGGGCCACCTCGAGGCACTCGCCGAGGTCGGTCATGCCGTACAGCATCATGCTGAGGTGGTGCTTGAACTGATCGTCCATCACCGGGTCGTCGACGAAGGTGTGCGCGGTCCAGGTGTCGCCCGAAGGGATCGAAACCGGTGATTCGACCGAGGCTGCCATGAGGGTCTCCTAGGGGGTGTTCAGGGGCGGGTCTCGACGGGGTGCGCGTCGAGGGCGTTGACGGGAGGGATCCGGTCGGCCCACGGCCGGGCCTCCTCGAGCTGGGCGGCGAGGCGGAACAGCAGCCCCTCGTCGCCGTACGGGCCGACGAACTGCAGGCCGACCGGGAGACCGTCGTCGGTCCACGCCAGCGGGACCGACATGGCCGGCTGGCCCGTCATGTTCTGCAGCATGGTGAACGGCAGGAACTTCATCGACGTCGTCATGGCCCGGTTCGGCTCCTCGGGGGTCGCCTTGAACATCCCGAGCGGCAGCGCCGGTGAGCCCACCGTCGGGGTCAGCCAGACGTCGTAGGGCTGAGAGAAGGCGGCCACCTCGTCGCAGATCCCCTGGATGGTCACCTGGGCGTCCATGAGGTCGTCGGCCGACGTCCCGACCGTGCGGCCCCGCTCGATGGCCGCCCACGTGCCGGGCTCGAACTCCTCCTGCACGATCGGCTTGCCGATCTTGCGCTCCCAGTTGCGCATGTCCCAGGCCGTGCCGACGGCGGAGATGTGCCCGAAGGCGCCCGCCAGCCGAGCCACGTCCAGGCTGAGCGTCTTCTCCTCCACGTGGTGGCCGAGCTCCTCGCAGAGCGCGGCGGCGTCGAGGACGGCGGTGACGCACTCGGGGGCGAGAGGCACACCCGACGGGGCCTGGGTGCTGAAGACGATGCGCAGCGGCTCGACCTCGGCCCCGACCTCCTCGAGGTACGGGCGGCGCGGCGGCGGCGCGACGAACGGATCGCCCGGGAGACCGCCGGCGCAGGCGTCGAGCAGGGCGGCCGAGTCCCGGACCGAGATCGTGAGGGCGTGCTCGGAGAGGAACCCCATGCGGATGGCCAGGCCCAGCTCGCGGCGAGGCGACGAGGTGCGCATGCGCGTCGGCTTCATGCCGAACACCCCACAGCAGGCGGCCGGAACCCGGATGGAGCCGCCGCTGTCGCTGCCGTTGGCCATGGGCGCCATGCGGGCCGCCACCGCCGCGGCGGCGCCCCCGCTGGAGCCTCCGGCCATGCGGTCCAGGTCCCAGGGGTTGTGGGTCGGGCCGTGCAGCTCGGGCTCGGTGGTCGGCTGCATGCCGAACTCGGAGAGGTTGGTCTTCGCGCAGCAGACGAGCCCGGCGGCCTTGTAGCGCCGGGTGATCTCGCCGTCCTCCGTCGGCACGTAGTCCGCCAGGTACCGGCTGCCGCCGGACGCGATCTCGCCGGCGTAGGCCGCACCACCACCGTCCTTGAGCAGGAACGGCACCCCGCGGAAGGGCCCGTCGGAAAGCTCGCCGGTGGCGACCCTGCGGGCCTCGTCCTCCATCGTGCGGACGACGGCGTTGACCTGGGGGTTCACCGCCTCGATGCGGCGGAGGGTGGCCTCCAACAGCTCGACGGGGCTGACCTCGCCCGTCCGGACCAGCTCGGCCTGCGCCATGCCGTCAACCCGCGCCAGATCGGTCACGGTCGCATCAGACACCAAACCTTGTCGCCTGTCAAGGTTCGCGTGATGGCGGGGCTCAGCGGCTCGGCTGGGCCTCCGGGGGGTTCCGGTACTCGCGTGCGATGCGCTCGCGGAAGGAGGTGAAGAGCGCCACGACGTCGGCCGACTCGCCCTCCAGCATCCAGTGGTACGCCAGCCCGCGCAGGGTCGCGGCGTGGAGCAGGGCTTCCGAGGCCGGGTCGATCTCCGGGTTGATCGACCCGTCGGCGATGCCCGCCTCGAGGAACGCGGTGACCACCTTCACCGTGTTCCGGTGGTACGGCTCGGCGTACTGGCGCAGCGGTGAGGACGGGCGGACGGCCTCGAACGACAGCGCCCAGAGCACCCGCATCGCCTGCGGGTCGCGCTCCAACTGGCGGATCACCGTGTCGAGGTAGGTGAGCATCGCGTCCAGGCCGGGGAGGCCCTGGATCTCGGGCAGGACGTTGTGCTCGATCCAGTCGGAGGTGATCCGCTCCATCAGGACGGTCAGCAGGTTCTCCTTGGTCCCGAACCGGGTGGTGACGAGGCCCCGGCTGTAGCCGGCCCGCTCACCGATGGCGGCCAGGCTGGTCTGCTCGAAACCCCGCTCGGCGATCAGATCGCCCGCAGCTTCCAGGAGGCGTCGGGTGGAGAGCTTCGAGCGGCCTTGGACGGGCTCGACGACACCGGGGACCCCGGCCTCGTCGGCTTCCTCGTCCACCTGCTCGTCCATGCTGCTCATCGGGCGGGGAGCGTAGTGCTCACGGGCGGGCGGCAAGGCGGTGGACGAGCGTGCGCTTCCACCGGCGGGCGGCGCCGAGCTCACCCGCGAGCAGCCGGGCGCGGCGCAGGAACAGGTGGGCGTCGTGCTCCCAGGTGAACCCGATCCCACCGTGCACGTGCAGGCCCTCCTCCGCGGCGAATCGGAACGCCTCGGTCGCGCTGATCCGCGCGAGGCAGGCCGCGATGGCCAGCTCGTCGCTCCCGGTCGAGAGCGCCCACGCCCCGTACCAGGCGTTCGAACGCGCCAGCTCGACCGCGACGAACACGTCGGCCAGCTTGTGCTTGACGGCCTGGTACGAGCCGATGGGCCGACCGAACGTGTAGCGCTCCTTGGCGTAGGCCACGGCCAGGTCGAGGCAGCGCTGGGCCCCGCCGAGCTGCTCGAACGCGAACAGCACCGCAGCGCGGTCGTACAGCCGGTCGAGCACGGCCTGACCCTCGCCGTCGGCGCCGAGCACCTCGGCCGCCGCTCCGTCGAAGTGCAGGCGGGCCAGCGAGCGCGACGGGTCGAGGGACCTGAGCGGCTCCCGACGCACGCCCCTGCCGCCCAGCTCGACGAGCGCCAGGGTCTCGCCGCGGTTCGCCACCACGACGGCCAGCCCGGCGACCTCGCCGTCGGGCACCGGCGCCTTCACTCCGTCCAGGCGGCCGTCCGCGAACCGGGCCTTCAGGTCGGCACCACCCGACCGGTCCCGCCGCTCCTGGACCGCGAGTGTGGCGATCAGCTCGCCCGAGGCGAGGCGCGGCAGGTAGCGCTGCTGCTGGTCGGGCGAGCCGGCCAACAGCAGCGCCTCGGTCCCGAGGTAGACCGAGGACGAGAGCGGGATCGGGGCCAGCGCCCGGCCGACCTCCTCGGCGAGCAGGCAGAGCTCGAGGTAGCCGAGGCCGAGGCCACCGTGGGCCTCCGGCACGGCCAGCCCCATCCACCCCATCGCCGCCCCTGCGGCCCAGAGGCGGGCGTCGTAGGGGTCGGATCCCTCGAACACGGTGCGGACGTCGCGCAGCGAGCACCGGTCCTCGAGCAGCCCGCGGGCGGTTCGCTGCAGCGCACGGTGGTCGTCGTCGAAGTCGAAGTTCACGCAACCGGCCCAGTCGGGATCTCGCGGAAGGCCAGGCCCTTGTCCACCCGGGGCTCGGGGGGAAGCCCGAGGGCCCGCTCGCCGATGATGTTCCGCAGGACCTCGTCGGTCCCCCCGCCGATGCGGGCGGCGGGGGCGAACAGGTAGCCGTGGTCCCAGGCCAGGTGGTCGGCGTCCGGCTCGGTCTCGACGACGGCGCCGAAGAGGTCCTGGAGGTCGAGGGCCAGCGCCATCATGTCCTGGCGCATCCGGCCGGCGACCAGCTTGGCGATCGAGACCTCTGGCCCGGGCGGCATCCCGCGGGACATCGCGGTCTGAGTCCGCCACGAGGTGTAGACGATCCCCTTCGAGCGCACATAGCAGTCGGCGATGGCCTCGCACACGGCGTCGTCCTCGAGCAGGGGACCTCGCTCGTCGTGGGTCGTGGTGGCCAGGGCGATCAGGGCACGGACTCCGAGCGCGCCGCCCGTGCCCCCGGCGCCCAGCGACGACCGCTCGTTCATCAGCGTCGTGAGCGCGACCGACCAGCCCGCGCCCACCTCACCGAGGCGGTTGGCGTCGGGCACCCGGACCTCGGTGAGGAACACCTCGTTGAAGTTGGCGCCGCCCGTGATCTGGCGGATCGGCCGGGCGTCGATGCCCGGCGTGCGCATGTCGACCAGGAAGTAGGTGAGGCCGGCGTGTTTGCCCACGCCGGGGTCGGTGCGCACGAGGAGCAGGCCCCAGTCGGCGAGGTTCGCGGCCGACGACCACACCTTCTGGCCCTCCACGACCCACTCGTCACCGTCACGCGCGGCGGCGGTGCGCAGGGCCGCGAGGTCGGAGCCCGCCCCCGGCTCACTGAAGAGCTGGCACCAGATCTGCTCGCCCCGGGCCATGCCGGGCAGCCACCGCCGCTTCTGCGCGCCAGTGCCGTGGGCCAGCAGCGTGGGGCCGGCCATGCCGATCCCCGCGGTGAACACGTCGGCGGGGATCCGGAAACGGGCCTCCTCCTGGCGGAAGATCGAGCTCTGCATCGCGGTCCCGCCCCGACCGCCGTACTCCGTGGGCCAGGTGATGCAGGCCCAGCCCGCGTCGGCCTTGCGGGCCTGCCACGCCCGGGACCGCTCGATCTCCGCGGGGTCCTCGAACTCCGAGATGGCGGCGGGCGCCTCACCCGGCCGCAACGGCTCGGCCTCGGACTGCAGCCAGGCCCGGGCCTCTGCCCGGAAGGCTGCCTCCTCCGGCGTGTCGTCGAGGTCCACGTCAGCCCGCGTCCTTCTGAGCGAGGAGGTCGCGCACGACCGGCCCGAGGTCGGCTGGGTTCCAACGGGCCTTCTGGCGGACCGTCGGCCCGTGGTGCCAGCCCTGCTCGATGCCCACCGTGCCCCCGCTGGCCTGGAACACCTGGCCGGTGATGCCCTTCGCCTCGTCGCTGCCCAGCCACACGACCATCGGGGCCACGTTCTCGGGGTCGGCGAAGTCGAACCTGTCGTCGGGGATGTCGACGCCGTAGCCGAGGGGCTCGGTCATCCTGGTCCTGGCTCCTGGGGAGATGGCGTTGACCGCCACGCCGTAACGAGCCAGTTCCTGGGCGGCGATGATGGTGAGCGCGGCGATGCCGGCCTTCGCCGCGCCGTAGTTGGCCTGGCCGATGGCGCCGTACAGCCCGGACTCCGACGTGGTGTTGACGATGCGGCCGTCGACCTCCTCCCCCGCCTTGACGCGACTCCGCCAGTGGTTGGCGGCGAAGTGGCAGGTGGCGAAGGTCCCCTTGAGGTGCACCCGGATGACGGCATCCCATTCGTCCTCGGCCATGTTGACCAGTACCCGGTCCCGCAGGATCCCGGCGTTGTTGACCAGCACGTCCAGGCGCCCGAAGGTGTCGACGGCCGTCGCCACCAGCGCCTCGGCCCCGGCCCAGTCGCTCACGTCATGACCGTCGACGACGGCCTCACCGCCCTCGGCCACGATCTCCGCCACCACCTCCTGCGCCGGCGACAGCGACGCCCCGCTGCCGCCGACCTCCGCACCGAGGTCGTTCACCACCACCTTGGCCCCGTTGCGGGCGAAGGCGAGGGCGTGCCCCCGACCGATCCCGCGCCCGGCACCGGTGATCAGGACCACCCGGTCCTCACACAAGCCAGCCATCACTGCACCTCCGTGGTCGGGCCCAGCCGCGCGAACCGCGGGGGCCGCTTCTTCAGGAACGAACGCACCCCTTCGGCGGCATCGGGCCGCTCGAAGCTCGCCAACATGAACCGGCGGGACTCCCGCTCGGCGTCACCCAGGCCGGCGTGGAGGTGCGTGTAGACCTGCCGCTTCATGGTTGCCATCGAGGCCGGCGAGCACCGGGACGCGAGGTCCACGACGTAGGCCCGAGCGGCGTCCACCAGCTCGTCGGCGGGGAGCGACCGGTTCACCAGGCCCAACTCGACCGCCTCCGGGCCGCGGACCGCACGCGCCGAGAGCAACAGGTCCATCGCCACCGTCGGGCCCACCACCTTGGGCAGGAGCCAGCCCAGGCCGTACTCCGCGACCAGGCCGCGCTCGGCGAACGTGGTGGCGATCTGGGCGTCCTCGGCCATGAAGCGCAGGTCGCAGGCCAGGACGATGGCCAGCGCCATCCCGACCACCGGGCCGTTGATGGCGGCGATGATGGGCTTCGGGAGCGACATCAAGAAGCTGTACGGGCCCCGCAGGTCCTCGCTCCACGCCTCACCGGGGAGGGCCACCTCGTCGGCGAGCAGCACGTCTCGGTCGCCGGCCGAGTACGACTCCAGCATCTTCAGGTCCATGCCGGCGCAGAACCCTCGCCCCGCCCCGGTGAGCACGATGCCGACCACGGCGGGATCGGCGACCGCCTCGGTCAGGGCGCCGCGCACCTCCATCTCCATGGTCGGCGTCCACGCGTTCAGGGTCCGGGGCCGATTGAGCGTGATGATGGCGACCGGGTCGGCGACCTCGTAGAGGATCTCGCGGTACATCGTCCCTCCCCCTTCTTCGATCGGGAGGAACGTAACGTAAACCTTGCCATGTGACAAGATTTAGTGGAACGGACCCCCCGCACCGAAGGCCGAGGCGAGGAACCGATCGGCGATGCGGGCGTACCCCGCCTCGTTCGGGTGCAGGCCGTCGGGAAGGTCCCCGGCGTCGGCCGGACCGAACAGGGCCGGGCCGTCGATCAGATGCAGGTGCTCGTCGCCCGTGGCCCGGCGAGCACTGACCGCGGCCTCCATCAGCTCCCGGATGCGCACGAGGTGGAGCGCACCGACCGCCAGCTCCGGTGGACGGACGACCGGCCCGAACACGCCGTCGGGGCCCTCGGCGTGCGGTCCGGGCCGGGTCTCGGCCATCGGGCAGTGGATCGGGGTGACGAGGATCAGCGGTGTGGCCGGGTGCCCCTCACGGATCGTGTCGAGGAAGCCGTGCAGGGCCGGCACGAAGGCCCGCTCCCGCATGGTGTCGCCGTTCACCACGTTGATGCCCAGCTTCAGGCTGATCAGGTCCGCGGGCATGTCCCGGATGGTGCGGGCCACGCACGGGTCGAGGAGGCACTGCCCCGCGAAGGCGAGGTCCTGCAGGTCCACCTCGGCGCCGCGGGCCACCAGGGCCGGCCAGGTGCGGGTCGGTCGCTCGACCTCCATGCAGTGGCTGATCGAGCTGCCGTGGTGCACCCAGCGCCGGGCGCGGGCGGCCGCGGGAGCGACCGTCGCCCCTGGCGTGATCCGGCCGCCGCGCAGCTCCAGGGTGGTGGCGTGGGGCAGCCACACCTCGACCCGGACGGACGGGTCGCCGGGCAGACCCTCGAAGCGGACCGTGGCCGTCTCCCCCTCCACGACATCGAAGATGCCCGTGGCCAGCTCGACGACGACCCGGGTGCCGTCCCGGACGACCTGCGAGCCGACCACCTCGCCGTCGACGACCAGGTCGAACGCCGCGACGGCCGGACCGACGGCCGAGCCGTCCACGTCGAGGAAGGTGGCGAGGACGTCGAGCTCGATCGTGGTGGCATCGGTGGCCAACTCGAAGCGCGCCCCGGCGGGCATGCCGGCCATCACGCCGAGGGCGGGATCGGCGGCCTGCGCCGCGGTCCAGGCCGGGAGCCGGCGGGGGCCGACGCCGGTGTCGGTGCCGACCAGCTCCTGCACGCCCCGAAGGGCGACCAGCAGCTCGTCGAACCGGCTATCCATAACTCTGCGTATAGTAGTGACAGACCTGCACAGGAGGCGAGCGACGGTGGATGACAGGACGCGGTGGCAGGAGGCGATCGACATCGCCAACATCCCCACGCTGCTGATGGTCCTCGTCCATCTGACCGGGGACCGGCGGTGGTTGCACGAGCCCTACCGTCCCACACGGACGCGGGGCCTCGACGACAACGACACGGGCGGGCTGCCCGACGACATCCAGGACGAGATCAGGGCCGCCGCGTTCGAGGCCATCGTGGCGTGGGACGCGGGCGCGCCGGTGGTGATCGACGCGCCCGCTCCGGCGCTGCTGCTCGAGATGATGGAGGCCTGCGTGGGCCAGGACGTCCCCGAGGCCTACGCCCCGATCATCGCCAACGAGCTCCGGATCTTCGAACGGCCCGCCGATCGCCTGGATCCCCCACCGGGCTTCGAGGTGCTGATCGTCGGTGCCGGCATCTCCGGCGTGTGTGCCGCGGTGCGGCTGGCGGGCGCCGGCATCCCGTACCGGATCCTGGAGCGCAACGACGGCGTAGGCGGGACCTGGCTGGAGAACCACTACCCCGGGTGCGGCGTCGACACGCCGAGCTACCTCTACTCCTTCTCCTTCGCCCGCGCCGACTGGTCGAAGTACTTCTCGCTACGGGACGAGCTGCACGCCTACGTGGCAGGCGTGGCCGACGACTTCGGGATCACCGACCACATCACCTTCGGCACCGAGGTGGTGTCGACCACCTGGGACGAGGGGGCTCAGCAGTGGGTCGTGGTGGCCCGGGACGGGAGCGGCACATCCATCACGCACCGGGCCAACGTGGTCATCAGCGCGGTGGGCGCGTTCAACAAGCCGAAGATCCCCGATCTCCCCGGGGCCGATTCCTTCGTCGGGCCCGCCGCCCACACGGCGCGCTGGCCGGACGGAGGGATCGACCTGGCGGGCAAGCGGGTGGCGGTGATCGGCACGGGCGCCAGCGCCATGCAGCTCGTCCCCGCCATCGCCGACACCGCCGTGTCGGTGACGGTGTTCCAGCGCACGGCCCAGTGGGCGGCGCCGTTCGAGAAGTTCCACCAGGAGATCCCCGCGCCGATCCGCCACCTCCTGGCGACGGTGCCGCTCTACCACGACTGGTACCGCATCCGTCTGGCGTGGGCGTTCAACGACGTCCTCTACCCGGCGCTGCAGAAGGACCCCGACTGGGACGCGACCGACGGCCGGGCCATCGGCCGCGTCAACGACCGCCACCGGGCCTTCTACACCGACTACATCGTCGCCGAGCTGGGCGACCGCCAGGACCTGCTCGACCAGGTGCTGCCCGAGTACCCGCCCTACGGCAAGCGGATGCTCATGGACAACGGGTGGTTCCGGGCGATCACCCGGGACGACGT
This sequence comes from Acidimicrobiales bacterium, assembly GCA_044221555.1. GTDB lineage: Bacteria > Actinomycetota > Acidimicrobiia > Acidimicrobiales > DATDAH01 > JAEUJM01. Next base: position 208,009 of record JBGAOY010000006.1, read on the forward strand.
CCACCTGACCACCGACGCCGTCGAGATCCGACCCCACGGCGTGGTGACACGTGACGGCACCGAGCACCCCGCCGACGTGCTGGTGTGGGCGACCGGCTTCGACGTCGTGAACTTCCTCGCCCCCATGGACGTCATCGGTCGGGACGGTGTGGCCATCCGCGAGGTCTGGGGCCCCGACGACGCCCGCGCCTACCTGGGCACGGCGATCCCCGGGGCGCCCAACTTCTTCTGCCTCTACGGCCCCAACGCCCAGTTCGGCCACGGCGGCAGCCTCATCACGATCATGGAGCGCCAGATGCACTACGTGATGAGCCTCCTGCGCCAGCTGTTCGAGGCCGGCCTGGGATCGGTCGAGGTCCGCCAGGACGTCCACGACGCCTACAACACCACGGTCGACGCCACCCACGAGGGCCTGGTGTGGACCAACTCGGGCGTCGAGAACTACTACCGGAACTCCAAGGGTCGCGTGGTCGCCATCAACCCCTTCCGCATCGTCGAGTTCTGGGCCCTCACCGAAGAGGCCGACCTCGACGACTACCGCACCGAGCCCGCGGTCACCCCCGCCCGGGCCGACTGACCCCAGGAGCACAGCGACCATGCCCTACGAGTTCACCCAGGAAGGCCAGGCCCTCCTGGCCGAGGTCAAGGCGTTCCTCGACGAGCACGTGTACCCCAACGAGATCACCTACCAGCGTCAGTACGAGGAGCTCGGCGAGCACAGCTACCCACCGATCCTCGACGACCTGAAGGCGGTCGCCCGCGAGCGGGGCCTGTGGAACCTCTTCCTGCCCCACCTCCGCCCGGGCGAGCCCGGAACCAAGCTGTCCAACGTCGACTACGCCCCGATCTCCGAGGAGCTGGGCAAGTCGGACTTCTCCTCGGAGACCCTGAACTGCTCGGCGCCGGACACGGGCAACATGGAGATCCTCCACCTGTACGGCTCCGAGGCGATCCAGCAGCGGTGGCTGGCGCCGTTGCTCGAGGGCGAGATCCGCTCGGCCTTCGCCATGACCGAGCCCGCGGTGGCGTCGTCGGACGCGACCAACATCTCACTGCGGATCGAGCGCGACGGCGACCACTACGTCCTCAACGGCCGCAAGTGGTTCACCTCCGGGAGCCTGGCGCCTCGGTGCGAGGTGATGATCGTGATGGGCAAGACCGACCCGTCGGCGCCGCGCCACCTCCAGCAGTCGATGATCGTGGTGCCGAAGGACACACCGGGGGTGGACGTCCTGCGTTCGCTCCGGGTGTTCGGCTACGAGCACCGCGGTGGGCACGGCGAGGTCGACTTCCACGACGTGCGGGTGCCGGTGGACAACCTGCTCGGCGAGGAGGGCGGCGGCTTCGCCATCAGCCAGGCGCGGCTCGGTCCCGGCCGCATCCACCACTGCATGCGGGCCATCGGCGCCGCCGAACGGGCCCTCGCCCTCATGGTCCAGCGGGCCCTCGAGCGGACGACGTTCGGCAAGCTCGTGGCCCAGCAGGGTCTCATCCAGCACTGGATCGCCGAGTCCAGGATCGAGATCGACATGGCCCGGGAGTACGTGCTCAAGACCGCCCACCTGATGGACACGGTGGGCAACAAGGCGGCCGCCACCGAGATCTCCGGGATCAAGGTGGCGGTGCCCCGCATGGCACTGAAGGTCATCGACCGGGCCATCCAGGTGCACGGCGGCGCCGGGGTCACCCAGGACTTCCCCCTGGCCGACATGTACGCCTACCACCGAACCCTGCGCATCGCCGACGGGCCCGACGAGGTCCACGAGATGACCATCGCCCGCCGGGAGATCCTCCGCCACGACCCGGCGTTCCGCAACGCCTGACCCTGGCCGTCAGGCGGCCGCCCACCCGGCCGGCTCCCGTCAGGCGGCGACGATGTCGACCTCCAGGCGGACTAGGCCCCGGAGCAGGAAGCTCGGGTTGTAGGGGAAGTCGTTGGTGTCCGGCAGCGAGATCGACCGCACCCGCCGAGCCAGCTCCTCGAAGGCCACCCGGGCCTCGAGCCGGGCCAGGCCCGACCCGATGCAGAAGTGCGGGCCCCGACCGAACGCCAGGTGGTCGGTGAGGTTGGGCCGGTCGGGATCGAAGCTGTCGGGCTCGGTGAAGAGGTCCTCGTCCCTGTTGGCGGAGGCGTAGGACAGGACGACCCGGCTCCCCGCGGGTATGGCGAACCCACCGAGCTCGGTGTCCTCGGTCGTGAGGCGCCACATGGCCTGCGCCGGCGACGCCAGCCGCAGCGACTCCTCGACCACCGCGGGGATGAGCGCGGGGTTCGCCCGCACCGCCGGCCACCGGTCGGGGTGACCGGCCAACAGGCGGACCATCTCCGCGATCAGCTTGGTGGTGGTCTCGTTGCCGCCGACCAGGAGCTCCTGCACGAGGCTCACGATCTCCGGCACGTCGAGCGGGCGTGTGTCGTCGAGCTCGTCCTCGACCTCGTCGTCCTCGATCCGGGCGTCGATCAGCCCCGTGAGCAGATCGTCCTGCGGGGCCTGCCGGCGGTCCTCGATGGCCGCGACGAAGAACCGCTGGAGCTCTTGGACGGTGTGGATGGCCTCCACCCGCTCGTCGACCGTCGGCGTGGCGCCGAAGGTCAGGACGGTGGCGTCGGACCACCGCCGGAAGTCGGCCAGGCGGTCTTCGGGCACGTTGAGGGCCTTGGCGATGACCTCGACCGGCAACGGCACGGCGAAGTCCTCCACCACCTCGATCCGATCCCGGTCGATCCAGGTGTCGATCAGCCGGGTGGTGATGGCCCGCACCGTGGGCTCCAGGACCGCGATCGCCCGAGGGGAGAAGGCCTTGGACACCAGTCGGCGGTACCGGGTGTGGACCCCGCCGTCGGCGGTGATCATCGTCTTGGGCCGGGGCAGGCCGCCGGCCATGGCCTCGGCCAGGCGCCGCTGGTCGTCCTCGCTCAGCGGCAGGACCGACTTCGGGAACTGGCTGGAGAACACCTCGGGCCGGCGCAGCGCCTCGAGCACGAGCTCGTGGCGCACCACGAACCAAGCGCTCAGGCTGTCGATGTAGTGGATCGGGGCATCGGCGCGCAGCCGGGCGAGCTGTGGCTCGGGGTGCTGGAGGGTGGCGGGATCGAGCGGGTCGAAGGCGATGGTCATGGCAACTGCCCGCCGAGGTTGGCTGGAGCGATCGCCCGAACGAACCGCACCCCCACACAGGCGAGACGGCCGGCTCTGGTCATCCCCAATCGTACAATACCTTCGCATGGTTAGTATGATAATCCTGATGGCGGACCTGCACCGCGTCCTACGTCTCGGCGGCGCCCCGTCGCCGACCAACCCGTCCACTCAACGCTGGGCGGTGACCTTCACCACGTCGCGGGCGGTCGTCAACGCGGTGGACCGAAACCTTGATCGTGGCCGTCACGTGGGTGTTGCTGGGCGCAGTGCTCCAGGCCCTGATCTGGACCCGTAGCTGCGCGCGCTCGCCGGGCGCGAGCTGGGCGGTCAGGTAGCCGTCACCCGTCACCTGGGCGGTCACGTTCTGATCACCGTCGAAGTACTTGATCGCGAACTGCGGTGAGCTCCCCTGAGCCCGCACGAGGAAGCTCCCTGGCGCCCGCGCATCGTTCTCGACGGCAACGACGAAGCCGACCGTCTGTCCCCTACCCACCGACGCCGTCCGCGTCTTGCGCGGCGCCCACCCGTTGCCCTCCCGGGCGGCGGGTGGGATCGGGCCGGGAGCGACGGCGGCGTTGGTGTTACCTCCAGCCTCACCTCGCCCGCCGCCCCATTCGAGGGCACTACCCCGCCTGTCCGCCCGCCGTGCTGGCGCCCGTCGGCGGGCCTCGGCGTCCGTGGGAACGTGACGTCCGATTACCGCCAGACGGGTCGCCGCCTCACTCTTACGATCGAGCCATGGACAACGCCACGACGCCCCGGTTCCGTCTCGTGCCGATCGAGTCGTCGATCGCCGACGGTCTCCGAGCCACGGGCGGCATCCGCCACACCGCTGACGCCAAACCGGGGTATCCGTGTCGTCAGTGCCTCCGTGATGCCGAGATCGGCGAGGAGCTGATCCTCGTCGCGCACGACCCGTTCACCCAGGACTCGCCGTATCGGAGCACGAGCCCGATCTTCCTGCATGCGGAGCCCTGCGTTCCTCACCTCGCCGCGGAGGCGCTGCCAGAGCAGCTCACGGTCCGCACGCTCTCGGTACGCGCCTTCGACCATCAGGCGATGATGACCGACGCCGAGCTCATCGAAGGCCGCGACCTCCAGGACACGATCGAGCGCTTCTTCGAGGACAGCGACGTCGAGCGGATCCACGTCCACAATGCCTCACCCGGCTGCTGGGCCGTCACCGTCACCCGCGCCTGATCGGCCGGGCTTCTTTGTGCACCAGACCGCACCCGCCAGGTCTGTTGCACAAAGAACCCACCGCTCCCAGTGCCGCTGCACCACGTCGAGCCTCGTCCCACACGCCGGGCAGAACGTCGCCTCCCCGCCGAGCCGCCGGTCCAGGTCCCCCGCCTGCCGGACGTGTGGACGACGCAGGCGGCACGCGCAGGTGGTCCCGGATGACCGCGACGATGAACCCAGCGCGCTCGGACCACGCGGCCGGCGCAACCGCTACGTCTGGAAACCGGCCCTCGCCGCAGCCGGCGTCGACCCCGCACGCCACGGCGGCATGCACGCGCTCCGGCGTTTCAACGCGTCCGCGCTCATCGACGCCGGCGGGTCCGCCAGCGCTGTCGCCGAGCGGCCCGCTGACCTGCGTTTCCGCAGGTCAGCGGGCCATCCGGTCAGATGTCGTAGTACAGGTGGAACTCCCACGGGTGGGGGCGGAGGCGGAGGGGGTCCACCTCGTGCTCACGCTTGTAGGCGATGTGGGTCTCGATGAGGTCGTCGGTGAAGACGCCGCCGGCCTTCAGGAAGTCCTGGTCGGCCTCGAGCGCCTCGAGGGCCTCGGGCAGCGAGCCGGGCACCTGGGGCACCTTGGCCAGTTCCTCGGGCGGGAGGTCGTAGAGGTCGCGGTCGACCGGGTCGGGCGGCTCGATCTTGTTCTGGATGCCGTCGAGGCCCGCCATGAGCATGGCCGAGAAGGCCAGGTAGGGGTTGGAGGACGGGTCGGGGCAGCGGAACTCGAGGCGCTTGGCCTTCGGGCTCTTCGAGTACAGCGGGATGCGCACCGACGCCGAGCGGTTGCGCTGGCTGTACACCAGGTTCACCGGCGCCTCGTAGCCCGGCACCAGCCGCTTGTAGCTGTTGGTGGTGGGGTTGGTGAACGCGATCACCGAGCGGGCGTGCTTGAGCAGGCCACCGATGTACCAGCGGCCCATGTCCGACAGCCCCGCGTAGCCGGCCTCGTCGTAGAACAGCGGCTCGCCGCCCTTCCACAGCGACTGGTGCACGTGCATGCCCGAGCCGTTGTCCTCGAACACCGGCTTCGGCATGAACGTGGCGGTCTTGCCGTTGGCCCACGCCACGTTCTTGATGACGTACTTGAACAGCATCAGCTGGTCGGCCATGTCGGCGAGCGGCGAGAACCGGATGTCGATCTCGGCCTGCCCGGCGGTGCCCACCTCGTGGTGCTGCACCTCGACATCGATGCCCACCGACTGGAGGGCCAGCGTCATCTCCGAGCGCAGGTCCTGGTAGTGGTCCATCGGCGGGACCGGGAAGTAGCCCTCCTTGTAACGGGGCTTGTACCCCAGGTTCGGGCCCTCGTCCTTGCCGGTGTTCCACGACGCCTCGACCGAGTCGACCGAGTAGCCCGACGAGTGCGAGTCCTGGTGGTAGCGCACGTCGTCGAAGATGAAGAACTCGGCCTCCGGGCCCACGTAGCAGGTGTCGGCGATACCCGTGGAGACCAGGTACTCCTCGGCCTTCTTGGCCACGTAGCGAGGGTCGCGGCTGTAGTGCTCGAGGGTGATCGGGTCGTGCACGAAGCAGTTGATGTTCAGCGTCTTGTGCTGCGTGAAGGGGTCGATCACCGCCGTGTTCGGGTCGGGGATCAGGATCATGTCGGATTCCTGGATCTCCTGGAACCCACGGATCGACGAGCCGTCGAACCCGAGGCCCTCGTCGAAGACGTCCTCGGTGAGCTGGCTCACCGGGACCGAGAAGTGCTGCATGAGGCCGGGCAGGTCGCAGAACCGGATGTCGACGATCTCGACACCCTCGTCCTTGGCCAAGGCCAGCACTTCGGATGGTGTGCGTTCCTGCACGGTTCCTCCTGCGGTCGAACGGATGCGGGGACACGCGGGTGCGCGCCCCGTTTGCGGGGCAAAGCGTCCTTGAGGACGGCCGACAGCCTCGCGGCAGCCCGTTTCTCGCCCGTTGCCCGACTATGAACGCTATGTGAACTGGCTCGCCTCCCGCCAAGCCTCGCGGTCGGCCGTGGTTCACTGGCGGGATGGAGCGTCAACAGGACTACGTGCTGCGCACCGTCGAGGAGCGGGGGGTGCGCCTCATCCGCCTCTGGTTCACCGACGTCCTCGGCCAGCTCAAGTCGGTCGCCATCTCGCCGGCCGAGCTCGAGAACGGCTTCGAGGAGGGCATGTGGTTCGACGGCTCCGCCATCGACGGGTTCAGCCGGGTGCAGGAGAGCGACGTGCTGGCCCGGCCCGACCCGAACACCTTCGAGCTGCTGCCGTGGGCCGAGGACGACGAGAACTCGGCCCGCATGTTCTGCGACATCGAGAACCTGGACGGCACCCCGTTCGAGGGTGACCCCCGCCAGGTACTCAAGCGCAACCTCGATCGGGCCCACGAGCGGGGGTTCTCGTTCTTCTGCGCGCCCGAGATGGAGTTCTTCTACTTCGCCGACGGCGACCCCACGAAGGAGCCGGTACCGCTCGACACGGGCTCGTACTTCGACCTCACCACCGCGGATGTGGCCAGCGACCTGCGCAAGCGCACCATCCACATGCTCGAGGCCATGGGCATCCCCATCGAGTACTCGTTCCACGAGGACAGCCCCAGCCAGCACGAGATCGACCTGCGCTACACCGACGCTCTCACCATGGCCGACAACGTGATGACGTTCCGGCTGGTCGTGCGCGAGATCGCGCTCGAGCGGGGGGCCTACGCCACGTTCATGCCCAAGCCCCTGGCCGGCGTGCAGGGCTCGGGCATGCACACCCACCTGTCGCTGTTCGAGGGCGACGTCAACGCCTTCCACGACCCCGGCGACGAGTACCGCCTGTCCAAGGTGGGCCGCAGCTTCATCGCCGGCCTGCTGGTCCACGCCCGTGAGATCACCGCGGTCACCAACCAGCTGGTCAACTCGTACAAGCGGCTGATCCCCGGCTCCGAGGCGCCGGTGCACGTGTCGTGGGCCCGCAACAACCGATCGGCGCTGGTGCGCGTGCCCTTGGCCAAGGCCGGCAAGGAGTCGTCCACCCGCATCGAGTACCGCTCGCCCGACCCCGCCTGCAACCCCTACCTGGCCTACTCGGTGATGCTCGCCGCCGGCCTGAAGGGCCTCGAGGAGGGCTACGAGCTCGGCCCCGAGGCCGCCGCCAACGTTTTCGAGCTCACCGACGAGGAGCGGGCCGCCGAGGGCATCACCTCGCTCCCCCAGTCACTGGCCGAGGCGCTCGACGAGATGGAGAAGTCCGAGCTGGTGGCCGAGGCGCTCGGCGAGCACATCTTCGAGTGGTTCCTACGCAACAAGCGGTCGGAATGGGCGGACTACAAGTCGCAGGTGACACCATTCGAGTTGGCTCGCTACCTCCCGAGTTGGTGAGGTAGGACGATGCTCGAGGGAATCCACATGGAACCGTTGCTGCTCTTCCCCGACCCGGCGCCGCCGGAGCTGGCCCAGGCCCTCGACCTCGCGGGCTACCCCTGGAAGGCGGTCGGCGACGAGCACGCCGCCGAGCGCACCGAGCCCGACGGCGGCTGGGACGGCGCCATCATCTGCGCCTACGACGATCCCGAGCGGGCCTTCGCGGTGGCCCGGGTGCTGCGCAAGCGCGACCAGCCCCTCGAGCCGCTGCTGCTGTTGATCAACGGCACCCAGCTGGGCGACCTCGAGCTGCGCGACGACCTGTTCGACGACTTCTGCCTGGCGCCGTTCCACCCCCGCGAGCTCGAGGCCCGTCTCAAGCACCTGTTCTGGGCCAGCGGGCGGGGCGCCCAGCCCGAGCTGGTCGAGTACGGCGACCTGGTGCTGAACCTCGAGACCTACCAGGCCGCCATCAGCGGGGTGCCGCTCGACCTCACCTACATGGAGTACGAGCTGCTCACGTTCCTCGCCTCGCACCCCGGCAAGGTGTTCACCCGCGAGACCCTGCTCAGCCGGGTGTGGGGCTACGAGTACTACGGCGGCGCCCGCACCGTCGACGTCCACGTCCGGCGCCTGCGGGCCAAGCTGGGCGAGGAGCACGCCAACCTCATCTCCACCGTGCGCTCGGTCGGCTACCGCTTCGGCCAGTCCCGGTGGAGCGCGTGAGGCGCCTCACCGCCGGCGCCGTCGTGGCCATCGCGGCGCTCGTGCTGGTGGTCGCCGCGTCGCCGGCAGGGGCCCACGGCGACACAGCGAGCTTCACCGAGATCGCGACCTCGGTCAACCGCGACGGCAGCTACACCGTCGACGTGCTGCTCGTCTACGACGACGGCGACCCGGTCGAAGGCGCCGACGTCGTGGTCACCGCCGACGTGCCCGGATTCGGCCCCATCCCGATCACCATGGAGCCCGGCGATCGCCCCGGCGCCTACACCGGCGACGTGGTGTTCGACACCGATGCCGAGGTGACGTTCACTGCGGTGTCGACCACGCCGGCCGCCACCCGCACGTTCACCGCGCAGATGGACGCGGCCACCCCGACGACCGCTACGCCCCCCGCAACCACGGCCGACAGGCCGGCCACCGCCACCGCCACGGCCACGGCCACCGCCACCGCCACCGACGACAGCGGCGACGACAACGGCAACGACGACGACGACGGCGAGGAAAGCGGATCGTCGGCCCCCAACATCATCGCCAACGGCGCCCTGCTCCTCCTCGGCGCCGCCGGCGCCTACTTCGCCATCCGCTGGTGGCGCGACCGCCGCAGCACCACCTGACGACCCCACCCCGCGTCTTCGACGCAAGTAGCGGTCGGCTTCCGACGGCTGGCTCAGGTGGTGAGCGCCGGCGTCAGCGGGCAGGTTCGACCGGAGCCTCGCCGGGCGGTCAGCGGGTGAGCGCCACGAACGGGGTGCCACGGGCCGCCCACTCGGCGGCGACGTGGGCCAGCACCGAGTGGGCGACGTCGGCGTCTCGGGGTGAGGTCGCCCGGAAGGCGGGCCAGCCGTCGATCAGCACCACGTAGCCCTCGGCCGGCAGCCACGACAGGTCGACCAGGCAGTCGCTGAGGGCGTCCCAGTTGCGGCCGAACCACCCGGGGAAGGCGCCGGTCGCAGCCAGGCCGTCGAGCACCGCCGCCTTGCCGCCGGTGGCATCGGCGTGAAGCGCCGCCCACCCCGCGGCGCCGGCCTGCTGACGGAGCTCCCCGACGGCGACGGGGTCGGACAGCGGGTGCACCCCTGCCGCGATCAGTCCGTCGAACACAAGGCTGAGGTCGTCCACCGGTGCCCCCTCGTCAGAGGTGGGCATCGGTGACCTCCACGAAGCTGCCGTAGTGGTCGTCGGTGTAATAGACCTCGCCGTCGGCACCCACGATGATCCGCCGCGCTCCCCGGTCGTCGGATCCCGGGGTCTCCACCGTGTACTCGCGGTAGTACCCGTCGAACCGGTCGGGCAGCAGCCCCTCACGGTTGCCGAACACCCCGTCGTCCTGGTCGTACGGGTAGGGCCCACCGGCCTCGATCAGCGCCAGCGTGTCCAGCGCCTCCGGCGGCAGGTCGTCCGCAGAGGCGACCGGCAGGTCCGACACCGGCGCTGCGCCCGATGGCACCCCCGTCGAGGACGGCGTCTCGGCGGTGGCGTCGACCGTCGTCGTGTCGATGCGGTCGGTCGTCGATGACGGGGCGACGACCGCGGCGCTGGTCGACGACCCGGTGGCCGATGTCGACGAGCCGCCGGCGTCGCGGAACAAGGCGTTCCAGGCGACGATCGCGGCCACCGCCACCACCACGGACAGCACCGACCGGGTGCGCTTCGACACGCCGCCACGGTAGACGTCCCCGCAGCAGCACCATCGACGAACCCGATGCCGAAGGCGCTCCGAGGAAGGAGGAGCAAGGGAACAGGTGGTGGCAGCACCACTTCGCGCAGGCCTGCCTGCGCCCTTCAACGACGACAGTCGCCGTGGGACCATCGCAACATGGGAGCGGTCTGGTACCGGGCACGGGCCGACCTGCGCGGCGCCGCCGCCGGCACCCTCCTCATCGCCCTGCTGGTCGGGCTGACCGGCAGCATCGTCCTCACCGCGGTGGCGGGCGCGCGCCGGGGCCGTGATGCCATCCCCGAGTTCCTGGCCTACACGCGGGCGGGGAACGCCGCCGTCTTCCTGGACCCGACGCTCCCGCCCGCCGAGCAGAACCGCCTGGCCCGCGCACTGGTCGCATTGCCCGAATGGGCGGCGGCGGGCGCGGCGAGCCAGCCAGTGCTCACCGTCCCCGCCCAGGCCGACCTGGCCGAGGCGACTGGATTCGTGGGCCAGGCCCTACTGGTCGGCACCTTCCTGCACGACGTGAACCGGCCGCTGCTGATCGACGGGCGCCTGGCCGATCCCCGCCAGGTGGGCGAGCTGGTGGTGAACCAGGAGTTCGCCACTGGGGTGGGCGTGCGCGTCGGCGACTCACTGACCGCCCGCACGGTGACACCCGACCACCTCGACGCGGTGGTCAACGCCGGCTTCGAACCCGATCCCACTGGTGAGGATGTCCGCCTGACCGTCGTCGGCATCACCCGAGAGCCCGATGACCTCTCCTACGAGGCGCTGGCACAGCCCGGCACCCTCTACGCCGTCCGCCGCTACCACGTGTACCTCACTGCCGCGTTCTGGGACCGCTATGGCGAGCACAACGCCAGCTACAACACCGGCGTCTTCGGTCGCCTCGCACCCGGGGTCACGGCCAACGACCTCGAGATGGCTGCGGTGGCGGTGGGTGGTGACAGGGTGCAGGTCGAGCGCCAGGATCCTCGACTCATCCTCGTCGCCTCCGCGCAGACCGGCATCGACTTCGAGGCCAATGCCCTGCTCCTCTTCGCCCTGGTCGTGGGCGTGGCAGGAATCGTGCTCGTGGGCCAGCTCTTGAGCCGCCAGGTCTCGCCGGGCCAGCTCGACACCTACGAGCTGGCCGCGCTCGGCCTGCGCCGCAGCCAGCGGGCGGCGGTGCCACTCGTCCGCGGTGTGATCGTGGCCGGACTGGGTGCGCTGCTGGCGGTGGGCGGCGGTGTCGCCCTCTCCCGGTTCACCCCGATCGGGCTGGCCCGCAAGGCCGACGTCCACCCCGGCATCCGTGTCGATCCGACGGTCCTCGCCGTCGGCGGCGTAGTGATCCTCGCCGCGGTGATCGCCTGGTGCGCCGTGATCGGGTGGCGGGCGGCCCGCCTGGCACCCACCGACCGTGCTGCCCGCATGCGCGACCGACCGTCCCGCGTCGTCAGCCGGCTGGCCAAGCTCGGCACGCCGGTCAGCGTGGTCGCCGGGGTGCGGATGGCGCTCGAGCGAGGCCGGGGACGAACCGCGGTGCCCGTCGGCAGCGCCCTGGGAGCGACCACGGTCGGCGTCCTCACGGTCACCGCGGCGCTCGTGTTCGCGGCCAGCCTCCACCACGTGGTCGTGGATCCCATGGCCCGAGGATGGAACTGGGATGTCGCCGTCGGCGCCTACTTCGACGCCGACGCCGCGCGGGCGGGCCGGGAGCCACTCGACAACGACCCCGACGTCGCCGCCTACCTGGGCTTCTCCAGCAGCACGCCGATGCGCATCGACGACGTCGACACCTACGGAGGGGCGCTGGGACCCGGCGACGACACGGTTGGCCCGCCGATGCTGGAAGGGCGCCTGCCCGCCGCCCCCGACGAGATCATCGTGGGGCCCGGCACACTCGACGACCTGGGCAAGGCTGTCGGCGATCACGTCCAGGTCACCCTGGGTGGAACGGTCGACGCCCGCATCGTGGGTGTGATGGTGCCGATCGCCACACTCGACGGCCAGATGACGATGACCCGCGGGGCGCTGATGACCCACGAGGGAGCCGCCGCGCTGGACCCCCAGGAGGGCGTGGTCCCGAGCCAGTACCTGGTGCGCTTCGCTCCGGGCGCCGACCGCGCATCGATCCTCGCCCGCCTGCGCGACGAGTACCCGGGCACGGTGGTCACCGCCACCGTCCCATCGGACATCGAAAACCTGCGGCGGGTGCAGCGCCTGCCGGCACTGGTGGCGGCCTTCGTGGCGCTCTTGGCGGTAGTAACCCTGGTCAACACGCTGGTCACGGGCGTCCGGCGGCGGCGCCGCGACCTCGCGCTGTTCGCCACCCTGGGGTTCCGCCGTCGCCAGCTCGCCGGCACCGTGGCGTGGCAGGCCACCACCCTTGCGCTGATCGCCCTCGTGGTCGGCATCCCCCTCGGCGTGGCTGCCGGCCGGGTGGCATGGCACCTCGTGGTCTACCCGTTCGCCTCGAGCCTCGAGCCGACCGTTCCCGTGCTCGCGCTGGTCGTGCTGGCCGGCGCTTGGCTGGTCATCGCCAACCTGGCGGCGGCGCTCCCGGCCCGCTCCGCAGCCCGCACCCACCCTGCGGAGGCCTTCCGTGCCGAGTGACCGGAACCCTCGTGCCAGGGACGCTGAACCAGGCCCCCGAACGGCCAGAGCGAACGGATAGGGGCGAGGTGAGGGCAGTCTGGTATCGGGCGCGGGGCAACCTGCGGGGTCGGCTGGCGGGCACCATCGGGTTGATCGTGGCGCTCGCCGTCACCACCGGGGTGGTGTTCACCGCGATGGCCGGCGCCCGCCGAGCGCACGAGGCCCTGCCCGACTTCGTGGCGTACGACCGGCCCTACGACGCCCTCGTCTTCGCCGACCCGTCCCCCGATGTGCAGACAGTGATCGACGACGTGGCGGCGCTCCCGCAGTGGGAGCTCGCGCAGCAGATCGGCGCCGTGGTGGTGAGCGTGCGGCGCGGTGACCGTTGGGTCTCGGTGGTGCCCGCCGCCTACCTGGACGGACGGCCGTACCTCGACCAGGAGCGCCCGATCATCGTCGAGGGCCGTCTCCCCGACCCCTCCCGGCCCGACGAGGTAGCCGTCAACGAGGACTTCGCGGCCGCGCTCGGGTTGCACAGTGGCGACAGGTTCGCGCTACGCACGGTCACGCCTGAGTCGCTGGGGCCGATCATCGGGGGCCAGCGCAACCCGCCCGACCCCCAAGGCGAGCACCTGGCCATGACGGTGGCCGGGATCATCCGCCGACCCTCGGACCTGCGGCTGACGGCGCAGCCGGTCAACGACGTGGTGGGCAGCGACTCGTGGTACGTCGGCGTCGGCCCCGCATTCGTCGACCGGTTCGGTGACCGGTTGGCCAACTTCGGCTTCGGCGTGGCCGGCCAGGTGAGGCCCGGTCAACAGGACGAACTGGCCGATGCCATCGCGGCGTTGGGCCGCGACGACCTCACCCTTCGAGCGACGAACGAGGATGCCCCGCTGATTGCCTCCATCGCACGCGGCATCGACGTCGAGGCGAACGCGCTGACCGTGTTCGCGCTCATCACGGCCATCGCGGGCATCGCGTTCGTCGCACAGGCCCTCGGGCGCCAGGTGTTCTTCGACCTCGATGACGACGAGGCCCTGCGCGGCATCGGTGTGGACCGCCGACACAGGGCGGCGGTCCCGCTGGTTCGGTCGGCCGTCGTGGTGGTGATCGGTGCGGTCGGCGGGGTGACCCTCGCCATCGCCGCGTCCTCTGCTTTCCCGATCGGCCTGGCCCGCCAAGCCGTGCTCCACACCGGCGTGGAGGTCGACCCCATCGTGCTCGGCGTCGGCGCTGCATCCGTGGTGCTGCTGGCGATGGGCTGGGCCACCGTCGACGCCTGGCGCTTGACCGGCGTCGCCGTCACCCCGGCCCCGGTCGAGCGGAACGGCCGGCGCGCCGCGTCGATCAGCGGGCTCATCGCCCGCGCGAGGGCACCCGTGAGCATGACCGCCGGCGTCCAACTGGCCCTCGAACGGGGCCGGGGCCGCACCGCGGTGCCGGTCGTGGGCGCCGTGCTGGCGGCGACGGCCGGCGTGGTCGTCCTGTGCGCCGTCCTCGTGTTCGCCGCCAGCCTGGACCACCTGGTGAGCACGCCGATCGAGCAGGGCTGGAATTGGGACGCCGTGGTCGGGAACATGAACAGCCGGGAAGATGTCCACGATGCGGTCACAGCCCTCGAGGGCAACCCCGACGTGGGCACGTACCGGGGCTACGGGACGGGTCCGGTCCTGGTGGACGGTCACGAGGTGAACTCGTTGGTCCTCGGTCCCGGTGACCCCCACCTCGGCCCCCCGGTGTTGGAAGGCCGGCTCCCCGTGACCAGCGACGAGGTCGCCGTCGGCCGAGACACGCTCGCGGCCTTCGACAAGTCGATCGGCGACTCGGTGGCTGCGCAGATCCCCGGCGCGCGTGGCGACGCACGGACCTTCCGGATCGTGGGCACGGTCATCCTGCCCGCAGGCCTCGACACGCAACTCGCCTTCGGCCGCGGCGTCGTGGTGACGCTGCCAGGCGCGAGAGCCACGATCGGCGGCGGGCCCGACGCCGTCATCCCGCAGCAGTTCCTGGTGCGCTTCGCGGACGGGGTCACGGCCACCGAGGCGGCCGACTCGCTACGGCCCGCCTTCGGCGAGGACGCCGCCGACCCGCGCCAGGCCAGCGACGTCGACAACCTCCAGCGCGTCCAGCGCCTGCCCCGCCTGCTCGCCGTGCTCGTCACGCTGCTGGCCCTGGGCACGCTCGCCAACGCGCTCGTCACCTCGGTGCGCCGCCACCGCCGCGACCTGGCCACCTACGCCGCGTTGGGCTTCCGCCGCCGGCAACTGGCGGCCACCGTGGCATGGCAGGCGACCACCCTCGCGGCCGTCGCCGTCGTGGTCGGCATCCCCCTCGGCGTCGCCGCCGGCCGTGCCGTCTGGCAACTCGTCGGAGACTCCATCGGCATCACTGCCGCGCCCGAACTACCCACGGCGGGACTGGCCCTCATCGCGGTGGGCACGATGCTCGCCGCCAACCTCGTTGCCGCGGTACCCGCATGGTCGGCGGCCCGCACCCACCCGGCCACCGTGTTGCGGTCGGAGTAGGCGGTCGACATCCGATCGACGCCTGGGGTGCGAACACCGATCACACACGCCCCCTCCGAAAGGATCATCATGAGTGCCGCCACCGACATCGCCGACCGCATCGCCGCCGCGTTCTCCGGCGACGGCGCCACCGCCTACGCCGCGTGCTTCGCCGAGGACGGGCGCCTCGTGCACCCGATGCTCGGTGAGCACCAGGGCCGCGAGGCCATCGCCGCCGCCGAGGGGGCCATGTTCTCCGCGTTCGACGAGGTCGACTTCGTCGTGCTCGACGTGGTGGACGGCGGCGACACCATGGCGATGGAGTACCAGGTGTCGGCCACCCACACCGGTGCGTTCACCGGACCGGACGGCAACATGGTCGAGCCCACCGGCGTCCGCGTCTCGATGAACGGAGCGGCGATGATCCGGCTGTCCGACGACGGGCTCATCGCGGAGACCCACCGCTACGAGGACTTCCTCTCGTTCCTCGCCCAGCTCGGGCTGATGGGCTGATCCCAGGGGGCGCATTCGCCCGAAAACGACGAACGCCCCCCGTGAGGGGGGCGTTCGTGCGACAGCGGGTACTGCTAGATCGCGCGGACGTCCTGCGCCTGCTCGCCCTTCGGACCGGTCGTCACTTCGAACTCGACCGCTTGGCCTTCGTCGAGTGAGCGGTAGCCCGACCCCTGGATGGCCGAGAAGTGCACGAAGACATCAGGCCCGCTTTCGCGAGAGATGAAGCCATAGCCCTTTTCGGCGTTGAACCATTTCACGGTACCGGTTGGCAAACCGATCCCCTTTCAGTGTTGCGGGGTCGGCCTACTGCTTGGTGGGACGTCCCTGCTGGGTTGCTAATGCCCCCTCACCGTAGCGCGGGGGCGAGCGTCGCGCTCCGGATCGTGTTTTCTCGGCGTCAGGTGTTGAGCTCGAGGAGCTCGCTGCCCTCGTGCTCCTGGTCGACATCGGTCTTGAGCAGCCACCCCAGGATCATGGCCAGCACCGCGCCGCCGACGAGGGTGCCCACCGGCAACAGGACGACCAGGGTGAGGACGATGAGCGCGGGTCCGGGCATGGCCAGACTCTACCGAGCGCCCGTCGCGGGGGGCGAGGGCACGTGGGCCCAGGCCTCGATCTCCACCAGCGCCCCCAGGGGCAGCTCGGCCACACCCACTGCGGAGCGGGCGGGCCGGTGCTCGCCGAAGCAGTCGACGTAGGCGTCGTTCATGGGCAGGTAGTCCGACATGTGGCGGAGGAACACCGTGGTCTTCACCACGTCGGTGAGGGTGGCGCCCTCCGACGCGAGCAGGGCCTCGAGGTTCGCCATGGCCTGGCGCAACTCGCCGTCGACGCCGCCGGTGACGATCTCGCCGTCACGTAGGCCGATCTGGCCCGACGACACCAGCCAGTCGCCGGCCCGCACGATCGGGGTGTACGGCCCCACCGGAGGAGGAGTGCTCATGACCGGCAGGCTATTCCAGTCGGCCACGTCGGCGGCAGGCCCGACACTGGCTGCTCCTTCGTCGCAGCGGCTTCGCCATCCGGTTCGCCGGCGCCGCTGCTCCGCTCCCAACACTGGCTGCTCCTTCGTCGCAGCGGCTTCGCCATCCGGTTCGCCGGCGCCGCTGCTCCGCTCCGCTCCGCAGCGTTTACTGGGCGAACAGGGGTCTTCCAGTCGGCCACGTCGGCGGCAGGCCCTGGTGGCGCCAGACGGCGAGGGCCACGGCGGCGAAGACGGCGTCGGAGCCGTTGAGGGGCTCGCCGGGCGTCGGGTCGATCTCCACCTCGATCGGCGGCATGTCGGCGGCGCGCAGCACCCCGAACGAGCGGATGGTGAGGTCGTGCACCTCGCCGTCCTCATCGACGGCGAGGCCCTCCGACGTCACCCAGCCGAGGGCCATGTGGGCGGCCCCGATGCAGTAGGAGCGCAGCACCACGGCGTCGAGGGGGTCGCCGCAGGCCACCCGCACCCGCAGGCCGGCGGCGGTCACCTCGGCCTCGGCCACCGCTCCGCTCGGCGATCGCACCTCGGTGCGGCCCGTGGCCGCCCCCACCAGCACGGCCGCCTCGGCCCAACCGGCCGCCCGCAGCGTCGGCGACGTGGGCGGGCCGACCACGTCGACCGCCTCGACGAGCAGGTCGGGCGCCACCGCCGCCACCGCCACCTCGATGCCGGGGGCGCGGGCCACCCGCAGAACACCCCGGCCGGCGGCGTCGACGCCTCCGCCCACCGGCGGTCGCTTGGGGCCGAGGCGCACCGTGTCCTCGCGCGACAGCAGCACCCGCACGGGTCGGCCGTGCTCGTCCGCGAGGCGGCGGGCCACCACCGCCACCTCCGAGCCCAGCTTCCCGCCGAAGGCACCGCCGTTGGCCAGTGGCGTGGCCGGCTCGCCGCCGGGAGCGCACCACGACGCGTCGGGCTCCAGGTAGGCGGGCTCGACCCAGGTGGTCTGCAGTGTCACCGCCCAGTCACCGGGCGGGGTTGCGACGGGGTGACCCGGCACGACGGTGGTGCGCCGGCCCTGACGCTTGCCCGATCGCTCCCTGGCCTCGGCGAGGGACTCGCCCACCACCCACTCGCCGTCGCCGCCCAGCACCGCCACCAGGGCGTCGGTGGGCGCGCCGTCGTCGGCGAAGCCGGCGCGGCCCAGGGCCACGTCGGGCCCGACGCGCTGCGGCGCGCCACCCTCGATGGTGGCCCGGCGCCCGGCGGCGTCGAGGTCGCGGGCCACATCCGCGCCCCCGGGCTCGGCGCCGTAGGCCTCGAGGATCGTGCGCCATCCGGTGCACCGGCAGAGATGGGCGGCCAGGGCCCGCTCGACGGCCGCGTCGTCGTCGGGGGCCACGCCCTTGGCCTGCAGGGCCGAGAGCCGCACGATGATGCCCGGGGTGCAGAAGCCGCACTGGCTGGCGCCCGTGGCGCAGAAACGGTCCGCCCAGTCGGCCCGCTCGACCGGGTCGAGGCCGTCCAGGGTGGTGACGGCTCGCCCGGCGACGCGCCGGGCCGGCGTGACGCACGACACCCGGGGTGACCCGTCGACGAGCACGGTGCAGCACCCGCACTGGCCCTGGGGGCTGCAGCCGTCCTTGGCCGAGCGCAGGCCCAGGCGGTCGCGCAGCACCTCGAGCAGCGATGCCCCGTCATCGGCGACGCTCACGTCGCGGCCGTCGACGCTGAACGAGAGGGTCACCGGCCCCACAGTAGATTCGGGGCATGCCCGTCCCCTCCCCCACCATCTCCCGCCGCGCCCTGCTGGCGGGCGCGGCCGGTGCCGTCGGCGTGGCCGTGCTGGCCGCCTGTGGCAGCAGCAACGGCGGCGACAGCAGCGACGGCGGCGGGGACGATGGGGACACCGGCACCAGCGGGGACACCGCCGAGGGAGACGCCACCACCAGCCCGGGTGCGGGCGGCGTCAACCTCCTGGCCATCTTCCCCCCGGAGGGCCTGCTGGTCACCGGCTCCGAGCAACGGCTGCCGTTCACCCTCGCCGACGCCGAGGGCGCCCCGCTCGACACCGTGCCCGCCGAGCTCGACTTCGTGGTGCAGCGGGCCGACGGCACCCCGGTGGGCGACCCCGTGGCCGTCCCCCGGCGAGACCAGGGCATCCCGACGGCCTACTTCCCCCTGCTGTTCGAGTTCCCGGTGGCCGGCGACTACCAGGTCACCACGGCGATCAACGGCGAAGACCTCGAACCACGGGTGTTCCGGGTGGGCGAGCCCGATTCGGTGCAGGTGCCCCAGCCCGGACAGCCGATGCCCGCGGTCGAGACGCCCACCACCTCAGATGCCCGCGGCGTCGACCCCATCTGCACCCGCGACCCCGACTGCGACCTGCACGAGGTCACCCTCACCGAGGCCCTCGCCACGGGTGGCCCGGTGGCGCTCATCATCGCCACGCCCGAGTTCTGCCAGACCGCCATCTGCGGCCCGGTGCTCGACGTGCTGCTCGGCCAGGAGGGCGACTTCCCCGACGTGACGATGGTGCACGCCGAGGTGTACAAGAACCCCGAGGCCGTGGACAACATCGCCGACGCCGACCTGGCCCCGGTGATCGACGCCTTCCACCTGAGCTACGAGCCCGTGCTCTTCCTGGCCAACGCCGACGGCACCATCGCCAAGCGCCTCGACACCATCTTCGACGAGTCCGAGGTGAGCGAGGCGCTGGCGAGCCTCACCAGCTGATCCCGGCCGAGGCCAGCGCCGCGGGCACCAGGGCGTCCGACGCGCCGCCACCGCCCCGCCCCGCTCGGTCAGTCGTCCAGCAGCTCGAGGGCGATGGCCCAGGCCAGGCGGGTGCTCGGCAACAGGAAGCTCGGGAGGGGCAGGCCCAGGTCGCCCAGCTGCAGGGGCATGCCGCCCCGGAGCACCGAGCGGCCGCCTTCGGGCGGGTCGACGCGGCTGGTGCCTTCGAGGTGGTGCTCGGCACCCCGGAAGGCCATGATCAGCCCCATGGCGTAGTCGCCGTCGCCGACGGGCCGCGCCTCGCCGAGGCGACCGTGCACCGGCTGGTCACCGAGCCACTGGCGCACCGCGAACGTGAGCACGCGGTTGCCGAGGTCGAGGTCGTTGGGCTGCACGACGAACGAGCCCTCGACGGGATGCGAGAGGTCGAACAGCCCGTCGGTCCCCTCGACCGCGGTGAACTCGCCGGTGATGCCGGCGATGGGGATGCCCCCGGGCGGCCCGGGGCGCAGGTGCGCCTCGAAGACCGTGTCCTCGGGGACGATGCGGAACCGGCGGCGGCGGCCGCCGGGCCCCGTTGCCGCCGGCGTCAGCTGAAGGACTGCCCGCAGCCGCAGCTCTTCTGCGCGTTGGGGTTGTCGATCGCGAAGCCGGCGTCCTGGAGGCCGTCCTTGTAGTCGAGACGGGCACCACGCAGCAGCTGGGCGCTGGACGGGTCGACCACGACCTTCACCCCGGCGCTCTCGTCGACGAGGTCCTCGCCGGCGATGTCGGAGTCGAAGAACATCTCGTAGCTGAAGCCCGAGCAGCCCCCCGGCCGGACGGCCACGCGGAGGGCCAGGGCCTCGTCGCCCTCGGCGGCGATGAGCTCGGCCACCTTGGCCGACGCGGAGTCGGTCAGGACCATCACCTGACTGTCGACAACCGAGGTATCGCCCTGGGTGAGGTCTTCGGAGATGCTCATGGATCCATCCTATCGGTGAGGGTCTGATTGGCTTCGTGGGTGGGTGAGGCGGCGGTGGAGCTGCCCACCAGCTCGACCTGGCACGGTGAGCGGTGGACGAGGGAGTGGAACTCGGTGACCTCGTCGTCGCCGAGGCGGTCGACGAGGCCCTCGACCATGCCGCGGTGCAGACCGCAGACCAGGTCGGGGTTGGCCTCGGCGAGGTCGCGGAACGGGCAGTGGGTGAAACCCACGGTGACGCCGGCGGCGTCGCCCTCCACCTCGGGATCGAAGCCCATCTCGGCCAACTGGCCCATGAGGGCGTCGAGGCAGGGGGTGCCGGGGGCGAAGCCCTCGGCGTCGAGACGGCCCTGCTCGCGGCCGGCCTCGGCGGCGTCGGCGCCCTCGAGGCCCGCGGCGTCGGCCATCCGCAACAGCATGGCGGCGAGCCGGGGGAACGCCGGCGGCTCGAGGCCCAACGAGGGCGCGTCGGTGGCCAGCGAGTACAGGTGCTGCGGGCGGCCCACGCCCCCCGTGGCCCCGACCCGCAGGTCGAGCAACCCGACATCGCGCATGCGGTCGAGGTGGGGGCGAACGGTGTTGACGTGCAGGCCGAGCGTGTCGGCGATGTCGGACGTCGAGCGGGGCGCCGGCGAGCGCGCCAACTCGAGGTAGATGGCGTAGCGGGTGTTGTCCCCCAGCGCCTTCAACACGTCGAGCCGAGCGTCGTTGCCCACAGGAAGAGATTACACGGTCCTTCCCGGTAAAATCGTGGGTGAGATGGAAAACCCGCCCACTGCGCCCGCGCCGCCCACCCCCGACGAGGTCATGGCCCTCCTGCGGGGCGTGATCGATCCCGAGTTGGGCAGTGACATCGTCGATCTCGGCATGGCCAAGGGTGCGGTGGTGAGCGACGACGGCTCGGTGAGGTTGACGATCGCGCTCACCACGTCGGGGTGCCCGCTTCGGGCCCAGATCCAGAAGGACGCCAAGGCCCGGGTGGCGTCGCTGCCGGGCGTCACGAAGGTGACCATCGAATGGTCGGAGCTCACCGCGGACGAGAAGGCCGCCACCATGAGCAAGGCTCGGCTGAACGCGGCAGAGCAGGCGCCCGACACCGAGATCCCGGCCACCACCAAGGTGATCACCATCGCCTCGGGCAAGGGCGGCGTGGGCAAATCGTCGGTGACGGTCAACCTGGCCGCCGCGCTGGCCCGGCAGGGCTTCACCGTGGGCGTGCTCGACGCCGACATCTGGGGTTTCTCGGTGCCGCGCATGCTCGGCATCGAAGGCCGCCTGCAGGGCGAGGCCGAAGCCCCGGTCGGGCCCGACGGCGCCGCCACCGAGAAGAAGATCGTGCCCCACTCGGTGCCCATGGGCGACGGCCTGCTCAAGGTGGTGTCGATGGGCTTCCTGGTCGAGGACGAGGAGTCGGCGCTGATGTGGCGCGGCCTCATGCTCAACCGGGCGGTCCAGCACTTCCTCGAGGACGTGCGCTGGGGCGACCTCGACTACCTGCTCATCGACATGCCCCCCGGCACCGGCGACGTGGCCATGGGCCTGGCCCGCATGCTCCCCCGGGCCGAGATGATCATCGTCACCACGCCGGCGGTGGGCGCACAGAAGGTGGCCATCCGCGCCGCCAACATGGCCCGCAAGAGCCACGTTCGCGTGGTCGGCGTGATCGAGAACATGAGCGCCTTCCTCTGCGACCACGGCGAGAGCTACCCGCTGTTCGGGGCGGGCGGCGGCGCCACCCTGGCTGCCGACGCCGGCGTGCCGCTGCTCGGCCAGGTGCCGCTGGAGCCGTCCGTGTCGCTCGGCGGCGACAGCGGCCGGCCCGTCGCGCTCGGCGAGGGGCCCGCGGCGGAGGCGTTCCGCGCCATCGCCGAGGTGATCGTCAACGAGGCGGTGCCCCCGGTCGAGATGGCCGGCTGCTCGGCGAGGATGCTCGAGGCCGCGGTGGCGGCGCTCGACGAGCTGGACGCCTCGCGTCGCTGACCCTCCGGATCGGAGAAGACCAGCCGCGAACTGGCGCCCGATCCTGTTGCTAGAACGACCGAATCAGGCGCCAGTTCAGACCAGCCGCGAACCGGCGCCCGATCCTGTCGTCAGAGGGACCGAATCAGGCGCCAGTTCGAGCGGGCGGGTTGGGTCTGGACGGCGTCGGCGGGCGGTGCCGTCGGACGTGTAGACCGGGGATCGAGCGGCCTCGCCGGCGGAGCGTCGGAACTCGACGACACAGCGCGCGAATTGCGCGCGCCATGTCGTCGAGAACGGGGACGTTCCGGGAGTCAGCGGATGCGGAGCTTGGCCAGGTGCGGGGGCAGCGAGCCGACCACGCCTCGGCGTTGCGCGGGCGGGTCGGGGAAGGGCACGGCGCACTCACCGGTGTCCTGGCCGGCGTCCACGCCCATGCCCCGAAGGATGAGGCGGCAGCCCCACTCGGTCTCGATCGACATCGACTCGGCGGCGCCCTCGAACACGTCGATCACCACGGCGTCGTCGCCCGGGTACAGCGCCCGCAGGTACTCGGGGGCGTAGACGGTGACGCCCGCCACCTCGCCGACGGCCTCCTGGTCGGGCCCGGGCCAGAAGTCCTCGTACAGGAACGGCGCGGTCGACTCGCAGCACCCGGTCCCGATCGTGATCGTCAAGGCACCCGACCGAGTCACCTTGGCCCGCTCCACCACCCCCGCAGCCGCAGCCGTCACCTCCACCTTCACCACCACCACCCTAGAACCCCACCCCGGATGAGGTCACCGCCGACCCCCTACAAAACGGGGTAGCGACCCGTGGAGCAGACGAGCAGACCGGCAGACCGCCCGCACGGGTAGCGACCCGGAGGGCACCGCGGAAACAGGTCGCGACGACAACAACGACAGACCGAGCGACGACCCCTACAAAACGGGGCAGCGACCCGTGGAGCAGACGAGCAGACCGGCGGGACTGCCCACACGGGTAGCGGGCCGGGGGGTGGCGCCGATCCGGAGGGTCCGAAAGATCGCCGCATGCCTTTCGCGGCGATTTTCGGATACCGGATCGGGGTCAGGACCCGCCGGCCCGCGGGCGCCGATCGACACGGCACCGCCAGCCTGCGGAACAGGGCGACACGGGTAGCGGGGGTGGCCCCCGCTACCCGTGTTGCCAGATGCGCCCCTTCAGGGTGCGGGTGCCCTCGAGGGCGATGGCGTCGATGTCGGCCATGTCGTCGGCCGACAGCGCCCAACCCAGGGCACCGGCGTTCTGCTGCGCCTGCTCGGCGTTCTTGGCGCCGGGGATGGGCACCGCGCCCTTCTGGATGAGCCAGCGCAGCGCCACCTGGCTGGGGGTGCGGGCGTCACCGTCAGCGGCGTGCGCCTCGCCGATGCGGCGCAACTCGGTCACGATCGGGTCGACCTGCTCCATGGGGTGCGCCGAGAACGTCCGGCTGCTCGGCGGCGGGTTCGACGCCGAGTACTTGCCCGTCAGCCGTCCCTGGGCGATCGGCGAGTACGCCAACGGCACCACACCGAGGCGCTTGCAGGCGGCGATCAGCCCGACGTGCTCGGGTCGGCGCCGCAGGATGGAGAACTCGATCTGGTTGGAGGCCAGCGGTACGCCGCTGCCGGCGAGATCGGTGTGGATGGCCTCCATCTCCTTCACCGAGTAGTTCGACACGCCGACCGCCGACGCCAGGCCCTCCTCGACCACCGCGGCCAACGCGTCGGCCAGGGCGCCGTGCGACCGCAGGCTCACCGGACCGTGGATCTGGTAGAGGTCGACGCGTTCCACCCCCAACCGCTCGAGCGATGCCTGCAGGGCCGACCGCAGAGCCGCCTTCACGTTCAGCTTCCAGGGCGCCGGCATGAACTTGGTGGCGAGCACGACGTCCTCGCGGGCCACCCCGCTCGACGCCAGCAGGCGGCCGATGATGCGCTCGCTCTCGCCGCCGCCGTACACCTCGGCGGTGTCGAACAAGGTGACGCCGGCGGAGATCGACGCCTCGAACGCCTCGGCGATGGTGGCCTCGGTGATCGCCGCGTCGTACCCCCCCATCCCCCACGTGGACTTGTCGCCCCACGCCCACGTGCCCACACCCAGCGGCGCGCACCCCCGATCCAGGCCGGGAAAGGTGATCTGGTCGGCGTCAACGCTCACGGCGGCACGCTACCGGCGACGGCGTCCCCTCGATGGAGGCGGCGGCCGACGATCAGATGGGGATGATCTCGACGTGGAGGTCCGCGGCAGCCGCCAGCACCGCCAGGTCCCCCGGGTCCGACGTGAGGATCACATCACCGTCGTGAGCGAGCACGACGAGCCACGAAGCGACCGGGGACCTCAGCGCAGACCCCCAGCAAAACGGGGTGGCGACCCGTGGCGCAGACGAGCAGATCGGCGGGCCCCGCCAACCGAGGTAGCGACCGGGGGGTGGCGCCGATCCGAAGGGTCCCGACGACCAGCGAACCGGACTCAGCGCAGACCCCCAGCAAAACGGGGTGGCGACCCGTGGCGCAGACGAGCAGATCGGCGGGTTCCGCCACACGGGATAGCGACCCGGAGGGTGGCGCCGATCCGGAGGGTCCGAAAGATCGCCGCATGGTTTTCGCGGCGATCTTCGGATACCGGATCGGGGTCAGGACCCGCCGGGTCGCGGGCAGCCCGCGCGACACAGGACCCGCCGATCTGCGGGCCCAGGAGCCGACGGGTCGCGGGGGATGCCCCTAGATCTGATCCGAGAGCAGCGGGTAGTGGAAGTGGTTGTCGCGGCCCGCGGTCTCGGGGTTCACGTGGACGTGCTTGACCTGGCGGTAGGCCTCGAAGCCGAAGGTGCCGAGCTCACGGCCGATGCCCGACTGCTTGTAGCCGCCGAAGGGGCGGGCCGGGTCGATCAGGTGGTAGTCGTTGATCCACACCGTGCCGGTGCGCATGCGGGCGGCCACACCCTTGGCCCGGTCGAGGTCGCCACCCTGCACGCCGCCGGCCAGGCCGTAGATCGAGTCGTTGGCGATGGCCACGGCCTCGTCGTCGGTGTCGAAGGGGATCACCGACAGCACCGGTCCGAAGATCTCCTCCTGGGCGATCTTGGCCGAGTTGTCGACGTCGGCGAAGATCGTCGGCTGGAAGAAGGCCTCCTTGTCGAGGCCCTCGGGCAGGCCCTCGGGCTTGGCGCCGCCGGTGATGGGCTCGCCCACCTCCTCGCGGCCCAGGGCCACGTAGCGCTCCACCGTCTCCACCTGGCTGCGGGACACCAGCGGGCCGAGGTCGGTGAGGAAGTCGAGGGGGTTGCCCAGCACGATCTTGCCGGCACGGTCGGCCAGCAGGCTGACGAACTCGTCGTAGATGCCCCGCTGCACCAGCGCCCGGGTGCCCGACTCGCACACCTGGCCACCGTGCATGAAGGTGCCCCACAGCACGCCGGCGGCGGCCAGGTCGAGGTCGGCGTCGTCGAGGACGATGTTGGCCGACTTGCCGCCCAGCTCGAGGGTGACGGGCTTCACCGTGGCCGAGGCCAGCTGCATGATGCGGCGACCGACCTCGGTGGAGCCGGTGAACGCGGTCTTGTCGACCAGCGGGTTGCCGGCCAGCTCCTCACCGACGGTGCCGCCGGGGCCGGCCAGGATGTTGACCACGCCCGGCGGCAGGTCGGCCTCCTGGATGATCTCGGCCAGCTTCAGCGCGGTGAGCGAGGTGAACGTGGCCGGCTTGATGACGGTGCAGTTGCCCGCGGCGATGGCCGGGGCGATCTTCCACGCCGCCATGATGAACGGGAAGTTCCACGGGATGATGCCGGTGCACACGCCGATGGGCTCGTAGCGCAGGTAGTTCTCCGACACCGGGAACGGGCTGCCCTCCAGGTCCTCCTGGTCGGGGCGCTCGGCGGCCATCCTGGCGAACCACTCGAAGGCGCCCTTGCCGCCGGGGATGTCGGCCAGGCTGGCCTTGCGGATGGTGCCGCCGCCGTCGCGGGCCTCGAGCTCGGCGAGGGCCTCGGCGTTCTCGCCGATCAGCTCGGCGATGCGGTTGACCTTGGCGGCCCGCTCGGCACCGCTCATCTTGGGCCACGGGCCCTCGTCGAACGCCTTGCGGGCGGCCTCGATGGCCCGCACCGCGTCGTCGCGGCCGGCCTTGGCCACGTCGGCGATCTTCTCGCCGGTGGCGGGATCGTGGGTTTCGAAGGTCTCGCCCGATGCGGCGTCGCAGAATTCGCCGTCGATGAAGAGCTGGTAGTCGGCCATGTGTCGGTCCCCCTGGACGCCGGTGTGTGCCCCGCGAACGTACCGGACGGACTTCCCGCCAGGCGAGCGGCAGCTTCGCCCGAGCGGCAGCGATCTTCGGCGAGGTGCGACGAGCGAGGGACGAGCGAGTCCTGACGATCGCGATGAGGCGTCAGCCGAAGCGCCGAGAAAAGGCGCGAGACTGCCTCGTGGCCGTCGACCGTCAGGAGCTGATCCGGCGAGGCATCGTCGACCCCGACGCGGCCGACGCCGACGCGAAGGCGGCGCTGTGCGACGCCTTGTTGGCCCGAGGGGCTTCGATCGACCAACTCGTGCAGAACGCCACCAACCTGGGCGCGGTCAGCGCGGACATCAACCTCCGGGGGTCCGGCCCCCGCTTCACCTTCGCCGAGGCCGCCGAGCGCCACGGCTTCGAACTGGACATGGCCTACCGGGCCTGGCGGGCGCTCGGATTCCCCGACCCCCCGCCCGACGAGCCCGCGCTCACCGAGGCCGAGGCCGACCTGCTGGGCTTCTTCAACGGACTGTCGGTGCTGGACGACGAGTCGGCCCTGCAGTTGCTTCGGGTCATGGGGTCGTCGGTGGCACGCATGGCCGACGCCGCGGTCGCCGCGCTCCGGCTCTACATGGAGGTGCCGCTGGTGTCGGCCGGCGCCACGTACCTCGACGTCACCGACGCCTACGGCGAGCTCACCGACACCCTGTTGCCCCAGACCGTCAAGGCCATCGACGCCATCCTGCGCCGCAACATCGCGTCGTCGGCGCTGATCGAGTGGGACATCGACCCCGACCACACGTCCACCACTGCTCGCCTCGTGGTGGGCTTCGCCGACATGGTCGGCTACACGGCCATGGCCCGTTCGCTGTCCACCCGTGAGCTGGTCACCGCCATCGGCACCTTCGAGCGTGAGGTGGTCGACCTGGTCACCGACCACGGCGGGCGGGTGGTGAAGCTGATCGGCGACGAGGTGATGTTCGTGCTGCCCGACCCTGCCGACGCCTGCCGGCTGGCGCTGGCGCTCGCGGCCCGGTTCACCGACGACCCGGTGGTGCCGCCCCTTCGGGTGGGTCTGGCCACCGGCGAGGTGTTGACCCGAGACGGCGACTACTACGGGCGCGTGGTCAACGCCGCCTCACGCCTGGTCGAGCTGGCCGACCCGGGCGGTGTGGTGGTGTCCGACGGCATCGTGGAACTGCTGGGCGACGCGATCCTCACCGAGGCGCTGCCCCCCACGAGGGTGAAGGGCTACGACGAGCCGGTGCAGGCCTTCCGCCTCGCCTGACTGCTGCGGCGCGTGGGCATCAGCTCACCGCGCTCACGACCACCGAGGTCATGACCCCGCCGGCGGTGAGGAGCACCCCGGTGACACCCAGCGCCACCGTGGTCAGCCGACGGTTGGTGGCCGCCGCCAGCGAATGCGCCTCGACCCGCACCTTGGCGAACTCGGTCATCGTGTCGGAGCGTCCAGTGGCAGCGACGCTCCTCCGGAGGCTCACTCCGACGATCGAGGGGAGGAGATCACGCCGCCGACCACTTGGCGTCGAGGTCGTCGACGTCGTCGCCGGTGACGTGGCCCTCGTCGGCCAGCTTCCGCAGGTGGGCGTGCACGGTGTGGCGGGCGATGGGGTGGCGTTCGACGTCCACGTCGACGTACACGGTCTCGACGAGGCCGTCGACGTCGGTGGTGCCTGCGGCCTTGAGGGCGTCGAGGATCGCCGCCTCGCGCTCGGCCCGGTGCGCCAGGTAGAAGTCGAGCACCTCGTACGGGTTCTCGATGAGGTGGCCGTGGCCCGGGAGGATCTTCTTCAGGCGCAGGGCCCGCACCCGCTCGAGCGAGGCCAGGTAGGTGGCCATGTCGCCGTCGGGCGGGCGGATCACCACGGTCGAGCCCGACATCACGTGATCACCGGTGAACAGCGCGTGCTCCTCCTCGAGCTTGTAGCAGAGGTGGTTCGAGGCGTGCCCCGGCGTGTGGAGTGCCGTCAGCCGGAACTCGGTGGCCTCGATCTGGAAGCCCTCGCCGATCACCGTGTCGACGGCGAGGCCGTCGCGCTCCTCGAACGCCAGCACCTCCGCGCCGGTGCGCTCCTTGAGCCCGGCGGCACCGGGCGAGTGGTCCTCGTGGGTGTGGGTGAGCAGGATCCAGCGGATGCGATCGCCACCGCAGCCGGCGATGGCATCCAGGTGCTCGGCGTCGGCCGGTCCCGGGTCGATCACCGCGATCTCGTCGATGCCCACGAGGTAGGTGTTGGTCCCCGGCCCCGTCATGATCCCGGGGTTCGGGGCGAGGATGCGGCGCACCAGGGGGCTGAGGGCACGGGCCACGCCCACGATCATCTCGGGCGGCGGCGGTGCCTCGGTCTCGTCGGTGATGGTCATGTGGTGGGCTCCAGTCCGAGCGGGGCGGCGGCTGCCGCCGTCAGCACTGCATCGGCGTCGGGGTAGTCGGTGAGGGTCTCGAGGCTGTGCTCGGTGGGTCGGATCAGCTCGAAGTCGCCGGCCGCGAAGCGGTCGAGCGCGTCGGCCGGCCGCACCCACAGGGCGGCGATGGTCTCGCCATCGTCGGGTGACAGCGCCTGGTCGTCGGGGGCCCGGCTGACGAAGAACCGGGTGTCGTACCGGCGGGGGGCCCGTTCGGGGGTGATCCAGCGCCCGAAGTAGTGGAGGTCGTCGACCGGCAGCTGCAGGTCCTCCTCCTGGCAGACGTCGAGCAGGTCGGCGCGACCGGTGTCCACCGCCACACGATGCCGGTGGAAGCGGGCGGCCTCGCCCGGGTCGGCCAGGCTGAGCGGCCGGCCGCTCCCGCGGCTGGCGAGGAGCAGGCCCGACTCCTCGAAGCACTCCCGGATGGCCGCCACCCAGAACGCCAGCCCGCCGGCCGGGACGCCGAGCACGGTGGACGCCCAGGCATCGTCGCGCCCGGCGCAGCGGGCGGACCAGCGGGCATCACGGTCGGCCTCGTCCAGGGCACCACCGGGGAACACGTAGGCCCCTGGGACGAAGCCCGACTCGAGCCGGCGGCGCAGCATGGCCACCTCCAGCCCCCGTCGGCCGTCCCGCACCATCATCACGGTGGCGGCGTCTCGTACCTCCACGGCCACCGGAGCGGTCACGGGCCGAGCTCGAACAGCGGGTCCGGCGCGCTCGGGCGGGGCGTGTGCTGGACGTACCCGTCGACGTCGAGCACGTCGCCGCGAGGGCTTTGGTACGCGAAGAAGGTGTCGGCGACCATGGCCCCGTCGTGCACCCCGAAGCGCTCGAGTCGGCCCTGGTAGCGCCGCAGCACCAGGCGGCGGGCGACCGACCGCGTGGGCGGGAACAGCAGGCCCAGGGCCATCACGTCGCTGACGAAGCCGGGGACGAGCAACAGGGCGCCGGCCAGGAGCACCAGGAACCCGTCGACCACCTCGCGGGTGGGGACCCCACCGCGGCGCACGGTCTTCTGCATCCGCATCAGCACACCCAGGCCGGCCCACTTGCACAGGTAGGCGCCGGCCACGCTGATCGCCACCAGCACCAGCAACGTCGGGGCGACGCCGAAGGTCTGCGCCGCAGCCACGATCACCCACAGCTCGACGATGGGGATCACCAGGAACAAGACGGTGAGGAGCACGAACATCGCTCCTCCAGGCTACCGGCGGGTCCCCCCGATCCAGCCGCTGCGCGCCCTGCTCACACCCCGGCTGCTCACACCCCGGTGGCGACCAGCATGATCACGATCGACAGGCTCACCAGCAGCCCGGCGATCAGCCACATCCAGCGCTGGCCCTCGAGGGTCTCCGCCGGGTTCACCGCCTCCAGGGCCTCACGGGCCTCCTGCAGCTTGCGGCGCAGCTCGGCCGACTCGTCGGTGAGGCCGGCCAGCGCGGCGTCGGTGTCCTCGTCGGCGTGGGCCCGGGCGTGGCCGGTGAGGGTGAGGGTGTCGTGCCCGTCGGCCTGCGTGGTGCTCAGCTCCTGCAGCTGGCGTTGCAGGGTGACGTAGCGGCTGCGCAGGTCGGCCACCGCCGCGTACTGGGTCTGCAGCTCGGCCAGCTGGCGGGCCACCGCCCTCGTGCGGCCCGACGCCGACGCCGCCTCCTGCTTGGCCTCGTCGAGGCGCTCCTGCAACTCGGCCCGCTCGGCCTGCAACTCCGCCAACTGGGCGATGAGCGCGTCGGCCTCGCTGACACCACGCTCGGCCGACGCGGCCCGCACCGACGACCACCGCAGCTCGTCGGTCAGCGCGCCGATCCGGTCGGCACCCGGTGCGCCGACGCCGGCGAGCAGCTCCTCCACCAGTTGGTTCACCCGCAGCGCGTAGTCGGGGTCGATCGGGTGGTCACCGTCGATGTGGGCCCAGTGGTTCCGGGCCGTGCGCAACTCGGTGACCACGCTGCGCAGGCCGGGGTCCAGCTCGCCGGCGAACACGGGGCCCCAGAAGCGGTTGATCACGTCGAGCTGGAACTGCGGGTCGGACACCGCCACCAGGAAGTCGGCCCGCTTGCCGAGCTTGGCCGCGGCCACGAGGATCCACTCGTCGTCGGGGATGTAGGCGGCCATCCGACGGTCGACGAACGGCGCCAAGCCCTCGGCGAGCACCTCGAAGGCCTCGCCCATCTGGGCCCGGAAGCTGGTGGTCGGACACACGATCCCTCCGTCGGCAGCCGCGCGCCGCTGTGGAGTGTGAGACCGTGGTTACGCGGCAACCTCCCGACCGTGCGCTCGGCGGTGCCGGCGCTCGGCCAGGCGGGCCCGGATGCGGCGCAGCCGGCCAGGGCGCCTTGGCGGCGGGGCCTGTTCGGCGGCGCGGGCCATCGCCGCCACCTGCACGGCGTTGGTCATCACCGCACCGAAGGCGTCGGGGTCGGCGAGCAACCACGAGTGGCTGCCCTCGACGGTCTCGCCGGTGGCGCCGATGGCCCGGCAGAGGGCGTCGAAGGACGCCCGCGGGATCACCTCGTCGCGCGTGCCCCACAGCGCCACGATGGGCAGTTGGCGGTCCTTCAGATCGGTGAGCTCGGCGGTGAGGTCGGCGGTGCGGGCGAGATGGCCGGCCTTCCACAGCCAGTGGGGGCTGCGCACCACGTTGCGGACCGCATCCTCGAGCACGGCGGGCAGCACCCGCCGGGCCAGGTGCAACGGCAGGAGGTCGCGCGAGAAGTGCCGGCCCCAGTCCCAGAGCGGTCGTTCGGCCATCGTGCGCCCGGGCGCCGGCGCCCCGTCCCCGGCCTGGACGGCGTCCTGCCAGGTGGCGCCGCCGATCGAGTTGACCAGCACCAGCGACCGCACCCGGTCGGGGTGACGGTGGGCGGTGGCGATGGCCACGCCACCACCGAACGAGTGGCCGACGAGGAACACGGGCTCGTCCACCCCCACCGCGTCGAGGAACGCGGCGACCCAGTCGGCGTAGTCGGCGAGGGTGACGTCCGTGCGCGCCAGCGGAGCGCTGCCGCCGAAGCCGGGCAACGACGGGGCCCACACCCGGCAGCCCAGGTCGACCAGACGGGCCAGCGAGTGCCGGTACGAGCGGTGCCCGAGGCCCCAGCCGTGCAGGAACACCACTGGAAGCCCCTCGCCGGCCACGTGGTAGCGGGCAGCGCGGCCCGACACCTCGACGCGGCGCCAGCGGGGCGCCTCCTGGTCCGCCTGGGGATCCACCAGAGTGCTTGCCATAGCAAGCAACAAGGCTACCAGCGTTAGCGGCTCCGGCTCACGCCGGTGGCATCACCCCGCTCTGACCAGGATGGACTTGCGCTCGTTCTCGTTGAGGCCACCCCAGATGCCGTGCGGCTCGCGGATCGCCACCGCGTAGTCGAGGCATGGCTCCTTCACCGAGCAGGTCTGGCAGATCTCCTTGGCTCGGGCCTCACGCTCGAGCTTCTCATCCTTGCGCTCGAATTGCGGCGGCGGGAAGAACACCGCGGCCTGCGGACCCCGGCACGCCGCCTTCACCTGCCAGGAATTGTCTGCTGCTTGTGCACTCACAAAAGCCCCCCTTCAGGCGGAGGCGAACGTAGTTCGACCACAAGTTGTCCACAAGGGGCAACTTTGCCAAGCAGTATGGGAGCTATCGCGAGCGGTCTCGGTAGTCGCGCGCCGCGCCCTCCGGCGGCTCCACCTCGAGGATCATCCCCGAGATGCCCACCACCCGCACCGGGTCGCCGGCCTCGATGGGGGTGGCCCGGTTCACGCGCGCCCGCCAGAGCGCGTCGCGGACCCGGACGGTGCCGTCGGGGTCGACGTCGGCCACCGCCTCGCCCACCTCGCCGATCATCCACTCGCGGCCGATGGTGGGGGTGGCGAAGCGGGTGCGCACCATGGCCGGCATGCCGGCGATCATGGCCACCGCCATGCCGAAGAACGACACGCCCAACGTGATCCACGACAGCGACAGCCCGTCGTAGAGGGTGAGCGTGCCGATGAGGTAGGCCACGCACCCCACGCCGGTCCAGAAGCGCGGTACCCCCGTCTGGATGTCGACCCCGAAGGCCAGCATCGACAGCACCAGGAGGGCGATGGCGACCGGGTTCGTGGGCAGCACGGCCAGGCCGTAGCAGCCGAGGATGAAGAACACGGCGCCCACCACCCCGGCCACGCCCACGCCGGCGGTGAAGAACTCGAACAGGATGAGGGCCATGCCGATGACGAACAGCAGGTAGGCCACCGCCGGGCTGGCCACGGTGTGCATGAGCTGCGCACCCAGCGAGAGCTGCGAGAACACGGTGGTGGTGACCGGCTCACGGGTGGGGCGGCCGTCGCTGCCCTCCACCACGTTCGAGTCGAAGCCCTCGAGCTCCACGTTGAACAGCCCGATCGTGGGGGCGGCCCGGTCGACCACGCCCTGGGCCACGGCCTCTTCGTCGTTCAGCGTGTCGCCGTCGGGCCCGGTGATGCGGGTGCCCGGCGCCATGCCCGAGTCGGAGGCGGCGGCCACCAGGTCGGCCGCCTCGTGCAACGCCTTCGAGCCGCTCGGCCCCACCCACACAGCGACGGGCACCTCGGCCTCGCGCATCTGGCTGACCAGCGCATCCACCTCGGCGTCGGAGACGACCGCGCCCTCGCTGTTGAGCTGCAGGGTGAGCGCGACCACCCCCTGGTCCTCGGCGCGGACGATCGCGCTCGACACGAAGTCGACCAGCACCGGGTCGAGCAGTCCGCTCACCTTGATGACGTCGACCCGTCCCGGCGGCCCGTCGTCGGGGCCCTCCGCCCGGGGGGCGGCCGATGCTCCCGATGCGGCCGGGGCCGCGCCGAGTAGCAGGGCCAGGCCCAGGAGGACGGCGCCGAGGGCACCGGTGGATAGTCTGCGCACGAAGCGCCTCCGACGGAAGATTGCCTTGGATCCAGCGCAGTTCCTCACTGCATCACGCGTGGTCATCGTGGCCGGGAAGGGCGGCGTCGGCAAAACGACGGTCTCCGCCGCCCTCGCCCGTGCCGCGGCGCTGGCCGGTCTGACGACCCTCGTCGTCGAGGTCGAGGGCAAGAGCGGGCTGGCCACCCTGTACGGCCAACCCCCCTTCGGCTACGACGAAGCGGTGCTGTCGGCGGGTGGCCCCGGTGGTGCCGCCGACGTGATCGCCCGCACGGTCACGCCCGACGAGGCACTGCTCGAGTACCTCGGCGACCACGGCCTGAATCGGATCTCGCGGCGGCTGGTCACCTCTGGCGCGCTCGATGTGGTGGCCACCGCCGTGCCCGGCATCCGCGACATCCTCGTGCTGGGCAAGGTGAAGAGCCTCAGCCGTGAGACGCGGCTCGACCTGGTGGTGCTCGACGCCCCGGCGGCGGGCCACGCCATCACCTTCCTGGGGTCGGCCCGCGGGCTGATGGATGCCGTCAAGGTGGGGCCCATCCACACCCAGGCCCGTGACGTGATGGACCTCCTCACCGACCCGGCGCTGTGCCGCGTGCTGCTGGTGACGCTGCCCGAAGAGACCCCGGTGAACGAGCTGGTCGAGACCGCCTACAACCTGGAGGATCAGGTGGGCGTGAGCCTCGGGCCGGTGATCGTGAACGGGATGTACCCCGAGGTGCCGGGCCTGGCCACTGATCCGGCCGAGGCGGCCCGAACGGCGGGTGCGGCCCTGCGCCCCGGCGAGGACGCCCACCTGGCCGAGGCCGCCGCGTTCCGCCGTGAGCGCACGGAGCTGCAGGTCGAGCAGGTGCAGCGGCTCGCCGAGCAACTGCCGCTGCCCCAGATCGCCCTGCCCTTCCTGTTCAGCGCAGACCTGGGGCCGCCCGACCTGGCGCGGCTGTCCGAGGCCATGACCGCCGGCATCGACGCGCTGCCCCTGCCCGAGGCGTCGACGAGGGCCACGGGCGGCCCGGCCGATGCCGGGAGCGGGTCGTGAGCCCGAGGCACGAGGGCGGGGCCCGAACGGCCCGGCGACGCAGGAGCCAGGAGTGGGAGACGTGAGGCCGAGGCACGAGGGCGGGGCCCGAACGGCCCGGCGACGCAGGAGCCAGGAGTGGGAGACGTGAGCGCGACGCACGAGGGCGGGGCCCGAACGGCCCGGCGACGCAGGAGCCAGGAGTGGGAGACGTGAGCGCGACGCACGAGGGCCTCCGCGAGATCGTCGCCCGTTCCAGCATCGTGGTCTGCACGGGCTCGGGCGGCGTGGGCAAGACCACCACGGCGGCGGTGCTGGCCCTCGAGGGCGCCCGACAGGGCCGCGACACGGTGGTGGTGACGATCGATCCCGCCAAGCGCCTGGCCGACGCGCTCGGGCTGGAGGGACTGTCCGACACCCCGAGCGAGATCGCCGGCCCCTGGCCCGGGCGACTCTCGGCCCTGATGCTCGACACCAAGAGCACCTTCGACGGCCTCATCGCGAAGCACGCCGGCACCCCCGAGCAGGCCGAGGCCATCCTGGCCAACCGCTTCTACCGCAACATCTCTTCGGCCCTGTCGGGCACCCAGGAGTACATGGCGATGGAGAAGCTGTACGAGCTCCACGAAGAGCACGACTTCGACCTGGTGGTGGTCGACACGCCACCCACCCGCAACGCCCTCGACTTCCTCGACGCGCCGCGCAACATCACCCGGCTGCTCGACCACCGCCTCTTCCGCCTGCTGATGGCCCCCACCCGCGGCATCGTCAAGGCGGTGAACGTCGCCGCCCAGGCCTTCCTCCGCACGGTGTCGAAGGTGGTGGGGGGCGACGCCATCGACGACGCCATGACCTTCTTCCACGCGTTCGAGGGCATGGAGCAGGGGTTCCGCGAGCGGGCCGGCCGGGTGCTCGAGCTGCTGTCCCACGACGAGACGGCCTTCGTGCTGGTGGCGTCGCCCCGGCGCGACACCGTCGAGGAGGCCGGCTTCTTCGCCGAGCGCCTGGGCGAGGCCGACATCGCGGTGCGGGCCCTGATCGTGAACCGGATGCACCCCCGGTTCGGCACCGAGACGCCCGAGGCCGCCCGCGAGCGGGCCCACACCCTCGCCGGGACCGACCTCGGCGGGCTCTACGCCAACCTGGCCGACTTCGCCCTGGTGGCGTCGCGTGAGGAGGAGCACCTGCGGGGCCTGGCCACGAAGGTGGCGCCGGCGCCCGTGATCCGTGTGCCCTTCCTCGCCTCCGACGTCCACGACCTCGATGGCCTCGCCGACATCGCCGGCCACCTTTTTTGACTGCTCTTCGGCTGACGCCTCATCGCACCGTCATGGCGCCCTCGTCCCTCGGGCGCCGGGCCCGTCACCGCCCGCTCCACGGCTGACGCCTCATCGCACCGTCATTTCGGCTGACGCCTCATCGCACCGTCATGGCGCCTCTTCAGATCGCTCTTCGGCTGACGCCTCATCGCACCGTCATGGCGCCCTCGTCCCTCGGGCGCCGGGCCGGTCCGACGGCCGCCCCGACTGCCGACCCCGACGAGCTGCACCCCACTCGTTCAGCCGGCAGCCCTCCCCGTCGACGTCGATCGGCGGCGGTTCTGCTGGAAGCGGGGCGTCCTGAGCCGATGAGCAGGGGGTGGCGAGCGCGCACGGGCGGCGAGTCCGGGGAGCGGTGGTGGCACTGGCGGTCATCTCGGCGGCGATCGCCTCCGTGACCCTGCCCCACCGGCCCAGCGACGTGTGTCCCGACGGCGACGCGGTCGCCACCGTCGACGGGGTGACCCTGTGCAGCCACGGCACCGACGCCGGCGCGCTGGCCGAGCCCACCGAGCCGGCGGGCGGCACCGAGTCCGGCCCGCGGGCCATCGCCTGCATCGGCAACGGCAGCAGCGGCGCCCGGGTGCAGACGGTGTTCGCCCGGCTCGCCGGCCGCGCCGACCGCTACGCGGCGCTGGCCCCGTCCGTGCAGGTCGCCGCCGCCGATGTCGAGCACCTGGTGAACCGCAGCGCGGCCCAGACCGGCGGCGAGCGCCACGTCCGCTGGGCCAGCGCCACCCGGGCCACCGCCGCCGGCTGCACGCTCGCGATCACGAGGGTGACCGTGCCGGCGGACGCGGCGACCGACTTCGGTGCGTTGGTCGAGAGCCTCGACGCCCAGGGCCTCGACCGCCACGACCGCAAGTACCTGGTGTGGGTCGACTCGCCCACCACCACGTGCAGCGGCATCGCCACCCACCTCAGCGACGATCGACCCGGCCCCGAGAACTACAACAACACCTCGGTCGGCTACGCCCGCGTCGACGAGTCGTGCCTCGGACGCGGTGGCGTGGTGGAGACCCACGAGCTGCTCCATCTGCTGGGCGCGGTGCAGCGCTCGGCGCCCAACGTCAGCCCCGAGGGCCACTGCCGCGACGAGTTCGACCTGCTCTGCTACGACGAGGACGGCGCCGGTCCGTTCCGCACCACGGTGCGCTGTCCCACCAGGGCCAACGACCGACGCCTGGACTGTCACCACGACGACTACTTCTCCACCGATCCCGACCCGGGCACCTACCTGGCCACCCACTGGAACGCCGCCGACAGTCGCTACCTCGAGGACGAGGCGCCCGTGGTCGTGCCGGGGCCCCACGTGGATCCGCCCCCCAACGACGCGTTCACCGCCGCACCCGTGCTGTCCGGCTACGCCGGCACCACCCCCGGCACGTTGGCCGGGGCCACCCTCGAGGAGGGCGAGCCGAACCACGGCGGCACGGTGTCGGGGTCGACCTGGTACAAGTGGCGACCCCGCGTGGACGGTCTGGTGTCGGTCGACACGCGGGGCAGCAGCGGCGACACCGTGCTCGATGTGTACACCGGCACCGTGTTGGCCACGCTGGCCCGCCTGGGCAGCAGCGACGACGCCGCCGACCTGGCCCCCCAGAGTCGCGTCACCTTCACCGCCGTCGCCGGCACGACCTATCGCATCGCGGTGTCGGGCCGCGGCCAGCCGATCGACACGATCCTGCGGTGGGGACCGCCCCCGCACGGCTTCACCGACGTGCTTCCGGGCGCCCGCTGCGAGACCGCGGTGGGTTGGGCCGCGGCGGTCGCGGTGATGCCCGGGCGCGCCGACCACACCTGGCGGCCCCGCGACACGGTCACCCGCGGCCAGGCGGTGGCCACGCTGTGGCGGATGCTCGGCGCGCCAGACCCCGCCGGCGACCCCGACCCGGCGCCGACCACCACCACCACTGCGGTGCCGCCGACCACCGCGCCGACCTCCACCACCACGACGACGAGGGGCACCCCCGGTACGACGGCCGCCCCGGTCCCCACCGCGACCGCGACCGCCGGCCCCTCGACGGCAGGGGCAGGGCCGACCGAGCCCGGCACCGCCCCGCCGCTTCCGTTCACCGACGTGGGTCAGGACGCCCCGTACCGCACCGCGTTGGTGTGGGCGGTCGAGGCAGGCGTGGTGGTGCCCACCGCGACGACGTTCCGGCCCCGCGATCCGCTCACCCGGGCCGACCTGGCCCTGTGGACCTGGGCCGCGCTCGGTCGTCCCGCGGCGCCGGCCGCATCGTTCGCCGACGTCCCGGCCTCGGCCCCGTACGCGACGGCGGCGTCGTGGGCCACCGAACGGCGGCTGCTCGCGACCTTCCCCGACCACTCGTTCGGGCCGGCGACGACGCTCACCCGGGCCAAGCTGGCCATGGGCCTGTTCGCCCTCGCCGGCGACCCCGCGGCGTGGACCTCGGTGCCCGGCGGCGACCTGCCGGGCACCGTCGTCTTCTGACCCAGCCAACTCAGGGCGCCGACGGGCCCAGGCGCACGCAGGGGGCGGCCCCAACCTCTGGACGGGTCGACCGGATCGCGCTCGGCCGCATGCCGTGCGAGCGGGCGCGACCGCCCGTTCTCGACGACATGGCGCGCCCATTCCGCGCGCTCTGTCGTCGAGGTTCTCGAAGCCGGCGGCCGAGTGCTCGCAGCACACGCGTGCAGTTCGCCCGTCCCGCCGCCCGCGCCCGGGGGCGGGCGGAAGCAGTCAGTCGTCGGTGGCGGCGGGGGCGAGCAGCGCCTCGGCGGCGCTGTCCACGGTCTCGGTGACCGACACGATGCGGTCGAAGCCGGTGGTGTGCAGCAGCCGGGTGAGCGTGGGCCGACTGCAGGCGACGGCCACGTCGCCGCCGGCCTCGCGGGCCCGCCGGATACCGCCGATCAGGGCCCCCAGGCCGGCTGAGTCCATGAACGGCACCTCGGACAGGTCGATCAGCAGACGGCTGCTGGTGGCCAACCCGCTGAGCGCCTCGCGGAACTCTCCGACGGTGTAGGCGTCGAGCTCACCGACCGGCCGGCACAGTGAGTACGGCCCCGGCTGTTCCACCTGGATCTCGAGCATCCGCGCGACCGTATCGAACTGAGCGGTGTTCACGGGCCGAGATCTTTCGCGGGGGCGTCGCGCTCAGTAGCGTGACGGCGTGCCCAACGTGTTGCTCGCCACCGACGCCGACTGGATCCACGACGAGGTCGACGCCGCCCTCACCGACGACGACACCACCGTGATCCGGGTCCGCAGTGGCCGCGAGGTGATCGCCGCGGTCGCCCGGCACGAGCCGGTGCTCGTGCTGCTCGACCTGCAGATCGGCAACATGGGCGGCTTCGCCACCTGCCTGAACCTCCGCCAGGAGGAGGGCTCGGGCCGTCTCAAGTCGCGCCCCATCCTGATGCTGCTCGACCGCCACGACGACCAGTTCATGGCCGGGCGCATGGACGCCGACGGCTGGCTCATCAAGCCCCTCGACGCCTTCCGCCTGCGCAAGGCCGCCCTCGCGCTGCGCACCGGCTACACCTGGTTCGAGGGCGCCGACCAGCCCGCCCCCGCCGGCTGACCCCTGCCCCGCGGCGGGGCCCACGGGTATCGTGGGCCCTGGGGGTTCGACGTGCAGCGTCTCCGCTACCGCATGGGCGCGACGATCGTGGCGCTCACACTCACGCTCGCGTCCGTGCTCGTGGCCGGGTCGCCGGCACCGCCGGTCTCGGCCGACCCGGATGCAACCGTGGTGACGCCGACCCTCCGGGTCTCGGCCGGCCAGGAACACAGTTGTGCGCTCCTGGTGGACGGCAGGGTGAGGTGCTGGGGCCGCGGCATCCACGGGCAGCTCGGTCAGAGCGACGTGGAGAACCGGGGGGACGGCCCCAACGAGATGGGCGGCGCGCTGCTCCCGGTGCCGCTCGGCACCGGACGCACCGCCACGTCGATCGCCGCCGGCCAGTTCCACGGCTGCGCGATCCTCGACGATGCCACCGTCAAGTGCTGGGGCGAGAACGGCTGGGGCCAACTCGGTGTGGGCGACAGGA
Organism: Acidimicrobiales bacterium; assembly: GCA_044221555.1. Lineage (GTDB taxonomy): Bacteria > Actinomycetota > Acidimicrobiia > Acidimicrobiales > DATDAH01 > JAEUJM01. Next base: position 248,170 of record JBGAOY010000006.1, read on the forward strand.
ACGATCGGGGCCGCGAGCCCGGCCAGCTGGGTGACCAACTGCCAGCTGTCGACCTGGGTACGGGCCGCACCGCGACGGCCATCAGCGCCGGCTCCGACCACTCCTGCGCCATCCTCGATGATCACCACGTCAAGTGCTGGGGAGCAGGAAGGCTCCTCGGCACCGGCGACGACCTCGACTACGGCGACGATCCGAACGACATGGGCGACCTCCTCCCCATCGCCAACCTCGGGGCGAACCGCACGGCCATCGCCCTCTCGTCAGGTTCCGGGCACAACTGCGCGGTCCTCGACAACCACAAGCTCAAGTGCTGGGGAGGCAACACCTCGGGCCAGCTGGGCCTGGGCGACAGCGAGACCCGAGGCGACGAGCCGGGGGAGATGGGCGGGCTCCTGCCCTCGGTGGCGCTCGGCACGGGGCGCACCGCGCTCGCCGTCACCACGGGGGGCCTGCACACCTGTGCGCTCCTCGACGACCACACGGTCAAGTGCTGGGGCTCCAACTCCTACGGCCAACTCGGGCTCGGCGACACGATCAGCCGCGGCGACGGCCCCGGCGAGATGGGCGACCAGCTGCCACGCGTCGACCTCGGCACCGGCCGCACCGCGCTCGCCGTGAGTGCGGGCGGCCGGCACACCTGCGCGCTGCTCGACGACCACACGGTCACGTGTTGGGGCCGGGCCGACTCCGGTCAGCTCGGCCAGGGCGACGTGGTCGTCCGCGGTGACGGCCCCGGCGAGATGGGCGACCAGCTTCCACGGGTCGATCTCGGCACGGGCCGGACGGCGACGGCGGTCGAGGCCGGCAACGAGCACGTCTGCGCCGTGCTCGACGACGACGGCATCAAGTGCTGGGGCTGGAACGGCAACCTCGTCACCTCAGGCGGCACGCTGGGGCTCGGGGACAGCCGCAACCGTGGCGACAACCCCGGCGAGATGGGTGACCACCTCCCCGAGGTCGCCGTCACCGGGCCCGCGATCGTGGGGCACGTGTCGGACCAGATCACCGGCGAGGGCGTCGCCGACCTGAGGATCGCCGTCCTCGCGGCGGGCGACCAGTCGATGGTGGTCGGCACCACCACCAACGCGTTCGGCAACTACGCGGTGCAGGTGCCGCCTGGCACGTGGTACCTGTACCTCTTGGCGGGCCCGAACTCGGGCTGGCACGGCGCGCCGACACCCGTTGCGGTGACGACCGACGCCGCACGGGCGGACTCCGTGCTCAGCCGCCGCGACGGCAACGTGGTCGGGACCGTCAGCGAGGTGGGCACCGGGAACCCGGTGACGACACCGTGCCTCTGCCTGTGGACGATGGCGTTGGACATCCATGGCGCGCAGGAGCGCATCGTCGAGACCGCCGGACCGACCTTTGCCATGGCCCTCCCGGCCGGCCAGCACCAGCTCGTGGCCATGGATGCGACGGGTGCTCACGCGCCCCGCTTCCACCCCTCCGCCACCGACGCGGGGTCGGCGACGGCGGTACCGGTCACCGCGGGGGCGACGACCACGGCCGACCTGACGCTCCCGGCACAGGCCGCGCCGACGAGCGCCGCGGTGATCTCGGGAGTCGTCACCGATCAGAGCACCGGTGCGCCCGTGAGCGCCGGCCACGTCGTGGTCCTGAGGGCCGGCGACTACTCGTTCGTCAAGGGCTCGCGCACCAGCGAGGTGCAGGGTGTCTGGAGCGTCGGGGTGCCGGCCGGCGACTACGTCGTCGGCTTCCTCGACCCCGGCCGGCACGAGTTCGAGTGGTACCAGGATCAGCCGGGCGGGGGCCTCGGGTCCGCCACGATCGTGACCGCGCCCGCCGACCACGTGGACGCAGCGCTGACCCCGACGACCGGCGCCATCACGGGCTTCGCCGGCTACGGCGCGACCCGCTTCACCGGCGTCTGGGTCCTGGCCATCGGCGCGAACGGTCTCGTCGCCCAGTCGACGGCGCACGGCGTCGACGGTTACCGGATCGACGGCCTGGCGCCGGGCAACTACCGGCTGGCCTTCGTCAACGCCACCAACGGCCGGGTCGAGTACTGGCCGGACCGTGCCGCGTTCGCCGACGCCGAGGTGGTGACGGTCACCGCCGGGCACACCACCACCGCCGACGCCGACCTCACCTCGCCCCCCTGAGCCACCGCTCCGGCCATTGCACTAGGGCACACGCGGTGCGGTCCGGTAGCATCGGCTACCCACCGGGAAGTGGCGCAGTTTGGCAGCGCGCAGCGTTCGGGACGCTGAGGCCGCGGGTTCAAATCCCGCCTTCCCGACCAACATCAGTCCGTGATGACCACACCCGTCATCGAGGCGCGTCCGCGACTGTCCGCTCGCGGGCTGTGCGCTGAGATCGTGAGTCGGGGCCGCCCTGCGTTCAGGGCCGTGTTCGTCGGCGCCGCAGCTGGGCGGTGACCCACTCTTTCCAGAGGTTGTGACCCTTACACCGGGG
>JBGAOY010000007.1:0-224825 GCA_044221555.1 Acidimicrobiales bacterium
GAATGGCGGCGCGATCGTGCCCTTCCCCGCCAACAACAGGTCCGCTATCGCGGTGAGATCGAGCTTGTCGGTCTTCACACCTCTCGACCCGTTGACCTTGCGTTGCATCGCCACGTGCCCCGGGTTCAACACCCGCAGCTCCCAGCTCCCAGGCAGGACCCCGCCAGCCAACGGGAGGTGGTAATGGCCGGCGGCCTCGAGACCGACCCGCACCATCGACACCGTCTCGGGCATCGCCGACCGTGTGCGTCGGACCAGCAGTTCCACTCCCGAACGGTCGAGCGCGAACTCGAACGGCTTCGCCAGTTCCGCCCCGGTGAAATCGATCACCTTGGCCACCGCGGCGTGCTTCCCGACATCGATCGGGACCGCGATCAGATCCTCGAGACACACACCCGACGAGCGCGACGAAAACGGTTCCAAGAGCGCGACCATGAACACCTCCAGAGGTGTCGGGAGGAACGGCGCTGCAACGCCGAGTCCTCAAGCTGACGAGGACTCCCTTCTGGCACCTCTGGTCCCGAAGAGCAACCCCTTCAGGAACTCATATCAGTCAGACCGGCGGTGCGCTGGCCCCCACTCACCATTGTCACTGTCAGGCGGCGTCGTCGAAGGCCAGGTCGAGCTCGGCGATGACGGGGTCGCAGCCGAGGCACTGCTGGCGGACCCGCAGGACCGACGCCGTGGCCATGATCGCCACCAGGGTGGCCAGCGCCGCGGTGGCGTAGCCCGGCATCTCGGAGTGCCCGGCCAGGAAGAGATAGGCGTAGGGCGTGACGAAGCTGGCGCCTGCCACCCCCACCCAGAACTGCACGCTGGCGTAGTCCCGCTTGCGGAACCCGGTGACGATGCGCACCTGGCCGAGGGCCAAGGGGTAGGCGGTGACCACGTCGAGGACCAGGAACAGGGCGGGATTGATGCCGTACCGGATCAGGATGGGCCAGGCCAGCACGGCCCGGAGCAGCGAGTATCCGCACAGGGCCAGGATCCACAGCCTGCCGAGGCGACTCACGTCTTCGAACGGTGCCGCATCGTCAGGAGCGGTCATGTTGTTGATCATCGTACCGGATCGCGCGGTCCTGAAGGAATCGGGGTCACGGGATCGGGTCGGGCCGGCGCGGTACGGTCGATCCGGTGGACCCCGAGGCGCCCATCGACGTGGCCGGCCACGAGGTCACCGTCACCAACCCGGACAAGGTGTACTTCCCCGGATCGGGCGCCACCAAGGGCGACCTGGTCGACTTCTACCTGGCCGTGGGTGAGCCGCTGATGCGGGCCGTGGGCGGTCGACCCGCCCTGATGCAGCGCTTCCCCAACGGCGTGTCGGGCAAGTCGTTCTTCCAGAAGCGGGTGCCCGACTCGCATCCCGACTGGCTCGACACCACGGTGGTCAGCACCCCCAACGGCACCACCAGCGACGCGCTCGTCCTCACCGACCTGGCCCATGTGATCTGGGCGGTGAACCTGGGCTGCATCGGGTTCCACCTGTGGCCGGCCAAGGCCACCGACGTCGACGTCTCCGACCAGTTGCGCATCGACCTCGACCCGTCGCCGGGGGTCGACTTCGACGACATCCGCTGGACCGCGTACGAGGTGCGGGCCCTGCTCGACGAGTTGGGCATCGCGGTGGGCGTGAAGACCACCGGGTCCCGAGGCCTGCACCTGTTCGTCGCCCTCGAGCCTCGCTGGAGCGCCTACGAGGTGCGCGCCGCCGCGGTGGCGTTGGCCCGTGAGCTCGAGCGCCGCCGGCCCGAGCGCATCACGGCCCAGTGGTGGAAGGAGGAGCGGGGATCGAGGGTGTTCGTCGACTTCAACCAGAACGCGCCGCACAAGACGGTGTTCGGGGCCTGGTCGGTGCGGCCTCGGGTGGGCGGCCAGGTGTCGACCCCGGTCGCCTGGGACGACCTCGACGACGTCGACCCCGAGGGGCTCACCATGGCCACCGTCCCGGCCCGGGTGCAGGAGCGGGGCGACCCGTGGGCGGCGATGGAGGACGACCCGCAGACGATCGAGCCGCTGCTGGCCATGTCCGAGGCCGACATGGCCGCCGGCCTCATGGACGCACCGTGGCCGCCGGTGTATCCCAAGATGCCCAACGAGCCACCCCGGGTGGCGCCCAGCCGAGCCAAGAAGGACTAGCTCGTCGCGCTCGAGGTCAGGGGACCTCGGCCGGGGTGGGCTGGGGGGCGTTGCTGTTCAACTGGCCGTCGCCCCGCTGCCCGAAGAAGCCGTAGCCCCAGCAGTAGACGCGTCCGTCGACGTTGAACGCGCAGGTGTGGTAGTTGCCCATCGTGGCGTACTTCCAATTGGTGGCGTTGCCTGCCACCTCGACGGGAACCGGGTTGTCCACCTGGTCGCCGACCCCGGTGCCGACCTGCCCGTAGAAGTCGAAGCCGAAGCAGAAGAGGCGGCCCGTGGTCTTGGTGGCGCAGGTGATGTAGCTGCCGGCGTTGACCGCCTTCCAGTTGGTGGCGTTGCCGTTCACCTGCTTCGGCGAGAACGCGGGGGTGTTCGCCCCGCCGTTGCCAAGGTTGCCGTTGATGTCGCTTCCCCAGCAGTAGAGGCGACCCGACGCGCGGATGCCACAGCTGTGGGTGATGCCCGCCGCCACGCTCTTCCAGTCGGCATGGGCGCCCGCCACCTGGGTGGGCACGGACCGGTCGACGCCCGGCGTGCCGTCGCCCACCGCGCCCTCGCCGTCGTCGCCCCAGCAGTACACCCGGCCGTTCGTGCGGCGCCCGCAGGTGTGGTAGCCGCCGGTGCTGACCGATGCCCAGTCGGCGTTGGTGCCCACCGCCTGCGGTGCGGTCACGTCCGTGAAGGTGGCGCCGCCGTTGCCCACCTGGCCGTTGTTGTCGCGCCCCCAGCAGTAGATGCGCTTGTTGGCGCGGCGGCCGCACACGGTCTCGCCCAACCCGTCGCTCACCGACTTCCAGTCGCTGGCACTTCCGACCTGCACCGGGGTGGTCTGATCACCGGTGAGGCCCGGACCGTTGCCGGCCTGGCCGAAGTCGTCTCGCCCCCAGCAGAACAGGTGGCCGGTCAACCGGATCGCGCAGGTGGAGGCACTGCCGGCGCTGACCGACTTCCACGTGGCGCCGCCCGACACCTCGACCGGCACCGCGGCGTTGGTGTTGGCGCCGCCGTTGCCGAGTTGCCCCCGGCTGTCCTGCCCCCAGCAGAAGAGGTGGCCACCGAGCTTGATGCCACAGGTGTGGTAGTAGCCGGCACTCACCTGACTCCAGCCGCCGCCCTCGGCCGCCGGTGGCGTCGCCGGCGCCGGCGCCGCGGTGGCACCCGGCATCACCCCGGTGACGAACGTCAGACCCGCGATCGCCAGCGTCGCGAGGCCCCCCACAACCTGTCGCCGCCGACCGCGTCGCATCGCCTCAGCGTAGTGAGCTGCCTCCGGCGGCGCCGGTCAGTTGCGGGCGGCGGCAAGGCGCTCGGCGCGGTGGACGAAGGCCGGCGCGTCGAGGCGCTCGCACATCGCGGCGAACTCGGGGGTCGGGCCGGTCCAGCACAGGTCGTCGACCGAGGCCGACACCGGTGCGTCCTGTTCGATCGTGGCGATCCGGCGGAACAGGAGGGCCTCGTCGTACTGGCGCTGCAAGGTGACCGCCAGCTTGGCGCCGCCCCGCACGGTGACGTCCCACTGCCCGGCGGCGGGCGGGATGTCCTCGAGGTGGCCGTATCGGGCCAGCACCGCCGCCGCTGATTTCGCGCCCCACCCCTGCAGGCCGGGGAACCCGTCGGCGCTGTCGCCCACCAGCGCGAGGTAGTCGGGGATCGACTCGGGGGGCACGCCGAACTTCTCGATGACGCCGGCGCGGTCGACCATCTGCTGCTTGCGACGGTCGTACTGCACGATGCGGCCGTCGTCGGTGACGCACTGGCCCAGGTCCTTGTCGGGCGTGCAGATCAGCACCTGCTCCACCCGGGGGTCGGCGGCGGCCATGGCGGCCCCGGCGCCGAGGGCGTCGTCGGCCTCGAACTCGACCATGGCCCACACGGTGATGCCGGCGGCGGTGAGGGCGTCCTCGAGGATCGGGAACTGCGCGTACAGCGCCGGGTCGACGCCCGAGCCGTCCTTGTAGCCGTCCCACAGGTCGTTGCGGAACGACTCGATCACGTGGTCGGTGGCCACGGCCAGGTGGGTGGCGCCCTCCTCGAGCAACTGCAGCATCGAGCCCACCACGCCTCGGGTGGCCGACACCTCCTCGCCCGCGCCGGTGACGTGCGACGGCAGCGCGAAGAAGTAGCGGAACAGCTCGTACGTGCCGTCGACCAGGTGCACTCTCACGGCGGCGATCTTGACATGACCACCCGCCCGGCGCCGAGGGGCCGCGGGCTAGCGTCGGGTGGGTGAGCGCACGGGTGGTGCTGGTGCACGGGGCGTGGCACGGGGCGTGGTGCTGGGACCCGGTCGTCGAGGGACTTCGAGCCGCGGGAGTGACCGTCGACGCCATCGACCTGCCGGGCCACGGCGACGACACCAGTCCGCTCACCGACCTGTACGGCGACGCCGCCCGGGTGAGCGCCGCGCTCGACGCGCTGGCCACCGTCGAGGCGGACCCTGTCGTCCTGGTCGGGCACTCCTACGGCGGTGCCGTCATCACCGAGGCCGGCCTGCACCCCACCGTCGCCCGCCTCGTCTACCTCGCGGCCCTCAACCTGGACGAGGGCGAGACCATGATGGGGGCGGCGCTGGACGACCCCCGCACCGCCGCCATCGACCACCGCGGCCGGCCCGAGTTCGCGGATGTCATGACCATGCTCGAGGACGGCTCGGCCACGGTCAGTGCAGAAGGTGCGATCGCCCTCTTCTACAACGAGTGCCCGCCCGCCGCTGCTGCCGCCGCCGCCCGCCGCCTCACCCCCCAGCCGCTGTCCAACATGGGCCAGAGCCCGACGCGCGTGGCCTGGCGTGAGCGCCCGTCCACCTACGTGATCTGCGCCCGCGACAACGCCGTGCACCCCGATCTGCAACGCATCCTCGCCGACCGATGCACCGACCGGGTCGAGTGGGACACCGACCATTCCCCGTTCCTCGCCGACCCCGACCTGGTGGTCGCCTTCCTCGCCGACCTGGCCCGCTCCTGCTGATCGGGGCGCAGACCTCTTGGACGAACACGTCGTGGCTGCCTGCATCCAATGCGGCGCGGCTATTGCTTCTCCACGAGCGTCATGTAGCGCGCGTCGACGGTCGGAACGGTGTTGCTGCCCCCGATCGCCGTTTCGTACGTCTGCGCCCCCGTCACGGTCCCCCAGACGTCGATGATGTCGTCGTTGTCGATGTTGGCCCCAAGCGCGGGATCGAGGGTGACCAAGACGTTGTCGGTCCAGAATCCGAAGTCCTCGTCGGTGACGGAGACGAGCATCGCGGCGGTGCTCGTGACCGAGTCGTACTGGAACACCTGCCCTCGATAGTTGACGGTCTCACCGATCAAGGCGTTGGGATCTCGAACCAGTTCGTCGTAGGGGATGCGGCGGGTGAAGAACTTGAACGTGTTCTCACTGACGGTACGGGTGACACTCACGGATGATTCGGCGGTGTCGCCCCCGGGCGCCTCGGAGGTGAGGCTGACATCCACGACACCCTCCGTGTCGAGACCGTCGATCGTCAGGGTGAAGTTCCCTCGAGCCCCTGCGGTCACCGTGGCGTTCCCGTCGTCCCATTCGGCCGTGACTGTCGACCCCGGTGCCGTGGAGCCGGAGATGTCAACGCTCGTAGCGTCCTCGACGCTGATGGACGGCTGGGAGAGGTCGATGTCGGCTGATGGCCCCTCGGCGGTCGTCGTTGTCGGGACAAGGACCTCCGTGACCTCGGCTGGCGGAATGGTTGTCGTCGTCGTCTCGCTCGGTGCGGATGCGTTGTCATCCTGTGCATCCGGTGCCGTGACCGCCGAGATGACGATGAGGGCGAGGATCACAACCCCCGCGACTCCGACGATGATCCCCTGGGTACGGGCGGGCAGCCGGCGGAACGCAGCCCAGAGTACGAGCGCCGCCTTCTTCACGTGATCCCCGAAGGTCGGACCCGTCTTCGGCGGCGGCTGCCAGCTCACCGGGGTCGGCGCTGCCGACCCGGGAGCGGCGGATCCCGGGTACCACACGCCGTCTGGTGCCCTCCACCAACCAGCGGCGCTGAGAACGCCTGGCGCGTACCACTTGCCGTCCGAGCCCTTCTCCCAATCAGGCCCCTGTGGGGTGTCACTCATCTTGTGTGCTCCTCCGCTGTCCGCCAGGCACGCCATCGCCCGGTCTCGATGGCGGTACGCCGGAGCTGTGACCGCGCCGCGATCGTTGTTCCTGCGTCACATCGCAGCGCTCAGGCGCAATCGAACGCGTCATTCCTCCTGACGCGTGCGAGGGGTTGGATGCCCATTCGCCTGGCAGCGTCAACGGTCCGAAGGAACGGTCAACACCGGGAGGGTTGTCGGTCGGGTGGGTGTTGTTCGAAGGTGCAGCGGCCGGGTCTGCCTCTCGCCGAGGGCTGGCGGGTGAAGGTGCGGCCATCGGGGCTGGTGACGGTGACGATGCCGGTGTGGGCGTCACGGGCGAGGTCCCAGCCTCTGTGGACGAGGGTGTGGTGACGCCGGCAGAGCAACACACCGTTGATGAGGTCGGTGAGGCCGCCCTCCTCCCACGGTTTGATGTGGTGGGCGTCGCAGAATTTCGCGGGGCGGTCGCAGCCGGGGAACACACAGCCGCGGTCTCGGTAGATGAGGGCTCGGCGTTGGGCGCGGGTGAAGAGGCGGGCGCGCCGCCCCATGTCGACGATGACGCCCGTGCGGGGGTCGTAGAGGACGCGCCGGGTCCACCCGGTGCACAACATGGCGGCGGCGAACGCGAGCGTGACCTTCTGGCCGGTGGTGAGCTCGCACACGCGCTCGTCGCCGTCGCGGTCGTGGTCGCAGCACCCGTCGTGTTCATGGGCGGGCTCAGGCCGGTACGGGGCGAGGAGCTCGTCGAGGGGGTCGGGGGCGTCGAGGTCGAGCCGGTCGTGGGCGTTCGCCATCAGTTCGGCCGCAGTAGTGGGGTCGAGGATGATGTCGGCGCCGCCGGCGGGATCGGCCTCGCCGTCGAGCTGGTCGGCCAGGAACAGCCGGATGATGTCCATCAGGCCGTCGTGGTCGCGCTGCGCTTTGGTTCGGGGCCCCTCGGGGCAGTCGGGAGCATCAGGGGTGTCGTGCAGATCCAGCGCCGAGCGGATCAGCGCGAGGTTCTCCTCGGACGACATGAGCTCACCCGACGCGAGCCCGGCGAACCCCTTGCGGGTGAACCAGCCGCGTTTGGTGTCGTCGGGGGGTTCGCGGTCGTCGACGATCCCGATCCACTCGGCGATGAACGCCGCGAACTCGTCCAAGGTCTCCATGCGCAGGGCCGCCTCGAGGATGGCGTCGGCGCACGCCTCGAACGCTGCCACCCGGTTCCTCTCCGCCCGGGCCATCCGCCCGAGGTGCACCAACGTGATCTCGGCGCCGTCGAGCGCGGCGGCGATCTGCGGGTACCGGTGGTACAGCGACCCCAGCTTCACCAGGTTCAGGGCGTCGGCGCGGGTGATGGGGAACCGCGCCATCACCCACGACACCGGCGTCACCGCGCCATCGAGCGCCCACGCCTGCGCCGCGTCCCACTCGGCGACCGCCCGGACCATCTGGACCTCGAACCGCTCCCGCACCCCCAACAGCCCGGTCAACCGGTCGGTCCGGGCCGCCCCGGGCCACCCCGCCCGGTCCTCAGCGGCGAGCTCTTTCACGTTCACTTCGAGCTCGGCGACCAGATCGAACATGACCCCATTCTCCCCGGGAGGTCTGACAAGAAAGGGCCTCTGCGGGTAGATCCGCGGAGCAAATCCGAGGAATCGTCACGCCGCCGCGGCACGGAATGAGGGCCAGTCCGATCAAACGCACCTGATGCCCTTGGTGACGCCTGCGGACCCGGACGTCGGCGGCGGCGTGCGACCGTTGCCCCGGTGGCATTCCCTGCATACCCTCGGCGCATGAGCATCGCCGTGGCTCACGGGCACCCCTTCTCCATCGACGACCTCGATCAGTTCCCGGACGACGACGGCCTCCGGTACGAGCTGATCGACGGGACCCTGATCGTGAGCCCGTCGCCCACGAAGTTGCACCAGCGCGCCGTCATGCGAATCACCCTTCTGCTCGCCGCCGCCTGCCCACCGGACCTCGAGGTGCTCCCTGGGCCGGTCGACGTGGTGCTGGGACCCGCGACCATGGTGGCGCCCGATGCGGTGCTGGCCCGGACGGCCGACATGGGTGGCAAGCGCTTCGACGAGGCGCTCCCCCTCCTCGTCATCGAGGTCATCTCACCGTCTTCGCGCCTCATCGACCCGAACACCAAGCGGGCCGCGTACCGGGACAGCGGCGTCGAGGCGTACTGGATCGTCGACCCCGTCGAGCCGAGCGTGCAGGTGATCCGGTGGTCTGCGGACGGCACCACCGAGCACGAAGCGTTCGTCCGTGGCGACGAGACGCTCGTCGTCGACTGGCCGGTCACCGTCGGGCTCTGCCCCGCTTCCCTCGTGTCGGACCAGCGGTGATAGACCAGCGCTGATGGACGCTCCCGGGTTGGTGCCCCCGCTCGAGCCACTGGCGTTCCTGCTGGGCGACTGGGTGGGTGAGGGAGAGGGCGAGTACCCCACCATCGAGTCGTTCGGCTACCACGAGGAGATCTCGTTCCGCCACGTGGGCAAGCCGTTCCTCGTCTACACCCAACGCACCCGCCACGCCGACGACGGCCGGCCCTTGCACGCCGAGATGGGCTACTTCCGGCCGGTGGGCGCCGACCGGGTCGAGCTGGCACTCGCCCACCCCACCGGCATCACCGAGATCGCCACGGGAACGGTGATCGGCACCCGCATCGACCTGGCCAGCACCCAGGTGGGCCGCACCCCCACCGCGAAGGAGGTCGCCGCGGTCGAGCGCACCATCGAGGTCGCCGGCGACCGCCTCACCTACACCGTGCGCATGGCCGCGGTCGGCCAGCCGCTGCAGCACCACCTCTCGGCCGCGCTCCGACGGGTCTGACCGGCGCGGCGCCACCCGGCGCCGGCGCCGGCGCGTGGTGGGCGGTCGCAAGGCGCCGCCGGTGAGTAGCCTTCGGGCCCTGAACGGTGTTCAACGGGGGGAACCGGTGGCTCGACACGCACGCAGGGGCACGACGTTCGTCGCCCTCGCGCTGGTCGCGATGCTCGTGACGGCCGCCACCGCGTGCACCGAGACGGTGCAGCGGTCGGCCACGGGGCCGCCGGCCTCCGACCGGACCGGCGCCACCATCCCCACGACCGCACCCGATGGCGCGGTCATCGAGGGGTTCGCCGGCGAGGAGGCCAGCTTCGGCACCGTGCCCGACGAGGCCACCGAGGCCACCGGCGAGCCGCTCCGCGTCGGCATGATCAACCAGGAGGACACCCCGCTGGGCTCGTTCCCGGAGTTGCGGCTCGCGGTCGAGGCGGGGATCGAGTGGATCAACACCGAGCTCGGCGGCGTGGACGGCCGTCCCCTCGAGCTCGACGCCTGCGTGACCAACTTCTCGGTCGAGCGGTCACAGGCCTGCGCCCAACAGATGGTGAGCGACGACGTCGTGGCGGTGCTGGGCGGCATCGACATCACCTCGAACGGGTCGATCCCCATCCTCGAGCAGAACGACCTGCCCTACGTGGGCGGCATCCCCATCAATCTGGACGAGGAGCGCAGCCCGATCTCGTTCCAGTTCAGCGGGGGCATGGCCGGCGCGTTCACCGCGTTCGCCCAGTACGCGGCCGACAACCTGCACGCCGACCGCATCGCCATCGCCTACGCCGAGTACCCGCCGATCCAGAGCGCGGCGCAGGACTACGGGGTCACCGTGGCCCAGAACCTGGGGATCGACGAGGTGCACGAGGTGCCCTTCGGCCTGTCCACCACCGACTTCCTGCCGGTCCTCCAGGAGGCCAACCAGGGCGATCCCGACGCCATCCTGGTGGGCGCGGCCGACAGTTCGTGCGTCCCGGCGATGCAGGGCGCCCACGACCTGGGTATCACCGCGCCGATGTTCCTGGTGGGCGCCTGCGCGGCGCCGTCGATCATCACCGACGCCGGCCGCGACGCCACCGAGGGCCGCATCTTCAACATCGAGGGCCGGCTGCAGGCCGAGGCGGGCAGCACCAACTCGGTGGACGCCCAGCTCTACAACCTGGCCGTCCTGAAGTACGGCGACGGCCTCGCGCCGGCCGGCGCCGGCACGGTGTCGTTCCGGGGGCTGATGAACCTGTACGCGGTGCTGCAGCGCCTCGGGGCCGACCAGGTCACGCCCGCCGCCATCATCGACGCCTTCCGCTCGTCGGTCGACGTGCCCAGCTTCAACGGGCACCCGTACACCTGCGCCACCCCCCAGGTCCCAGGGCTCCCGGCCCTGTGCGCGCCACAGCAGGTGCTGGTCGAACAGCGCGAAGGCGCACTGGCCGAGGTGTCCGACGGGTGGGTCGACGTACCCGCGATCCTGCGGGCCGATGGCTGAGCAACTCCTCCTCGGCCTCGGCACCGGGGCCGTCATCGCCAGCCTGGCCCTGGGCCTGGTGGTCGCCTACCGCGCCTCGGGGGTCGTGAACTTCGCCCACGCCGCGTTCGGCATGTACGTGGCGTTCGCCTACTTCGCCCTCCGCCGCACCGGCGACCTGGTCCTTCCCATCCTGGGCCTGCCCGACCACGTGTCGCTGTTCCCCGTGCACACCGACCCGGCGACGGGGCTGACCACCGGGGTGCCGACGGTGGCCACCGCGCTCACGATCTGCCTGGCGCTGGGCGCCATCGGTGGCCTGGTCATCTACGTGCTCGTCTTCCGGCCGTTGCGGCACGCGCCCGCACTGGCGCGCGTGGTGGCGTCGCTCGGCCTGCTGCTGTACCTCCTGGCGTTGGCCGGCATCCGCTTCGGTGGGGCCGGCGCGGCCACCGGGCGGGTCACCGAGCACGTGCTGCCGTCGCGACCGGTGTCCGTGCTGCACACCACGATCCCCCAGGACCGGTTCTGGCTGCTGCTCCTGACCATCGCCACCACCGCCGCCCTCTGGGCGCTCTACCGCTACTCCCGGTTCGGGCTGAGCACGCGTGCCGCGTCCGAGAACGAGAAGGGCGCCGTGCTCATCGGCATCTCCCCCGACTGGGTGGGGGCCCTCAACTGGATGATCGCAGGGGCGCTGGCCGGAGGTGCGGTGATCGCCGTGTCGGGCGCCGGCATCGTGCGCCTCTCGCCCGCCGAGGTCACGTTCCTGATCGTCCCCGCGCTGGCGGCGGCCCTGGTGGGCGGCTTCGAGTCGTTCGTGGTGGTGGCCGTCGCCGGCATCGCCATCGGCCTCGGACAGGCCGCCCTCGTACGGCTCCAGGGCGACTGGACCTGGCTGCCGCGGGTGGGGCTGCAGCAGGGGCTGCCGTTCGTCGTGATCCTGGTGACCATGGCGGTGCGGGGCCAGACCCTGCCCGAGCGGGGGGCGCTGACGGTGGGGCGCTTCCCCCGCTCACCCCGTCCCGTGGGGGCGGTCCCCACCGCGATCGGCCTGGCCGCGGCCGCCACCGTGGGGCTTCTGGTGCTGGGCACCGACGGGCGGATGGCCATCATCACCACCACCATCGCCACCCTGGTGTGCCTGTCGATCGTGGTGCTGACCGGCTACGTGGGCCAGATCTCCCTGGCGCCACTGGCCTTCGCCGGCGTCGCCGCGTTCTCGATGGTGAAGCTGAGCGAGGACTTCGCGGTGCCGTTCCCCCTCGCCCCCCTGCTCGGCGCGCTGGTGGCGGCCGCGGTCGGGCTACTTGCCGGCCTGCCCGCGGTGCGGGTGCGGGGGCTCAACCTGGCGATCGTCACCCTGGCGGCGGCGGTGGCCATCGAGGAGCTGCTGTTCAAGTGGGACTGGTTCACCGGCGGCCTCGGGGGCACGTCGGTCCCCGAACCCACCCTCTTCGGCCTCGACCTGGGCATCGCCGCCCGCGGTGACGCCTTCCCGCGCCCCGTGTTCGGACTGCTCTGCGTGCTCGTCGTGGCGGTGTGCGGGGTGTTCGTGGCCAACCTGCGGCGCAGCCCCACCGGTCTGCGTTGGCTCGCGGTGCGGGCCAACGAGCGGGCCGCGGCGGCGGCCGGCGTCGACGTGGCCCGATCCAAGCTGGCCGCCTTCGCCATCTCGTCGTTCCTCGTCGGCATCGCCGGGTCGCTCCTGGCCTACCAGCGCCAGAACCTGTCGGTGAGCTCGTTCACCGTCTTCCAGTCCCTCGGGTACCTCGCGGTGACCTACATCGGCGGCGTGGCCGCGATCGCCGGCGCGCTGATCGGTGGCGGCCTCACCCAGGGCGGCGTGGTCACCCAGCTCACCGGTGGCGACGCCACCTCGCAGTACCAGTTCGCGCTCAACGGCGTGGTGCTGATCGTGGTGGCCATCGTGTACCAGGACGGCCTCAGCGGCGCCTTCGGCCGCCTCGCCCGGCGCCTGCGCCGGCGCCGCGTGCGACCGTCCTCCCGCACCTGATCCGGCCATTCCGGTGGCTCGAACGCCACGGTCACGACACGATCCAGCCACCAGAACGAACTGCCGCCGGCAGCGGGCACGTGGCGGCAGGAGGTCAGGACCAGCCGGGGACGCCGTCGTCCAGGTCGACCTCGACCGAGTTCATCAGGCCGGCGAGCATGCGGTAGTAGCCGACCAGCAGGGTGAGCTCGATCAGCTGGGGCTCGGCGTAGCCGGCCTCGAGCGCGATCCAGGTGTCGCGGGAGACGTTGTCGTGCGCGCACAGGTCGTCCACCGCGTCCACGACGGCCCGCTCGAGGTCGGCCCAGCCGCCGACGAGCGCCGGCGTCATGAGCTCCCGGATCTCGCCGTCGGTGAGGCCGACCGCTCGCCCCAGCAGGGTGTGCTGGCCCCACTCGTACTCGGCGCCCGTGCGCCACGCCGTGCGCAGGATGGCGATCTCGCGCACCCTCGGGTCGAGCGTGCCCTCGAACAGGAACACCCGGCCCAGACGGAGGGCCCGCCGCGCCAGCTCGGGGTGGTGGGCAAGGGTGCCGAACAGGTTGGCCGGCGAGGCCTCCCCGGTGGTCTGCGCACCCTCGATGATCTTCTGGCCGATCGGGTCGTCGGACTGTGTCAGCGGGTCGATACGGGCCATCGGGGTCTCCCTGGGGCTGTCTGTTCCTGGACCAGCTCGCTATTCCTGGACCAGCTCGATGAGGGTGCCGAAGGCGGTCTTGGGGTGGACGAACGCCACGGTGGTGCCGCGGGAGCCCGGTCGAGGGGCCTCGTCGATCACCCGCCCGCCCTGGTCCTTCACCGCCTGCAGCGCGACGGCGCAGTCGTCGACGCGGTAGCCGATGTGGTGCAGGCCCTCGCCCTTGCGCTCCAGGTACTTGGCCACCGGCGAGTCGTCGCGGGTGGGGGTGAGCAGCTGGATGAAGGACTCGGCGACCGCCAGCAGCGCCTCCTCCACGCCGTCGCTGTCGACCACCTCACGGTGCTCGACGGTGGCGCCGAAGGTCTCGCGGTAGTAGTCGATGGCGGCGCCGAGGTCGTTGACCGCGATGGCCACGTGGTCGATCTCGGTGAGCAACGGGCCCTGGCCCTGCCCCGACTGCTGTTGCTGGGCGTCCTCGTCGTCCTGGCCCGGCATCCGGGCGGTGACTGGCGTCATGCTGGCTTCGTCCCTCCTTCGTCGGGACCCCTTCGGGATCCGGTCCGTCCTCGGCGCTGCTCCGCTCCGCTCCGCCGCGTCACCGCTCAGGCGCCGTGACGGCGGAACAGGGTGATCTTGTCCTCGCCCACCTTGGCACGGAACTCGGGGTCGTCGATGCCCAGGCCCTCCTCCGGGGCGAGGCAGAGCACGCCGATCTTGCCCTCGTGCAGGTTGTGGTGGACCTGGTAGGCGGCCTCGCCCACGCTGTCGAGAGGGTGCACCGCCGAGAGGATGGGCTGGATGCGCCCCTCGCTGATGAGACGGTTCGCGTCCCACGCCTCCTTGTAGTTGGCGAAGTGCGAGCTGACGATGCGCTTGAGCTTCATCCACAGGTGGCGGTTGTCGTACTCGATCATGTAGCCGCTGGTGGCGGCGCAGGTGACGATCGTGCCGCCGCGGGCGGCGACGAACACCGATGCCCCGAAGGTCTGGCGCCCGGGGTGCTCGAACACCACGTCGGGGTCGCGGCCGATGAGGCCCCGGATGTCCTTGCCCAGGCGCCGCCACTCGGACTCGTCCTGGGTGTGCTCGTCCTTCCAGAACCGGTAGCCGGCGGCCTTGCGGTCGATGGTGTGCTCGACGCCGAGCTCGTGCAGCAGCTCGGCCTTCTCGGGCGAGGACACCACGCCCACGGGGGTGCCGCCGGCGTTGAGGACGTACTGCACGGCGTAGCCGCCCAGGCCGCCGACCGCGCCCCACACCAGCACCGCGTCGCCCTGCTTGACCTGCACCGCGTTGGGGCTCACCAGCATGCGGTAGCTGGTGGAGTTGGTGAGCGCGTTGCAGGCCGCCTCCTCCCAGGTGAGGTGGGCGGGCTTGGGCATGAGCTGGTTGGCCTTCACCACCGCCAGGTCGGCCAGGCCCCCGAAGTTGGTCTCGAACCCCCAGATGCGCTGGTTGGTGGCCAGCATCGAGTCGTCGTGCGCCGACGGGTCCTGGTCGTCGACGTGGTTGCAGTGGACGGTGACCTTGTCGCCCGGCTTCCAGTTGCGGACCGCGGAGCCGACCTGCAGCACCACGCCCGACGCGTCCGACCCCACCACGTGGTGGTCGAGGTCGTGGCGCTTGCCCCACACGCTCTCCTTGCCCAGGCGGGCCAGGAACCCGAAGGTGGGCAGCGGCTCGAAGATCGAGGTCCACACGGTGTTGAAGTTGATCGAGCTGGCCATCACCGCCACGTAGGCCTCGTCGGGGGCCAGCTCGGGGGTGGCCACGTCGTCCACGTGCAGCGACTGGCGCGGGTCCTTGTCCTCGGACGCGACGCCCTCGAACATGGCGATCTCGTCCTTGCGGACGAACGCGGCGCGATACGACTCGGGGATCGGCAGCGCGGCGATCTCGTCACCCGAGGCGCCCGCTGAGATGGCTTCGAGAATTCTCTCCATGGCGTCGAAGTTAGTGGCCGACCCGCCGCCGAGTGCGATTTCGGCGGATCTGCCACTACCACGGAGAGCATTCACGCGCTACGCTCAGTGGTCACGGCACGGACCGAACCGGCGAGTCGGATCCGGCTGGGACAGCCAGGAGAAGCGAAGAGGAACGGGCGATGGCACTCACACCCGAAGACATCGAGGCGCACATCTTCAAGGTGGCGCGACGGGGCTACGACAAGGTCGAGGTCGACCGGTTCCTCGGCCAGGTGGCCACCGACTACCGCCAACTGCAGCAGCTGGCCGCGGCCGCCGGCTCGGGCGCCACCGCCACGCCGGCCGTGGCGCCCGCACCGCTCCCCCGCCGTGAGCCCCCCACCGTCGGGTCACGGCCCGCGGCCGACACCGCGAGCGGCGGGCAGCTGTTCGCGCTCGACCAGCCCACCGGCACCGGCGACGACGACTACAACCGCCTGGGCAGCGAGGTGGCCGACGTGTTGCGCACCGCGCACAACTCGGTCGCCACTCTCCGCCACGAGGCCGAGCTCGACGCCGCGCTGATCCGCAAGCAGGCCGAGCGTGATGTCGAGGAGCTGCGCCGCGAGGCCGACGACTATGCCGCCCGGGTGCGGGTCGAGGCCGACGCCTACGCCGCCGAGCGGGCCAACGAGGCGCACCTGAGCCGGCGCCAGGCCGACCAGGCGCTCGCCGAGGCGAAGGCGAAGGCCGACGCGCACGTGGCCGACACCGAACGCCGCATCGTGGCCATCACCGAGCAGGCCGAGATCGCGGCCCGGGCCCGCGCCCAGGAGATCCTGGCCGAGGCGGACCGCCGACTCGACGAGGCCAACCGCCAGATCGAGCAGGCCCGCACCACCGAGGACGCCCTCCGCGCCCGCCTCACCTCGGTCCACACCGACCTCGCCGCCACGCTGGCCCGGTTGGCCGGCAAGGGTGCCGACGTCGACGCCCCCGCCGACACCGGGATCACCGCCGACACCGAGACCGGGATCACCGCCGAGACCGGCGCCTCGACCGATGCCGCCGAGCCCGTCCTCGACCTCACGCCCCAGGCGCCCGGTGGAGCCGTGATCGACCTCACCGACGACACGCGGTCCGACAGTGGCGAGCCGGCCGTGCCGGCGGGTTGGCCCGGGCCGGCCCCCGCCTCGAGCCGGGTCGACGACCTGTTCGGCGACCGCGGCGCCGTCGCCACCGCCGAGCCGCTGGTCGACCACCCGGTGCAGGCCCCCGACACCGCCCCCGACACCGCCCCCAACACCGCCCCCGACACCGCCCTCGATCAGGCTCCCGCCACGGCCGACCAGCCGGCGCCGACCGAGCCGGTCGCCGCGGAGGCAGCCCTCGACGGGGCCGCAGCCGCCACGGACGGATCGCCGGACGGCCAGGACGACCCGCTCACCGAGATCGTCCGCGACGCGATCGGCCGAGCCGTCCAGAGCGCCATGCAGCACGACGACGAGGCCTGACCCACCGATCCCGGGCGCGCCGACACGCCGATCGGTCGCGAACGCGGCGCCGTCCGAGCGCCCAGCGACGTGTGCACACCCTGCCCCGGGAGACCGCGTCGGCTTTCGCTCCAGCGTGAGGCCCCCGTACACTCCGCTCCACCAGAACGCTTCGGGGAGGATCTAACCCATGGCTGGTTCCGTAATTCTCGCAGGGGCACGCACCCCTGTCGGCAAGCTGTCGGGCGCACTGTCGTCCTTCGCGGCCACCGATCTCGGGGGGTTCGCCATCAAGGCCGCCCTCGCCAAGGCCGGCCTCTCGCCCGAGCAGGTCGACTACGTGATCATGGGCCACGTGCTGCAGGCCGGCGCCGGGCAGATCACCGCCCGCCAGGCCGCGGTCAACGCCGGCATCCCCATGAGCGTGCCCGCCAGCACCATCAACAAGGTCTGCCTGTCGGGGCTCAACTCGATCTACCTGGCCGACCAGATGGTGCAGTCCGGCGACGCCGACATCGTGGTCGCCGGTGGCATGGAGTCGATGACCAACGCCCCCTACCTGCTGCCGGGCGCCCGCCAGGGCTACCGCCTCGGCGACAAGTCGGTGGTCGACTCGATGATGTTCGACGGCCTCTTCTGCGCCTTCGACCAGGTGGCCATGGGTGCCGGCACCGAGAAGTACGCCGCCTCCGCCGGCCTGGCCCGCGAGCCGCAGGACGAGTTGGCGGCCGCCAGCCACGAGCGCGCCGCCCGGGCCCACAAGGACGGCAAGTTCGACGACGAGATCGTCCCCGTCGAGGTGCCCCAGCGCAAGGGTGACCCCGTGGTGGTCACCACCGACGAGGGCGTCCGCGGCGACACCACCGTCGAGTCGCTGGCCGGCCTGCGCCCGGCGTTCGACAAGGCGGGCAACATCACCGCCGGCAACGCCTCGCAGATCTCCGACGGCGGCGCCGCGGTCATCGTCACCTCGAAGGCCAAGGCCGACGAGCTGGGCGTCGCCCCGCTCGGCGAGATCGTGGGCTACGGCCAGGTGGCCGGTCCCGACGCGTCGCTGCTCAGCCAGCCCGCCCGGGCCATCCTGGCCGCGCTCGACAAGGCCGGGAAGTCGG
Source organism: Acidimicrobiales bacterium (assembly GCA_044221555.1). Taxonomy (GTDB): domain Bacteria; phylum Actinomycetota; class Acidimicrobiia; order Acidimicrobiales; family DATDAH01; genus JAEUJM01. The sequence goes on from JBGAOY010000007.1 coordinate 17,670, forward strand.
TGTCCGACGTCGACCTGTTCGAGCTCAACGAGGCCTTCGCCGCCGTCGGTGTGGCCTCGATGAACGACCTGGGCATCACCGGCGACGTCACCAACGTCAACGGCGGCGCCATCGCCATCGGGCACCCGGTCGGCATGTCCGGCACCCGCCTGGCCATCACCATCCTGCACGAGCTCGCCCGCCGCGGTGGCGGGATGGGCGCCGCCGCCCTCTGCGGCGGCGGCGGTCAGGGCGACGGCATCCTGCTGAAGACCCTGTAGCCCACGGCCGTTCCGTTCTGGCACCGGATTTCGGGCCTCTGGCACCGAAATCCGGTGCCAGTTCGCGCCTGCCGGCGGTCGGGCCGTCAGCGGGCCAGGATCAGGCCGACCAGACCGGCGGTGACGACCAGCGACGCGGCCAGGCGCCGACCGCCGAGCCGTTCCCCGAGGAACACCCAGCCGGCGTAGGCCCCGAGGACGATGGACGACTCGCGCAGCACCGCCACGTAGCCCACGGGCGCGAAGCGCACCGCCACCAGCACCAGCGAGTAGGCGCCCGTCAGGCACCCACCGGCCACCAGGTAGCGCCACCAGTGGGGTCGCACCGAGCGCATCAGGGCCGGGCCCCGGCCCCTGGCCAGGCCCCAGGCCGAGAGCGCAACCGCCGAGCAGGCCGTGACCGCGATGCCGTAGGACAGCCCGTCGGTGGCCCGCCGTGAGCCGGCCGAGTCGACCAGGGTGTACACGCCGATCGTGACCCCCGTCAGCAGCGCGAAGCGGAACTCGACCAGCGGTGTCCCCCGTCCCACCAACAGGGACAGCCCGAGGGCCACGACCCCGATGGCCCCCCACGCCGGCCACGGCAGGTGGTCGCCCAGCAGCAGCACCCCGCCGAGCGCGGCCAACAGCGCGCCCGTGCCACGCGACAGGGGGTAGGCGAGCGAGAAGTCGCCGTGGCGGTAGGCGGCCACCAGCGCCGCCACATAGCCGACGTGGATGAGCCCCGAGGCCACCAGGAACGGGCCCGTCGCGATGCCCGGCGGTCCGATCAGCACCAGGACCGGCGCGAACAACAGCGTGCCGGCGAGGAACTGCGCCCACGCGGCGAGGTCGCGGTCGTCGCTGGTCTTCACCAGGAAGTTCCAGCCGGCGTGCAGCACCGCGGCGGCGAGCGCCAGCAGCGTGGCGGTCAGCACCGACGCAGGGTAAGCAGTGGCCGCCGACGCGGGCCACTATGGAGCGGTGGACGAACGGGACGAGCCCAACGAGGCCGATCTGGGCACCGCCACCCTCCGCGGGCGGCTGCTCGTGGCGTCGCCGATGCTGGCCGACCCCAACTTCGAGCGCACCGTGATCCTGATGATCGAGCACGGCCCCGAGGGGGGCCTGGGCCTGGTGCTCAACCGTCCCAGCGAGCTCCCCGTCGACGAGGTGCTGCCCCAGTGGGACAGCCGCGCGGCGGTGCCGAAGGCGATGTTCCTCGGCGGCCCGGTGCAGCCCAACGCGGTGATCTGCCTCGCCCGCACCGACAGCGACGCGGGCGGCGATCCCGGCGACAACGACCTGCTGGCCACCACCGCCGTGCCCGGCGTCGCCATGTTGGACCTCGACGGTGACCGCGACGAGGTGGGCCTCGACGTGGTCCTGCGCTGCTTCGCCGGGTACGCGGGCTGGACCGACGGCCAACTCGAGGCCGAGATCGATGAAGGCTCGTGGTTCGTGGTCGACCCCCTGCCCGACGACCCCTTCGTCCCGTCGCCCAGCGCCCTCTGGCGATCGGTGCTGGCCCGCCAGGCGGGCCCGCTGTCCCGGTACGCGCTCTACCCCGACGACGTCACCACGAACTGACGACGTCACCACGAACTGAGGTCGGCGCGCTCGGGTGGCGCGCCGTCACCCGAGGTGCGCCGGCCGCCCAGCGACGGAGGTCGTGCGCTAGCGTCGACGGACCGACCGCCGAGGGGACCGTCCCCGCGAAGGCACGCCAGGGTCGGCGCGAAGGGACGAGGGGTGGCGGACATGATGCGAACCAGCGCAGGTCGGAGGGGTACACCGGCCACCAGTGGTCGTCGACCCGTGCGGGCCGGCCTGGCGGTGGGCTTGGGCCTCGCCGTCGCGGCCTCGCTCGTCACCGTCGCACCCGCGCCGGTGGGCGCGCAGGAGACGCCCGCGGAAGGGGTGCAGAACCCGCCGGGGGCCCCTGGCGTCGGCGACCCCTACTTCCCGATGGACGGCAACGAGGGCTACGACGTCTCGCACTACGGCCTCGAGCTGTCCTACGACCCCGAGACCGACGTGCTCGACGGCGTCGCCACCATCGATCTCACGGCCAAGCACGCGCTCTCGCGGTTCAACCTCGACTTCGACGGCCTCACCGTCGACTCGATCACCGTGGACGGCAACCCCGCAACCTTCCTGCGCCGCAACGGCGAGCTGAAGGTCACCCCGTCCGCCCCCTTCGTGGAGGGCCAGGAGGCCCAAGCGGTGATCACCTACCACGGGGTGCCCGTCGCCCTGCCGCCCGACGAGGGTGGCGGCGTGATCCCCACCGACGACGGGGTGATCGTGGTGGGCCAGCCCCACGTGGCCTCCACGTGGTTCCCGGCCAACGACCACCCCACCGACACCGCGGCGTACGACATCGCGGTGACCGTGCCGGACGGCCTCGAGGCGGTGTCCAACGGCTCGCTGGTCAGCCACGACTCGGCCGACGGGCACACCCGCTGGGTGTGGTCGGCCCCCGCGCCAATGGCCACCTACCTGGCGACCATCAACGTCGGTGAGTTCAACCTGGCCGAGTACCACGACGACAGCGCCCGCCCTGGCGGCATCGACTACGTCGACGCCATCGACCCCGACCTGGTCAACGGCATGGCGCCGCACACCGGCACGCAGTTCGCGCTCTCCCAGCGGGGCCAGCAGACCTACAAGCGCCTCAGCCGCACCATCGCGGTCCCCGAGGGCGGCGGCACGCTCTCGTTCTGGGTGAACCGCGACACCGAGCCAGGGTGGGACTTCCTCCTCGTCGAGGCCCGCACCGTGGGCCAGAACGACTGGACCACCCTCACCGACGCCAACGGCCACACCAGTGACGACACCGGGTTCTCCTGCCCGTTCTGGCTGCAGCTGCACCCGTTCCTCACCCATTACCAGGCGGCGCGGGCCAACGCCGCGTCGTGTCGTCCCACGGGCAGCACCGGTTCGTGGCAGGCGGTGTCGGGGACCAGCAACGGCTGGGAGCAGTGGACGGTCGACCTCGGCGACTACGCGGGTTCCACCGCCAGGGTGGCCATCAGCTACGTGAGCGACGACTCGGTGCAGGCGTCGGGCGTGGCCGTCGACGACATCGAGGTGTCCACCGGTGAGGGCACCACCTCGTTCGAGGACGACGGCGACACCATGGACGGGTGGACCGTCCCGGGGGCGCCCGCCAGCAGCCGCGCCAACGTGAACGACTGGATCGTCGGCACCGCCGACGACGCCCCCGCGCCGCTCGGGGCGATCGCCCAGGCCTCGGTCGATCGCCAGCCCGAGATCCTCTCCTTCCTCGCCAGCCGGTTCGGTGACTACCCGTTCGCCGACAGCGGCGCCATCATCGACGACCAGCGCAACCTGGGCTTCGCCCTCGAGACCCAGACCCGGCCCGTGTACGCGCCGGAGTTCTTCGGCGACCAGGAGAGCGGCGACTCCGTCATCGTGCACGAGTTGGCCCACCAGTGGTTCGGCGATCGCATGGCGCTCACCCGGTGGAAGAACATCTGGCTCAACGAGGGGTTCGCCAGCTACGCCGAGTGGCTCTGGAGCGAGCACGAGGGCCACGGCACCGCGCAGTCCATCTTCAACAGCCTCTACAGCGTCCCGGAGGGCGTCGGCCTGTGGGAGCTCGAGATCGGCGACCCCGGTCCCGACTCGCTCTTCGCCGCACCGGTCTACGACCGCGGGGCCATGACGCTGCACGCGCTGCGGATGGAGGTGGGCAGCACCGACTTCTTCGAGATCCTCCGGCGCTGGGCGGCCTCACCGCCGACCCGCCGGTCGACCACCGCGAACTTCATCGGACTCGCCGAGCGGGTGTCGGGCCAGCAGCTCGACGGCCTCTTCCACGCCTGGTTGCACACCACCCACAAGCCGGCGCTCACCGAGGCCGCCGCGGCGTTGGTGGGCCCGCCCACCGAGGGCACCCCGGCCTGGCCCGAGCGGGGCCCCGCCGCCCGCTGACGCCCCGCCGCCAGGAGCACTCAGGCGCATCGCCGCGCTCCGTCTGTCACGCTGGTGACAGACGGAGCGTTGCCCTGAGCGCAGACTCCCGTCGACACCAGACGAGGAGACAGGACACTCTCATGACCGCTCGACCCACGACGTCGTCCAGCCGGCGAACGCCGAGAACAGCGGTGCTCGTCGCCGCCATCCTCCTCACGGTTCTCGCCGCGGGCTGCTCGAGCGACTCGGGCTCCACGAACGCCGCCACGTCCACCTCCGATGCGGTCGACACCACGAGCACGGTGTCGCCCGGCACGGAGCTGCAGGGCGCGTGGACGGTGGAGTTCACCCTCGACCCGACGGCGGACAACGATCCCGGTGACGCCCAAACGGTGGCGGAGGAGTTCACCGAGACGTGGACGTTCACGGAGACCGCCGACGGGTGCGAACCCGGCGACGCCGGATGCCTCGTGAACAGCCGCGATGGCACGGCGGGTGACGCCAAGGCGGTCAACACCGACGGGGACGGCTACGTGACCGACAAGACCGACTCGGACGACACCTTCTGCGCCGACGGCACGCCCGTCAGCATCCATTCGATCCGCACGTTCTCGGTCGACTCGTCGGGGGAGCTCACCGGCACCTTCCACCAGGTGGTCACCCCCGATGACCCCACGACCTGCGCCGGATTCGACGGCACCTACACGTTCACCGGCACCCGCGACGACGACGCCACCACGACGACCTCGGCGCCCTGATCCTCATGACCGCCGCACTTCCCGGTGTGACCCGACTGACGAGTTGCGCCGCTACTCGTGCCCGACCCACGAAGCCGACCATGACGTCGAGGTTCGTCCCTGGCTCGCCCGCTGAGCGCCGCCGAGGGCGCCGGTCCTCGGCAACCGCTACCACGTGTGCGATGCCACCTTCTCCCATCCCGCGAGCACGACCTTCGTCGTCGAGATCGCCGGTCCGTGCCTGCAAGACCCCGCGTCGGTCCGGGTCAGCGCAGACATGGATTTCGCCCCCCACGGCTCGGTTTCGGGCACGCAGTCCAGTGACTTCGTCCCGCAGTTCACGAATTGGAGCCCGGTCATCACCCGCTGACTGCGACCGCTGCTGATCCTCCGTCAGCCTGCGGGCCACTGCGGGCAGGTCTTGCGGTAGGCGCCGGCGTTGGGGAGATAGGTGTCCCACTCCTGCTGGGTGAGGTTGCGCCCGGCGAGGCGGCAGGCAGCCGTCCGCCAGCGGGCTTCCTGGAGATCCCACACCTCGAGGCCGTCGGGCCCGCCGAGCGCCATGAACTCCCCGGAGCGGGCGAGCTCGCCGTTGAAGACGTACGACGCCGTCGAACCCTGGAGTGAATCACCGAGTTGGGTCTGGGCACGGGAGTCGTACAACCGGACGTGCTGCGACACGTCGGACACCAGCACCAGGGTGTCGTCCCGGTCATGGCCGATGCCGATAGCGGGCTGACCCGACGGGACGACCACGCGGATCTCCCGCAGGCCGGGAAGGGCCAGTTGGCGAACCGCACCGCTCGGCGAGGACACGTAGATGCTCTCACCGTCGGTGCTGAACTGGGACACCTCCGAGTCGGGGATCGGGCCCGCGACGCGATCTCCGGTCCGCACGTCGTAGACCGACACACCCGACGAGTTGGCGGCGCTGCTGTCTGCGGCGAGCAACCGGTTGTCGCCGCTCAGGTGCACGGAGCCCGTGCTCACGTCCACCTCGAGGGGCGGATACGGCGAGCGACCGTCGGTGTCGAAGAACTCCACGGATCCGGTCGACCGCAACAGGGCGACGAAGGGGTTGACCGCATTCACCTCGGCACTGAGGAACCCGGTGTAGTCGAGCTCGAGCCGCGGGGGGATGCGGCGCTCCTCGCGCACGTCGTATTGACCCGCGGTCAGGTCGTCGAACAGGGCGACGACTCGGTCGTTGCCGCTGAACTGGGCGAGTCCCATGGGTAGGCGGTCGATGAGCGCCCGCCCGTTCGCGGGATCCCACAGGCTGTAGTCCAGGAACGGGACCTGGTCGCCCGAGGCGGCGAGGAGCAGGCGCCCGTCCGGCGACAAGCCGGCGGCGATCTGCCCCGGCCGCCCGAAGGACCGGACGATGGCACCGCTGCCCGACAGGCTCCACCGGCCGAGCCGTCGGCCGGTGAAGCTGGTGGCGACGATCTCCTCGCTGTCGCTGGTCACCATGAGCCCGGCGGACATGTCGACGCCCGCGTCCGCGACCGTCGTTCGCACCCGGCCCGTGTCGGGATCGCGGGCCAGGATCAAGCCCGTCACGTTCGTCGTATACAGGAGGTCGCCGTCCGGCCGATAGGCGAGGCCCATCGTGGTCCCCTGCTGTTCGGGGACCGTCCACTCCACCCTGGCCGTCGTGGGGTCGATGGCGCGGATGCCACCGATCGAGTTGGCATCGAACTCGATGACCTGACGACCGTCGGGCCGGTAGCGCAGCACGCCGTAGGACGGTGTGGTGTCGACGGCATCACCGTCCACCTGACGTTGCCGCCCCTGTCCGGCGGCGTCCCAGATCTCCACCGCACCATCGGGGCGTTGCACCGCAAGCTGTGGCGCGGTTGGTGAGAAGGCCAGCGCCACCGGATCGCCGGCGCCGATCGGCGCCCGGCCGGCCCCATAGAGCGCGTTGGCGTCATCGGCGCCCAGCGCCGCGGGTGTCTCGGTGGGATCAGTCGGGGCTGGAAGCTCGCCCACCGCACGGCCGTCGGCGAGCCGCCAGAGGCCCACGGTGCCGTCGGCGCGCCCCGCGGCGATCAGACCGAGACGCTCGCTCGTCGCCAGTGCGAACACCGGACCGCCGGCATCGATCGGCGCTCCTGACACGGCGTGCGTGGCCGGGTCGATGCGCGAGATCCGGCCGGTGTCTGCCCTGGCGACGATCACCGGGGCCGTCGGGCGCCGGCTGGGGTCGTCGGCCACCCAGACGGTGATCGGGGCGCGCGGCCGATCACCGAGCCTGACCAGCGGGGCGCGGTCGAGGCCGCTGTCGAGGTCGGCGAACCCGACCTGCCCCTCGGCGGTGCCGTACACCGCCGTGTGGTCGTCGAGGAGGGCGGACTGGGTGGGCACTGCGGCGACGATGTTGTACCCGAGGAAGCTCCGCTGGCGTTCGAGGGTGCTCAGCAGCGCACTCCGGCTGACCGGCACGTCCTCGGCATCCACTGCCTCGAGCGCCAGCAGGAACCCGAGGCTGTTGTTGCTGTCGACCACGTTGAGCGACTGCGACACGAGGCGCTGGAAGTCCGCGTCCGCCGTCCGCTGCGCCGCTTTCGATCGCTGCTGGACCGCGATCAACGAGGCCGCGAGAGCGAGCACCAACAGCACGCCCACGCCGGCGAGGAGCCGGCGGAGGCGCCGGTTCTGACGGGCCTGGACCGCCGCCTGCTCCTCGGCCGCTCGTCGTTCGGCCGCCTCCGCCTCCTGGGAGGCGGCGAGGAACGCCGCCTCGGTCTCGGTGAGCGCAGTGCTTGACGGTCCCTTGGTGGCCGCATCGACGGCCGCCGCCAGCCGCGGGCCTCGGTACAGGTCGGCGGCATCACGTCCACCCAGGTCCCACTCGGTGGCCGCGTGGTCGAGGCTGCGCAGCGTCCGCAGCGTGTCGCGGTCCTCGTCCAGCCAGTCGCGCAACCGAGGCCACTCACGGATGAGCGCCTCGTGGGCGACCTCCACGGTGGTCTCGCTGACGATAAGCAGGCGGGCGTCGACGAGGAGCTCGATGAGCTCGTCGAAGCCCCTGTCGTCGTGTGCTCTGGCGGTGAGCTCGGCCCGTTCGACCCGCCGGCGGGTGTCCTCGGTGCCCTCGCCCAGCTCGGTGAGGCGCAGGAACAGGTCGTGGGCCAGACGTCGCTGGTCGGCGTCGAGCCGTTCCTCGTACACGGTCTCGGCGGTGTGGGCGATCGCCCCCCGGGCCCCGCCGGCGTCTCGGTAGCCGGCCAGGGTGAGCGTGCGGTGCTCGCGCCGCTCCCAGGTCTCGTACAGCGCGTGCGACAGCAGCGGCAAGGCCCCCGGCTCACCCGAGACATCGCGCACCATCCGGTCGGCCAGGCCGGGTTCGAGATCCAGCCCGGCGCGTCGGGCCGGCCCCTCGATCACCGACCGCAGTGCGACGTCGTCCATGGGGCCGAGCAGCACGTTGGTCGACTCGAGCGCCGCGGCCAGCCCTCCCAGCGCCGCGCACTGACCGTAGAAGTCGGCGCGGAGCACCAGCACCACCAGCGCCCGCCCCCCCGGCACCGTGGCCCCGTGCAGCAGCGTCTCGACGAAGCGCTCGCGCTCCCCGTCGTCCTGGCAGGCGGTGAAGATCTCCTCGAACTGGTCGACGACGAGCACGACCCGTGCGGGCCCGCCCGTGCCATCGAGCGCCTGCAGCACCTCGTCGAGGCCGGTCGGGCCCGACTCCAGCGCGGCCATGGTGGTGCCGACCGATCCACCGGTGAGCCCGGCCAGGCCACCGGCCAGCTCGAGCAGTGGGTGAGGGCCGGCGTTGAAGAGCACGACGGGCCACGTGGCGCTTCCCGCCAGGGCGCCGCGGGCGAGGGCGGGCAGCAGCCCCGCCCGCACCAGCGAAGACTTCCCGGACCCCGAGGCACCCACCACCGCCAGCAGGCGGGCGGCCGCCACCCGCCCGAGCACCGCGGCCACGTCGTCGTCCCGCCCGAAGAACTGGTCGGCGTCGTCGGCCTGGTAGGCCAACAGCCCCTTGTAGGGCGACGCGCCGGCGAGTGCCCGGCGGACCGCATCGGCCTGGTCGGGTCCGCCGAGTGCCCCACTGGCGGCGAGACGCTCGCCGGTCTCGATCACCAGGCGGGGGCTGCCACCCGTCTCCCCACGGACCTGCGCCACCACGTCGGCGGACAGGCGGTCGGGGCTGCCACCCTGCCGGGCGAGCACACGCGAGAGGAGGTCGCCCACCGCGTCGTCGGCGAGGCCGGTGAGCTCGACGCGCTCGGTCGCATCCACCGTGGGGGACGCCAGCCCGGCGGCGGTGTGGGCGAGACCGACGATCAGCAGGGCGGCGTCGGTGGCGACGAGGCGCTCGGCGACGGCGACGGTGCGCTCGTCGGCGGCGTCGGCCGCGTCGATCACCATCAGCATCGGGGCACCCGCCGTCGCCCGGGCCACAACCGCGACGACGGCGTCGGCCAGCCTCTCGGCGTCCACCGACGTCGACGGGCCCACCAACTCGGGCAACCGTGCCGACAGCGACGGCACGAGGGTGACGAGCGTGGCGGCGTCGGGACCGACCACCGCTCGGAGGCGCTCGGGGGTGACCGCCGCCGCCCACCACCGCAAGGCATCGGCGAACGGTCCGAGAGGACGGGGCGGGTCGTCGTCCGCCCGCCCGTAGAGCGCCACGCCGGCGGTGCCCGCGAACCCACGCTGCACCCGGTCCGCCATCTCGGCGGCCAGCCGCGATGTCCCCATGCCGCGCTCGCCCACCACACAGACCAGGCGGGCGCCACCGCCATCGACCACGGCCGTCCATTCCTGCTCGAGCCGAGCCATCTCGTCCGCACGGCCCACCAGGGGCCATGCCGACGACTCCAGCGCCGATGGCAACGGCACATCGGGCGATCCCGGATCGGGCTCCCAGGCCACCTCGGACGCCGGCAGCGGCTCAGGAAAGCCCTTGAGCTCGAGCGCACCCACGGGGGTGAACTCGAAGCCACCGCGGTTGCCCAGAAGCACCCGGACCACGTCGTTCACCAGGATCGTGCCGGGGCGGGCCTTGGACTCGAGGCGGGCCGCCTCGAACAGCGGCGTGCCCGACCAGTCGTCGTCGAGCCGCGACGCCTCGCCCACGGAGATCCCCACCCGGATCTGCAGCCGCAGCAGCGGGTCGTCGCGGCCCATCCGGTCGACGGCCCGCTGCATGTCGATGGCGCTCGCCACCGCCGCCGCCGCCGACAGGGTGAACACCACCACGAGGCCGTCGCCCATCGTGCGCAGCACCTCGCCGCCGTGGCGATGGACCGCCTCCTGCATGTGCGCCTGGTAGCGCCGGGTCAGTTCGTCGTTGGCGTCGTCACCGATCCGGTGCAGCAGATCCGTCGATCCGACGAGGTCGACGAAGAGGAAGGCCACCGTCTCCGTCGCCACTGCCCCAAGCGTAGGCGACCCTCCTCCGCCGGGCCGGGCGGTCGGGACCGGCACCCGGTGCCGAGAGCGACGCGCGGCGCGAGAACGACGCGAGAACGACGCTCGATGCCCGTACCGGGCGCTCAGACCGGCCCGCTCGGTGGCAAAGACGGGAATTTCTTCGCTGTAACACTTGACTTCGGACCGACATATTCGTAATCTGATCGCAACGTTCGAAACCGAGCCGCTGTCGGCGCCAACGACGTCTCCGACAGCACCCCCCTCCCCCCTATGGCTCGGTGGGCGACGATCGCTGAGGTGCCGTCTCCGGTGAGCGGGTCAAGTCCGCCCGCGCCCCGCTCACCGGGACGGCGTCTCAGTTCTTCTCTTCTCGCCGCTATGCCCGGCGATGTCCGAGGTGGGGCTCAGTGGCCCCGGGCCTGGCGCAGCTCCCCGGCCAGGCCGGCCAGCAGCTGCTCGGCGATGTCGGGGAACTCGCGGAGCAGGGTGCGGAACATCCGCACGCCCAGCACCGCCACCGTGATGGGGCCCTTGGCGCGCACCGTGGCGCTGCGGGGCTGGCCATCCAGGAGGGCCAGCTCGCCGAAGTAGTCGCCGGCGGACGCCTCGGTGAGCCCGTCGCCGTCGCGCTCGACGGTGGCCGTCCCCTCGAGGATCACGAAGAACGCGTCGCCCGGCCCGCCCTGGGTGATGATCTCGGTGCCGTCGGCCAGATCCACCACCTCGACGTGGCGGGCCACGGTGGCCAGCTCACGCTTGGTGCAGCGCGCGAACAGGCCCACGCCGGCGAGTGCTTCGGTGAGCTCCTTGCGCCGCCCCATCACCGCGACCCTAGTGGCCCGGCAGGGCCGACGACGGCTGCCTCGGCCCCGGTCAACCGTGCAGCGTGACGGTGCGCGGGGCGCCGGCGCCGACCGCGTTGAGGGCCCGCACCGTCGCCGTGAACGGCTGACCGGGAGCCAACCCCTCGAGGGCCAGCGAGCGGGCGCCCGCGTTCACCTCGACCGGGGAACCGCCCGGCGCCACCCGCACGCGGTAGCCCGTGATCGGGGTGCCGCCATCGAAGAACGGGGGTCGCCAGAGCAGCACCGGCACGTCGTCGCGGCGCACGACGTGGACCTTCCGGGGCGCATCGGGCGCGGTGTCGGGGTCGAGGTAGGGCGTGATGAAGTCGTACTCGGCGTCGACCCTCGCGTAGACCGCGGGCAGCGTGGACAGACCGCAGTACCCGCTGTTGAAGCTGACCAGCCCGATGACCGTCGCCACGCCGGCGTCGTCGGCCACCAGGCCGCCGCCACCGTCGCCGCCACAGGCGTCGGGAACGCCGGCCTCGAGGTCACCGGCGCACAGGTGCTGGGCCGCGTCGAACGTGGTGCCGTAGGAGGCGGCGCACTCCACCGGGTCGATGACGGGCAGCGTGGCCTCGTTCAGCACCGACGACGGCGGCGTGTTGTAGTTCTGCGACGTGAGCCCGAAGCCGGTCAGCACCGCGGGAACGCCCGGCGCCCGCAGCGCCGCCTGTTCGGGGGTCGCCACCGCCGCCGGCGTGGCCGTCACGCTGGACGCCAACTGCAGGATCGCCACGTTGTGCGACCGGGTGGCCGGGTCGAACTGCGGGTCGTAGACGATGCGGCGCACGCCGACCCGCTCGCCGTCGACCGCCAGGCCGAGGTCGGTGCCCCCCACGATCACGTCGATGTCGTCGGCGCTGTCGATGCGGTAGCGGGTGGGCACGTCGACGAACACGCAGTGGGCGGCGGTCAGCACCGTGTCGGGCGAGATCAGCACCCCGCCGCAGCGCAGCGCCCGGATGGGCAGCCCCGGGATTGCCGTCCGCACGATCGCCACGCTGTACGGGTACTCGCCGGCGTCGGCCGGCGTGCCGCCGATGATGCCCGGGTGCGCCTGGCCGGGGGCACCGTCGGTCGCCAGCGCCGGCGTGACACCTGCCGGCCCGAGCAGGCCGACGAGGCCCAGGAGCCCGACCATCGCCACGAGAAGGAAGCGCACCCCCCGTCGGCCCCTCATGGCACGCGCACCATCACGGATCGGGCCGGGCCGACGCCCACGGCGTTCAGGGCACGGACGGCGAAGGTGTAGCGACCGGGCGGGAGGGCCGGGAGGTCGACGGCCCGGGCGGTGGCCGGCGCCTCGACCACCGGCCCGCCGGGGCGCACCTTCACCCGATAGCCGGTGATGGCCGTGCCACCGTCGAAGTAGGGCGGCCGCCATCGGACGGAGGTCGAGGCCCCGGACGGGGCCGCCGACACCCGCCGGGGCGCGTCGGGAGCGGTGTCCGGATCGAGGTAGGGGTCGAGGAAGCCCCGAAGCGCGGCCACCCGCGCGTACACGCCCGGGTACAGCGGCACGCCGCAGTAGTCGTCCCAACTCGTGACCCCGACGAGCAGCGGCGACCCGGCGTCGTCGACGACCAGCGGGCCGCCGTCCTCGCCCTGGTTGCCGTCACAGGTGACCGAGCCGGTGGCCAGGTCGCCGGCGCACACCATCGTTGAGGACTGGTAGTCCGAGCCGTAGGCCTGGTCGCACTCGGTGTCGCTGATGATGGGTGTGTCGGCGTGGAGCAGGACGTCCGACTGGGGCTGTCCGTTGCCCTGGAAGCCCCAGCCCATGGCGGTGGCCACGGTGCCGGCGTCCCAGAGGTCGTCCTGGCCCGGGCCGGCGAGAGCGACCGGCGCCTCGGCCGCGTTCCCCGCCAGTTGCAGCACGGCGACGTCGGCGGCGAGCGTGGTGGGGTCGAAGTCGGGATGGAGCCGCACCCGGCGCACCGAGAGCCGCTCGCCGGCGAACCCCACGTTGAGGTTGGGGTCGCCGGCGGCGATCGTCAGCCGGCCCGGCGAGATGACGGCCAGCCCGCCGGCGGTCTGCTCGATCACGCAGTGGGCGGCGGTGAGCACGGTGTCGGGCGAGATCAACACCCCCGCGCAGATGAGGTCGATCAGGGGCACGCCGTTGTCCCCGTTGTCAGGGTCGACGAGCATGGCCACCGCGAACGGGTACTGGCCCTGGGTTGCCGGAGTGCCGCCGACGATCCCCGGCGGCGGGGCTTCGGCCGGCGGCGCCGTGCCGGCACCCTCCTGGGCGGCCGTCGGCGCCAGACCGGCGAGTTGGGCGGCACCGAGCACCAGGGCCAGCACGGCGAGTCGGAGTCGACGCACCCTCACGGGATCCGCACCTGGCTCGCCGCCCCGTCGCCCTCGCCGACGCCGTTCGCGGCCGACACGGTGACGGTGTAGGTCCGTCCGGCGGCGAACCGCCCGAGCGCCGCCGAGCGCGCCCCGGGCCCCACGTCGAGGCTGCGCCCACCGGGGTCGACCGCCACGTGGTAGCCGGTGATGATGGTGCCACCGTCGAACACGGGCGGCCGCCAGTGGACCGAGAGCGACCGGCCGGCGCGCGTCGCCACCACGTTCCGGGGCGCGTCCGGCGGTGAGTCCGGATCGAGATAGGGCTCGACCAGGTCGAGGTAGGACGTGATTCGGGTGAAGAGCGTCGGGGTGGGGGCGGTGCCGCACCCGTAGCCCCCGGAGGTGAGACCCACCTGCAGCGGGGTCCCGGCGTCGTCCACCACCAGTGGGCTGCCGCTGTCGCCCGAGCAATGCGCGGTGCGGGTGGGCCCGGTCGTGGGATCCTCGGTGCAGAAGAAGCTGGTCGCGTCGAAGTTCGTCCCGACGAAAGCGCCGCACTGGGCGTCGGAGAGGATGGGCTGGGTCACCTCGTTCAGGAACCGCGAGACCGGCGCGTAGTCGCCGGTGACGCCCCAGCCGCTCAGGGTCGCCGGCGTTCCCGGCGCCCACAAGGCCTCCTGGCCGGCGTGCACGAGCGCCACGGGTGGGGCGAGCGCGTCCTCGGCCAGTTGCAGGACGGCGATGTCGTTCTGGAGGGTCACGTCGTCGTAGCCGAGGTCGGCCACGATCCGGCGCACGTGGATGCGCTGGCCGCCGCCGTGCGGTCCCAGGTCGTTGGTGCCGGACAGCACGTCGACCTGCGACGGCGCGATGTTGACGAGGCGGGCGCCCGAGGCGTCACGCACCCGCACGCAGTGGGCCGCGGTCAGCACCGTGTCGGGCGAGATGAGCGAGCCGCCGCATCGGAACCCCCGCAGCGGCGCCCCGGGCCCGTACCCCGGCAGGGTGACGATGAGCGCCACCATGTAGGGGTACTCACCGGGGTCGGCCGGGTGGCCGTTCATGATCTCCGGCGTGCCCGGCGAGGGGCCTCCGGCGCCGGCCGGCGGCGGCGACAACAGGGCGACGCAGACACCGATCACCAACGCCACCAGCAGCGCCCGCCGGCGAGCCCTCCGCCCGCCGTCGACGAATGCCTGTCGTGCCACCGCCCACCCCTACCTCGTCTCGCCCCACGGTCATCTTGGCACACCCGCACTCGACCTCGCCGCGGGTGTCGGGACGTGACTGCGAGCGTCAGCAAGGTGACAGACCGCACGACGCATCAGGCAGACCGTGCCGGTACGGGGTGAGGCGCCCGCCCCACCCCGGACGAACAGGAGAAGCGAACATGACCAAGACCAAGACCAAGATGCTGCTCTCCGCAGCGCTCGTGGCCGTCACCCTCATCGTCGGGGTGGCGGGTTCGGCCGGGGCGAGCGGCCGGACGTGGACCGTCGGCGAGCCGTTCGCCAGGCGGGCCCCCCTCGGGGCCGCCGTGGCGGGAGACGCGACCTGGCTGAGCCCGACGATGGTGCGGTTCGAGAACCTTCAGATCCATGACTCGGACTCCGACAGCGCCCCCGCGGTGATGTACACCCGCATCCTCGGACGCGACGGATTCGAGTCCACAGGATGGAAGAACACCGCCCGCACGACGTCGCGGACCTGGGTGAACCACCGCAGCGTCGACCGCACCAGCACCGTGGGCCCCATCGTCACCGTCTTCGTGAAGATGTGCGAGGACAACGGCAATCCCAACACGGGCGCCGGGTGCTCACCCTGGGTGCCGCTGGACTACCCGGACTTCGACTGAGCCGCTTCCACCGAGCCGGTTCCGGATCGGTGGAGATCCCAACCGCCCAGGCATGCACCCACGGGACCCGGGCCGATCCGTCGGCCCGGGTCCCGTCGCGTCCTGCCAACACCACGGCCGAGGCGGGCTCCCGGCACGGCTGGGTCGGCCGCGCCGACCAGGCAACCGCAGCTCGACGCACCTACGTGCCCGGTGTGTCAGCCCGACGACAGACCGAGGGGCGGAAACGGCGGACGGTGGCCTCGTCGAGACCGCTCGACACGACCACGAGGAGCGCACCATGCCCGCCGACGACACCGCCAGCATCCGCCGCCACTCGCAGCCGTGCCACACCGCGAGCGCCGAGGCGTCGAGCGCCACCCGCCAGGCCCCGCGGCGCCGGCTGCGGGTCGCCATTGCGGCGCTCGTCGTGACCGCCTCCGCCATCCTGGCCATCCAGGGCCCGACCGCGTCGAGCTCGGCGCAGCCCACACCGGCCGCCTCCACGATCACGGCCCCCGTCGCCGGCCTTCCCGCGACCACACCCACCGATCAACCCGCGACCAGCCCTGCGGCACCGCGGCCCCGCGTGGCCTACGTGGGGGACTCGATCGGTCACAGTGCCGAGGCCGAGGTGCGCCGGGCCCTGGCCCAGGGCTACCGCCTCACGAGCTACGACTCGGTCGACGGCACGACCATCGCCGAGCACCTGGCGCCGGCCACCCGCCTCCTGAGCGGCAACGCCGCCCCTGAGGTACTGGTGGTCGAGCTGGGAACCAACGACGCCGAGCACCACGGCGCCGCCCGGTTCGAGCGCGACCTCCGCACCATGCTCGACCTGGTGTCGCCCCGGGTCCGTGAGGTGCGGTGGCTCGACCAGAAGGACACGCCCACCTACTACGCCGGCGTCAACCGCCACGCGGCCCGCTTCAACGCCATCCTGCGGCGGGTGGTGGCCGCGTACCCGAGGTCGTGGACTACGCGGCATGGGCCCGGACCGCGCCGGCGGGCAGCTTCGTCGCCGACCAGCTGCACCTCACCCCGCTCGGGCGGCAACAGCTGGCCGGGATCGTGCGGCGGGCGGTGGACCTGGCCACCATCGGGCTCGGCCAGACCGTCGCCTGACGGGCGCCGGTCGGCCGTGGCCCCGGGCCTCACCTAACCTGCTCGGGGTGCTCGATGACCGCGCCCCGGTGCCGGAGGCGGCGCCGTGAAGTGGCCGCTGCTCGCCACCTTGAACGACGACGACGCCGCCCGCGTGCTCGAGCACACCGTGCCCAGGCGCCTCACGCGGGGCGAGATGGTGTTCCTCGAGGGCGACCCCGCCGACGCCCTGTACCTGATCGACAGCGGCCACGCCGCGGTGCGGGTGACCACGCTCAACGGCGACACCGCCATGATCCGGGTGCTGGGCCCCGGCCAGCACTTCGGCGAGCTGGGCATCGTGTCGCCGGCGCCCCGCAACGCGACCATCGCCGCCCTCGACACCCTGTCGGTGCGCGCCCTTCGCCGTGAGGCGTTCCAGGCGATGCGGGTGGACCACCCCGGCGTCGATTCGCTGCTGGTCGAGGCGCTGACCGCCGAGACCCGGCGGCTGACCACCCTGCTGTCCGAGGCCTACTACCTCTCGGTGCCCACCCGGGTGGCGCTCCGCCTGGTCGAGTTGGCCGGGCTCTACACCGCCGCCGGCCACGCCGGGCCCGTCACCCTCCCGTTCACCCAGGAGGACCTGGCCCAGTTGGTGGGCACCGCCCGACCCACCGCCAACAAGGCCCTGCAGGCGCTCCAGGAGGAGGGACTCATCGAGGTCGCCCGGGGCAAGGTGCGGGTGTTCGACGTCGACGCGCTCGAGGCGCACACCTACTGAGGCCGGCGCCGGCGCCGAACCACGGGGGACCCGGCCCGCGCCCCTGGCCACCGCGCGACGGTAGGGTCCTGCCAGCATCAGACGGGGAGGGCGCATGAGGCGGCTGGCGCGGTTCGTGATCCGGCGACGGTGGGTGGTGCTCGGCATCACCGCGGCGCTGCTCCCCCTGGCCGCCTTCCTGGGCGCCGACGTGGCCTCGCGGCTGTCCGTCGGCGGGTACGAGGACCCGGGGTCGGAGTCGTCGCAGGCGGCGACGGTCCTCACCGACCAGTACAACGCCGCCGACCCGGACTTCGTCATCGTGGTCACCGCCAAGGGCGGCGACGTCGACGACCGGGCGGTGGTGCGAGCCGGCCGCCGCCTCACCCGTGAGCTGGGGGCGGAACCGCAGATCAGCAACGCCCTGTCGTACTGGGCGCCCACCATCACGCCGCCGCTGAAGAGCGAGGGCGGCGCGCAGGCACTGGTGATCGGCAGCTTCGAGGGCGGCCAGGACGAGGCCATCGCCGCGGCCGAGGAGCTGTCGCCCCGCTACACCCGCGACGGCGAGGTGATCAGCACCCAGGTGACGGGTGCCGCCGAGGTGGGCCGGCAGGCCACCGAGACCGCCGACGCCGACCTCAAGAAGTCGGAGGGCCTCACCCTGCCGATCACCCTGATCGCGCTGGTCCTGGTCTTCGGCACGGTCGTGGCCGGCCTCCTGCCCCTGGCGGTGGGCATCATCGCCGTGCTGGGCACCTTCGTGATCCTGACCGTGCTGACGGCCTTCACCGACGTCTCGGTGTTCGCCCTCAACCTCACCACCGGCCTCGGTCTCGGGCTGGCCATCGACTACAGCCTCTTCATCGTGTCCCGCTACCGCGAAGAGCTGGCCGCGGGGTACGGGCGCGACGTGGCGCTGTCGCACACCATGCAGACGGCCGGGCGCACCGTCGCGTTCAGCGCCGGCACCGTCACCGTCTCGATGCTGGCCCTGTTGGTGTTCCCGGTCCCCTACCTGCGCTCGTTCGCGTTCGCGGGGGTCGCCGTGGTGGCGCTGGCGGGCCTGGCCGCGGTGGTCGTGCTGCCGGCCATCCTGGCCGTGCTGGGCGACAAGGTGGACAAGGGCCGCCTGTTCAGGCGGAAGGTGAACGACCCCGACTCGGGGTTCTGGCACGACCAGGCGTGGCGGGTGATGCGCCGACCCTGGCTGTATGCCGTCACCGTCAGCCTCTTCCTGATGGTGCTGGCCATCCCGTTCTTCCGGTTGGAGTCGGGCCAGGTCGACGACCGGGTGCTGCCCGAGGACGTGTCCAGCCGGGCCGCCGCGGAGGACATCCGCGACAACTTCACCAGCCGCGAGTCGGGCGCGCTCCAGGTGCTGCTGGACGACGCCGATCCCGAGGCCGACGCCGCCGCCATCGACGCCTACGCCCGACGCCTGGCCGCCCTGGACGGCGTCGAGCGGGTGGACGCGGTCACCGGCTACTACGGCACGGGAATCCGCGACCTCGGTGTGCGGGCGGGCTTCGTGGCCGGGAACGACCTGTCGAACGAGCGCTTCGGGCCCGACGCGGGCCGCGGCGAGGGCACCTGGGTGTCGGTGGTGCCGGCGGTCGAGCCGCTGTCACCCGACGGCGAGGCGCTGGTGCACGAGGTCCGGGCCCTCGAGGCGCCCGGCGGCGCCGCGGTCACCGGCCAATCGGCCCAACTGGTCGATTCGAAGGCCGCGGTGTCGGACAACCTGCCGATCGCCCTCGGCCTCATCGCGCTGGCCACCTTCGTGCTGCTGTTCCTGATGACCGGCAGCCTGCTGGTGCCCGCGAAGGCCCTGCTGCTCAACGTCTTGAGCCTCACCGCCACCTTCGGCGGCATGGTGTGGATCTTCCAGGAAGGCAATGGGGCCGACCTGCTCGGCTTCACCGCCACCGGCACGATCGACACCTTCACGCCGGTGCTGATGTTCTGCATCGCGTTCGGACTGTCGATGGACTACGAGGTCTTCCTGATCAGTCGGATCAAGGAGGAGTACGACCTCGACCGCGACAACGAGGCGGCCGTGGCCAAGGGCCTGCAGCAGACCGGCGGCATCGTCACCGCCGCCGCCATCTTGTTGGCCATCGTGTTCCTGGGCATCGCCACCTCGTCGGTGTCGGTGGTGAAGCTGTTCGGTGTGGGCCTCACCGTGGCGGTGCTGGTGGACGCCTTCCTCATCCGAGCCACGCTGGTGCCCGCCTTCATGCGCCTCGCCGGTCGGGCCAACTGGTGGGCCCCGAAGCCGCTGCGCCGCTTCCACCTGCGTTTCGGCATCTGGGAGAACGAGCCCATCGCCATCCTGGACCAGCGCGACCTGGGCACCGCCCCGCAGGCCGCGGCCGGGGCCCCACCGATGCCCCCCGGCGAACCGCCCCCCTGACGCGGCGGCGGTCGAGGCTCGGGACCTGGCGCCCGATCTTGTCGTCAGGGCCACGGAATGAGGCGCCAGTTCAGGAATCCTGCGAACTGGCGCCCGATCTCGTGGTCAGGGCGACAGAATCGGGCGCCAGAACGGGCGGTCTGGGCCGGCCGGACCCACCACCGAGGGAGCGGCGGCGCAGCCCGCTATCCCGCCTCCGGCCACTGGTCGCAGGTCCGGTGGTACGAGCCGAGGCCCGACAGGTAGGTGTCCCACTCGGCGGTGGTGAGGTTGCGCCCCGCGAGCCGGCAGGCGTCGGCCCGCCAGTGCGCCGGCCGGAGATCCCAGGTCTCGAGGCCGTCCGCGCTGCTGAGCACCAGGAATTGGCCGTTGGGCGCGATGGTGCCGAAGACGACGGCCGACGGGTCGCCGAGCGAGATGCTGTCGCCCACCTGGCGCCGGCTGGTCAGGTCGACCAGGCGGAAGCGGTTGCCCGACACGATCGACAGCAGATCCCCGTCGCGGGTCGGGGTGAGGTCGTCGGCGGGGGCCGGGAGGCGGGGCAGCGGGTCGCCCACCGGCTCCAGCGTGGCCGCGTCGAGCTCGCGCACGGTGCCGTCGGTGTAGCCGACGATCAGCACCCGGTCGTCGTCGGTGAACGCCGCCGCGCTCTCGCCCTCGATCGGCGGGGCGAGCTGCCGCCCGCTGGCCACGTCGAACAGGGTCGCCGTCCCCACGCTGGAGCCCACCAGGATCGACTGGCCGTCGGTGCTCATCGCATCGACCGAAGCGGAGCCGGCCACCTCCAGGGCATCGTGGGGCTGATGGCCGTCGCGGTCGTAGAAGTGGACGGTGCCGTCCTCGTACGCGATGACGAGCAGGCCGGTCCGGACGTTGAAGGCCGCACCGTTCGGCACCGGGTTGTCGAACTCGATCGGTGGCGGCACCCGCTCCTCGGCCGTCAGGTCGTACTGTCCGGCGGTGACGTCGCGAGGGAAGAACCCGAAGATGTTGCCCGGATCGGCGTAGCCCCCGTACAGGATGGGCAGGTCGGCGAGCAGCTGCGAGCCGTCGGGATCCCACAGGCTGTAGGCGCCGTCGTCGCCGGTGACGAGCACCGTACGGCTGTCGGGGGCGATCTGCTGGGGGTACTGGCCCGGCGCCCCGAAGGCGGTGACGAGGGGGCCGGCGCCCTGCAGGGCCCACTCGCCGACGACCGGCTCGGCCCCGCTGGACAGCACCACCCGTTCGCCGTCCGGCGAGAGGTTGAGCGACTGGACCGCCCCGATCCCGGATTCGACCACCACCGACCGCACGGCCCCGGTGGCGGCGCTGCGCTCGGCCACGTCGCCGCCGGCGTCAGCGGTGAACAGCGAGTCACCGCCGAGTGAGTACGTGGCCCGCACCGCCCCGCTCAGCGACCGGAGCTTCCAGTCGATGCCCGCCGACCCTGCGTCGACCGCCCGCAGGTTGAAGTCGGTCGAGGGACTGAACAGGAACACCTGGGCGCCGTCGGGACGGTAGGCCAGGGTGCCGTAGGAGGGGACGTAGTAGGCCACGTCGCGGCGGCTCCGCGACAGGCGCTCGGGCCCGACGGGATCCCAGAACTCGACCGACGCGTCGGACCGGGCCACGGCCAGCACGCGGTCCGTGGGGGAGAACGACAGGGCGACGGCGTCGCCCTCGTCGATGGTGGCTCCTCCGGCACCCACCAGGTCGCCCTCCTCGGTGGCGGTGAACGGGTCCGACGAGCCGGCCCCGTCGCGCGGCGGCAGCACGGTGACGGGCGAGCCGGTGCCCAGACGGAACAGGGCAACGGAGCCGTCTTGACGCCCGGCGGCCACCAGGTCGAGCCGGGCGCTGGAGGCGAGGGCGAAGACGGCCTGGCCGTTCTCGATCGGGTCGCCCAGCACCCCGCGGCCGTCCGGATCGACCAGGAAGACCTGCCCGGTGTCGGCCCGGCCCACCACCACAGGGTCGTCGGCCCCGCGCGTGGGATCGTCGGCCACGAACACGTGCACCTCGGTGTCGGCGCCGCCCTCGCCACGGGGTGGGTCGCCCAACGCGACCGGTTCGCCGACCGATCCCCCCGAGTGGACGTCGACCAGGCCCACGGTGGCGTCGCGGGTGCCGTAGGCCACCGTGGCATCGTCGGCGTACGCCGACGCAGTCGGGACGCCCTCCGTCGGAGTGAAGCCCAGGAACCCCCGCTGACGCTGGAGCGTGGTGAACAGCGCGGCACGGCTGGCGGGCGTGTCGCGCAGGCGGTGAGCTTCGAGCGCCAGCAGGAACGCCAGGCCCGGGTCGGAGTCGGCCGCGTTCAACGACTGCGACACCAGGCGCTCGAAGTCCGCGTCGCGCGCCCGCTCGTCGGCCGTGGAACGCTGCTGGTAGGCGACCGCTCCGGCGATCAGCGCGAGGACGAGCAGGGCCCCCACGCCCGCGAGCAGGCGGCGCAGCCGCCGGTGCTGGCGTGCCTGCTGGAGCGCACGCGCCTCTTCCAGCGCACGGGAGGCGTCGACGAACTCCTGCTCGAGCCGGCTGAGGGTGATGCTGGCCGACGCGTCGACGGCCGCGGCCAGGCGCGGGCCGCGGTAGAGGTCGTCCGCGTGGCGGCCGCCGTTGTCCCACTCGGCGGCGGCGGCGGCCAGCCGGCGCACCTCGCGCAGGGTGGCCCGGTCCTCGTCGAGCCACTCGCGCAGCCTGGGCCACTCCCGGATCACGGCCTCGTGGGCCACCTCGACGGTGTCGTCGCCGACGGTGAGCAACCGGGCGCCGACCAGGATCTCGATCACCTCGTCGAACGCCGCCTGCGAGCCGGCCCGATCGACCAGCTCGGCCCGGGAGGCCCGCCGGCGGGTGTCCTCGGTGCCCTCCCCCAACTCGGTGACGGCGAGGAAGATGCTCCGGGCCACCGCTCGCTGCGACTCGTCGAGGCGCTCGGTGTACACCGACTCGGCGGTACGGGCGATCGCCCCGCGCGCCCCACCCGCACCGCGGTAGCCGGACAGGGTGAGCGCCCGGTGCTCGCGCCGCACCCAGGTCTCGTAGAGGGCGTGCGACAGCAGCGGCAGGCCGCCGGGCTCGCCGGCGACGTCGCGGATCATCACCTCGGCGAGCCCCGGCTCCACGTCGAGGTCGGCACGGCGCGCCGGGCCCTCGATCACCGCGTGCAGCGCGGCATCGTCCAGCGGCCCCAGCAGGACGGTGGCGGACTCGATCGCGTCGGCCAGGCCGGGCACGTCGGCGCAGTGACCGAAGAAGTCGGCCCGCATCACGACCACGAGCATCACTCGACCGCCGGGCACCGCCACCGCGTGCAACAGCACGTCCACGAACCGCCGCCGCTCCGCAGGGTCGTGGCAGAGGGTGAACAGCTCCTCGAACTGGTCGACGATCACCACCAGCCGGTCGTGGCCCTCAGCGCCGTCGGCGCCGTCGGCACCGGATCCCCGCACCACCTCGTCGAGCCCGGCGGCACCGGCGTCGAACGCGGCCGCCACCTCGCCGACGGGGCGTTCGACCGCCCGGGCCACGCCGGCGGCCAGCTCGAGCAGCGGGTGCGGGCCGGCGTTGAACAGCACCACCGGCCAGGCCCGGCTGCCCGCCAGCGCGCCCCGCTCGAGGGCGGGGACCAGCCCCGCGCGCACCAACGACGACTTGCCGCTCCCCGAGGCCCCGACCACCGCGAGCAGGCGGCCGGCGGCCAGGCGACCGAGCAGGCCGGCCACGTCGTCGTCGCGGCCGAAGAAGTCGTCGGCGTGCTCGGCCTGGTAGGCGAGCAGGCCGCGGTAGGGCGACGCGCCGGCCAGGGCCTTGCGCACCGCGGCGTCCCGCTGGGCCCCGGCGGTCAACCCCAGCACGCCAGAGGCCACCAGCCGTTCGCCCGCCTCGATCACCAGGCGGGGGTTCCCCTGGGTCTCGTCGACGGCCTTGGACACCACGTCGACCGGGAGGTCGTCCACGCCGGATCGGCCCACAGCCGCGCCGAGCAGGTCGCCCACCGCGTCGTCGGGAAGGCCGCCGAGGCGGACGTGGGCGGACGCGGGCAGGTGAGCGAGGCGGTCGTCGTCCCGACCGATCACGAGCACCAGGACGGCGCCGTCGAGCTCGGCGAGCCTGGCCGCGAGGTCGAGGGTGTCGTCGGAGCCGGCGTGGGCGGCGTCGATCACCAGCAGGTGGGGCCCGGCCTCGAGGATCTGACCGATCACGTCGACGACCGCCCGCCGCAGGTCGGCCGCCGCCGACGCGGCCGAGCCGCCCATCAGCTCGGGTAGCCGGGCCGCCAGCGACGGCACCAGCGCCGCCAGCGTGGGCCCCCGATCGCCCACGACGTCGCGCAGCACCTGGTGGGGCACCGACGCCACCCACCACCGCAAGGCCTCGGCGAACGATCCGAGGGCCACATCCATGGTGTCGTCGGCCCGGCCGTACAGCACCGTGCCCGCGGGCACGCCCTGGCCCTGCTGCACGGCGAGGGCCAGTGCCGCCGCCAGACGGGTCTTGCCGATGCCCGCCTCGCCGGTGACCGTGGCCAGGGCGGCCTGCCCCGAGGCCGCCACCTGCCGCCAGGCGTCGAGGAGGGTGTGCAACTCGGCGTCGCGGCCGACCAGCGGCCAGTCGAGCCCCGCCTCGAGCGCCGAGGCCAGGGGCACCTCGGGGCGGCCGGGGTCGGGCTCCCAGCTCACCTCCGACGCCGGCAACGGGTGCGGGAAGCCCTTCAGCTCGAGCGCCCCGATGGGGGTGAACACGAAGCCTCCCCGGTTCCCCAACAGCACCCGGATCACGTCGTTCACCAGGATCGTGCCGGGCCGGGCCTTGGACTCGAGCCGGGCGGCCTCGAAGATGGGCGTCCCCGACCAGTCGCCGTCGAGCCTCGAGGCCTCGCCCACCGAGAGCCCGACCCTGATCTGGAGCCGCAACAGCGGGTCGGCCCGGCCCATGCGGTCGATCACCCGTTGCATGTCGACCGCGGCCGACACCGCGTCGGCCACGGAGTGCTCGAACACCACGGTGAGGCCGTCGCCGGCCGTGCGCAGCACCTCGCCGCGGTGGCGGCTCACCACCTCGCGCATCAGGCCCTGGTAGCGGCGGGTGAGGACGTCGTTGGCGTCGTCGCCGATGCGGTGGAGCAGTTCGGTGGACCCGACCAGGTCGACGAACAGGAACGTGACTGTCGCCGTCACCGCCATCGCCCGACACTACTGCTCGACCGTCTTCGGGAGCACCGGTAGCCTGGCAACGGTAGGGCGACGCAGAAGAGGAGGACGATGGTGACCCGGGGCGGGAGCAGCGGTGCACGATTCGCCGGGGTGGCGGTCCTCCCGATCGCGGTCGCTCTGACACTCGCGCTGTCGGCGGTGAGCGGAGTCGCGGCCCAGGAGCCCGTGGCGCCCGCTGCGACCGAGGCCGACCCGTCGACGGCACCACCTCCCCAGACGCCGACGGCCGGCAACGGCATCTTCCGCGTCCGCGTCGACGACGGCGCGAACCTGGGGGCGATCAGCGTCGAGACCGGCCCCGACCACCCCATCGGCGGCGGTCTGCCGGTGTTGTCCCGCAGCGGGCGGGCGGGCTCGTCGTTCGTCACCGTCCGGTCGTTCGACAGCGGGGTGAACTACACGCAGTCGGCGACGGCCCCGGGCGTCGCTCTGGCACCGGGCGGCACGACCACCGCGCTCGGGACCACCGGCTTCCGCACCACCTACCGGGTTGCGGGAGCGGACCGGCTGCGGATCGTCCAGGACGTCGACGTGCAGGGGTCGACCGTCGCCGACACCTTCGTGGTGGTCACCACCAGCGTCACCAATCGAGGGACCACACCCGCTCGGGTCGGCATCCGCCGGCTCTGGGACCTCCAGCTGCTGCGCTACGGTGCCCCGTCGGCGAGTCGGGAGACCGGCGCCACCAGCACGCCGTTGTCCACGGAGCAGACGCTCCCGACCCCACTGGACGATGTCTGGCAGGTCCGGAACACCAATGTGCGCCTCTGGGTCGCCGGCTCGTTGGGTGGCGGGGCGGCCAACCGGTTCGCCGGCGCTCCCCCGTCGTCGGAACCCGACCTGGCCCAGCTGGCCGCATGGCCCGCGGCGCAGGCCGCGCCCTTCCGCTACACCGTGCCCGACCCCGCCGGCGCCACCGGCGACGACAGCGCCCTGCTCACGTACTGGGGCGACCGGGGCACGCGCGCCCTCACGGTCGAGCCCGGCGCCACCGTGTCGGTGTCGTCGTTCCTCCACGCCGACCAGGGGCGACTGAGCTCCCCGGGCCCGCCGCGGGGGCGCCCGTTGCCGATCCACCGCCACCACCGGTTGGCGGCGCTCACCACCCCCGCCGCCGCAACGGTGGTGCCCGTCACCTCCGCATCGGGTGTCGACGCACGCGGGGACGCCCGCTACACCGGCGGCGACCTCGTGGGGTGGGATGCCACCGGGCTGGTGGACGGCTTTCGGCTCGGTGCCACCACCCGGGCCGGCTACCCGTTCGAATCCTCTCCTTGGCGGTTCGGGCTGAGCAACATCCAGTGGGTCCTGGACCCCGAAGGGGACGGTCTGCACTTCACGGTGGCCGTGTTCGGTCGTTGGGATCACGCATGGGCCTCGGTGTTCGACGGATACGGTCAACTCGCCTGCCGCGTGACCCCGACCTTCGCCACCCCTGAGGGCTCCCAACCCGCCGCTGGGCACTACGCCGTCACTGTCCCGAGTTCCTGCCTCGGCGACCCGGCAGCCGTGCGGGTGTGGGTGGGCGCGGGCTTCGAGCGCTACCCCTTCATCGAGAAGCCGCCGTTCGGCGTCGACTACTCACCCGACTCCGGGTGGTCCCCCTGGATCGGCCTCACGGCACCATGACCCGGGGCTGCGGTCGGTCGGGGTCGGCGATCCTGATCGTGGGCGCGCTGCTCTCGTGCCTCGCCACCGTCGCCGGGGCGGGCCCGGCGACCGCGGATCGCCGGCCGGCGGCGCCCGAGTCGGCGCCCCCTGTCGCGGTGCCCCCGCAGTTCGAACGGGCCTGGGGCGTCCCCGCCGCCGGACCGGGCGAGCTGAGCAACCCTGACGGCGTGGCCCGAGGCGGCAGCAACCTCTATGTCGTCGACTCGGGCCGGGACAAGGTGGTTCGCTACTCGCCGACCGGCACGTACCACTCGGAGTTCGGGTCGAGCGGCTCGGGCAACGGCCAGCTCTCAGAGCCCGCGGGGGTGGCGACCGACACCGCCGGCAACGTCTACGTGGCCGATTTCGGCAACGACCGGGTGGAGAAGTTCACCGCCCTCGGGGTGTTCGTGACCGCGTGGGGCACCCCGGGCACCGCCACCGGTCATTTCGACGGGCCGACCGGCGTGGCCGTCGACAGCGCCGGCGGCGTCTACGTCACCGATTCAGGCAACAACCGGGTCCAGAAGTTCACGACCTCAGGCCAGTTCGTGCTGGCCTGGGGCGCGTTCGGCAACGTCGCCTACGGCCGGTTCGACACTCCGACCGGGGTGGCGGTGGACGCCGCCCGCAACGTGTACGTGACCGACTGGGGCAACGACCGGATCCAGGTGTTCGACCCGAACGGCCAACTCGTCGACCACTGGGGGAGCTCGGGTGACGGCAACCGTCAGTTCGACGGCCCCGACGGGATAGCCATCGACGGTTCGGGCAACCGCTACGTGGTCGACTCGGGCAACGACCGCATCCAGAAGTACGCCGCCGACGGATCGCTGACTGCCACCTGGGGGACCACCGGGAGTGCCAACGGCCAGTTCTCGCTGCCCCGAGGCATAGCGGTGGACGCCGGTGGCTACGTCTACGTCGGCGACACGGGGAACCGGCGCATCCAGAAGTTCAACGCGTCCAGCAGGGCCTACGTGGCCCAGTGGGGCACCGTGGTCGGCCCGAGCGAGTTCTCCTCGCCCGACGGTGTGGCCGTGAGCGCCGCGGGCAACGTATACGTGGTCGACGGTGCGGAGGACCGGGTCCAGCGGTTCGACACCACCGGGACCTACCGGTCGTCGTGGGGTGGTTCGGGCACCGCCAACGGGAAGTTCCTCGGACCGGTCGGCATCGCGGTGGACGGGGCGGGCAACGTCTACGTGGCCGATTCCGGCAACAGCCGCATCCAGAAGTTCACCGCCACCGGAGTGTTCGTCACGGCGTGGGGCACCGAGGGGAACGCCAACGGCCAATTCCAGGACCTGGCCGGCATTGCCGTCGACGGTGCCGGCAACGTCTACGTGACCGACGCGGCCTTCGATCCCGACACCGACCACGACCGAGTCCAGAAGTTCACGAGCGCGGGCGCGTTCGTCAGGGCCTGGGGCACCACCGGATCCGCCAACGGCCAGTTCGACCGTCCCGCCGGCATCGCCACCGACGCCGCCGGGAACGTCTACGTGGCCGACGCCGGCAACAACCGGATCCAGAGGTTCACCACCAACGGGGCGCTCCTGGGCGTATGGGGGTCGGCCGGCTCCGGCGACGGCCAGTTCCAGGACGAGATGACGGGCATCGCCGTGGACAGCGCCGGCAACGTGTACGTGACCGACCCGGCCGCCGACCCCGATGTGGGCACCGACCGTGTGCAGCAGTTCACCACCTCGGGGGCGTTCGTGACCGCCTGGGGCACCAACGGCTCGGCGAACGGCCAGTTCGACGGCCCCGCCGGCCTCGGCGTGGACGGCGCCCGCAACGTCTACGTCACCGACGTGGGCAACAGCCGCGTCCAGAAGTTCGACCCGGCCACCGGCATCGGCGGCACCGTGACCGAGCGCTCCGGCCAGTTCGTGGCGGGCGCCTGGGTGGCGGTGCTGCGGACCTCGGACTTCTCGGTGGCCGGGGGCGCGGTGGCCGACAGCGCTGGCCGGTTCACCGTCCTGGTGCCGACCGGCGCCTACCACCTCTACGTGATCGACCCGACCGGGAGACACGCGGCCGGCTTCCTGGGGGCGCCCGACACGATCACGGTGCCCACCGGCACCGTGGTGGGTGCCGACCCCCGCATCAGTCGCACGCGCGGGGCGGTGACGGGCACCATCGCCGACCGCGGCACCGGCAGTGCGGTGGCGGGGGCCTGGGTGATCGCCATGGACGGCGCCACGGGCGTCCCCGAGGTGGGCGCGGTGGCCGATGGCGCCGGCCAGTACGTGCTCGACGATCTGCGCCCGGGCAACCACTTCGTGGTCCAGGCCGATCGCACCGGCCGCCATGCTGCGGCGTACTACCCCAGTGCGGCATCCTTCAGCGATGCCCTCCCGGTCGCCGTGACCGCCGGCGCCACCGCGTCCGCCAGCGGCGCGATGCCAGGTCAGGGCGTGCTCCCGACGGGGTCCACGCTCACCGGGACGGTCACCGAGGCTGGCACGGGCGCCCCGCTCAATGGCGTCTTCGTCGTGGTCCTGAGCGCGTCGAATTACCGGTTCAGCCCGTCGGGGGTCACCAACAGCGCCGGGCAGTATTCGTTGTCGGTGCCGTCCGGCACCTACAAGCTGGCCTTCATCGACCCCACCGGCCGCCACGCCATGGAGTGGCACAACGACCACCCGTACACGGGCCTGGCCCTGGCCGACACCGTCACCGCGCCCGCCACCACCAACGCCGCGCTGAGCCCCACCACAGGGTCGGTCACCGGCATCGTGACCGCCGACCCCGCGGGGCCACCCCTGGCCGGCGCCTGGGTGCTGGCCATCGGGCCGACCGGCGTGGCCGGCGGCGCGATCACCGGCGCCGACGGTAGGTACACCATCAGTGGCCTGGCCCCGGGCACCTACCGCGCCGCGGTCATCGACCCCACCGGCCGCCATGCGGTCGTGTACTGGAACCGCCGCACCACCTACGCGGCCGGCGACCCGTTCACGGTGACCGCCGGCGCGGCCACGACGGTCGACGCCGGCGTGCCGTGAGCAGCCAGGTCCCCAGCCCCGAGGGCAGACGTGGCCAGCCGCGAGAGCGAAGCGAACACGACAGGGAGGGTCTGTGCCCCGCGAATGGGGCGCCCCATCGATGTCGTAGCCTGGAGAGAGTGCAGGAGCGTGCGCTGGGGAGGGCCGTTCCCCGCTGGTTCGTCGTCAGTGCCCTGTGCGCCGCCGCCCTGGCCGCGCCCGAGGCGTACCCAGCAGCCCACGCCGCCGAAGCGGAACACCACGCCGAACCAGGGCTGGCGCAGGTCGACCCGCCGCCGGCGATCGACAACGGGATCTTCCGCGTGCAGATCGACGGCGGCGACGACCTCGGCGCGCTCAGCATCTGGACCGGAGCGAACCACCCTTCCGGGGCCGACCTGCCGGTGCTGTCGCAACCCGGGCGCCCCGGCTCGTCGTACTTCACCGTCCACTCCTACGACAGCGGCACGGACTACACGCAACGCCCGATCACCGGCGCGGTGAACCTGGCACCGAACGGCACGGTCACCCCGCTGGGCGCCACCGGCCTGCGGATCACCTACGAGATCGCCGACCCCGACCAGCTCCAGGTCGTCCAGGACGTCACCATCAACGGCACCACCCTCGCCGACAGCGTGGTGGTCGTGAAGACCAAGGTCGTGAACACCGGCGACCAGCAGGTCCGGGTCGGGGTGCGCCGCCAGTGGGACCTGCACCTGTTGACCAACGCCCGTCCCGACACGATCTTGGACCTGGACCCCGACTTCGGCGACCCCCCGTTCGAACGGTCGGTGCCCCATCCGCGTGGTGACACCTGGAGCGCGCACAGCGCCCTGCACGGCCTCGCCATCGCCGGTTCGGTCGCCGGCGGGCCGTACGCCGGCTCGCCCCCTCCCTCGCCACCCGACCTCCTGCAGTACGTGAACCGGTCGTCGGTGCTGACCGCTGCGTTCGGCCACACCATCAGCGCTCCAGCCCGGGCCATCAGTGCGGACTCCACCCTGCTGGCGTTCTGGGGCGACACCCTCGCCCACTCGCTACCGATCGCCCCTGGCGGGCAGACGACGGTGACGACCCTCTTCCACGATCATGAGCCGCTCGGTGGCGTACCGAATCCTCCCCGCGGCCGACCGCTGCCGATCCACCGACGTCCCCGGTCACGGTCGGCCGACCCGGTCGAGCAGGCCGAAGTCGCGGCCCCGGCTGTGGTGTTCGCCACCGACGCGACGGGCGACGCCCCCTACCCCGCTGGCGACATCGTCGACTGGCGCGCCCGGGTCATGCCCGGCACGGGCGGCCGACCATTCCTGCGCATCCGGGCCCGCACCCAGGAAGGCATCGACCCGGTGTGGTCCTATCCGTGGCGCTTCGGCAAGAAGACCTCGATGCAGGCCTCGCTCGACGTCGATGGGCAGGGTGCCGACTTCAAGATCCGCTTGTGGGACTTCCAGGGCGTGCTCCTCGGCCCGGTCTACGGGTTGCGGGCCGAGGTGTTCCGCAGTGGCGCGTCCGGCCGGTACGTGTGCTCGGGGCGGCCCTACTTCGACGGCGCCGCGACCTACGGGTTCGACATCCCGCTGTCGTGCCTTGGCGACCCGGGCGCCGTCCGTGCGTGGGTCGCCACGTCGTTCCAGCCCGAGCCCTTCCTCCGCGACCCGCCGACCGGCATCGACGTCTCGCCCGAGACCGGCTGGTCGCCCTGGCTCACCACAGACTGACGGCGGCTGTCTGGCGCCACCCCGTGTCGCGAATCCCGGTTCTGGCGCCTGATCCTGTGGTCAGGGCGACCGAATCGGGCACCAGTTCGGTGAGGAGCTTCAGAGCGCCCGGCGGCCCTCCAGGGCCTGGCCCAGGGTGAGCTCGTCGGCGTACTCGAGGTCGCCGCCCATGGGCAGGCCCCGCGCGATGCGGGTGACCTCGAGGCCCAGCGGCGTGAGCAGTCGGCTGAGGTACATGGCGGTGGCCTCGCCCTCGATGTTGGGGTTGGTGCAGAGGATGACCTCCTTCACCTCGCCGTCGCCCAGGCGGGCCAGGAGCTCCTGCACCCGCAGCTGGTCAGGCCCGATCCCCTCGATGGGGCTGATGGCCCCCTGCAGCACGTGGTAGCGGCCGTGGAACTCGCCCGTGCGCTCGACCGCCACCAGGTCGCGGGGCTCCTCGACCACGCACAGCACCGTCTGGTCGCGCCGCGGATCGGCACAGATGCCGCAGCGGTCGCCCTCGGCGATGTTGAAGCACGTGTCGCAGAACGCCACCCGCTCCTTGGCCTCGACGATGACGCGCGCCAGGCGCAGGGCGTCCTGCTTCGGCAGCTTGAGCAGGTGGAACGCGATGCGCTGGGCCGACTTGGGGCCCACGCCCGGCATCCGCCCCAGCTCGTCGATGAGGTCCTGGACGGGCCCCGCGTAGACGCCCGCCACTAGCGACCCATCAGGTGACGTCCAGGGCGCCGCCGAGACCGCCGAGCCCACCCAGGTTGACGTCACCCAGGTCGAGCCCGCCGATCGACCCGCGCTGCAGGTCGGTGACCTGGGCGGCCACGTCGCGCAGCGCCGCCAGCACCAGGTCGGCCAGCAGCTCGGGGTCGTCGGGGTCGATCACGCCGGGGTCGATGACCACCTCGTCGAACTCCCAGGCCCCCGTGACAGAGATCTTCACCGCGCCGCCGCCCGACTGGCCCTCGACGACGGTGGCCGCCGCCTGCTCCTGCGCCGCCATCAGCTGCTCCTGCATCCGGGCGGCCTGCTCGAACAGGCCGCCGAGGTCGGGCAGGCCGGCCAGGCCGGGGATGGCCGGCTCGGACCCGGTGGCGCCGGGATCGTCGTCGGGTGCTGCCGGGGTCACGTCGCTCATGTCGTCCACTCCTGGCTTCGCCGGGCTGCTCGCCCTGCGTTCGGGCCACGCAGGCCGGGGCCCGCCTGGTCGTTCGTCGTGCTCATGGCTCCTCCTCGATCACTTCCACCGCGCCGAAGGCCTCGGCGAGGCGCTCGACCGCGGTCTGGTCGTGGCCGACCGCGTCGACCAGCTGGCTGGTGTCGATCTGCTCCTCGTCCTCCACCTCGTGGGCCAGGCCGGCGGCGGCGCCGGCGGCACCAGCCGCGTCGCCCGACGCGGCCGCGGGCTGCGCCGCCTCGGCCAGCCCCGCCTCCACCACCTCGGCATCGACGACCAACCGCAACGGCACCGGCACACCGAAGTGGCGGGCCAGCAGCCCCTCGACCTCGGCGCGGTACTCGTCGCAACGCTGGCGGTGCATGTCGTTGGGCAGCGCGAACACGGCGGTGCCGTCGTCGACCGACGCGAAGCGGCCGCCCCGGAACCGGGCCTTGGCCGCGCCCGCCAGCTGCGGGAGCAGCGTGTCGTCCCACACCGAGCGCAGGGTGTCGAGATCGGGGGCCGGGCCGCCGGCGGCGGTAGCAGTGGCGGCCGGTGCCGCCGCGTCGGACGTGGAGGGTGGGGCGGGTGGGACGGGCGCGGTGGGCGGGGCGGTGGCGGCCCCCGGCCCGGCGGGTGCGGGGGCAGTCGGCTCGACCGGCGGTTGGCTGCGGGCGCCCAGCGCGGGCCGGGGGGCCGAGGGCGACGAGGGCCCGGCGGCGGGGGGCGGCGCCTTGGGCTTGCCCACGCCGGCCGAACGCTCGGCCTGCGCCAGCAACTGGCGGGCGGCGTCGCCCGGCGACGAGCCCGGTGCCGGCGCGGCAGGAGGCTCGGACGCGCGCGGCTCGGATGCGCGCGGCTCGGGCCCTGCCGCCGACGCGCCCGCGGGAGGGGTCGGGGCCGTCGTCGACGCCTGCGGCTCGCGCCCGGCGGCCGGCTCGGGGGCGACCGTCGGTGCCGCTGCAGCGGCGGAGGCGGTGGCGGGCGCCGCCGGCGGAGCCGCGGACGCGGTGGGCGTCGCGCTGGGGCCGGCCGCCACCACGCCGCCGCGCTCGAGGCGGTCGAGGCGCTCGGCCAGGGCGGCCACCGACGTGTCGCTGTCGGCGCGGGTGAGCCGCACCAGGGCCACCTCGAGGGGGATGCGGGGGTCGGGGGCCTGGCGCATGTCGACCAGGGCCTCACCCAGCAGCTCCAGGGCGCGGGTGATGGCCGGCGCGCTCATGCGGGCCGAGTAGGCGGTGACCGCGGCACGATCGGCGTCGGGCAGGTGACCCAGGTCGGCCCCCATCGACGCCAGGAAGACGTCACGCAGGCGGCCCAGCAGCCCCTCCCCCACCAGGCGGGGGTCGCGTCCTCGGCGCACCTCGGCCGACACCGCCAGCAGGGCGGCGCCGGTGTCGCGCTCAGCCACCGCGTCGACGAGGGCGTCGACCGACTCGGTGCCCTCGGCCACGCCGCCGCCGGCGGCCACCCGGTCGAGGGCCGACAGGGTGTCGCGGGCCGAGCCCGCGCCTTCCCGCAGCACCTGGTCGAGAGCGTCATCGGTGACCTCGAGGCCCGCGTCGCCCACCACCCAGTTGAGGTGCTCGGCCAGCTCGTCGGCACCGAGCAGGTTGAACTGCAGGTGCTGGGTGCGGCTCTTGATGGTGGGCAGCACCTTCTGCGGGTCGGTGGTGGCCAGGATGAACACCACGTGGCCCGGGGGCTCCTCGAGGGTCTTCAGCAGCGCGTTCGACGCCGCCGTCGAGAGCATGTGCACCTCGTCGAGGATGTACACCTTGGTGCGTCCCGGGGTGCCGATGGCCGCCCGGCTGATGAGGTCGCGCACCGCCTCGACGCCGTTGTTGGAGGCGGCGTCGAGCTCGTGGACGTCCATCGAGTTGCCCGCCTCGATGGCCACACACGACTCGCACACGCCGCAGGGCTCACCGTCGGCAGGGTTGGTGCAGTTCAGCACCTTGGCCAGGATGCGGGCGGTCGACGTCTTGCCCGTGCCCCGGGGCCCGCTGAACAGGTAGGCGTGGCTCACGCGGTCCTCGGCGGCGGCGTTGCGCAGCGACCGGACCACCGGCTCCTGGCCCTTCACCTCACTGAACCGCTGCGGCCGGTAGCGGCGGTAGAGCGCTTGGTGAGCCATCACGCCGACTCTACCGATCCGGTGCTGACGTGGCGCCCGGCCCGCCCTGGCCGACGGGCCGATGGCAGGGCATGATCGAACGCCCCAACCACCGGAACCGTCGGCCGTCCGTTCTGGTGGCTCGAACGTGTCGTGAGCGTGGCGTTCCCGCCACCGGAACCGTCGGCCGTCCGTTCTGGTGGCTCGAACGTGTCGTGAGCGTGGCGTTCCCGCCACCGGAC
The DNA here is from genome assembly GCA_044221555.1 of Acidimicrobiales bacterium. Lineage (GTDB taxonomy): Bacteria > Actinomycetota > Acidimicrobiia > Acidimicrobiales > DATDAH01 > JAEUJM01. Next base: position 52,303 of record JBGAOY010000007.1, read on the forward strand.
GTGTGTCTCTGGCCGGCGTGCGCCGAGCCCGGACGCGGCGGGTAACATGGCTCGGCTCGCCCTCGAGTGTGGCGGCCGGGTCCTGTGCAATGGCGACCCGTGAACCGGGTCAGGGCCGGAAGGCAGCAGCTCTCAGCGGATCTCGCCGTGTGCCGCAGATCGCCTGGCCGTCACACTCGGGGGCGAGCACTTCTGTGCAGCATCTCGGGAGGGGTGCGAGAGCGGCCGAATCGGCACGCTTGGAAAGCGTGTGTGGGGAAACTCACCGTGGGTTCGAATCCCACCCCCTCCGCTCGTTCGCTCTGACGTCGACATGCTCTGACGTCGACCTGCTCTGACGTCGACCTGACGATCAGGTGCACGCCCCCGCCGGGACACGCCTGATCGTTCATCGTGCCCTAGGGTCACGTCGAAGCCCAACCACGTCGTGGGCCCGTCGCGGGAAGGCACACCATGGCCGAAGGCTGGGCACCCGACCCTCTGGGTCGGTACGAGGAGCGCTGGCACGCGGACGGTCAATGGACCGACCGGGTGCGGCACTGGGGCATCGAGACCCGAGACCCGATCGAGCGCCAGCACCCGGTGCAACCCGAGCCGGCACCAGCCCACGCCGCACCGGAAGCCAAGAAGCCTTCGCCATCGGCCAAGGCCGGCCCGACCACGCCTGCCCCCGAACCTGCCGGTCGGCGCCCAGGGAAGCGCACGGTCCTGCGAAACGCTGTCATCGCACTGGTGGCGGTGGCCGCGGTCGTCGGCGCGGGGTCGGTGGTGCTCGACGACGGCGGTGGCGACGGGAGCCGCACGCCGTCGTCGAACGACTCGACGACAGCACCGGCCCGTCCCGCCGGTCCGCTGCAGCCGCGGGAGGGGATGGTCTTCGTGGATGATGACTACCGCGCCAGCGACCGCGGTGAGCTGCCAGCGGAGGAGCCGACCCAGCAGGTCTGGGCCGTCGACGCGTGCGGCGGCGGTCCTTGCCTCGGGGATCTGGTGATCGCAGGCGACGTCGTGGTCGGGATTCCCTCCATCGCGACGGCGGCCGCGGACGGCGACGCCACCGTCGTCGCCTTCGACCTGGACAGCGGCGAGGAGCTCTGGTCCCACGCGGGGGTGGGCGCCGAGACGGTCGACACTCCGGAGGGTGTCGGCCTCCTCGTGCTGGAGAACCGCACCGACGGCTCGGCTGACATCTACGGGTTCGGGGCCGACGCGATGCGGGTCGATCCGCGCTCGGGCGACGACCTCTGGGAGGCCACGGCGCGCGTCGAGAAGTTGGGCATCCACTCGGCCAGTGATGAGGTCTTCTACAGCTTCGACGGCGACGAGCACGGCGGCAACAAGACCATGACCGGCATCTCCACCGCGACCGGCGAGCTCCTGTGGAGCTTCGACGACTGGAACCGGCGCGACGACACGCGATGGACCGCGTCGCCGTACTGCGGCGGTTACGCGTTCAAGCCCACGGGCTCCGACGTGTCCGCGATCGATCTGGAGACGGGCGACATCGATTGGGTAGCCGACGTGGCGTTCGACCAGGACCTGGTCTCGGCAGCGTGCACCGATGACTCGGTGTACTTCAGCGGCGGCTGGAGCGGCGGCGCTCGCGCCGAGGGCGAGGAGAACGGCAGCAGCCCGCTCTACGAGGTCGACCTCAGCACGGGTGATGTCCTCTCGGAACGGACGATCGACACGGACCTGTTCGCGGTGGTCGACGGAGCGCTCTGGACGGCCACACCGTTCACCCCGAGTGCCACGGACCTGGTGGTGCTCGACGGTGAGCTCAGTGAAACCGCTCGGACCGAGGGGGTGTTCCAGAGCTTCTCCGGGATCGACGCGATGGACGACGAGATCGTCTACATCGGGAACAGCGCACCCGTGGCCGTCGACCGTGCGTCCGGCGCCCTCCGCGACCGGTGCGAGTGCCCCATGGCGAACGACTCGAGCGATCAGAACAGCTGGATGGCCAACGGGCTGGTCAAGGCCAGCGCATCAGGGCTCATCACGGCCTACCGCCTGCCGGACTTCGTCGAGTCCTGGTCGGTCGAGGTCTCCCCGACCGACGGCGACCCGCCACGGTTCGCGGCTGCGAACGGAACGCTGGTGGTCATCGACGACGAGCAGATCCGCGCGCTGCGGGCCCCCGGCTGAACCATCGTCCAACGCCACCTCGACCCAGGACATCGACATCGTGATCGAGCCTCGCCAGTCGCAGATCGACCACTCGAAGGCGTTCAACGGAACGCCGAACTCGGCGACGAACGCTCCGTCCACCGGTGCCGCTGTAGTGTCGCGCTCCGCCGGAGTGGGCAGTGCCGTCGGAGGATGCGTCGACGAATGAGTAACGCCTACTCAAGACGCCGGCGCCCAGCGACGAGACACTCACGGCAACGGCGACCACTCGGCGCCAACCCGAAGACCGTGCACCGCACGGGTCCAATCCAAAGGTGGAGGACGAACATCCAATGAATCAACGAGTACTCAGCCGGCCACGCCGGCTCTGGCTGATCGCCGCGCTCGCGCTCCTGGCCACGATGGCCGGTCTCGCATCGCCGGCCGGCGCCGCTCCCCGCCAGGAGGTCGGTGAGCCCGAAGCGTTCTCGACCCTGGCCCTGCTGAACGGCTGGACCAACTACGGCGGCGGCACGGGCGTCGCCAAGGTGTCGGTCACCAACGGCATCGTGCGGTTCAAGGGCGCCATCGCCACCGACGGGGTCGACCCGACGGCGTTCGTCCTGCCCCCGGGCATGCGCCCCAACAAGAACGTGTACACCCCGGTGGACCTGTGCAACGCCACCAACGGCCGCCTGCTCATCCGGTCCAACGGCTCGGTGGACGTCCAGACCGAAGGCCCCTTCGCCGACGCGCAGTGCTTCACCTCGCTCGAAGGCGCCTCCTTCGCGCTCACGCCGCCGGGCCAGGTCAACCTCGCCCTCATCAACGGCTGGACCAACGGTCCGTTCAGCACCCGTGCGGCGAAGGCCACGAACCTCGGGGGCATCGTGCACCTGAGCGGCGCCATCGAGACCTCGGGCACGAACAAGCGGCCCTTCGTGATGCCGGTCGGGATGCGTCCCCAGAACACGGCGTTCGTGCCGATCGACCTCTGCGGTGCGTCCGACGGGCGGCTCCGGATCGGGTCCACCGGCACGGTCACCGTCCAGGCCGACGACTCCTTCTCCGACGCGCAGTGCTTCACCTCGCTCGACGGTGCGCACTTCGCGGTCAACCCGGCCAGCCAGACCCTGCTGACCCTCGAGAACGGCTGGACCAACAGCCCGTTCGGCACCCGCAAGGCGCGTGCGAGCCTCGTGTCGGGGGTGGTGCACCTGAGCGGCGCCATCGCCGGCGGTACCGCCAGCCAGGTGTTCACCCTGCCGGTGGGCCTCCGCCCGACCAAGCTCGTGTACATCCAGGTCGATCTCTGCAGCGCCGCCAACGGGCGCCTCGTCATCGACACCGACGGCACCGCCGATGTCGAGCCGGAGGGTGCGTTCGACGCCGCCCAGTGCTTCACCTCGCTCGACGGGGCCAGCTTCGCCCGCTGAGCCCTACACCATCTGAGCAGTAGCCCGGCGAGCGGGGCGGTCTTCGGACCGCCCCGCTCGTCGCGTCATCGCCCCCATCGTCGGAGCCCCGCTGCGTGGCCCGGCCGGGCGCCCGGCGGGTGTCGCGGCGCCGACGGCGCGCGGCGCCCGGCCGTGGGCCGGCGCCGCCTGCGACCGTCAGCCCAACGCGTCGCGGGCGAGGGCGTCCCAGGTGGTGGCCAGCAGCCCGAGCGAGGCCAGGTCGAGGTACTCGTCGGGCCCGTAGGCCCGTGACCAGAGGGGGAGCGCCATCTTCGGGCTGAACAGGCCGAACTCGTAGGCCACCGCGCCGGCGGCGCGGAAGAACACCGCGTCGGACCGTTCGGGGGGGAGGACGGGCACGAGCCCGCTGTCGGGATAGGCCCGACCCACGACCCGCTCGAGGGCGTCCCACAGCGGCGAGGGATGGGGCGAGGCCGACGCGGGCACGTGCCACCTCGACTCGATCACGGGTGGCGGCTCCACGCCGGCGGCGGCCAGCACATCGGCCACCAGCCGCTGGGCGAACTCGTCGTCCTGGCCGGGCAGGGTCCGTACGTTGACGTCGATGGTCACCTCTGCGGGCAGCATCGGACCGGCCGCACCCCCGCCCACCCCGGTGACGTGGATCGTCGGGCGGGTGACCGCCCGCATGTGGTGGTGCAGGTCGAAGGGCAGGCCCGCGATCACGTCGTCCATGCGCTCGGGATCGAGCAGGCCGTCCAGCACCGGCGCCCACCCCGATCGCTCCACGAAGCTCTCGAGCCACTCGTGGACCTGCCCGGGGGCGTCGAAGCGCTCGAGGGCGGTGATCGAGGCCGCCGCCAGCCACAGCAGGGGCGGGTCGATCGGCTGGGTGGGGTGCACGGCACGCCCACGGTGGTGGAGTCGCAGCCAGTGGGTGCCCAGGTCGGCCACCAGCACCGGGGCCCGCAGCCCGGCCGGGCCTGGAACCGGCGGGCCGCCCGGGGCCAGCACCACCCAGTCCGCGGCCACCAGGTCGGGCCGGTGCTCGTGGAGCCATGCGGTGCCCAGCGCCGAGCGATGGTGCGAGTCGGCCACGCCCAGCAGGGTGAGCGCGCCACGGGGCCGGAACCCGGTCGCGGCCAGCCTGCGCACGGCGACGGCCATCGCCGCCGCCGGCCCCAGCGCGTGGAGCGCGCCACGGCCGCGCAGCACACCGTCGGCCACCTCACCGGCGAACGGGTCGAACGACCAGGCCGCCTCGTCCACCGGCCACACGTCGAGCGGCGCGACGAGCACCAGGCGGGGACCGCTGGGATCGTGCCCCTCGAGGCGCGCCGCGATGTTGGCGCGGCCCGGCGCCGTCTCCACGACCTCGACGTCGACCCCGCTCCCTTCGAGGAAGTCGGCCACGGTGGCCGCGTTGCGGGCCTCGTGTCCCGAGCCCTCCTGCCAGTCGTTCACGCACCGGTTGCGCACGAGCGCCGACGCCAACTCGGCCACCTCGCCCTCGATGTCGGCTGCGTCGCCCATGGCCGCCAGATCGTAGGTTCCCGCACTCGGACCGGCCCCAAGGGGGCCTGTGCCACACTCTGACCATGCCGCAGCGAGGCTTCGGCGAGGCGGCGCCGGCGCCGCTGGACATCAGGCTCCTCGGCCCGCTCGAGGTGGAGGTGCACGGAGGCGCGGTCGCCCTGCCCGCCCGCAAGGAGCGGGCCCTGCTGGTGGCCCTCGCCCTCCACCCGGCCCGACCGGTGGGCCGCCACACCCTGGCCGCCGCCCTGTGGGATCACGCCCTGCCGGAGGGGTGGGCCAAGGGCCTGCAGGTGAACGTCTCCCGTGTGCGCCGCCGCCTGGGCGAGGCGGGGATGGCCGACCCGGGCCAGGTGCTGGCGTTCCGCCAGGACTGCTACGTGCTCGACGTGGCCCCCGACCAGGTGGACGGGCACCGGTTCGAGGCCCTGGTGACCGAGGCCCGGTCGCTCCTGGCCGACCAGCCGGCGCAGGCCCACGCCCGGCTCGACGCCGCGCTGGCCCTGTGGCGCGGCGACCCCCTGGTCGACATCGCCGACACCTCGGCCGGGCGCGGCGACGCCGCCCGCCTGCGCGAGTTGCACCACGGTGCGGTGGAGGACCGCTTCGAGGCCGACCTCACCCTCGGCCGCCACCAGTCCACCGTGGGGCCGCTCGAAGCGGCCCTGGCCCAGGAGCCGTTGCGCGAGCGCCGGTGGGGGCAGCTCATGATCGCCCTCTACCGCTGTGGCCGCCAGGGCGACGCCCTCCGCGCCTACCAGCGGGCCCGCACGGTGCTCGGCGAGGAACTGGGGCTCGAGCCCGGGCCCACCCTGCGCCGCCTCGAGGCGGCGGTGGTCGCCCAGGACCCCGCGCTCGACCTGCCCCGAGCCGGCGGGCAGGGGCTCGACGATGCGAGCGTAGGCTGCGGCGGGGGCGGCAGCGGCCGCAGTGCCGGCAGCGGCGACAACGCCGGCACCCCCGGCCGACCCGATCCGGGCGATGACAGCCCGGTCACCGCCGCGGCGCCCGGCCGCGACACCACGACACCGGCGCCCCGTGCCCCGGCGGCCGACGTGCCCCCGCCCGGCGCCACCTCGTCCCGACGCCGCGCCGCGGCCGCCGGCCCCCCGGGGATCGACCTGGCCGCCGACTCGGTGCAGCTGCTGCGGGAGTTCCGCACCAAGCTCGACCCCGGCGACCCGCTGCACGACCGCATCCGGGCCACGCTCGTGCCGGCCCTGTTGTGGCAGGGCGAGTGGGAGGAGGCGGTGGTTGCCAGCCAGCACCCCGTCCGGCCGCCTGAGCCCGACGACCAGCCGGACGACGCCGACGCGGCCGGCGACGGCCCCGGCTGACTGCACACCTGAACGTGTTCTCGACGACATAGCGCGCGCTTCTCGCGCGCCATGTCGTCGAGTTCGGCGATGCCGGGGCGGCGGGACCACCGCCGCCCGCGCCACCTCCCGCGGCGGACAAGCGCCGCGCAGGCGGCCCGTAGGCGGGCACGCCGATCCTGGCCCGATGCCGACAACTCGACCGGTGGGTGGGCCGCGCGCCCGGAGCGCCGCCCGCCTCGTGGCCACCGCCGTCGCCCTGGTGCTGGCCGCCGGCGCCGTGGCGACCATCGCCCCTCCCGCGGCCGGCGCGGTGACGCTGGTGGCGCAGGGCAGCGTGCAGCAGGTGTTCGTCACCGGGGCGACCCCCGGGGCCCCGGTCGACCTGCTCGACGGGTCCGGTGCGGTGGTGGCCAGCGCCGCCGCAGACCGCCAGGGTGCGGTGGTCTTCGGCAACGACCCCGTCGGTGAGACGCCGCTGCCCCCCGGCGCCGGCTACCGGGCCCGCCAGGGATCCGACACGTCACCGGCGGTGACCGTGCTCGACCCCGACGACCACCCCGACCAGTCGTTCTACGACGGCCAGCACCTCGAGATCGCCGACCCGGCCGTCCTCCCCGACCGCGAGATCGGCTTCCAGTACCTGCAGACCCGCGACGGCACCACGCTCAGCGTCAACGTGCTCCCACCCCTCGACCCCAGCCTGTCGCCGCCGTACCCCGTGCTGGTCGACTACTCGGGCTACTGGCCGTCCGACCCCGACCCGCTCAGCGGCGACTGGGACCACAAGCCCATGTGGGTGGCCCGGGCCGCCGGCTACGCCGTCGTCGGCGTGAACATCCGGGGGACCACCTGCTCGGGGGGCGCCTTCGCCTACTTCGAGGTGCTCCAGCAACTCGACGGCTACGACGTGATCGAGACCGTCGCCGCCCAGCCCTGGGCCGCCCGCGTCGGGATGATGGGCCTGTCGTACCCGGGGATCAGCCAGCTCTTCGTGGCCGCCACCCAGCCCCCGCACCTGGCCGCCATCAGCCCGCTGTCGACCATCGCTGACACCTACCGGTCCACCCTCTACCCCGGCGGGATCCTCGACGGTGGGCACTCGGCCCAGTGGGCCGCCGAGCGCGACGCGTGGGCCCAACCCGCGGCCATGGACTGGGTGCGCGACCGGATCGCCGCCGGCGACACCGAGTGCGCCGCCAACCAGGTGCTCCACGCGCAGAACGTGCCCGTCAGCCCGCTGCTCACCGCCGACCGGTTCTACGAGCCCTCGGGTGACGCGCTGGCGCCCCGCACGTTCGTGGGCCGCATCGACGTGCCCACCTTCCTCGCCCAGGCCTGGCAGGACGAGCAGGTGGGGGCCGACACCGTCACGATGCTCGACGACTTCACCGGCCTGGGCGGCCCGGGCGAGCCCCCGCTGCGGGTGGAGCTGCTCAACGGTGCCCACGCCGAGCCCTACACCCCCGAGGTCTACCTCCGGCTCCTGGAATTCCTCGACCTCTACGTGGCCCACCGGGTGCCGACCGTCGACGCTCGCATGCGCCGCTTCGCCCACCTCGGGTTCGACGACCTCATGGAGGCGCCCGGGATCGACCTGCCGCCCAGCCGCGACTGGCCCGACGACTACGACGCCGCCGTCGCGCAGTACGAGGCCGAGCCGCCGGTGCGGGTGAACTTCGAGCAGGGCGCGGCCGGCACGGGTGGCCGTCCCTGCCCCGACCAGGACGCGTCGCCCGCGCCCTGCCCACCCGGCTACCCCTACGCCGCGTTCTCCCACCAGTTCGCGTCGTGGCCCCCGCCGGCCACCCAGGCCACGCGCTTCTACCTCCAGCCCGACGGGGCGCTGACCACCACGCCGGCGGTCGTCCCCGACGGCTCGGCCCGCGGCCAGGACACCTACCGGTACGACGGGTCCACGGGCGGGCGGACCATCGGTTCGTCCCGCAGCCTGATGGCGCCCGACCCGAGGTGGCGGTGGGACCAGTACCCCGAGGGCGACTCGCTCAGCTTCCTCACCCCGGCCATGACCGGCGACGTGGTGATGGCGGGCACGGGCAGCGTCGACCTGTGGCTCCGCGCCACCGCCCCCGACGTCGACCTGGAGGTGGACCTCACCGAGGTGCGGCCCGACGGCAAGGAGACCTACGTGCAGTCGGGCTGGCTGCGGGCGGGGCACCGCCACCTCGACCCCGCGGCCTCCACCGAGCTGCTGCCCTTCCCCACCCACCTGGCGGCCGACGCCGAGGCGCTCCCGGCCGGCGAGTTCGTGCCGGCGAGGGTGGCCATCTACCCCTTCGCCCACGTGTTTCGTGAGGGGTCGCGACTGCGCCTGACGGTCAAGTCGCCGGGCGGCAACCGTCCGTCCTGGAACTTCGACAGCCTGCAGTACCCCGACGACCGGTTCGTCGACGTGGCCCACTCGGTCGGCCGGCCGTCGTCGGTGGTGCTGCCGGTGCAGCCCGACGTGTCGGTGCCGGTGGGGCTGCCCGCCTGCGGCGCACTGCGGGCCCAACCATGCCGCGCGTACCGGCCCTCCCGGGCGCCCACGGCCGTTGCCACGCGGGTGGTCGACCGGCAGCTCTCGGTGGCCTGGTCGCCCCCGGCCACGACCGAGCCGGTGACCGGCTACGAGGTGACCGTGCAGCCCACCGGCGAGGTGCTCACCACACCGGCCGGCGCCGCCACCCTCACGTACCCGTCGCCCGACCCGGGCACGCGCTACTCGTTCACGGTGCGGGCGACCTTCGCCGGCGGACCGGGCCCGTGGTCGACGGCATCGCAGGAATCACCCGGGCCGAGCGGGTTCGCTGACGTCCCCCCGGCGGCCTGGTACGCCCAGGCGGTCGACTGGGCCACGGCCTACGGCGTGCTGTCGGGCTACCCGCACCGTGAGTTCCGGCCCGACCGCACGGCCACCCGGGCGCAAGTGGCCACCGCGCTGTGGAGCCTGGCCGGGCGGCCCGCCGCCACCGGTGACGGCGCCACCTACGCCGACGTGCCCGCCGGCGCCCGCTACCAGCCGGCGCTCGACTGGCTCGACGACGCCGGCATCCAGCCGACGCCCGCCGACGGGAGGTTCCGTCCCCGGGATGCCGTCACCCGCGGCCGCCTGGCCGTGTGGCTCCACCGCGCGTCCGGGGCGCTGGCGGGATCGGCGCCCAACACCTACCCCGATGTGGACGACGGCGCGTGGTTCGCCGCCGCCGCCGACTGGTGGCAGGCGCACGGCCTCGCCGCCCCGTCCCCGGCCACCTCGTTCAAGCCGGCCGCCCAGGTGCGGCGCGGCCAACTGGCGGGCTGGCTGTGGAACCTGGCCCGCACACCGGCGGCCTGGGCCGCCGACTACCCCTGGTGACGACGACCTCTCGTGACGACGACCCCTCGTGACGACGACCCCCTGGTGACCACATGACCACGACGACCACTCCACCCTCCGGCGGTCCGAGGACCCACCCGCTCCAGTATCCCGACCTGGTCGCTCTGGTCGAGCGGCTGCCGTGGTTCGAGCACGACCCGTCCGGCCGGATCACCCTGCGCGACGACGCGGCCATCGGGCCCATCATCGACTTCCACAGCCACGTCGGCCCGCTGGGGCGCACCCGCCGGTTCGACTACGAGCGCGAGGGCCCGCCGGCGCGGACGATCTTCCCGCCGACCGGTGTGCCCGTCGACCTGGGCGTCCACTCAGTGGTCAACCTGATGCGGGAGGACAACGCCCGGATGACCGCGGGCTGGCTCGGCGCGGTGGTCTCGCCGCCGTTCGGCCCCCAGACCACCTGGACCCTGCCGAACCTGCACGCCGAGATGGCCGCCTTCGGGGTGGAGCGGAGCGTGATCCTGGCCATGGAGCTGCCCGGCAACCCGCACATCTCCGACGCCTACCTCGCCGCCGCCGACCGCCACGACGATCTGGTGCCGTTCGTGTGCGTCAACCCCCGCAACCGCCGGTGGGAGCAGCGCATGGACGAGTACCTGGAACGGGGCGCCCGGGGCCTGAAGGTCCACCCGTACACGATGCTGCTGGCCAGCGACCATCCCCGGATCATGGCGGTGCTGCGGCGCTGGAGCCGGACCGGGCTGCCGGTGCTGTTCCACACCGCGTGCACCGGGCTCGAGCCGCCGGTGCTGCGCAGGCTGGCCGACATGGGCTCGTACGAGGCCCCGCTGGCGGCCTTCCCCGACACCCCCTTCGTCCTCGGCCACGCCGGGCTGGTGCTGGTCGACCAGGCCATCGACTACGCACGGCGCCACGACAACGTGTGGCTGGAGATCGACGGCCAGCCCCCCGAGCACCTGACCCGCGTGTTCGACCAGGTGCGCCCCGACCGGGTGCTGTTCGGCACCGACTGGCCCGAGCAGCCCCTGGTGCTGTCGCTGGCCAAGGTGCTGCTCGCCACCGAGGGCCTGCCCGACGTCCGCCGGCGGGTCCTCCACGACAACGCCCACCGGCTGCTCGCGCGCACGGAGGCGGCGGCCGCCGGGGCCTGACCCACCCCGGCACCCGACCTCGCCGGGCGGCGATGCGTCACTGCGGTCCCGGAAGCTCGTGATCGGTGCCTGTTACGCTCCGGCGGTGGCTGGCGAGGGGAGCCGCATGTCCACCACGCCGAGGCAGGTGCTCGCGCTCCTGGTCGCGGTCGCGTCGATGCTCGTCCTGCGGGCCGGACCGGCACGAGGCGCCGACACGCCCCACGCCACGGCCACCTTCCTCCCCGCCTCCGTTCCGATCGAGCCGGGGAGCACCGCCGAGGTCCGGTGGGTGCTGGCCAATCCCACATCGGAGCCCGTGCGTCTGGGTGAGCCGTCGGTGACCGCGAACGGGGTGGAGCTCCAGTTCGGGACGGTGCCGGCGACCATCGACGCCGGGGACCAGGCCACGGTCCCCGTGGTCGTCAGCGCCGGCAGCCATCTGGCGGTCGCCACCACCGCGATCGTCGAGCTACCGGTGTCGGTGGGCGGCGAGGCGGGTCCCTCGCTCCTGTCCACGCTGGAGATCACGCCCAGTGCCCCCCTGGCACCGGCGACGCCCATCGAGGTGTCGATCGATGCCGGTGGCGGCGACCTCAACCAGTTGCAGTCCACCGATGCCCGGCTGGTGGTGGAGAACAAGACCCGTCAGCCGCTGGCGGTGGTGTGCATCGCCACGTCGACGCCGCGAGGGATCAGCGTGAGCGGCCTCTCGGAGACGAGCGTCGCCGATCCCGCCGACTGCCACGCCGACGGGAGGCCGGTCACCCCCGAGGTGGACGACGACGGGACCGTCCACGGGCCGGTGGTGGCGCCGGGGTCGACCCGCCTGTTCCCGTTCACGATCTCGGTGCACGGCCGCGTGCGACCGGCCACCGACAAGCTCACCGTGGTGGTGGACACGGCCCGCGCCGAGGGCGGGGGGCCCGTGACCCGGACGGCCACCAGCGTCGACATCACCCCGTCGGTGTTCGGGTCCTCCGTCCTGCTGGTGGCGCTGGGCATCCCCTCGCTGCTCTTCGCCCCCGGGTTCCTGTTCCTGTTCGCCCTCCGGCGGTCGAGACGTGTGTTCGGCTTCACCGACGAGCGGTGGCCGTGGTCGGACGTGAAGTCGGCGGAGTTCGTGCTGCTCGCGGTGTTCCTGTCGATCGTCGCCACCGGCGTCTACGCCGGGGCGATGGCGCTGGCCGGCCGGACCGCCGACGTCACCGCGTTCTCGATCGGCTACCTCGTGTGGTGGTGGGGCCTCTCCCTCGTGCTCGGCGCCACCATCGGCGGGGTGTGGGGCTACGTCGCGAAGAAGGCGCTCGACGATGCCACACCGGAGGCGTGGGACGACTGGCACGACCTCCTGGCCTACCTCGACCGGAACGACGCAGGACCGAGACTGGAGTCCGGCGCACCCGCCGCCGGGACAGGCCGCCTCCTCAAGATCAAGGAGGTGCCCGACGGGGTGTGGGTGACGCCCGAGGTGCTCGTCGAGACCGCCGACGACGCCACCTGCCGCGCGATCTGGGACGCGGAAAACACCCGTGCGTTGCGCGACGCGATCGCCCGGGCGGAGGCCGACGGAACGATCGCCCAGAGCCGCTACTCGACCACGGGCACCATCAAGAAGCCCGCGCTGCTGAAGGCGAACGAGGTGACGTGGAGCGGCCAGCGGCACTCGGTGGTGTCGGTCGAGGAGCCGGAGTGACGTGCACGCCCGCATGTGCCGAGGAATGGGGAATGAGGTGGGGTGTAGTGGCCCGTAGCCATGCTGGGCAGAACCCAGCACTACCGGGATCCGGCCTCTGCCATAGGGCAGTACTCCACTCGGTGAGGAGTGGTGACACCATCCGGTGCCAAGCGACGCATCCCGTAATCGCCCGAGAAGCTACCACTGGAGCCGGCCGATGACCACGATCCGATCGGCGCGCGTACGCCTCATCTGGTTCGACCGGTTCGACCAACTCCTCGACGGCCGGTGCGTCCGCCGCGACGACACCGAGCTACCGGACCTGACCCGCGTGAGCGGCTACGAGACGGCACTCGGCCGGCTCGGCGACCGCGCCCACGACCGCGTGATGGCACTGCCGTGGGCCAAGCGGAGCACGCTGTCGGAGGCCACCCCCTCGTCACGGTTCTGGCGCTACTACCTGTGCCTGGCCCGCGGGAAGGAGGTGACGGCACGCGAGGCCCACCGGCGGTTCGTCCCCCTCCGCTACCCGACGGTGACGCCGGACGAGACCTCGAGCGAGGTCCCAGGGGTCGATCTGGGGTTCGAGGTGCTGGTGTATGCCCACGGCGTCGCGGTGATCGCCGCGCTCTACCTCGACGACCCGGAGCACCCCCTGACGACGAGCCAGGTCGCCGATCGACTCGGTGCCGCCCGCACCGCGCACTGGGTCACGACATGGCCGGGGGGTCGGGACGGGGACGCGAGGGAGTTGCTCATCGACGACATCGCCCAGGAGATCGTCGATCGGACCCGGTCGGCGCGTTGTGCCGGCGGGGAGGAACCGCACGAGGGCATCGGCCGCCCGTTCGTCGTCGCGGCCCCGATCCGGGGGACGACCGACAGGGTGTTCGACGGCAAGGCATTCGACGGGGAGCAATTCGCGGCCTCCGACGCGTACCCGGAGATCTGGTCCTTGGCCGAGACCGACCCCGGGTGGCGTGCACTCAGGCCGCCGCCCTTCGCCGACGCCGCGCTCGAGAGCCGCCGGAGCGACGGCGTGGTGCTGGCCCATCACCGCCAGCGGGTCATCTGGTTCCCGGACCTCGTCAACGACCTGCTGTTCGACCCTCGCACCGGCGGCCGACCCAGGACCAGCATCAGCTGCTACTCGCGCAACCTCACCATGCTCGCCGTGCAGATCGAGGCGCTCGGCTCCCTCGTCGCCTGGGGCCTCGAGCGCCGCGGCCAAGGGCTCAGCAACGAGCAGGAGTGGTTGGTGAGGGAAGCCGCCAACCGGTTGGCCGGTCTCTACGGCCGGGACGCGCCGGCCGCCGCCGCGCTCACGTCGTACCTCTCCCGGAGCGGACGCCGCCACATCGACGACCTCGGGCTGGTGGAGTCCGTACGCACCCTGTACGCCTGTGTGCTCGAGCGGGAGCCGCCCACCAGCTTCCGGCCGTGAGCGCTCGCGCTCGCCAGGAGCCGGCCCCTGGTCCTGGGCGCGAACCCTCGTCCAGGGGCGTCACGGCGCGAAGGTCGGCGGGGTACGGTCGGCCGGTGGACGACCACGAGGCCATGGGGCTGGCGCTCGACGAGGCTGCGGCCGCGCTCGACCACCGCGACGTGCCCGTGGGGGCGGTGGTGCTGGTCGACGGCGAGGTGGTGGCACGGCGCCACAACGAGCGTGAGGCCGCGGGCGACCCCACCGCCCACGCCGAGGTGCTGGCCCTGCGCGACGCCGCCGCCCGCCTGGGCAGGTGGCGGCTCGACGACGCCACCCTCGTCGTCACCCTCGAACCCTGCGCCATGTGCGCCGGCGCCGCCGTGAACGCCCGGCTGGGACGCCTGGTGTTCGGGGCGCCCGACCTGAAGGCAGGCGCCACCGGCTCGCTCTACAACCTCTGCGCCGACCCCCGCCTCAACCACGAGACGCCCGTCAGCGCCGGCGTCCGGGCCGACGAGGCCGCGGCGCTGCTGACGGCCTTCTTCGCCGAGCGGCGCACGGGCGCGGCGCCCTGACGACTGGCCGACCAGCACGTGCGTGCGGCGAACTGGCGCCCGATCCGGTCGTCATGACCGCCGAATCGGGCGCCAGTACAAGCAGGTGGGGCCGAGCGGGGGTGGGGTCAGCCGACGCGGACGAGCGCGGTGCGCACGATGCTGGCCGGCAGGAACATCTTGGCGGCGTCGTCGATCGCGGCCAGGTAGTCGCCGTGGGCGTCACGGGCCTCGGCGGCGGCGTCGGCCGCCGCGGGGTCGGCGTGCACCGTGCGCCAGGTCACCTGGCCGAGCGGGCCGTAGGCGTCGGCCAGGAACGCCACCGGGCTCCCGGTGATCGATGCGTAGAGCTCGGCCACCTCGACGCCCCACGCCCGCACCGCCCCGATCTGGCCCGGGGCGGGCACGGCCGACACCTGGTCGGCCACCGCGCCGATCGGCGGTCGGTCGGTGGCCGCCGGCGAGGTGAGGTGCACGACCGAGCGCAGGCTGTCCTCGAACGGGGCGGTGGCGTAGTCCTGGCCGAGCTCGGCGGCCTGCAGGAACCCCTGGTGGGCGGCCACCTTGCCGATCTGGCGGGTGAGCTCGGCCCGCGACTCCACGAAGGTGTTCCACGCGACGGTGCCGCCCGGGTAGCCGAACGCGCCGGTCCACAACGTGACGTCCCAGTCGCCCGCCTCGTTGGCCTTCTCCATCATGGCCAGGGCCCACTCGACGGGCCGCACGGGGCCACCCCCCAGGGTGAACACCCGCGAGAACAGGAACGGACCACCCGGCACGCCCGCCATGGTGCCACAGCAACGGGTTCGGCCGGGCGGCGACCGCCGGGTAGCATCGACCCCGGAAGGTTGCCAGAGCGGACGAATGGGACGGCCTCGAAAGCCGTTGTGGCCTCCGGGTCACCGTGGGTTCGAATCCCACACCTTCCGCCACCCACCGCCGCCACCACGGGGCCGATCACCGGATGGTGCGCACCCCGACTGCGAGCGCGCCGCTGGTGAACGCGCGTTAGCGTCAGGCGACCGATCACGCCACGACCCGGGACAACACCGGGTGCAGTGCAACCACACGCAACCGCTCGGGAGGGTTGAACATGGGGGGAGTCCGGTTCCCTGGAGGGGCAGGGCGCACCGCACGGGCACGACGCAGCGCACGGGCGGGCGCCGTCGCGGTCGTTGCCCTGCTGGCCGCGGGGAGCGCCACGCTGGCGCCCGCCGCCGCGGCGCCGCCGCCGGCGGCCGAGAACGCGGCAGCGGCGAACACCGCCGCCGAGGCGAGCGGGTCGGGCGTGGCCGGCCAGCGGGTGACCGCCGACCAGGAGGCCACGGTCGTCATGAGCGAACTGGCGGCGGCGGCCCCCGCGGCCCCGACCGGGCCCGCCGGCTCGGCGCCGATCGACGTGCCGAGGGGCGACGCCCCGCCCGACCCCACGGGCGCGCCGCCCGCCGCCCTGGTCCGCCCCGACACCACCGTGCACCCGGCCGACGAGTCGGGCCCCACCACCGAGGAGGGCGATCCGAACGCGCCGGTGCTCACCGGTAGCTTCACCGGCACGGGCGACACGGGGTGGTTGCCCCCCGACACCGACGGCGCGGTGGGCCCCAACCACGTGGTCACCGCCATCAACGGCGGGTTCATGATCCAGACCCGGGCGGGCACCGCCGTGTCCCAGGTGACCCTCAACGCCTTCTGGGCGTCGGTCCTCCCCAGCGGGAACACCTTCGACCCCCGCATCACCTACGACCGGTTCAACAACCGGTGGATCACCGTGGCCCTCGACAACGGTGGCTCGGCCCTCTCGGGCCTGCTGCTCGGGGTGTCGAGCACCAGCGACCCCACCGGAACATGGATCCTGCGCCGCTACGACACCGACGCCGACAACAACGAGTGGGCCGACTTCCCCACCCTCGGGTTCAACAAGAACTGGATCACCATCGGGCTCAACATGTTCCAGATCGGGGGCAACTTCACCCGGCCCCAGATCTACGCCATCGACAAGGCCGGGCTCTACGCCGGCGGCTCGGGCAGCGGGGTCTTCTGGGGCTCGCTCACCGACACGTCCAACTTCGGGTTCACGATGATGCCGGCCACCACCGACGACAACACCACCGACACGCAGTACATCGCCCGCCGCTGGGGTCAGTCGGGCGGCAACGGCTACCTGGCGCTGAACACCATCACCGGCACAGTGGCCAGCCCCACCCTGAGCAACACCTACGCCTTCCCCGAGGCCACCGGCGCGGGGTGGTCCGGCAGCGCGGCCGCCACCAACTCGGCGCCCCAACTGGGCGGCAACCCGGTGAACGCCGGCGACGACCGGTTGCACACCGTCATCTTCCGCAACGGCAAGCTCTGGATCTCGCACCACGTGTTCCTGCCTGCGGGCGCGCCCACCCGCGCCGCGGCGCAGTGGTGGAGCGTCACCGCGTCCACCGGCGCGGTGCTGCAGCGTGGCCGGGTGGACAGCGGCACCTCCACCACGTGGTTCACCTACCCCACCCTCGCGGTCAACAGCGCCGAGGACATGCTCATCGGCTACTCCCGGTTCTCGAGCACCCAGTACCCGAGCGCCAACTACTCGTTCCGCTACGGCACCGACACCGTCAACACCACCCAGGGCGACACGGTGATGAAGGCAGGTGAGGCCAACTACGTGAAGTTCGACTCGGCGAGCCCGGCCCGCAACCGGTGGGGCGACTACAGCAGCACCCAGGTCGACCCCACCAACGACACCGACTTCTGGACCGTGCAGGAGTACGCCGAGAGCCCCTCGAGCTCCTGGGGCACCTGGTGGGGACGGGTCACGCCCACCCTCACCGCCCCGGCGAACGACGCGTTCGCGTCGGCCACCACCCTGCCCACGGCATCGGGCACCCTGACGGGCACGAACGTCGGCGCCACCAAGGAATCGGGCGAGCCCAACCACGCCGCCAACAACGCCGGCGGCGGATCGGTGTGGTACCGCTTCACCGCACCGGTGAGCGGCGCGGCCACGGTCGACACCGCCGGCAGCAACTTCGACACCCTGCTCGGCGTCTACACGGGCTCCGCGGTGAACGGGCTCACCCTCGTCGCCAACAACGACGACGTGGGCGGGGGCAACACCACCAGCGCGGTGCAGTTCAACGCGGTCGCCGGCACCACCTACCGGATCGCGGTCGACGGGTTCGACAACGTCCGCGGCAACGTCGGCCTCAACTGGAACTTCCCCACCCAGCCCACCGGCGTGTCCGGCACCGTCAGCGAGACGGGCACCGGCACCCACATCGCCGGTGCGTGGGTGGCGGTGCTGCGCACCTCCGACTTCTCGATGGCCGCCGGTGCCGTCGCCAACGCCAACGGCGACTACAGCGCCAACGTGCCGCCGGGCACCTACTACCTGTACCTCGTCGACCCGACGGGCGCGCACACGGCGCGCTTCTTCGGCCCGCCGACCACGGTGACGGTGAACGCCGGCGCCATGACCGACATCGACCCGAACGTGCCGTCCACCCGGGGGTCGCTCACGGGCACGGTCACCGAGACCGGCACGGGCACGCCCATCGGCGGGGCCCTGGCCCTGGCGCTGAGCAGCACGACGGGAGCGGTCGAGACCGGCGTGGTGGCCAACGGCTCCGGCCAGTTCACCGTGAGCGGGCTGGCCGCGGGCCAGCACTACGCCGCCTACATCGACCCGAGCGGCAACCACGCCACCCGGTTCTTCCCCAACTCGGCCACGTTCGACAACGCCACCGCTCTGTCGGTCGCCGCCGGCGGGTCCACCGCGGCGAGCGCGTCGCTGCCAGTGCAGACGGGTACCGGCACGGGTGCCACCCTGTCCGGAACCGTCACCGAGTCGGGCACGGGCGCGAACCTGCAGAACGTGATCGTCATCGCCCTCAACGCCGCCGACTTCCGGTTGGCCCGCGCCACCATGACCAACGCGAGTGGCGCGTACTCGATGAACGTGACCGCTGGCGCCTACAAGTTGGCCTTCATCGACTCCACCGGGCGCCACGCCATGGAGTGGCACAACAACCAGCCCAGCAGCGGGCTGGGCAATGCCACCTCGGTCAACGCGCCGGCCACCACCAACGCCGCGCTCGACCGCACCACCGGTGGGTTCACCGGCACGGTCACCGACGACCCCTCGGGCACACCGCTGAGCGGAGCCTGGGTGATCGCCATCGGACCGTCGGGCATCACCGGCGGCGCCGTCACCTCAGGAGCCGGCACCTACACCATCAGCGGCCTGCCCGCGGGCACCTACCGGGCCACCTTCGCCGACCCCAACGGTGGGCGCCGCCAGGAGTACTGGGACAACAGCCTCACCTTCGAGGGGGCCACGCCGTTCGCCGTCACCGGCGGCGGCACCAGCACCAGGAACGCGGCGCTGGCCGTCCCGTAGCCGACGACCGCACACCTCCCTCGGGGCGGCCGAGCGCGCCGCCTCTCAGACAACACTCAGACAGAGGGTCTACGGTCGCTCCGTGCATCGGTGGAGCGGCGTGGTGGGGCTCATCGGTGGCGCAGTGACGGTCGCCCTCGTGGTCGCGGGGTCGACCGGCGGTTCGCCCGCCGCCGGCGCCACGGGCACGGTCGACCTCACCCACCTGCCCATCGGCACCGCGATCACCCAGACGCCGCAGGTTGGCGCCATCGACTCGTGCCAGACCGTGTTCAACGGCCCCGGGGCCACGCCGGGACCGTGGATCGACGAGGACGCCGGCACGTTCGACCTGACCGCCAAGCCGGTGGTGGACGGCAGCGTGAGCTGGGACGCCCAGCACTCGGTGTCGTTCGGGTCGACCGGCGCCACCCGGATCATCGCCTCGAACGACCTGCCCGACCACACCACCGGCGTGTTCCCCATCGCCGCCGCCGACGACGCCCACCAGTACGACACCAACCCCAACACCATCCGGTCGCAGTCGCTGAGCATGCCCACACCCACCCGCCCCGGCATGGCCGCCGCCCCGGGCTGCCTGAGCCTCGGCAGCATCGGGATCATGACCTCGGGCGTGGCGCTGTTCAACGCGCTCGACGCGCAGGGCCGCGACGCGGTGGCCTACGAGCTGCCGGACAGCTGCGGCGGACACCCGCAGCAGGCCGGCGCCTACCACTACCACTCCCTGTCGTCCTGCCTCGATGACCCCGACACCGGGGAGCACTCGCCGCTGCTCGGCTACGCCCGCGACGGGTTCGGCATCTACGGCCACTTCGGCGAGGACGGCGAGACGCTCATCACCGCCGACCTCGACGAGTGCCACGGTCACGCCCACGCCATCGAGTGGGACGGCGTGACGCGGGTGATGTACCACTACCACGCCACCTGGGACTACCCGTACACGCTGGGGTGCTACCGCGGCACGTCGATGGCCACGGCGCCGGTCGACTGCAACCTGGCCCCGCCCGACAACGAGTTCGCCGACGTGGCCGCCGGCGCGGCCTACGTCGACGCGGTCGACTGGGCCGCCTGCCACGAGCTGGTGACCGGCACCGACTTCCGGCCTGCGTCGGGCCTCAAGCGCAAGCAGGCCGTGGTGCTCCTGTGGCGGCTCATGGGCGAGCCGGGTGGGTCGCCGGTGAGCGACTACGCCGATGTCGACGCCGGCGCCGCCTACCACGACGCCCTCGACTGGGTCACCGCCCAGGGCATCTTCACCCCGGGCGCCAACGGTGCGTTCAAGCCCACCAAGGCGCTCACCCGCAGCCAATTGGCCACCTGGCTGTGGCACCTGCTGGACGATCCTGCCGGCGACCCCGACAGCACCTTCACCGACGTGCCCGCCGGCGCCGGCTACCACGACGCGGTGGACTGGGCCGCGGCCCACGACGTGTTCACCGCCTACGGCGACGGCAGCTTCCGGCCCAGCAACACGGTCAAGCGCAGCCAGGCCGTCAGCTGGCTGTCGGCACTGGCCGCCAGCGTCGCTGCGTGGGCGGACTACAGCGGCGACCGTCCCGGCACGCTCCGCCAACTCTGACCCGATCCGGGAGCACCCCGTGACGCCTCACCCACGCCGCCCCGTGCCCCGCCCCGCCCGCCGCCGCCGGCGGAGCCACCGTGGGTCGGCCGCGCTCGTCGTGGTGGGGACGCTGGCCCTGCTGGCCGCCGCGTGCGGCAGCAACGGCGACGACTCGGCCGGCGGCGGCGCCACGACCCCGGCGGCGGCCACGGCCGCCTGAGCCCCGCCGGCGGCCCAGAGCGCCACCCGGGCGAGGCCCGGTTCGCGAGGCGACAGCGGCCGGAGTCCGACCACTGTCGCCTCGACCGTGTCGTGATCAGGCCGCCGGCGGGTGGCCGGCTCCGGTCAGCCCTCGCCGGACTCCCCCGACTCACCGGACTCGCCGCCTTCGCCGCCGCCCTCGGTACCGTTCTCGCCGCCCTCGCCGCGCTCACCGCTCGGTGTGTCGTCCCACGTGGCCTTGGCCCCGCTGTGGCCCACCTCGTAGGTGGTGTAGAGGTTGCCCAGCGAGGCGATGATCGCCAGCACCATCACCGCGGGCGCGGCGATCTTCATCCAGGCCGGCGCTTCGGTGACGGTGCCCTCGGCGATGCGGGCGTTCACCTTGTTGCGGTACCAGAAGAAGAGCATGAGCAGCAGCGCCGCCACGAAGAGGACGATCACCCAGGGCAGCATTCGCTCGGCCAACTCGGCGTGGTGCTCGGCCAGCTCGCTCTCTTCCACCCGTTCCTCGAGGTTCTCGCCCGACCCGGTGGCGAACGGGATCAGCACCAGGCAGAAGGCGGAGATGCCGACGGTGATCCAACCGATCTTGTCCCGAGCCGCGGGCCACACCGCCGACAGGAACAGGCCCAGGGCGGCCAGCGGGACCAGCACCACGACGGCGTGCACGATGAGCGGGTGCGCAGGCAGGCCCGCGATGTCTGATATCTCGATGTTCATGAACGGCATCTTCATGGTGCCGGCGGGCGACGACTAGGGACCTAAGGCCCAAGGCCAACCCAAGTTTTGGCAAAGTCGCCGCCGGCAACCCGACCGGGGTCAGCCCGTGACCCGTCGGCCGTCTGCGGGCACCTCACCGAGCGCGCCCGCGGCCCGCAGCGTCGCCAGCTTGGCGTCGTCGTACCCGCACACCTCGGCCAGCACCTCGTCGGTGTGCTCACCCACCGTGGGCGCCATCGTCGGCACCGGCAGCTCGCCGCCCACCACCTTCACCGGCAGCGGCGTCTGGTCGGCACCCACCGCGTCGGCGGGCAGCCAGGGCATGCGGGCCTGGAACTGCGGGTCGTCGGCGATGGTCTTCGGCGTGTTCACCGGCGCAATGGGTGTGTTGTGCTCGCCCCCGAAGGCCAGCCACTCGGCCGACGTCCGGGCACGGAAGATGTCGCGCAGTTCGGCCCGCAGCGCGGTGTTGCCCACCGCGTGGTCGGCGTACTGCGAGCCGGGGTGGGCCTCGAACAACTCGGGCCGGCCCACGCCCTCGCAGAAGTTCTTCCAGAACTCCCGCTCCGACGCCATGAACAGCACGTGGCCGTCGCTCGACTCGTAGATGTTGTAGCGGACGCCGTCCTTCATGCCTGCGGTGCCCGGTGCCCGGCGCACGTAGTCGTCCGAGGCGTTCCCGGTGACCTCGCTCTCCGGGCGCTCGTAGGCGCGGTAGGTCTCCGAGCGCAGCCAGTCGATGGCGGCGGCCGAGTCGGACTGGGCCACCTCGAGCGCCATGCCCTCGCCCGTGGCCCGGGCGTGGATGACGCCGGCCAGGATGCCGAGCGCGCCGTAGACGGGCCCGGCGTTGATGCCGATGGACACGTGCTCGGGGATGTAGGTGAAGCCGTCGGCGTCGACCTCGGGCTTCACGATGCCGGCCCAGGTGTCGTAGGCGATGCCGTGGCTCGGGTAGTCCTTGTAGGGCCCGGTCATGCCGTAGCCCGAGATGGTCATGAACACGATCCGGGGGTTGATCTCGCGCAGGGCCTCGTAGCCGAGCCCGCGGCGGGCGAGGCCGCCGGGGCGCATGGCCTCGACCACCACGTCCGACTCGCGCACGAGGTCGCGGAACACGTCCGCCCCCTCGGCGGTGCGCAGATCGAGCACCACGCTGCGCTTGCCCCGGTTGGCGTGCAGGTGCAGCAGCGAGGTGCCCTCGACGATGGGCCAGGTCATGCGCCGGCCGTAGTCACCGGCGGGCGGCTCGACCTTCAACACGTCGGCGCCGAGGTCGGCGAGGGCGGTGGTGATGGCGGCGGGGCCGAGCATCGAGCACTCGACCACCCGCACGCCGGCGAGCGGAGCGACGGGCCCTGGGGAGGTTGGGTCTGACATGGCGGCCGATGCTAGATCGGGCCGGCCGGGTGCCCCACACCGACCCGCAGCGGGCCCCACCGACCGAGCCTGACCTGGATCGACCGGGACCGAGCCGCACCGACCGCCGGCATCCGCCGACGTCCGCGCTAGTCCAGCGCTAGTCCACGACGATGGTGAAGGTGTCCTCGGGGTGCAGTTCGCAGGTGCCCTGGAAGCGGCCCGGTCGATCGAAGCGGTGCACCAGGGTCTCGTTGGCGGTGACCACGAACGGCCCCACGTGGTGGACCTCGTCGTCGTGGTTCTGGATCATGACGGTGTCGTTCACGGACAGATGGAGCTCACGCGGCACGAGGTTCACCGTCTCGCCGGCGGCGATGCGGTCGGCGGTGCCGGCGGGGATCTCGATGTCGTGCACCTGCCCCGCCGACTCGGGACGGGCCGCCAGCCAGATGCCTCCGGCCACGAGCAGGAAGACCAGCCCCACCGCCACCGCCGCGAGGGCGGTGGCGGCGGAGCGGCCGTGCGTGCCGTCCGGGGGAACGGCGTCGCGCTCAGCGGACTCAGGGAGCGTCATCTCGGACCGGCACCGTGATGACGCGTTCGCCCGCGTTCTCGAAGGTGAGGGTGACCTCGATCTCCTGGCCGGTCTCGAGCGGCGCCACCAGGTCGATGAGCATGATGTGGAAGCCACCCGGCTCGAGCACCACCTTCTCACCGGCGGGCAGCTCCACCGAGTCGACCGGCTGCATGGTCATCTCGCCCATGCCCGTCGCCGTCGTCTCCGTGGTGCCACCGCCGGCCTCGGCCGCGGTGGTGTCGGTGCCTGCGGTGGTGTCGGTGCCCATCCCGGAGCTCATCGTCGTGTCGCTGCTGTCGGCGGCCACCGTCTCGTGCATCTCGACCGTCCCCGCCACGTCGGCAGGCACGCTGGCACCCACGAGGGCGTCGCCGTCGGCGCTGGTGAGCTCGAGGTACACGGCGCCGTAGGTGGTGTCCTCGGGGCTGGTGCGGGCCCACGGGCTGGCGATGACGAGGCCGCCCTCGTCGCTCACCACCCCGTCACCGCCCGCGGTGGTGGTCGTGTCGGCGGCGGCGGTGGTGTCGGAGGATGCGCCGTCGTCGCTGTCACTGCCGCACGCCGCGAGGGCGACGGTGAACGCCGTCACGGCGAACAGTGCGGCGATCAGGCGCAGGGCGCGTCGGGAAGCGGTCATGGTGTCTCCTTGGTCGGGGGGAACGGTCGCACTCGGGGAGGGGGCAGCACGGCGGCGCTCACGCGGCACCGTCCGACCGGCTGAGCAGCACGGTGAGGTCGTCGGCCATGGCCTCGGCCTCGGTGCCGAACGGCCACTCGACCAGCACCTCGCCCTGGTCGTCGACCACGTAGGTGATGGCGGTGTGGCTGACATCGACGGAGCCGTCGTCGTCGTGCACCACCGAGGACTGCGCACCGAAGGGCTCCTCGGCGGCCGCCAGCAGTTCGGGATCGGACTGGCGCAGCGCGTGGAACTCGGAGAAGAACGAGCCCAGGTAGTTGCTGAGCTTGGCGCCGGTGTCCCGCTCGGGGTCGACGGTCACCATGGCCACGTCGACCCGCTCGGCGTCGGGGCCGACCTGCTCGAACGCGGTGCGCAGGTCGGCCAGCGTGGTGGGGCAGATGTCGGGGCAGCTCGTGTACCCGAAGTAGGCGATGAGCAACTCGTCCGGTGCCGCCGCCTTCATGGTGAAGTCGCCGCCGGCACCGCCGGTGGTGGCGTCGGGGACGGTGACCTCACCGACCTGCAGCGGGTCGCGCCGGGTGATCCCCGACAGGGCCTGGTCTCCCGCCGGCGCGGCGGCGCCCGGATCGGACTCACCGGAGCTGGAACAGCCGGCCCCGACCGCCACCAGGACCACGGCGATGGTCGCGGCCACCCACGCACGTCGTGCCTTCACATACTGGTGGTCGCCGGACCCCCGCCGAGAGTTCCCAGGAAGTTACCCAGCGGTAGGCCAGTGCCGCCGGCGCTGGCGGCAGGCCGCCGCGGGTCGAGACGGCGGACAGAGCGCGCCGTCATGACATGGGAATTACGATCGAGCAGAGAAGCGGCACTGGCGAGGCCGGGGGGAGGCAGGCGTGGGCGACGACAGCACTCGCTTTCCGACGTTCTGGACCGAGGACGGCACCCAACGGGCCACCTACACGCTGACCCGGGCGCCCGGCACGAAGCCGGGCAACTTCACCTTGAGGGAGCGGTTCCTCTACACGGACCCGCTCACGCCCGACGAGGGCATCGTGGTGCCGGCGCAGCCCGGGGTCTTCACCACCGACCTGGCCTCCATCCCCGCTCCGTTCACGTGGCTGGTGCCCAAGGACGGCACCCACACGCCGGCCGCCCTGCTGCACGACGCCCTGGTGAGCGATCCCATGTTGCCGGCCGACTACCGCCTCGCGCACCGTGACCCGGAGTCCGGCCTATGGCACACCGATGACGCCGACCCGGAGCCGCGCTGCGAACGGGAGGACGCCGACAACATCTTCCGCCACGCCATGGCCCATCTCGGCGTGTCGTTCATCCGTCGATGGATGGTGTGGGCGACGGTCACCGCCGCCACCCTCTGCAGCCAGCCCGGATCGAAGAAGTGGCGCTGGCGGCTGCTGTTCCTCGTTGCGGTCTTGGCGCTCGGTGTCGGCGGCGTACTCGAGTTCCTCGACCTCATCGATGTGCAGGGGCAGATCCACCTGCCCGTCGTCTGCTGGCACTTCGACTGGCAGCTCCCGTGGATGGGCGAGCACTCGGCGGGGGCGGAGCTGCGCGGGGCGGCGGCGGCGCACCTGGTTGCGACGGCCGCGCTCACGGTGGCGTGCGGGCGGCGCTGGAGGGTCGGTCTGATCTTCGGACTGGCGCTGTCGGCGCTGGCCGTGCCGCTCTTCGTGTCGAGCGTCGCCTACCTCGCCTACCAGGCGGTCGAGCTGCTGGCGTACGGGATCCTGCAGCTGGCGCCCAAGGCCCGGCGGGCCGTGCACAAGGAGCCGTCGCCGACCCCGGTCAACGCACCACCGACCATCGAGAGGTTCCAGTGATGTTCGACACCGCCCTCGGCGTGGCCATCGGCCTCGTCCTCGTCTTCCTCGTGTTCTCGATGGTGGTGTCCGGCATCTACGAGGGCATCGCCCGCTTCCTGGCCTGGCGGGCCAAGGACCTGTGGGCCTCGGTGCGGTTGCTCCTCGTCCCCGAGGACGCGCCGACCAGCGCAGCGGCGGGAGAGGCGCGCCTGGGTGTTCCCCTCCGCCCCGGCGGGAGCCGTGACCACCGACCCACCGGCGCCGCCGCGGCAGCGGCGGATCCGGCCGTCCCCGACGTCGATCTCGTGGCCGCGTTCTATGCGCATCCGTTGATCGGCGGCCTCGAGCCGTTGGCGAACGACCAGCGCACCAAGGTCGCCAGCATCGCGCCGGACTCGTTCGCGCGGGCACTGATCGACGTACTCGTGCCCGAGGGCGACGGTGAGACGTCGGTGAGCACCCTGCGCACGGCCATCAGGCGCTCAGACCTGCCGATGAAGCAGCCCCTGCTCCAGGTCGTGAGCGAGGTCGGCGAGTCGCTGGACGCCTTCCGCCAACAGGTCGGCGCCATGTTCGACCAGCAGATGACCCACCTCAGCACGCTCTACCGGCGCCGGGCCAAGGCCATCATGTTCGGCATCGGCCTGTTCGTCGCCGTCGTCGCGAACGTCGACGCCCTGCACGTGGCCGGCGCGCTCTACGGCGACGACGCGCTCCGGTCCGCCACGACGGTGGCGGCGAAGGAGTTGGTCGAGTCGTGCGAGGGCAAGACCGGTGATGACCTCAGCGCCTGCCTGGCAGAGGCCAAGGTGTCGCTGGACGACCAGGTCACCATGCCCGTCGGATGGGGCACCGCGGTCGACGGGCGCTCGTTCTGCGGGTGGGAGGCGGTCGGGTGGATGCTCGGTTGGCTGTTGACCGCAGTGGCGTTGATGCAGGGCGGGCCGTTCTGGTTCGACGTGCTCAAGCGGGCCACCAGCCGGGCGCCGGGTGCGGGTGCAGGAGCGGGAGCGGCCGGCACGTCGTCACGATCGTGAGGCGTGGCGGTCAATCGGCGCTGCTGACCGGGAGGGCGCCGCCGGCCTTCACCGTGCTGATCGCGAAATTGCTGTAGTAGCGCGACACCTCGGGAAGCTGCTGCAGGCACTCGCGCGTGAACCGGTCGTAGTCGCGCAGGTCACGGCACACGACCTCGAGCAGGAAGTCGGCCTGTCCGGAGACCACGTGGCAGGCCACCACCTGGGGCAGGTCCTGGAAGACCTCCTCCATGCGCTCCTGGGTCTGGGTGCCGTGGCGCTCGACCGAGACCTCGACGAACACGGTGAGGTCGAGCCCCACCCGCTCGCGGTCGATCACCGCTCGATAGCCGGCGATCACGCCGGCCTCCTCGAGGCGCTTCACCCGCCGCAGGCAGGGCGACGGCGACAGGCCCACCGCGTCGGCGAGGGCCACGTTCGACATGCGCCCGTCGAGCTGCAGCTCGTCCAGGATGCGCACATCGATGGCATCGAGCGGGATCGAAGGCATCTTCTGATTGTATACGGGTGAACTGACGCAGATCCTGCTACCGAGCATGGCTCCAGGCGCAACATTCGCAATCCGCTGCGCGCCGTTCCGCGGCACACTGGTGACATGACCTCGACGACCCTCCCCCACACCGCATCGTTCGACCTCCACCGCACCGCCGACTGGCTCGCGGCACAGGATCTGGCCGACCTCGACGCCCACCACGACGACCTGCTCACCGCGGTCGACGCCGCCGCCGACGCGGCCGACGCGCCCGCCGCACTGCGGCCCGCGGCCTCCGACCCCACCCCCGCTCTGGTGCGCCTGTTCAACCACCACGCCTGCGCCATCCAGCGCTCGCAACGCCGCCAGCACCTCGCGGCCTGACGCCGTCGGAGCCACGACAGGGGGTCGGATCCGACCCTGTCCCCTCCACCGGGAACACGACGGGGACCATCGCGATCGCGGTCGGTGATTACCTGATTACGCCCCGTAGGCTGCGACCGTGAGGATGCCGCCGCACATGGCCCTGGGTGCCGACCCCAGCAAGATCGCCGGCGCCACCGTGGGCAAGGGCGTCGTGCGCCGGGTGTGGGGGTTCGCCCGGCCCTACAAGTGGCCACTGGTCGGCTTCCTCGTGGTGATCGTGGCCGAGGCGGTGATCGGCCTGGCCCCCGCCCTGCTCATCCGCCGCATCATCGACGACGCCCTGCCGGCCCAGGACCGCACCGCGGTCAGCATCGCCGCCGCCCTCATGGTGGCGGTGGCCTTCACCGAGGCGGGCCTGTCCCTGGCCGAGCGCTGGTGGTCGTCACGCATCGGTGAGGGGCTCATCTTCGACCTGCGGGTGGCGCTGTTCGACCACGTGCAGCGCATGCCCATCGCCTTCTTCACCCGCACCCAGACCGGCGCGCTGATCAGCCGCATGAACAACGACGTCATCGGCGCCCAACGGGCCGTCACGGGCACCTTGGGCTCGGTGGTGTCGAACCTGGTGGTGCTGGTCACCACCCTCACCGCGATGTTCATCCTGCAGTGGCAGCTCACCCTGCTGTCGCTGGTGCTGCTGCCGTTGTTCCTGCTCCCGGCCAAGCGGGTGGGCCGGCGCCTCCAGGCGATGACCCGTGAGCAGATGGACCTGAACTCGTCGATGAACACGACGATGACCGAGCGCTTCAACGTGTCGGGGGCGCTGCTGGTGAAGCTGTTCGGCCGCCACGACCAGGAGTCGGGCGACTTCTCGAAGCGGGCCGGCCGGGTGCGCGACATCGGCGTGCTCACCGCGGTCTACAGCCGCACCTTCTTCATCGCTCTGGGCCTGGTGGGCGCGGTGGGCACCGCCCTCGTCTACTGGCTGGGCGGCCAACTTGTGATCTCGCAAGCCATCACCATCGGCACGCTGGTGGCGCTCGGCACCTACGTGGCCCAGATCTACACGCCGCTCACCAGCCTCACCAACGCCCGGGTCGACCTGATGACCGCCTTCGTGTCGTTCGACCGGGTGTTCGAGGTGCTCGACTCCCCGCACCAGGTGACCGACCGGCCGGGCGCGGTCGACCTGGTCGAGCCGCACGGCGCCATCGAGTTGCACGACGTCTGGTTCCGCTACCCCGCCGCCGCCGACGTGTCCATCGCCTCGCTCGAGGTCAATGGCGCCGACGTGGGCGCCCTCAGCACCGAGGCGTCCCAGGCGGTGCTCAAGGGCGTGTCCGCCACCATCCCCGCCGGCAGCCTCACGGCGCTGGTCGGCCCGTCGGGCGCGGGCAAGACCACCCTCAGCTCCCTCATCCCCCGCCTCTACGACGTCACCGACGGCTCGGTCACCGTCGACGGCCACGACGTGCGCGACCTCACCCAGACGTCGCTGCGCTCGGCCATCGGGGTGGTCAGCCAGGACCCCCACCTGTTCCACGACACCGTCGGCGACAACCTGCTCTACGCCCGTCCCGACGCCACCCAGGACGAGGTGGAAGCGGCCTGCCGGCGGGCCCAGATCCACGACGTCATCGCCGGCCTGCCCGACGGCTACGACACCGTCGTCGGCGAGCGGGGCTACCGCCTGTCGGGCGGCGAGAAGCAGCGCCTGGCCATCGCCCGGATGCTGCTCAAGGACCCGGCCATCGTCATCCTCGACGAGGCCACCAGCCACCTCGACAGCGAGAACGAGTCGCTCGTGCAGGACGCGCTCGAGGAGGCGCTCGCCGACCGCACCTCCATCGTCATCGCCCACCGCCTGTCCACCATCCGCGCCGCCGACCAGATCCTGGTGATCGACGACGGCCGGGTTGTCGAGCGGGGCACCCACGACGAGCTCGAGGCCGCCGGCGGCCTCTACGCCGACCTCTACCGCACCCTGGTGCGGGGCGACGCCCCCGAGCCCCAACCCGAACCGGCCTGATCCGGCGTAGCCGTCATCGGGCTCGCTCCTGGGCGGCCGATGCGGCTGGCGCCCTGAGTTCGTCGGTCAACACGCCGACGACGCGCGACGAGCACCTGCCCCACCCGGCGTCTTACTGTGGGGGCGATGCACGTGGGTCGGAGGGAGCGCGCGCGACGACCGGGGTGCATGGTGGTGGTGGCCCTGCTGTCGTTCGCGGGCACGTTGCTCGCGCCGGGGGTGGCGTCGTCGGCGACTCCCACCGTCGCGGTGACCGCGATCCCGATGACCACCTACGTCGTTCCGGGTGACCTGCCCTGGTCGCCGGGCGACATCACCGCCGGTCCCGACGGCGGCCTCTGGTTCTCCGGCCGATCCGTCGGCCGCATCGACGCCCTCACCGCCGAGTTCACGACCGTCGCCGACACCCACAGCCGGTGGATCACGACCGGCACCGACGGCGGCATCTGGTTCGCCGACGAGGACGAGATCGGCCGCATCGACCCAGGCACCGGCGCCGTCGAGCGCCACGCCGTCGAAGGCCTGACCGGCATCGCCGCGGGCACCGGCGGCCGCATCTGGTACTCGGTCCGCGCCGATCACCCCTTCCCCGAACCGACCACGGTCGGTATCGGCTGGCTCGATCCCGACCAGGCCGGCGGGTTCGTCGACACCGCGCAGCAGCCGCGGGGCATCGTCGAGGGCGAGGACGCCAACCTGTGGTTCACCGCCGACACCGGTGGCATCGGCCGCCTCACCCGTACCAACCCGCAGCAGATCACCTACTTCGACGCCGCGCCCCTGCGACCGGACGGCCCGATCACCCCGGGGCCCGACGGGTGGCTGTGGTTCCTCCACCGCGGCTGCCCCGGCCGACTCGATCCGTTCACCGGCGTCTTCGACGGGTTCCCCTCGACCGAATGCCCAGGCCGGCTCACCGACCTCGCCTTCGGGGACGACGGCAGGGTGTGGTTCACCATGGCGAACGGATCTCGTGTGGCCGACTTCGATCCGGTCGCCGGCGTGATCACCCAGCACGCCGATGCCCTCGGCCACGTCGGGTCCCCCGGCGGGATCACGGCCGGACCCGACGGCAACATCTGGTTCGCCAGCCAAGGGACCGACCGCATCGGTGTGGTCCACCTCCACGGGCCGTCGGTGTCGATGCGACAGACGACCGACGAGGGGCAGGTGCGCGCCAGCCAGCCGATCCACTACCACCTCACCGTCGCCAACACCGGTGACACGCCCCTCACCGGCATCGTCGTGAGCGATGCTGCGGTACCGGACTGCGAGGGGCCGGTCGGCGCCCTCGCGGTCGGCCAACACCTCACCGTGGACTGCGAGTACCGGCCGACGTTCGCCGAGGTCGGCACCTTCACCAACGTGGCCTGGGTGGACAGCGACCAGACACCGGCCAACGACTCGAACGTCACGTCGACGACGATCACCGCCTCGCCGGACCTGTCGGTCAGCAAGGCCGCGGACGAGCGCACGGTCGTCGAGGGCGACCCGATCCACTACCACGTGACCCTCACCAACACCGGCGACATCCCCCTCACCGGGGTGACGGTCGCCGACGCCGGCGCGCCCGGGTGCGCGGGGCCGGTGGCCGACATCCCCGTGGGCGACGAGGTGGTCGTCGATTGCACCTACGCGACCACCGGCGCCGACGGCGCCGACCGCCTCCACTCCAACCAGGCGAGCGCCGACAGCAACGAGACGACCGCGAAGGTGACGAACATCGTGACGACCACGGTCGAGCCCCGGCTCACGGTGGTGAAGACCGCGGACGAGTCCTCGGTGGTGGCCGGCGACGACATCGACTACCACCTCACCCTCACCAACACCTGGGACGCGCCGCTCACCGGGATCGTCGTCACCGATCCGAACGCTCCGGACTGCGACGGCCCGGTGGCGGATCTGGCGCCGGGACAGCACGTGACCGTCGACTGCACCTACACGACAACCTTCCACGACGTCGGCACCTACACCAACGTGGCCACCGCAGACGGCGCCCAGGTCACCGGCGTCCCCTCCAACCCGGTCCGCACCACGGTGACCGCCGACCCCTCGCTGTCGGTCACCACGACCGCTGATCAGAGCGCGGTGGTCGGCGGCGACGACATCGACCTCCACGTCTCCATCGAGAACACGGGCGACGTGCCCCTCACCGAGGTGACGGTGTCCGACGCGAACGCGCCCGACTGCGAGGGCCCGGTGGCCGACCTGGCCGTCGGCGCCGAGCTGACCGTCGACTGCACGGTCGCCACCGCCACCGACGACGACGGGCCCTACGTCACCGTCGCCTCCGTCGACACCGCCCAGACCGGCCCGGTGGACTCCAACGAGCTCGTCGTGCTGGTCACGCCGCGCCACCGTCCCGACCTGGAGCTCCGTCTGGAGTCACGGCCCTGGGTGGGCGGCGGCGTCACCGGCACCGATGGCGCCCATCAGACCGCCACCGCGATCCGCCGCCCCGGCGGACGGGCCGTGTTCTTCGTCCGCATCACCAACGACGGCGCCGGCGCCGACCGCTTCGACCTGCGCAGGGTCGGCGTGGTCACCGCCGCGGCGCAGGTCCGGTACTACGTGGTGCGCTCCGCCACCGACATCACCCGCTCGGTCATCGATCGCACCTACCGCACGCCCGAGCTCGCCCCCGGCCAGTCGGTGAAGATCCGCGTCGAGATCACCCTCGCCTCGGGCACGCGCCTCGGGCGGACCCATGCCGTGTCGCTACGGACCCGGTCCGTCGCCGACACGGCCGCCGCCGACACCGTGATGGCGTCGGTCTCCGTCCACTGATCGCGCCGTGCCCGGCGGTCGTTCTGGCTCCCGATTCGACTGCCATGGCGGTCGAATCGGGAGCCAGTTCGGGAGATCCGGCGTCGCCCGCGGCCGGGCGCCACCGGGGCTACACGCGGTCGCGGAGCCAGGCGATGTCGTCCTTGCGGCCGTCGTCGCCGGTCTCGCAGATGACGGGGGCGCCGGCGGTGCGGACCACCTCGACCAGCGCGTCGGGATCGACCTGGCCCTGGCCCAGGTGCTCGTGACGGTCGCGGCCCGAGCCGTGCGGGTCCTTGGAGTCGTTGCAGTGCACCAGGTCGATGCGACCGGTGATGGCCAGCAGGCGCTCGGCGGCGTCGATCATGGTCTCGCCGGCGGCATGGGCGTGGCAGGTGTCGAGGCAGAAGCCGATGCCGAACGGGGCGATGTGGTCCCACAGCCGGGCGATGGTGTCGAAGTGGCGGGCCATGGCGTGGTCGCCACCCGCGGTGTTCTCGAGGTAGATCGGCACCTCGCTCTCGATGGCCTGCAGGCCCTTCACCCAGCGCACGAAGCCCTCGGCCTCGTCGTCGTCGGCGGTGACGTGGCCACCGTGCACGATCACCGCCTTGGCGTCGATCTCGGCGGCCGCCTCGCAGGTCTGCTGCAGGATCTTGCGGCTCGGGATGCGGATGCGGTTGTTGGGCGACGCCAGGTTGATGGGGTAGGGCGCGTGCACGTAGACGGGTACCGGCGAAGCCCGGAGGGCGTCGGCGTCGTCGCGCGGCGGCGGCTTCTTCCACCCCTGGGGGTCGCCCAGGAACAGCTGCAGGCAGCCGGCGTCCTCGGCGATCGCGGTGCCGAGCGGGTCGTCGGGGCCGACGTGCGCGCCGATCGGGAAGGCGGGCCCGGGTGGCCCATCAGAGCGGGTGGGCGAGGTCATGCCCCGACGCTACCGCCGCCCCCTCGCCCGCACGGCCCCTCGCCGGCCGGCCGCTCACCGCTCACCGCCCACCGCCCACCGCCCACCGCCAGGATCAGAACAGGACCGTCGACGGCGGGTCGCCCTCGGCCGCGGTCCACAACCCGGGCTCACCGGCGACGCGGTACAGGGCCGCCACCGCCTCGGCCCGCGTCACCGGCTCCTTCGGCCCGAACGACGACCCTCCACCGGGGAACGACGCCAACCCGGCCGAATCGGCCCAGTCCAGGGCACCGGCGAACCACGCCCCGTCCGGCACGTCGGTGAACGGGTGCTCGTGCCCACCGGCATCGGGCCGGTCGAGCACGTTCCACAGCAGCCAGATGAACTGCGCCCGGTTCATCACCCGCGCGGGCTTGAAGCGGTCGCCCGGGTAGCCGGTGACCAGGTCGTGGGCGGTCGCCCACTTGAGCGCCGGCCGGTACGGAGCCCCCCGAGGCACGTCGACCCACGGGAATCGGGGCGACCCCGGTGGGCGGTCGAACATCGCGAACGCCCACGAGGCGGCGTGCTTGCGCGACAGGCCGAGGTCGCCGCCGAAGCTCCCGTCCTGACGGGCGCTGACGATCCCGTAGAACGCCGCCCAGCTCGCGGCGGCGTCCCAGTAGTCGCCGGCGTCGACGTCCGGGAAGTGGTGTCTCGGGATGGTGACCGTCACGGCGACCGGATCCGAGGTCACCGGAGGGGTCTGGCCCGTGTCCACCGTCACCGTGTCCGACCGGCCGCCCACGTCCGCGCCCGAGACGACGGCCTCGCAGGTGACGGTGACCTCCTCACCGGCGACGAGGAGCCCGTCGCCGACCGGCCCGACGCACCCGGATGCGGTCGACCCGCTCACCCTCAGACCCGTGAGCGGGACATCCCCGGTGTTGGTGATCACGGCCTCGAGCCCGACGGTGTCGCCCGGCGCCGCGTGGACCGTGTCGGCGGACAGGGCCACGGCCACGTGCCCGACGTCGATCGCGAGCCGGGCGAGCGTGCCGTTGTCGGCGCCGGTCACCCACAGGTTGCCGTCAGGCCCGACGGCGATGTCCCGCGGGGCATCGACTCCCGGCAGCGCATGGGACGAGGCCGCCCCGGTGGACGGATCGACCCGCCCGACCGAGTCGTTCAGCGACCCGGTCACCCAGATGTTGCCGTCGGGGCCGCTGACGATGCCCCCGGGGAAGCCCGGCTGGACGTTGTCGCCGATGTCCACGCCCGGCACGTCGTAGGTGGCGGTCAGCGCGCCCGTGGTCGGGTCCAGCCGACCCACGCGGTCGTTCGCGCCCCGGATCCAGAGGTCGTCGCCAGAGGGGCCGGGCACGATGCCGTCGGGCGCATCGATCCCGGTGCTGGGGAACACGTCGACCGTCGGCGGGTCGGTGCCGACATCGACGCGCGACACCTCGTCGGTGGGTGGGGACGTCACCCACAGGTTCCCGTCCGGCCCGAGGGCCATGGCCGACGCGGCGCTACCGGGCACCCCGGGGAGCTCGAGGTCGAGGGGGCCGGTGAGCGGGGAGTAGTGGAGGGAGTTCGCGTCCCGGGTCCAGATCCACCCGTCGGGCCCGACCGCGACATCGCCCTGCTGGCCGCCCATGGTGTCCTCCACCGTGACGACACCACCCGTGGTGACGGCGTACAGCAGCGCGTGCCCGGCCCCCCGCCCCGAGGTGAACCACACGCGCCCGTCGGGGGCCAGGGTGAGCTTGCGCGCGCCGAGGGTGTCGTCGGGAACCGGGATGACCGGGAGTGGCTCACCGTCGGCCGGATCGACGCGTCCGAGCCCGTCGCCCCCGATCCAGAGGTTGCCATCGGCCCCCACGGCCACTTGGCCGGGCGCGACAACACCGCTCGTGGAGTACCGGCGGACGCCCGACCCGTCGTACACGGCCAGGTGGTGGAGCGATCCGGCGAGGCCGACCGCCCAGAGGTCGCCGTTGGCCGCGAGCGCGACGTCGGTCCAGGCCTGGGTCGCCTCGAAGAACGGGCCGACCGCCCCGGTGTCCGGGTCGAGCGTGGCCAGTCGGGAGGTGGAGCCCGAGAGGACGAGCAGATCGTCGCCCGGCCCGTGGATGAGCTCGATCGGCCCTTCGGCGTTGCCGGTCACGGGGAACGGGAACCCGTTGAAGGTGCCGGTCGCGGTCACCACGCGACCGACCGTGTCGTTGCCGAACCCCGCCACCCACACCGTGCCGTCATCGACCCCGATCACCCCCCGCGGCTCGTCGAGGCCGGTGGTGCCGACGACGGTCGCGACGACACCCGTTGCCGGCACCACCGCGGCCACCGTTTCGTTGCCCGATCCCGTCACCCAGACGTTGCCGTCAGGGCCCGCGGCGACACCCCACGGCCGGTCGACGCCCGCCAGCGGGAAGGCGTCGAGGTGATCGGTGTGCGGGTCGAACCGGCCCACGCTGTCGCTGTCGATGCCGGTGAACCAGATGTTGCCGTCCGGTCCGAGCGTGAGGCGGGTCGGCCCCTCGACCCCCGGGGTGGGGTGGACGGTGAGCTGGCCCGTGTCCGGGTCGTAGCGCCCCAGGCTGTTGGAGTCCTGCGCGGTGATCCACAGGTCGCCGTCGGGTCCCACCAGGAGATCCGAGGGGTGGTCGATCCCTGGCAGTGGCTCGACCTGCATGGCCTCGGTCGCCGGATCGACGCGGGCGATCGTGTCGTTCGCGCCCACGATCCATCCCGCCGACGGCGTGACCACGACGGCCGTCGGGTTCTCGAGCGGGTTGTGCAACGAGAAGACGGTGACGACCGGATCGGACTCGCCCGTCCCGTGAGCGCCGGCCGCGGCGGCGGTCGCTGGCACCGTCGCGGTCGGCACGATCCACCCGGCCATCAGCCCGCCGCACAACAGCACCGCCTGGAGTCGTCGCACCGACCCGGAACAGACCATCACGACTCCTCCCGACCCCCGCCGGCAGCGTCACGCTAGCTCTCGGCGCGGACGGGCAATCGATCGAACCGGCCGCCCGCGCCCACCGCTCGATCGGCCTCGCGGTCGATGCTCGGCACCCGATCCGTCACACTGGCGGGATGGCGAATCGGTGGGGGTGGCGACTGCTCGGCATCGTGCTCACCCTCGTCGTCGCGACCGGCGTGCTGGTCGTCGTGGTGGCCGGCGGCGCCCGGGTGGCGTCGCGGGCCATCGCCGGCGGCGACGGGCCGAGCGTGGCCACGCCGCCGGCCGGCACCTACTACCACGGTGTGTACCCCGGCGGCCGCACGGGGTGGGAGGACGACATCACGCCGGCCGACCTCGACGCCTACGAGGGCGCGGCCGGGCGCGAGGTGGCGTGGGTCTACTTCTCGGACAACTGGTTCCGGCGCGACCGCAGCTTCCCCACCGCCACGGCCACGTGGATCCGAGAGCGGGGCGCGCTGCCGTTCATCCGGCTGATGCTGCGGGGACGGGGCCCGGCATCGGGCGACCGCGCCTTTCGCCTGCAGCGCATCCTCGACGGCGAGTTCGACGCCGACCTCACCACCTGGGGCGAGGGGGCCGCTGCGTTCGACACCCCGATCGTCGTCGAGTGGGGCACCGAGATGAACGGCGACTGGTTCGGGTGGAACGGACGCTGGAACGGCGGCCCCGAGGTGGGCCCCCGCCGCTTCCGCCAGGCCTACCGGCACATCGAGCGGGTGATCGAGGCCGCCGGCGCCGACAACATCACCTGGGCATGGCACGTGAACGGCGACAGCGAACCGGCGGCGGCGTGGAACCAACCCGAGCGCTACTACCCGGGCGACGCCTGGGTGGACTGGGTGGGGCTGTCCGCGTACGGCGCGCTGACGCCCCAGGACGACGCCGGCGACTGGGCCACCTTCCGCGAGACCCTCGACGAGATGGTGCCCCGCCTCGCCGCGCTCGCTCCCGGCAAGCCCGTCATGGTGTTCGAGTTCGGCATGACGACTGGCAACCCGCACGGCCGGCCGGCGGCCTTCGCCGACGCCGCGCTCACCGACCTGCTGGACAACCGCTGGCCGGCGGTGCGGGGCTTCTCGTGGTGGAACGAGACCTGGGCGAACGACGACGACCCCACCCACGACACCGACATGCGACTCCAGACCCTGGCCGGCGTGCGCCGGGCGTTCCAGCAGCACCTGGTGGACAACCCCGACGTCCTCGACCACCCCTTCCCGTGAGCTCCCTGCTCCGGTTCGCGTGACGACTGCAGATCCGACAGCTCACGTTCACGGGACGACCGGGGTCATTCCGGCCGGACGCCGGCCAGCAGGGCCAGCTCGCGCCACTTCCACACGCAGTCGACGTCGGTGAAGCCGATCTCGCGCAACCAGGCCAGCTGATCCTCGACCGGCGCCAGCAGGTTGGACGGGTCGTCGGGCTGGTCACCGACGCCGATGGCCTCGCGAAACGCCTGGTGCAGCGCCGGCGTGGGTGAGGCCACGTGCTCGAGGTTCAAGAAGGCGCCGCCGGGGCGCAGCAGGGCGAAGGCCTCGGCGTAGAGCGTGCGCTTGCGTCGGTCGGGCACGTGGTGGATGGCGAAGCTGGACACGACGGCGTCGAAGGGCCCCTCGCCGGGCAGCGGGTCCTCCAAGTCGTGGGCCCGCACTTCGACGTCGGCGGCGTCGGCGGCGGTGGCGAAGCGCTCCCGGGCCGCCGCCAGCATGTGCTCGTTGAGGTCGAGCGCCAGTCCCGCGGCGCCGGGCCGGGCCGTGCGCACCAGGGCCAGCAGGCGACCATCGCCGGTGCCCAGGTCAAGCACCCGGTCGACCCGCTCGGGCAGGCACTCGAGCAGGGCGGCAAGGCCCTCGGTGCGGTGCGGGATGGCGTCGGCGATCTCGAGGTAGGCCAGCGCGTGCTCGACGGTGGGCCACAGGTTCGTCTCGGTCGCCATCCACCCACGTTGTCAGGCGCCACCGGCCGAACTCGAGGCAATACCTGGCGGAACCCGGGGGCCAGTGCCTCGAGAACGAACCCGAGGCAATACCTGGCGGAACCCGGGGGCTATTGCCTCGAGAACGAACCCGAGGCAATACCTGGCGGAACCCGGGGGCTATTGCCTCGAGAACGAACCCGAGGCAATAGCTGGCGGGATCCGGGGGCTATTGCCTCGAGAATGGGGGGACGGACGGGAGGGGGGCGCCGGCGCCGTCGACGAGGGCGACCGGGACGGGGTGATCGCCGGTGCCGGCCAGCAGGTCGGGGCAGCGGGCGGGCGCACCGGCCCGCGCGGCGGCGTCGGACGCCCGGCCCAGCACCAGCGCCTCGTCGAGCAGCGCCCGCTCGGCCGGGCCCAGCAGAGCCAGGTCGTCCGACACGATGGCCATGCCGCCCGACGCCCCCACGGCCAGCGCCCACGC
Organism: Acidimicrobiales bacterium; assembly: GCA_044221555.1. Taxonomy (GTDB): domain Bacteria; phylum Actinomycetota; class Acidimicrobiia; order Acidimicrobiales; family DATDAH01; genus JAEUJM01. The sequence continues at coordinate 91,055 of JBGAOY010000007.1, forward strand.
CCGGGCCGCCTCCGGCGACAGCGCCGTCTCGCTGGTGCGCAACATGATGCAGTCGGGGTCGTTCAGCCAGAGCTTGCGGTGCATGAACGACCGGGCCAGCGTGGACCGCCACGCTCCCTTCGTGGCGGGGCTGACCTCCTCGTAGCCGGGCATCGCGAACTCGTCGGTGCGCTCCCACGACGGGGCCACGTCGGGCCCGATGCGCATCCCGTCGACCGCCCCCACCACCGCCCCCAGCGGGCACCCGCAGGCCAGGATGAACGTGTCGTCGCCGGCACCGCGGCGGATGGCGTCGTAGCCCATCCGCACCCGCTCGGCCGGCGTGGCGGTCGGGTCGGCCCACCGGCCCTGGTCGAGGGCGGGGGCGCAGGTGAAGTCCAGCTTCAGGTACCGGTAGCCCATGTCCACCAGCGCGGCGGCGGTGTCGGCCAGGTGCTGCTGCACGTCGGGGTGGGTGGTGTCGAGGGTACCCATGAAGCCGCCCCAGTCGGGGTTCCACCACCCCATGAGCAGATCGTCCGAGCCGGCCTCTCGGGCGGCGAACCCGGGGTGGGAGCGCAGCAACGCCGAGTCGGGGGCGGCCAGGAAGGGCGCCATCCAGATGCCCGGCGTGTAGCCGGCGCCGCCGATGTCGGCGGCCAACCGGTCGACGCCCGACGAGAACTTGTCGTTGGTGGTCAACCAGTCGCCGACGGCGGCCTGGTAGCCGTCGTCCACCTGGAACACCGTGAACGGCCAGTGGCCGGCCCGGGCCAGGTTCGAGCGGACGTGGTCCTCGGTGAGCGAGTGGAAGTAGTGGTACCAACTGCACCACCCCACCTGGAACGGGGCGGTCACCCGCGCCCGCTCGAGCCGGCCCACCTCGTCGGCCCAGGCCTCGAGCAGCGGCGCCGCGGCCGACCCCTGGTCGGCGACCACGTCGTGGAGCGACCGGGTGGCGCCGGCGGCCAGCACCGCCCCGCCCAGGTAGGCCTCGGCCACCACCTCCAGGGCGCCGTCCCCCAGCACCCGGAGGCGCACGGTGCCGTCGTGGGACGACCCACCGGCGAACCCGACCAGCTGCACCGGGTCGTCGGCGCCGCCGCCGCGGAAGGCGGTCACCCACTCGCTGCGCACCTCGCCCGCCGGCGCCACTGCGGGGTCGGCATGGTGCACCCGCCGGGCGAACCCGACCACGTCGTCCAGCACCGGGTCGTCGCACCGGGTCCGAGACGGGTCGACGTGCTCAGCCAAGGTGACCGACCCCGTGGGCGACCACGACTGGTACCCGTTCTGGAACACCCGCACCGGCGCCGCCACCCCCTCGAGCCGGAACCGCAACCGCACCGCGGTGACCGCGAGGCCTGTGGGCCCCGCGTTCGCGACCGACCAGGCCCACCGGCCCGGGGCCGTCTCGCCCACCTGCACCTCGAGCGCCGGATGCCCCGTGAGCACCTCGGCGTCGACCAACTCGATCGTCATGCCGCTGTTCTAGCCCCTCGCACCGCGTCACCCTGCCGGGCCTGCGGGGGCGAGCGATCCACGTCGTGTAGGACGTGCGCGAGCCGGCCCGCCTCAGATCGACAGCTCGATGACGTGGAGGATCGTGATCGCCTCCGGCGCCGGGCCTGTCTGCCAGAGGATGTACCAGTCACCCCCTCCCGTCGGTGTCGCCCGGACGTGACCCAGACCGTCCGTGACGAACAGACGAGTTCCCAGCCGCGGCTCGTTCGGATCCGCCTCGAGGCGAGCCAGCGTTCGGCGAACGGCCCGGAGCGTGCCTTCACCCGGGCCGCGCTCGAGCGCCTCCATCTCCCTGTCCGCAGGGTCGGTCCAGAGCAGGTCCACGGACGAGACCGTACCCCTGGCGTCGGCAACTGATCATCTCTTTCCTGTGTTTTCATATCATGCAGGGGAGACAAATCAGCCAAATTGCCAATTGGCCACGGTTGGCACCTGGGATAGCGTCACGACATGGCCACGAACCCCGAGATCGTCCTCGACGACCGACGGCGCACGAGCTTCGCCAAGATCGGCCGCAAGGACCACCGCCGCTACCTGGTCAAGGAGCTAGACGACGGCACCCTGGTGCTCACCCCCGCGTTCACCATCAGCGCGCCGGAGCTCGCCGTCCTTCGTGACGCCGTGCTCGCTGCGGAGCTCAAGGCCTCGCTCGGCCTCGGCCCCGAGGAACTGCGCAGCCGAGGCTCGTTCGCCCAGTACGCCGACGACGAGTGATCGGGGCTCGCCTTCGCTTCGCGGCTACAGCCAAGGGCGGGGATCGGCGAGGAGCTCGGCGATGCGTTCCGGCGGCGCCGGCCGACTGAAGAGGTAGCCCTGCACCACGTCGCAGTCGAGCTCGCGCAGCACCGCCAGCTGGGACTCGGTCTCGACCCCTTCGGCCACCACCGTGAAGCCCAGCGACTGCCCCAGCACGATGGCAGCCGAGATGATGGCCCGGTCGGGTGAGCCCGGCTGGTCGAGCCCGGCCACGAAGGACTGGTCGATCTTCAGGTGGTTGGCCATCGGGAAGCGGCGGACGTAGTCGAGGGTGGCGTACCCGGTGCCGAAGTCGTCGATGGCGAAGCCCACGCCCGTGTCGCACAGCAGGCGCAGGGTCTCGACCAGGCCGAGGCCGGCGGCCAGCGCCGACTCGGTGACCTCGAAGCACAGACGGCCGGGCTCGACCCCGGTGGCGTCGAGCACCGCAGCCACCCGCTCGAGGAAGCGGTCGTCGGCGAGCTGGCGCACGGACAGGTTGACCATCATCGACAGGTCGGGCGCCAGGGTCCGCCACTCGACCAGCTGGCGCGCGGCGAGCTCGAGCACCCGCTCGCCCAACGGGATGATCAGCCCGATCTCCTCGGCGGCGGGGATGAACTCGGCCGGCGGCACCAGGCCCCGACCCGGTCGGTCCCACCGGGCCAGCGCCTCCACCGCCACCACCCCGCCGGTGCGCAGGTCGATCATCGGCTGGTAGTGCACCACGATCTGGTCGTCGGCCACCGCCCGGTGCAGCTCGCGCTCGAGGTCGAGGCGCTTCACGACCCGGAGGTGCAGGTCCTCCTCGAACACCTCGTAGCGCGAGCGGCCCCGCTCCTTGGCCCGGTACATGGCGGCGTCGGCGTTGCGCACGAGCGATTCGGCCTCGTGGGCGAGGTCGTCCACCACCGGGCTCTCGCTGGGCACGGGGTCGTCGCCGCCGGCCAGGGCGATCCCCACGCTGGCCCGCACGAACACCGGGGTGTCGTCCAGCTCGAAGGGCTGCTCGAGCTCGATGGCCAACCGGGTGGCCACCGCCTTGGCGCCCGCCTCGCCGTCCACGTCCTCGCACACGAGCAGGAACTCGTCGCCGCCGAAGCGGCCGACGGTGTCGCCGGCGCGCAGGGGCCGGTGGAACCGGGCCGCCACCTGCTGCAGCAGACGGTCGCCGGCGGCATGGCCGAGGCTGTCGTTGATGAGCTTGAAGTCGTCGAGGTCGATGAACAGCACGGCCAGCCAGGTGCCCAGGCGACGCGACCGGGCCAGGGCCTGCTCGATGCGGTCGAGCAGCAACGAGCGGTTGGGCATCCCGGTGAGCTTGTCGTGCAGGGCCTGGTGCTCGAGCGTGGCCTCGAAGTCGGCCCGTTCGACGGCGATGGCGGCCAGGTGGGTGGCCCGCTCGAGCAGGAGCAGCTCGTCGGGCTCGGGGCCCCTCGCCTCGGGCACGTAGACGGCGATGGCACCGACCAGCGCACCGGTGCCGGGGGCGTTGAGGCGCATGGCCCAACAGGCACGGAGCCCGTGGCCGATGATCACGTCGCGGGCCGGTGCCCAGCGGAAGTCGGTGGCCAGGTCGTCGTAGATCACCGCCGGGGGACCAGGGGCGCGCAGCGACCGACCCAGGGTCGACGACGCCGGGATCGCGTCGATCGAATCGATCACCGCCGGTGCCATCGACGGGGCCACCGTGATCTGGACCCGGCCCGACTCGTCGAGCTGGCCGATCGAGCAGGCCGCGCCGGCGATGCGGCCCTCCACCAGGCGCACCACCGCCGCCAGCGTGTCCTCGAGCACCATCCCCCGGGCCACCCGCTCGAGCACGTCGCTCTGCTCGGCCAGCAGCTCGGACACGGCGCGATGCCGGGAGACGTCCCGGCAGTTCAACACGATGCCCTGCACCGAGGGCAGGTCGAGCAGGTTCGTGGCCAGCACGCTGAGGTGACGCCACGTCCCGTCGGCGTGGCGGCCCCGCAACTCGGTGGGCGTCCGTTTGGCGGTGCCGCGCACCTCGTCGCCGAAGTCCTTCAGCACCCGGCGGAGATCGTCGGGGTGGACGAGGTCGAAGCAGGTGGTGTCGATCAGGTCGTCGGCCTCGAAGCCGAGCACGTGGGCCACCGACTGGCCGACGTAGGTGAGGGTCCCCTCGCCGTCGGTGACGAGCAGGACGTCGTCGGTGTTCTCGATGATGGACCTGGCCCACTGCTCGGTGCGGCGCAGAGCCTCCTCGGTGGCGGCGTGATCGGAGATGTCACGCAGGATCCAGATGTAGCTCGGCGGAGTGCTCCACAGGGCGACGTAGCGCACCTCGACCACGAAGGGCGAGCCGTCGCGGGCGTGCAACACCACGCGCTCCTGCACGTGCTCGCCCCGACGCATGGCCGCGGTGGCGCTCGCGACCACAGCGGTGTCGGTCTCGGGACCCACCAGGAACAACGGTGACCGGCCCAGCACCGCCTCGCTGGACCACCCGGTGAGGGCCTCGAACGCGTCGTTGACCCAGACCACCGCACCCGCGCCGTCCTCGGTGGCGGTCGTGACGAGGAGGGCGTCGCTGACGTTGGCCGCGGCCACGTGGAACGCCTCGGGGCCCACCCGCGCCATGGCGTCGAGCGCCAGCGCGCGCCCGTCGGTGGCCGAGGCGTCAGTCACGTGCCGGGCCCCGACGGTGACGGGGGCGCGCCCGTGGTCCCCGGGTCGTCGGCGCCGGGTTCACCGCCAGGACTGCGGCTGCGGTCGGGATCGGGGCCGGGGCCCGTGCGAGGCCTGAGGTCGCGGTCGCGGTCGCGGTCGCGGTCGCGGTCGCGGTTGGGGCCGGTGCGGGTGCGGGGCCCGGGGCCGCGGTCGCGGTCGGGCCCGAGGTCACGGTCAGGGCCGGACCTGGCGCTGCGGTCGCGGTCGACGGGAGGCTCGGCCGCGCCCCGGGGGTGGGATGGGGAGGGCGGGTGGGTGTGCGGATGGCCATGGTGGTGCGACGGGACGGGCGACGCGCTGGCGGCGCCGGCGCGCTGGTCGAGCCATCGGCGGAACCCGGCGGCATTCGAGTGGATGCCGTTCAGCGTCTCCAGCTTCTCACGCTGCGCCGGGTCGACACCCGCGAGCTCGGGACTGAAGGCGGCGTCGAGCGCGGCGGCGATGTCGTCGCCGGCACGCCACGCCGCCTCGGCCACGTCGGCCCAGCGGCGCAGGATGTCGTGGGCCTCCTCGAGGATCTCGGCCGGGTCGGGCACCAGGCCGAAGTGCGCCAGGGCGATACCCGCCGGACGGCGCTCGGCGAAGCGGTCGAGCGAGGCCAGGGCCTGGTCGAGGTCGAAGTCGGGCGGCGGCGTGGCCGGTCGCAGGATGCCGGCGTCGGGCAGGCGCACGCCGACGGCGTCGCCGGCGAACAGGAGGCCGCTCTCGCTGTCGTGCAGAGCCAGGTGGTGCTTGGCGTGACCGGGGGAGTCGACGGTGGTGAGCGTGCGACCGGGCCCGACGCGGATGGTCTCGCCGTCGGCCAGCACGTGCACCCGCTCGGCAGGCGTGGGGTCGAGGCGGCCGTAGAGGGAGTCGAGCAGGTCGCCGTAGACCGTGGCCGCCGACGCCACCAGACGACTGGGGTCGACCAGGTGGCGGGCGCCCTTCTCGTGCACGTACACGGTGGCGTTGGGGAACGCCCGGGCCACGTCCCCCACCCCGCCGGCGTGGTCGAGGTGGATGTGGGTGACGGCGATGCCGGCCAGGTCGCCGGCCGCCACCCCGAGGTCGTCGAGGGCGGCGAGCAGCTCGGCCACCGAGCTCTGACTGCCGGTCTCGATCAGCACGGGCGCCGGGCCCTCGATCAGGTAGCCCGCGGTGACCCGCTCCCAGCCCCCGAGCAAGGTGTCGATCTGGCGCACCCCCGAACCGATCAGCTCCTCCACGCCACGAGTCTCGCAGGATCGGGACCGGAGCGGCGGGGCGGCGAGGCAGAGGCCGCGGCGGCGGGCGCAGAGGGCGGAGCGGCCGCGGGGCACGGGGCCGGACCGCGGCGGTACGGCGTGCGGCGGACGAGCAACGAGCACGAACATGGGGAGGGCGGAGCACGGCGCGGCGAGCGAGGGACGAGCGAGCCATGACGATGCGATGAGGCGTCAGCCGAAGAGCGATCAAACAAGAGCGATCAAACACGCGCGATCAAGCATCCGGCGATCAGTCCGCCAGCGTCAGGCCCGCGGGCAGCGCCAGGCGGTGGGCGGCGAGGCGGTCGGGGTCGGCCAGCAGCTCGCGGGTGGGTCCGTCGTCGACGATGCGGCCGCCGTCGAGGATCACCGAGCGCGGGCACAGCTCGAGCGCGTACGGCAGGTCGTGGGTGACCACGAGCAGCGTGAGGTCCAGTCCGGCCAGCACGCCGGCCAGGTCGCGGCGGGCGACCGGGTCGAGGTTCGCCGAGGGCTCGTCGAGCACCAGGGTCGACGGGTGCATGGCCAGCACCGTCGCCACGGCCACCCGGCGGCGCTCACCGAGACTCAGGTGATGCGGTGGGCGGTCGGCCACACCGGGCATGCCCACCTGGGCCAGCGCGGCGGCGACCCGATCGTCGATCTCGGCCGCGGTGAGCCCCAGGTTGGCGGGACCGAAGGCCACATCCTGGCGCACGGTGGGGCAGAACAGCTGGTCGTCGGGGTCCTGGAACACCAGGCCCACCCGTCGGCGGATCTCGGGCAGGTCGCCGTTGACGGCCGTGTCGAGACCGTCCACCACCACCCGTCCCTGCTGGGGGGCGAGGACCCCGTTCAGGTGCAGCACCAGCGTGGACTTGCCGGCGCCGTTGGGCCCGAGCACCGCCACCCGCTCGCCGGTGGCCACCGCCAGATCGACGCCCCGCAGGGCCACCCGGCCGTCCGGGTAGGTGTGGTGGACGTCGACCACCTCGATGCTCACTGGTCCACCACCGCGAGGGGGTGGTGCCCCGCTTCGGGGCGCCGCCCTCCCCGACCGCGGCCGACGAATCCGGTGCTGGCCGGGGGGTGGCGCTCACGCCACGTGACCGATTGCGGTGTTAGGTCCGTTCTCGACGCAATGACCGTCGGAAAACGACAGCTATGGCGTCGAGAACGGCGGGGTCGGCGACTGACGGCCACGGAGGGTGACGTCGCTCCTCGAGATCGCGTCATTTCACACCCCCGCGGCCAGCAGTGCCGCGGCGGCGCCGGTGATCGACACCCCGGCGAACGCCACGGCCACCACCCAGTCGGCCCGTGGCACCGGTGCCTCGTCCACCCGGGGCCACGAGCCGTCGAATCCACGGGCCACCATCGCCACGTGCACCCGCTCGCCCCGCTCGAACGAGCGGACGAACAGCGCCCCCGCGGTGGTGGCCACCGATCGGGCCTGCCACAACCAGCGGGGGTCGTCGCCCCGTGACACGCGTGCGATGCGGAGCCGTTCGAGCTCGCCGGCCACCACCTCGCCGTAGCGCACCATGAACCCACCGATGGCGGTGAGGGCCACGGGCACGCGCAGCCGGCCGAGCCCCGCAAGCAGGTCCCCCACTGGTGTGGTGGCGGAGAGCACCACGGCGACCGCGACGCCGATCGTCCCCTTGGCCAGGATGTTCCACGCCGACCACAGGCCGTCGACCGACAGGTCGACACCGGCCACCACGACCTGCTCACCGCGGGCCACGAACGGCAGGAACAGCGCGAACGCGACGAACGGCGCCTCGATCACCAGCCGGCGGGCCACCCGGCCCAACCGGAGCCCGGCCGCGAGGGCCACCAGCGCGACGGCGCCGGCGTCGATCGCGAACGCGGCGACGGCGGTACGGGGGGTCGCCACCACGCCGACCACGAACGCCAGCGCCGCCACCAGCTTCACGTGGGCCGGCAGTCGGTGGACCGGGCTCACCGAACCCGCTCCTGCTCGCTGCGCTCACGGGCCACTCGGGCCACGCCCTGGTGACTCGGGCTCACGACGTCCACGCCACCAGGCGCGAGGCCGGGCGGGTCGAAGCGGCCGTTCGATGCTCGGGCTCGCCGATCACCCGGTCACACCGACGCGTGGGTGTCGGCCCGGCGCCGCGTCCGCACCGCCAGTCCGGTGACACCGCTGCCGAGGACGAACACCAGCGCCACGCCGGCGACCCGCCACGGCCCCGTGGCGTACCCCGCAGCGGGACTGGCCGCGAAGGTGTGGTCGGCCTCGTGGTCGGCGAACGACTGGTCGGTCGCCACCCGCTCCAACCCGTCCGGCTCGCGGCTGGCCCACGGGGCGACGAACACGGCCAGCACCACCGCCAGTGCCAGCCCCCCGGCCACCAGCAGGGCCCGCGCTCGACTACTCACGACCGTGCCCCCTGGCCCACCCCGGATCTCGTGGTGCTCGACCACCCCCGACGTGGTTTTCCACCAGGATCTCCGGTTGTGGCCAGCAGGTCGCGGGCACCGACGACGAGGTCGGGTCGGGCGGACAGCACCGCGGCCACCACGGCGCCGGTGATCACGCCCTCACCGATGCCGATCAGCGTGTGCACGCCCACCATCGCGCCCAGCACCGCTCGGAGGGACACGTCGGCGGTGCCCCCCACGGCGAACTCGAGGGTGAAGGCCAGCGCGGCCAGCACCACCGACACCCCTGCGGCCAGGCCGGCGGCCACCGTCACCCCGGCGTGCGATCGGGGCAGGACCAGCCGCAGGGCCCGGAAGACCACCCAGCCACCCAGGCAGGTGACCAGCGCCATGTTCACCACGTTCAGGCCGAGCGCGCTGAGGCCCCCGTCGGCGAACAGCAGGCACTGGACCACCAGCACCACGGTGACGCACAACACGCCGGTCCAGGGGCCCACCAGCACCGCGGCCAGCACGCCGCCCAGCAGGTGGCCGCTGGTGCCGGCGGCGACGGGGAAGTTCAGCATCTGAGCTGCGAAGAGGAACGCCGAGGTCAGGCCGGCGAGTGCGATCTCCTTCTCCGCCAGCACCTCGCGGGTGCGGCGCAACGCCACCGCCACGCCCCCGATCGCCACCGCCCCCGCGGCCACCGAGGTGCGGGCGTCGATGAACCCGTCGGGGATGTGCACGGCCCTGTGTTACCGCAGTACGGCTGCTGCTGCAATCGCTTCGCAACAAGAGCCGGGAGCCGGGCCGGAAGGTCAGTGGCGGCAGTCGGCGCAGCGACCGGCGAGCACCAGGTGGTGCGACAGCTCGAAGCCCGTGGCCGCGTCCACCGCGGCGGCCAGCGGCTCGACCTGCTCGGTCGCCACCTCCTGCACCCGACCGCACACCGAGCACCGCAGGTGGTGGTGCGCCCCGGCGACCAGGTGCCACGCGGCGGCCTCTCGACCCGTCTCGGCCCGGTCGGCCGCACCCACCGCCTCGAGGGCCTCGAGCACCCGGTACACGGTCGACTGGTTGATGTCGGGGGCCGCCTGCTGCACCAGCGCGGTGAGCTCGTCCACGGTGACCGCGCCGTCGACGGCCACGAGGGCCTCGAGGATCGTGCGGCGCGCCGCCGTGCGCCGCCCCCCGTCACGGGCCAGTCGCTCGAAGAGGTCGTCGACCGCGGTGGCGGGCTCCGGCATCGCCGTAGTGTCCCACGGCGCCTGCGGTCCGCGTCGCGCCACTCCCCCGAGCGAGTCGCCGGTGAGGGCGGAGGGATGGGCGGAGGACGCGGCCTACAGGTCGTAGGCCGTCGGGTGGCGGGGCTGGTAGAGACCCACCGTGCCGCCCCCGGGCAGGCGAAGCGAAGTGACCAGGCCCCAGCCGGCGTCGACCGTGGGCTCGGCCGGCTCGATCCCCTGCTCGGCGAGCTCGGCGGTGGTGGCCTCGAGGTCGTCGCACATGAAGTACAGCTCGTGGCTGGACGCGCCCTCGGTGGGGTGCACCGCCAGTTCCGCAGGTGGGGCCTTGAAGATCAGCCAGCCGTGGCCGGCATCGACGTCGGGGAGGCGCAGGACGTCGCGGAAGAAGGCCCGATCGGCCTCGGCGTCCCGGCTGTACAGGATGACGTGGGCACCGTTGATCACCGCCCGATCGTAGGGCTCAACCGGTGAACCGGGGAGCGACGAGCACGGGGACCGCCGGCGGGCCGCTGACATCGGGACCGGGCGGCGGCGGGGGCGCGGTCGTGGCGGTCGTGGTGGTCGTGGTGCTGGGCGCGGACGTCGTCGTCGTGGTGGTCGGGGGCGGCTCCCCGACCACCTGCACCGAGGCGGACGCGGTGTCGGCCCCGTCGACATCGGTGTCGAGGCGGGGGTCCGAGGTCAGCACCGCCGTGGCGGTGGCCAGCCCGGGCTCGTCGAGCCTGGCGACTTGACCGTGCGGGGTGCCGTCGCCGCCACCATGCGCCCGGTCGGTAGGTTCACGGCGTGGATCAGCTGTTCGACACCGAGTCCCTCACCACGCTGACGGTCAGCGAGCTCAGCCAGCGCATCGGTGCCGTGCTGCGCCGGGGCTTCACCGCGCCGGTCTGGGTCGAGGGCGAGATCCACAGCCTCAGCCGCCCGGCCAGCGGCCACGTCTACTTCGACCTGGTCGAGCCCTCGGCCACGGCCCGCCGCGGGGCGGCGTCGATCCCGGTGGTCCTGTGGGAGTCCGACAAGCACGGCGTGAACCAGACGCTCCGTGTGCACGGCGCCGGCCTGCGCATGACCGACGGCCTGGCCGTGCGCATCCGCGGCACCGTCACCCTCTACGCCGCGCAGAGCCGCGTGCAGCTGCAGATGTCGACGATCGATCCCGCCTACACGCTGGGCCGCATGGCGGCCGAGCGCGACCGGCTGCTGCAGGCGCTGGCCGCCGAGGGCCTGCTCGACCGCAACGCCCGCCTGCGGCTGCCGGTGGTCCCGCTGCGAGTGGGTCTGGTCACCAGCGACGGCAGCGCCGCGTGCCACGACTTCCTGCACGAGCTCGAGGCCAGCGGCCTGGGCTGGCAGGTCACGCTCGTGCACGCCCGGGTACAAGGGCTCATGGCCGGCGCGGCGATCGCCACCGCGCTGCACCGGATGGCCGACCGCGACGTCGACGTGGTGGCCCTGGTGCGGGGCGGCGGCGCCCGATCCGACCTGGCCGCGTTCGACAACGAGCTCGTGGCCCGGGCCATCGCCCACTCGCCGGTGCCCGTGCTCACCGGCATCGGCCACGAGACCGACGACAGCGTGGCCGACGCCGTCGCCCACACCCGCTTCAAGACGCCCACCGCCTGCGCCGCCGGCCTGGTCGACCAGGTGCGGCGATTCCGCGAGCGCCGCGACGAGGCGTGGAGCGGCGTGGTCCACCGCACCGGTGCGCTGCTCGACCGCCACGAGCGGCACCTCGACGCCACCGCGGCCGCGTTCACGCGGGCAGGCGCAACCTCGTTGCGGGGGTGCGCCACCCACCTCGACCGCGCCGCCGCCCGCTTGGCCGCGGGCGCTCCCCGGATCACCCGTCAGGCCGAGCGGCACCTCGACGCCCTCGAGTCCCGGGTGAAGGTGCTCGATCCGGCGCGGACCCTGGCCCGGGGCTGGTCGCTCACCCGCACCGCCGACGGGCGGCTGCTCCGCTCCGCCGACGACGTCGGCCCCGGCGACCACCTGCTCACCCGGCTGGCCGACGGCGAGGTCCGGAGCGTGGTCGATGCCTGATCCCGCCGATCCCGCCGATCCGACCGGGTCCACCGACGCCCCCGCCGGCTACGCCGAGGCGCTGGTCGAGCTCGAGGCGATCCTGGTCGAGCTCGACGACGACACCCTCGACGTCGACCTGCTGGCCACCCGGGTGGCCCGCGCCGCCACGCTCATCGCCTTCTGCCGCGACCGGATCGACGGGGCCCGCATGGAGGTCGAGCGCATCGTCGCCGATCTCGAGGACGGCCCCGAGCCCGACTGAGCTGCGGCGTCCCGCGGGCGACACCGGTCCCGCGGGCGACACCGGTCCCGCTGGCGGTTGCGGGCCGTGAACCTGTCAATCTGACAATATCGTCATATAATGAAGATGTGGAAGCTCTGCCGACCTCGTCCGCCGCCGCACTGAGCCGGCCGTTGTCGGAGGTGAAGGCCGAGTTGTTCAAGGCGCTCGCCCACCCCGCCCGGGTACGGGTGCTCGAGGTGCTGGTCGACGGCGAGCGCTCGGTCGGTGACCTGCAGCCGCTGGTGGGCATCGAGTCGTCGCACCTCAGCCAGCAGCTCGGCGTGCTGCGCCGGGCCGGGCTGGTCACCACCCGCAGGGAGGGGTCGTCGGTGTACTACGCACTGCGCGATCCCCTCGTGGCCGAACTGCTGGCGGTCGCCAAGCAGTTGCTGCTGAGCACGCTGTCCGACACACGCGCCCTGCTCGACGGCCTCGCCGCCGAGCTCCCCCGATGACGACGGCCGCGCCGGCGACGCCGTCGACCCCGCCCCCCACGACCCCGCCGCCCACGACCCCTGTTCCCGAGGGTCCGGCCCCCGGGGGGCCGGGTGACGACGCCCGTCGAATCGGGGTGGCGCTCGGGCGCGTGGGCGGGCTGCTTCCCCGGTCGGCCGACTACGCCGGCTTCCGCGCCCACTGGCGCAAGGACGTGGTGGCCGGGCTCACCGTGGCCGTCGTGGCCCTGCCGCTGGCCCTCGCCTTCGGCATCACCACCGGGCTCGGCGCCGCCGCCGGCCTCACCACCGCCATCGTGGCCGGTCTGGTCGCCGCCCTGTTCGGCGGTTCGAACGTGCAGGTGTCGGGACCCACCGGGGCCATGACCGTCGTGCTCGTGCCCCTCGTCGCCCGCTACGGGGTCGACGGTGTGGCCATCGTGGGCGTGATGGCCGGCGTGCTCGTGGTGCTCGCGGCGGTGCTCCGCCTGGGTCGCTACCTGTCCTACATCCCGTGGCCGGTGGTGGAGGGCTTCACCCTCGGGATCGCCGTGATCATCTTCCTGCAGCAGGTGCCCAACGCGCTCGGGGTGCCGAAGCCCGCAGGCGAGAACACCGCAGTGGTCGCCGGCCGCGCCGTGGTCGACGCGCTCGGTGGCTCGGGCAGCCTCGCCGCGGTCGGGCTCGTGGCCCTGGTGGTCGCGCTCATGGTGGCCACCCCGCGGATCCACCGCTCGCTGCCGGCGTCACTGCTGGCGGTGCTCGCGGCCACCGTCATCGCCGTGGTGGCCGGCCTCGACGTGGCCACCATCGGCACGCTCCCCTCGTCGCTGCCAGGGCCCCACCTGCCCCACGTGGTGTTCGGCGAGCTCGACCAGTACCTCAGCGCCGCGTTCGCCATCGCCGCGCTGGCCGCCATCGAGAGCCTGCTGTCGGCCAAGGTCGCCGACGGCATGGCCGACCTCCCCCGCCACGACCCCGACCGCGAGCTGTTCGGCCAGGGCCTGGCCAACCTGGTGAGCCCGGTGTTCGGCGGCATGCCCGCCACCGGGGCCATCGCCCGCACCGCGGTCAACGTCCGCGCCGGCGCCCGCACGAGGGTCGCCGCCCTGGTGCACTCGTTCACCCTGGTGCTGGTGGTGTTGTTCGCCGCCGGAGTGGTGGCCCACATCCCGCTGGCGGCGCTGGCGGGCGTGCTGATGGTGACGGCCGTGCGCATGGTCGATCTCCACAACGTGCGGGCCGTCCTGCGGTCCACCCGCTCCGACGCCCTCGTGCTCAGCGTGACCGCCCTCGCCACCGTGGTGTTCGACCTGATCGTCGCGGTCGAGATCGGCGTCGCCGCGGCGGCGGTGCTCGCGCTCCGGCACGTGGCCCGCACCGCCGAGGCCGTGCCCGAAGGCGTGGCGGTCGAGGTCGACGCCGCCGCCGAGCACGACCTCCTGGCCGAGCACATCGTCACCTACCGGCTCGACGGCGCCCTGTTCTTCGGTGCCGCGCAGCGGTTCCTCACCGAACTGGCGGCGGTGGCCGACGTGAAGGTGGTGATCCTGCGGCTCCCCGGCCTGCAGATGCTCGACGCCACCGGCGCCCAGGCCCTCGGCGAGATCGTGGACGACCTCGAGCACCGTCACATCACCGTGCTCATGAAGGGCCCGCGCCCCGAGCACCTCCGCGTCCTACACGCGGTCGGCGCCATCGACCGGCTGGCCAGCGAGCACCACCTCTTCACCGACCTGGACGACGCCATCGCCCACGCTCGGGTGCACGTCGGTCGGGTCCCCCTCCCGTCGGCCGCTCCCTCCAACCAGTCGACGTCGTAGCGCCCGGGCCCCGCCTCATCGTCAGCGGTACCGGTCGTCGCCGGTAGGGTCCGGCCGTGTCCATCGGGCTTCCTGCACTCTTCCTGCTGCTGCCGTTGCTCATCGGCGCGCTCTTCTTCGCGGTCCGGAGGCTCGACTTCTCCAAGAAGCTGATCGCGTTCGGCATGGTCTTCCTCGTCATCGCCGCAGCCGCGACGATCGGCGCCTCGGTGCTCCGGGCGCAGGCACGCGACAGCGGGTTCGAGGATTCGCTCGACCTGCTCGATGCCGCCGACATCACCACGACGGTCGCCCAGGTCACCGGCCTGCTCGGTGTGGTGACCATCGCCGGTGGCCTGCTCGTGCGCGGCGGCGCACCGGGCCCGGCGCCCGCACCGGGCGGGCCTGGGGAGCCGCTGGTCACCCTCGGCCCCGCCAAGAACTTCTGCGAGGGCTGCGGGACGCCGCTCACACCAAAGGCCGCCTTCTGCGGCGCCTGCGGCCGAGCAGTCTGACCAGACGACCAGTCTGGTCAGGCCTCGCCTCCCGCCGCTCGATGGTCGTGCGGCAACCCACGCTGAGGCGTGCTCACCATCCCGACGACCGCGGGGCGGGCCGCTCCACGACGGGCAGGCCGCCGGGTGCGCCGGCCGGCTCGGGCGGGTGCGTCAGCCGTCGACGACGGTGCGCTGGTCGGCGCCCTCGACCACCTCGAAGTGCTCGAGGCGCACGTCGAGGGTGTCGACGATGTTGATCGCGTGCAGCAGGCCGCGGGGCCGGGTGGTGGCGTCGATGCCCTCGCCCTCGCCCTCGTCGGCCACGTGGCCCATCGCACCGATGGGGGCCACCGTGCCGGTGTCGAGGTCGGCGCGGTACAGGCCCCGGTCGGCGTCGTCGGTGGACAGCCAGAGGGCGCCGTCCGCGTAGTCGGCGCCCTGCACCTTGTGGACCGTGGCGCTCAGCTGGATGGGGTCGAGCGGGTCGAACGTGCAGTCGTCGCCGACGGCGTACACCAGGACCTGGTCGTCGCTGAAGCCATCCATGGAGTAGGCCCGGTCGCCGTCCACCGTCACGAACGAGTTGTGCCGTTGCGCCACCACCTGCGACGCCTGGTACTCGAGGGTGGTGGGGTCGTAGCACGCCATGAGCTGCTCGCGGCGCTGGTACGCGGGCTGCTCGAGCGGCACATAGAGCACGCCGCCCTCGACGTCGATGTCGCCGACGTGCTCGTAGCCGTCGGGGACGAACTGGTCGGGCACCGCGGTGGTGTCGGCCACCGCCTGCACGAGGTTCACGTCGGTGCGGGCCAGCACGGTGGTGCCCGAGAAGACCCAGCCGCCGTCGGGCAGGCTGGCCACGCCCTGGCGGTACCCGGGGTTGATGGTCTGCTCACCGGTGGAGGTGGCGGCGACGAGCGGCGCGGTGGTGGGCGTGGTGCCCGCCGGCGCGCCCCCGTCGCTGTCGCTGCTGCAGCCCGTGGCCCCGAGCCCGATCACCGCCAGCGCGACGATCGCCGCCGTCACGTGGCGCATGCGCCGGAGACGCTGGATGTCCCCCGCCCTCGGTGTGGGCCCACCGGTCACAGGGGGAACCGTAGTCAGCGCCAGCGGTCGACGAGGTCGACCAGTTCGGGAAGCGAGGCGATCTCGCCGTCGGGCGTGACGTCGAAGCCCGGGACCTGGTCGTTCGGCCGCAGCACCGCCCGCATCCCCGCCTGCTGGGCACCGAAGATGTCGTCGAGGGGCCGGTCGCCCACGAAGACCGCCCGTCCAGGCTCGTCCACCCCCACCGAGTCGAGCGCGGCCCGGAACACCGACGGATGGGGCTTCAGGTGGCTGAGCTCGCTGGAGTAGAGGCGGGCGTCGATCAGCGTGTCGAGGCCGTCGCGCTCGAGGAACCGCTCGTGGAAGGCCCGGGGCCAGTGGGTGTTCGACAGCAGCCCGATGGCCAGTCCCCGCTCGCGCAGCGCCCGCAGCACGGGAACGGCATCGGGGTCGTGCACGATGTGGGGCGTCCAGGAGTCGAGATGGTGCACCGCCGCCTCCTCGAGCACCGCCTCGGCCACGTCGAGCCCCATCTCGGCCGATGCCTCGGCCAGCAGGTCGGCCAGCGTGCCGCTCTCCTGCGTGGAGGTGGTGCGGGCCCAGAACCGCTCCTCCACCATCGACAGGGTGCCGACGATCTCGTCCTCTCGTGCGGGATCGAGATGGTGGGCGGCCGCCCGCCACACGTCGAGCAACTCGAGTGACACGAACTCCGAGAGCGTGCCACCCCAGTCGAAGATCACCGCGTCGAGACGCCCGGTCGACATGGTCCGACGGTACCGTCACGGCCGACGCCGGCGCCGCCGGAGATGATCCAAGACGCGACCGGCGCTGCCAGACTGCACGCACCAGTCGACGACGGCTCGCCGAGGGCGAGCATGCGAGCGAGCCATGCCACTGCGACGAGCGAAGAACCGGGCCGACGGTGCGGCGAGGGGCAGGGCGGCGCGGTGAGCGAGGGACGAGCGGGCCTTGACGACCGCGATGAGGCGTCGGCCGAAGCGCCGGAGGCAGGCGAGTCACCTCCCGCGAGCCTCGCTGCGGTCGCCGACGCCGTCGAGGCCCGTCTCGCCGACGTGCTCGACGCCGAGACCGCCCGTTGGGCAGCGCTCTCGCCCGACCTGGCGTGGCCACTCGACGCGTTGCGCCGCCTGGTGCTGGCCGGCGGCAAACGCCTCCGCCCGGCGTTCTGCTACTGGGGGTTCGTGGGCGCCGGCGGCGACCCCGAGGATCCCCGGGTGGTCGACGCCGGGGCGGCGTTCGAGCTGCTGCACGCGTTCGCCCTGATGCACGACGACGTGATGGACGACTCGAGCACCCGTCGGGGCCGCGAGACGATCCACGCCGAGTTCGCGAAGCACCACGGCACCGCGCGTTGGGGCGGCGAGTCCCGACGCTTCGGTGAGGGCGTGGCCATCCTGGTGGGCGACCTGGCCCACGTGTTCGCCGACCGCCTGCTGCCCGAAGGGCCGCCCGAGCTGCAGGCGGTCTGGGACGAGTTGCGCATCGAGTTGAACATCGGGCAGTACCTCGACGTGCTGGGCACCGCCCGGGCCGACCGGGACGAGGCCGGCGCCCGCCGCATCGCCCGCTACAAGTCGGGCAAGTACACCATCGAGCGGCCGCTGCACGTGGGCGCCGCCCTGGCCGGGCGCATGGGCGACCTGGCCGTGCCCCTGTCCGACTACGGCGACCCGCTCGGCGAGGCCTTCCAGCTGCGCGACGACATCCTCGGCGTCTTCGGCGACAGCCGGCTCACCGGCAAGCCGGTGGGCGCCGACCTGCGCGAGGGCAAGCCCACCCCGCTGCTGGCCGTCGCCGTGGCCCGTGCCGACGCCGGCCAGCGCGCGCTCCTCGACCGCATCGGTGCCACGGAGCTCACCGACGCCGACGTGGCCGATCTCCAACGGGTGCTGGCCGACACCGGGGCCAGGGCGTCGATCGAGGCCAGCATCGATCGGCTCACCGCCGCCGCGGTCGTCGCGGTCGGGCGTGCGCCGATCACTCCCGGGGCGCGCGAGGCGCTCACCTCACTGGCCCGCTACGTGGCCGTGCGGGAGCGGTGACGGGTTCGCGCCGGGGGCACCCCGCCCCTCCGGGCTGACCCCGGTGGACGAGTACCCTTGCCGGGCAGGCCGCACCGGAGGGAAGCCAGCACGCCGTGAGCGCTGAAACGGGGGAGGGGGCACCGGACGGGATCATCCCCGACGTCCGGTTCGAGACCCTCGTCGGGCACAGCCCCGTAGCGGTCGTGCTCACCGACGCCGATGCCGTCATCACCTGGGTCAGCCCCGCGGTCACCCCGATGCTGGGCTACCAGCCGAGTGAGGTGGTGGGCATCCCGGCGGTCGAGCTCATCCACCCCGACGACGTGTGGCGGGTGCTCCACAACCTCGGTGAGCTGCTGGCCCGCGCCGAGGAGCTCGAGCTGCTGATCGTGCGCATCCACCATCGCGACGGCAGCTGGCGCCACGTCGACATCACGGGGGTGAACCTGCTCGACGACCCCGATGTGGGCGCCATCCTGGTGAACCTCCGCGACGTCACCGAGGTGGTGGAGGCCCAGGAGGCGCTGGCCACCAGTGAGGAGCGGTTCCGGGCGCTGGCGCAGCACAGCTCCGACTCGGTGTTCATCATGACCGCCGACGGTCAGATCACCTACGCCAGTCCGGCCGTCGAACACGTCTTCGGCTACGCCCCGCACACGATGCTGGGACGCCGGCCCACCGACTTCGCCCACCCCAGCGCGGTCCGGGGCGGCACCGACGCCTGGCGCAAGGTGCTCGAGTCGCCGGGCGGGAGCGAGGACATCGTCTCCCGGGTGCGCCGTGCCGACGGCGAGTGGCGGTGGGTGGAGATCATGCTCACCAACCTGCTGCACAACCCTGCGGTGGGGGGCATCGTCGTCAACATCTGGGACGTGTCCGAGCGCATCAGCGAGGAACAGCGCAACGCTCGACTCACCGACATCATCCAGGCCACCACCGACCTGGTCGCGATCACCGACCGGCACGGTCGGCTCATCTACGTCAACGCCGCGTGCCGGCGGTTCTTCGGGATCGACGACGACAACCTCGACGGCTTCCTGTTCGCGCCGTTCACCCCCGCCTGGGCCCGACAGCGCTACGTCGACGAGGTGATCCCCGCGCTGAAGGCCCACGACATCTGGAGCGGCGAGGCCGCGTTCCTCCGCGAGGGCGTCGAGGTGCCCGTGTCGATGGTGTTCATGGCGCACCGCGACGAGCAGGGCCACCTGGAGTACGTGTCGAGCGTGGGCCGCGACATCAGCGAGCGCAAGGAGTTCGAGGCCACGCTCGAGCACCAGGCCACCCACGACCCGCTCACCGGCCTGCCCAACCGGGCGCTGCTGCTCGACCGGCTCGAGGTGTCGCTGTCCCGGGCCGAGCGCTTCAAGACGGCGGTGGCCGTGCTGTTCCTGGACCTCGACCACTTCAAGGTGGTGAACGACAGCCTGGGCCACGCGATGGGTGACCGGCTGCTGATCGCCGCGGCCGACCGCTTCAAGGAGGCGCTGCGCCAGGGCGGCGACACCGTGGCCCGCTTCGGCGGCGACGAGTTCGTGATCCTGTGCGAGGACCTCACGACCCAGGGCGACGCGCTGCGCATCGCCGAGCGGGTGAACGAGTTGCTGGCCGAGCCCTTCCACCTGGACGAGCACGAGGTGTACGTGGCGGCCAGCACCGGCATCGCCTACAGCGAGGGGCAGACCGACGCCACCGACCTGCTGCGCGACGCCGACGCCGCCATGTACCAGGCCAAGGAACGGGGGCGGGACCGCTACGAGGTGTTCGACCGCAAGATGCGGGCCGAGGCGGTCGACCGGCTCAGCATCGAGAGCTCCCTGCGCCGGGCCATCGCTCACCGGGAGCTGCGCATCCACTACCAGCCCAAGATCGACCTCGTCACCGGCACCATCATCGGCACGGAGGCCCTGGTGCGGTGGGAGCACCCCGACCGGGGCCTGCTGCTCCCCGGGGAGTTCATCCGGGTGGCCGAGGAGACCGGGCTCATCGTGCCCATCGGGCGCTGGGTGCTCGAGCAGGCCATCCGGCAGTCGCAGCGCTGGCAGGCCGAGCTGCCCGGCCTCGAACCGCTCTACATCTGCGTGAACCTGTCGCGGCGCCAGCTGGGCCACCCCGACCTGGTCGACGAGGTGGCCGCGGTGCTCGACGACACCGGCGTCGACCCCGGCCTGGTGGACCTCGAGATCACCGAGAGCGTGCTGATGGACGACGTCGACCTGGCCCACCGCGCCCTCAGCCGGCTGCACGCCCTGGGCGTGAAGCTGGTGGTGGACGACTTCGGCACCGGTTACTCGTCGCTCAGCTACCTGCAGCGGTTCCCGGTGGACCTGTTGAAGATCGACCGCTCGTTCGTGGCCGGCCTGGGCACGAACAAGGGCGACACCGCCATCGTCACCGCGGTGCTGAGCCTGGCCCACGCCCTGGAGATGCAGGTGATCGCCGAGGGCGTCGAGACCGCCGGCCAGCTGGCCGAGCTGCGGCGCCTGGGCTGCGACATGGCCCAGGGCTTCTACCTGGCCCGCCCCCAGCCCCAGCACGCGGTCGCCACCCTCCTCGCCGAGGGCCGGCGCTACTGACGGGTCCTAGGACCAATGTCCGATGGTGACCGGGACCTTGGTGGCCCGATGCTGCACCCATGAACAAGCGCACCCCCCTCATCGCCCTCGTCCTCGCCGCCGCCGTGCTGCTCGGCGCCGCCTCGCCCGCCCTCGCCAGCGGTGGTGGCGCCGTGCGGGTCAACGGCACCTGCAGCAACCACGCGCTGTGGAAGCTCAAGGCCAAGGCCCGCGACGCCGCCCTCGAGGTGGAGTTCGAGGTCGACTCGAACCGGAACGGCCAGACCTGGAACGTCCGCATCGACCAGAACGGCACCACCGTGTTCAGCGGCGTCCGCACCACCCAGCCGCCGAGCGGCTCGTTCGGTGTCAGCCGCACCCTCACCGACAACGCCGGCACCGACGCCCTGGTGGCCGTGGCGGTCAACCCCCGCTCGGGCGAGCGCTGCCGCGGCACGCTCGACATCTGAGCACCGCGATCCCCATGACCCGCTCGGGCCCCGCCCTCCCGCCGGGCCGGGCCCGAGCGGCCCCCCAGAGCGGGGAGCACCGGGCCCGAGCGGCCCCCCAGAGCGGGGAGCACCGGGCCCGAGCGGCCCCTCAGAGCGGGAAGCACGACCCCACGTGCGCACAATGTCCGCTGTGAGCGAACGCACGACCTCGGTCCGCCGTGAGGTCGTGCGCTTCGCCATCCCCGGGGTGATCGCCCTGGTCGTGGTGGTGGCCGCCACCTTGTGGGTGGCCCGGTCGATCGCCACCGAGGAGGCCCGGCGCGATGCCGAGTCGGCCGCCGAGTTGCTGGCCCGCACCGTGATCGAGCCCAACCTCGACCCTGCCGTGGTCGGCGGCGACCCCGAGGCGCTGGCCCGGTTCGACCAGCTGGTGCGGTCTCGGGTGCTGATCGACCCCACGGTGACCGCCCGGGTGTGGTCGGCCGACGGGCGCATCGTGTATTCGGACAAGCCGCAGCTGATCGGTGACCGCTACGAGCTCGACGACGACGACCTGGCCGATCTGCGCGACGGGGGCACCGACGCCGGCCTGAGCGACCTGACCAAGCCCGAGAACCGCTACGAGCGCGGCTACGGCCAGTTGCTCGAGGTGTACACGGGTGTCGAGAGCACCGACGGCGAGCCGTTGCTGTTCGAGATCTACCAGCGCCAGGCGTCCGTCGAGTCGGAGGCCGTGCGCATCTTCCGCTCGTTCGTCCCCGTCCTGGTGGGGTCGCTGGTGATCCTGATGGCGGTGCAGCTGACGCTGGCGTTGCGCATGGCCCGTCGCCTCGAGCAGGGCCAACGTGACCGGGAGCGCCTGCTCCAGCAGGCCATCGACTCGTCGGAGGCCGAGCGCCGCCGCATCGCCGCCGATCTGCACGACGGGGTGGTGCAGGACCTGGCCGGCGTGGGCTTCACCCTCGCGGCGCTGGCCGACACGGCCGAGACCGACCACCACGACGACGCCCAGGCCCGGCGCCTCAGCGCCAGCGCGGGCACGGTGCGGCGCAGCGTCCGCGCCCTGCGCTCGCTGCTGGTCGAGATCTACCCGCCCAACCTGGCCGACGCCGGCCTCGACCGGGCCCTCGGCGACCTGGTGGCGTCGACCAACGGGTGGTCCGACGTGTCGGTGGCGGTCGACCCCGACCTCGACCTCACCGCCGAGCAGAAGGCCGTGATCTACCGGGTGGCCCGCGAGTCGCTGCAGAACGTGCGCAAGCACGCCCGGGCCACGTCGGTGCACGTCACCGTCGCCGGCGCCGGCGGGGGTGAGGGCGGCCGCGGGGGGGCCGTGGCGCTCACCGTGGCCGACGACGGCGTCGGGTTCGCGCCCCTGGCGGGGCCCGACGGCACGCCCGAGTCCCCCGAGGGCCACGTGGGCCTGCGGCTGATGGCCGATGTCGCCCGGGAAGTGGGCGGCCAGCTGGTCGTCACCTCTGCGCCGGGCGACGGTACGACCGTGCGACTCGAGGTGCCGACGCCATGATCCGGGTGCTGATCGTCGACGACCACGCCATGGTGCGCGACGGCCTCGAGCTGCTGCTCGACCGCTTCGAGTCGGTGACCTGCGTGGGCGCGGCCGCCAACGGCGCCGAGGCCGTCGCCATGGCCGCCGCGCTCGCCCCCGAGGTGGTGCTGATGGACCTGTCGATGCCGGTGATGGACGGCGTCGAGGCCACCCGCCGGATCGTCACCGCCCATCCCGAGATCGCGGTGCTGGTGCTCACCACCTTCGCCGACGACCGCCATGTGATCGCCGCGGTCGACGCCGGTGCGGTGGGCTACCTGCTGAAGGACAGCGGGCCCGACCAGATCCTGGCCGGCGTCGAGGCCGCGGCCCGGGGTGAGTCGCCCCTCGACCCCAAGGTGGCCGGCGCGCTGATGGCGGCCCGCCGGCGCCAGCAGCCGCCCGAGGTGTCGCTCACCGCCCGTGAGCGAGAGGTGCTCGACCTGGTGGCCGAGGGCCTGGCCAACAAGGCCATCGCCCGCCGCCTGGGCATCAGCGAGAAGACGGTGAAGACCCACCTGACGAGCGTGTTCTCCGCGTTGGGCGTGACCGACCGCACCCAGGCGGCGCTGTGGGCCCAACGCCACCAGCGCGACGGCTGAGCAGCTGACCAGGTGACTCGGGAACTCGGTGACTCGGTGATCACGAGTGGACGTCGGGGCACGCGTCGGTCGCCGAGTGCCCGCGCACCGCGTTGCGGGCCGGCACGGGGTCCGAGACGCCGGGCGAGTGGGCGTTGGGCCCGTCGCCTCGCGGCACCGGGCCGACTCGCCACCCTGCGCGTTCGAGTCACCGACGGTCGTCGAACTCGAGGCAATGGCCCCCGGATTCCGGGGGCCATTGCCTCAGGTTCGCTGGCGGCGGGCCCGGCGGGCACCGAGCGTGAGTTCTGCACGGCTGCCGCCCCATTTGTCGCGCCGCTCCCCCCACGAGACGGCCGCGGGGAACCCGCCGAAGAGCCGGGGCCCGCAGCCAGCTGAGATCAGACGCGTCCGCCACGATGCCGACCCGGCCACGCCCATCGTCCTGCGACAGCCTGCAGAGCGTCCCGGAGGAGCACGCGTCCTGTCGTCGAGACGAGCGAATCGGTGTCGCGATGCGCACCAGGCGTGACCTCCGTGGCCCGGCACCCGAGCTCCCGACCGAGAGGCGGGCGCCGTACCGTCCGGTCTACTGCTTGTCGCAGGTGTAGACGACGGGGAAGTCGGACAACGCGGGTTGGCCGTCCCCGTACTCGGTCTGGGTGAACACCACGCGGTCGCCGTCGAGGTCCACGTCGAACACCCCCGAGACGCCGGCGTCCTCGACCACGGTCAGCTCCTCGGGATCGTCCGTGGCCCCCTGATAGGTGAAGCCGGGGATGAAGGGGCTGTCGCTGGTGATCGACACCTCGTCGCCCGAGCGCTCCCACGTGCCGTCGATCCGGTCGTCACCCGCGGTCAGCGTGTACGTGCCGTCGCCGCCCACCTCCGCGGTCACCTCGTTGGTGTCGTCGCCGAAGCGCACGGTGCAGTCCCACGTCCCCGTGGCCCGCTCGACCAGGGTGGCCGCCTCGAGCCCGCTGCCACACGCCACCAGGACGGCGGCACACACGGCGGCGGCCGTGAGGGCAGCCACGGCGGCCGCCGCCCCGGTGGCGAGGCGTCGTGTCCGTGCCCTGCCGGCTTCTGGCCCCCCGGCTCCTCGTGTCCGGGTGGCCGGGCGATCGTTCTCGGGTGCGCCACTACTGGCCATGGTCACCCATCGGCCGTCCCGGCCGGCCCAGCACCCCTCGATGCGGGTTCGCCACAACCGTGCGCGGATCGCACGTCGCCGCGCGGTGCCGTCCACGTACCACGGCGGGGCCCAGGGACGACGCCGCGGGAGGCGCCCGAGCCCGTCGCCCGTCGCCGAGGCCGCGGCCAGTCGCCCAGCGCCCAGAGACGACGCCGCGGGAGGCGCCCGAGCCCGTCGCCCGTCGCCGAGGCCGCGGCCGGTCGCCCAGCGCCCAGAGACGACGCCGCGGGAGGAGCGGGCTGGTGGCGGGCCTCCGACGGCACGTTGGGCCGGTCGGCCCCGTGCCGTGGGCCACGCTGAGGCGACGTTGCCCACCCTTCGCGTTCGGATCGCGGACGGTTGTCGAACTCGAGGCAATGGCCCCCGGAACCCGGGGGTCATTACCTCGGGTTCGCTGGCGGCGGACCTGGCGGGCACCGAGCGTGAGATCAGTCGGGTTCTCGCCCGTTCGTCGCGCCGTTCGCCCGCGCGGCGGCGCCACGACCCCCCGGGCCGGTCGGACGGGGCCTCCACGACGCCGAAGGCCCCGTCCGCCGTGATTCCGCAACAGGCGCCCACTCGTCGGTGCCGCCTGAAGACCCGAGTCGTCGTGCGTCGAGAACGACGGCTGGCCGGCGCCGCAGCTACCGGGTGCCTGGGCAGCGGACAGGGCGGCGGACATGCCCGCGACGCGGAACCGCGGGCGCCGTCGCCTCCGAGGCGTTGTGAGCGGGCGGCCCACCCACTACGGTTTGGGCAACTGACGAAGGGGAGTACCCCGCAAGCACGAGGTCGTCATCACGGCGCCGGGCCACCCGCCCGACACCCGGCCTCGTCACCCTCACGGGTGGGGAAGACCTTCGGCCCTTGAGCCGAGGAGATCCCCTGTGTCCACGCTTTCCCCGTCGTCCCCCGTGTCGCCGCCCGTCGCCCCGTGGGCGGAGGAGCCCGAGGCGGTCGCCGCCGCCCTGGTCGTCGACCCGTCGCTCGGGCTGCGTGCGGGCGACGCCGCCGAGCGTCTGGCCACCCTCGGCCCCAACCGGCTGGCCGAGGCGCCGCCACGGCGGCCGCTGGCCATCCTGGGCGACCAGTTCCGCAACCCGCTGGTGCTGATCCTGGTGGGCGCCGCGGTGGTGGCCGGTCTGGTCGGCGACCTGAAGGACACCGTGGTGATCGCGGTGGTGCTCACGCTCAACGCCCTGCTGGGGTTCGCCCAGGAGATGAAGGCCCAGCGCAGCCTCACCGCGCTGAAGTCGATGCTGGTGGCCCACGCCCGCGTGCGGCGCGGCGGCGCGGTGATAGAGATCGCGGCGGCCGACCTGGTGCCCGGCGACGTGGTGCTGGTCGAGGCCGGCGATCGGGTGCCCGCCGACGCCGTGCTGCTGGACAGCGTGAGCCTCGAGGTGGACGAGTCGACGCTCACCGGTGAGTCGACCCCCGTGTCCAAAGCCCCGGGGGCCGTCGACGCCGACCGGCCCCTGGCCGAGCGGACGAACACGCTCTACATGAACACCGTCGTCACCCGGGGCCGGGCCGAGGCCCTGGTGGCCGCCACCGGGATGAGCACCGAGCTGGGGCGGGTGTCCGACCTGTTGAACGCGGCCGAGCCCGGGCCCACCCCGTTGCAGCAGCAGTTGCACGACCTGGGCAAGCGGCTGGGGCTCGTGGCGCTGGCGGCGGTGGCGGTGTTCTTCGTGCTCAGCGTCATCCGCGGCGAGGACCTGGCCGAGACCGTGCTCAGCTCGGTGGCCCTGGCGGTGGCCGCCATCCCCGAGGGCCTCCCCGCGGTCGTGACGGTCACCCTCGCCGTGGGCACCGCCCAGATGGCCAAGCGGGGCGCCATCGTCAAGCGCCTGGCCTCGGTGGAGACGCTCGGGGCCACCTCGGTGATCTGCTCGGACAAGACCGGCACCCTCACCATGAACGAGATGACCGTCCGCGAGCTGTGGGTGGCCGGTCGCGGCTACGCCGTCAGCGGCGAGGGCTACCGCCCCGACGGTGCCATCACCCGCATGGCCTCGTCCCCGCCCGCCACCACGGCCGAGGGCAGCCCCCCCAGCGGCAACGGTGCCGGCGGCGATGCCGGCGGCGAGGTGCACGACCTGCTCGTGGCCGTGGCCCGCTGCAACGACAGCCATCTGGGCGACGACGGCACGGGTGTCGGCCAGCAGGTGCTGGGCGACCCCATGGAGGGAGCCTTGCTGGTGCTCGCCGCCAAGGGCGGCGTCGACGTCGACGCAGCCCGTCGGTCCGCCCCCCGACTGGCCGAGGTGCCCTTCGACTCGACGCTGAAGGCCATGGCCACGTTCCACGCCGATCTGGCCGATCGCACCGACGGCGCCACGAACTCAGCGCAGAACCCGGCGCCCGACGCCGAGAATGGCGCTGAGCGCGCCGGCGCTCCCGCCGGCGTCCCCGCCCCCTCCCCCGAGACGGTGCGGGTGCAGGTGAAGGGCGCCGCCGACGTGCTGATCGAGCGCTCCTCGGCCGACGCCGCCGAGCGGGCTGCCGTCGAGGGCGCGATGGTCGAGATGGCCGGCCGCGGCCTGCGGGTGCTGATGGTGGCCGAGCGCACCATCCCCGCGTCGGCCCTCGACGAGGTCGAGCCGGTGGACCTGCTGACCGACCTGTCGATCGTCGGCCTGGTCGGCCTGCTCGACCCGCCGCGACCCGAGGCCCGCGACGCCATCGCCCTCTGCCGGCGCGCGGGGGTGACCGTGAAGATGATCACCGGCGACCACGTGGTGACCGCCGCGGCCATCGCCGCCGACTTGGGCATCGAGGGCGAGGCCGTGACCGGTGCCGACCTCGACGCCATGAGCGACGACGAGTTGCGAGACCGGCTGTCGGGCATCGGCGTGGTGGCCCGGGTGGCCCCGGAGCACAAGGTGCGCATCGTCTCCGGGCTGCGCAGCCAGGGCCACGTGGTGGCCATGACCGGCGACGGCGTGAACGACGCGCCCGCGCTGCGCACCGCCGACATCGGTGTGGCCATGGGCATCACCGGCACCGAGGTCACCAAGGAAGCGGCCGACATGGTGCTCACCGACGACAACTTCGCCACCATCGTGAGCGCGGTGCGTGAGGGCCGCACGATCTACGACAACATCGTCAAATTCGTGCGCTTCCAACTCAGCACGAACCTGGGGGCGATCATGAGCCTGGTCGGCGCGCAGGTGGCCGGTCTACCGGTGCCGTTCACCGCCATCCAGGTGCTCTGGGTGAACCTGATCATGGACGGTCCGCCGGCCATGGCGCTGGGTGTCGACCCGCCCGCGCGCGACACGATGTCGCGGCGCCCCCGCGACCCGCGGGCCCGGATCCTCAGCGGCCCCCGCCTGTCGGTCCTGGTGGCCTACGGCGCGGTCATGGCCACCGGCACCCTGGGGGTGCTGGCGTGGTCGATGGACAACGGCTCCGAGGAGCACGCCCTGGCGCTGGCCTTCACCACGTTCGTGCTGTTCCAGGTGTTCAACGTGTTCAACGCCCGCGCCGAGAAGGCGTCGGTGTTCAGCCGTGACCTGTTCCGCAACGCCAAGCTGTGGGCGGCCATCGGCGGGGTGGTGGCCCTGCAGGTGGCGGCCATGCACCTCGACGCCGTGCAGCGGGTGTTCGGAACCGCCGACCTCACCCCCGCCGACTGGGTGGTGGCCGTTGCGGTGGCGTCGTCGGTGCTCTGGTTCGACGAGGCCCGCAAGCTGGTGCTGCGGCGACGGGCGAGCGACGCCGGCGTGGTGGTCGAGGAGGTGATCGTGCAGGATGAGGAGGAAGATGCCGTCGGTGCTCGCGGATGACGCCCGCGGCGCGCTATCCGGGGAGCTCGCCCTCGTACTGAGGACACAGCTCCCGGACGGCGGTGAGCACGACGCCCGACGCGTAGACGCCCACCGGCGGGTCATCGGGCTCTCCAGCCACCACCAACGGGCCGGCGGGAAGGTCGGTGCCCGCGGCGGCTATCGCATCGTCGAACGTGCCGCCGCTGTCGAAGGTGGCACACACAGCACCGCCGGCCTCGACGAGCGCCTGATCCGGCTCATCGGCCAGGTCGGGCACGTTCGCCCGCAGCGCCGCGACGTAGGCGGCCTCTGCCCCTCCTCCGGACGTGGTGGCCGGCGCCGACGTCGTGGTGGTCGGCTCAGGGCCGGTCGCGCTGGGGGCGCTGCTCGACGGTGCCGTCCCAGCGGTGGACGGCGAGTCGGACTCGCTGGCGCACCCGGCGACCAGGAGCACTGACGTACCCACTACCGCCATCAGCACGGCAGCGACCACGCGCGAACCCCACATCGAAGACCCGCACGCCATCGCCTCCACCTCTCCTCGATGCGCGACGGGTGTGTCGCGGGCACCTGACCGGCACTCACACTAGATGGAGACCCACAGCCCTTCGGCGCTCATCCGTGTGGTCGGCGACGCCCACCCACTCGGACGCGATGCGCCCTGCGGATCGGCCAAGGTCGCCCACTGGGCACCGCTCCGCCCGCCGCGTCAGCCCGGCGCCGTCGTGCCTGCGGTGAACGGGACCGTGGTGGAGCCGGACGGCACCGTCGTGGTGACCGCGTCCAGGGGCGCGGTGGTCGCCGGCGAGCCCCCGGCGGCCGTGGTGGGACGTTCGGGCGACCTGCAGTCGGTGGTCGTGGTGCAGGCCAGCAACCCGGACGGGAGCGGCTCGGTGTCGAGTGCGGCAGCGAGCGCCTTCGCGCCGGACTCGTCGAAGCTGCCGGCGATCTGGATCTGGTCGCGCTCGAAGGCGGACGCGTTGACGGTGGGCGCGGAGACCACCTCGCCGTCGACCACGATGCCGAGCTGTCGGGTCGGGCAGGTCGGCGTCGCGGCGTTGCACGCGGCGGCGATGGCGTTGAACCGGTCGATGCCGTCGGCGCCGGCCAGGAACACGGGGTTCACGACCCACGCGTTCTGTGGGAAGGTCGCCGCGGCCGACTCGACGGCGTCGTCGGTGAGCTCGACAGGGCCCAGCTGGTAGCAGGCCACCTGGGTCCCCGAGTCTGCGTCGAATTCGGCGAGCAACACCTCGGCGTCAGGCTGCGGAGCGTGCGTCGGGTCGCAGCCGGGTGGGATCACCGCGAGGACCGGCCTGAACTCGAGGTGGCCGGCGCGGGTGGCCAGGAGCTCGGTGGCGTCCAGGTCGAGAGCACCCTCGCCGGGATCGACGGCGATCCGCTCGCCGTCGCCGCTCACCTCTGTGCTCGCACCGACCTGCCCGGCGCTGCGCAGTCGGTCGGCGATGACCCCTGCGACCACCTCGAGGTCCACGTCGGCCTGCCCGGCGTGCACCACGCTGAACTCCGGCTCGGGCACCACTTCGTCGCCACAGGCGATCAGCGCGAGCCCAGCGACGGCCACGAACAGGAGCCAGCCAACCGCTCGAACCACGATGCGCACCGTAACGGGGTGAGCAGGGGGCCGCATCGGTGTGGATCAGCGGGGGCGCTGGTGGCGGGGGCGCGCTGGTGGCGGCGGCGTGGTTGGTCACCCAGCGTGGTCGGATGCCGCATCGCCGGGATGCTCGACGACATGGCGCGCGCTTTCGCGTCGCTATGACGTCGAGTCTGGGCGATCGCCGGCGGGCTGACGGCACGATCCGACATACGACCACCGACGGTGCTGCCGGGTCGGCCGGTTGCGCTCGCCCCGCCACCGCTCGCCGTTGGCACGGGCGGACTCGGCGCACTATCCGGCGCCACGTCCCCGGAGCTGCGCCGAGTCGTCGCGAGCCTGGCCGGCCCGTCCCGCCGCCCCAGCCGGCCACTGTCCCCCCGCCCGCGCGCCCGCCCGCCGCCGGCGGTCGACGCGCAGTGGAGGGCCGCCCGCCGCGGCCTCAGCCCAGGTCGGCGGCCACCTGTCGCGCCACGGCGACCAGGTCGGCGGGGAGGGCCTCGAGGCGGTGGTCGAGCTCGTCGGCGAAGCGCAGGCGGTCGACGTCGGGCGCCGGCACCGCCCAGGGCATCCAGGCCGAGTGCAACAGGAAGGGCACGGTGTCGCCGCCGGGCGGGGCGAGCACCGCGATCGGGCCGTCGCCCACCGCGGCGGCGTCGAACAGCTCGACCCGGAAGCCGGCGTCGTTGAGCACCGGCACGACCAGGTAGCCGTCGTGGCCGCCGGGGTCGGCGCCGGCGTAGCGGCTGGTGGCCGGCGCCAGCTCGGGCGACCGAGGCACGAAACAGGGCGACGTGGGGTAGTCGTCGACGCCGTAGACGTACTCGGCGGTCAGTGCCAGGGTGTGGCGGTCGAACGACGCCAGCGCGCCCGGTGTCTCGTGGTCGGGCAGCCCTCCGGCCGCGTCGATGCGATCGGCGTAGGCGGCCACGGCCCGCTTGCTGATGGCCTCGGGGCGAAAGCCGGTGAACGTCATGTGGTGGGCGGTGGGCCGGGTGAGGCCCTCGACGCTCCAGTCCTGGGCCGACAGCTGGGTGCCCCAGAACCGCTCCGGCTCGCAGAAGGACGCGTGCTCGCGCCAGGTGCCCGTGGAGGGGTCGACGTCGACCACTGCCAGCACCGCCGCGTGCATGGGGTGGTTGTACATGGCCCGCAACGCCGGGTCGGCCGGCCGGCCGAGGGCGTCGACGTCGTCGGCGCGCATGGCGTAGGCCAGGTCGGTGTCGACGGTGTGCTCGAAGATCAGCCGGATGCCGTCGGTGTCGTCGTAGGCGGCGTAGTAGTGCATCACCTCGGGCGCCATGCGGAACGCGGTGGCGGCCACGGCCTCGCCCGGGGGCGTCGACTCGAGGGCGTCCTTGCGGATCAGGTAGCCGGGCTCGTCGGTGAAGTTGGTGACCGAGCGCTCGTGGCCGTGCAGGAGCTCGCCGGGATCGCCCCGGAAGGCGCAGTCCACCAGGATCAGCCACTCGCGGGTCTGGGCGACGGTGTGCATCGACTGGGGAGCGACGCCGTCGAGCACCGGCCAACGCCGGACGTCGGGGCCGGCCCCGTCGTAGCGAACCACGTCGATGCTGCCGGTGATCGGGTTCAGGCTGACCGTCCACATGCAGTCGCGGTCCGGGTCGACCACCGGGTGGGCGGTGGACAGCACCATGGGCAGCACGGGGTGGTCGAACGCAGGGTTCCAGCCGTCCCGGTGGCCGACCTCGCCGAGGAAGGCCATCGACACCGGGTCGACCTCGACGGGGCGGCCGGCGTCCCAGGTGGCGAACAGGCGATCACCCCAGGGCAACGGTGCGGTGTTGGCCGCGTTCGAGGCACCGAAGGGCGAATGGGCGCCCATCGGGCCGTCGACGAACACGTCGGGTCGCGCCGCGCGCAGGCGGGCGGACGGCGTGTCGATGCGGCGGGACCGCCACGCGAACCGGTCGGCGGGCGCCGCGAACGTCCCGGGACGCAGCGACAGCCGGGCCAGGTGACCGGCGCCGAAGAAGGCGTGCACCGGAGCGCCCTCCTGCCCGGAGGCGCTGACGAACACCTCGCCGCCCACGTCGTGAGGCCACCGGCCGGCCACCAGCGCGAGGTCGAGGTCGCCGAGCGGCACCTCGGAGAGCAACGATCGGGGCAGGGGCACAGCCCGCAGGTTAACGACGTTCACACCCGCGGCGCCCTGGCCGCCACGGTCTGGATGGCCCCCCACCGCCCCGGCAGTGCGAAGCTGGCCCCATGCGACCTGTTCTGACGCGCCAGGCCATCGTGGCCGAGGCCCGCCGGATGATCATCGACGACGGTCTCGGCGGGCTGTCCCTACGGCGGATCGCGGCCGCCCTCGACGTGACGGCTCCGGCCCTCTACGCCTACCTCAACGACAAGGGCGACCTGCTCCGTGCCGTGGCCGAGGGCGAGCTGGCCGAGCTGATCGCCCGGTTCGAGCAGGTCGACGAGCCCGATCCCGTGGCCCGGGTGGCGGCCTACTGCCGGGCCTACATCGACCACGCCCGCGACAACCCCGAGCTCTACCCGGTGATGTTCCTGTTCCCGCCCGACTTCGCACCGGGGGCGCCGGAGGATGCCCAGATCCCGATGGCGAGCCAGGCCTTCGCCATCTCGTCGGCGGCGGTGGCCGAGGCCATCGAGAGCGGCGCCTTCCGCGACATCGACCCGCTGCAGGCCAGCCTGGTGATGTTCACCGCGGCCCACGGCACCGCCAGCGTCCTGTTGATGGGCTTCGGCTTCGACCGAGCCACCGAGGACGCCCTGATCGACACCCTGATCGACACGGTCATCGCCGGGCTGCGCCGCCGGTAGCGGGCCGTGCCGCTCGTCGAGCTGTCGTCCACGGCGCTGGTGGTGGCCGACGTGGCCGCGTGGGGCGTCATCAGCGCCTCCGTCGGCTACCTGGCCCACCGGTTGCCCGATCACCGGCTCGACCACGACACCGGCCTCACCCGCATCCGCCGGTTCGAGCGCGACGGTCGGGTGTACGAGCGCCGGCTGCGCATCGTCCGCTGGAAGGACCGCATGCCCGAGGCCGGCGCCCTCTTCCCCGGTGGGTTCTCGAAACGCGCGGTCACCAGGGCCGACCTCGGCCGCTACCTGCTCGAGACCCGCCGGGCCGAGCTGACCCACTGGGCGATCATGGCGACGGCGCCCCTGTTCCTGCTCTGGAACCCGTGGATCGTCTGGCTGGCGATGGTGGCCTACGCCGTGGTCGCCAACCTGCCCTGCATCGTGATCCAGCGCTACAACCGGGCCCGGGTGCTGCGCATCCTGGAGCGGCGCCGGACGACCTGACGCACGCCGCGACGACGCGGACGGGCGGCCGGCCTTCGCCCGGGGTAGAAAGACCGTGGCGGGTCCCTGACGAAGGAGTCGTGATGGCCGACGTCGACCACGTTCCGACCACTCGGGCGCCGGCCGCCGCCACCGACGTGGCGCTCGTCGTCGTGACCGAGTTCCACACTGACCGGCGGGCGGCTGACAAGGTACCCTGTCGTGGAGATCGCCGAGAGCACCCGCCACCACGGCATCGCCGACGAGGACATCCGCCATGCAGTTCGAGTTGAGTTCCGCACCATCACCTTCCACGATCGCCTGCTCATCATCGGCGCCGACCGGACCGGGCGGCTGCTCGAGGTCGTGGTGCTCGACCCCGACGACGAGCCGGTGGCCATCCACGCGATGAAACTGCGACCGAAGCTCTACGACTACCTGGAGTGACGTCGATGCCGCGAACGCGTGAGCAGCTGGACCGTGCCGCTACCGAGGTCGAAGCGTGGCTGGAGACACTCGATCCGGTTGACCACCCGGCAGAGGACACAAGCGATCTGCGGGCGATCGCCGTGGCCGTGACCGACATCGCCGAGGGTGAGCGGCGACTGCGCTCGGCAGTGGCCACGGCGCGCGCGAACGGCCGGAGCTGGGGACGGATCTCGATGGCGTTGGGCGTCACGAGGCAGGCCGCGCGTGAACGCTTCGGCGAGCGCACCGACGCCTGACATCGCGACCCCGACGCCAATGACCGGTCGAGCGGGCGCCGCCGCGGGCCTGGAGGGCCTGCGCTCGCGGATCCACTCGGGGGCTGAGGCGCTCCTGCGCGATCTCGATCACGACGGCACGGGCGCAGGTCCCTCCGGCGGGCGCCCCGGGGACGACCTGTCGTAGTCGCTGGCGGCGCTCGTGGCGCTGCCTGGACGATTCGGGCGTCGACGTAGGCCGGATGGGTGCCCTGCGAGCGCCGCGCCACCGGTCGCACCTGGCCTGCACGCGGGCACATTCAGTGTGGTTTCAGCAGCAATGAATACTTGTCAGACCCCCTGCGCATACTGTGGGCATGCTCGACGCGGTCGCCGCTGCGCACGTCAACCTGAGAGAGCTCGCCGCGGAGGACCGCTGCGGGTGGACGTCGTTGGCGCACTCGGACCGGGTGCGCGAGGTGTTCTCGATCGCGGAGCGGGCCGAGGCCGAGCTGATCCACACCATCGTGGGGTGGGACCGGGCCGGCGGGTGGGAGGCCGACGGGCAACGCTCGGCGGTGTGCTGGCTGGTGTGGCAGCTCCAGATCGCCCGGCCCCGGGCCAAGGTGCTGGTCGCCTCCGCCGCGCTGTGCCACAAGTACCCGGCGGTGGCCGACGCGCTCGCGGCGGGCGACATCGCCTGCGGCCACGTCGCCGCGATGGCCCGGGTCGAGCCCAGACACGCCGACGAGTTCGCCGCCTGCGCCGACGGGCTACTGGGGGCGGCCACGCAGAGCTCGGTGGTCGAGTTCGACTGGGTCGCCACCCAGTGGGCCAACGCGGTCGACCAGGGCCGCGCCGCCGATCCCGCCGATCGGGGCCTGTCCATCGCCGACACCTTCGCCGGCACGTCCTACCTCAAGGGCCACGGGTCCACCGAAGAGGCCGCCATCCTGCGCCGGGCGCTGCTCAAGGACAACCCGCCCGACCCCGCCGACTGCCCCGAAGGGCCCCGCACCCTGTCGGAGCGCATGTGGGACAACCTCATCGACCTGGCCCGCCGCGCGCTCGCCGGCGCCGACCCCACCGGCCCCGCGGACGGGCTCGACCTGGTCGCCGACGCCGAGACCGTCGCCCGCGCCCTCGCCGAACAAGCAGGCGTCGACCCCCAACTCGACCTCGACCTCG
This sequence comes from Acidimicrobiales bacterium, assembly GCA_044221555.1. Classification (GTDB taxonomy): domain Bacteria; phylum Actinomycetota; class Acidimicrobiia; order Acidimicrobiales; family DATDAH01; genus JAEUJM01. The sequence goes on from JBGAOY010000007.1 coordinate 125,815, forward strand.
GCGTCGACCTCGAGTTCGACCCCGCCGACCCGGCGCCGACGGCGGCGCCGTCCGGCAACCCCATCGACGACGTCCTCGCCCCCTACCGCAACGGGCCCGCCACCGACCCGGCCGCCACCGTGCCCCGCAGCGGGATCATGGGCGGGCCGCCGCTGCCCCCCGACGTGATCGCCCGCTGGCTGTGCACCGCCTGGATCCGGAGAGTCATCCGCGACCCCGAGACCGGGCACCTCCTCGACTACGGACGCCGGGCACGGCTCTACAACCGCAACCAGCACCGGGCCATGGCCCACCGCGACGGCGGCTGCGGGTTCCCCGGCTGCGACCTCGGCCCCCGCTACTGCGACGCCCACCACATCCTGCCCTGGCCCGACGGCGGACTCACCGACATCGACCACGGCCTGCTGCTCTGCCGGCGGCACCACGCGATCGTCCACACCAAGGGCTGGACCCTCGGCCGCGACCCCACCACCGGCACCGTCACCGTCACCACCCCCGACGGCCGCACCTTCACCCACCGCCCCAACCCCAACAACCGACGACACTGACCGCCCGACCGAGCCTGTGTACGATTCGTGTACAGGGAGCTACCCTTGACGTTGATGAGCATTCCCGTCACTGCCCGACTGGACGAGGCAACCGTCGACGCCCTCGACCGTGCCGTGGCCGCAGGTCTCGCCCCGAACCGTGGGGCGGTCGTCTCCGAGGCCGTCCGAGCCTGGCTGGCGCTCCACTCCCACGAGGCCATCGCCGCCTCCTACCGGCGGCGGTATGCCGAGCCCGATCACGCCCACGACGAGTTGGTCACCGCGCTCGGCGCCTTCTCCGCCAGCGCATGCCTCGCCGCCGACCAGACCTGATCAGCCGGGGTGACGTCTGGGACGCGGCCATCCCGGGGGCGGGCGTGCACCCCGTGGTCGTCGTGACGCGCGACACTGCGATACCCGTGCTCACCGCGGTGATCTGTGCCCTGGTCACCAGCACGTTCCACGGCCACGTGGCCGAGGTGGAGGTCGGCCCCGAACAGGGCCTCGACCACGAATGCGCCGTCAACGCCGACAACCTCTTCACGCTACCGAAGGCCGTGCTCACCCGCCGTCGCGGCCGGCTCGGCGAGCCCCTGCTCTCCGAGCTCGACCTCGCACTCAGCATCGCCCTCGGTCTCCGCTGACGTCGTCCATCGACATCATCGCGAGACCGACCGAGGCCGGCGCGCCTTGCCCCGCTACTCGGCCGACGCCGCCACGGCAGTGGGTGCGGCCCGCACCAGCTCGATGCCGGTGATCAGCACCCACACCACGAAGATCAGGTAGCCGGGGATGCCCACGGCGCCGAGCAGGTCGGCCTTGGCGCTGGCCTCGGGCCAGGCGCCGCCGATCAGCGCCAGCACGCCGCCCACGATGCCCAGCCAGTTGAGCCACCACGCGCCCACCCCGCAGCGCAGGCCGCCGCACGAGAACGCCAACAGCACCGCCGCGATGGCCACGAAGGCGGCGGCGCCGATCACGTAGACCGACGCCCACATGAACGCCACCAGACTGTCGTCGCCGCGCACGCCGGGGGTCACCACGATCGGCACCCCCCTCCTCGTGTACCCCACCTTGCGGGTCCGACGGTACCCCTCGTCGCCCGGCCGGGGAAGCGACGATCGCGTGACGAAACGCCCCGTCGAGCGGGCCGAGAACGGCACCAGGGGCCGCCCCTGAGGGCGGCCCCTGGCGGGGATCCGGTAGCCGTGGCGGGTTACTGGACGGTGGCGACCGCCGTGTAGCGCAGGGTGCCGGTGGTGCCCTGGCTGCCATCGCTCACGTCGATGCGGTAGGCGCTGATGATCTCCTCGCCCGGCTGGATCACGACCGAGCCGGTCTGGGCGTTCACCACGTTGGCGTTGCCGTCGACCATGATCGGTGAGCCGTCCCAGTTGGTGACCAGGTCGGTGCCGCCGTTGGCGGGATCGCCGATGTTGACCGGCACGTCGCTGAGGTAGATGGCCGTGGCCAGGTCGCCGCTGCCCCAGTTCTCCACGCGGGGGTTGCCGGCCACGTCGTTCTCGAGGATCAGCTGCACCGACAGATCGTTGTCGCAGTTGTTCTGGTAGCGGACCACGTCGGTGTAGATGGTGCGGTCGCCGTCGTAGCCCTTCACCGTCACCTGCTCCTGCAGGAAGTCGATGCCGTTGGCCGACACGGTGTGGGTGGTGTCCACGTTGGCGTAGGGGTCGGCGGCCGGCGAGCTGTAGGTCGTGGCGTCGGAGCCCTCCACCTTGGTGAAGCAGGCGGCGACGGCCTCGATGTCCGCGGTCATGAAGTTCTGGATCAACACGGCGGCGAGGACGGGGGTGGCGACCGCGATGGCCAAGATGGCGGCCACCGCACCTCGCAGGGTCATGCGCCGCTTCTGGTCGGTGCTGCTCACGATCGTTACCTCCGGGAGAGTGCGGAACTTGCCTTCAGTGCTTCGACCCCGGTCACCCGGGGGTTGATAGGCCGTTCGGCCCATGCCCGGCGCCGTCGGCCGCCGTTGACGCCCCCGAGGCGTCCGCCAACGGCGCCCGCAGGGCGGCGGGACGGGTGTCGACGATCGGCGCCGGGCCCACATCCGACGGTGGTCGCGCCGGCACCCGCGCCGGCGGCAGGTCCATCGGGTCGGCGGGCGCCCCCGGCGGGGCCGAGGTCGCCACCGGGCCCGCGGCAACGGGCATCCGCTGGGCCGCGGGCCGGGTGTCGACGATCGGCGCCGGGCCCACATCCGACGGTGCCCGGGCCGGCACCCGGGCCGGCGGCAGGCCCATCGGGTCGGCGGGCGCCGCCGGCGCCGCCCCGGGTCGGGTGTCGACCACACGGTTCGGGACCGACGCGGCGGCGAGGGCCGCACCGACCGTTCCGGATGCCGCCCCGGCACCCACCGGGACGGGCTCGACCAGCGGAGCAGGCGACGGCATCGGGGCGGGCAGCGGTGGCGCGAGCGGCGGGGCCGCAGCCGGCCCGGCCGCGGGCGCCAGCGGTGGCGTCGCGAGCGTGGCGGGGGCGCCCTGGAAGGCGCCGGGGCGGGCGTCGACCGAGCGGGTGCTCCCCGACGGGTCGAGCGCGGCACGCGACACCCTCGCCGGGGCCGGCCGCTCCACCCGCTCCCGGACGATCAGGCTGTAGGCGACCGCGATCGCCGCGCCGGCGGTCAGCGGGATGGCCGTCCGCCACACCGTGGCGGTGTCCACCACCGGCGGCTCCAGCAAGTGGCGTAGCAACTCGAGCAGGAGGGTCTCGAAGGTGACGAACACCCCCATGAACCAGCCCCAGACCACCATCTTGTCGGCGTTGGTGCGCAGCACCATCGCAGCGAAGATCACGGTGGTGACCACCGCCATCACGAACGTCGACGAGGTGACGATCCGGGCGAAGTCGGCTGGCGGGGTCTGCATGCTCAGGTGGGGGATGAACCCCTTCCAGAACTGCACCTCGAGGCTGATGCCCAGGCTGTTGGCGAAGAAGCCGAGAGCGACCAGCTTGACGAGGAACGCCGTGAGCGCGGCCAGGAACGCGGCCCGCACCATCGGGAACCAGTTGACGTCCTCGGCGGGCGCGGCGCGACCCGGTGCGCCGGGCCGGCGGTCGTCCAGGTGCTCCATCGAGAACGGCATCGTGCTCTCTTCATCGGTGCGACTGGGCCTCGCCTGAGGGGCAGTTGCCCGCCGGCGCGCCGTTCAGCCCGAGAGCTCGAAGCGGAATCGGTGCTCGACGACCGGCGAGCCTCCCCCCACCAGGGTCGACCAGGCCACGTCGAGGGTGGCCGGCCCGGAGACGGTGGTGGCGAGGGTGATCGAGTGCGGCGCGGACGCGTCGAACGCGATCCCGGGTCCCGTGGGCTCGGAGACCGTCTCGGCCGCCACCACCACCTCGGTGGCGTCGGGCCGGCCGAACGCCACCGTGGCCGCGTCGATCCCCGGCACCACGGGCGGGCCCGCGCTGCGGATGGTGGACTCGCTCCCGGCGAAGGTGGCCGCACCGGTGTGCACCCGTGCCACCCACGTGGTCGTGGGCACCCCGGCGGGGCTGGCGATCGGCACCGTCGACGGCGTGTCGATGCTGCCGCCGAAGGTGGCCAGCCGCGTGTCGAGCGTCAGCGAGGTCACCTCGGGCGTCTGTTCCGGGTCGGTGGTGTCGAGGTAGGCGCGGACGCGCGCCCAGCGGTGGAAGTCGTGGGTGTAGGCGGCCGGGGTGCCCGACGTCGTGAAATAGGTGGACGCAGTGCCGTCCGGGCCGACGAAGGGTGCCAGCACGCTGGCCAACTGGGTGTCCGCGCTGGCCAGCTGGAACCGCACCGCCGTTCCCGCCGGCGTGGTCGCGGCGAAACGGAGCAGGCCGTAGACGCCGTCGGCGCCCGTGTCGATCGGGGCGGAGTCCCATCGCCCGGCGGGGTGGTAGGTGCCTTCCTCGGCCCGGGCCGACACCTGCGGGGCGGGGAAGGTCACCTGCCGTCCCTGGCGCAGCCCGCCGACCTGCGACTCGTCGTCGATCCCGGTGCCCGACCCCCGGTCGAAGCTGAGCCAGAACGGCTCGCCCCCCGTCGACACCACCGGCAGGGCATCGGTCGTGACCGCCCACCCCGTGGCGTCGACGGCACGGCCGATGAACTCGCCGCCGAAGTCGTTGCCCGAGCAGGCGACCGGCGGCGCCCCACCGAACGAGATCTCGGTGCCCGACTCGGGACAGGCGACGGTCACGTGCTCGGCATCGACGGGCACGTAGTAGCGGTCGCTCAACTCGCCCACGGGCCAGAACATCGTGCTCTCACCCCCGTCGCCGTCGTCCTGCTGCACCGCTCCGCTGGCCGTGTCGATGTCGGTGATGCGCACGGCCGGGCCGGCGCCCCCCGCCGCGCTGGGGCCGAACCCGTCGGTGTCGTCCGCGTCGCCGCTCACCAGTTCCTCGGTGCCGTCCGAGCGCTGGACGTCCGCATCGGCGCCCGGCCCCCCGTAGCCCAACCGTGCGTACTGGGTCTGGAGGCCGATGAGGTCGTCGGTGCCGGCCGGCACGGCAACCACCGAGTCGCCGCCCACATCCGAGCGGTGGGTGAGGAGCACGGGCACACCGTTGGTCGAGCGCACGACCGCGGTGTGGCTGGCGGTGACGTCGGCCGCGACCGTGACCGTGCCGTCACCCGGCGCCACGCTGAGACTGGTCACCGTCGTGGAGCCGTCGTCGAACTCGAGGTCGGCGGTCGCCCAGGGCGACCGCACCGAGAAGGTCTGCGCATCGCGGGCCACGGGCACGACGAACTCGGTGCCTGCGAACGACACCGGCACCAGCGAGTCCTGCCCGTCGTCCACGCCCACCCCGGCGACGGGGCCCGTCGCCTCGAAGAAGGTGTTGGCACCGGTGCCCGTGAAGGCGGTGACCTGGCCGGCGTCGGCGCTCACGGCGGGGAAGCCGTCCTGGCTGATCTGGGTGCCGTCCACGTAGGGCGCCACGTCGACCCGGTCGGCGCCGGGGCCGAACCCGTCGCTGACCGTGTAGTAGAGGGTGTGCAGGGTGGTCGAGGTGAAGACCGCGGCCTCGTCGGATGCCACGGGCACGGGGTCGGGGTTGTTCCAGTAGAGGCAGAAGTCGGTGCTGGCGCCGGCCGGGATCTGGTCGACCTGCACCCACACCTCGGTGGCCAGGCCGTCGAGCGTGGTGGGGTCGACCCAAAGGTCGAGGTCGACGAAGCCGCCGCCGTCGTGGCGCTCGGCCCGGAGGTCTTCGGCGTCCGCGTCGAATTCACCGGCCGCGATCGCACTCTGGGTGTCGAGCACCACCTTCACCTGGTACTCGGTCACGTCGGACGCGCCCGCGCCGCTGTGGTCCACGTCGAAGCAGCGTCGCGAGCGCCAGGCCCCGTCCCACCAGGGCTCGCCGGTGTCGGGCAGGTCGGTGCCGAAGTGGTCGAGGGTCAACGTGTCGGGCACCAGGTCGGACCGCGTGGCGGCGAACGTGCCGTCGGTCCAGCCCGTGTCGGCGGGGGCCGAGACCGGCGTGGCGTTCCCGTAGTCGTAGAACTCGAGGCTCCCCCCCACCTCCACGCCGCCGGTGGTGAGGTGGTCGCCCCCGACGTCGGCCGCCACGCCGCGGAGGGCGCTCGGGCCCGACCCCGCCACCACGACCAGGGCGCACGCCGCGGCGAACACCGTGCGCCGGGCGCGGTCGGCGTTGCGCGCGCGGTCTGGTCGAGGTCCCACGACCTTCCTTTCGGGCGCGAACGACCACCAACTGAGTGCGGGCCGGCGCCGGCCGGTAGCGTTCGCCACCGCAGGGAGCGAGCGGGAGGGACCGATGGCCGAGATCGACGGGTACCTGGCGCCGGGTTTCGAGGGCGTCGGCGACGCCTTCCGGGCCAACTTCGACAGCCATGGCGAGGTGGGCGCGTCGTTCTGCCTCTACGTCGGCGGTGAGAAGGTGGTCGACCTGTGGGGCGGCGTGGCCGACCTCGCAACCGGGCGCCCCTACGCCGAGGACACGCTGCAGATGGTGTTCTCGACCACCAAGGGGCCGGTGGCGGTGTGCGCCAACCACCTCATCGACCAGGGGCTGCTCGACCCGGACGCGCCCGTGGCCACGTACTGGCCGGAGTTCGCGCAGGCCGGCAAGGACGACATCCCGGTGCGGTGGCTGCTCTGCCACAAGGCCGGGCTGCCGGTGATCGACAAGCCCCTCACCCTCGACGAGACGTTGCGCTGGGACCCGGTCATCGTCGCCCTCGAGGAGCAGGAGCCCGTGTGGGAGCCCGGCACCGCCCACGGCTACCACGCGGTGACGTTCGGCTACCTGGTGGGCGAGCTCGTGCGGCGGGTGTCGGGGCAGTCCGTGGGCGCGTACTTCGCCGAGCACGTGGCCGCACCGCTCGGCCTCGACTTCTGGATCGGCCTGCCCGCCGAGGAGTTCCCCCGTGTCGCGCCGCTGCTCGCGATCGACCTGCCCGACAACGAGAACGTGCGCATGGTGCTCGATCAGCTGCTCGGGCCCGACAGCCTGGTGGGCCAAGCCCTGCGGGCCCCGTCGGGGGTGCTGATCGGCGACGACGGCGTGCTGAGCGTCAGCCGGTTCAACGAGCAGCGGGTGCTGGCCGCCGAGATCCCCGCGGCCAATGGGGTGGGCAACGCCCGGTCGCTGGCCCGCATGTACGCGGCGCTGATCGGCGAGGTGGACGGCGTCCGCCTGCTGTCGCCCGAGCAGGTCGAGCGGGCCACCGAGTGCCAGACCGAGGGACCCGACAAGGTGATGTTCTTCGAGTCGAAGTTCGGCCTCGGGTTCATGCTGTCGGGCGCGTTCTCGTCCTACGGCGGCCCACGCGGCTTCGGGCACACGGGGTCGGGCGGGTCGATGGGCTACGCCGACCCCGACGCCGGCATCGGCTTCGGCTACGCGATGAACCAGATGACGGCCAACATGATCGGCGACGCCCGCACCGTGGGCCTCACCGAGGCCTGCTACGAGGCCGTCGGCACCCACGCCCCCGGCATCTTCTGACACAAGGCGTCCCTCGCCCACCACGGCACCCACGCCCCCGCCGCGGCGGGCGGGCGGGGGGCGCGAGACCGCGGCTCAGCGCGGCTCGGGGGCGCCGTTGGCGGCCAGGGTGTCGCCCACCTCGGCGGGGATGTCGACCTGCCAGTCGGCAGCGTCGAGCTCGGCTCGGGTGCGGTCGAGGTGACCGCCCGGCTGGCCCTGCGACGAGAAGCGGAAGACCCACCGGCCGCCCTGGTCGAAGACGCGGTCGAAGGTGGCCGACGCGCCCGCCCGCACCGTGCCGACCGGCGTCCAGCCGTCGGCGCCACCCTGGCTGGACTCGATGGTGACGTCGTAGCGGGTGGGGTTGTCGAAGGTCAGCGCGCCCACGTGGGCGGGCATGCGCAGGAAGGGTGCCAGCAGGAGCGCGGCGGCCAGTGCGACCGTGCCCGCCAGCACGTACCAGAGGTGGACCAGGCGGGGTCGCCAGTCCCGGACGGCGGTCGGGTGGGGATCGAGGGCGGTGGCGCGGGTCATCGCAACCACCGGACGCGGGGTGCCACGGGGACGCAGCCCGAGCCTGGGACCGGGGGTGCGGACAAGAACGCGGGAGACAGGAACGAGAGGGACAGCGAGAACGACAAGATGGGACCTCCTGGGTCACGGGATCGTCGAGCGGCCGCCCCGGGTCGGGGGGCCGTCTGCTCAGTACGAGGTGAGGAGGTGGTGGGGCGGGGCCCGCCCGAGCGACGACGACCCGAGCCGGCGGGGCCGGCCCGTGGCATCGTCACGCTGGTGATGGCGGCGGCGCCATGCATCGGCACCCGCGACGAGGGCGGCGACGACCGCGAGGGAGATCCACCGCGGCTTGGCCGACCGTTCGGCCCGCAGATCGAGGCGCTCGTCGACGCCGGAGGTCACCGCGGGCGCCTCGAGCCGCAGCGCGGTGACCAGCTCACCGCCGTCGCCGAGGTCGAGCGCGTGCCACCCACCGGTGGCCCCGGCCCCCCACCCCAGCGCCATGGCGGCGACCGCGGCGAGCAGGAGGGGCGCGAGGCGCAGGCGACGCAGCGACATGACCTCGATCAGGGTACTTGCGCACGGTCGGGACCGGCTGAGCCCCGAGAATCGGCAGGGTTTTGCCCATGGACCCCGCCGCACGCGGCACCCACGCTGTCCGAAGCGGACGAACGGTGGGGGACGACATGGCCACGAGGGCGCATCGACACATCTGGGCACTGATCATCACGGCGGTGCTGGGCACCGGCCTGGCCACCCTCGCGGCGCCGGTCGTGGCCGCGCCCGTGTCGGCCACCCCGGCGACGCCGACGCCGGTGCAGGTCGCCGCCGGCTACACCCACTCCTGTGCTCGCATGGCGGACGGCAGCGTCTACTGCTGGGGTTGGAACGGCTACGGGCAGCTCGGCTACGGCCACACCGACGACATCGGCGACGACGAGACCCCCGGGTCGGCCGGGCCGGTCGACCTCGGCGCCGGCCGCACCGCCACCGACATCACCGTCGGCAACGGCTACACGTGCGCCGTCCTGGACGACGGCACCGTGCGCTGCTGGGGCTATGGCGCCGCCGGGTCGCTCGGCTACGGCAACACCGACTTCATCGGCGACGACGAGACCCCCGGGTCCGTGGGGCCCGTCGACCTCGGCGCCGGTCGCACCGCCACCGCCATAACCGCCGGGTCCGGGCACACGTGCGCGCTCCTCGACGACGGCACCGTCCTGTGCTGGGGGAACAACACCGACGGCCGGCTCGGCTACGGCAACACCGACCGCGTCGGCGACGACGAGACCCCCGGGTCCGTGGGGCCCGTCGACCTCGGTGCCGGCCGCACGGCCACCGCCCTCGCGACGGGATGGCAGCACACGTGCGCGCTCCTCGACGACGGCACCGTGCGCTGTTGGGGCGACGGCTTCGTGGGCGCCCTCGGCTACGGCAACACCGACGTGATCGGCGACGACGAGACCCCCGGGTCCGTCGGCACGGTGAACCTCGGCGCCGGTCGCACCGCGACGCAGATCGACGCCAGCACGTACCACACCTGCGCGACCCTCGACGACGGCACGGTGCGCTGCTGGGGTATCGGCAGGTCCGGCGAGCTCGGCTACGGCAACACCGCCACCATCGGCGACAACGAGACCCCTGGAAGCGTCGGACCCGTCGACCTCGGTGCGGGCCGCACCGCCACCGTCGTCACCGCCGGCGAATCGCACACGTGCGCCCTCCTCGACGACAGCACCGTTCGGTGCTGGGGTTCCAACCCCTTCGGCGACCTCGGCTACGGCAACACCGACTCCATCGGCGACGACGAGACCCCCGGGTCCGTCGGCGCGGTGAACCTCGGTCCCGGCCGCACGGCGACCGCGGTGTCAGCGGGGAGCCACGACACCTGCGCGATCCTCGACGACGGCACCCTCCGGTGCTGGGGATACAACGGCAGCGGCCAACTCGGCTACGCGAATCTCGACAACATCGGCGACGACGAGTCACCCGGCAGCGCAGGACCGGTCGACTTCAGCCCGCCACCGGTACGCGCCACCCTGACGGCCGACGAGTCGTCGGTCTTCATCGGCACGACCATCCACTACCACCTCACCGTCGAGAACCTCACCGACGCCCCGCTGACCGGGATCACGGCCGAGGTCGGTGACGAGGACCAGGACGAGATCGTGCCCGACTGCGGGCAGCCCGCCTCCGAGCTCGGCGCCGGCGCCGAGCAGACCGTCGACTGCACCTACACCGTCACGGAGGACGACGAGGGGCGGACCCTCATGACACGGGCCCGCTTGACCGCGAACGAGCTGTCCAGCTCGTTCCGGTCCAACTCGGTGCAGCGCGAGGTCAGGGAGTTCCCGATCGACTTCGAGATCTCCACCGAACAGACCAGCGTCACCGCCGGCGACGACATCACGTACTACGTGTACGTCGAGAACCGCAGTCCGGACGACACGCTGACCGGCATCACGATCGACGACCCCGACGCGCCCGACTGCTCACGGGAGATGCCGGACCTCGATCCCGAGAACTCCGACTACTACGCGTGCACCTACACCACCACCCTCGACGACGTGGGCCTCTACTCGAACACGGGGACCATGACGGCAGATGGGTTCCCCGACCCGATCGCGGCCGTGGCGGACGCGGTGCGGGTGCGCGACCCCAACGCCGTTCCCATCGGCGCCACCGCGGTCGCTGCTGGCAGCGAGCACAGCTGTGCCATCCTCGACGGCGGCGCCGTCAAGTGCTGGGGCAGCAACGACTCCGGGCAGCTCGGCCTCGGCCTGAGCCCGGACGATCTCGAGCTGGTCAGCGATCCCTCGTCGTTCGAGTCGGTCGATCTCGGCGTGGGCCGCACCGCCACCGCCATCGACGCGGGCGCCTATCACACGTGCGCCCTGCTCGACGACGGCAGCGTCGAGTGCTGGGGCGCCAACGACGACGGCCAACTCGGCTACGGCAACACCGACTACATCGGCGACGACGAGGCCCCCGCCAGCGCCGGGCCTGTCGACCTCGGCGGCGGCCGCACCGCCACCGCCATCAGCACGGGCGCTTTCCACACGTGTGCCCTCCTGGACGACAGCACCGTGAAGTGCTGGGGCACCAACTACGACGGCCAGCTCGGCTACGGCAACAGCGACACCATCGGCGACGACGAGACGCCCGCCGGGATCCAGCCCGTCGACCTCGGCGCCGGCCGCACCGCCACCGCCATCAGCGCCGGCGGCTCGCACACGTGCGCCATCCTCGACGACAGCACCGTCCGCTGCTGGGGCACCGGCCGGGACGGCGCCCTCGGCTACGGCAACACCGACAACGTCGGCGACGACGAGGCCCCCGGCAGCGCCGGGCCCGTCGACCTGGGTGACGGCCACACGGCCACCGCCATCAGCGCCGGCGGCTCGCACACGTGCGCCGTCCTCGACGACGGCACCGTCCGCTGCTGGGGGTACGGCGAGCAGGGCCAGCTCGGCTACGGCAACACCGACCGGATCGGCGACGACGAAGCCCCAGGATCCGTGGGGCCCGTCGACCTCGGCGACGACAGCACCGCCACCGCCGTCAGTGCCGGCAGCGAGCACACGTGCGTCATCCTCGACGACGGCCTCGTCCGCTGCTGGGGAGCGGACGTCAGCGCGGACGACGGCAGCGACACGATCGGCGACGACGAGACCCCCGCAGCGGTCGACCCGCTCGATTTCGGCGCCGGCCGCACCACCACGGTCGTCAGCGCCGGCGACGGCTACACGTGCGGTCTCCTCGACGACGCCTCGATCCGATGCTGGGGTCGAGGTGACTCCGGCCAGCTCGGCAACGCGACAGAGGACGACTACTTCGACGACCTCGCCGACCTCGGTCCCGTCATCGTCGGCTACGCCGAGGCCGGCCCCGCGGCCCTGACCCTCTCCATGACGGCCGACGAGACGACGGTGCCCTGGGGTGAAGCGATCCACTACCACCTCACGGCGAGGAACGTGAGCAGTGACCAGCTCACCGAGCTCACCGTCGCCGACCCGAACGCCACCGACTGCGAGCGGCCGGTGGAAGCGCTCGAGCCCGGCCAGGAGGTCACGATCGACTGCCTCTACGTGCCGACGCCCGCCGACGTGGGCACGTACACGAACGTCGCCACCATCGACTCGGCCGACTCCTCACCGGCCACCTCGAACGAGGTGGACGTGACGGTCACCCAAGGCGGGCCGCCGGCGCCGTCCATGAAGTTGATCGCGTCGTCCGGCTCGGCGTTCGTGGCGCCCGGCCAGACGATCCTCTACCTCTACCTCGTCCGGAACACGGGCAACATCACGTTGCACAACATCGACCTGAGCGATCCCACCACCCCCGACTGCGGCGACGACGCCGTGTTCGACCTCCCCGCCGGACGCAGCAAGACCATCAGCTGCACCTACACGGCCACCGGCAACGACTCCGGCACGCGCGTCGAGAGGTTCACGGCCGTCGCCGACGAGATCCCGACACCCGTGACCTCGAGCCAGGTCAGCGTGAGGGTCGGCGCCTCCGCCTTCGTCGAGATGACCACCGAACAGACGACCGTGGCGGTCGGCGAGACGATCACGTACCACGTGGTGGTCACCAGCGTTTCGGCCCTCGACCTCACGGGACTGCTCGCCACCGCGACCGTGTCCCCCTACTGCGAGCATGGGCCGTTCTCCCTCGCGGTCCACGAAGGGCTGTCGTTCGACTGTGAGTATCGGCCCACTGCGGCGGATCTCGGCACCCACACCAACCGGCTCACCGTCGACTCCCCCGACATCGTCGCCGCCACCTCCGAGGCGGTCGCGGTCGAGGTGACCATCCCCGACGGGTACGCGCTGATGTCGGGCACCGTCACCGAGACCGGGACCGGGGCACCGATCGCGGGCGCGCTCGTGGCGCCGCTGTCACTCGTCGACTACTCCCCGGTCGCCGTCGGCACCACCGATGCTTCCGGCGACTACGTCGCCCTGGCCCCCGTCGGGACCTACTTCGTGTACGTCATCGATCCGTCCCTCGACCACACCGCCGCCTTCGCCGGCGCCCCCAGCACGGTCACCGTCAGCAGCGGCGCCACCACGGATGCCGACGCCCACCTGGTGCCCACCCGGGGCACCATCGCCGGCACCGTCACCGACACCGGTGGCCCGCTGGCAGGGGTGATGGCGATGAGCGTCGACCTCGACGCCGGCGAACCCGCCGCCGGCGACCTCACCGATGCCAACGGCCACTACGCCATCACCGGCATCAACGCCGGCAACCGTCTGGTCGAGCTCATCGACCTCTCCGGCACCCACAGCCCCGAGTTCTACGACGACGTCCCCACCCCGGCCGGCGCCACCGTCCTCCCGGTCACCGGCGCCAACGTCACCACCGCCGACGCAGCCCTCGCCCCCCAGGCGCCCCCCGGTAGCGGCGCCCACCTCGTCGGGCGGATCACGTCGAGCGCCGGGGGCGATCTCGAAGGCGTCGCGGTCATGGCCGTCCACAGCGGTGACTTCTCGTTTGCCGCCGGTGACCTCACCGACGCCTCCGGCCACTACGACATCGCCGTCGACGCGGGCACCTACAAACTCGCCTTCTACGACCCGACGGCCGGCCACTCCTTCGAGTGGCACGACAACCAGACGGCCGCCGGGCTCGGGTCGGCCGCCAACGTGACCGCGACCGCCGGCAGCCCGCTCACCGTCGACGCCGCCCTCACGCCGACCACCGGCACCGTCTCGGGCACGGTCACCGAAGCCGGGTCAGGCGACAACCTGGCCAACGGGTTCGTCGTCGCCATCGACAGCCAGACCAACGTCGTCGGCGGCACGACCACCAACGGCATCTACACGATCAGTGGCCTCCCCGCCGGCAACATCCGCCTCCGCTTCGTGGACCTGACCGGTGCCCACACCTCCGAGTACTACGACAACAGCCCCGACTACGACCACGCCAACCCGCTCGCCAGCACGCCCGGCGCCGTCCTCACCGACATCAACGCCGCCCTGTCACCATGACGGGACCGGTCAGAGGTCGGCGTCGATCCCGGTGTGGTCGCCGGCGGCGACCTGGAACAGGGTCGAGCTCGTCACCAGCGACGAGAGCGATGTCGCCAGTCCGGGCGTAGCAGCGGCGCTCGCCGTCCTCGCGGGCATCGCCGCCTCGGACGCGGCCTGTTGCGCCAAGTCGGGCGTCCGCTCGCGCGGCCAGTCACACGAGGACGCGGTCACCGTGCTTGCCACGTCTCGCCGGGCGGGGCGGACATGGCCAAGGATCTGAAGCGACTGTTGAGCCGGAGGGACGATTCCCACTACGGGATGACCTTCGTGTCGCCCGGCGATGCGGAGCAGATGATCGGGTGGGCGAGACGACTTCTCGCCCGGGCGACTGCCGCGGTCGAGGCGTAGCACCCCGTCCCACCCTGCTTGCCACCCCGTCATGACATACGGGCGCCGGTAGCCTGGGCGGGTGACCGCGGCCTCCGCGGAGGCCGCGCGCCGGCGCACCTTCGCCATCATCTCGCACCCCGACGCCGGCAAGACCACCCTCACCGAGAAGTTCCTGCTGTACGGGGGCGCCTTGGCCAAGGAGGCCGGCGCGGTCAAGGCCAAGGGCGGCCGGCGCTCGGCCACGTCCGACTGGATGGCGCTCGAGCAGCAACGAGGCATCTCCATCACGTCCACGGTGATGCAGTTCCCCTACCGGGACTGCGTCGTGAACCTGCTCGACACGCCTGGTCACCGGGACTTCTCCGAGGACACCTACCGCGTGCTGGCCGCCGCCGACGCCGCGGTGATGGTGCTCGACGCGGCCAAGGGCATCGAGCCCCAGACCCTGAAGCTGTTCGAGGTGTGCCGCCAGCGCAACCTGCCGCTGCTCAGCTTCATCAACAAGTGGGACCGCCCAGGGCGCGACGCCCTCGAGCTGATCGACGAGATCGAGTCCAAGCTGTCGATCGTCCCCACGCCGGTCACGTGGCCGGTAGGTATCGCCGGGGACTTCCGGGGCGTGGCCGACCGGGCACTCGGCCCGGACGGCGAGCCGGGGTTGGTCGGGTTCACCCGCTTCACCCGCACCGCCCGGGGCAGCACCGAGGCGCCGGAGGAAGAGGTGTCGGCGGCGCAGGCCGCAGTCGACGAGGGACTGGCCTGGACCGCGGCCGAGGAGGAGCTGGCCCTCCTCGGCGAGGTGGGCGCCGACCACGACGCCAAGTCGTTCCTGGCGGGCGAGACCAGCCCGGTGTTCTTCGGCTCGGCCCTCACCAACTTCGGCGTGCGCAAGCTCCTCGATGCCATCGTCGACCTCGTGCCGTCGCCACCGCCGCGTGACGACATCGACGGCACGCCCCGCCCGCTCGACGCCCCGTTCTCCGGCTTCGTGTTCAAGGTCCAGGCCAACATGGACCCGTCGCACCGCGACCGCATCGCCTTCTTCCGGGTCTGCTCGGGCAAGTTCGAGCGGGGCATGGTGGTCACCCACGGGCCCACCGGCAAGCCGTTCGCCACCAAGTACGCCCACCAGGTGTTCGGCCAGGAGCGCGAGACGATGGACGAGGCCTGGCCCGGCGACGTGGTGGGCCTGGTCAACGCCACCGACGTGCGGGTGGGCGACTCGCTGTACCTGGACGAATCGGTCACCTTCCCCCGCATCCCCAGCTTCGCCCCCGAGCACTTCGCGGTGGCCCGGGTGCGCGACACGGGGCGCTTCAAGCAGTTCCGCCGCGGCATCGCCCAACTGGACGAGGAGGGTGTGGTGCAGGTGCTGCGCGACGACGACGTGGGCGACCAGGCCCCACTGCTGGCCGCGGTCGGCCCGATGCAGTTCGAGGTTGCCACCCATCGCCTCGAGCACGAGTTCGGCGCCCCCGTCGAGCTCAACCGCACGAGCTACCGGGTGGCCCGCCGCACCGACGAGGCCAGCGAGCCGGCCCTGAAGGGGATGCAGGGGGTCGACGTGCTGAAGCGGGCCGACGGCACCCGCTACGCCCTGTTCGAGAGCCAGTACTGGCTCGAGCGGGTCGAGCGCGAGCAGCCCGAGCTCACCCTCGACCGCCTCGTCGCCGAGGGCTGATCACACCCTCGGCGGGCTCGCCGTGGTGAAGTCGAAACGATGTCGTGCGCCTGTCACACTGTGCAGGGCAGGGAGGGGCAGCACTGCTTGGAGTCCGAACGCGTGGCGAATCGCGGGTGGTTGTCAATCGTGGTCGGAGGGACTCGCTTCCTCGACGCGGCGCCGTTCGGGCTCGCCATCATCGATCCCGACACCGGCTCGATCGCCCACCAGAACCCGACGATGGCCGTGCTCGCCGGTCGCCCCCTCCCCGACACGGTCGACGCCCTCGACGAGCTCGCGCTGCTGCCGCGCGCGGACGGGCGCCGATGGTCGGCGCTGTGGCCCACGCCCGATGCCGAGGACCGGTACCTCGTCACCACGGCCCGGGTCGCGCAGCCTGACGACCCGACCCGTGAGCTGACCGTCCACGCCGTCGAGCTGCACGCCCTGCGCGGGCCGGGCTCGGTGGTCGTGATCACGGCGACCGACTTCGACAACACCTTCAGCCACGAGGACCTCGAGCTGGCCCTGAACCCGCCCCGCGAGATCCACGTGCTCTGCGATCTCGATCTCATCACGCTGGCGGCCGACCAACGGCACCTGGAGTTCGGCATCGACCCGTGGGCGGTGGTCGGGAGCCAAGCCATGCTCGCGGGCCATCCTGCCGACGTCGTGAACGTCACCCCGAAGCTGCGAGCGGTCGTGCGCGGCGACGAGCGGGAGACCCAGTACTCCATCCGCGTGCTCGGCCCCGCTGCGGCATGGACGAGGGTGTCGGTGTCCATCTCCCGCTTCTGCGGCGACGACGCCATGCTCCTCGTCACGAACACACCCGAGGACACGTTCCAGGTGCCGGTGGACCTCAGCGTGCTCAGCCCGGGAGAACGAGCGGTGGCGCAGGCCCTCCTGGCCGGGCGCCGGCCCTCGTTGATCGCCGCCGACCTCGGGATGTCGGTCCACACCGTGCGGCACCGCATGACCACGCTGTTCCGCATGCTGGGCGTCGACAGCCAGGTCGAGCTGCGCCGGCGCTACCTCGTCACGGGAAACCCTGGTTCGTGAACCACGACCAGTGGGTGTCGACCGTGGTCCGGGCCGCGCGCCAGCTCGAGCTCGCCACGTTCGGTGTCGCCGTGGTCGATCCGAGCTCGGGCGCCATCGCCTACAGCAACCCGTCCATCGCTGCGGCCGTGGGCGGCGACGTGCCGGCTCACGTGGGCGAGCTCGGTCGGCGCGATCTGATCCCCCGACCCGCCCGCGACGAGATCCTCGGCTTCGTGCGTTCGTCGGAGGACGCCACCAGCGTCGAGACCTGGGCGGCGGCGCCGTCAGGCCCGGCGCGACGAGTGGCGGTGCACCTCGCTCGGCTCCGCCCCCTGCGGGGCGACGGCGTCGTGATGTGGGCAGTGGTGACGTCCGACGACACCGACGCCTTGGTCGGGTCCGCACCCGCATGGCGGTTCCGCTGCGTGTGCGACATCGACGGGACCGTCGTCGCCGTCGACGAGCAGATCGGTCAGCCAGGCGTCGACCCCGCTGCGTTCCTCGGCGCGCACCCGTACGTCCTGACCCATCCCGCCGACGTGAGACTGATCGCGCCCCTCCGCGAGGCCCTCTCGACGGGCGAGGCGTTGGAGGCGGACTACGCCGTGCGCGCGTTCGTCCCGCCCGGCCGGTGGGCGAACGTGCGGGTGCACGCCTGCCGCCTCGAAGGGCCGGCACCCGTCCTGCTGATCACGGTCGAGCCGGAGGACCAGCACCTGCGCACGATCGAACCGGGGCTGCTCACCCCTGTCGAGCTGGAGGTCGCCCGCGCCCTGTTCGCAGGACGCCCACCCGCGCAGATCGCCACCCTCCGACAGGTCTCGATCGGGACGGTGCGCAACCAGATCAACGCCGTCTACCGCAAGCTGGAGGTCGCGGGCGTCGCCGACCTGACCAGCAGCTACAACCTGCCGCTCCGGCCCGCGCCGGACCGCCCCCGCCGAGCGCGGTCACCTCGTGACCGGCAATGATCGGCAGTGATCGGCAGTGATCGGCAGGTTCTTGCACATGGACCACGCCGCCTGACCGCCCCACGCTGAACCCATCGGGGCTGGTGGACGCCCCGGCGGGAGGCGACATGTTCACCAGGGTGCGCGGCGCCCCCTGACCAGCCCGCGTGACGGTGGGGCCGCCCCCGTCACTAGTCTCTCCTCGGCGGGGCCGGCCGGGCCCGCCCCCGCCCCCAACCTGCCGAAGAGGCCCGCTCTGACCACACCGAACCCCCGAACCCGAGGCACCACCGGTCGGAATCCGACCGCTATTGCCTCGAGAATGAGATGGGTGGGGGCGTTCGCCGGCCTCGCGCTCATCGCGGCGGCGTGCAGCGCCGACGGGGGCGCCGACCGACCGAGCACCGACGACGCGGCGGCGTCGTCCACCACACCGGCGCCCACCACCACCGTGGCACCGACCACCACGACGGCGCCCCCGTTCGACGGCTGGGTCGACCCCGCCTCGTCGGGCGAGCCCTACGGCGACACCGTCAACGGCCTGCTCACGTTCCGGGGCAACCCCACCCGCACCTTCTACGGGAAGGGCCCGGTGCCCACCAACCCGCAGGTGCTGTGGACCTACCCCGGCTCCGCCATGTGCTCGCCCTCGAGCGAGGGCAACGAGACGAGGGTGTGGTGCGGGTCGGGCTGGACCGGCGAGCCCGCGGTGTTCGAGCGCAACGGGGTGACCTGGGTGGTCTTCGGCGCCTACGACCGGGCCGTGCACTTCGTCGATGCCACCAACGGCCAGGACCTGCGCCCACCGTTCCCCACCGGCGACATCATCAAGGGCTCGGTGACGGTCGACCCCGACGGCTACCCGATCGTCTACACGGGCTCGCGCGACAACTTCTACCGGGCGTTGGCCATCGACCGGAACCCGGTGCAGGAGCTGTGGTCGCTGAGCGCCGACGCCGTCAGCCCGACCATGTGGAACAACGACTGGGACGGCTCGGGCCTCGTGATCGACGACCACCTGTTCGAGGGCGGCGAGAACAGCCAGTTCCACGTGGTGAAGCTCAACCGAGCCGGCGGCACCAGCGAGGCCGATCCCGTCACCGTCGCCCCCCAGCTGATCTTCAACACCCCCGGCTGGGACGACCAGTTGCTGGCCGACATCGGCGACCAGACCGTCTCGATCGAGAATTCGGTGGCGATATCGGGCAACACCGCCTACTTCGCCAACTCGGGCGGCCTGGTGCAGGGGTGGGACATCGGTCCGCTGCGCCCAGGTGGGGCAGGACCCTCGGCGGTGACGCGCACGTTCCGCTTCTGGACCGGCGACGACACCGACGCCAGCGTGGTGATCGACCGACAGGGCATGCTCTACGTGGCGTCGGAGTACGAGCGGGGCACCGGCCGTTCGGCCGAGGTGGGCCAGATCATGAAGCTCGACCCGACCAAGCCCGACGACCCCCTCGTGTGGTCGATCCCCGACATGGGCGCCAACCCCGCGGGGGTGTGGGCCACCCCCGCCCTCCACCGCGGGATGCTCTACGTCCCCACCAACGGCGGGCGCCTCCTGGGGGTCGACCGCCAGACCGGCCAGATCGTGTGGGAGAAGTCACTGCCCGGGCCGACCTGGCAGTCCCCCGTCGTGGTCGACGACGTGTTGATCCAGGGCGACTGCAACGGGTTCCTGCACGCCTACGACGTGAGCAACCCCCGGGTCGACCCCCCCGAGCTCTGGACCCTCGAGCTGGGCGGCTGCATCGAGTCGACGCCCGCGGTCTGGAAGGGCCGCATCTACGTGGGCACCAGGGCCGGCCAGTTCTTCGCCATCGGCGACGCCTGACCCCGTGCGTGGGCGATCCGCCCCGCTCCCACCGCGACCCCTTGTCGAGTGCGCTCTCGATGCGTAGCGTTGCCAGCGGCGACCGGGGGGTCCGTCATGAGGGCAGGGCGCGGGCAGAGGGTTCGGGTGCGGCGGCACCACCTGCGGCGTGCGCTGCTGGTGCCGACGGTGCTCGGTGCGCTGCTCGTGCCCGCCGCCACCACCGCTCCCGCCGTCATCGCGCCCGCGGGCGCCGAGGGTAACGAGGCGCCCGGGGCACCGCTGGCGGCACGATCGATCTCGTCCGGGGTCGAACACAGCTGCGCCATCCTGCCGAGTGGCCGGGTGAAGTGCTGGGGTCGCAACGACGCCGGTCAGCTCGGCCAGGACAGCACCGACACCCTGGGCGACTCGGCCGGCGAGATGGCCGCCCTGCCGCCGGTGAACCTGGGTGCCGGGCGCACCGCCACCGCCATCGCCACCGGCGGCATGTTCACCTACACCCACACGTGCGCGCTCCTCGACGACGCAACCGTGAAGTGCTGGGGTCAGAACAGCGCCGGGCAATTGGGTCAGGGCCACATCCAGCGAATCGGCGACCAGCCCGGCGAGATGGCGGCCCTGCCGCCGGTGAACCTGGGCGCGGGGCGCACCGCCACCGCCATCGCCACCGGCGAGCAGCACACGTGCGCCATCCTCGACAACGCAACCGTGAAGTGCTGGGGCAACAACGGCGACGGGCAACTGGGCCAGGACAACACCGTTTCGCGCGGCGGCTCCCCCGGCGATGTGGCCGCCCTCCCCCCGGTGAACCTGGGCGCCGGCCGCACCGCGACCGCCATCGCCGCGGGGGCCGCTCACACCTGCGCGATCCTCGACAACGGCACCGTCAAGTGCTGGGGCAACGGCTACGGCGGGAAGCTGGGCCAGGGCAGCACCGCGCACCTCGGTGACGAGCCTGGCGAGATGGCCGCCCTTGCCCCGATCGACCTGGGCGCGGGACGCACCGCCACCGCCATCACCGCCAGTCTGAGCCACACCTGCGCCATCCTCGACAACGGCACCGTGAAGTGCTGGGGCTTCGGCACCTCCGGCAACCTCGGTCAGGACAGCACCGCCGACATCGGCGATCAGCCCGGCGAGATGGCCACCCTCGCCCCCGTGAACCTGGGCGCGGGCCGCACCGCCGTGGGTATCAGCGCCGGGGGCAGCTTCACCTGCGCGCTGCTCGACAACGCCACCGTCAAGTGCTGGGGCTCGGGAGCCAACGGCAACTTGGGGCAGGACAGCACGGCCACCCTGGGCGACCAGCCCGGCGAGATGGCGGCCCTCAACCCCGTCGATCTGGGCGCGGGGCGCACCGCCACCGCGGTCACCACCGGCTCGAACCAGGCGTGTGCCCGGCTCGACGACGACACCACCAAGTGTTGGGGCCGTAACGCCGCCGGTCAGCTCGGGCAGGACAGCACCGTCACCCTGGGCGACCAGCCCGGCGAGATGGCCGCCCTCCCGGCCATCAACCTCGGCGAGACCCTGCAGGTGGGCCTGACCGCGGACGAGACCCGCGTGGCCCCCGGCGCGACCATCCACTACCACCTCACCGTCGTCAACAACCGGGTGTCGACCCTCACCGGCATCACCGTGAGCGACGCTGCGGCCCCTGCCTGCGTGCAGGCCGTCCCCGACCTGGCCAGTGGCGCGAGCCACACCATCAATTGCTCCTACAGCACCACCACCACGGACTTCCCCGCCCGGGTGAACACGGCGACGGTGGACACCGCCCAGACCACACCACTCGCCTCCAATCCGGTGACGGTGGGTGTCGGCTATCCGGCCGTGGCCACCCAGGTCAGTGCCGGCGACGCCCACACCTGCGCCGTGCTGGAAGACGGCACGGTCAAGTGCTGGGGCCTCAACAGTTCGGGGCAACTGGGGCAGGGCAGCACGGTGAACATCGGTGACGGCGACGGCGAGATGCTGTTCCTCCCCTCGGTGAACCTGGGTGCCGGCCGCACCGCCACCGCCGTCGCCGCCGGCGCCGCCCACACCTGCGCGCTGCTCGACAACGGCACCGTCAAGTGCTGGGGCCTCAACAGCTCCGGCCAACTGGGGCAGGGCAGCACCGCCACCATCGGCGACGCGGCCGGAGAGATGGCCGCCCTGCCCGCCATCAACCTCGGCGCCGGTCGCACCGCCACCGCCATCGCCGCCGGGGCCGCCCACTCGTGCGCGCTGCTCGACAACGGCACGGTCAAGTGCTGGGGCGCCGGGGCGAACGGCCGGCTCGGCCAGGACAGCACCGCCACCCTGGGCGACGGCGCCGGCGAGATGGCCGCGCTCAACCCCGTCAACCTCGGGGCCGGCCGCACCGCCACCGCCATCACCGCCAGCCTCCTCCACACGTGCGCCCTCCTCGACAACGGCACGGTGAAGTGCTGGGGGGCGGGGGCCAGCGGTCAGTTGGGCCAGGACAGCGCCGCCACCCTGGGCGACGCCGCCGGCGAGATGGCCGCCCTCAACCCCGTCAACCTCGGCCCGGGCCGCACCGCCACCGCCATCGACGCCGGCAGTGCGCACTCGTGCGCACTGCTCGACAACGCCACGGTCAAGTGCTGGGGCCAGGGGGCCAGTGGGCAGACGGGCCAGGACACCACGGCCGTCCTCGGCGACCAGGCCGGTGAGATGGCGGCCCTGGCCGCCATCAACCTGGGCGCCGGCCGCACCGCCACCGCCATCACCGCCGGCTACGAGCACTCCTGCGCCGTGCTGGACAACGGCAGCGCCAAGTGCTGGGGCGCGGGTGGCATCGGCCAGTTGGGCCAGGACAACACGAACCTGCTCGGCAACGCGCCCGGCGAGATGGCCGCCCTCGGACCGATCAACCTCGGTGCCGGGCGCACCGCCACGGCCATCACCGCAGGCGGTTCCGATGCCGCGGTCGGCGGTCACACCTGCGCGCTGCTCGACAACGACACCATGAAGTGCTGGGGGAACAACGCGAGCGGCCAGTTGGGCCTGGACGGCGTGGCCCCCCGGGGCCACATCTCCGGTTCGATGGCGGCGCTGCCGGTGGTCAAGCTCGGTGTGGCACCCGGGCCCGCGTCGCTTTCGGTGACCATGACCGCCGACCAGGGCAGCGTGGTGGCCGGCCAAGCCATCGACTACCACCTCACCGTCACCAACACCGGAGTACCCGCCCTCACCGGGATCACCGTCGACGACCCGAACGCACCGGACTGCGAGCAGGCGATCCCCGACCTCGCGGTCGGCCAGGCCCACACGATCGACTGCAGCTACACGACGACGCCGGCCGACGCCGGCACGTACCCGAACAGCGCGACGGTCGACACCGCGCAGACCGCCCCGATGGCGTCGAACACGACGAACGTGTCGGTGGCGATGGGCACGGTGTCGGGCACGGTGACCGAGGCCGGCTCCGGCGCCCCGCTGGGCGGGGCGTGGGTCGCCGTGCTGCGCACCTCGGACTTCTCGATGGTTGGCGGCGCGGTCGCCGATGGCAGCGGCAACTACAGCGCCCAACTGCCGGCGGGCTCGTACTTCCTCTACCTGGTCGACCCGTCGGGCACCCACACGGCCGGGTTCTTCGGCCCGCCGACCACCGTCACGGTGTCCACACCCACGCCGGTCGACGCGGATCCCTCGATGGCCACGACGCGCGGGTCCGTGACGGGCACCGTCGCCGAGACGGGCACGGGGAACCCCATTCCCGGGGTGTGGGCACTGGCCTTGAGCACCGCGGTGGCGAACACTGGCGCCACCGAGGTGGCGGTGGTGGCGAACGGGTCCGGCGTGTACTCGTTGCCGGGCCTGCGGGCGTCGACCCACTACGTGGGCTTCGTCGACCCCACCGGCGCCCACGAGACCCGCTTCCACCCGAACTCGCCGAACGTTCCGGCCGCCACCCCGGTGCCCGTCACTGCCGGCACCGCGACGGTGGCCAACGCCGCCCTCCCGCCGCGGGCGCCCGCCGGCACAGGGGCGACGATCTCGGGCACCGTCACCGAGCAGGGCACCGGCATCCCGTTGGCGGGCATCCACGTGGTCGCGTTGCGGGCCGCCGACTACGCCATGGTGCGAGGGGCGGTGACCAACGGGTCGGGTGCGTACAGCCTGAACGTGGCCTCGGGCGGCTACAAGCTGGCCCTCCTCGACTCGACCGGCCGCCACGACATGGAGTGGTACGACGACCTGCCCTCGACGCAGCTCGGCGCCGCGCTCACCGTCACCGCGCCGGGAGTGGCCAACGCCGCGCTGGGCCCCAACACGGGTTCGATGACGGGCACCGTCACCGACGACCCCTCGGGCGACCCAGTGGCCGGCGCATGGGTGATCGCCATCGGCCCCACCGGTATCGCCGGCGGCGCGGTCACCGCTCCCGACGGCACCTACACCGTGACGGGCCTGCCACCGGGCACCTACCGCGCCACCTTCGTCGATCCCGGCGGCGGGCGCACCCAGGAGTACTACGACGACAGCCCCGACTTCGGCGGCGCCACCACGTTCAACGTAGTCGCCGCCGGCACCACCACCGCCAGCGCGGCCCTCGCTCTCCCCGGCCCCTGAGCAGTCGGCCACTCGCGCCCCCCTGGGCCTGCGCGCCTGCGTACGCGGGGTTCCGGTCGAACTCGACGACGTGGCGCGCGAACTGCGCGCGCTATGTCGTCGAGAATCCGGGGTCGGGCGCCGCCGCGGGCTCGACCGGGCCGTCGCGGCGTTGGAGCTCGTGGCACAGGCGGTTGGCGGCGACGGCGGCGGCGACGGGCAGCACCAGCAGCAGGACGCGGAACGTCCACACGATGCGGTTCACCGACAGGCCGAAGGTGACGGCCAGCACGTCGGTGGCGCCGGCCGCGAACAGCACCACGTAGAAGGTGAGGGTGGCCACGCCGAGCGCGGTGCGCAGCGGGCGGTCGCGGGGCCGGTCGAGGATGTGGTGCGGCTCGCGGTCCTTGGTGGCGCGGGCCTCGATCCACGGCCACGCGTAGAGCAGCATGAAGGTGACGCCGGGGAGCAGCACGCCGGGGAAGAACGGGTTGGGGATCAGGTAGCCGAAGACGCTGATCTCCCACGGGGGCATCAGGCGCAGCGAGCCCTCGAGCCAGCCGATGTACCAGTCGGGCTGGCTGGCGGAGCTGACGTTGGCCACCTCGAACGGGCCGAACAGCCACACGGGGTTGATCTGGAACAGCCCACCGAGGGCGCACAGCAGGGCCGCGGTGAGGAAGAACACGCCGCCGGCCTTGGCCGCGTAGGTGGGCCACACCCGCTCGCCCACCACGTTGTCCTCGGTGGCGCCGTCGCCGGCGAAGTGGGCGTGCTTGTGGCGGACGAGGATGCCGAGGTGGGCCACCAGCAGGATGACGATGGCCGCCGGCAGCAACAGCACGTGGATGACGAACAGCCGCGGGATGATCTCGGTGCCGGGGAAGTCGCCCCCGAACAGCAGCGAGGAGATCCACGTGCCCGCCACCGGGATGGACAGGATCACCGAGTCGGCGATGCGGATGCCCGTCCCCGAGAGTTGGTCGTCGAGCAGCGAGTAGCCGGCGAAGCCGTTGCCGAGCGCGCACACGAGCAGCGTGCAGCCCACCACCCAGTTGATCTCGCGGGGCCGGCGGAAGGCGCCGGTGAAGAACACCCTGGAGATGTGGACGACGATGGCGGCGAGGAACAGCAGCGCCGCCCAGTGGTGCACCTGGCGCATCATCAGGCCGGCCCGGACGTCGAAGCTGAGGTCGAGCACCGAGTTGTACGCGGCGCTCACCTGCACGCCCTGCAGCGGCGCGTAGCTGCCGTCGTAGGTGGTGGGCGCGCTGGAGGCGTCGAAGAAGAAGGTGAGGTACACGCCCGTGGCCAGCAGCACGACGAACGAGTAGAGGGCGATCTCGCCGAGCAGGAACGACCAGTGGTTGGGGAAGATCTTGTCGAGCAGCGTCCGCCCGGTGCGGGCGACGCCCAGGCGGTCGTCGAACCACCGGGCGGTCCGCCCCACCCGGCTCCCCTTCTCGTCCCCGTCCTCACCCTCGTTGGCCCGTTCGGGATCGCCGGCGGGCACCGCGGCGCGGGCGTCCGGGGCCTCGGTGGGCGTCACTTGTCGATGTCCCAGAAGCCGGGGCCCACGGGGCCCGAGAAGTCACCGGTGGCGATCAGGTTGCCGTCACCGTCGGTGGCCAGCGGGAGTTGCGGGAGCGGTCGGGTGGCGGGCCCGAACACGGGGGTGGCCCCGTCGAACACGTCGAAGGTGGACTGGTGGCACGGGCACAACAGCTCGCCGCGGTCCTTCTGGTAGAGGCCCACGGGGCAGCCGGCGTGGGTGCACACCTTCGAGTAGGCCACCACGTTGTTGACGGTCCAGTCCTCACGGCCGGGCTGGGGCGTGAGCTGGCCCGGCAGGAGCCGGATGAGGAGGGTCTGCGCGGTCTCGTCGCCCACGTGCCCCTCGGGGAACGCGGTGATCACCCCGCCCACCCCGGGGTCGTCGGGCCGGATCGGGTCGCCGGTCTCGCTGACCAGCCGCACCCCGTTCCGGTAGGGGGTGGACTTGAGACCCCGGCCGGGACGGGGCCCCAGCGAGCGCAGCGGGAACAGGGCGGCCACCCCGAGCGCGCCCACCGCGCCGAAGAGCAGCTTGGTGAGGAAGTTGCGGCGACCGAAGGTCTCGCCACCCGCCTCGAAGTCCTTCACGAAGGCCCGCTGGTCGTCCTCGGTCGACCCGATGCGGCCCCGGGGCTCGACATCGGGGCCCTCGGGCATGAACCGCTTTGCCCACAGCACCAGGCCGACGCCGATGCCGCCGAGGGCCACGGCCAGCAGGACGCCCTCGGCCTGGGTCTGGCCGCCCCGGTCGTACACGACGGCCAGGGCGACCGCGGCGAGGATGCTGGCCCCGAACGCCACCGCCGGCGCCGCCTGCCCACCGCGCGCCCGGACCGGATCGGCCGGCGGGCCCCCGCCCGCGTCACCGCGATCCGCCCCGTCGTCCGCGGCCGCCTCGCCGGCCGTCAGCTCGTCGTGGCCCGCGTCACGGTCGGCGGCCCCGTCCGCCGCGGCGCGGTCGTCATCGGCCACGCCGTCCTCGGCCATGCCGTCCTCGTCAGCCATGCGCGGCCGCCTCGGAGCGGCGCCGGCGGGTGATCCAGCGCACGAACACCAGCACGGCGCCGATGCCCACCACCCAGGCCACATAGCCCTCGGCCACCGGGCCGATGCGCCCGAGCGAGAAGCCGCCGGGATCGGCGGGATCCTGCAGGTAGCGCACGTAGCGGACGATCGAGTTCAGCTCGCGCTCGTCGAACACGTCGTCGTCGAACACCGGCATCTGGCCCGGGCCCACCCGGACCGCCTCGGCGATCTGCACCGTCCCGACGTCGTGGAGCGACGGCGCGTAGCGCCCGTAGCTGAGGGCGCCACCCACGGCCGCGGCCCCGTGGCACGCCGCGCAGTTGGCCCGGAACAACTCGCCGCCCTCCACCAGGTCGCCGGCGTCGACGTCCACGTTCGGGATGGGCGTGCCCTCCCCGAGCGAGCCGACGTAGGCCACAAGGGCCTGGATCTCCTGGTCGCTGAACGCCGGCGGCTTGCTGGGGGCCTGGCCCTGCGGGTCGGCCAACGGCATGCGGCCGGTCTGCAGCTGGAAGTCGGCGGCAGCCTCCCCCACCCCGATGAGCGTGGGTGCCGACGCGGTGCCCACCCCACCGGTGCCGTGGCAGCTCACGCAGTTGAGGTTGAACAGGCCCTCGCCGACGGCCACGTAGTCGTCGGGGTAGCCGATGCCCGGCGGCGCCGGCGGCAGGGTGGACGCCGTCGACGAGGTGGTGGACGAGGAGGTGGAGGACGGCGCGGCCGATGTCGGCGTCGAGGCGGCCGTGGTGGCCGGCGCCTGGGCCAGGGCCGGCTGCCAGAGCGCGCTGGCGACGGCGGTGACCGCCAGCACCGCGCCCGTGGCGACCAGACCGGGCCGCCTCGACAGCAGCGCCGGCCTCATTGCAGCAGGTAGATGGTGAGGAACACCACGATCCACACCGCGTCGACGAAGTGCCAGTAGTAGCCCGTCACCGCCACCGACTGGCCGATCGGCGCCCGGCTCCCGCGGCCGAGCACCAGGCCGGCGACCGACAGCATCAGCACCAGGCCGCCCAGCACGTGCAGCCCGTGGAAGCCCGTGATCAGGTAGTAGATGGTGCCGTAGGCGTCGGTGTCGAGCTGGAAGTCGAGCGACCACCACTCGAGGCCGAGGTTGACGAGGAACAGCGTGCCCAGGGTGAGGGTGACGGCCAACCAGCGGCCGACGCCGCGGTGGTCGTCGCGCTCGGCGGCGCGGACGGCCAGGTGCATCGTGAAGCTGGAGGTCACCAGCAACACGGTGGACAGCGCCGCCTGGGCGATGTCGAGGTGGGCGCCGGCGGGTGGCCAGGGGTCGTTCTCGGAGCGCAGCACGAAGTACGCCGCGAACAGGCCGGCGAAGAACATGACCTCGCTGGCCAGCCACACCACCACGCCCACGGCCAGCGGCGACGCGGACGTGACCGCCCCGTCGAGCGGCTCGAGCGGCTCGGTTCGGTCGGCCACGGGTACAACGGTGGCGCTGCCCTCCACGGCGCATTCCTACCACTCCCCTCCTCGCCACGGGCGGCCTACGGTGGGCCCGTGACGGTGCCGCCGCCGGTCTCGGTCGCCGAGGTGACGACCGCCTGGTCGCTCGACCCGGTGCCGCTGGCGCTCACGCTCGTGGCCGGGGGCCTCTACCTCGCCGGCGTGCGGCGGCTGGCGGCGCGTGGGCGGTCGTGGCCACCGTCGCGGTCCGTGTCGTTCGCGGCCGGCCTGGCCGTCCTCGTGTTCGCCACCCAGTCGGGCCTGGCCGCCTACGACACCGTGCTGTTCAGCGCCCACGCGATGCAGCACCTGCTGCTCGGCATGGTCGCTCCCCTGCTGCTGGTGCTGGGGGCACCGATGACCCTGGCCATCCAGGCCGCGCACCGCCCCACCCAGCGCTGGCTCGTCGGGGTCTTCCGGCACCCGGCCGTGCGGTTCGTCACCCACCCGGTCACGGCGTGGCTGCTGTTCGGCACGACGATGGTGGGCCTCTACGTGACGGGGCTGTACGAGCTGTCGCTGCGCAACGGCGTGGTGCACGGCTGGGTCCACCTGCACTTCGTGGTGGTCGGCTCCCTGTTCGCCGAGGCGGTGATCGGCCTCGACCCGGGGTGGCGGTCGTCCCGCCGGGTGGCCGGCGGCGCCGACCTGAGCCACCCCGCCCGCCTGCTCCTCGTCCTGTTGCTGGTGCCGTTCCACGCGGTGCTCGGCCTGGCCCTGCTGAGCGCCGACCACGCCATCGCCGCCGACTGGTACCTGGGCATCGGGCGGCACTGGGGCGCATCACCGCTCTCCGACCAACGCACCGGTGCCGCGCTGATGTGGGGCGTCGGCGACCTGCTGGGCGTGGTGCTGGCGGGCATCGTGCTGTACCAGTGGATGCGGGCCGACGAGCGCCAGGCCCGCCGTCTCGACGCCGCCGACGACGCCGCCCGCTTGACCGCCGAGTCGGCCGGTTGACCCGTTGATCCCGTCGCACCCCCTGGCTACCGTTCGAACATGGCCCTCGTGACGCCACCACGTATGACGGCCAGCCAGTTCTTCGACCTCCCCGAGCAGAAGCACACCGAGTTGATCAACGGGGAGATCGTCGTGAACGCGCCCGGCCGCCGTCACCAACGCATCGCGGTTTGGATCCTGCACCAGTTGATGCTGCACATCGACGCGCATCCGGGCGCTGGCGAAGCGGGCATCGAGGTCGACATCCCCATCGACGACGACAACGTCTTCGTCCCCGACGTCTGGTGGACGACACCCGAGCACACGTTGGCCCGCGAGGTGTTGCGCGCCCCCGGTCCACCCGACCTCGCCATCGAGATCCGCTCGCCCTCGACGTGGCGCTACGACGTCGGACTGAAGCTCGCCCGCTGGGATGCGGCGGGCCTGCCCGAGCTGTGGTTGGTCGACACCGAGGCGAACACCGTCATCGTCCTTCGCCGCTCGCAGACCGGCGCCGAGTTCGATGTCGCCCTGGAGGTCGGCATCGGCGACGTGCTCACCACACCCCTGATCCCCGGCTTCTCCCTCGACGTCGGCGTGCTGTTCGACCGCTGAGCCGGCAACAGCGGGCTACTCGGGAACCCGGCCCGAGGCCACCACCATGGTGAGGGCCCACACGGCGCCGCCTCGGACGAAGGCGGCGTCGAGGTTCGCGAGCAACTCGTCCAACTCCGTCTGGGCGACGAGGCGGGAGTCGACGAACCGCTCCAACACCGGTCGCATCGAGCGAACGATCTCCCGGTCGGCGTCGATGGGGAAGAATTCGCTCGTCACCTCGACCAGGCCCGCGTCGAGCAGCGCTTCGGGCAGGACCCTGCCCGCCCACGACATGGTCATGGGACCGCGCTCAGCACCGGACTTGAGGCGACGAACGAGCTCGGGTTCACCCGGGTGGACGAGCAGGCTGCCCCAGTCCGAGTCGGCGACCACGACCCGGCCACCCGGGCGGGTGATGCGGCAGGCCTCGGCCACCAACGCACCGACGTCGCCCACGTGTTGCACCACCCGCTCCATGCGCACACCGTCGACACGGTCGTCCTCGAGACCGGTGTCACGACCGTCCCGGGCCACCAACTCGACGACCACACCCTGCTCGGCAGCGCGCCGCCCCGCCTCGTCCAACATGACCTGACTGGGGTCGATGCCGATGGCCGTCCCGTCGGCGCCGACCAACTCGGCCAGACGGACCAGCTCGGTACCCGCCCCACAGCCGACGTCGGCGATCACATCCCCGGGCAGCGGGGCCAACCGGGCGATGATCTCGGAGCGCACCTTCTGGATCGCCGGCCGGCGCTCCCAGCGGTCCAACCCCGCCACCAACAGCCCCCCCAAGGCACTGTCGTGCTCGGCGAACCGGACGAACATCGACCCCTGCACGGGATCGGGGTCGTCGATGCGCACGACCGCCACCGGCCGATCGAAGCCCTTCAGGTCCCGAGGGCCCACCTCCACCAGGCGGGCCGCCGCCTGCGTGCCGACCAGCGCCTCGACGAGGTGGGTGGCCCACGCCTCGTCCGTTCCGGCCAGGGCACACAGGCGGGCGGCCTCGACCACCGGTGTGCCGAACCAGTCACCGGCCTCCTCCCGGGCCTCCCCTGCGGCCACGCCGATGCGCATGCTCACCGGACGACCCTCGGCCTCGACCTGGCGAGCCAACCGCCGCATCGTCACTGCGCAGTCGACGGCATCGACCGCGCTGGTGAACACCGCCATCAGGCCGTCGCCGGTGTTCTTCACCTCGGTGCCGTCGTGCTCGCCGAGCGCCGTCCGCAGCGCGGTGAAGTGGCGGCGGCGCACCTCGTCGTAGTTTCGCTCACCCAGACGGCCCAGCATCTCGGTCGAGCCGACGATGTCGGAGAAGAGCACACTCACCGTGCCGGTCCGCCCCATGGCCGGCGAGCCTAGGGGGACGACCGGCCTCAGTACTGTGGCGTGATGATGCGGCGCGGGCAGCGGGTGGCGGCGGGGGTCGGCCTCGTCGTGGCGCTGGCTGTGATCGGCGCCGGGTGCGGCCGCGGCACGTCGACCTCGTCCGACACGTCGTCCGCCACCTCGACGACCGGCGACGGGTCGACCACCGTGGCCACGACGGACGACTCGTTCAACGTGCTGGCTGGTGAGGGCGTGCCCGTCGACCTGGACGACCTGGCCACCAACCTCAGCGATCGCCTCGTCGCCGCCGGGTACGCCGACGCCACCGTGGAGGTGGCCGGTGACCGGGTGACGGTGACGCCTGGCGACGGACCGCTCGACCCGGCCACGCTCGAGGTCGCCGAATGACCACGCTCCAGGCCCCGAACTCCCCGCACCTCCCGAACTCAGCGCAGGATCCGGCGCCTCACGCCGGGAATGGCGCTGAGCTCAGAGGGCCGCGGGTGATCCCCGCCCTCGTGGGCGCGGCCGTGCTTTCACTGGTCGGGTTGGCCGCGTGCAGCACCGGAACGGGCAACGCGCCCACCACCACGACTGCGGTCCAGCCGGACCAGCCGGTGATCGAGACGCCGGCCACGCCGGCCACCGTCGCCGGCGGCAGCTTCCTCGTGACCCCGGGCGAGAACACCGGCGTCGACCTGACCGCCCTCGCCACCGCCATCGAGCAGCGCCTCCGCGCCGCGGGCCACACCGGTGTCTTCACGCAGTCTGAGGGCACCGGGGTCCGGGTCGAGCCCGGCGAGGGCCCGTTGGCGCAACCCGCCATCGAGGAGCTCCTCACCGAGCCGGGACGCCTGGAGATCCGCGCGGTCCGCGAGGAGCGGGGCCGCCGCCACTGTTCGGACGACACGGGGGCGCAGGGCGCCGGCGAGGACTCGACCTACCCCGAGCACGACGCCGACACCGGCGAGATCGTGGCCTGCTACGTGCTCGCTCCCGGCGGCGTGACCAACACCGCCATCGAGGCGGCCACCGCCACCGTGAACCCGCCGGACGGCGACGGCGACCGCACCAACGACTCGGCCGTCGACCTGGTGCTCACCTTCGACGGCATCGACACGTTCAACGAGCTGGCCGCGGACTGCAAGAACCGTCGCTCGCCGTGCGACTCCGGCCTGGCCGGCATCGCCCTCGACCGGGTGGTCATCATGGCGCCCCGGGTGAAGGATGCGAACTTCGAGCGCCACAGCATCCAGATCAGCGGCGACATGGACGAGGAGGAGGCCAACTCGCTGGCCGCGGCGCTCACCACCGCGCCCCTCCCCCGCGGCCTCGAGTTCTCCCCCTGAGCGCCCGTCGCGCCCGGTGGCCCGACCCGCCCCCGGCCCGGTGAGCACTGGTCACGACCAGCACGAGCCACCGGACGCAACCCCCGACCGTTCCGGTGGCTCGAACGCCACCGTGACAACACATGCGAGCCACCAGAACGAACCGCCGGCGACCCGAACGGGCGACAGCACGACGCTGATCGGTCACGGGACCTAAGGTCGGCGGGGTGACGATCCGGCCGCGGTCACGAGCGCGCAGGTGGCGGCACGTGGCCTCGATCCTGGCATCGGCGGCCACCGTCGTCCTGCTGGCCGGGTGCTCGTCCACGTTGGGGGCACCCGACGCGGTCACCGAGCAGGGCGACGAGTTCGTCGCGCTCTGGCGGGGGTTCCTGATCACCGCCGCGGTCATCGGGCTGATCGTCTACGGGCTGATCGTCTACGTGGTGGTGCGCTACCGGCGGCGGTCGGGCGACGATCCCGACCACGTGCCCAGCCAGCACCAGTACCAGGTGCCGCTCGAGATCGCCTACACGATCGTGCCCATCGTCATCGTCGCCGCGCTGTTCGCCGTCACCGTGGCCGGCGAGAACCGCATCACCCGCACCGACCCGAACCCCGACCTCACCGTGCAGGTCGTCGGCTTCCAGTGGCAGTGGCAGTTCAACTACACCGACGTGGGCGGGTCGGGGCCCACGGGCGTGTCGGTGTCGGGCAGCGCCGAGACCACCCCGGAGCTGGTGCTCCCCGTGGGCCGTACCGTGCGCTTCGACCTGGTGGCCAACGACGTCAACCACTCGTTCTGGGTGCCCGAGTTCCTCCAGAAGCGCGACCTGATCCCCGGCGTGGACAACCACATCGACATCGAGGTGACCCAGCCCGGCGAGTGGGTGGGCCGCTGCGCCGAGTTCTGCGGCCTCGACCACTGGCAGATGGACTTCGACGTCCGCGCCATCCCCGCCGACGACTTCGACGCCTGGCTGGACGGCCAGCGAGCCGGCGGTGCGGGCGGATGACCCTCACCGCCGACCCGCCCACCACGCCGCCGACGGCGGGCCCGGCCTCGAGCACCCCACCGGCACCCCACCGAGGTCGGCCGTCGGGCCTGCTGGCGTGGGTGACCAGCACCGACCACAAGACCATCGGCCTCAGCTACATGGTCACCGCCTACCTGTTCTTCCTGGCCAGCGGGGTGATGGCGCTGATCATCCGGGCCGAGCTCTTCGAGCCGGGCCAGCAGGTGGTGAACACCGACAACTACAACGAGCTGTTCACCATGCACGGCAGCATCATGTTGTTCCTCTTCGTGGGCCCGTTCGCCTTCGGCCTGGCCAACTACGTGGTGCCCCTGCAGATCGGGGCACGCGACATGGCGTTCCCCCGGCTGAACCTGGTGTCGTACTGGTTCTTCCTGGGCGGTGGCCTGGTGATGTGCTCGGGGTTCCTCACCGCCAACGGGCCGGCGTCGTTCGGGTGGTTCGCCTACACCCCGCTGTCCGACCCGGTGCGCTCGCCGGGCCTCGGCGGCGACCTGTGGATCGCCGGTGTCGCCCTCACGGGCCTGTCGGGCATCCTCACCTCGGTCAACATCATCACCACGGTGATCACCATGCGGGCCCGGCGCATGACCATGTTCCGGATGCCGATCTTCACCTGGAACATGCTGGTGACGAGCCTGCTCGTGCTGCTCGCGTTCCCGGTGCTCACCGCGGCGGCGGTGATGCTGTTCACCGACCGCCACTACGGCGGCCACATCTTCGACGTGAGCGCCGGCGGCGACGCGCTGCTGTGGCAGCACCTGTTCTGGTTCTTCGGCCACCCAGAGGTCTACATCCTGGTCCTGCCGTACTTCGGGGTGGTGACCGAGGTGATCGCGGTGTTCAGCCGGCGGCCGGTGTTCGGCTACAAGGGCCTGGTCTTCGCCACCCTTGCCATCGCCGGGCTGTCCATGGGTGTGTGGGCCCACCACATGTTCGTGACCGGGGCGGTGCTGCTGCCGTTCTTCGCCGGCATGACCATGCTGATCGCGGTGCCGACGGGGGTGAAGTTCTTCAACTGGATCGGCACCATGTGGGGCGGCTCGATCCAGTTCGACACGTCGATGCTGTTCGCGGTCGGGTTCCTGCTGCTGTTCCTGATCGGCGGCCTCACCGGGCCGATGCTGGCGTCGCCCCCGCTCGACTTCCACCTGAGCGACTCCTACTTCGTGGTGGCCCACTTCCACTACGTGCTGATGGGTGGCTCGGTGTTCGCCGTGTACTCGGCGATCTTCTACTGGTTCCCCAAGTTCACCGGCCGGCGCCTGTCGGAGAAGCTGGGCAAGGCCCAGTTCTGGCTGATGTTCGTCGGCTTCAACCTCACCTTCTTCGTGCAGCACCTCCTCGGGCTCGAGGGCATGCCCCGGCGGGTGGCCGACTACAGCCCCGACGCCGGCTTCACCGGCCTCAACCAACTCTCGTCGCTCGGCTCGGCGCTGCTCGGCCTCTCGACCCTCCCGTTCCTGTGGAACGTGTGGCGCACGCTGCGCCGGCCCGCCCAGGGCGTGGCCAACCCGTGGGACGCCCACACCCTCGAATGGCACACGGCCTCGCCGCCGCCCCCCCACAACTTCGACGACCTCCCGCCCATCCGCTCGGAGCGCCCGGTGTGGGACCTCAACCACCCGGACAACCCGGCCGTGGGCCACCGCCCCGCACGCCGCCGCCCGGTGGGGGTGGCGGCGGGGATGGGCGACCACGGCGACGACCTCGGCGGCGGCGACGTCGACGGGCTCGGCGGCGGCGGGGCCGGCGGTCCCGCGGCCGGTGATCCCGGTGCCGGTGAGGGGTCCCCGCCATGACCACGCCGGCGGCGGCGCCGACCGGCCTCGTGGCCCGGGTGAAGGGGTGGCCGCACGAGACCCACGTGTTCGGCGGCACGGGCCTCGTCTTCTTCGTGATCGCCACGCTCTACGCGTCGACCGGGGGCGAGGCCGCCGGCATCGTCCTGCTGTACGGGTCGACGGTGCTGTCGGGGACCTACGCCGTCTACCTGCGTCGCCACGCCCGCCCGGTGCGGGCGTCGATCGAGGCGCAGGAGGAGGGCGAGATCCCCAACCAGCTCTACCTGCCGGAGCAGTCGCTCTGGCCGGTGGGCATCGGCGCCGGCGGCGTGCTGGTGCTGGCCGGGTTCGCGGTGGGCACCTGGGTGCTGGTGGCCGGCGCCCTCCTGCTGGTGCGCAGCGTCGTCGGCTTCGTGGTCGAGGGCCGCGCCCGGCAGTAGCGGGCGCGCCCGTTCGGCGCGCCCGACCCGGTGGTCGGCGATCGGGTGCCCGTCGCGGCAGCGAACGGGCGCCTGCTGCTGGTCCCGCCGCGGGGGCGCGGGGGTGGGTCAGCGGGGGTGGGTCAGATGCGGCGACGGCGA
This sequence comes from Acidimicrobiales bacterium, assembly GCA_044221555.1. Classification (GTDB taxonomy): domain Bacteria; phylum Actinomycetota; class Acidimicrobiia; order Acidimicrobiales; family DATDAH01; genus JAEUJM01. Next base: position 161,870 of record JBGAOY010000007.1, read on the forward strand.
CCGACGCCGCGACCGACCCCGCGTCCCGGGGTCACCGCCGCGCCCACGACGGCGGCCTTGGCCACCGGCGACGGCCCGGGGGTGACGGCCTTGGCGACGACCGCGGTCTTGGCGACGGGGGCGCGCACGACGCCGACTCGGCCTCTGCGGGCTGGACGTAGTGGCATGTCAGTCTCCTTCTTCCTCGAGCTCTTCTTCGAGCTCTTCTTCGAGCTCGTCGACCAGCGCTTCGTCGGCCTCGATGGCCGCGATGATGGCCTGGATCGGGATGCGGCCGTTGCCGATGAGCTGGCCACCCGAGCGGCGGGCCGCCGCGGCGAACGGTGCGGCCCACACGTTCTCGTAGACGATCACCCCCGCCACGCTGCCGGGATCCATGGCCGCGGCCAGGTGCTCCACGTCCTCCTCGGCCAGCAGTTCGGCCAGCTCGGCCTCGAGCGCCTGCAGGTCGCCGAGGTCGTCCAGGTCTTCGAGCTCGATGGCCTCGATGGTGCCGTCCGCATCCTTGGCCAGCACGAGGATGTCGATGACCCGGATGGTGCCGGCGTCGACCAGGGCGAGCAGCTCAGCGGCCATCTCACCGGTGAAGTTGGCCTGTCCAGCGGGGAACTCGACGATCACGAAGTCGACGGGTCCCAGCTCGTCCAGCGGTGTGTCGGTCATGGGTTCTCGTTTCGTCAGCAGCCGGGCGCCCGAGCATAGGCCGCACGGTCACCACGTGGTTACGCCGCAGGACTGTCGGACGACGGGCTGGTTGACTGACGTGATGGCGTACACCCCGGTCACCCCGCACCAGATCGCCGACGACGAGACGCTGTCCGACTGGCGCGTGCTCGTTCGCACCCTCCAGGCCGAGTTCGTGGCCGGGTCGTTCTCGGCCGGCGCCACCCTCCTGGCCGCCGTCGCGGCGGCCGCCGACGCCGCCGATCACCACCCCGACCTCGGCCTGCGCTACCCGGGACGGGTGCGCGTGGCGCTGACCACCCACGCCATCAACGGGCTCTCCGATGCCGATGTGGCCCTCGCCCGGGCGATCTCGGCCATCGCCGCCGACCACGGTGCCGCCGCCGAGCCGACCACCCCCGAGCGGTTGGAGATCTGCATCGACACGATGGACGCCGATCGCATCCGACCCTTCTGGGCCGCCGTCCTGGGCTATCGGGACACCGATGGCGAGTTGCTCGACCCGGCGGGTGTGGGGCCCGCCCTGTGGTTCCAGCAGATGGACGAGCCCCGTAGGGACCGCGACCGCTTCCACCTCGACATCGTGGTGGCGCACGACAAGGCCGATGATCGCGTGGCCGCGGCCCTCGCCGCCGGCGGCCGGCTGGTCAGCGACACCTTCGCCCGGTCGTGGTGGATCCTCGCCGACGCCGACGGCAACGAGGTCTGCGTCTGCACCTGGCAGGACCGGTCGGGGTGAGGCCTCGCCGTTCCTTGGGGCAGGACCCTGGGGAGCAGGCGGGTGCCGCGGCGGGCGGCGGTCAGCCCGGGCAGTCGGCCGGGTTTCAGCCGGCCGGGTAACAGCCCGCCGGGTGTCAGCCGGTGTAGGTGGCGGCCTGGGACTCGACGAGGAGGAGCAGGTCGCCGAGGCTGAAGTTGTAGTCGGCGGTGTGGAGCGAGTCGGCGTGCTCGGCGGTGGCCGCGATGTGGTCGATCTCGCGGGTGTCGCCGGGCGGCGGGTCGGCGTCGATGGCGAGGTAGACTTGGCCCTCGTCGGTCTCGGCGCACGTGGCGGTGTAGTGGTCGGGGATCACCTCGGTGGCGGTCTCGACACCGGGCACGGACACGCCGAAGTAGCCCGCCTCGAGACGGTCGTCGCCGTCGACCAACTGCGTGGGGTTCACGCAGGCCCGCACCGTGCCGTCGTCGACGGGGTCCGCGTGCTCGGGCGGCTCGGTGGCGGCGTACGAGTCGAAGCCGACCGCGCAGCCGGTCTCGGTGGCCGACGTGCACAGCGGGATGTTGTCGAAGGTGCCACCGACGACCTCGCCCGGCGGGACGCGCAGGCGTCCGGTCGGCCCGACGAGCAGCGCCGAGATGAGCTGGCCCCGCATCGCGGGCGAATCGTCGAACTCCTCCTGGAGCAGCCGGATGAGGTGATGGGTGCCCTGCGAGTGGCCGAGCAGGACGAGGGGGCGGCCGTCGTTGTACGTGGCCATGTAGGTCTCGAAGGCGTCGAGCACGTCGGCGTAGGCGGTGGCGAACGGGGCGAGGCCGAACAGGTCGCCGGCGTCGCCACCGCGGGGATAGCTGCCGATGGTGGCCTGGCGGTAGCGGGGCACGTAGAGGTCGCAGAGCGAGGCGAAGCGGGCCGCCTGGAACTGGGTGGTGTAGGGCTCGAGCGGGTTGGGCACGTCGAAGGGGTGGTTGCCAGGCTCGGACGAGTAGTCGAGGGTCGGGTACACGTAGAAGCAGTCGAAGGCCGGGTCGGCGGCGGGCTCGAAGGGCACGACGGTCTGGGTCCCGTCGGGCGCGACCTCAGTAGTGGTCAGGTCCTCGTTGCACACGTCGTCGGTGAGGTCGGGCCGGCACAGCCAGTGGGTGTCGTCGGCGTAGACCTCGCTGGTGTGGCCGACGTAGGGGTTCACGAAGGGCACGTCGGCGGCGGTCGTGCTGGTGGCCGGCGTGCCGCTCGCCGACGCCTCACCCCCACCGTCGCTGCCGCAGGCGGTCACAGCGCCCGTCAGCACCACGCCGATCAGCAGGACGGCGAGCAGGCGGGGCGGTCGGCACGGGAGGTCCACACCCCAGTATGGAACGGGCGCCCGCCGGCACCCCCGTCGGGCCGGCCCCCTTCGGCGGCGATAGCTCAGTGGCCGGAGCACCTGCTCTGCAGGCAGGGGGTCGTGGGTTCGAGTCCCATCAGGTCCACTGGCGCCGTGGCGCCGGGGTCACCGAGCGGGCAGTGGCCGGGTGCGACAGACTGCGGGGACGCGTGCGGTGGCGCCTTGACGGGTGGCGCCGCACCTCTTGTCTGGGGGACGGCCATGTTCAAGGGGAGATCTGCCTTCGTCACGGGGGGCGGGACCGGGATCGGTCTCGCCTGCGCCGAGGCCATCGTCGAACGGGGTGGGTCGGTGACCATCGCCGGCCGGCGGACCGAGGTGCTCGAGGCCGCCGCCGACCGGCTCGGTGAGCGAGCGAGTTGGGTGGCGTGCGACGTCACGAGCACCGAGTCGGTGGAGCAGGCGATCGCCACCGCGGTCGAGTGCTTCGGGCCGCTCAGCCTGGCGGTCAACTCCGCGTTCCAGGCGATGGTCGGCAGCATCCTGGGCACCCCGGCCGACCTCTTCGCGCTCACGACCGAAGGCACCCTCAACGGCACGTTCCGCGCCCTCCAGGCCGAGGCGGGAGCGATGGTCGACGCCGGGGGCGCCATCGTCAACATCAGCTCGGTGGCCGGCGTTCGCAGCGGCCGCTGGGAGGGGGCCTACTCGGCCTCCAAGGCGGGCATCGACATGCTCACCCGTGTCGCCGCCGATGAGCTCGGTCACTTCGGGATCCGCGTCAACTCGGTCCTGCCCGGCCTGATCACCACCGACAACGCCGCCCCGCTCACCGACGACCCAGTGGTGCGGGCGGGCTTCGTCCGCCAGACCCCGCTCGAGCGGCTGGGGGACCCCGAGGACGTGGCCCGGTGCGTCGCCTTCCTGCTGAGCGACGAGGCGAGCTTCATCACGGGCCAGTGCATCGGCGTCGACGGCGGGCTCAGCCTGCGCGGCCTGCCCGAGCCCGAGCACGGCGACGTGCTCCGCCGGCTCGTGCCGGACTTCTTCGCCGACATGCCCTGACCCGGTCGTCGACCGCGACACGTCGACGCCCTGCCGCATCGGGCCACCGGGCGGCGCCGCCGTCCGTTACGGTGCGCTCCATGGCGGTCGCTGACGTCGAGGTGCCGGTGGTGATGGGGTTCACGCCGCCGTCGGTGGTGCTCACCGACGACGACGGCCTCCTGCGGGCGGGCACCCGGGGCGGGCCCTACTCGGACGACACCGTGGTGCCGCACCAGTGCCCCGCCACCGACCTCGCCGCGCCGGGCGCCCCCGCCCCCGACCTGTTCCGGTCGGGCTTCGACCTCGCCGACCTGTCCGGGTTCGCGGACCTTCAGGCCACCCTCGAGCGGGTGCGGGTCGCCGGCCGCATCGAGGACGACGACGCCGCCGTGGTCCGCGGCACCCTGAACGGGGCCACCCTGCCGCTCGCCGCGGGGCGGACGGTCACCGTGCTGCACGTGGCCGACGAGGGCCTGATCATGCGATCCGGTGGGCCGAACGGGCGCTCGGTGGTGGGCCCTCGGATGAAAGGCATGAACGGGCACGCCGCCGCCAAGTCGGTGCACGCCGACCAGGACGTGCACGGCACCCCGCTCACCCAGGTGATGGACGGCCGGGCGCCGGCCCTGTTCCGGTACCACTCCCCCGACGGCGACAACGACGACGCGTCGCTGATGTTGGTCAACCTCTGGATGCCGCTCCAACAGGCGGTCCAGCCCCTCGTCCTCGGCGACGGCTCCAGCCTCGACCGGCGCCACCACCAGCTCCGCTACGGGCTGCCCACCACATCGTTCCTCAACCGTGACGACGACATGGTGGTCAACGACATCTGGCTGTTCCTGCACGACCCGGCGCAGCGCTGGTGCTTCCGGTCCGACCTCGACGCCCGCCACGCCTGGCTCTTCGACACCCTGAGCACCCCCCACAGCGCCGGCATCCTCCCGGGTGAGGACGTCGCCGAGCGGTGCTACGACGCCCTCGAGGACGCCGAGGCCGCGGTCGAGCGCGGCGACGCCGCCGCGCTGGCCGAGGCGCTGGCCCCGCTGGACGCGCTGGACCCGGACACGCCGTCCGCCCCTGCCGGTGCGCCCCCGGGGCTCCGTGACGCCATCGCCGCCATGGCGGCGGCCGCCGACCAGGCCCGTCGCGACCCCACCGGGACGTGCGGTCCCGGCGCCGAGGCGTGGGTCGCGTCGTCGCAGGAGGCCCGCCGCCGGGTCGTGCGCATGTCGATCGAGCTCCGCCTGGTCGTCGCCGTCGACGGCCGCTGACCTGCTCACCCGCTGACCTGCGGACCGGGCGGCGGTCCGGTCACCGCAGCAGGGGCAGCACCTCCTCGGCGATGCGGTGGCGCTGCTCGACGGCGTTCCCGGCGGGCCACACGTTGATCGCGTCGAAGCCGAGCTCGCCGAAGGCAGCGAGCCGCTCGGCCACCTCCTCCGCGCTGCCGCTGACGAGCGACGGCTCGTCGCGGCGGGCCCCGACGGCGATGCCGACGTTGTAGACGAAGGTGAGGTCTTCCCGGGAACGGCCGGCGGCCTCCGCAGCCCGGAGGACGACCGCGGACCGTTCGGGGATCACCTCTGGCGGCGCGAAGGGGACCGAGGGGAGCCACCCGTCGGCGAGACGGCCGGTGAGGGCGAGCACCTTCGGCCCGTTGCCGCCGATCCACACACGGATCGGCTGGACCGGCTTCGGCTCGATCGCCGCGTCCCGCACGGAGAGCTGCCGGCCCTCGTGGGTGAAGGGGGTGCGGTCCCAGGTGCCGTGCAGGATCGTCAGCGCGTCCTCGAGGGCCTCGACCTTGGCGCCCGGCGGCCGCACGTCGAGCCCGAAGGCGGCGAACTCCGCGTCCATCCCTCCTGCGCCGTACCCGAGCACGAGGCGACCGCCGGACAGGCGCTGGAGGCTCTCGGCCATCTTCGCCAGCACGGCCGGCGCCCGATACGGCAGGCCCAGGACGTTGGGCACGACCTGCACCCGCGAGGTCGCGGCGGCCACCCAGGTCAGGTAGGTCCAGGTCTCGTGGGTCGGGTGGGTGCCGTGGAGGTGGTCGGAGACGCTGACGAAGTCGTACCCGAGGGCCTCCGCCTCACGGGCCTCGGCGGCGGGGTCGACGCCGGACTCGACCGCGGTTGACAGGTTGTAGCCGAATCGCATGCCGTACCGAACCACCGGGGGCCCCCGTCCATTTCCTCCGGGGGAGGGTCGGGGTCAGCCCGCTGGGGGGTCTGAGTGGCGGGACCGCTCGACCCAGACGGCGAGGGCGGTGCGGGAGCCGAGGCCGAGCTTCGCGAGGATGCGGCTGACGTGGTTCTCCACGGTGCGCTCCGACAGGACGAGCTCTCGCGCGATCGCGGCGTTCGACCGCCCCGCCGCCACCCGGAGGGCCACGTCGTTCTCCCGGGGCGTGAGGGAGGCGTCACCTTCCGGCCGGTCCCCCCGCAGCCCGGCGACCTGGGTCGCGAGGGGACCAAGCGACAACCGGTCGGCGAGGGCCGACGCCTCGTCGAGCAGAGCGGCCCGCCGCCGTGACCGCGCCGGTTCGAGGTCGGCGAGCTCGACGAGGACCGCGGCCCGGGCCGGCAGCCCATGGATGCGCTCGGTGGCGTCGGCGGCCGCGGCCAGGTGCTCCATCGCGGACGACCGGTCGCCGCCGAGCCGGGCGAGCCGGCCGAGCGCCAGGTCGACCGGCCCCTGGTAGGGCCCGGTCGCGTGGGGGATCGCATGCAGCCCGGCGTACGGGAGCAACGCGTCGTACAACGCCGCGCCCGTCCGCTCGTCACCGAGCCAGGCGGCGAGGTCGGCCGCGTCCACCATGATCATCAGGAACTCCGGTGCACCGACCGGCACGGCGAGCAACGCCGGGGCGAGCGACCGCCACTCGTCGGCCACCTGCTCCCGCTGCCCGCACTCCTTCAGCGCCGTGCACCACCACACCCGGGCCACGAAGGGCAACGGCTCGACCGCCGCCTCCACGGCCGGCACCAGCGGGGCCACCGCACCGGTCAACCGGGCCACCTCGAAGGCGTACGGCAGGCGGAGGAAACTCGCATCGCCGTCCTCGCCAGTGAGGAGCGCGGCGTCCTCCACCAACGACTCGACGGCGTCGAGGCGGCCGTCGATCAGCGCCTGGGAGGCCCGGATGAGCAGGACGTGCGACTGCCAGTACGGGCCGAGGTCGCGGCTCAGGATCGTGAGCGAGGCGAGCTCACCGAAGAAGGCGTCACGCCGGCCCGTGGCGGCGTACGCGTCGAGCCGCCAGGCGTGGCCCCAGGCGCGGTACTCGGCCGTGCCCGTCACCTCGCCCAGCGCGACCGCCTCGGCGGCAGCTCGCAGGCGATCGTCGGCCCGGAGGGGGTCCTGGAGCTCGACGACGCGAGCCTGGATCCGGGTGAACTCGGCCTCGGGATCGGCGGGAACGTCCGCCGGGGTGGACCGGGCCGTGAAGGGGTCCTCGGTGGCCTCGAGCTGCGCCCGCACGCGGGCCGCCTCCGACGAATCGCCGTGCCCGGTCGCCAGCAGCAGCCCGAAAGCCTGCGCCGCCACCTGGTGGGCACGGGCCCGGGCGGTCGGGTCCACGGGCCGTCGGACCAAGGTCGCCGCCTCGGCCACCACCCGTGGGTCGGGATCGGTCACGGAGAAGTCGACCGCGGCGGCGCAGAGCCGCAGCGCGTCACCGACCGAGCCGGACGCATAGCGGTCGCGGGCGTCCGCGAGGAGCGCACCGAGACCGTCGGCCATGACCGGAACGCTACGCGCCGAGACCGGAACGGGTCGGGTGCCCGAATTGAGTGGTTCCCCTCTTGTCGACCCGCCTCACCCGTCCCCCACCATCCGACGTGGGTCGCCCGACCGGGCGACGATCCGAGGAGGAGCGATGACCACGACCCAGCCCGAGACCCTGGACCGACCCGAGACGAGCACCGGTGCCCGCCCACCCATCGGTGCCGGGATCCTCGTCGTGATCGCCGGCACCGTCTTCGCCGACGGCGCCTTCCTCACCGCGGCGTACCGGGGGGCCTCGCCGGTGTCCGACGACCGCCTGAGCTATCCGTGGACCGGCGCGACGGCGGTGACCACGTCAGTCGTGTGGGGCACGGCGCAGCTCCTCCTGACCCTCGGGCTCGTCGCGTTCGCCCGATCCGACGCCATCACGGGTCGGGCGGGACGGCGCGGCGCCTGGGTCGCCGTCGCCGGCTCCGCGCTGTACGTCCTGGCCCACGCCGTCTCGATCCCGTTCCACGAGGCCGACCTGAGCGACGGCGGGGCGATGGTCGCCCTGACGCTGTTCGGTGTCGGCACGCTCCTCACCGCGGTCGGCATGGTGATCGCCGGGCTCGACGTGCGCCGCACGGCAGCATGGCGGGGGTGGCACCGGCTCGTGCCGTTCGCGCTGGGCGTCTGGATGATCGCGATGATGCCGCTGCAGTTCACGCCGCTGCTCGTCGTCGCCGTCGGGGTGTATGCGGGGCTGGCGATCGCGTTCGGCATCGCGATGGTGGAGGAGGCGGCATCGGCGTGAGGTCGGGCACACCTCGGGCCCGGCGAGGCGCCGCCGCCACGGCCGCGCTGGTGCTCGGGCTCGGATTCGGGGTGCCGTGCGCCGTGGGGCTCGTCCACCTCGCACGGACCGGTGAGGTGTGGCAGTTCCTCGGCTTCCCGACCTACGGCGGCGGGCCCTTCGAACGGGCGGGGATCGCGACCACGATCCCCCTGATGGCGACGTTCCTGCTCGTCTGCCTGGTCGAGACGGTGGTGGCCGGCCTGCTCTGGACCGGCCATCCGGTGGCGGGACGGATGTCTCACGCGCTGCTCCCCGTGGAGTTCCTGTTCTGGATCGGCTTCGCGCTCCCCGTCGGTCCCCCGCTCGGTCTGGCCCGCAGCGGCCTGGTCGTGCTTGCCGCCGCCTCAGCCGGCGGCGGCGAGGAAGTCGGCGCACTTCTCGCCGATCATCAGCACCGGGGCGTGGATGTTGTTGCTGGTGATGCGGGGCATCACCGAGGCGTCGGCGACGCGTAGGCCGTCGAGGCCCCGCACCCGCAGCTGGGGGTCGACCACCGCCATCGGGTCGTCGTCGGGGCCCATCTTGACGGTGCCGCAGGGGTGGTACTCGGTGTCGGCGTGGTCGCGCAGCATGGCCTCGATCTGGGCGGGGTCGTCCCGGTCGAAGCGGTGGAGCATCTCGCCGCGGTACGGGTCGAGGGGTGGGCTGGCCAGGATGTCGAGGGCGATCTGGGTGCCCTTGACGAGCGTGGCCATGTCGTACGGGTCGCTGAAGTAGCGGGGGTCGATCAGCGGCGCCACCCGGGTGTCGGGGCTGGCCAGGCGCACCTCGCCGACGCTCTTCGGCCGGGCCAGCATGAGGTGGCCGGAGAAGCCGTAGCCGGCGTGGAGCTTGCGGCTGTGGTCGTCGCCGATGCCGACGATCAGCTCCATCTCCATGTCGGAGACCTCGACGTCGGGGCTGGTCCGGTAGTAGACGCCCGACTCGGCGGCGCAGCTGGTGACGATCCCGGTGCGGTGGCGGGTCCACTCCCACATGCCCTTGAGCAGGGTGCCCACACCCCCCGGCGTGAGGCCGACCGTGCCGTCGTAGGGCTTCGACCGGAAGATGACCACCGCCGAGATGTGGTCCTGGAGGTTCTGGCCGACGCCCGGTGCGTCGAGCACCGGCGTGATCCCCTGCTCCTGGAGGTGGGCGCCGGGTCCCACCCCGGACGCCATGAGGAGCTGGGGCGTCCCGAAGGCGCCGGCCGAGAGCACGACCTCCCGGCGGGCCCGCACCACGGTCGTCCGGTCGCCACCCTCGTACTCGACGCCGGACGCCCGCCGTCCGTCGAAGCGGAGCCGGGTGACGTGCACCTTGGTGCGCACGTCGAGGTTCGGCCGGTCGAGGTTGGGGTGCAGGAACGCGGCGGCCACGCTGTGGCGCTCGCCGTCGCGCTGGGTGACCTGCACGTGGTAGCAGCCGTGGTGCTCGGCGCCGTTGTAGTCGGGGTTGTAGGGGATGCCCTGGGCCTGGCAGGCGGCCAGGAAGACGTCGTTCAGCGGGCTCGGGTTGCGCAGGTTGGTGACGTGCAGCGGCCCGTCGACGCCGTGGTACGGCGAGTCCCGGTGAATGGCGTTGTTCTCGGACCGCGTGAAGTACGGGAGCACGTCGTCGTACCCCCAGCCCGGGTTCCCGAGGGCGGCCCAGCCGTCGTAGTCCGCCCGGTGCCCCCGGGCGTAGATCATGGCGTTGATGGTGCTGGAGCCCCCCAGCGCCTTGCCCCGGGGCTGGAACCCCCGCCGACCGTTGAGACCCGGCTGGGGCACGGTCTCGAAGCCCCAGCTGCCGATCCCCCGGGGCAGCGCCAGGGCGAAGCCGAGCGGGGCCCGGATCAGGACGTTGCGGCCCTCACCGCCCGCCTCCAGCAGGCACACCGAGACCGACGGGTCCTCGCTGAGGCGGCTGGCGACCACGCACCCCGCCGAGCCACCGCCCACGACGACGTAGTCGAACTCGTCCATCACCACGACGCTAACCGGCGCCCAGCCTGACCTTCGCGGAGGGGCCGTCGTTCAATGACGGATCGACGGCGCATGCCGCTGTCGATCCGTCGAAGAACCTCGGGAACGGTTCGCGCCGAGGCTGGAGCCGCCACCACCGCCGCCGGGCGCTGGCCTCACCGCCACCACCGCCGCCGCCGACGCCTCGGTCGCCGTGGCGCGCCCGCCGGTTCCATGGTCGGGCATGATCTGGCGATGCGCTTCCGCTTCACGCCGGAGCAGGCGGCCCTCCAGCAGGAGATCCGCGCCTACTTCACCGAGCTCATGACCCCCGAGCTGCGCGAGGAGCTGCGCGGCACCGAGGGCGTCGGGCCCGTGCCCCGCAAGGTCGCCCGCAAGATGGGCGCCGACGGCTGGCTCGGCGTCGGCTGGCCCGAGGAATGGGGTGGCCGGGGCCTCACCCCGGTCGAGCAGTTCATCTTCTTCGACGAGTCGATGGCCTTCGGGGCGCCCGTCCCCGTCCTCAGCGTGAACTCGGTGGCGCCCACGATCATGCAGTTCGGCAGCGACGAGCAGAAGCAGTTCTTCCTGCCGAAGATCCTGGCCGGCGAGATCCACTTCGCCATCGGCTACACCGAGCCCGACCACGGCACCGACCTGGCCGCGCTGGAGACCCGGGCGGTGCGCGACGGCGACGAGTACGTGATCAACGGCACCAAGATCTTCACCTCGCTGGCCAGCGACGCCGACTACATCTGGCTCGCCTGCCGCACCAACCAGGAGGCCGCCCGCCACAAGGGGATCTCGATCATCATCGTCCCCACCGCCACGCCGGGCTTCAGCTTCACGCCGATCGACTCCATCGGGTCGTTCAACACGAACTACACCTTCTTCGAGGACGTACGGGTGCCGGCGTCGAACCTGGTCGGGCCCGAGAACGGCGGCTGGGGCCTCATCACCAACCAGCTCAACCACGAGCGGGTGACGATCTGCTCGTCGGGGATCATCGAGCGCCGCTACAAGGACCTGCTCGAGTGGGCCAAGCAGACCCGCACCGCCGACGGCGAGCGCATCCTCGACCTCGGCTGGGTGCAGCGGAACTTCGCCACCATCCGGGCCCACCACGAGTTCCTCCGCCTCGCCAACTACGAGATCGCCTGGAAGGCCGAGCGGGGCGACCCCCTCAACCCCGCCGACGCCTCGGTGGTGAAGGTCTACGGCTCCGAGCTCTACATGCAGGCGTACGACCTCATGCTCGAGATCGTGGGCGCCGCCGCCGCGGTCGAGGACGGCTCGCCGGGCGCGGTGCTGCGGGGCCAGATCCAGGCCGACATCCGCAGCCAGCACGTCCTCACCTTCGGGGGCGGCACCAACGAGATGCAGCGGGGCCTCATCGCGGTGTTCGCCCTCGGCATGCCGGGGAGCCCCCGGTGAGCGCCGCCGGCATCATCGACCCACGTGCCGCCGGCACCACCGCCGTCGACCCACGAAGGGAGCGCTGACCGTGGACCTGGGCCTGACCGAGGAGCAGGAGGCCGTCGTCGAACTCGCCGAGCAGATCTTCACCGGGGAGGGGTCCGGCGAGCGCTGCCGGGCCGTGGAGGACAGCGACACGGGCGTCGACGCCGCGCTCTGGACCACGCTCGCCGACGCGGGCCTCCTGGCCCTGTGCCTGCCCGAGTCCGCCGGCGGCGCCGGGTACGGCGCGGTCGAGGCGACGCTGCTGCTCGAGCAGCTGGGCCGGGCCACCGCACTCGTCCCCCTCCACCCCACCCTCGTGGCCGCCATCCTCGTCGCCGAGCTGGCGTCCGGGGAACAGGCGGCGGCGTTGCTCGCCGGTGTGGGCGAGGGCGACCGCACGTTCGCGCTGGCCCTCGCCGACGAGCCCCGGGCCCCGCTGCGCCGGCCCGCCGTCACCCACGACGGCGACGGCCTCCACGGCACCAAGACCGCGGTGGGGTTCGCCCCCACCGCGGACGTCCTGCTCGTCACCGCGGCCGACGGCGTCTACGAGGTCGAGGCGGGGGCGGCGGGCCTGACCGTCGAACCCCAGCTCCTCCAGCACCAGGGCCGGGCGGCGCGCCTCACGTTCGACGGCACACCGGCCGAGCGGGTCGCGGGCGCCGAGGGCGTGGCCCGACTCGTCGACCTGGCCACCCTCGGCGTGTGCGCCCAGGTGACCGGCACGTGCGACGCGGCGCTGCGCCGCACCGCCGAGTACTCGGGCCAGCGCCAGCAGTTCGGGCGCGCCATCGGCAGCTTCCAGGCGGTGGAGACCCGGCTCGCCGACGCCTACATCGCCCTCAACGGCGTGCGCCTCACCACGCTGTCGGCCGCGACGATGCTCGACGAGCACGCCCCCGAGGCCACCGAATCGGTCGCCATCGCCAAGTACTGGGCGGCGAAGGCCGCGGACAACGTGGGCCACGCCAGCCTCCACGTGCACGGCGGCATCAGCATCGACCGGGACTACCCGGTGCACCGGTACTTCCTCTGGGCCAAGACGCTCGAGCACGAGCTCGGCGGCATGTCCGAGCAGATCACCACCATCGGCGCCGGCATCGCCGCCAGCTGATCAGGCGTCGGCAGCAGCGAGCGCCTCGAGCTCCCGACGGGCGAGGCCACGGCTGGTCTCGGCACGGAGCTCGTCGCCCAGCCGCGCCGCGGCGGCCCGGTAGGTCGGGTCGTCGAGCACCTGCCGAACGGCGGCGGCGATGCGGGTCGAGGACGCACCCTTGCCGACGCGGACGCCCGCCCCGCGGTGGGTGAGGCGGGCGGCGTTGTCCGGCTGGTCCCGCCCGGTCGGCATGCACACGATCGGCACCCCTGCGACGAGTCCCTTCATGACCGTGCCGTGCCCGCCGTGGGTGAGGAGGACCTCGGCCTCGGCGAGCACCTGACCGTGCGCAGCCGACCGGACGACCGTCACGTTCGCCGGTGCGTCGACCTCGTCGGGGTCGACCGCCGGACCGGTCGTGACCACGCCCCGCACCGGCAGGCCGGCGAGGGCGGTGACCGCCCGCTGGAGCTGGTCGAGGTGGTCCATGTAGGTGGTGCTCATGGCCACGAGGACCAGCGGGGCGTCGCCGGGCGGCGGCGACCACGGCTCGGCCCAGTGCGGCTCGTCGAGCTGCGGCCCGACGTAGCGGACGTTCGCCGGCAGCGCCGCGGGGAAGTCGAAGCACGCGCCGGTCAGGGCCAGCACCCGCGTCGCCCGGTCGTACTGGGAGAGCAGGCGACCGAGCGGATCGAGCCCGTGGGCGGCCCGCACCCGGTTGAGGTCGGCCAGGCCCTTGTTCCAGAGCCGCTCGACGAACCCGTTGAGGGCACGGTCGCGGAACCGGCCGAGGGCGCTCGTCGGGGGGAGGAACCCGGTGCCGAACGGCGGCATGCCGTCCGCCGGCAGGGAGACCACGTTCGGGACGAGCGCGGCGGTCGGCAACCCGCGGCGCTCGGCCGCGATCAGGGCGCCGAGGAGCGGGAAGCTCACGGCCACGGCATCCGGGTCGACGTCGTCGACCGCGGCGAGGGTCTCGGACGCGAACGCCTCGGCCGGGCCGACCATGAGGCGGTCCAGGAGGTTGGTGAGCACCTTGGTCGGGTTGCGCAGCTCCCAGTCGCGGATGTAGTCGTCCTCGGCCCGACGGGTGTCGTGGTGCGGGGGTGCGACCCACGGGCGGAAGTCGTCGACGCCGACGGCCCGGACCTCCGGCTCGGTGACGGGATCGCCGAGGACGGTCACCGTGTGGCCGGCCTCCGCCAGGTGGCGGACCACCGTCAACTCGGGGGGAAGGCTGCCTCCGCCGTCCCACTGCGCGAACAGGAACCGGGCCACACGTGCCTCCTGTCAGGTGCGGTGCCGGGCGAGCACACCCAGCACGAGGTCGGTCAGCTGCACCTCGGTCTGCTCGATGCTGAGACCGAGATCGCGCCGCAGCAGCTTCCAGGTGAAGACGTCCAGCGCGGCGTGGAGCCCGAGGAGCACCCGGCGCCGCTCGTCCGCGTCGTCGGCCGGAAGGTGCTCGCCGAGCACCTCCTCGAGCCAGGACTGGAAGGCGAGACGGCCTCGAGCCAGGCCCTCGGCCACCTCCGGCGCCCGGGTGGACATCGCCGCCCAGCGGGCGTTGGCATCGCCGAGCACCTCGTAGCGGGCGCATGTCGTGTGCACGACGGAGGCGACGTCGCCGGGGACCGCGTCGGCCTCGAGGTCGCTGATCTGCTCGCTGAACACCTCGCCGGCGGCCAGCAGCACCCCCGCCTTGCTCTCGCAGTGGTTCAGCACGGTCTGGTGCGACACACCGGCGGCCCGGGCGATCTCGTTCAGGCTCACGTCGTCGTAGTCCCGCTCCATGAACAGGACGAGGGCCGCCTCGGCGATGCGACGCCGGGTGCCGCCCGCGGCGTGGCCGCGGTTGGTCATGTCGTAGGCACGGCGCCGGGCCTCGGTCATGCGGCCACCACGGCGCGTCGGTCGCTCCCGTCCCGCCACATCACCGCGGACACGGCCAGGATCCACACGCACCACAGCGCGAAGCCCAGGGCCCCGATCGCGTCTGCGCCGCCGCCGGCCGTCGCGGTCAGCACCGCCGAGCCGAGGAACGAGGCCGCGGACAGCACGCCGACGCCCACCACCCACGAGGGCAGCGTGCCCGTCCGCGCCCCGAGCACGGACGTCGCCAGCAGGTGCGTCGCCACGCCGAAGCCCGACGCCGCCAGGAGCAGGACCGACATCGAGTGGACGACGGTCACGGCGGCGCCCAGGTCGTCGACCCGAGCCTCCGCCGCCGCCAGGACGGCCGCCGCCGCCAGCGACAGGGAACCGGCGACGGCGAGGCCGGCGAGGGACACGACCGCCAGTCGGGCCGAACCGCGCTCGGCCCGCACCATCCGCCGCCACAACGAGCCCATCCACCACATGAGCGCGACGGCGGCGAGCCCGAAGAGCCAGAGACCGGCTTCGACACCGACGCGGTGGCCGGACAGGTACCGGGTGATCTCGACCCGGCCGGCGTCGCTCGCGGGCGGCTCCCCGCCGAGCACCGCCACGGCGACGTCCAGCACCACGAACACCACGCCTCCGAGTGCGGCGAGGCGCTCCCCCTGGCGATCTTCCATGTTCCCCTCCCTTCCTGGCAGCAGTGGACACCAATATTGAGCAGTAGTCAAGTTGATTTGGAGTGATAGCCAAGATCGGTGCCTTCCCGCTCGGCTCCCAGGTTCAGTGGAACACCCTTGTACTGAATACGGAGTTGTTCTAATCTGAGTCCGTGCCCGCCACGGCCAGCGCCGCCGAGACCCGCCGCTACGAGTCGCCGAGGCGCGCCCGCCAGGCGCAGGAGACCCGGGCTGCGGTGATGGCCGCCGCCGGCGAGCTGTTCACCACCCGGGGGTGGGCCGGCACCGGCATGCGCGACGTCGCGAAGGCGGCCGGCGTCGCGACGGAGACCGTCTACGCCCACTTCTCGTCGAAGCGGGTGCTGCTCCAGGCCGTCATCGACGTCGCCGTCGTGGGAGACGAGGAGCAGGTCGCGGTCGCCGAGCGGGACGAGTTCGCCGCGCTCGGCCGGGGCCCGCGTCCCGAGCGGATCGCCGGCGCCGCCGCGCTCATCCGGGGCATCAACGAGCGCACGGCCGCGTACCTCGGGGTCATCCGCGAGGCGGCGCCGGGCGACGAGCAGATCGCCGAGGTGCTCGCCGCCACCCGGGCCGGTCAGCGCCGGGACGTCGACGCCGGCCTGACCCTCATCCTCGGCCGGCCTCCGACGACGGTCGAGGCCGACGAGGTGTGGGCCCTGATGAGCCCCGAGCTCTACCTCCTGCTCGTCGACACCGCCGGCTGGACACCGGACGGGTACGAGGCGTGGATGGCCACGCTCCTCGAACGCACCCTTCCACCAGCCTGACCCAGGGAGCCCTGCCATGGACCTCGCCACCGCCGCACCGGCCGACACCCGCATGATGACCGTCGTGCACGACGCCCTGCGCCGGGATCTCGCACGCGCGACCGCTGCCCTCGAGGCGGGCCCGCCACCGGGCGGCCGGCAGCGCCGGGCCATCGCCCGCCACCTCGACTGGATGATGGCGTTCCTGCACGCCCACCACGAGTCCGAGGACACCGGCCTGTACCCCGTCGTGCGGGAACGACGGCCGGACGCCGCCGCCCTGCTCGACGCGATGGACGCGGACCACCGGACCATGGCCCGGCGGATCGACGAGGTGGAGGCTGCGGCCAGGTCCTACGCGGCGAACGACGCGGAGACCGACCGCGCCCGTCTGCTCGAGGCGGTCGCCGGGCTCGAGGCCGACCTGCTCCCCCACCTGCGCCGGGAGGAGGACGAGGCCATGCCCGTCGTCGCCGCGGCCGTCACCGACGACGAGTGGCGGGCGATCGAGCAGGAGCACAACCTCGACGGCAAGTCGGCGGCCCAGCTCGGCAAGGAGGGCCACTGGCTGATCGACGGCGCCACCCCCGAGACCCGGGCACTCGTCCTCGGCCTGGTCCCGCCCATGCAGCGGTTCGTCCTCGTCCACGGGTTCGGCCGGAGCTACCGGCGGGAGCGTGACGCCTGTTGGAGCCCGGGCCGCGCCACTCGACGGGTGCAGAAGGCGGGCCGGACCGAGGTGGTCGTCGACGCTGACCCCGGCGCGGTCTGGGACGTCGTGCGCGACCCGACCCGGGTCGGCGAGTGGAGCCATGAGTGCGTGGCCGCCACCTGGCTCGGTGGGGCGACGCACGCCGAGCCCGGCGCCCGGTTCCGGGGCCGCAACCACCAGGGGCTCCTCCGCTGGGGGCGCGTCTGCGAGGTGCTGAGCGCGGACGGCCACGAGCTCGTGTGGCGAACCGTGCCCACGACGCTCTACCCCGACAGCTCGATCTGGCGGATCCGGGTCGAGCCCGCCGACGGCGGCACCCGCCTGGTCCAGACCTTCGAGGTGGCGCGCGGCCCCAAGATCCTCGACCCGATCTACGCGACCATCGCCCCGAACCACCGCGACCGCGACGCGGCGCTCCGGGAGGACCTGCGCCGCCTCGGCGCCGTGGCGGCGTCCTCGGCCAACGCACCGTCGCCGACCGTCTCCTGAGCCCACCGCACGGGGAGTGCTGTCGCCCCGGCGGGGTGAGTCGTCGTCGAGCGCCACGGCCGCCCGCGCGGCCACGTGGGCGGCGTCGAGCGCCGCACCCCGGCTGGTGAGCTCGGCGAACCGCACGTCGCCGAGGGTCTGGCGCCGGTCGTGACCCGCCGCCGCGCCGATCGATCGCCCCCGCCGTGAAAACCGTACCGCAGGGTGGGGGGCTTGTGGCAAGGGCCGGATCCGTGTTGAGAATGCGCCCTCCGGATCGGCGAGCCGCACCGGCGCCGGTGCCACGACGACAGACGAGGGGGATGCGCATGAGCGATCGCGACGCAGTGGGCCGGGCGGTGCACGGCGAGGTGCTCGACCTCGCGGCCATCGACCGGACGCTGGTCGGCGTCGCCGGCGGCAAGGGGGCGAACCTCGGCGAGCTGCTCCGGATGGACGGCGTCCGGGTGCCGCCGGGCTTCTGCGTGACCACGCGCGCCTTCACCCGGGTGGTGGCCGCGGCACCCGAGGTCGACGCCCTCCTGGCCGAGCTCGCCGGTGTCGGCGTCGACGACCGCGAGGGGCTGGCGGGCCTGGCCGGCGGCCTGCGGGCGGCGGTGGAGGCCCTCGCCGTCCCCGACGACCTGGACGCGGCGATCGGCGAGGCGCTCGCCGCGCTCGGCCCGGACACCCCGGTCGCCGTCCGCTCCAGCGCCACCGCCGAGGACCTGCCCACGGCGTCGTTCGCCGGCCAGCAGGACAGCTACCTCGACGTGGTGGGGGCCGAGGCGGTGGTCGACCACACCCGACGCTGCTGGGCGTCGCTCTTCACGGACCGGGCGGTGGCCTACCGCGCCCGGCAGGGCATCGACCCGCGGGCGGTGCGGATGGCCGTGGTGGTCCAGGCCATGGTCGAGGCCCGAGCCGCCGGCGTGCTCTTCACCGCCGACCCGGTGACCGGCAACCGTCGGGTCACCGCGGTCGAGGCGGTCCCCGGCCTCGGCGAGGCGCTGGTGGCCGGCCGGGTCACACCGGACACCTACCGGGTGCGCGACGGCCATGTCGTGGCCCACCAGCGTTCTGCGGAACGCGACGAGCCTGCGGTCACCGAGGCCCAGGTGCTCGAGCTCGCCGCCCTCGGCCGCCGCATCGAGGCCCACTTCGGGGTCCCGCAGGACATCGAGTGGTGCCTCGACGAGGACGGCCCCGCCGTGGTCCAGAGCCGGCCCATCACCACCCTCTTCCCGGTCCCCGAGGTCGACGACGGCGCCCCCCACGTCTACGTCTCGGTCGGCCACCAGCAGATGATGACCGAGCCCATGACGCCGCTCGGCCTGTCGGTCTGGCAGCTCACCGCCCTCCGCCCGATGTACGTCGCCGGCGGCCGGCTCTTCGTCGACGTGGCCGAGAATCTCGCTTCGCCGCGTGACCGGGCCGCGATCATCGGGGGGCTCGGCCGCTCCGACCCGCTCATCGGCGACGCGCTCGAGACCGTCATCGCCCGAGAGGGCCTCCTCCCTCCGCCGCCCGCGGAAGACGGCGAGCCCCTTCCCATCCCGGGCGCTCCCGGCGCCCCCGCGCTCATCGACGCCGACCCCGACCTCGTGCTCGAGCTGGTCCGGCGCACCGAGGAGTCCCTCGCCGCCACCGCCGAGGCCATCGGCGACAAGACCGGCGTCGACCTCCTGGACTTCATCCTCGACGACCTGCCCGAGTTGCGCACCCGCCTGAACATGGCCGAGAGCCTGCCCGTCATCCTCACCGCGATGGAGGCCGCCTTCTGGCTCAACGACCACGTCGAGGAGTGGTTGGGCGAGGCCAACGTGGCCGACGCGCTGTCCCAGTCCGTGCCCGACAACGTGACGTCGAACATGGGTCTCGCGCTGCTCGACGTCGCCGACTCCATCCGCCCGCACCCCGAGGTGGTCGCGTTCCTCCGTGGCGTCGGCGACGACGACGGCTTCCTCGAGCGCCTGCCCGACGTCGACCCCGACGGCGGCGGCGGGCGGGCGGCGGCCGACGCGCTCCGGGCCTACCTCGATCAGTACGGCATGCGCTGCGTCGGCGAGATCGACATCACCCGCCCGAGGTGGAGCGAGCGCCCCAGCGCGCTCGTGCCGCTCATCCTCTCGAACGTCGACCACTTCGCCCCGGGTGAGCGCGCCCGCCGCTTCGCCGAGGGGCTGGCGGTCGCCGGCGAGAAGGAACGCGACGTGCTCGAGCGGCTCCGCGCCCTGCCCGGCGGCGAGGCCAAGGCGGCGGAGACGAAGGCGATGATCGATCGGGTGCGCACCTTCGCCGGCTACCGGGAGTACCCGAAGTACCGCATGATCAGCCGCTACTGGATCTACAAGCTGGCGCTGCTGGCCGAGGCCGACCGACTCGTGGCCGCCGGCGTGGTCGACGCCACCGACGACGTGTACTTCCTCACCTTCGACGAGCTCCACGAAGTCGTCCGCACGGGTCACGCCGACCGCGACCTGATCGCGGGGCGCCGTGAGGACTTCCGCTCCTACGCCGCCCTCACGCCGCCCCGGGTCCTGACCTCCGAGGGCGAGACCCTCAACGGTTCCTACCGCCGCGACGACGTGCCCGAGGGGACCTTGGTGGGGCTGGCGGTCTCCAGCGGCGTGGTCGAGGGACGGGCCCGGGTGATCCTCGACATGGCCGACGCCCACGACCTCGCGCCCGGCGACATCCTGGTGACCAACGGCACCGACCCGAGCTGGTCGCCCGTCTTCGTGGCGGTGGCCGGCCTGGTCACCGAGGTCGGCGGGCTCATGACCCACGGTGCGGTCATCGCCCGGGAGTACGGCCTGCCCGCGGTCGTCGGCGTGGAGGGCGCCACCCGGCGCATCGAGGACGGCCGGCACCTCCGCGTGGACGGCACCCACGGGACGGTCCAGGTGCTGCCGACGCCCTGACCGCGCACGCCGCCCCTCCACGTCGCCGCGGCCCCTCTGAGGACGTCAGAGGAGGTCGGTGACGGCGGGCTCGAGGCCGACGAGGATGCGGCCGTGCACCTCGGCGGCACGGTCGGCGTCGAACACCGCGTGGCCTGCTCCGGTGTTGAGATCCCGCTGGAACCGCTGGAGGGGCTGCCCGAGCAGGTGGATCGATCCGCCGGCGGCATCGCAGAGCGACGCCACGACCTGCTTCGCGGTGTGGACCGCGGCGGTCGTGGTCATGCGCAGGATCGAGCGGTCGGCCCGGGACATCCCCGCGCCCCCAGGCCCGTACGCGGCGTCGAGCGTCCGGACGCCGTCGTTCAGCAGGAGCCGGGCGGCGCGGAGGTCGGCGTCGGCCCGGGCGAGGCGGATCTGCGCCGCGGGCTTCTCCACCTGTCGCTCGCCGAGGCTGTACGCGAGCACCCGCTCGGCGAGGCGCTCGCGGTACGCGGTGAAGGCACCGCCGGCGCCGCCCACCAACGGGGTGGCGGCGGTGAGGCACAGGACGGGCACCACGGGGTAGCCCGCCATCGGCGTGCCGGCGACCGGGCGCGCCTGGCCTTCCGCCAGCGCACGGAACGACAGGGTTCGCTCGGCGGAGACGAACACGTCACGGCAGACGAGGTCGTTGCTGCCCGTCGCCCGCATGCCGTCGGTGTGCCACACGTCGTCGACCTCGAACTGGTCGAGGTCGAGCAGCACCAGGCGCAGGTCCGGGATGCCGTCGGTGAGCACCACACCGGTCACCAGGGCACAGTCCGCGTGCATCACCCCCGTCCCCCAGGACCACCGCCCCGTCACCTCGTAGCCGCCGTCGACCGGCGTCGCCGTGCCGGTGGGCGACAGCGCCGCGGGCGCGAGGGCGAAGCCCCGATCACCGAAGACCTCGTCGACCACGGCGTCGGGGAACATCGAGAGCAGCCAGCTGTGCATCACCAGGAAGGTCGTGACCCATGCCGTGGCGGTGTCGGCCCGGCCCAGGGTCAGCCCGAGCGCGACCACCGAGTCGAGGCCCAGGCCGTGCCCCCCTCGTTCGGGGGACACCAGGGAGCGGAACACGTCGGCCTCTCGCAGGAGGGCCAGCGTGTCGTCCGGCAGACGGCGGAGGCGCTCGCCCTCCGCCGCGTGAGCGGCGACGGCCGGGAGCAGCGGCTCCACCCGGGCGACCAACTCCTCCACGTCGCGCATGGCCCGATCCTCCCACGCCGCCGCCGGCGGCCCTGCCGGTGCCTCCGCCGGAACGCCGTCCTGGCCGCCAACGCCCCACGCACGCGACCGGCCGATCGCTAAGAGGCGCCCTCGGCGAGGAAGCGGCGGACCCGGTCGGCGGCGTGGGCGACCTGCGACCGGTACAACGACCCGCCGATGCTCACTCTCCGCACACCGAGCGCAGCGAGGTCGTCGAGACCGAAGGGGGCCGGCCCGGCGGCGTCCATGGCGGCGAGGGGCAACAGGACGTTCACGGGCCCGCCCGCCTCGCTGGTCACCCGGCGGATCGAGTCGAGGTCGCGCAGGCCCGGAGCGAAGAGGCAGTGGGCGCCGACATCGGCGAAGCCCTGGAGCCGGGCCAGCGCCTCGTCCAACCCGCCGTCGAGGCCGTAGAGCACCACCTCGGTCCGGCCGGTGATGACGAAGGGATGGTCGAGGGCGTTCGCGGCCTCGACCGCGGCCTCGATCCGCGCCACGGCCAGCGCTCGGTCGTACAGGCCACGGTCGGGGTCGCCCGACCAGTCCTCGATGCCCATGCCCGCGGCGCCGGCGGCGGCGAAGCGGGCCACCGCGTCGGCCATGGCCTCGGGCTCGTGGCCGTAGCCGTTCTCGGCGTCGACGTTCAGCGGAACGCCGGGGACGGCGCCGGCGAGGACCTCGGCGTGGCGGGCGTGCTCCTCGAGGGTCAGGTCGCCGGCCGCGTCACGCCGCCCGATGGTCGTCGCGAACCCACTGCTGGTCGTCGCGATCGCGACCGCGCCGGCGTCGACCACCGCTCGGGCCGTGCCCGCGTCGGCGACGTTGACCAGCACGAACGTCCCCACCCGATGGAGGTCGAGGAACCGCTCGGTGGCGTCCACGAGCCCGACGGTACCCCTCGCTGCGTCCCCCGTCAGGCGCCGGCGAGGCGACGGGCGTAGTCGTCCGCCAGGGCGCCCAGGGCGGCGCCGCAGTCGCCGGTGAAGGCGGGGCCGTGCATGAGGCCGAGCGTCTCGGCCCCGAGGTCGGCCAGCCGACGGATGGTCGGCGCGGTGGCCGGCGTGAGGCACGTGGCGCCGAAGAGATCCTCGGCGGCGATCGCGGGGCCCACGATGTCGCCATCGGTGGTGGCCGGCGTCGCTCCGGTCGCCGTGAACAGGTCGCCGCACAGCAACGTCTGGGTGACCTCCTCGTAGAGCAGGTGGGCATCCCAGCCGTGGGGGACGTGGGGGGTCTCCAACATGCGGACGCGCTTGCCCCCGAGGTCGAGCACCTCGCCGTCACCCATCGAGTGCGGCGGCCGGTCGCACAGGTCGAACAGCGACACGATGTTGGCGAGGTGCGAGCCGACCACCTGGGCATGGGGCGCAGCCGCGAGGAACTCGTTCATCGCACCCGACTCGTCGGACTCCAGGTGCCCGAACGCGATCCAGCGCAGCCGCTCGAGGGGCACCACCGACGCCACCGACGCCGAGACGTCCGGGAACAGCGCCCGCTGGCCGGTGTGGAACAGCAGCGGCTCGTCGGCGTCGAGCAGGTACTGGTTGAACACCAGCCCCGCCTGCTCCAGCCACGTCGAGAGGCGGTAGACGCCCTCGCCCACCTCGTCGACATTCGTCTCGTAGCCCACCAGAACGACACCCCCGTGGTGAGTTGACCTCGCTGGGCCCCGCCCAGGTCGACGATCGTACTGGTCCGGTGCCAACGGCGGGCGAGGTCCGCGCCCACCTCGGTTAACATCGTTCACCCAGGGGTCCAAGGGGGATGATGAACGAGGCCGACCGCACCGATCGGGTCCTGCTCAGCGGCGGGTCCGTCATCGACGGCACCGGCGCGGCGCCCACCCCCGCCACCGACGTCCTCGTCGAGCCGGACCGCATCGTCGCCGTCGGGCCGGACGCCCGCACGCAGGCGGCGGCCCTCGGCGCCACCACGCTCGACGCGCGGGGATGCACGGTGATGCCCGGCCTGATCGACGCCCACTGCCACATCACCTTCGGCGAGCCGGCCAGCAACGACGAGTTGTTCTTCCACCGCCCCGCGGCCACGTCGATGCTCCTCGCCGCCTTCAACGTCGCGAAGTTGCTGCGCGCCGGGGTGACGGGGTTCCTCGACGCGGACTGCATCTTCGACCTCGGGCCCGCCCTCCGCGACGGCATCGAGGCAGGCCTGACCGAGGGGCCCCGCATGACCGCGGGCCTCAACGCGTTGCTCACCACGGCCGGCGGGACCGCCGGTCGGCTGATACCCGATGCGGGCCGGGTCGGCTACGCCCACGTGATGACCGACCGGGCCGAGATCGTGCGCACGACTCGACAGCAGGTGAAGCAGGGGGCCGACTGGATCAAGATCCACGTCACCGGCTCGCTGCCCGGCAAGCGGGGGGAGCTGACGGTGTGGACGCTCGACGAGCTGCGCGCGGTCACCGAGACCGCGCACGCGCTCGACACACCCACCATCGCCCACTGCCGCAACGCCGACTCCACCCGCCTGGCGGCCGAGGCGGGCGTCGACCTGATCCTGCACGCCAGCTACCTCGACGAGGCCGCCGTCGCCGCCGTCGTGGAGGCCGGGGCGGCGATCGCGCCCACCTTCACGTTCCTCGCCAACCTGGCCGAGCACGGCGACAAGGTGGGCGCCATGACGAGCCAGGTCGACCTGTTCCTCGGGGAGATCCAGGCCACCGCAGCCCTGCTGCGGACCGCCTACGACGCCGGGGTGCCGCTCCTCTGCGGCTCCGAGAGCGGGTTCTCCCTCACCCCCTACGGGCACTGGCACGCTCGCGAGATGGAGGTGTTCGTCGACGCCCTCGGCCTCACCCCACTCGAGGCCATCTCCTGCGCGACGCGCAACGGCGCGATCGCCCTGCGCCGGCCCCTCGACTCGATCGGGGTGATCACCCCGGGCGCCGCCGCCGACGTGCTCGTCGTCGACGGCGACCCGGCCACCGACGTCCGGGTGCTGGGCGACCGGCGCCGCCTGCGCCACGTGCTCAGCCGCGGGCGGTCAGTCGACCTCGACCGCCCGTGGCCGACCCGAGAGCCGCTGCCCATGGAGAAGGTGGGCCTGTGGTCGGCCGAATTGCTCACCTGGGAGCGGGCGCACCGGTGACCGGCGCCTCGGCCACTCCGCGGGTCGTCACCGTCGACGCCTACCTGGCGGCACGCGACACCTACCGCCAGAAGCAGCTGCGGCAGGCCCTCTACGACGCCGGCGACGTGGTGATGGCCGACGTGCTCGTGAACCTCCACGGCGAGGAGCACCGGGCCCGGCGCCGCCTCGAGAACCGCCTCTTCCGCCGCAGCACCCACGCCCGCTACGAGCGCGAGCTCTTCCCACCGATCGTGGGGGAGACCCTCGCCCCCTACCTCGCCGAGGGCCGCGCCGAGCTCGTCAGCCTCAGCCACGAGATGATGATGAACCTGGCGGCGTTCACGGCGGGCGTCGACCGCCCCCAGCGCACGCCCGGGGAGACCCGCCGCCTCTACTCCTACCTGATGCTGTTCATCGAGGGCGCGACCCTCGCCCACTACACCGGGGACCGTGCCGCGAAGCGCGCCGAGGTGGCCGCCGCCCTCGCCGCGTTCGACGCCGAGTTCCTCCAGCCGTCCATCGAGCGGCGACAGGCCGAGCTCGCGCGTCTCGCGGCCGGTGCGATCGCCGAGGAGGCCCTGCCGCAGGACGTGCTCACGCTCCTGCTCCGCAACCTCGACGACCTCCGCCTGCCCCCGGACGTGGTGCTGCGGGAGACCTGCTTCTACCTGCTCGCCGGCGCCCACACCTCGGCCACCGCGTACGTGCGCACGCTCCACAACGTGTTCGACCTGGCGGTCAGCGATCCCGACAGTGCTGCGCGCGCCGCCACCGACCTGGGCTTCCTGCAGCGCTGTGTGCACGAGACCGTGCGGCTCCAGCCGTCGAGCCCGGTGGCCATGCGCTGGGCCCTCGACGACATCGAGTTGCCCGGCGGCGAGCGGGTGGGCCCGGGTGACAAGGTGATCATCGACCTCATGGCCGCGAACCGCGACCCGACGGTCTTCGGGCCCGACGCCGACCGGTTCGACCCGAACCGGGAGTTGCCCTCCGGCGTGGCCCGCTGGGGCCTGAGCTTCGGCCTCGGCATGCACGCCTGCATCGGCCAGGATCTGGCCGCCGGTGTCGAGGCCGCGGCCGGCGGGCCCGACGACGACCACCTCTACGGTCTGGTGCCGGTGGCGGTCCAGGCCACGCTCAGCGCCGGGGCCCACCCCGACCCCGAGGAGCCCGCGCGGCTCGACCCCGAGTCCGAGCGGGGCTACTGGTCGGCCTACCCGGTGCGCTTCTGATCGGTGCGCCGACCCCTCGTCAGGGCTGGAAGGCGGCGTAGTACCCCTCGAGCAGGTGGGGCTGGGGCTCACCGGGGTCGGGCATGAAGTCGACGGCCACGTAGTCGCCGGCAGGGAGGTCCAGGTAGAGGTACCCCTCGAACCCGGGCGAGAGGGCCCCCATGCCACCGAGCGCGTCGAGGGCCACGGCGGGCGACTCGTTGGCGGCGAGGTCCTGCATCAAGGCGTCGACCTCCCCCGGCGGCACCGGCTCGTCGAGGCGCAGGATGGACAGCTCATGCAGGCCTTCGCCGTCGACCCCGGTGTCCGCGTTGACCACGCGGTACCAGCCGGTCGAGAGCTCCTCGGGGAGCCGATAGCCGTCCGCGGTCATCTCGATCGTCCCCTCGACCGCACCGCCGTCGGGGCCCTCGCCCTCGCCCACTGTCGCCTCGACCGCGTCTGCTCCGTCGTCGGTGGCGGCCCCGACTTCGAGCAGCGTGCTCATCCCCATGAGCGCGTGGGCCACGCCATGGGCGTCCGGCACGTAGCACATGGCCATGACGGTCCCCTCGGGGAGATCGACCATCGCGGTGATCTCCTGACCCGGCCCGATGTAGCTGACACCCCCGATCATGTCGACGTACGCGATCGCCGCCGCTCCCGAGGAGTCGTCGCCCGCGGCCGCGGAGAGCTCGGCCAGGTCGACCCCGTCCTTGAGGCGGGCGAACATCACCTGGTGGGCCTCGGCGCCCTCGTTGCGGAGGGTCAGGGAGGTCCATCCGGCCACGACCTCCTCCACTGGCGGGTCGAAGGTGAACCGGTAGTCGACGGCCTCGACGTCGAGGTGCTGCACCGACTCGGGCGCCGTGACGGCGCTGCTCGCGGTCGGTCCGGTGGACGCCGCCCCGCCGGTGGTGCCATCACTGCCGCAGGCGGTCACCACCAGGCCCGCGCACAGCAGGGGCGCCAGCGCCGACGCTGGCCGGACCCTCACCAATCGACCTCCGGGGTGGGCGGGAAGATCGCGTCGCGCTCGGCCGCGAGCCGCTCGCAGTCCCAGTCCCGATCGACCGGGAGCAGGATGATCGGGCTCTTCGCGGGGTCGGGGTACTGCTCCCATTGGGCGTTCGTCTCGAAGGCCTCGTCGGACGCACCGATCACGAGTTGCTCCGAGTGGTCGTCGACGGTGCCCGTGAGCGACCCGTCCGGCTGGAGATCCACCTCGTAGGCGAAGATCTCGCGGCGGGCGAGGTAGATCTCGCCGGTCAGCTCGGGGGTGACGGTGATGCGGGCGGTGACACCGGGCTTGCCGTCGCCGTCGTCGTCGGCGATCCGAGGGTCGTCCGGGTCGGTGGGGAGGGGATCGTTGGCCGGGTCCTCGAGCCGCACCCCGATGCCGGTGGGCGTCGCCGGGCGCGACAGGTGGACCCCGTCGTCGTCCGAGGTCACCGTGACGGCGACGGGCACCGGTCGGATGGCCTGCGTCGCGGCGTCGGACATCTCGACGCTGATGGGCTGGTCGCTGCGGTGCTCCGAGAAGCAGAAGCGGTCGGTCGTGATCAGCTCACCGTCGACCACGTCGTAGTCGGTCAGCCCGTAGCTGATGATCAGGGTCTTCATGTCGTCGCCCTCGTAGGCGACCACGTCGTAGTGGGCGTAGCGGCCGGCGAGCGCTTCCGCCTCAGGGGCGAGCGCGGTGGTCGAGCTCGCCGGCGATGCCGACGCCTCCTCCGAGGTTCCCTCGTCGCTGCACGCAGACGCGAGGAGCACCAGCACCACGGCCGACGCGCCGACGAGCAACGGGCGCCGCCGGACGCTCATGCGCCCCACTCCTGGCTCCTGCGTCGCCGGGCCGTTCGGGCCCCGCCCTCCCGCCCGTTCGGCCACGTAGGCGGCGTTCCCCGGGCTCACGCGTCCGCCCGCGGGAACCAGTTGGCGTGGAAGCCGAAGGGCAACCGCCGGGGCAGGTGGACCCGTGCGATCGGCCCGGCCGAGACCTCCCGGGCGTCGAGCACCACGAGATCGGTGGCGTCGCGCTCCTCGTCGTACACCGCGTTGAGCAGCCACCCGTCGTCCTCGGCGGTTCCCTCCGGGTCGGCGGCGAACACGCTCTCGCCGACGTGGCCCGCAGGGCCGGCCGACCACACCTGGCGCTCCCCGGACACGTCGTCGTACCTCACCACCGCGTCGAAGTCGCCGAGGTGCCGGCCGGGCTGGGTGAACGCCGACATGTAGAGGTACCGGACCGGCACCCCGTCGTGGTCGGGGTTGATCCGGTTGAAGTCACCCTCGAGGTCGTCCATGGGCGACCAGCCCGCGGTGCCGGCCCGGAGGTCGACCCAGAACCGCGCCGGCCGGGCGTTGTGGTCCTTGGCCGACCGGCGGTCGAGCTCGGTGGTGTTGTCGATGCCGAAGTCGGGGTGGTCGTAGCGGCAACCGTGGAACTCGATGCGGTCGCCGGCCTCCCAGCCCGACCAGAAGTGCTGCACGTGCCCGGCTTCGATCTCGAACCAGCGGATGTCGTCGGGCCCGCCGCGCCGGGGCAGGACCCCGATGCGGGCGCCCCGCTCGGGCATCCACGACACCATCGATCCCTTGCCGAGGTTGGCCAGGTCGAACACGAGCGGGGACTCGAGGAACACGGTGTGGCGCTCGGTGATCACCAGGTCGTGCATCATCACCGGCGCGGGCAGGTCGAGCTCGATGCTGTGCGAGAGCGTGCCGTCGGCGTCCACCACGTGGTAGCGGAGGTACGGCTCGAAGAGCGAGTAGCCGAACATCATCATCTCGCCGGTGCGTGGGTCGAGGCGGGGATGGGCGGTCATCGCCCCGGCCAGGCGGCCACCGAAGTCGTACTCCCCCACCGTGTCGAGGTCGGGGGTGACCTCGGTGGGGAGACCGCCCTCCCACAGCGCGAGGCGCCTGCCCGCGTGCTCGACGATGTGGGTGTTGGCCGGGTTCTTCACCGGTCCGGCGTCACCCGTCAGCTCGCGGCTGGGGAAGTTCATGACGTCCCCCAGGCCCGGGTAGACGGCGGCGCCGTGGGCCACCTCGGCCTGGAGACCGCGGGATCGCACCCAGCGATTGCGGTAGGCGACCGCACCGTCGCCGATCGTGATGGCGTGCAGCATCCCGTCACCGTCGAGCGCGCTGTAGCGGCCGATCGGCTCGAACGCGGGGTTCGGGCCGTTGCGCACGAAGCTGCCCCGGAGCCTCGGGGGGAGCTCCCCGGTCACCGCGCAGCCACTCGCGTCGATCTCGTCGGCGACCGGGAAGTGGTTGCCGTCGAGGTCGGGCTGGTGGGCGGCGTTGGTGACCTGCCCGACGATGGGCGAGGTGCGGGTGGTGGTGCTCGACACTGCGAGCCTCCTGTCGGGTGGGACGGGGACGGTGGGCGAGGGGTCGCGGCTCAGTCGTGCTCGACGAACCGGTCGAGGGCCGCGGAGACGGCCAGCTCCTCGGGGAGATCGGGGCCGACGGCGAGGTCGACGGCGCGGTGGAAGTGGTGGATGAGCCGCTCGTGCCAGCCGATCTGGAAGTCCCGCGCCCCCCGGGACTCGACCGAGCGCTGGATGGCACCCATGTTGGCGGTGTCCTGGGCCATCACGGTCTCGAACAGGGTCATGCGCAGGGTGTGCTCGTCGGGGGGATCACCGTCACCCCAGTCGGGGGCGAACCACTGGAGCTCGAGCTCGGTGGTCCGGCGATCGATCGGCCACATGCAGAGGAGCGGGAAGGCACCCGTGTCGAGCGGGGCGACGATGTTGGGGAACCACCCGAACGACGTGCTCGTCTCGCGCCACAGGTCGCCCACCGAGGGGTTGTCGGCCGCGGGGGAGGGGTCCATGATGCCGAGCATCTCGGGCTTGACGCCCACGGTGAGGCGGCTGTGGCCGTTGGGCAGCATGGCCACCGTGGCCGTGGCGTCGTCGTAGAGCAGCGCGGCGTTGTCCGGGTGCACGGTGCGGATGTGGTACACCTCCAGGAAGGCGTCGACCATGGCCTTCCAGTTGGCCGCCACGGTGTGGACCTGGGTGCCGAGGGTGCGCAACGAGGGCCCGTCGACCTCGCGCATCTGGTCGCACAGCGGGCCCAGGAACTCGACGAGCGGCGCCGCCTCCAGGTCCTCGTTGACGAACACCCAACCCTCCCAGGTCTCGCACCGTACGGGAACGAGCCCCAACGAGGCCTGGTCCAGGTCGGCGAAACTCCGGGCGTCGGGCACCGCCTTGAGCACCCCGGCGAGGTCGTAGGACCACGAGTGGTACTGGCAGGTCAGACGCCGGGCCGTGCCGCAGGCGTCGCGCACCACCGGCGCCCCCCGGTGGCGGCAGCTGTTGTAGAAGGCCCGGATCACGCCGTCGTCGCCGTGCACCACCACGATGGGCGCGCCCGAGCGGTCGAAGGTGGTGTAGTCGCCCGGTCGGGGGATCGACGAGACGTGGGTGGCGAAGAGCCAGGTGCGCCGCCACACGCGCTCGCGCTCGAGCTCGAACAGGCGCTCGTCGTGATAGCGCCCCGAGGGGATGGGTGGGACCGCCACGGCATCGGGCGGCGGCGCCGTGCGGGCCAGGTTCTCGGCCAGCTGCGCACGGATCGTCGCTTCGAGGGTCGCGTCCATGGGCCTCTCGGGTGGTGGGTCGGATCCGGCGCGGCGCTCGCCGGCGCCCCCTGTAGTAAACACTGTTCACCGACGCCGCGCCACCGAGGCGACCGCGCCGCCGATCACACCGGACCGCCACGCCCGACCACCCGACCCAGCCACCGCACCGAGGGGCCCACCATGCCGACGCCCGACACCCTGACCACGGCGCACCACCAGGACTTCGAGCTGGAGGTCGTGTCGGGCACCTGGCCCACCGACCTCTCGGGGGAGATGGTGTTCTCGGCCCCCGGCCTCGGTGGGGGCCTGCCGTACGGCATCTTCGACTTCGGGGTGGTCGTGCGCCTCTCGCTCACACCCGGCACCCACGGCGCCCCGGCGGACCAGTTCGCGTGGCGGACCCGCACCATCGAGTCGCCGAGCAAGCGGATCTTCGACGCCATGGGCCACCAGTTCACCCCGAGCCCCGTGGGGTACACCTCGCCGTTCGGTGCGCCGAACTGCTCCAACACCGCCCCCCTCCCCTGGGGCGACCGGCTGTTCACCACCTGGGACGCCGGCCGGCCGGTCGAGCTCCACCCGGGCACCCTCGAGTACGTCGGCGAGGTCGGCCACATCGACAGCTGGGGAGGGCCGTCGATGTTCGGCGACACGGTCCTGCCCTTCCTGTTCTCGTCCGCCCACCCCGTCGCCGACCCCGAGCGCGACGGCCTGTGGACCACCAAGCTCGAACCGGTCATGGAGCCCACCTTCGGTATGCGGCCCTCGGTGGTGTGGTGGGACCGCACCGGCACCGAGGTGCGCTGGTGGCCGCTCGAGGGGATCTCCTTCCCCGGGTCGACCCACACCGTGAGCCAGACCCGTGACTGGGTGATCCTCTGCGACTCGGGCAACTTCAAGGCCGATGCCGACGAGATGTTCGGCGGCGAGCGCTCGGTCACGATCGACGAGGCGGTGCCGGTGTGGCTGGTCCGCAAGGACGACCTCTTCGCGTTGCCGTCCGGGACCCCGATCAGCCCCACCTGCTTCACGGTGTCACCACCCAACGGCCACTTCTACGCCCGCTACGACGACCGCGACGGGATCTCGGTGGTGTGGGAGGGCATGGACCTGATGGACCTGGCCCTGTACCTGCGGCCCGACGACCGCGACGTCCACGGCCGGCCGATCCCGCCGGCGTCGGCCGGCCTCTACAACATGGCCATGGCCCCCGAGACCATCACCGAGATCGTGTTCGACCCCGAGTCCGGCAAGGTCCTCGACCGGGGGCGGTTCCGTGAGGACTGGACCTTCAACCTCCAGCTGTCGGCCATGGACTGGAGCACCGAGGGCCTGAGCGCGCCGACCCTGCACCACGTGAGCTACCAGGGGTGCCGGCCCGGGCGCGTCACCGAGCGCGCCGCCCGGCTCTACGAAGGCCGCATCGACCCCGCCCAACTCGCGGAGGAGACGCCCGGCTACCTGGCCACGTTCGAGCGAGGGAGCATGGCGCTGAAGAGCCGGTGGGAGTACCCCGACACGTCGGACCTGATCACGTCGCCCAGCTTCGCCCCCCGGGGCAACGGGTCGGACCCGTCGGCCAGCGACTACGCCGGCGGGGAGCCCGGCGGCCACGACGGCTACGTGGTGCAGCCCGTCCTGAGCGACCGCGGCGTGCGAGTGGAGCTCTTCGACGCCGCCCGGGTGGGTGCCGGTCCCGTCGCCGTCCTGATGGGCACCCGACGCGAGTGCGTGCCGCTGCTGTTGCACTCGGCGTGGATGCCCACGGTCGACGAGCTCGCCGATGCGGAGCGACTTCGCTTCGGCGACGAGCTCACCGAGGCCCGGCTCGGGGGCCTCGACGACGAGCAGCGGCGGGTCGTGGCCGCCATCGCCGAGGAGCTCGATGGCTGAAGGCCCCGCCCCGGCCCGGACCGTGCTGGTCACGGGAGCGGGCCGGGGCCTGGGCGCGTCCATCGCCGTGGCCGCGGTCTCCGACGGCTGGACCGTCGGTGTGCTCGACCGCGACCCCGAGCGGGCCGCCGCCGTGGCCGACGGCCTCGGCGACACCGCCGTGGCGCTGGGGGCCGACATCACCGACGCCACGCAGATCGAGGCCGCCCTCGACCGCTTCGGTGCCGCCACGGGGCGGGCCGCGCCCGACGGGCTGGTCGCCAACGCCGGCATCGTGCGCTTCGGCCCCCTCCTCGATCTCGACGAGGACGACTGGCGGGCGGTGGTCGACGTCAACCTCACCGGCACGTTCGTCACCGCCCGTGCCGTCGCCCGCCGTCTCGTGGACGCGGGCCGGCCGGGGTCGATCGTCACGGTCACCTCGATGAACGGCGTGGCCCCCGGTCCCAACGCCGGCGCCTACGGCGCCACCAAGGCCGCCGTGGCCCGCCTCTCCCAGCAGATGGCCCTGGAGTGGGGAGGCGCCGGCATCCGGGTCAACGCCGTGGCCCCCGGCCTCATCGACGCCGGCATGTCCGAGCCCGTGTACGCCGATCCCGACATCCGCCGGCGACGCTCGGGCGCGGTGCCCCTGGGGCGGCTGGGCACGGGCGACGACGTGGCCGCGGCGGTGCTGTTCCTGCTCTCCGAGGAATCCGCCTACATCACCGGCACCGAGCTCCTCGTCGACGGCGGCGTCACGATGAGCATCATCGGCAGGCTGCCCCGTCCCGAGTCGGTCGATTCGGTGGGGCCGGGCGACGAACCCCACGGATGAACCGCGCCCTCCTGCTCAGCGGCGGCCCCGGCCACGACTTCGCGGCGACGAACGAGGCCGTGGCCCGGCTGCTCGACCGCCAGGGCGTCCGCACCACCGTCGTCGACGAGCCGGCCGAGTGCGTCGCCCACCTGCGCGTGGCCGAGTCGGGCCACAGCCCGCCCTTCTCGCTGCTGACGGTGAGCGCCCTGCACTGGGGCATGGACACCCCCCACTACGCGCACCTCCGCCCCACCCAGGCACGGCACCTCGGCGACGACGACGCTCGGGTGATCGAGTCCTTCGTCCGGCGCGGCGGCGGCCTGCTGGCCCTGCACACCGCCGTCATCTGCTTCGACGCCCAACCCCGGTGGCGGTCCCTGTTGGGAGCGTCATGGAACTGGGAGACCAGCAGTCACCCCCCGTGGGGGCCGGTCGCCGCCCGGGTGACGCCGGCCGGACGGGCGCACCCGCTCACCGCGGGGCTCGACGACTTCGTGATCGAGGACGAGGCCTACGGGTTCCTCGATGAGATGGACGGGCTCACCCCGCTGCTCACCACGGCCCACGGGGGCCGCGACCACCCGCTGCTCTGGGCCCGGGAGGTCGGCCAGGGCCGGGTGGTCACCGACCTGCTCGGCCACGACGCCACCTCCACCGAGCACCCCGCGCACCGCACGGTCCTCACCCGGGCCGCGGCGTGGGCGTGCCGCGCGCCGGTGCCGTCGTGATCGACCTCCACGCCCACGTGGTGCTGGAGTCGGTGCTGGGCGCGGCCGGCCCCTACGGCCCCGACCTGGACGAGGGCGACCCCGCCGGCGGCCGGCTGCCCTGCTTCCGTGTCGGCGACTACCGGCTGGTGGGGGTCCGCTACCGCGGCACCCCCTTCATGGACCTCGACCTCCGCCTGGCGGCCATGGACCGGGCCGACATCGACCTCCAGGTGGTGTCGCCGAACCCGCTGACGCTGTTCACCCACGCCGACGCGGCCTGGGCCGACGCCTTCTGCCGCCGGCACAACGACGAGGTCGCCGCGCTCGTGGCCGGGGCGCCGGGACGCCTTCGGGGGTTCGCCCAGCTCCCCATGCAGGACCCGACCCGAGCGGTCACCGAGCTCGAGCGGGCCGTCACCGAGCTGGGCCTGGTGGGCGCTTACCTCTCCACCGACCTGGGCCGTGCCCTGGACCACCCCGCCTTCGACCCGGTGTGGGCCGCGTGTGTGGAGTTGGACGTGCCCGTGTTCTTCCACCCGGTGCCCGACGGCGTGGCGCGACCCCGCCGTGACGAGCGCCTGGCCCGCTTCGACGCCGACCTGTGGCTCGGCTTCCTCTACGAGGAGTCCCTCGCGGTCGCCACCCTGGTGCTGGGTGGGGTGCTCGACCGCTTCCCCGCCCTCGACGTCTGCGTCAGCCACGGTGGTGGTGCCACCTCGTGGCTGGCCGAGCGCATCAAGCACGCCGCCCGCACCCGACCCTGGGCCGCCCCGCCGTTGACCGACGAGGGGGCGGTGGCCGAACGGCTCGGCCGCCTCTGGTGGGACGCCCACGTCGGCGGGCCCGGCGCGCTGGCGGCGCTGCTCGCCGCCTTCGGCCCCGACCGGGTCGTGGCCGGGACCAACCTGGCCGGCTGGGACGAGGCCCTCGACCCCTCCTTCGGCGACACCGCCCTGCGCGCGGCCTTCGACCGCAACGCCCGTCGTCTCCTGCGGCTGGCACCCGGCCGCGCACCCTGACCGTCGGCCGGTGGACGCCCGGGGCCGGGTCCGCTCAGGCGAGCTCGGCGGCGGGGTGAGCCTGCTGGCGCGCCAGCGGCCGGGTGTCGGACCACTCGATGTAGCCCCGCCGGCGATCGAGGGCGTGGCTCCCGTTCCCGGCCCGTTCGGTGAGCTCGCCGCTGATCTCGTACCCGGCGACGTAGCCGGCGCCCAGCCCGTACACCCACGGGGTGTCCACGACCGCCTCGAGGCGGCCGACGCTGCGGCCCTCGTCCCGCACCTCCCAGCGCACCCGTTCGGGCACCACCATCCGCCGGCCGTCCGGTGTCACCAGGGGCTCGGCCGCCGCATCGATGCCCATGGCCGCCTCGTAGGTGCGAGTGCCCGGACGGTCGAGCGAGCGAACCTGGGCGAACGGGCCGAGCGACACGCGCCGCACGACGTTGCGTCCGAGCAGCAACTGGCTCGTGCCGTCGAGGTTCACGATCTGGTACGTGAACTCGTCGACCGGCAATTTCAGGCGAGCCAGGAGAGGTGAGTCCGCGACGTTGTACACGGAGCGCGCCGAGCCGTACTCCCACGTGCACAGGGTCGAGACCGACGTGCGCTCACCGCCCAGCTCGACCCAGCCCTCCACCTGGCAGAGCAGGCTGTAGTGGTCGTACCACCCGCTGTGGCTGAACCAGGTGACCGAGGCGGAGGAGCGGAGGTCGAGCTCGGCCCGGAAGGCGGCGTCGGGGTACGACGCCTCGACCCGGAAGTCCGGATAGGAGTTGCGCAGTGTCAGGTGCTCGCCGAACCTGACGAGCGAACCGTCCTCGGCGAGCTCGCAGTCGTCGCGGACCGAGTAGGCCTCGAAGTGGCCCATGGCCGCGGTGGCGGACACGAACGTGGCGGTGTTGCGCGGCGACCCCCGCATCATGTGGTCGTTGTCGAAGACCGACGCTCCCGGCGTGCCGACGATGCTCATCACGTCGAAGTACCGATGGGGCGCGGGCAGATCGGGGATCATCACGCCGTAGTGCGCCCAGCCCCGGCGGCGCGAGGTGTGGTTCGGGTGGAGCAGCTCGGGCCGCTCGAACGCCCGCTCGTTCGCGGCGGCCGAGCGGTCGCCCAAGCGAATCAGCCGCGCCGCCCATCCCTTCGCCACCGGCGCTGATGGTACCCAGTGCCGGCCGGTCGAGTCACCCTTGCCGGCGCGGTCGCCCCCGGGCCGGCGACCAGGGGGTCTCCGGTTGGTTACGGTGAGCGCTTCGCCCAGCAGGAGAGCCCCCCATGCCCGCACTCGAATCCGCCCCGACGGTCGCCGAGCGTCGTGCGCTCGGCAAGGCCGCCCGCACCGCCGTGCCCCGCAAGAGCCACGCCCACTGGGCACCGGCGCCCGACCGGGCCGACCCCGTCGACCTGCTCGAGCAGCAGGCCGCCACCCGGGTGCCCGAGCTGGTGCCGATCCGCTACGGCCGCATGTCGGCGTCGTCGTTCGCCTTCTACCGGGGCGCGGCCCTGCCGATGGCCGCCGACCTCGCCTCGCTGCCCCGCGTCCCGCTCGACGTGCAGCTCTGCGGTGACGCCCACCTGTCGAACTTCGGTGGGTTCGCCTCGCCCGAGCGGTCGCTGGTGTTCGACATGAACGACTTCGACGAGACCAACCCGGGCCCGTTCGACTGGGACGTCAAGCGCCTGGCGGCCAGCTTCGCCATCGCCGGCGGCGCCATGAACATGGCCGCCGGCCCCACCCGCGCCCTGGTGCAGACCACCGCCCGCGCCTACCGCGAGGCCATGCGCGACTTCGCCGGCCAGTCCAACCTGGACATCTGGTACGCCCGCTTGGGCATCGACGACGTGATGGCCCTCTACGGCCAGGACGTGGGCCGGGCCACGCTGGCCCGCCTGCAGAGGAACATCGACAAGGCCAAGTCGAAGGACCGCCTGAAGGCGGCCGGCAAGCTCACGCAGGTGGTCGACGGCCGGCTCGAGTTCGTGTCCGACCCACCGTTGCTGGTCCCCATCGAGGAGGTCTTCAGCGACCACGAGAGCGACGCCATCGATGCCCTCATCCGCGGTGTGCTGCAGGGCTACCGCGAGACGCTCAACACCGACCGCCGGCACCTGCTCGACAGCTACGAGTACGTCCGCGTGGCCCGCAAGGTGGTCGGCGTGGGCAGCGTCGGCACCAGGGCCTGGGTGGTGCTGTTCACCGGTCGCGACGAGCAGGACCCCTTCTTCCTGCAGGTGAAGGAGGCGCAGCCGTCCGTGCTCGAGGCGTTCACCGGCGAGAGCGAGTTCGCCACCCACGGCCAGCGGGTGGTCGAGGGTCAGCGGCTGATGCAGGCCGCCGGCGACATCTTCCTCGGCCATCATCGGGTGGCCGCGCCCGACGGTGCCGAGCGCGACTTCTACATGCGCCAGTTGTGGGACTGGAAGGCGTCGGCCGACATCGAGACCATGGCGCCCGAGGCCCTCTCGGTCTACGCCAAGATCTGCGGCTGGACGCTGGCCCGCGGCCACGCCCGCTCGGGCGACCGGGTGGCCATCGCCGCCTACCTGGGCAACAGCGACACGTTCGACCGGGCCATCGCCGACTTCGCCGAGGCCTACGCCGAGCAGAACGAGCGCGACCACAGGGCCCTGGTCGACGCCATCGCCACCGGTCGCGTCCAGGCGCAGACCGGCATCTGAGGACCGGGGCGGCGCCCCGCCGGCCCGGACCCGGCCCGGCTCCCGGCCGGGAGCCGGTCAGCCCGCCACGGGGACGGGCGTGGGCTGGTCGGTGTTGGTGCCGCCGTCGCCGACCTGGCCGTTGCTGTCGAGCCCCCAGCAGGACAGGCGCCCCGGCGTCAGAGTCGAGCAGGTGTGGTACTCGCCGGCGGTGAGGAGGGTCGCCCGCTGCGGGGACGCCGCCACCGGGCGGGGGACCGGCTGGTTGACCAGGGCGGCGTCGTCGCCGAGCGCCCCGTACGTGTCGAGCCCCCAGCACGACACGGTGCCCGCGGCACCGTGTCGGCCCACCGCGATCGCGCAGGTGTGGTAGCCGCCCGCGGCCACCGCCGCCCAGCGGGTCGCACCGGCGACGGGGACCGGCACGGCCTGGTTGGCGTGGGCGGCATCGTCGCCGAGCTGGCCGGCGTCGTCCCAGCCCCAGCACTGGAGGCTGCCGGTCCGCGCCAGGCCGCACGTGTGCGACCGGCCGAGGGCCACTGCGGCCCAGTCGGTGCGCCCGCCGGCGACCTCGACCGGGGTGTGCTGATCGGCCAACGGCGGTCCGTCACCGAGCTGGCCGGCGCCGTCGAGGCCCCAGCAGAACAGGCGCCCCGACGTACGGACGGCGCAGGTGTGGAAGATGCCGGCGGTCACGGCCCGCCAGTCGCCGGTGGCGCCGGCCACCTCGACGGGCTCGGTGCGGTCGGCCACGGCGGCGTCGTCGCCGAGGCGGCCGCTGCCGTCGTTGCCCCAGCACCACAGGTGGCGGTTCACCGAGCGGGCGCAAGTGTGCTGCCATCCGGCGCTCACGTCGGCCCACGCGGTGGCTCCCGTGGTGACGCGGACCGGCTCACCCACGTCGGTGTTGGCGCCGCCGTCGCCGCGCTGACCCCAGGCGTCCGACCCCCAGCACCAGAGCTGGCCGACGATCGTGCGCGCGCAGGTGTGGAACCCACCGGCCGACACCTGCACCCACACCTTGCGGGGGCCGGCGACCTCGACGGGAGCGCCCTGATCGGTGTTCGTGCCGCCGTCGCCGAGTTGGCCGGCGGCGTCGGAGCCCCAGCAGAAGAGCCGGCCCGTCAGCGTGATCCCGCAGGTGTGCCGGTCACCGGCGCTCACCTGGAGCCAGATGTTGCCCCGGGGCGCCCGGACGGCATCGGCCGTGCGCGCACCGGCCGTGGCGCCTGCGGGGACCACGCCCAGCACCACGAGCAGCAGCAGGACCGCAGGGACCCAGACCCGCCACGTGCGTCGCCTCATCGTCGCTCCCCTCGCTGACGTGTCCCGGAGGATACAGCCACGCGCCTTCAGTGGCCAGGGGTCACGAGGCGATCCCCGCCGAGGGCGTGGTCAGCCTGTCGGCGTCGCCTTCAGCCGCGAACCAGGTCGTGGCGGTCGAGGAACGCCAGGACGGCCTCGGTGAAGGCGTCGTTGCGGTCGCCGGCGACCATGTGGCCGGCGCCGGTGACGTCGACGAATTCCACCGCGGGGAACCGCGTGAGGAAGGCGGCGGCCTTGTCCTCGCTGACCAGGTCGCTCATCCGCCCCCGCACCAACAGCACCGGGACGTCGGCGACCATGCGCGAGACGGCGTCGTGCAGGCGGTCGACATCCATGATCTCGGACGGCGCCATGTCCGAGGCCGGGTCCATGAAGCGGGGGTCCCAGTGCCAGTACCAGCGCCCGTCGCGCTCACGCAGGTTCTTGGCCAGGCCGCTCGGGTCGGCGGGCCGGCTGCGGTGGGTGTTGTAGCCGGCCACCAGGTCGGCGGCCTCGTCCAGCGACGCGAACCCCTCGTTGGCCCGCTCGGCCATGAACGCCCGGATGCGCTCGGCGCCGGCCGGCTCCATGTCGGGCACGATGTCGACCAGCACCACCGCGCGAGCGGTCCCCGGCGCCAGCTCGCCCGCGAGCAGGATCGAGGTGAGCCCGCCGAGCGAGGCCCCGACCAGCGCCGGCCGCACCGCGAACGGGGCGATCACGGCCTGCAGGTCGAAGGCGAAGCTGGCCAGCCGGTAGTCGCCGTCCGGCGCCCAGTTCGAGTCGCCGTGGCCGCGGGAGTCGAGGGTGAGGGTGACCGTGCCCCGCTCGGCCACCCGGGCGGCGGTCCCTCCCCACGAGTGGCGGGTCTGGCCACCACCATGGAGGAACACCACGGCGGGGTCGCCCTCGCCGCCGAAGCGGTCGCCGGCCAGGCGCAGCCCCTGGTACCCCTCGAAGTCGACCGTGGTCACGGCGCCATCATGGCCGCACCCGACGGCGCGGGGTTCACGCCGGCGTGAGGACGACGGGGAGGCGGGCGTGGCGGCGCAGGAAGATGCTCGGGCGGCGGGTCGGGGGGTCGTCGGGGACGAGGGTGATCGCCGCCGTGCGGCCCAGGATCTGCTCGAGGGCCAGGCGGGCCTCCAGGCGGGCGATGGGGGCCCCGATGCAGAAGTGCAGGCCCTTGCCGAAGGCGTAGTGCGGGGGCCGCGGGCCGTCGGCAGTCCCGTCAGCGGGACCGTCGGGCGCGGGCCGGTTGGCGGCGGCCCACAGGAGCAGGACCCTGCTCCCGGCGGGGATGGCCACGCCTCCGAGCTCGGTGTCCGCGGGGGCGTGCCGGTAGTGGAACTGGAACGGCCCGTCGGCCCGCAGCAGATCCTCCACGAACCCTGGGATCTCGTCAGGGTGGGCCCGCAACCACGCCTGGCGGGCGGGGTCGGCGGCCAGGGTCTCGACCGCGGTGGCCAACAGGCTGGCGGTCGTCTCCGAGCCGGCCGACACGAGGATGAGGAGCATGTTCTTCACCTCGTCCTCGGTCACCTCACCTTCGGTGAGATCGGCGCCGAAGACCGCCAGGAGGCCCCGCCGCTCGTCCGGCGGAAGGGCCAGGGCGGCGTCGAGGGCGGTGTGGACGAGGACACCGAGCTCGAGGGCCGCAGCCGACGCCGCGGCCACCCCCTCGGCGTCGACCATGCCGTCGAGCAGGGCCCCGGTGCGCGCCACCAGGTCGGTGAGGCGGTCCGCCGGCGCGTCGGGCAGGCCGATCAGCTCGCACACGGTGCGGATGGGGACCGGGTCGGTCAGACGGGCGACCCCGTCCACCGGGCCGGCGCCCAGCAGGGGCGTGAGCTGCTCGTCGACGATGGCCTCGATGGCGGGGGCGAGCGACGCCACGGCCGCCGGGCTCAGGTGCTGCTGGAGCAGGCGGCGGTGACGGGTGTGGATCGGCGGGTCGGCGGTGGCGAGGACGTTCGTCGGGTCGCCGAAGGCCAGCAGCTGGTAGGGGACGGGACAGCCGTCCGGGCCGCGGCGCAGCAGGGTCACGAGGTTCGACGAGAAGTCGGCGGGGCGACCCACGGCCTCGCGGACGAGCCCGGGGTCGGCCACGAGGAAGGTGTCCTGGCCCGGGAGCCGCCACACCGGCGCCTCCCGCCGCAGCTGGTCGTAGAGCGGCCGGGGGTCGGCGAGCACCGCCTCCGACAGCAGGACCCCCGGGTCGCTCAGGTCGTAGGGCACCCGCGCACCATGACACGACGACCGGTTCTGGCACCGGATTTCGGTGCCCTGGCACCGAAATCCGGTGCCAGTTCGGAAGCGGGGTGGACGCGGCCGGTCATGACTGCGACGGGTCGATGGTCACCAGCACCTTGCCGCAGTCCAACGAGCCCTCGAGGGTGGCGAGGGCAGCGTCGATGTCGTCCAGCGCGAAGCGGTGGGTGAGCAGCGGGGCGAGGTCGCGCCGGGCGAGCAGGTCGATCGAGTCGGCGAACCGGGGCGGGTACTCCATCGACCCCCGCAGGGTCAGCTCCTTCATCAGCACGAGCAGGAAGCTGGTGGGCACCGGCGAGTAGTGCAGCGCCACGACCGACAGGCGGGCGCCGAACGCGGCGTGGTCGATCACGTCGGTGATCACCCGGTCGACCCCCGAGGCCTCGATGAAGGCCGCGGTGGCGGGCGTCGGGCCGAAGAGGAAGGGAGAGGTGCCGTGGAGCTCGGCGAGCTCGCCCCACACGTCGGTGGCGGTCGGGTCGAGGGCGGCCTGGGCGCCGAGGCCGAGGGCCAGCTCGCGACGGGTGGCGCTGGGCTCGACCGCCACCACCTTCTCGTGGCCGCGGTCGACCAGGGTGGCGATGGCGGCGAGACCGATCGGGCCGCAGCCGAACACCGCGACCCCGTCGCCGGGGCGCACGTCGGCCTGGTCGGCGGCGTGCATCCCCACCGCCAGCGGCTCGGCGAAGGCGGCCACGTCGAGGGGCAGGTCGTCGGGCACCGGGTGCAGGAAGCGGTCGGCCAGGGGGACGAGCAGCAGCGGCGTGAGCCCGCCCATCGGGGCGCCGCCACCGATGCGGCCGGCGTCCTCGCTGCCCGGCTGCACGACCACCCGGTCACCCACCCGGGCGCCGGTGACCTCGGGGCCGACCCACTCCACGGTGCCGGCCATCTCGTGGCCGAGGCAGAGCGGCTCGGGACCGGGGCCCGCCATGCCGCCGAGGCGGATGTAGCTGAGGTCGCTCCCGCAGATCCCACAGGCGGCCACCCGCACGAGGGCGTCGCGGGGGCCG
Organism: Acidimicrobiales bacterium; assembly: GCA_044221555.1. Lineage (GTDB taxonomy): Bacteria > Actinomycetota > Acidimicrobiia > Acidimicrobiales > DATDAH01 > JAEUJM01. The sequence goes on from JBGAOY010000007.1 coordinate 203,896, forward strand.
GGATCAGGGTCGGGGACGTCGTCGAGGCGGACGTCGCCGGGGCCGTGCACTCGTACCTGTCGCATCGTGACGCTCCTCGGTCCTACTTCGCTCAGCTCGTCAGGTAGCCGCCGTCGACGGCGAAGGTCGTGCCGGTGACGTAGCCCGCCGCCGCGCTGGACAGGAAGAGGACGGCGGCGGCGATCTCGTCGGGGGTGCCGGTGCGCCCCATCGGGATGCGGGCCAGCTCCGCGTCCATGAGCTCGGGGAACGCCGCCATGGGGGCGGTCATCGGCGTGTCGATCAGGCCGGGAGCGACGGCGTTCACCCGCACCCCTCGGGCGGCCCAACGTCGGGCCAGGTTGGCGGTGAGGGTGACCATCGCCGCCTTGGCGGCGCCGTACCCGGGGACGATGTCGGTCGAGCGGAACGCCGTCATCGACGCCAGGTTCACCACGCTGGCGCCGCCGGGGTGCTCGCTGGCGAACAGCAGCTTCCGCAGCCCGGTGGTGAGGCGCTGGGGGCCGACGAGGTTCAGCTCGATGGCGGCCGCGAAGCCCTCGGGCGTCCACTCGTCCCGCCCGCCCGGCAGGTTGGCGCCGGCGTTGTTGACCAGCACGTCCAGCGGGGCGGCGCCGGCGTCGACCCCGGCGTGCTCGGCGCTCGACCGATCCGTTCTGGCTCCCGATCCGACCGCTGGAGCGGTCGCATCGGGAGCCAGTTCGAGCCCGTTCCGCCCGGCCCCCAAGCCGCCCACCATCGAGACGACCAGCGCGTCCACCGAGGCGGGGTCGGCCACGTCGAGCTGGTGGTAGCCGAACCCCGACAGCTCGGTCTCGTAGGCGCCCGGGCCCGTGCGGGTGCCGGTGACGGTGACGTCGGCGCCGGCCGCCCCGAAGGCGGTCGCCACCGCGTGGCCGATGCCGCTCGTCCCGCCGGTGACGAGCACCCGGGCGCCGGTGAAGTCGAAGCTGACGGTGCCGCTCATCAGCGGGCCAGCTTCTCGATCGAGCGGCGCAGCCAGGCCCGCTCCCAGAAGTTCACCGAGGCGTCGAGCAGCGCCTCGTGGGCGGCGAGGGCCACCGCGGTGGCGACGGCGTGGCGCCGCTCGACAGCCAGCACCACGTCGGTGAGCTGGAGGGCCTCCACCGGGCGGCCGCCGTCGAGGTGGGCCTGCGCCGCCGCGACGAGGACGTCGGCGCCGGCCGCGGCCACGAGGTCCGGGGCGACCGCCAGCGGCGCCACCCCGTACAGCTCGGTCGTGGAGCGGTGGTGGAACCAGCCCGCGTAGTTCTCCCAGATGGCCCGCACGTTCCACGGTGTGGTGCCGTAGCCCTCGCCGACGTCGAGGTGGTCGGGCACCCGGACCGTGCGCATCAGCTCCCACACGTCGGCGCCCGCGTTCATGCCGTCGACGGTGCGGTCGTGCACCCAGCGCATGGCCTCCTGCAGCGCCTCGATCTCCTCGGCGATGCGGTCGGCGCCCTCGATCGGGTCGAAGTGGCCGGTGAGGAGCCGCTCGGGGCGCAGCTCCTTCACGACGTCGAGCGAGTCGATGTAGGTGAGGGCGTCCCGGTAGCGGTCGCCCCGGATGGTCACGAGGTTGGGCACGTGCCCGAACAGGGGGCCGGTGAGGTTGCCCGAGAGCAGGGTGGCGGTCTGGGGCAGCCACACCACCTGCGAGTCGAAGGTCTCGCCGCCCGGGGTGGCGAGCAGGACGAGCTCGCGGTCGCCCACGGTCAGCTCGAGGCGCTCGTCCACGAGGACGGTCGGCTCGGGGAGCTCGGACGGCGCCGCCTCCACCCCGAGGGCCCGGGTGTGCTCCATGGCGGCGAGGATGGCGTCGATCCAGGCGAAGGCCGAGTTGCGGGAGCGGAAGGCCTCGAGGCGCTGGTTGTCGTCGCGCCACACGCGGTGGTTGGCCTGGGCGATCAGGTCGGTGCCCTCGTCGACGAGGACGGGGAGGCCGCCGACGTGGTCGTAGTGGCCCTGGGTGAGGATCACCGCCCGGATGGGCGAGCCGTCGACGGCGTCGTACGTGGCCCGGTGCAGCGGGCCCTCGAAGCCCATGCCGCTGTTGACCACCACCCGGCCGTCCGAGGAGGTGATCAGGTAGCTGTTGCTCAGGCCCGGCGAGAGCCACACGCCGTCGCCCACGTCGACCGCGGGCGCGTCGGTGGCCGGGGCGATGGCGTCGGCGCCGGGCCGTTCGCGGTGGATGCCGGGCATCAGCGCACCTCCGGGGTGATCTGGGGGAAGGCCTCGAAGTAGAAGGCGTAGCGGTCGTAGAGGTCGGCGGGCTGGAGGTGGAAGTCGGCCCGCAGGTCGTACACGACCCGGCCGTCCTTGCCCCGCGGGTTGCCGCCGACGTAGGCGGCCAGCTGGGCCCGGGCCTCGTCGGTCACCCCCACACCGGCCACGTCGAGGATGCGCGCGGCCATGGCGAGGTCGTCGGCCATGAAGGCGCGGAACTCGACGTCCACCCGCCGACCCTCGGGGATGAGGTGGGCGTCGCGCACCCCGGCCCGCAGCAGCGACTCGATGCGCTCGACCCAGTAGGCGGCCAGCTCGTCGGGCTCGACGGCGACCCGGCGGTTCCGGTCGCCGTAGGCGAGCATGGTGATGGCCGACTGGAGCACCGCGACCGGGTCGCGCAGGGTGAAGGCGATGGTGGCGTCCGGGAAGGTCCGCAACAGCGGGCCCAGGCGCTCGAGGTGCTGCGGGCACTTGAGGACCCAGCGGTTCGGGCCCCGCAGGTAGGAGAGCACCTGGAGCTCACGGCGCAGGAAGGCGTAGTGGGCGTCGTGGTCCAGCGTCTCCTGGTGGTCGCGCCAGGCCGGCACCCGGGCGTGCCACTCGAGCACGTAGGTGCAGAGGTCGAGGTCGAGCAGCTCGCACTCCTCCTCGATCGACCACGGCGGTCGGTCGTGCATGAGGGCGGTGAGGGGCGCCACCGCCATCGCGGCCTCGTGGTCCGCGAGGCAGCGCAGGTAGCGGGGATCGACGCCGTCGCGCCCCGGGCCGTCGCCCAGAACCGGGATGGGCTCGGCCACCTCCCACCAGGGCATGGACCGGAAGCGGGTGTCGGCGGCCAGGACGTTGACCAGGTGGGTCGTCCCCGAGCGGGGCAGCCCCACCACGACGACGGGCGGCTCGAGCTCCACGTCGAGGGCCTCGGGATGGCGGCGCACGAAGTCCTCGAAGCGGAGGCGGGCCGACAGCAGGCCGACCAGACGCCGGCGCACGATGAGGCGGCCCAGCCCCGACAGGCCGGTGTCGGCCTCGACCGCGGCGACCTGGGCGGCGAGGCGGTCCAGCAGGGTCGGGTCGCCGAAGTCGTCGAGGCGGGTGTGGCGCTCGGCCGAGGCGACGAGGGCGGCCGGCGTGAGGTCGATGTTCATCGACAAGGCCAGGTCGTAGAGCGCCTGCGCGTCCGCGTCGCGCTGCGGCTCGCGCAGGTCGGCGATTCGGATCTCCTCCATCACAGGCCCCCCACGGCCGCCCACTGTCGCGCGGCATCCACTGGGGGCGCGACAGATCTCAGTGCAACGTCCCGGTCACCGCGGGTGCGGTCCGGCCGACCGGGCAGTGAACAAGGACCCTTCTAGGGGTTGCGCATCGAGGGCACGAGCCGCTTGGCGTCACGCTCGGCCTCCAGCACGGCCCGCAGGTCGCCGAGGGGCGCGGTGGCGTCGTCGGCGAGGTTGCGGCGCTCCTGCGGGTCGGCGGTGAGGTTGTGCACCTCCCACGCAGGCTCGGCGGCCGGGCCGGCGAAGGGGGAGGGGGCACGGCCGTGCTCGGCGTCCCACTCGTCGAGGCGCTCGTAGTAGTGGTTCAGCTTCCAGAGCTCGACCGCCCCGTCGGCCCCGGTGGGCAGCGGCGCCACCACGGACTCGATGAAGCACGGAGGGTCGACCGCGTCGAACGCATCGCCCGTGAGGACGTTGGTCTGGGTCGACCCCCGGGTGACGTCGTCCTCGGTCATGAAGTAGACCGGCGTGACGAGCTCGTCCGGGGCCGTCGACCCGGTGAGGAGGCCGCTGAGGTCGCGCCCGGGCAGGGGGCGCGCCTCGGTGTGGTGCGCGGCGACGCCGGCGGCCGCCCGCTCGACGTCGATGCCGGCCAGGCCGAGCAGGGTCGGGATCAGGTCCACGTGGCTGGTGGGCAACGAGAAGCCGTCAGGGGCGGGCGCGATCCCCGGACCGCGCACGAGGAACGGGACACGGGTGGCCTCGTCGAAGGCGTTGCACCACTTCTGCTGCAGGCCGCCGTGGGCGCCCAGCAGGTCGCCGTGGTCGGAGGTGAACACCACGATGGTGTCGTCGGCCATGCCCGAGGACTCGAGCGCCTCCAGGATGCGGCCGATCGCCCCGTCCACGATCTTGTGGAGATAGTAGTACAGCTGGCGGTAGGCCAGGTCGGCCGGCTGCTCGGCGACCATCCGCGGCCACACCCCCATGAACTGCTCCTGGCAGGCGGGGCGCCCGGCGAAGGAGTCGGCCTGCGAGGGCGCCTCCGGGATCTCGGGGACCGTGCCGTCGGTGGGCGCGAAGCCGAGCAGCAGCTCGTAGAGGCCACCGGCGAAGGCGATGTCGTGCGGGTTCACGAACGACGCCACCGACAGCCAGGGGCCGTCGCCGCGCGCCGCCGCGAGGTCGGCGAAGAGCTCGGTGACCTGCTCGGCGTACACCCCGTCGCGCACGGTGCCGGAGTCGCACTTGGCCGCGCCATGGGGCTCGCGCCCGATCCATCCCGAGAAGCCGAAGGGATGCAACCGGTCGGCCTTGCGATAGGCGGCGACGGCCTCGGGGATCGGCCGCCCGTCGTCGTCGGACGCCATCAGCCCGACGTGCCCCCCGGGGATGACGAGGTCGGCGTGGCTCACGTGCCACTTGCCCCGGTAGTGGGTCTGGTAGCCGCCGGCCCGGAACCAGTCACCCAGCGTGGGCACCTCGTCGGGATCGAGCCACCCCATCGCCGGGTCGGTGTTCTGCTTGGCGGTGCCGTCGGTCTTGGCCACGCCGTGCAGCGACGGGTACTGGCCGGTGAACAGCGTCGCCCGGCTGGGCACGCAGGCGGTGGAGCCGGCGTAGTGGCGGTGCAGCTCGACGCCGCCGGCGCGGAGCGACTCGCGGGCGGGCAGCTGGGTCCGCCGGAACGCCGCGGTGGCGGCGTCCTCGTACGGGGGCGGGTAGCGCTCCTCGTCGGTCATGATCAACAAGATGTTGGGCTGGCCCACGGCCACTCTCTCCCCGGGTCGGGCGGCACGTCGATAACCGCTCGGTCACAGTAGTGGGAGTCCCCGGAGGGAGGGGTCAGGTGTCGGTGAGTGTGTTCCGTCGGCGATGGCGGCGCCGGACTTCTGATCGGGGCTTCCGGCCCTGTTGCGCTGGGTCGCTCGTGGCGCACCGTGGTTGGAGAGCGGCACCGTGTCGCAGCCTGAGGAGGTGGCAGCGATGTCGGATCGCACGACGGCCCGAACCGTGGGTGTCCTGTTCCTGCTCGCCTGGGTGGTGTCGATCGTCGGCGGCGGACTCCTCGCACCCGTCGATGACGCGGCGTCCGTGGCCGACCTCGCCGGTGCCGACGCCCAACTCGTCAGTGGTGCCCTCCTCGAGGTGATCCTCGTGCTCTGCGTGGTCGGCATCGCGGCCATGGCCTACCCCGTGTTGTCACGACGTGACCCCGGCCTGGCGATGAGCTACGTCGGAGTCCGGGTCATCGAGTCGACCCTGATCCTGGGTGCCACCGTGAGCGGGCTGGTCGCGGCCACCCTCACCCGAGACGGATCGTCCGTGACCCCTGAGGAAGCACCGGGCCTCGTCCACCTGCTGAGCGAGACCCGGGGCGTCACCTACCTGTGGGGCACGGTCCTGTTCCTCGGGATCGGGGCCGTCCTCCTCAACGCCATGTTCCTTCGTGCCCGGCTGCTGCCGATCTGGCTGGCGGTCTGGGGGCTCGTCGGCGCCGTGCTCCTGGCGATCGGCGGCGTGGCGGCGACCTACACGGACCTGGCGGGACCCGTCGAGGCCGCCCTCACGGCGCCGTTCGCGCTCAGCGAGCTCGTGCTGGGGATCTGGCTCGTCGTCCGCGGCTTCAACGCGCCATAGCGCCGACCCTCATCGGGCGCGGCGCAGGCCCCGGTAGAGCAACGTCTGGGTGAAGAAGCGGAAGAGCAGCGGCTGCACCGCCCAGCGGGGGACCCGGAAGGCCTTGCCGTTGGGCTGGACGACCGTGAGGCCGTCGTCCTGGATGCCGGTGATCGAGCCCCACCGGTAGCGCGGCGGGGTGAAGGCCTTCAGCGTGCCCGAGCCCTTCAGGGCCACGGCCACGTTGTGGGTGACGACCCGGTAGCCCCAGTTGCGGGCCGAGCTGCGGTTGGGATCGGTGGCGGCCACGTCACCGACCGCGAAGACGTCGGGGTGATCGGGCACCCGGAGGTGCTCGTCGACGCGCACGAAGCCGTGCTCGTCGAGCACCTCGGCGGGCAGGAAGCCGGTGTTGGGGCGCACCCGGCCCACCGCCCACAGCACCACGTCGGCCGTGAACGACGGCTGACCCGTCGACCACTCGATCGCATCGTGGGTGAGCTCCTCGCCCTCGAAGCCCTCGGGCAGCGCGGCCCGGTGCCCCGGGTGCAGGTGCACGCCCACCTTCTCGAGGTGGCGGGCCAGCCGGCGCCGGGCCTCGGGGTGGTAGCCGGGGAGGGGCTCGCCCTGGGCGAAGAACAGGTGGACGTCGGTGTCCGGGTGGCGTCGGGCGAGGTTGTAGGCCGCGCTGACCCCGGTGGCGCCGCCGCCGACCACGGCGATCACAGACGCGGCCCCGACCTGCTCGGCCACCCGGTCGAGGCCTGCCTCCACGCCGGCGAGGTGCTCGACCCGGTCGTTGCGCCAGAACCCGTTCGTCACCCCGGTGGCGATCACCAGCGCGTCGTAGGCCACGACCGTCGTGGTCCCGTCGGCCAGTTCGACCTCCGCCTGCCGGGCGGGGAGGTCGACGCTCGCGATCCGGCCGTGGAGCACCCGGGCCCGGTCGAGGCGGCGGAACCGGCGCAGCGGCAACAGGTAGTTGCGCCGCCACCCGTCGGGGTCGGCCAGCCGGTTGCCGAGCTGCTGGCCGCTGACCAGTGCCGGCCGGGTGCCGACCGCGGTGACGTCGAGGCCCTTGGGCAGGTTGGTCGCGACGAGCACGCCGGTGTCGCCCAACCCGGCGACCAGCACCCGCGTGCCCTCCGCTGAACCCCCTGCGCCCCCTGTGCCCACGGCGCGCCAACCTAACGGGGGGTCGACGAGCCGACGCCCTTCTGGCCCCCGCTGGTGCCGAACACCGGTCGGGTCGGCACGGCTCGGCCCCCGCCGGTGCTGAACGGCGAGGTCTGCCGTGGCATCGATCCACCACGTCGGTCCGTGCCCGTCCGCGGCGTCCGTCCGTGGCGCCCGTTCCGTGACGTCCGGGAACGGTCTTTACATTCCGATATGGGTATGCGATAGTCCTCGGCATGGCTCCGAACGCCGTGGCGACGGACGTGTTCAGCGTGATCGGCGACGAGTCCCGCCGGCGCATCCTGGAGGTGCTCGCCACCCGGGAAGCCACGGTGGGCGAGCTCGTCGCCCTGCTCGAGCGGCCCCAACCGCAGGTGTCCAAGCACCTCGGCGTGCTGCGCGAGGCCGGCGCCGTGCAGTGCCGGCCCGAGGGGCGGACCCGCATCTACCGGCTCGACCGTGCGGCGCTGGCCCCCCTGGCCGGCTGGCTGGACCGCCTCACCGCCGACGTGAACGAGCGCTACGACCGCCTCGACGACTACCTCGACGAGATCCAACACCCGGAACGAGAAGGAGGCCGCTGATGGCCACCCGCCACGGCTCGGCCACGGTCGAGCTCCCGACCGACACCGAGATCCTCATCACCCGGACCTTGGAGGCGCCCCGCGCCCTCGTGTGGGACCTGCTCACCACGCCCCGCCACCTGCTGCGCTGGTGGGGGCCGCACGACTGCCCCCTCGTCGCCTGCGAGGTCGACCTGCGCCCCGGTGGCGCGTGGCGCTACCTGTGCCGCACCGCCGGCGGTGACGAGTTGGCGTGGCACGGCGAGTACCGGTCGATCGAGGCGCCCGCCCGCATCGTGAGCACCGAGGTGTTCGAGGGCTTCCCCGACGCCGCCGCGCTCAACACCATGACCCTCACCGAGGACGACGGGGTCACCACGCTCCAGACCCTCGTGCAGCACTCGTCGAAGGCCAACCGCGACGGCCACGTCGACAGCGGCATGGAGGGTGGCATGCAGCAGACCTTCGACCGCCTCGACGACCTGGTCGCCGTGGCCGACACCTCCGCGGAGCGCTTCCGCCGGATCGCCGGCGCCTTCGCCGACCTGGTGCACGCCGTGCCCGCCGACGCCTGGGATCGCCCGGCCCCGTGCGATGGCTGGGTGGCCCGGGACGTCGTGCGCCACCTGCTCACCTGGGTGCCCGACGTGCTGGGTCGAAGCGGGCTCGAGCTGCCGACCCCGCCCACCGGGGCGGACGACGCCGCGCTCGCACCGGCGTGGGACGCCTTCGCCGCCGCCCTCCAAGGAGCGCTCGAGGACCCCGAGGTGGCGTCGCGCACCTTCGACGCCGGCCCGCCCGGGGAGCTCAGCATCGAGACCGCCATCTCCATGCTCGTGACCGGCGACGTCCTCGTCCACACGTGGGACCTCGCCGCCGCGCTCGGCCGGGCCGACGAGGTCCACCTCGACGGTGTGCTCACCCAGGAGATGCTCGTCGGGATGCAGCCGATGGACGAGATGCTGCGGGGCAGCGGCCACTACGGCCCCAAGGTCGCGGTCGGCCACGGCGCCTCCACCCAGGACCAGCTGATCGCCTTCACCGGCCGAGACCCCGACTGGCGGCCACCCGCGAGCTGAGCCCGCGCGCTGAGCCCGCGCGCTGAGCCCGCGGGCCGAGGGCACACCGAGCAGCGCTCACCGCCAGGCCGTATCGTCGCGCCGGCAACGGCAGTGCGACCGAGGGGGATCGACATGGCCGGCAAGGACAAGTACGCGCAGCGCATGACCGATCACCTCGGCGAGCCCGTCGACGCCGCCTGCCCCATCACCCGCACGGGTGGGACGGTGGCCCAGATCGGCGGCACGGTCGGCGGGGTGGTGGGCGCCGGCTTCACGTCGGGGGCCCGCAGCGCCCCGTCCGACGTCACCATCGGCCAGTTCGGCTGGCTGGGCGTCGGGCCCGAGCGCTTCAGCCTGTGCAACGCCTCGTTCACCGGCAAGCCCAGTGGCGACCCGCTGGCCCAGGTGGCCTACGCCGACGTCACCGCGGTCAGCCTCACCGAGGGCAAGATCACGCTGCGGGCCGACCTCGACCTGGCCGACGGCCGGCACGTGGCCTTCGAGATCAAGCGCCAGGGTGCCAACAAGGCCAGCGTGCCCGTGGTCGAGCTGCTGCGCGACCGCTGCCAGGCCTGAGACCACCACACCGGCCCAGCGCGTCGCACCGCCAGGAGACGACCCCTCGCCCGGACGGGTCAGCCGTCGGCGGGGAAGCGCTCGGCCAGCGCCGCCGACTCGGCGGCGGCGTCGCGCAGTAGGCCCTTGGCGTAGAGCCCCGGCGCGAGGCCACGCACCATCGTCCCGACCCGCAGCCAGCGCGGCAGCACCTGCTCGAAGCGCCCGGCCTCGATCGCTCGCACCACCGCGCCGGCGACCTCCTCGGCCGACCGGGGTCGTGGGTGCTCGCGCTGGAAGGGAACCCCCCGGGCGTCGGCGAACGACGTGTCGACCGGGCCGGGCTCGACGAGCGAGACGGCCACGCCGAACGCCCCCATCTCCGCGGCCAGCGACTCGCTGAAGCCGACCACCGCGAACTTGCTGGCCGAGTACGCCGCCTCGAAGGGCGCACCCAGCCGCCCGGCCACCGAGGCCACGTTCACGATGTGGCCTCGCCGGCGGCGGGCCATCGCCGGCAGCACCGCGAGGGTGGCGTGCACGGTGCCCAGGTAGTTGAGGCGCATCAGGCGCTCGTAGGCGTCGGGATCCTCCTCGAGCACCGAGGCGTACCCGCCGGCGCCGGCGTTGTTGACCAGCACGTCGACGGGACCGAGCTGGTTGACCACCGCGGCGACCGCGGCGTCGACCGCAGCGCGGTCGGTCACGTCGGCCACCGCGACCACAGCCGGCCCGGCGAGCCCGCTGCGGACCGCGGCCAGGCCGCCCTCATCCCGCGCGACGAGCCCCAACCGGGCACCCCGCTGGGACAGCGCCCGGGCCGTCGCCGCGCCGATGCCGCGTGAGGCGCCGGTGACGATCGCGACCGACCCGTCGAGCGCCACCGGCCGGCTCAACGCCCCCGCTCCCGGGTCATGCCTCGCCGGGCCGCTCCCCGATGCGTCCGGGCCACGGCGTCCGGGTCCCCGCCCTCGTTCCTCGGGCTCGTCACCGGCTCGTCCAGCGGGGGTCCACGCACGCAGTATGTTCCGCGATGGTCGCGAGAGCGATCACCGGCCGACAGGGGCCGGCGACCGGGCGGCCCTGACGGCAAGGGGTAGGACCATGGCCGACGTACCCGTCTCGCTCGGTGCCCGCGACGCACGGCACCTGATCCACCCGGTCACCGAGCCCCGCGAGATGATCGAGAAGGGGCCGCGCATCGTGGTCGAGGCCGACGGCTGGTGGGTCACCGACGACCGCGGTCACCGCATCATCGACGGCTTCGCCGGGCTCTGGTGCGTCGCCGTCGGCCACGGCCGGCCCGAGATCATCGACGCCGTCGCCACCCAGCTCCACGAGCTCGACTACTTCACGACCTTCCACGGCCAGTCCCACCCCCGGGCCATCGAGCTGGCCGAGAAGGTGGCCTCGATGTTCGACCCCACCTACGGGTTGAACCACGTGATGTTCAGCTCGGGTGGGTCGGAGGCCAACGAGACCAACTTCAAGCTCATCCGCCTCTACTGGGCCCTGCAGGGCCAGGACCGCCGCACCACCATCGTGGCCCGCCACCACGGCTACCACGGGCTGACCATCGCCACCATGACCGCCACCGGCATCTTGCCCATGCACTGGAACTTCGGGCCCGAGGCGCCGGGCTTCACCCACGTCGCCGCGCCCTATTGCTACAAGTGCGAGCTGGGCCTCGAGTACCCCTCCTGCCAGCTCGCCTGCGCCCGCACCCTGGAGGACCTGGTGGAGCGGGAGGGGCCCGACACGATCGCCGCCTTCATCGCCGAGCCGGTGATCGGCGCCGGCGGCATCATCCCGCCGCCCGAGGGCTACTTCGCCGAGATCCGCGCGATCTGCGACCGCCACGGCATCCTCTTCGTCGCCGACGAGGTGGTCACCGGGTTCGGCCGCACGGGCACGATGTTCGGCCACGAGCAGTACGGGGTGCGCCCCGACATCGTCACGCTCGCCAAGGGCATCACCTCGGGCTACCAGCCCCTGGGCGCCTCGGTGATCGCCGACCACGTGTGGGACACCATCGTCGAGCGCCTGCCCGAGCACGTGCCGGTGAGCCACGGCTTCACCTACTCCGGCCACCCCGCGGCCTGCGCGGCCGCGCTGGCCAACCTGGCCATCATCGAGGACGAGGGCCTGGTGGCCAACGCCGCCGACGTCGGCGCCTACCTGCACGAGCAGCTCCACGCCCGTCTCGGCGACCACGAGAGCGTGGGCGAGATCCGGGGGGTCGGCCTGATGGCCGGCATCGAGCTGGCGGCCGACCGGGCGACCAAGCGCGGCTTCTCGATGCCCCACCGCGCCTGCACCATGGTCGAGCTCGAGGCGTGGGAGCGGGGCCTCTACTGCCGGGCCATGGGCATCGAGGTCATCGGCCTGGCCCCGCCCCTCACGGTCGACCGGGCGTGCGTGGACCAGATGGTCGACATCCTGGTCGATGCCGTCGAGGCCATGGAGGCGGCGCTGCTCCCCGCCGAGCGCACCCGCACCGGGCACCTCGCCGTGCGTCTCGACGACCCTGCCTCGGTGTTCGCGGCCATGGCCGAGCGCTTCGACCCAGCGGGCGCCGAGGGCATGGACGTCGACGTGTGCTTCGCGCTGACCGGCGACGACGGCGGGCACTGGGTGCTCACCATCCACGACGGCGCCCTGGCCATCGACCCGAGCGACGACGAGGTGCCGGCGTCCGCCACCATCCGGGCCACCGCCGAGGACTACGTGAAGATCGCCAACGGCGAGCTCTCCGGCGCCGACGCCTTCAGCACCCAGCAGATCGTGGTCGAGGGCGACCTCGGCGCCGCGGCGGCGCTGGCCCAGCTGGGCCTGCTCTGAGGCGCTGGATCGGGGCGTCCCGACCCGGCCCGCCTCCAGCGTCGGCCGGGGTGGCGCGCCCTGGCAGGATCTGGTCGACCGCGAGCGGGTGGTGGTGTCGTAGAGGACCCAGAACCCGACGTCGAGGGCCGAGGCGGTGCTCAGGTGGCGGCGTCGACCGGGGTGGCGCGCACCCGCAGGGAGTGCTCGACCTTGAAGCGGGTCAGGGTGCGCTGCTCCTTCACGGGGAGGGCGTCGAGGATCTCGGCGGTGGGGATCACCTCGGGGTCGTCCAGGCGGTAGGTGGTGCCCTCGGTGAGGAGGGTGGCGGTGCCGGCGGCGAGGACGTTGTGCAACCAGTCCGGCCGGGTGCTGTAGGGCAGGGCGATCACGAAGCCGCCGTCGATCGGGAAGGGCACGATCGGTGTCTCGTAGGCGGTGCCAGAGCGACGGCCGACGTGGCGGATGATCGACGCGTACGCCCCGGGCCGGCCGGCGCTGCGCATCTGGCGGGGGTTGGTGAAGCGGCGGTTCATCCGGCGCACCAGGCCCTGCACCGTGGGCGACTTGGCCCGCATCCCGAGGAAGAACAACACGCCGACCACCACGACGACGAGCACCAGCACGGCCACGACCCCGAGGAACACGCCCATGGCGAGACCCTACGTCGCCGGCCGCGCCCACACCGCCCGTCGCGCCTCCTCGACCTCGCCGGCGGCGGGGGTCGACCTCCACCGGGCGGCGACGTGCTGGTCGGGGCGGACGAGCAGGGCGGCGTCGTCGGGCAGGCCGAGCGTGGTCGACCACCAGCCGTCGGGGTCATCGACGTCGACCCCCATGCGGACGTCGGCGCCGGCCACCGTGCACGCGGGGCCGGCGATCAGCACCGTGTGGTCGAGGGGGATCAGGTCGAGGGTGGAGCAGGTGGCGCCGGCGACGCGCACCCACCCGTGCGGCAGGCGGCCACCCGGGCGCGACGACGGCACGTACGCCCGGGCGTCCGCATCACCGCCGTCCGCATCACCGCCGTCCGCATCACCGCCGTCCGCATCACCGCCGTCCGCATCACCGCCGTCCGCATCGCCGGCGTCCGCATCGCCGGCGCCCGAATCGCCGGCGCCCGAATCGCCGGCGCCCGCCGGAAGGCGGGCGGCGAGGTCGTAGGCGTAGCCGAGTTGGAGCCCGACCAGGTCGAAGTGGGGGGCCTGGTTCTCGATCGCGGCCACCACCCGGGCCCGCCCCTCGGGGTCGGCCAGCGTGGCGTCGATGTTGGCCTGGAACACCGCCGGGTCGGGATCGGCGCCCAGCGCCGCGGGGACCTCGACGATCTTGAACGCGTTCTCGAGGCTCACCGCGGCGTTCCGCTGCGCCACCGGCCGGCGCTCCCGCTCGTACGAGTCGAGCAGGTCGGGGCCGGCCTCGCCGCGGTCGACCGCCACCAGCTTCCACGCCAGGTTGTGGGCGTCGGCCACGCCGGTGTTCAGGCCGAGCCCCCCGGTGGGCGGGAAGCGGTGGGCCGCGTCGCCCACCAGGAACACCCGCCCGTCGCGGAAGCGGGGGGCGACCTGTGCGGTCATGGTCCAGGTCGCCACCGTCACCACGTCGAGCGGCACGTCGGGGTCGTCGAGCGCGGCCCGCACCAGCCGTTCGCACCGGTCCGGCGTGTAGGAGTCGACGTCCTCGGTGTCGGGGTCGAACGCGTGCATGTAGACCCACTCACGGTCGGCGCCGTGGGAGACGAACGTGCCGCCCGCGTCCGCGTCGCAGATCCAGAAGAGGACGCCGGGGTGATCGCCCACGAGCGGGCGCAGGTCGGCCGCCAGGTGCACCATCACGAAGCTCTGGATGCGGTGCGGGCCCTCGGGGATGATGCCCAGGCGGCGGCGAACCGGGCTCGACGCGCCGTCGCAGGCCAACAGCCAGCGGCTCACCACCGTCACCGGGCCGTCGGGGCCGCGGACCGACGACGTGACGCGGTCCGTCGTCGCCTTTGCGGCGAGGTCGGCCGACTCCCACTCGTGGCCGTAGCGCACCGGCACCCCCGCCGCGGCCAGCGCCTCGACCAGCATCGGCTCGAGCCGGTGCTGTGACAGGTTGCGCAGCGGTGTCGGCGTGACCGCCAGCTGGTCGTCACCCTGGCGCTCGTAGGGGAGGCTGGCGATCACCTCGCCCCCGAGCTTGCGCACCCAGTGCACCATCCCCGCCTCTGCGGGGTCCTGTGCCTCGGCCCGGATGGCGTCGACGTCGAGGCCGATCTGGCGCCAGATCTCGAAGGTGCGGGCGTTGACCGCGTGGGCCGCGGGCGCCCGCAGCGGCCCCTCCCGTCGCTCGACGACCGCGACTGTCCGCCCCAGCCGCTCGAGCAGCAGCGCCGCGGTGAGCCCGACGGGGCCGGCCCCCACGATCAGGACGTCCACCTCGACGGCGTCACCGTCCTGGGCGTCACCGACGGCAGCACCCACGGCATCAGCGGTCGGCATCAGAGCACCCTGTCCTGCGGCCCGGCACCGGGGTCGCCCCGGTCGCCGTCCACGGCCGGCACGCCGCGCTCGGCGTCGGCCATCAGAACAACCCTCCGTACGAGCCGCCGTCGAGGTGCAGGCTCTGCCCCGACACGTACCCGCTCTGGGCGGCGCACAGGAACGCGCAGGCGTCGCCCACCTCCTCGGGGCGGCCCAGGCGCCCGGCGGCGATGGTGGCGGCCATCTCGGCGTAGGCCTCGTCGAGGGTGATGCCCTTCACCGCCACCGCCAGCTCGGCCATTTGGCGCTGGCGGCCCGTGTCGATGCGCTCGGGGAGCAGGTTGTTGATGGTGACGTTGGCGGCGGCGACGTCGCGCGACAGACCCTTGGACACCGACGTGAGCCCGGTGCGGGCCGCCGACGAGAGGCCCATGGGCGACAACGGCGACTTCACCATCGCCGAGGTGATGTTGACGATCCGCCCGAACCGACGCTCGACCATCCCGTCCAGCACGTCGTGGATCAACAGCAGCGGGGCCACCATGTTGGCGTCGACCGCGGCGATCCACTCGTCGCGCCCCCACTGCGAGAACCGCCCGGGGGGCGGGCCCCCGTTGTTGGTGACGAGGATGTCGGGCGCCGGGCACGCGTCGAGCAGGGCGGCGCGGGTGTCCGGGGCGGCGATGTCGCCCACCACGCCCTGCACCGCTCCCTGCCCGGTCGCCCCCGAGGTGGCCCGGAGCGCGTCGACCGCGGTCTCCAGACGCTGCGGGTCGCGACCGTTGACCACCACGTGGACGCCCTCGCGGGCGAGCGACTGAGCGCAGGCGAAGCCGAGGCCGGCGCTCGACGCCGCCACGATGGCGTGCCGTCCGGCGATGCCGAGGTCCATGGCGGTCTCGCCTCCTCAGAAGTCGAGGTCCGCCGGCGGCGGCGGGCCCCACTGGTTGATGGGATCGAGCAGGTCGTACTCGCCGGCGGGCGTGGCCGCGGTGAGCAGGTCCGAGTCGGTCCAGTGCTCGACGGTGAAGCCGAGGGGGTCCTTCCAGTAGTCGAAGACCTGACCGCCGAGGAGGTGGCGGCCGACTCCCCAGTAGTGGCGGCGGTCGTCGGCGAGCAGGTGGTCGTGGCCGGCCATGAGGTCGTCGACGTCGGCCACCTCCCAGGCGCAGTGGCCGAGGCGCACCTCGCCGGTCTCGACGATGAGCAGGGTGTGGTGGTCGGCGGGGCGGTCGCCACGGTCGCAGCGCAGGAACTGGCCGACGGGCGCCTCCGGGGCACCGAGGTAGAGCTGGTCGGACACGAGCAGGCCGAGCGTGCTCCGGTACCAGTCCGACAGCGTGGCCAGCGACGGCGTCTTGAGGGCGGCGTGACCGAAGCGCTTCACCTGCGAGGGGCCGACCGGCACCCGCTGGAGCTCGTCCACCCGGGGACGGGCGACGCCGACGTTCAGCGGGGCGTGGCCCCGGACGTCGAAGGGCGCCACGGTCTCGATGCCGGCGACCACGTCGACCCGCCGGCCGTCGGGGTCGGTCAGGTGCACCGCGAGCCCGCCCCCGGGCTCGTCGAGCGGCTCGACGCTCGTCCCGGTGGCCGCGGCCAACCGGTCGAGGTCCTCCCGCGTGGCGTTGAAGGCGAGACCGAGGAAGGCGGCCTCCCCCCGGTGGGTGACGTGGACGTGGTGGTCGGCGTCGGTGCCCCGCACGTAGAGGCCGTCATCGGTCCTCGCCGCCGTGTGCAGGCCGAAGGCGTGGAGGAACACCTCCATCTCGTCGAGGTCGGGGGCCTGGAAGCGGGGGAAGGCGACGTCGTCGACACGGATGATCGGGTCGCGGAGTGGTTCGGTCACGGGCAAGATCGTACGGTGTCGAAGTTTCGACGTCAAACTATTCGATCACGAAGTATCCTGGGGTCGTGACCATGCGCGGGCTCCTCGACGAGACGATGGCGAGCTGGGAGCGAGAGCGTCCCGACCTCGAGCTGACGGCCATGGCGACGATGCTGCGCGCCAACCAGCTGATGACCGCGGCCCTCCGCGCCATCGAGGCGGTCTTCGCCCCGCACGGGATCAGCCTCGGCGAGTTCGACGTGCTCGCCGCCCTGCGTCGTGGGGGCGAAGGGACCGCCCTGGGCCCGACCGCGCTGGCCCGGGTCGCCATGATCTCCCCGGCGGGGATGACCAACCGCCTCGACCGCCTCGAGGGCGCCGGGCTCATCGAGCGCCGTCCCGACCCCGTCGACCGGCGTGGGACGCTCGTGCAGCTCACCGCGCTCGGCCAGGCGACGGCCGACCGGGCGGTGGAGGACCTCGTGGCGGCGGAGACCGCCCTGTTCGCCGACCTCAGCCCCGCCGAGCACCGTCGCCTCGACGCCACGCTCGACAAGCTGATCGACCGCCTCGACCGCCTCGACCGCCTCGACGAGCCGAGCCCTGACCCTGGGCGGCCGGTCGAGTCCGGCCGGCGAGTGACGCCGCCGGGCCCGCCGCCGGGGCACGCCGAGTCCCGGGCGAGGTAGGCCGAGTCCCGCCGGCCGGTCAGAGCAGTCAGAGGCAGGCCGGTCTGCGTACATCGGTCGCGACTTCCCGAGGCGAGCGAGCGAGTCAGCCCAGGCCGAGGCGCCGGCGCAGCACGTCGCGCTGCTCGGCCATCTGGCGCTTCGAGATCCACGCGGTCATGGCCACCACCGAGCCGTGGTAGGTGCCGGGGAAGTGGTGCAGCTCGACCGACACGCCCGCTTCGAGCAGGCGCAGGGCGTAGATGATGGCCTCGTCGCGCAGCGGGTCGAACTCCTGGGCCGAGATGTACGCCGGCGGCAGGCCGGCCAGGTCGGTGGCCCGGGCCGGGGCGGCGTAGGGCGACACGTCGTCGCGGACGCCCCCCTCCGGCGGGCCGTCGTCGCCCAGGTAGTACCGCCAGCTCAGCTCGGCGCTGGGACGGTTCCACAGCGGGGTGTCCACGAACTCGCGCATGCTCGTGGTCTGGAGGCGGTCGTCGAGCTCGGGGAAGCCGAGGAACTGGAAGCACAGGGCCGGCCCGCCGCGATCGCGCGCCATCAGCGCCACCGCCGCCGCCAGGCCCCCGCCGGCGGACGACCCCATCACCGCCACCCGGGTCGGGTCGACGCCCAGGTCGGCGGCGTGCTCGTGGAGCCAGCACAGGGCGTGGAAGCAGTCGTCGGGGGCGGCCGGGAACGGGTGCTCCGGCGCCAGCCGGTACCCGACCGACACCACCACCGCCCCCACCGCGTTGACGATCTGCGCCGCCGACAGGTGCTCGGCCTGCACGTTGCCCATCACGAAGCCGCCACCGTGGAGGTACAGGAGGGCGGCGTGGCCGCGCTCGGGAGGCTCACCCTTCGGGCGGTAGACGCGCACGGGCACGTCGGGCTGCTCGCCGGCCCCGGGCGCGATGCGATCCTCCACGTCGAGGCCGGAGGTGTCGGCCGCGCCGGCGAACTGGGCGATGAGCCCGTCGAGCAGCGAGCGCGCCGCGGGCAGGTCGCTCAGGTCGCTCACCGGCAGCAGCGGCACCCACTCGGCCACCTCGGGATCGAGGTTCCAACTCACGTCACGTCCCCCTGACGGTTCGTCCCGCACCGGTGCGCACCGGGCCCGCCGCAGTGTGCCAGGCGGCGGACCTACAGCGTGACGGTGCGGACCCGTGCCGCGGGAACCACTGCGGCGAGCTCATCGATGTCGTCGGGGTCGGCGGTGACCACCAATCCGCCGCCCGCTGGGACACACACCGCTACCACGTGGGCGTCGACCACCAGCTCGGTCGACCGACCCGCGGCATCGAGGATGGTGCCGACCTGGCGGGCGAGCGCGAAGTCGGTGTCGATCAGTCGGACCGCCGGCCGTTCGCGACGGTCGGCATCGTGACGGGCCAGCGCCGCTTCCAGCGCCCGGGTGCGAGCCCGACCGCGCGCCAACTCGGAGCACACGAGCGTGGGCGCGAGGACTTCCCGGTTGCGGCGGTGGGCCTCGGCCAGCAGCGCCCGGAGCCGCTCCGGCGGCTTCGTCGCACTCAACCCGTCAAGGCCGGCCGCGTCGAGCACGAGCGGGAGATCACCGGCGAGGGACCACGTGCTCACGCGGCGCCCGTCTGCGCCGGCGGTGCGGTGACCATCGGCTCGGGGTCATCCGCGGCGCCGTCGACCCGATCGAACTGCGCCGACGCCCAGGCCGCCGTGTCCTCGTCCACCGGGCCGTGGGCCTCGTCCCACTCCGCCAGGAGGCGGCCGAGGGTGGCGTGGCGGGCACGTCGATCGACCTCCCGCTCGAGGGCCCGGTTGACCACCGACGAGAGGGACTCCGCCCCAAGGGCGTGCGCGGTCTCCACGAGCTCCTCGTCCACGGTGACCGTGATCTTCCGCTTCGCCATACTTCGATACTACCCCTCTGACCGCTCCGGATCAGCGGGTGAGCGCCACCGGGATCTCGCGGGGCGGCTTGAAGGCGAAGGCCGCCCCGGTGGAGATGCGGGTGACGCCGACCTCGGGCTGCTCGGGCGCGGGCACCTCGCCGACGGTGACCTCCCAGCTGCAGGCGGCGCCGTCGGCGGCCGCCTCTGGGTCGATGCGCTCCACCACGGCCCGCGGGTCGACGGCGTGGACGATGGCGTCGAGGGCCCGGGAGCGGCCGTCGCGCAGCAGGGTCACCCAGGTCACCGTCCCCTCGTCCTCGTGCAGCGCCGGCGAGTCGTACAGGTCGAGGCGCAGGCGCGACCCGTCGTCGGCGAGCGACACCCGGGCGTCGACGTAGGCCCGGGGGCGCAGGGCGGGGTGCACCCCGAGCAGGCAGGCGAGGTCGCCCAGCGAGCCCCCGAGACCGAGGGCGGCGGCCAGGCGCTCGGCGGTGAGCCCGGCGATCCCGGTGAACTGGTGGTCGAGGATCTCGGCGGCCTTCTCGGCGTCTCGGTCGGCCACCGCGAAGGCGAAGGCGGTCGAGAGCAGGTGGTACTGGAGGCAGACCTCGTCGATGAGGGCCAGGAGCGCCCCCTTGCTGAAGGCCTCGGTGGGCAGCCGGTCGACGAACTCGTCGGCGTAGTCGTCCCAGCCCTCGCCGTCCTCGCCGGCGAACGACTCGATGGTGGCGAGGGGGACGCCGGCCACCTTCGTGGCCCGCATGCGCACCGTGGTCGCGGCCTCGGCGAGGGCCTCGGCGTCGTCCTCGATGGTGACGGTCCACGCGCAGTGCGGGTGGCGGTCGGCGGGCGTGCGGGGCGGCCGGTGGATGGGCCGCATACGGGCGCGGGGGTTGGTGGCGCACGCGGTGGCGTCGAAGGTGGGGTCCTCGATGGTGTGGCACATGCCCACCACGAAGTCCTCCCCCATGGGCTCGACGTCCATCAGCGCCCCGCAGTGGTCGAGGCGGAACTCGCCATGGGCGGCGTCGTGGATCGTGTAGCGGAAGTCCATGAACTCGTGGGGGGCACCGACGTCGAACTGCAGGCCCTTGAAGATCGTGGGGATGTCGTCGCCCTCGAACCCGAGCAGGCGCTGGATGCGCTGGGTGTAGACGGGGCTGGCGCCGGCCCACTCGTCGATGGCGATGTCGACCATGCCCTCCCGGCCGAAGGGGCCGATGAGGTAGCCCATCCCGGCGCGGTCGATCAGGTGCCCGCACAGCAGGTACTCGCGCAGCAGCACCGCCAGCTCGGCGCGGGTCTGGTCGCGCAGTGTGGGCACGGACGTCATGGCGGCTCCCCCTCGACGGCGTCGGCGCCTAGGCTCGCACGGACCTGGACAGGTGTCCAGGTCGAGGCCGCGGTCCCCCGGAACTGGCACCGGATTTCGGTGCCAGGGCACCGAAATCCGGTGCCAGAACGGCCGTAGGGTGGCGTGCCGGGCCGAGCGCCCACGAGGACCAGGGGGAGACGACCATGCGGGTGCTGGTGACAGGAGCGACGGGGTTCGTGGGGTCGCACGCCGCCGTGGCGCTGCGCGAGGCGGGGCACGAGGTGCGGGTGCTGGCCCGGCGGCCCGAGCGGGTGGCGCCCGCGCTGGCCGTCCACGGCGAGGGCATCGAGGTGGCGGTGGCCGCCGGCGACATGACCGACGCCGCCGCGGTCGCCGCCGCCGTCGACGGCTGTGACGCGGTGGTGCACGCCGCCGGCGAGCATCAGGTCGCAGCGCCCGCTCTCGAGCTCGCGCATGGCGTGATCGACCGCGACGAGCGCGCTCGCGCAGGCCGCGTCGACGGTGAACGCCGGGCCCTGCAGG
>JBGAOY010000008.1:0-199483 GCA_044221555.1 Acidimicrobiales bacterium
CCCGGCGACCACATCGAGGAGCTGCCCGCTGCGGGCGTCGACCATCTGAGTCGACCACCGCTGGGTCCGCCAGCGCCCCTCACGCACGAACAAGGTCTCGTCCAACGACAACGCCCGCACCACCCCGATCCGGTCGCCGTCGGCGTCCAGGAGCGCTTCGCCATAGGCGATCACGGCGTCGTTGACGGTGTGCCAGTCACAGCCGAGCGCGTCGGCGACCTCGGCCACCGACCGGCCCCAACGGCCCACCTGTTCGCACGCCCACCGGCCCGCCCTGGTCGTGAGGCGATGCCCGGCCGGGGCGATGTCGGGGTGCTCGAGGGTCCACGACCCGATCCCGCACCGGAACCGGGGGCACCGCCACCGGGTGCGGACCACCCGCAGAGTCACGGTCTGGTCGAACGCGGGCAGATCGACCAGGTCGACCTCACGGCGGTCCTTCACCCACGCCGCCGTGCAGCACCGGCCGCATGTAGGCCGCGCCTCGCGCGCAGCGACGACCACCACGAGCCGCCCAAGCTCCGGATCGGCGACGCCGAGGACATCGATGTCGGGCAAGCCCACCAGCAGCTCGCACATGCGCGTAGGGTCGATATCCACAGGGGCTCCTCGGGCTCGGACGGCGTCAGAACCACCGATTCTGTGGAGTCCCTGTGCCGCGCCCGGGGACCCTCAGCCCGACATCAGACCCCACTCAGATCCGAAGAGCCGCCAAAGCGAACGCTTCGTACAGCACTGGGTGGCGTCGCATGGCGCAGCGTCCCGTATCATCGGCTGCTCACCGGTGAGCGGGGGCGTGGGTGCAACTCAGTGACGTCGAAGGCAGGGTCGAACGCTTCCTGACCGAATTCCTCGGTCCCGTCGACCGGGACCGACACGGCCATCACACGTTCGCCGTCGGGACGGCGCGCATCTGGGTGTACGTCGAGGAGCAGGGCGGTCACGCGATCGTGAAGATCGACTCGCCGCTGGTGCTCGGGGTCGAACCCTCCGCCGAGCTCTTCCGCTACGTGGCCACCGAGAACAACTACATCTTCGGCAAGTTGCGGGTGGCCGAGTACGCCGCCGAATGGAACCTGATCCTGAGCTACGGCCTGCTGGCCGACTGCCTCGACCGTGTGGAACTGGAGATGGCAGTCGGAGCGGTCGCCGACCTGGCCGATCGCTGGGACGATGCCTTGGTTGCCCGGTTCGGTGGTCGAGTGTTCCATCCGGGCTGAGCCGCACGGGGCCTTCCGCTCGTGTCGGCCCGCGATCGCCGTTCGGTCAGGAATCGAAGAATTCTCGGTCGATCGTCCTCGGGTCGGTGTCGTGGAACACCGGATGGGCCATGACCGCGGCCTCGACGTGCGAGCGCAACTCGTTCGCCCGGGCACGTTGGTCGGCCGACAACGCCGACTCGATGGCTTGCAGCTGATCCCATGCCCGTTCGAACACGGCGAGGTCGATCGGCGGTTCGGCGGCGGCCCGGATGCGTCGGAAGGCGTCGGCGACGCGGTCGGGCGCGACGGCGGGGGTCACCTTCGGGATGAGGTCCACGAGACGATCCTCGGAGAGGAGGACGATCATGGTGGCGACTTCGGCCGAGGCCTGGTAGCGAACGGCGGAATTGAAGCGGGCACCACGCGATCGATCACCGCCGGTGGTGGCACGGCCGTCGAGGATGGCGCCGAAGGAGTGGCATCGTCCTTCGGCGTCGAGCACCACCGCTCCGTCGATACGAGCGAGTTGGACGAGCGCCGCCGGGTCGAGGCGGACGGGATCGATGCCGAGCGACTCCGAGGCGAGACGCGCCGACTCCTGCCCGGCCGCGGTGGTGACCACCAACGTGGTGCCGTGGCCAACCTGCCGGGCGAGTGCCTCCACCACCGACCACAGGTAGTCGACGTGACCCTCGACGGCATCACCGAGCACCTGGCGGGCCGTCGTCGAGAACGTGGCCCGGTCGAGCCGCAGGCGAGGCAGCATGGGGACCCCGAATTCGACACGCAGGATCCGGCGGTGCTGGTGGCGCACCTCCCAGCAACCGGTGCCCACGATGTCGATCCGGGTCAACTGGCGTTCGACCGCCTCGGCCGCCCCGGGCTCGGCTCCGAGGCCGAACACGTCGCGCCCGTCGGTCAGGAGGGCCAGTGACTGCGCACCGCTCACCTCGAGCAGCTTCCGCAGCGTGCGGGCGTCGCTCAACGGAACTGGCGACGCGAGCCGGACCTGCACCTCGACACCGTCGCCGTCCCCGGTGGCGAGGACCAGGTTGCCGCGGGCCGGCCCGCCCTCCAAGGGGAGCGCGGAGACGCGGTTCAACGCCGTGAACAACTGATCGGCAGGGAGGCCGGCCGATGATGCGGCACGGGCCAGCAGTCCCCGGGCCGCCACCCGAGCGACCTCCTCGGGATCGAAGGCGGAGGTGTTCAGTGCTGCGATCGCCTCCGGATTCTGGAGCGCCGCCGCGCCGATCACGACGAGTCGAGAAAGGGCGACATGCACGAGCGATGCCGCCTCACCGGGGGCCATCGACGGGACCTGGCCGAGGTGATCGACGTCGGCACCGACGGCTACCGCCTGGTCGCCGCACCCGGTCGTCACGGGTGTCGACCGGGTCCACCACCACGCCGGGTCGTCGTGTCCGGCTGCGATGTCGCTCACCGGGACGACCGCAACCCTGGTCTCACCCTCGAACCCGATCAGGTGGGCGACCGATCGGGCAGCCTCGCCGAGCGCGGTCCGGACCGCGGTCTCGTGAGCTTCCATCAGGGGGACGCTACCCAGAGCGGCCCTCATCGATCCTGGGGGCCTGCTCGGGTATCGGCCATCTGCGGCGCTGTGGCGTCGGCGCCTTGGCACGTCGGGTACCGTCTCCGATGTGCCAACCCCGGAAATCAGAGAGCGTTTCGACGTGGGCGAGTGGAACGATCTCAGGGTCTTTCCCGCCGCGGTCTTCGCCCTGGTCGCAGGGGTCGACGCCGAGGTCGACCCTCAGGAGTGGGCCGAGTACGACGAAGAACTGGACCAGGGTGCGATTGCCCGTGACCCGTTGCAGGCGGCGATACTCGCCGACCTCGGTCGCCTCCCGGAGACCGAACGACGAGGTGTGATCGGCCGGGCCGATGCCATGTTCGGTCGCAAGGGCGCCGTGGAGGAATGGGCCACGCGGGTGCGCGCCGCGCTCGAGGCGCACCTCGACGACGTCGAGTACCACCGCTTCACGACGTCGATGGTGCTGTTCGGTGCAGAAGTCGCCGACTCGAGCGGAACCGATGACCTCACCGAGGTCGATTTCGAGGCCACCGCGTTGTCGCTGCTCGTCGAGTTGTTCTCGGTCGACATGGATGCCGGCCTCCGCGCGCTGGCCAAGAGCTGATCAACACCGTCGCACACCGAGCTCCCGGGCCGTGACGGTTCCCGGTTGAAGGAGCACCGGAATGCCGAAGAAGTGGCACAGGGGCGGCTGCAACGCCGAAACATGGACGGAGAAGTGCTTCCGGTGCGGGGGGGGCACGGACACCGCAGCGGGAACGTGAACGATCCCCGTGACTGCTCGTGGTGCAGCGGGTTCGGCGTCATCTGTGGGGCATGCGAGAAGGCGTTCAACAAGTAGGCCCGCGCGGTTCGAGAGACGTGACGCACGATCAGCGCAGCAGGCGGACCAGCCACAGGGCGCCCTCGCCGGCGGCAGCCACGGAGCGGGCACATTGGCCCGTGGCGATCGCGTGCACCGCGCCGGGCAGGGTGACGGGTGACGGCCACGGGTCAGTGAGATCGTTGGCGACGAACTCGAGGCCGGCCTGGGTCCCGAACACGGCGAGACCGGCGCTGGGCATCGAGGCCAGGCACGTGGCGTCCACGTCGAGCGAGCCACGCACGCCGACCACGCGCGTCGGGCCATGGGGGCCGGCCTCATCGGCCGGGCTGATCAGGTGCCAGCGATCGATCGCCGAGAACTCGGCGTCGCGGGCACGCGGCGGATGGTCGAACCGCGACGGGAGCTGCGGGATCGTGTCGCGGTCCACGGCCAAGGTGCGGGCGCCGATGCGGACCGTGCTCACCGACCCGTCGTCGTGCCAGGCGAGGGCCCAGCCGGCGTCCCGAGCACAGGGCGCGATGCCTGCCACGGGGGAACCCTGAAGGGTCGCTGTGGCAACCGGCCGGGTGCCGGCGAACAGTTCGATGGAGCTCTCCGAAACCACGAGCAGGCGACCGTCGACCGCGGCGGCCGCGGTGCGCACAGCGTCCTCGCCCGGCAACACGACCTCGGCCACGGTGCCGTCGGCGTCGACGGTGACGACCACCCGGTCCTCGTGCACGAGTGCGGCACGATCCCCCCAACTCACCGCCGCCGCCAGAGCAGATCCGGGCCCGGGGCCGCCAAGGTGACCCAGGGTCTCGAGCTCGCCCGGGCCCCGTTGCAGGTCGAGACGCCAGCGTCGGCCGTCGGCACCGATCACCACCAGCGATCGCCCGGCCCAGACGACGGTGGGCGTCCTGCCTCCGGGCACCGGCACCTCGGCCATCCGGGCGCGCTGATCCGGTCGGTCGACGTGACCGATCCGGTTCCATTCCCTCATCTCGTAGAGATGGACACGGCGCCGGTCCAGCACCGCCGCCCTCGTGGACGAGACGTCGTAGCCGATGTCGTCGATCGGCAACGCCGGTGTGACAGGCGGGTCGGGCCCGTCGGCGGCAGCCGGGTGCACCTCGAACTCCCAGGGCCACTCCCGGGCGCCATCGGCCCGGGCGCTCTTCATCGCGTCGAGGTAACCGACCGAGCAGGACTTGATCCCACAGTCCTCCGGCGGTTCGTTGGTGTTGTACGGCGCCACCAGTTGGCTGCTGTCCGGGGTGAAGTGCGGTTCGAGGGCGTTCCAGTGCCGTTCGTGGTGGAGGGGCTCGAGGGTGACCGTGCGGCCGTCCAGGCGGTCCTCGACGACGAGGTGGTACCCGTCGCGCACGCGCCACCGCCCACGGGTGAACGTGACCATCTCCTCGGTCTCGAGGCGCTCGTCGGTCCATCGCAGCGGTGCCCGCCGGCGCCACCACACCTTGTCCCACGCCCGGGTGGGAGCGGACGGCCGGTCGGCGAGCCGCCAGCGGAGGTCGGAGTGCTCGGCGAACCTGGCCCGGACCTCACCGGCGTCGTTGCACCACAGCGTCGTCGGATCGATGTGATGCGCATCGGGGACCCGTAGCACCACCGGCAGCCCGCCCCGTCGCCGCCCGTAGAGCTCGGCGCGGGTGGGATCGAGGGCGACGACCACCCGGGCCGTCGGCGACACCACCAGGGCCCAGCCCGAGGGCGACCCGACCAGCGTGGGGCCCACGTCCGGTCGGCGGTGACGCCACGGGTCGTGATCGGCGCTGGGTTGGACGTAGGCGTGCAACAAGGTGGCGGCCTCGGAGGCGATCTCGACCTTCAGCGCCTCGAACTCCTCGGTGACCCTCGACTGGTAGTCCGGGGCTACCCGGGTGAGCAGGGCGAGCGCGGCGGCGTCGCCCTGTTGCTTCGCCGCCTCGAACTCGTCGAGCTGGGCCGTGGTCATCTGCTGTACCAGCACCATGCCGACCCGGGTCTCGAGGGACTCGTAGATCGCTTCCAGCAACTGCTGTGCGTCGGCGTCACCCAGCTCCCCCAGGCCGAGCTCGGCCAGCAGATCACGATCGAGTCGGATCGTCATCGGCCTCCCCGCCGTCGTGATGGGTCACCACCTCGACCTCGAGGTCGAGCGCGTTCAGGTCGGCGACGAGGGACTCGACGCTCTCGCGGTCGACGCCGTCGACGTCGACGCCGGTGGGCATCTGCTCGATCAATCGACGAGCCCTGACCGCGTCCATCCCGGGGAGGGCAGAGCGCAGCAGCTTGGCGATCTGCGGCTGGCTCCTGTCGGTCCCACCCGTGACCCGCAGCGTGACGGCGGTCGCGGTGGCGCGCTTGGCCAGCCACTCGTCGAGGAACGACGAGCGCTCCGCGGGAGGCGGTTGCACCTCTCCGGCGGTCTTCGACGACACCGAGCCCGAGACGTGGCGCCAGCGGGCGAAGAAGGCCCGATCGAGCTCCTCGACGGGGCGCGCCCACCTCGCCCGGGAGCGGGCACGAGCTTCGGTGGCGCGTTCGGGGTCGCCTCTGTCGTTCGGCGGGTCGGTGTGGAGGACGAGCGGGTCGAGCGGCACGCCGTTCTCACTCAGCGATGCCACCGCCGTGTGGTTGGGCAGGGTGATGAGGTCCTGCCCGTGGAGCTCGCGGCCCAGCCACGTGGCCGAGAGGCCGGCATCCATGGGCCCGAGGCGGAAGGTGACGCGGTTGCCGACGTTGCCCATGATCGCCTCGCGGGTCCGTTCGGGGACCTGGGTGAGGAACTGGTTGGCCAGGGTCATGCCGACTCGGAACTTGCGGGCCTCGGACAAGACGTCGGGCAGCGAGTCGCTGGTCATGTTCTGGAACTCGTCGATGTAGACGAAGAAGTCCTGCCGCTCGGCTTCGGGTATCGACGCCCGTTCCAGCGCCGCCGACCACAGGCGGGTGAAGACGATGTGGCCGATGAGCGAGCTGTTGTACTCGCCGAGGAGTCCCTTGGACAGGTTGACGAGCAGGATGCGTCGCTCGTTCAGGATGTCGGAGAACGAGATGGTGGATTCGGCCTGGCCCACCACGTTGCGGACGAGCCTCGATGTCCGGAAGATCTCGAACTTCGACCGGAACCACGACACGACCTCCTGCCACTCGTTCGAGCGGGACATCGACATCTCGCCCAGCCAGAATTCGGACAAGATCGGGTCGGTGAGGCCCTTCACCAGGTGGTCGCGCACCGCCGCGTCGATGAAGAGCGTGCTGATGTCGAGCATCGACGACGGCTGTTCCGGATGGGAGAGCAGGAGCAGGGCGGACTGGCGGAGCATGCTCTCGAAGCGGGGACCGACGAACCCCTGTCGGTTGGGGTCGAACAGCTCGTAGAACATGTTCGCGAGCTCCGAGACCACGTATTCCTGCTGCACCGCCGTCTCGGCCTCGAGCAGGTTCACGCCGACCACCGCCTCGGTGTCGGCGGGGTCGACCAGCACCACGTCGTCGAGGCGCTCCTCGGGGATGTTGCCCAACAGGGTCTCGACCAGGTCGCCGTGGGGGTCGAGGATGGCGACGCCAGCACCTGCAGCGATGTCCTGCAGCGCCAGGTTCAACAGCAGCGTGGACTTGCCCGTGCCGGTCTGACCGACGACGTAGAGGTGACGGAACCGCTCCTCGGGGTCCAGCAGTACGGGCCGGCGCCCGTGGCCGACCAGTGTGCCCATGCGACGCCCTTCGGTGGCCAGTTCGCCCAGGGGTGGCTCGAGTTCGGGGGTGGTGAGCGTCTCGATGCCCGGGAAGTCGTCGTCGGTGACCGGCATGCGGAAGAGGGTCGCGGCCTCCCAGGGGCCCAGGAGGCGCCGCAGTCGTTCGAGGCCGCCCGGGGCCAGGCTGGGGATGGGCTCGCCGAGGGTCAGGCCCTCGTAGGCGGCCCGCAGCACGCCGGCGTCGACGTCGACGTTGCCGCGGAGGACCGCGAACCCACCTTGGAGCATGCCGCTGGCGGCAGCACCGTGACGGGTGGGCTCGCTCGCCGCGTGGCCGATCGCCGACAGCAGCGAGCGGCTGATCGGGTCGGGACTGGCCACCAGGCAACGGACCTCGAAGACCGGGCGCAGGTAGAGCAGGGCCTCGAGAGTGGCCACGGAGGCCCGCAGCAGGCCGGCCTCGGGCACCGAGTCGACCGTGCTCATGATGAGCTCCTCGATGCCGAGGCGTTCGTCGTCGGTGAGGCCGGTCGGACGGAGGACGACCCGGAGGCACACCGGTGCCTCTTGCGCCAGCAGCACCGAGGCGAGGCGGCGGAGGTCGTCCGCGGCCGGTCCGAGCGTCCACATGCTCCACAGGCTGCGATCGACGACGCTCAGCGAGCCGCGCTCGGTCGGATCGGCACCTGCGGGCGAGAACCCGAACCCACGGGTGCTCCCCGACCAACGCAAGGGGCTGCACGGCTCTTCTCGCCGTGCGATCTCGGCCCAATGTGCAGGATCGAACGGTGCCAGTATCTCTTGCAGCTCTCCGCCGTCCTGCACGGGCACGAAACTGCCGCGCCGGGGTGGGGCGCCCAGCATGTCGAGCAGGTCGTCGCTGAGCTCGGCCACACGGTCGGGGGTCGGTTCGTCGCCATCCGGGCCGGTGATGGCGGTGATCAGATGGACGTGGAGCGACCCCGACTCTGGTGCGTCGGGCTGCGGCGTCGACAGCAGTTGGAGGACGAACCGGGCATCGCTCTGCCCGTCCATGGCCATCACAAAGGCGACGGCATCACGGACGGCGTCCTCGGGTTCGAGGTCCCGGTCCGGGTGCAGGTGTTCGAGCGCGATGGCAAAGCGCAACTCGCCCGAACTGGGGCCCACCACCACCGCCGGTTTCACGGAACGGGACGGTAGCCCGCCCGCTCCGGATTCCTCGCAGGATGAGGGCGGACGTCGACGGTGATACTCCCCGGGGTCCTCGGCTTCGATGCGTCCCGAGTGCGACGCCGTACCCGACGTGGGACTGGCAAGCTGGCCGCCGTGCCCGACGAGCCGCCTGTCGACCCCTTCTGACGTGACCACGACTGATGCCTTCGGCCGTGGCGCCGAGCTCGACGAGGTGATCGAGAGGATCACCGTCGACGCGTACGGCGACGAGCCCTACTGGTGCTTCCTGCAGGCGTTCACCGATGAGGTCGACTTCCCCCTGGAATCGACGGTGGTGGGGACGCCGGTGCGGGTGGTCGGTGTCGACTTCGATGGCGACGAGCGCCGTGGTCTGGTCGCCGTCGTCGAGAACGAGCGTGGCCGATACCGGGTGTCGATCCTCGACGTGACTATCGAGCCTCTTCATCAGCACGCCGCCGCACTGGTCGCTGCCTACTGTCGTTGGCTGGGGGTGGACGACTGATGCTGCTGGACCCGCAGGAGGACCTTGGCGCCGTCGGCGCCGACCGCCCGGACGACCTGTGGCGGTGGCTGGTGCAGGCACACACGCTGCGGGCCGATCCCAACTCCTGGCTGGCGGAGGTCGCGTTCCGGCACATGCATCGGGAGAACCCTGAGGATGCAGCGACTCCCGCCCACGGGTTCGCCGCTGTGGGACCCCCGAGCGATGTCCCCGAGGCGTTGCCCGCGACAGCTACGGTGAGATCACCGAGGATCCACTGATCCGTTCGAGGGGGCAGTGATGGGGTGGCTCGCCAAACGCAAGAGCGATAAGAAGCTCGGTGAGTTCATCGCCGACGCGTCGATGTTCGGTGGCGCGTTCTTGACCGCGAGCCCACCTGACGTGGTCCTCGGTTGGTTCCGTTCGTCGGATCAGGTCCAGGTCATCACTGCTGACGACGAAGTGGTTTCGGCCCATCCCGTCTCCACCGCCGGGACGGTCGGTGACGAGACCGTGGCCGTTCGTGCGCAGGCGACTGGGTCGGGAACCCATGTGACGATTCTCCTCGTCGATGACCCGGTGAGCGACGGAACACTGAACCTGTACGCCATGGGTCCAGTGACGTATCTGCTGGCCAAGGTCGACCACGCCGATCCCGGATGGCGGCGGGCCTGAGGGGCGACCGTCAGGAGGGGTGCCGTCGAGCACCCCCGCTGTGCGCACGGGCGGTGGCGGCATCGCCGGCAGCGTTTGGTGGAACAGAGTCTCCGGGCGCCGGCCGCCGCCGCGGTCGAAGGTGGCGCCACTGAGCCAGTCCGCGCCCCGGCGCACGGCTGGTCGCTCCCGTCCCGGTACAGAAGGCCGCGGGCCAGGTGGTGGACGCGCAGTCCACCCCGCCTGGCCGCGGCGATGGAGGCGTTCCTCCGCCGATGACCGCGGCCATCACCCGGTCGGCCCGCTCGTCGCTGTTGGTCTCGACGTGGAGGCGCTCGCCGGTCGAGGTGCAGGTGGGCCCGCACGATCTCCTCGTCCTCGTCGATGGGAAGAGCTCAGTCCATCGAAGTTCGTGACGCGCAAGCCCTCGGCGGCGAGCGTGTCGAGCCGTGGCGTGGGGGCGCCCCGCAGGACGCCGCCGCCGTTGTAGCCGAGGTCGCCGTGGCCGATGCGGTCGTGCAGCATCACCAGCACGTTGGGGCGGGGTGGGCGGTCAGGCCGGTCGGGCGGGGCGCCGGCGCTCACCCTCGCCGCCCGATCACCACCGACGGTGGCCGCGCGCGGGTGATCGTGCGTAGGTGGAGGAACTACCTGTCACCCGTGACTGGTAGTTCCTCCAGTTGTCCTCCACCGGCGAGACGAGCCCTCGCTCGGTCACCCTCCGTGACGAGAGGTGAAGGGCACGCCGACCTTCGGCGAGGTCACAGCGGCAGCTCGACGGTCTCGCTGGTGCCGTCGGGGCCGATGTGCTCGAGGTGGAGGGGGCCGCCGCCGCTCAGGCCGCCGCCGAAGCCGAAGTGGGAGAGCACCTGACCGGCGAGTGCCAGCATCTCCATCGGCTTCACCACGGCCTCGGGCGGGTGGACGCCGGCGCCGCTGATCTGGCCCGCCGCCATCATGACGGCCCCCAGGGCGGCGGGGACGCCCGTGCCCTCGCCGGCGCCGGCGGCGGTGGACGACAGCGAGAAGACGTAGGTGTGGTCCTCGCCGTCCTTGCGTCCCTCGACGACGACCTTGAGGCAGCCGGCGGGGCCGGTGACACCGGCCTCGCCGATCAGGCGCGACCGCTCGGCGGAGATGGTCTTCACCCAACCGTCGATGTCGGCCTCGGTGTGGCCTCCGGCGGCGGCGGTGTCCTTGAGGCCCTGGCGCACCGTCTCCATGGTGTGCTCGAAGTAGGCCAGCGGGAAGATCACGCCCCGGTTGGTGGCCCGCCGCAGCGACGAGAAGTAGCGGGGCAGCGTGATCGTCTCGGGGTGGGGGTACGGGTAGACGGGCAGGGTGCCGACGTCGCGGAAGTCGGTGTCGATGACGAACTCCTGGCCGCTGTCCTCGAGCAGGCGCACGTCGCGGAATTCGCCGTCGACGTACACCGGGACCGGGTCGGTCATGGCGTGGATGCGGTGCTTGATGACCGCGCCGCCCTCCTCGGGCTCGCCGCCGTGCACGTGCATGATGTCGACCGCGGTGGCCTCGTCGAGCAGTTCGTCGGCGGCGAAGCGGGCCAGCACGTTGGCCAGGCCGGGCGAGTTGCCCATGCCGATGAGGGCACACACGCCGGCGGCCTTGGCCGCGTCGTCGAGCGCCAACTGGGCGACGGTGGCGTCGAGGTCGTCGCACACGTCCACGTAGTCGACGCCGGCGTCGATGGCCGCCTGCAGCAGCGGTGCCCCGAACCGGTAGAAGGGGCCGACGCAGTTGACGACGACCGAGGCGCCCTCGATGATGCCGCGCACCGAGGCCGCGTCGGTGGCGTCGAACCCGACACCCGACACGCCCGGACGGTCGAACGTGGCCGCGAACGCCGCGGCGGCGTCGGCCCGGACGTCGGCCACGACGATCTCGTCGAACCAGTCACCCACGGTCAGCGCCGTCGTGGCGATGCTGCCGATGCCGCCGCAGCCGCCGAGGACCACGACCTTGCGCTTCTGGTTGTCGTTGCTGGTGCTCATCATCATGTTCCTTCGTCGTCGGGCCGGCGGGTGTCGCCGGGTGGGGGAGCCGCGAGCACCGTCGCCGGCGTGCGTGCCGGCGGGGCGTTCGTGGCGGGTTGGGATTCGCTGGTGGGTCGGGGTTCGGTGGGGGGTGCGTGGCGTCCCGTGTCGGTGTCGGGGCGACGCCGTCGGTGCGACCGGCCATGTCGAGCGGTCATGGGGCGCCTTCGTCGCCGGGCGCCCGGATGCGGTCGGGGAGTGGCGCGGCGAACGCCGGCGCCAGCAGGCGGGTGAGTACGGCGTCGGTGGCCAGCACGGGGTCGATGGCGTCGTCGAAGGCCCACTCGTGGAAGGCGGCGCGGGCCACGGCCAGCACCACGTTGGCGGCGCTGCGAGCCCGGACCCGGGCCTCGAGCGTGTCACCCCACGCCCCGAGGAGGTGCTCGGCGATGACCTTCTCGTAGTCGCGGTCCATACGGGCGTCGTGATCGGCGAGCGCCGGGATCTCGGCGAGCAATTGCATGCGGGTGCGCCGGATGCGGGACTGCTCCTTCAGCCGCATGCCCACCCCGGTGACCAGGCGCAGGTGGTCGAGCACGTCGGCGTCGGCGGGCCGGGCGGCCAGCGCCTGTCGGAACTGGTCGAGGTACTCGTCGTGGTCGGGGAAGGCGGCGGCCTGCTTGGTGGGGAAGTGCAGGAAGAAGGTGCGCTCGGTGACACCCGCCGCGGCGGCGATGTCGCCGACGGTCGTCCCGTCGAAGCCCCGCTCGGCGAACAGGCGGACCGCCGCCGATGCCAGCGCGTCCCGGGTGGCGCGCTTCTGCGCCGCCCGCTGGTTGGGCCGCCCCGTGGACGGGCTGACTGACTTCAGTGACTGAACTGAACTCACTTCAGGGACTGTAGCGAAATTGGTGAACCGTGACAAGGGCCAATTCGCCGACGCGCCTGACCCCATCGGACGCGCGTGCCAGGGGCGGCCCGCGGCGAACTGGTGCGCCGCCTCGCACCGGTCCCGGTCCGGGCGCTGGTGCGCGTGGTCGGGCGAGAAGCGCAGGCGAACGCTGCGGTCCGCTCGGGCGGCCCGCTCGGCAACGTGTCGTTCCCCACGGCGCGGACAGGTGGCGGGGGACGGCCTCGCCGAGCGAGCTTCCGGGCGACGCCGCACCCGCGTGGGACGCGTCCGGCGTTCGGAGCGGTCACGGTCGACTGGCTCGCGGTTCCCGGTTGCCTCACGTCACATCCTCCGGGAGGGGTGATTCGTTGCCTCACCGAGAATCTCCGGGTGGTCGCGGTGGTTGAACGCTCGGTTGATGGGTGGTGGCGTGATGCCAGGACCGTGAGCTCGACGCGCTGGTCGACGATCTCGGACTCTCGACGCGGGACCCCTGCGCGTACTTGGTCGCGGTCACCTACGACCCCGAGAAGGGCTCTGACCCAGGGTGGACGGCGGCTGGGGGTGACGCGGCGGGTGGCGACCGTCGGGTGCGTCGAGCGACGCGCCGCACGATCGGCTGACTGGTTCGTGACCGCACGCCGTTGCGCCATCGAGCGCTCCATCGTTCAGGGGTGACCCGAGACGACCCCAGCCGGAGACTCCACGTGAGGCAACGACCTCAGCGGCGCGGAGGTTTCCGGTGAGTCACTGCGGGTCGATGCACCGGGGCGGAGGCTTCGTTAGGGTTTTCCCGAGCGATCGGGGGGAAATCCGATGGACCTGGGCACACATCCGTATCGGAACCAGATCCGGCTGCTGCTGGGCACGGCGCTGGTGATGTTCGTGTTCACAGTCGTGATCGGCATCCTGAACGGCACCGACCTGGTCGACTTCGATCGGAAGGTGCTGCTGACCCACGTGCACGTGGGGACGCTGGCGTGGATCACGCTGTCGGTGTTCGCGTCGACCCTGTGGCTGTTCGCCGATCGCCCGCTGACGGGGGCCTCGGGCGGTTGGGCCCGCATCGGCGCACCGCTGGCGGCCGGGGCCATCATCGCCTACGACCTCACCTTCCTCACGACCACGGGCTACCTCCGGCCGGTGCTCGGCTCGGTGGTGGCGTCGATCATCATCGGCTGGTTCGTGTGGGCGGTGGTGCAGGCCCGGGGCGCCGAGATCAGCGTGCCGCAGTGGGGACTGCTGGCCGCGCTGGCCACGTCGGTGACCGGGGGCATCCTCGGTGTGCTGTACGGGATCCTCATCGCCAGCAGCGGTGACGCCAAGGTGCTGCCCAAGGGCGGCGAGGACGCGCACCCCGCCACGATGGTGGTGGGTTTCCTGGTGCCGGTGGGCATGGCCGTGGTCGAGTGGTGGTTGCGACCCGACGAGGCCCACCGCAAGGCCACCCGGGCCGGCTTCTGGCAGATGGCGCTGCTGTTCCTGGGCGGCTTCACCCTCATGCTCGGCGTGCTTCTGGACGCGGTGCCACTCATCACCCTGAACCTGCCGTTCGAGATCATCGCCGTCGGCATCTTCCTGCGGCGCAACTGGGCGTCGCTGCGCTCGGTCGCCTGGGCCGAGGGCCGACCGCCCCCGTTCCTGGCCGCGTCGGCCGTCGCCATCGTGTGGAACCTGGGCATGCTCGTCTACCTCATCTCCAAGTACGCCGACGACTTCGACCTGGCTCCCACCCGGCTCCTGCTGGCCCTCGACCACGTGATGTTCGTGGGCGTGCTGACCAACGCCCTGTTCGCCCAGCTGCGGGCGGCCACCTCGGCGCGCGCCGACATCGCCCCATGGGCCGACCGGGTGGTGTTCGTGCTGGTCAACCTGGGCCTGGCGGGCTTCTGGTTCGGCCTGGTGATCGACGAGGCGTGGCCCAAGCGCACGTTCACGCCGCTGATGGGCACCGGCATCCTGCTGGGCGTGGGCGTGTACCTCGCCCGCCTGCTCGGCGATCGCGAGCGCCGGCGCGTCGAGGTGACCTCCGCGGTCTGACATCGTCTGCCCGGCGCCGGGGGGGGGGCGCCCCCGCCCCTCCCGGCGCCCCCCGGCCCCGGGCCCGCCGTCCCTCGCGTGTGTCGCGCGCCCCGAGGGCGGCCGGCCCGTCCCGTCGGGCCCAGAACCTGGGTCTCGGGGTGGCCACGATCTACCTCAGCGTGATCGTGGTGATCCCGTTGGCGGCGATCACCCTCCAATCCCAGGAGAAGGGCTTCGCGTTCTTCTGGGACGCCATCACCGGGCCCCAGGCCTGGGCGTCGTTGCGGCTCACCGTGTCGCTGTCGCTGCTGGTGGCGGCGCTGAACGCGGTGATGGGCGTCCTCATCGCGTGGGTGCTGGTGCGCGACGACTTCTGGGGCAAGCGCCTGGTCGACGCGGTGATCGACCTGCCGTTCGCGCTGCCTACCATCGTGGCCGGCCTGGTGCTGGTCAGCCTGTACGGGCCCGAGAGCCCCATCGGCGTCGACATCGCCTACACGCGCATCGCGGTAGCGGTTGCGCTGGCGTTCGTCACCCTGCCGTTCGTGGTGCGCACGGTGCAGCCGGTGCTGCTCGAGCTCGACCGCGACATGGAGGAGGCCGCCGCGTCGCTCGGCGCCGGTCGCCTGACCGTGTTCCGGCGCGTCGTGCTGCCCAACCTGGTGCCCGCCATCGTGGCCGGGGCCACGTTGAGCTTCGCCCGGGCCATCGCCGAGTTCGGCTCGACGGTGCTGATCTCGGGCAACCTGCCGTTCAAGACCGAGGTGGCCTCGGTGTTCGTCTACGGCCAGATCGAGACCGACCAGAAGGTGACGGCGGCGGCGGTGTCGACCGCTCTGCTCGTGATCGCCCTGATCGTGCTGCTCGTGCTCAACCTCTTCCAGCGATGGAGCGCGCGTCGTGGCTTCTGACCGCACCACCGCGAGGGACCACGGCCGGGGTGCCCGCATCGGCCTGCGGGTGGTCGCCCTCCTCTACCTGGCGTTCCTGCTCGTGATCCCCGTCGGCCTGATCTTCTGGCGGACCTTCGAGAACGGGGTCGGGCCCGTGATCGACGCCCTCACCGAGCCCGACGCGGTGCACGCCTTCAAGGTCACGTTCCAGGTGGCGATCCTGGCCGTCATCGGCAACGCCATCTTCGGGATCATCGCCTCGCTCCTGCTGGTGCGGGGCCGATTCCCCGGCAAGCGCGTGTTCGACGCGCTGATCGACCTGCCCATGGCGGTGTCGCCCGTGGTGGTGGGCCTGTCGTTGATCCTGGTCTACGGCCGGCTGACCACCGTCGGCGGCTGGTTCAGCGACCGCGGCTTCGACATCATCTTCGCCGTTCCCGGCATGGTGATGGCCACCATGTTCGTCTCGCTGCCCCTCGTGGTGCGCGAGATCGCCCCGGTGCTCGAGGAGATCGGCACCGAGCAGGAGCAGGCGGCCTGGACGCTCGGCGCGAACGGCGCCCAGACGTTCCGCCGCATCACCCTGCCCTCGATCCGCTGGGCCCTCGCCTACGGCGTCGTGCTCACGCTCGCCCGCTGCATCGGCGAGTTCGGCGCCGTGGCGGTCGTGTCGGGCCGCCTGGTGGGCAAGACCCAGACCCTCACCCTGTACGTCGAGCAGCAGTTCCAGGGCTTCGACGAGACCGCCGCGTACGCGGTGTCGGTCTCGCTGGCGCTGATCGCCATCGTGTCCCTGGTGCTGACCAACCTGCTCCGACCAGACGACGAAAAGGACTGACTGTGAGCATCGAGGCGAAGAACGTCACCAAGAGGTTCGGCGAATTCGTGGCCCTGGACGACGTGTCGGTGAGCATTGCCACTGGCTCGCTCACCGCGCTCCTGGGCCCCAGCGGTGGCGGCAAGTCCACCCTGCTGCGGGTGATCGCCGGCCTCGAGGTGCCCGACGAGGGGAGCGTGGAGATCGCCGGCGCCGATGCCACCTCGTTGCCGCCACAGCAGCGCAACGTGGGTTTCGTGTTCCAGCACTACGCCGCCTTCAAGCACCTCTCGGTGCGCCGCAACGTGGCGTTCGGCCTCGAGATCCGCAAGCGCCCGAAGGCCGAGATCAAGGCCCGGGTGGACGAGCTGCTCGAGCTGGTCCACCTGGAGAACTTCGGCGACCGTCTGCCGGCGCAGCTGTCGGGAGGCCAGCGCCAGCGCATGGCCCTGGCCCGGGCGTTGGCGGTGGAGCCGTCGGTGATGCTGCTCGACGAGCCCTTCGGCGCCCTCGACGCCCAGGTGCGCAAGGAGCTGCGCACCTGGCTGCGCCGGTTGCACGACGAGGTGCACGTCACCACGGTGATCGTCACCCACGACCAGGAGGAGGCCATGGACGTGGCCGACGAGATCGTGGTGCTGGCCGACGCCAAGGTCGAGCAGGTGGGCACGCCCGACGAGCTGTACGACCACCCCGCCAACGACTTCGTGATGAGCTTCCTCGGCCCGGTCACCACCGTGGGCGGACAACAGGTGCGCCCCCACGACCTGGAGGTGTCGGACCATCCCATGGAGGGGGGGCTGGAGGCGACCGTCGAACGGGTGGTGCGGCTCGGCTTCGAGGTGCGCGTCGACCTGGTGGTCGACGGTGACCAGGCCTGGGCCCAGATCACCCGCGGCACCGCCGAGCAGTTCGCCATCGAGCCGGGTGCGACCGTGTGGGTCAAGCCGGCACGGGCCACCAGCGTGAGCGGATGAACCGACGCCACCCGAGCCCCCGAGCGCGGCCCGGTGACCGACCGACGAGCGAGCCATGCACCACGGCGATGAGGTGCCGGCCCAAGCGCCGGCGCCCGGTGGACCGATGAGTGAGGGCCGTGGCCCTCGGCATGGGAAGATACGGGTCATGCGGGTCTCAGCGAAGGTCGACTACGCGGTGCGCGCCGCCGTGGAGCTCGCGGTGGTGGCCGGCGAGGGCCCGGTGAAGGGCGATCGCATCGCCCAGGCCCAGAAGATCCCACTGAAGTTCCTGGAGAACATCCTGTCGGAGCTGCGCCGGGCCGGCATGGTGGCCAGCCAGCGCGGCGCCGAGGGGGGCTACTGGCTGGCCAAGCCGGCCGACGCCATCTCCATCGCCGACATCATCCGCGCCGTCGAGGGCCCGCTGGCCGACGTGCGGGGCATCCCGCCCGAGAGCCTCGAGTACGAGGGCGCCGCCGGCCCCCTCAAGCCGGTCTGGGTGGCGGCCCGCGCCAGCCTCCGCTCGGTGCTCGAGGTGGTCACCATCGCCGACATCGCCGGCGACCACCTGCCGACCGTCGTCGACCAGCTCCTCAGCGACCCCGAGTCCTGGGCCCGCCGCTGACGCGTGTGGCGTCAGCCGGGTGTTCCCGGCGGTGGTGGCGTATGACGCGGAGGAGGGCGCCCGTCGTGCCTCGGAGCTGCTCGTCTTCGAGTTCAGCAGTTGGCGCTGTCCAGCTTGCTGTTGGTGCCTTGTTGAAGGAACCAGCGCCCGGTCCCCGGGTTCCAGAGGAGTCGAGCCTCGGGCAAGCCGAACTCGGTGCACAGATCGGGTTGGGCGGTCTGGTCGAGTTGCCACGCTTGTGCGAGGAGGAAGTTGGGTCCCGCCCTTCCCGCCCCCAAGTTCTTGTGGCACTGGCGGGTCCGGTCGCCTCGCGGGTTCACGAAGGTGTGGAGAGCGGCCGTGCTGGCCGTGCACTTGACGCTCACCACCGATCTCACGCGGTTGCTGCTCGTCGTGGTCGTCGTGCTGATCGGCCCGGCACTCGGCGAGACGGTGAGCACGTCGACCCAGTGCCAGCAGACGGTCATCTTGGCTGTCGTTCGGGCGTAGTTGTTGCCCTCTGGGCCGCGATAGGCGTATCCGGACACGGTCCTCTTCGTGCAGTGAAGCCGCTCCGACGGCGTGGTCGTGCCGTTGGCCGTCGGTGCGCCCGCAGGGGCGAGGACGAGCAGCACCACGATGCCTGCCAAGGCGGCAACCGCGCTGACGGCTCGGAGCGGAGGGGTTGGCCGGCGGTGGTCAGTGCCTCGCATGGGTGCCTGCCGCTCTGCCGTCTGATGGTGCCCGGACCGTAGCGTGTTTCGTCGCCCCGGGCGGGTCCTTCATCCTGGGGTGCCCCCTTCGCAGCCGCGTGCAGACTCGGACGTGGGGGCTTCGGGGGCAGTCCAGATGCAGGTCAAGGTGATCGGTCAGCGGTGGTCGTGGGCGATGCCGACCAGTCCGTAAGCGAGCCCTCCGCGCGGTCACCCGAGCCATGCACCCTTGATCGGCCGATCGCACCAACGCCGACCACCGCGTTCAGCGGCGGTCGGCGCCGACGGGCCAGAAGGGGAGGAACCGCGGGGTGCGGGCGGCGTAGTCGTCGTAGTCGGGGTAGCGGGCGCGCAGGCGCCCCTCCTCCCACCGGGCCTTGGCCATGAACCACCCGACGAGGGCGCCGGCGGCGAGTGCCGTCACGGGATTGGCCGAGCGGGCGGCGGCGCCGACGATCAGGGCCATCACGCCGCTGTAGATGGGGTGGCGCACGAATCGGTAGAGGCCGCCGACCTTCAGCTCGCCGTGCGGCACGGGGGTCGGCAGCGCGGTGAGCGAACGACCCAGGTTCACCAGGCCGACCAGCAGCACGGCGGCGCCGATCCACTCGAGGGCGACGGCCACGGCGTCGGCCAGGGGCGACAGGCTCCACGTGTCACCGGCGGGCAGGAGCAGGACGGCGAGGATCAGCGCGGCCTGGACGACGACGAACCCCCACGCGATGGCCGTCTGCCGCGGGGTGTCACCGGTGAGCAGGCCCATGACACCATTCTCGTCGTCCAGGCTGGGGGATGGGACCGAGGTCCCGTCAACGCTGTCGGACTTGGCGCCGTTCAGGACAGTGACGAAGCTCGTTCAACGAGGGCGTCCTCGTCGCATGCGGCGATGAGTGAAGCGGCGTCGATCGTCTGCATGGATCTCCCCCTGGTCTGCTTTCTGCGCAACTACGCCCGTGCTGTGGCGCGTGCTGCCCGAAGTGGTTCGGGCGTGGAAGTTGGCCAAGAGTGCTTGCGAACGGGTGTTCGAGGCGCTACACTGACCGGACACCTTCGCAGCCGGGTGTTGATGGGTCGGCTGCCACTTCCCCGTTGAAGTCGATTCGTCGATTCTGCTGATCGGAGTGGCATGTCCGCCTGCACCTACTTGTCGAAGCTCGAAGCGCTCGAGGCGCTGTACGACGACGTGCTCGTGGAGTCGCCGGCCGACTTGCCGGGGGCGGTGCAGGTCGAGGCGCAGCCGGTGCTGGCCAGGATCCGCAACAAGCACGCGGCGGTGGACCTGCGGGCGACCGCCGCGTTCGACGCGTCGAAGGAGTGGATGGCCAACGGGTCGCGGTCGGCGGCGGCGTGGCTGGCCGGGAAGAACGGTGAGAAGCGGGAGGCGGCCGAGCGGCGCGTGCGGCTGGGGCGGGCGCTGCGGGGCATGCCCGGCACCGAGGCGGCGCTGGCGGCGGGGGAGATCACCGACGAGCACGTGGCCGTGATGAACCGGCACCTGTGCTCTGCGGTGGCGGATCGTTTCGTGGAGGACGAGGCGAAGATCGTGGAGCGGGCCCGGACCCGGCGGTTCGTGCCGTTCTCGCGGTACCTGGCCAACTGGACCGCCGCCGCCGACCCCGACGGGGCCGACGAGCGTGCGAGGAAGCAGCTCGAGGGCAGCCAGTGGCACGCGTCGAAGACCTTCGAGGACATGGTCGCGGTCGACGGCCTGCTCGATGCGATCGGCGGGTCGATCTACCTGACCGAGTTGCAGCGACTGTGCGACATCTTGTTCAAGCAGGACTGGGCCGAGGCGGTCGAGCGCCTCGGCGAGGGCAACGTCACGAAGAACGACCTGCGGCGCACCCCCGCCCAGCGGCGGGCCGCGGCGCAGGTGCTGATGGCCGAGCGATCGGCGGGTGCCAGGCCCAACGCCGGCGGGGTCAGGCCCGTGCTGAACGC
Organism: Acidimicrobiales bacterium; assembly: GCA_044221555.1. Lineage (GTDB taxonomy): Bacteria > Actinomycetota > Acidimicrobiia > Acidimicrobiales > DATDAH01 > JAEUJM01. The sequence goes on from JBGAOY010000008.1 coordinate 20,410, forward strand.
GGTGTGCGACCTGCAGACGCTCGCCGCCCTGTTGGCCCGTCTGGAGGGACGCGACGATGTCGAGTTCCCGGGCGAGCGGACCTGCCGACTCGAAGACGGCACCATGATCACGCCGCTGCAGGCCCTGTCGATCGGCCTGGCCGGTGAGCTGCGTCGCCTGCTCGTCGGCCCCGACGGCGTGTGCCTCGACTACGGGCAGGGCCAACGCGGGTTCAGCGGCGATCTGCGCACCGCGGTGGTGCTGACCCACGAGTTCTGCGGGCACGACGCCGGCTGCGACGTGCCGTCGTGGCGGTGCGAGATCGACCACATCCTCCCGTTCACCGACGGCGGTGCCACCGCGGTGGTCAACGGCGACCCGAAGTGCACACCGCACAACCGGTACAAGGAGACCCTCGACCGCAAGGTCCGGAAGAAGAAACGGCGAGCCGATCAGCAACGCCGATCGTCGGGAGGCGACCAGGACCCCGACGCCGAAACCGGCAGGGACGCCGCCTGAAACCGATCGAGCACCCCGCGCCCGACGCCTTCGCGAACCCGGACCCATTGGCCGTAGCCGCGATCCGTGGTGGATGACCATCGCCCACCCCGTACGACGTCGACACGGCCGCGGCTCCGTGAATCCTCCCCGGCGTCCTCAGGGCGCGGCGAGCAGGGCCTTCTCGGCGGCGTCGATCGGGTGGATGGCGTGGCGGACGGTGGCGGTGGCGTCCTTCGCCGACAGGTCCCTGGTTTCGTAGGCCGCCTTCGTCTTCAGATCGAGGCAGCGCCGCAACGAGTTGGCCTTCGTCGCGTCGACCTGGCGCAGCACCTCCACGGCGTCGCCGTGGTTCGGGCTGGTGGAGCGCCTTCCCAGGGCCAGGCAACACACGACGTCGGCTGCCGCGATCGCGGCATGGATGGCGTTGGTGGCGATCACGTCGGTGTTGTCTGAGACCTCCGCAACCTCCAGGAAGGCGCGTGCGTCGATGAGTCGACTGCGGGCGTCGGCTGTGTTGCAGGGCACCGATCGTTGCGTGGCCTTGGCGCTCATGACGCCCGACGGAGTCGGCGCCGTGCGTTCGGGGTGAGGGCGATGCCGTCGGCGCGAAGCGCGGCGATCAGCGGGTCGTCCGAGTCGACGAGCCGTGAGAAGGACTCGCGGTCGTACTCGACGAGTTGCGCGGTGTTTCCCGTCCACCGCTCGACGAGGTGTCGGAACTCGTCGGCCTGCACGTCCCATCGCGGGTCGTCGGGACGGGATGCCACGAGCAGGATGTCGATGTCGGAGTCGCGTCCACCGTCGCCGCGGGCGGCTGAGCCGAAGAGCCACGCTGCGTCGAGGATCCGAGGCCAGGCGGCAAGGTGCGCCGTGAGCCGTTCGACGAGTCGGAGGCGCAACGCGACGAGGTCGGTCAGGCTCGGGACGGCGAGGTGTTCGTGATTCAGGGTGACCACCACCGACCGCCCGACCCGGTTGGTGTCGACGATTCCGGACTCGGCGAGGTCGGTCACCACGTCGAGGGTGCCCTGCGGGGAGGTTCCCGCCCGGGTGGCGAGCGCGCGGACCGTCGTGCCGGTTCCGGCCTGGACGATCGCGGCTACGACGCGGCCACGGGCGCCGGTCAGGACATCCGCGTACGGTCGGGACAGATCCATATGACCACTATAACGGACATATGTCTGGAAATATGGATAGAGGATCATCGCCGTCCCAATCACGTCAGCTTCCACGAACGCCCTCGACGCCCTGCTGAGCGAGCACTCTGCGGACGACGCCGTCGTGAAGGATCCACTGGCTGTAGCGGCGGTTGATCCGTGGAGCGCCGGCGCATCCAGGCGCCGCCGCACGTTCGCTAGCGTGCGGCCCGGTGGGGCGGCGGAGGCCCCGGCAGACCGGCGGGTGGACGATGGCGAAGAAGTCGACAGCAGCACTGCTCGTGATGGCGATGGCGATGGCGATCGCGCTCGGATGGTTGCGGGCACCGACGGCCGACGCCGCCGGCGTGACCACCCACGCCTGGATGGCGCAGCGGGCCATCCCGCTCGTGTCGGATCCCGCCCTGCGGGCACTGCTCCTCGCCAACCGGTCCCAAGTGCTCGGCGGCGCCCACTTCCCCGACAGCGGGTTCAACTACGGCTACGGGGAGGAGGCGCACTGGCCGCGGTTCTCCTATGCCTACGCCGACCAGATCCGCGCCGATGGTCGCTGCGGTGACCTCACCGATCCGGGCGGCCCGTGCGCCGACCGCATCGCCCACCTCTTCGGCGCGGTCGCGCACGGCCTGGGTGACGAGGTGTGGGACTGGCTGTTCGAGCCCAACGCGCCCGACCACGGTGAGGCCGGCTACGTCCCTCCCGCCATGGACACCGTGCTGCAGGCGCTCGGACTGCACTTCTCGAACGGCGGTCACGAGTTCCAGATGGACATGATCGCGATCGGTGACTACGGCCGGCCCCTGCGGCCGGCACTACCGGCCTGGCCCGACCGCGGCCGGTTGGCGAACGTGTTCGACGCGATCCGGCACCGTCCCGAGGTGCGGCGGGGTGACCTCGACGCGGGCCAGCACCTGATCGAGGTGGGCCGCTCGGCCCTCGACAGCCCCTTCGCCCGAGGGTTCCACCCCGATTTCGTGCGCAACCTGCCCTGGACCTCCGCGCACATCGTCAGTGCGCCGGGTGGCGTCGACTTCGCGTCCCGGGCCATCGCGGCGGTGTGGGACAACCTGTGGTCCCGCCTGCTCGGCGGTCGACCCCCGACGACGGTCGCCATCACCTACCCCGCCTCGGGCGCCACCGACGTGCCCTTCCGTGGCTGGGACCGCTCGGTATTCAACCCCGGGTCGAACCCCGAGGGCGGAGGCGGCGCCCGCACCCGCATCACCGCGGTGCTCGACGCCAGCCTGCCGTACCTGCCGTTCTCCGACGACCCCGCCAGCATCCCGGCCGAACTGCCGGCCGGCGCCATGACCCTGACCGAGGTCGCCACCGGCGATCCCGTTCCCCTTCGGGCCGGCTACCCGCGCATCGTGCCCTACGACGTCCGGCCGGGTGAGCACACGATCGACCTCCAGCCCGACGGCGACCTCGCCCCCTGCACCGAGTACCGGGTCGACGTCACCGAGGCGCTGCTCGACGGCGACGGCGCCCCGGTGGTGCCGTACTCGTGGACGTTCCGCACGAAGTGCCCCGGCGAGACGATCGTGCGGGGCGATGCCAGGATCCGCCTCGGGACCGCGGGGGCCTGGGTCGGCACCGACGTCTACCACGGTGCCGGTGTCACCCAGGGGCGCTCTGCGCACGTTCCCCGGGGAACGCCGGCCACCTTCGCGCTCCAGGTGGCCAACCGTGGATCGGCGCCGGACCGGTTCATCGTCGCCGGCCAGGGGTCGACCTCGGCGTACGGCGTCCGCTACCTCGACGCCTCCGGGGCCGACGTGACCGCCCGCGTGGTGGCGGGGACCTACGACACGGGCGTGTTGTCCCCCCGGGCGTCGGCCGAATTGCGGGTCGTGGTCACCCCGAGGGCCTCAGCGCCGACCGACGGCCTGGCCCGCCGGGTGGTGGTGTCGTCCACTACCGACCCGTCGGCCATCGACGCGGTGCGGGCCAGCGTCACGCCCTGCACCCCCGGCGCCTGCCCCGAGTCGGACGAGCGGCCCGCGCCAGCCGAGTCGGCCGCCGCCGTCGAGGACCAGGCCCGTGCGCTGGTGGCCCTGTCCTACACCTGCGTGCTCGACTAATGGCGGGAGGCCTGGACCGAACCGGGGGCACTATCCCGGAAGCGCCGCTGCCGGCGTCAGGTCGAATTCGGTGCCCAGCTTGATGTCGCTGTAGCGCCGCACCCAGTCGTCGTTGACGGCGTCGGACTGCCGCTTGAGGGGCGGTACGAGCGACTCGGGGTCTGGCGCCTCGAGTCCGAGGCGCTCGAGCAGGCGGACGGTGCTGGTCGTGTAGTCGCCGGCGAAGTTCTCGTACAGCACCAGGATGGGCTTGGTGCCGATGTGCTCGAAGAAGGTGTCCCAGAACGCCTCCTGCACCAGGATCTGGTGCAGCAGGTGCTCGATGGCGCGGAAGTGGAACCGCAGCCCGGGTCGGCTCTCCTCGAGGAAGCTCTTGTACGGCGGCGGCGCCTCCTTCGGGGCGTCGTGCGACTCGCTCCAGGCGGCGGTCTGCACCGCCTTCCACAGCGACACCGCCTGGCGCACCTTGTTGGCCCGCACCACGCGCACGAACTGCAGGTCGGGGAACACCGTGGGGAGCAGGTCGGCCAGGGGCACGTCACGGTAGGCCGACACGTTGCGCAGCAGGCTGACGAAGTCGCCCAGGTAGCCCCACATCAGCTTGGCGCCGAACACGCCGTTGTCGGTGGTGCCGGCGGCGAAGACCCACTCGAGGTACCGGTCGTAGGCGGTGCGGCTCCACAACGGGGAGCGCTGCGGGGGGTCGTCGCCCACCACCCGCTCGGTCAGGTGGTCGAGGATCGACGTGTCCGTCACCCCGGTGAAGTACTCCTCGGGCCTGCGGGGGCGACCCGAGTGGCGCAGGGCCTCGAAGTACTCCTCGGGCCGGCCGGCCACCCCGCTCTGGGCGAGCGCCTGGCACACCAGGGTGCTGCCGCTGCGGGGGGTGGAGCAGACCAGGTAGGACCGCTCTGGGCTCATCGGGGGACCTCCCGGGTGGGCTCGTCAGGGGATCGTTGCCACTGCTCGTTCACCACCGCACCGGGTGGGGCGGGCACGGGGCCGTCGAGCAACGGGTCGTTCGTCTCGCGCATCCAGGCGGCCAGGCGCTCCCGCAGGTCGGCCATCAGGTCGGCGTGGCCGGGCTCGTCGGCCAGGTTTCGCCCCTCCTCGGGGTCGAGCACCAGGTCGTAGAGCTGCTCGCGGGGGACCACGGTGTCGGCCCAGCCCGCGGCGAGCAGCGCGTCCTTGGCCGCGCTGTCGTCGACGTTGGGCAGGACGGGGTGCGGGTAGTCGTGGAAGATCCGGATGTACTTCCACCGCTCGGTGCGCAGCGACCGCTGGGCATCGTAGGCGGCGTGGTAGGTGAGCTCGGCGAAGATCTCGTCGTGCAGGCGGTCGGTGCGACCCTGGACCAGCGGTACCAGCGAGCGACCCTGCAGCCAGTCCGGATGGGCGATGCCGGCCACGTCGCAGATGGTCGGGTACAGGTCGAGGTGGGTGACCATGGGGTCGATCACCCGCCCGCCGCTGAACCCGTCGGGCCCCCGCATGAGCAGCATCACCCCCGTGCCCCGGTCGTAGAGCGTGGCCTTCGAGCGGGGGTAGGCCAGGCCGTGGTCGGTGGTGCAGATGATCAGCGTGTTGTCACTGATGCCGCGATGGTGCAGGGCGTTGAGCACCGCGCCCACACCCTGGTCGAGCGAGCGGACGCTGGCCTTGAACGACGCCATGTCCTCGCGGGTGGCGGGGGTGTCGGGGATGTGGGCCGGTGGACGCGAATAGAGGGTGTCGCGCACCGACGTGGGCACGGCGTAGCTGCGGTGGGTCTCGAAGAACCCGACCGACAGGAACCACGGCTGCGGCAGCTCCTCGATGGCGGTGGTGGCCAGCGGCGTCACCTCGGCGGCATGGTTCGAGGTGACCGGGACGACCTGGTCGTACCCGATCACCCCGGGGTCGACCGACACGTGCTGCTCGCCGATCAACGTCGAGTGGTAGCCGGCCCCCCGGAGCGGGTGCACCCAGTGCTGGGTGTAGTCGGTCAGCGACCAGCCCCGGTGGGCCAGGCCCATCATCCCGTTGCTGTGGCAGTGACGACCCGTGAGCAGGCCGGCTCGGCTGCCCGAGCACACCGGCGCCACGCAGAACGCCCGACGGAACAGCACCCCCTGGTCGGCGAGGTGCTGGATGTTCGGCGTCGGCACCTGGTGGCCGTAGGGCTGGACCCAGCGCCCCGTGTCGTGCGAGTGGAGGTAGAGGATGTTCGGCGGTGCCACTTCCCTACTATATCTGTAGGAAAACATGGAGTTAGCGGCCGGTGCCGCCCTCCCCGCCGTCGGCCCCCCTGGCCCCGTCGGACGCACCGGCTCCACCGGACCCATCGGCCAGGAGCGCGGATGCCAGCCGGGCGGCCTGGTCACGGACCTCGGGGATGGCCGTCGACTCCAGCAGGTGGCCCCGCCGCAGGGGCCCGATGGTGAACAGGTGCTCCGACGGCGTGCCGTCGGGCCCGACCACGGCGCCCCGATCGTCCACCTCGAGGCCCATGCCCAACGAGTCGGGCACCACCAGCCCGGCCGCGACCAGTCGGTGCAGGAACGGGGCGCGGGCGCGACGGACATCGCCGCACGGGCCCGTGCAGTTCACCACCGCGACCGCGGGCAGCACCCGGTCGTGACCGGCGTGCCTGACCACCACCTCGAGCTCGTCGCCAGCCGCTCGCACCAGGCGGACTCGCCCGGCCCGCAGGGCGAGCGCACCGCTGATCTCCAGACGGGCCACCTCGTCGCCGACCTCCGGCGCCATGCGGTGACGCACCACCTCCCAGCGGCGTGACACGTGACGGAGGAACCGCCGGCGCTCGACCGGACCGAGCGACTGCCACAGCGCCGCCGTCCGGGGACGGAGGTCGTCGACCACACTCGTCCAGTCCTCACCCTCGGCGATGGACTTGTCCACCGCCTCGCGCACGGTGCGCAGCAGCGAGCGGGCGGTATGGGGCTCGTCGAACCGGAGCGGGAGCGAGCGCCGCTCGCGGCGCACATGGGGATGGGACTGGGGGGCCAGGCCGTGCCGCGACACGGCGGTGAGCGGCGTGCCGGGGGCGAGGCGCGAGAGCGACAGCGCCACGTCGACCATGGTCAGGCCCGTCCCCACGAGCACGATGGGACCACCGCTCGCAGTGGCCGATCGCGCCGCGTGCTCGAGGGCGCCGTGCGCCCAGGGGTCGTCGATCACCCGGCCCGAGGCCGCGGCATCGTGGTCGGTGGACAGCGGGGTGGGCTGCGCGTGGCCGGTGGCCAGCACGAGCCGGTCGTAGGGCAGACATCGGCCGTTCGTCAGCATGAGCAGGCCCAGGCCCGGCCGGGTCTCCACGGGCCGCACCGTCTCCGCGGCGCCTTGCACGACGTGCAGCCGGGTGGCGTCCGAGTCCTCGACCGCGTCGGCCAGCACGTCCTGCACGTAGCGGCCGTAGGTCCGTCGGGGGAGGTACGACCACTCGCCCGCCGCGGGATCCGATGCCTGGGCCCAGCGCACGAAGTGCCCGGGGTCGTCGGGGAAGGCCGACAGCCGTCCGGCGGGCACGTTCAGGCGGTGGAGGTGGTCGGTGGTGCCGTAGGCCAGCCCGAGACCCACCGAGGGTGACGGCTCGACCAGCACGACCGTGGTGGGCCGGTCCCGGCCCTGGCGAAGCAGCTGGGCGGCGACGAGCGTGCCACTGGCCCCTCCCCCCACGATCACGATCTGGCGGTTCAGCATCTTTCATACTTTACCTATGGACGTACTAGGAATAAAGCCCTAGGGTCTGCCCCATGCCGCCGAGCACAGTCGCCGACGACCGGATCTCCACCATCGCCCTCAGCCGCATCGCCGAGGAGCTGGCCGCTACGCCCCTCGCCCGCCAGGCCGTGCGTCGGGGCTTTCCCGAACGGTGGTACCAGCGCATCGCCATCGCGCCGACGCACGAGGCGTGGCTCATCGGCTGGGGCGCGGGTCACGAGCTCGAGCTGCACGACCACGGCGACTCGTCGGGCGCGCTGGCGGTGGTGACGGGCCGGCTCACCGAGCAGGCGGTCGACCCCCGCGGCACGGGCCTCCGCCGCCGGGTGCTCACGCCGGGTGGCACCCACGTGTTCGACACCGGCCACATCCACCACGTGGCCAACGAGCACGACGAGCCCGCGGTGAGCGTGCACGTCTACTCGCCGCGGCTCCGCTCGATGACCTTCTACGACCACCATCCCGACAACTTCCTGCAGCCCCTTCGGTCGGAGGTGACCTGGTGACCCCCGGCCTGGTGAGGTCGCTCGACGAGGCGCCCGAGACGCCGCCGGTGGGCATCGACCGCCTGCTGGAGGCCACCCGCGCCCGGCTGGATCGGCTCACCCCGGAACAGGTGGCCGATGCCGTGTTCGACGGGGCCCTGCTGGTCGACATCCGCCCGCGGGACCAGCGCCTGTGGGAGGGCGGCATCCCCGGCGCGCTGATCATCGAGCGCAACGTGCTCGAGTGGCGCCTCGACCCGGCGAGCGACGCCCGCCTCCCCGAGGCCACGTCGTACGACCTGCACGTGATCCTCTTCTGCTCGGAGGGCTACGCCACGAGCCTGGCCGCCGCCTCGCTGCAGGACCTGGGCCTGTGGCGGGCCACCGACCTGATCGGTGGCTTCCAGGCGTGGGCCAGCGCCGGCCTGCCGACGACGTCCGCCCGAGCGTTGCGCTCGTCGGCTGCCGCCGGCACGTGAACACCGCGGCCCGCCCGCGGCGCTGGCCGCTGGTCGTGATCGTGGTACTCGGCACCGGCCTGGCCCTCGCGCCCGCGGTGTTCCAGATGTTCACCCGTGCCCCGGGCGGTCAGGCCATGATCGACGACTTCCGGCCTCTGATGACGCGTGAGCGGGTCACCACGGTCCAGGGGTACTTCGTCACCATCGGGGCGGCCGAGGGCCAGCTGCGCACCGCCGCGGTTCCCGACGCGGAGGCCGCCACCACCTCAGCGAACACCTCCTCCACCACCTCGTTCCCGGCCATCGAGCAGCTGTCGCAGGACTGGCCCGCCATCGTCTCCGACCTGTCCGAGATGGTCGGCGGCATGGCCGACAACCTCGACAACTACGCCGGCATCGCCGCGCTCCCGCCCTTCGGCCTCTTCCCCTGGTTCTTCGTGGTGCCCGGGGTGGCCGTCATCGGCCTGGCCCTCGTCGCCCGGCCACCCCGTCCCGATCCACCATCGACCAGCTCCTCGGAGGAGACATGACCAGACCCCGCACCCCCCACTGGCTCACCCTGCTCGCCCTCGTCGCCTGCCTCGGCCTGCTCACGGCGTCGTGCAGCAGCGACTCGGGCTCGGACGACGCATCGTCGGACACCACCGCGGCCGGCGTCGGCGACGAGACGACCACCACCGCCGCCACCTCGGGCGAACTGGTCGGCACGTTCTCGATCGACCCCGGCGCCTTCTCGGGCGGGGAGGCCTCGGGCTCGTACTTCCGCATGGTGCAGTCTGACGGCACCGTCGCCGACGGCCCCTACCTGCCCAACGGCGATTCGACCGCCTCGGACCAGACCTACACGCTGCTGGAGCCGGGCACCGACGGTGGTCTGATCGCCGGTGACTTCCAGCCCGACCCCGACCCGGCCTACGACGCCGACGGCAATGCCCTCGCCGACGCCATCATCACGCCGACCCCGTTCTTCGGCGTCGGGTTCAGTCTCAGCACGAACGAGGAGGACCCGCAGACGGGCGAGGCGGTCGATCCGGTGTCGATCACCGACGAGGGCGGCACCCTCACCGGCCAGACGTCGGCGGTGAGTGCCTCCTACAGCAACCAGGCGTTCAACCAGGGTGCGCCCAAGCCGGACGGCTCGCGCCCGGGCCAGACCACCGAGGTGGCGGGCACCTACGACGCGTCCTCTGGCGCCTACACCCTCGACTGGGCCAGCCAGATCGTCGGTGGCCCCTTCGACGGGTTCACCGGGGTCTGGCACCTCGAGGGCACCTTCACCGCCGCGTGAGACGGCGGGAGCTCGCGATCACGGCCGGCCGGCACCGCCCTGTCCTTCCCCCCTCCTCCCAAGAGGGTGCGGAGCCGGTCGGCCGTCTCGTGGCCATCGACGCCAGCGCGTTTCCCCGGTCGCCCACGGGGCAACTGGCGGCGGGCGCGGTGGCAGGGGTGGCCGGCGCGTCGGTGATCGAGTTGGCCCGCCTCGATGCCGAGGCGCTGCTCGGGCGCCGGCGGCACCGGTCGGTGGTCGAGGCCATGCGATCGGTCGGGTGCGCCGAGGTGGTGCTCGTCGTCACGCCCGTGTACCGGGGCTCGTACAGCGGGGTGCTCAAGGTGTTCTTCGATCTGCTGCCGCCCGGCCTGCTCGACGGGGTCGACTGCGTCCTCGTCTCCACGGGCTCCACCGACGCCCCGCCCGCCGGCCTGCACGCCGCGGTGGGCGACCTGGTGGGCCGTCTGGGCGGACAGTTGGCGCCCGGTTCGCCGCACGTCCGCATCAGTCGGATCGACCTGGAGGAGGGGCCCGGCCCGGCGGCGCTGGCCCTCGTCCGCGACGCGGTCGCACGGGCCGTGCGGGCCTGAGCGAGGCGTCTGGTGGCGGCTCGGGTGGGTGGCCCGGGGACTGCCCTGGCGCGCCGCTGAGGGCTGAACGCAACGATCCGGGAGCGTGCTACCGTCGCTGCTGCGGGTGCGGGTAGGTCGTTCGTTCGCGTCGAAGGGTTGATTCTGCACGTGTTCTCCAGCGTCACGAGGGTGCGGCTCGCCGCGGCGGCGGCGACCGGTGCACTGCTGTTCGGCATCGCGCCGACGGTGTCGGCGCAGTCCGGCGGCGACGCGCGGACCCGGCGCGAGCAGGTCCGGGAGGAGCAGGCGGCGAACGCCGCCGACCTCGACGCCCTCCGGGCCACCGACGCCCAGCTCCAGGACGCGCTGGCCGCCCTGGAACGTGATGTGGCCGCCCAACAGGGCGCGGTGGAGGACGCGCAGCGTGGCGTGCGCCGGGCCGAGCGTGACATCGCCGAGGCCGAGGCCGCCCAGCGCGAGACCCAGGCCGAGATCGACTCGTTGGAAGCCCGCCAGCAGACGATGGCGGTCGACTCCTACATCCGCTCCGGTACCAACGCCGGCGACATCGAGGTGCTGAACGAGAGCGATCCGCTCGCCGTGGCCGAGCGCGAGGCGCTGCTCGACCTCACCAGCGGCCGCAACGCCGACCTCTCCGACCAGCTCACCGGCGCCCGCCAGGACCTGCGCGACGAGCAGGCCCGCGCCGAGGAAGCCGAGCAGCGGGCCGAGGACCAGCGGGCCCGGGCCCAGCGCCAGCTGGCCGACCTGCAGACCGCGCAGGAGCGCCAGGCCGCCTTCGCCGCCGACGTCGACCGGCGCATCGAGGCCCGGCTGTCCGAGGCGGCCAACCTCGAGCAGCTCGACGCCCAGCTGTCGGCCGAGATCGCCGCGCAGCAGGCGGCGCTGGCCGCGCAGGTGCCGGCGACGGGCGGCAGCACCACGCCCACGCCGGCCGGCACCGGCGGCAACATCGCCCTGTCCACGGTAGGCGGCATCACCGTGGCGTCGTCCATCGCCAGCCAGGTGCAGGGACTGCTGAACGCGTCCCGGGCGGCCGGGCTCAACCTGGGCGGCGGTGGCTACCGCGACCCGGCGGCGCAGATGGCGCTGCGGCGGGCCCACTGCCCCGACCCGGTGAACTCACCGCCGTCGGCCTGCTCGCCGCCCACCGCCCGCGTGGGCACGTCGCTGCACGAGCAGGGCCTGGCCATCGACTTCACCAACAACGGCGCCCTCATCCGATCGCACTCCGACCCCGCCTACGTGTGGCTGGCCGCCAACGCCGGCAGCTTCGGCCTCCGCAACCTGCCCAGCGAGCCCTGGCACTGGAGCACCACCGGCGGCTGATCCGCCGTTCCGCGGCCTCCGTCGCCGGCGAGCGACGTCGCCGACGAGCCCTCCGCGACGCACCCACACACGCCGGACGGTGCCGCGGGCGGTGCTGGGCGCAGCGGTGGGAGGTGACCTTCGGCCCTGTCCCGCCGCGGTCGGCATCCGTAGCGTGACCTCATGACCTCAGGCGCCGACGGCGACCGGCCGGGGCGCCGCTGGCCACTGGTGGCGATCCTGGTGGTGGGCCTCGGCCTGGTGGCCGCTCCCGTGGCGTTCCGCATGTTCAGCCGGGCACCGCAGGGCGGCACGATGATCGAAGAGTTCCGGCCGTTCATGACCGAGCAGACGATCACCGACTTCCGGGCCTACCTCGACGAGATCGGCGCCGCCCGTGACGAGACCGCGACCGACCTGCAGCCCGCGCTGGGTACCGAGCAGCAGTTCGCCGACGACTACCCGCAGGCGGCGGCCTTCGTCGAGCAGTGGGGCGGCATCGACGCCGACATGAGCGACATGCTCGACACCATCGACGCCAACCGCGACGAGTTCGACGGCGTGTCGTCGCTGCCGCCGTTCGCGCTCTTCCCGTGGTTCTTCGTGGTGCCCGGCGTGCTCCTCGTGGTGCTCGCCGGGGTCTCCCTCGCCCGCGCCGGCCGCGGCCGACGCCCGCTGACCGCCCCCCTGGTCGTGCTGGGCGTCGGCCTGCTGCTGGCGCCGGCGGTGTTCCAGATGTTCACGAGGGCACCCGGTGGCGGCGCCATGATCGACGACTTCGAGTCGCTCATGACCCGCGAGCGGGTCACCACCATGCAGGGCTACTTCATCGCCATCGGCGCCGGCGAGGGCCAGTTGCGCACCGCGGTCGTGCCGGCGGTGGTCGACCAGCAGGGTGGTTCGGCTGCCGACCACCCGGCCACGGCCCAGTTGTCCGACGACTGGCCGCAGTTGCTGTCCGACATGTCCGAGATGGTGGGCGCCATGGCCGACAACCTCGACAACTACGCGGCCGTGGCGGCCATGCCGCCGTTCCCTCTCTTCCCGTGGTTCTTCGTCGTGCCCGGGGTCGCGGTGATCGCGCTGGCGCTCGTCGCCCGCCGACCACGGCCTGCCGCAGCGGCGATCGACGCCGAACCCCCGATGTCACCCGCAACGTCTCACGCACCACCCGTCCCCCTGGAGGACCAATGACCAGTACCCGTTCCCTCACACGGCGCCTCCTGATCGGCGTCGTGGCCCTGGCCGCCCTGGTGGCGGTGTCGTGCAGCAGCAGTGGCGACGACGACTCGTCCTCCACCACCGCGGCGCCGGGCGACACCACCCAGACCACCGCCGCGTCGTCGGGTGAGCTCGTCGGCACCTTCGGCATCGACGTCGGCACCGTCGACGGTGACACCGTCACGGGCTCGACGTTCCGGATGGTCCAGTCGGGCGGCACCGTGGCCGACGGCCCGTTCGTGCCCAACGCCGACTCGACCGCGTCGGACCAGACCTACACGCTGCTCGTGCCCGGCACCGACGGCGGTCTCATCACCGGCGCCTTCCAGCCCGGCCCCGACCCGGCCTTCGACGCCGACGGCAACGCCCTCGCCGACGCCATCATCGAGCCCACCCCGTTCTTCGGCGTGGGGTTCAGCATCTCGACGAGCGGCACCGACCCCGAGAGCGGCGACGGTGTCGACGAGGTGACCATCACCAACGACGGCGGCACCCTCAGCGGCCAGACCACCGCCATCACCGCGGCCTACGGCGACCAGCAGTTCAACCAGGGTGCCCCCAAGCCCGACGGCTCGCTCCCCGGTGAGACCACCGAGGTCACCGGCACCTACGACGAGGCCACCGGCGCCTACACCCTCGACTGGGCCAGCGAGATCGTGGGTGGCTCGTTCGACGGGTTCACCGGCGTGTGGCACCTCGAAGGGACCTTCACCGCCGCCTGATCGACCCGCCCGGTCCCCCGGCCTCCGGCCCCGCCGCCGCTCCCACCATGCGGCGGCGGGTCCGGAGTGCCGGCAGGTTGTGGTGCGCCGGCTGCGCTGGTAGAAACCTGACCCAGTAGGTCAACTTTCACCAACCGACAGGGCGCCGCCATGACCGCACGTGAGCTGTTCTCGTTCCCCAACCCCGTCAACGAGACGTCGGCGCGCGTCGTCGCCAGCGGGGTCGTGCTGATGGCCGCGACCTTCCTGGTCACCGGGTGGGCGTGGGTGCTGGTGCCGCTCACGTACGGGTTCCTGGCCCGGGTGCTCACCGGTCCCACGCTCAGTCCCCTGGGACGGCTCGCCACCCAGGTGGTCACGCCTCGCCTCCACGTCGAGCACAAGTTCTGCGCGGGCCCGCCCAAGCGCTTCGCCCAAGGCATCGGTGCCGTGTTCACCGTCACCGCGTCGATCCTGTGGTTCGGGTTCGGGCTCCACGGGGCCGCGCAGGTGGTCATCGCCATGCTCTTGGTGGCCGCGTCGCTCGAGGCGTTCCTGGGCTTCTGCCTCGGCTGCACCATCTTCTCGTTCGGCATGCGGGTGGGGATCGTGCCCGAAGAGGTGTGTGAGCGCTGCAACAACATCTGGGCCGACCGCGCGGATGGCGCAGCACCCGACGACGTCGCCGCCCCCGCCGACCGGGGCCTGGCCTCCGCCACCACCGGCGCCTGACGCGCACAGCCGCCCCAGGTCGCGCCGGGGCGCCCCGCGTCCGCAAGGTGACCTCCGGCCCTATCGCCCTGCGGGGGTCGTCCCTACCGTGACCGGTGATGGCGACCTGCCCGAACTGCCAGCATCCCAACAACCCCGGCGCCGCGTTCTGCGAGTCGTGCGCCGCCCCCCTCGGGGCCTCTGGCGCGCCCCCCACCCCGCCCGAGGGTCAGCCGACCGTTCCGGTGCGCTCAGGCCCGCCCGCGGGCCCGCCGCCCGGCCCACCCCCGACCGCGCCCATGGCGCCGGGCATGGGCGGGCCGGGGATGATGGCGCCCGGGGCTGCGCCCGGCGACCAGCGGTCGTCCACCTCGTCAGCGCTCGTCGCCGTCCTGGTGGCGGTGGGCGTGCTGGCGCTGATCGCCGTGGGTGTCGTGGTCTGGGCCGCCACCAAGGGCGACGGCGGTGAGGACGTCACCACCGGCGGCACCACCGCTCCCACCTTCGAGGACGTCACGACCACGGCGACCTCCCAACGCCCGGCGACGACGCAGGCGCCGCCGGCGAACCCGGCCGATCCCACCCAACTGCCCAGCGGCCTGCTCTGCCGTGACATGAAGTCACGGGGCTACAACTACGCCGAGGCGGTGGCCTACTGGGCGGCCGAGGGCCGGCCGGACCGGATGGACGAGGACCGCAACGGGTACCCGTGCGAGACGGTCTACGACACCGCCGACGTGGTGGCCTACTGGGGCTTCGACCCCCAGGGGGGCGGCAACGGCGCCGCGACCAGCGTGTACGACCTGCCGTCGGGGCTGTTCTGCCGCGACCTGCGCGCCCGCGGCTTCTCGTACGCCGACGCGGTGGCATATTGGAACCTCGAGGGCCAGCCCAGCCGGATGGTGGCCCGCGACCTGCCCTGCGAGACCGTCTATCCCACCGCCGATGTGGTGGCGTACTGGAACCAGTTCGCCGACTGACGGGGCACCGGTCGCCGGCCGCCGCTTCGCGGATTGACGCCGGCAGTCACGGCGACCGAGCGAGGCCCTGACTCAGGAGTCGGCCGATGGTCGATCGCCGTGATCGCGTGCCATCATGGCCATACCGCGAACAGCAACCATCCCGGGAGGGAACACATGTCTCGGTTCAGCAGGCGGACGGCGATCATGGTCGCGATCATCCTGGGCCTCGCCGGCCTCACCGCAGTGGGTGGCGCTCCTTCGGCCAGCGGCCAGGAGGCATCGCCCCCGGCCATCGTCGCGCTCCCCGCGCCGCCCCGGGGGGTCCAGGAGACCGGCACGCTGGTGTCGCCCGGGTTCGCGGGCACGGCCACCGAGGCGGGTGTGGCCCCCGAGGCCACCGTCCGGACCGGTCAGTTCGAGGGCGAGGCCGTGAGCCCCGAATCGGTGATCGGGGCCGACGGCCGCGTGCAGGTGACCAACACCACCCAGTACCCGGCCAGCGCCATCGGCCAGATCGAGTTCACCCAGGACACGGCGCAGTTCATCTGCACCGGCTGGCTGATCGACTCGAACAGCATCCTCACCTCCGGTCACTGCTCGTTCGACCCCAGCCCGTCAGGTGGCAACATCATCGAGTCGGCCCAGTTCTTCCCCGGCCGCAACGGTGGCACCGACCCGTTCGGCGGCTGCAACGTGGTGTCCGTCTTCGCCAAGTCGGGCTGGCGGCTCCACGGCCGGGTCAAGGACGACTGGTCGATCCAGCAGCTCGACTGCAACATCGGCAACACCGTGGGCTTCCTCGGCTACTTCTCGCTGACCGCGGTGAACGGGCTCGACGGCAAGACCGCCCGGGTCGAGGGCTACCCCGGTGACAAGCCCTTCGGCACCCACTGGAAGATGTCGGGCACCATCTCCGCTCGCACCGACGCCAACAACGTCTACTACCCGATGGACACCTTCGGCGGGCAGTCCGGCTCACCGATCATGGTGGCCAACCGACCCTCGTGCGGTGGTCCCTGTGGCATGGGCATCCACTCCTACGGGGCCAGCGGCAACCCACCGCTGAACAGCGGCCCCCGCATCACCAACGCCAACTTCAACACCATCAGCGACGTCGCCGACAACAACGGCGGCTGACGCCGGCGCATCACCTCGCAGGCCCGACCGGTGCCGCCCTCGCTCAGCGGGGGCGGCACCGTCGCGCCTGGCGTGACGGGAGCGGTCCGGCGGGACCGTGGATCGCGGTCGGTGATCAGGCGCGTGGTCGGTGATCAGGCGGTCGCGGCGGTCGGTCCGGCGGCGGCGACGTCCGCCTCGGCGGCGTGGGCCTCGGCCGTCAACACCGCCTCCAGCGAGGCAATGGCCACCTCGATCTGGTCGTCCGCCGGCGGCTTGGTGGTGAGCGCCTGCAGGGCCAGGCCGGGGGCGGTGATGGCCTTCACGAACCGGCTGTCGGGGCGACGCTTGGCCAGGCGCAGGATCTCGTAGGCCAGGCCGGCCACCAGGGGCAGCCCCAGCACCCGGCTGAGCACCAGCACCGCCCACGAGGCCTGGCCGACGAAGGAGAACACCACGATGGCCACCACCACGACGAGCAGCAGGAAGTCGGTGCCGCACCGGGCGTGGCGGGTGCTGTAGCGGCGGGCGGCCTCGACCGTGAGCGGCTCCGCGTGCTCGAACGCGGCGATGACCATGTGCTCGGCCCCGTGGTACTCGTAGGTGCGGCGGATGGCGGGTGACCGCCCGATGGCCACCACGTAACCGAGGAACAGCCCGAGGCGCAGGAGCCCCTCGGCCACGACGAACACCACGGTGCTGTCGTCCGCCAGACCGCTGAGGGCCCGTGCGATGGCGGCGGGCACCACCGCGAAGACGGCCACGAACACCACCAGGGTCACCACCGTGGCCAGGGCCAACGAGCGGTTGCTGGACGCCTCGCCGCCCTCCTCGCCCTTCTCCACCGCCGCCGACCACCGCAGCGCCCGCAGCCCGAGGGCCATGGTCTCGACCAGCGCGAACGCCCCCCGCACGACGGGGATGCCCTTGGGCTTCTGCGCCCACTCCGGCACGACCTCGTCGGTGGTGGCGATGGTGCCGTCGGGCCGCCGGGCGGCGACGGCCCAAATCCGCGGCCCCCGCATCATCACGCCCTCGACGACGGCCTGGCCGCCGATGGGGGTCGCGGGGTCGAGCGTGGGCGCGGCGGCTGTCGATTCCTCGTCGGGCACGGTCACCTATCGGCCCGCCGCCGCCGGCGATTGACCATCCCGGTAGGGTGTCCCCATATCTGACGGGTCGTCAGAAACGGAGCCGTGCCATGGACGAACCCACCACCGACACCACCCCGATCCCGCTCATCGTCAGCGTGGACGACCACGTGGTGGAGCCGGCCCACCTGTGGCAGACGTGGCTGCCGGCCAGGTTCCGCGACCGGGCCCCCTACGTCGAGCGCCACGGGCTGGCCGGCCTCAAGTACGTGAGCGGCACCACCTACGAGTACGAGCTGGCCGACGACGCCCCGGCCTGCGACATCTGGTTCTACGAGGGGAAGATGTTCCCCCACAAGCGCCACGTGGCCTCGGTGGGCTTCGACCGCGACGACATGACGCTCTCGCCCATCACCTACGACGAGATGCGCCCCGGCTGCTACGAGCCCAAGGCCCGGGTCGAGGACATGGTGGCCAACCACGTCGAGGCGTCGCTGTCGTTCCCGACCTTCCCCCGCTTCTGCGGCCAGACCTTCGCCGAGGCCGAGGACAAGGAGCTCGCGGAGGCCTGCGTGTACGCCTACAACGACTTCATGGTCGAGGAGTGGTGCGGCGACTCGGGCGGCGCCCTCATCCCGCTCACCATCGTCCCGCTGTGGGACGTCGAGCTCGCCGCCGCCGAGGTGCGCCGCAACGCCGAGCGCGGCGTACGGGCGGTCACCTTCAGCGAGATCCCCGCCAAGCTGGGCCTCCCCACCCTGCACAGTGGCTACTGGGAGCCGTTCTTCCAGGCCTGCGAGGACACCGGCACCGTCGTCTGCATGCACATCGGCTCGTCGTCCCAGATGCCCGCCACCTCGCCCGACGCCCCGCCGGCGGTGGCGGCCACGCTCAGCTTCGGCAACGCCATGAGCTCGATGAGCGACTTCCTGTTCTCGGGGGTCCTGGTGCGCCACCCGGCGCTCACCCTCGCCTACTCCGAGGGCCAGATCGGCTGGATCCCTTACATCCTCGAGCGGGCCGACGACGTGTGGGAGGAGCACCGGGCCTGGGGCGGCGTGCGCGACCTGGTGCCCGAACCGCCCTCCACCTACTACTACCGTCAGATCTACGGCTGCTTCTTCCGGGACAAGCACGGCCTCGACTCCCTCGAGGCCGTCGGCGTCGACAACATCACCTTCGAGACCGACTACCCGCACACCGACTCGACCTGGCCCCACACCAGGGAGGTGGCCGAGAAGATGATGGGCCACCTGCCCGCCGACGTGGTGCACAAGATCGTCCGCGGCAACGCCATCCGCATGCTGGGCCTCGACCTGGCGTGACTCGGCGCCACCGACACCTCATTCTCGACGCAGTGGCGGTCGCTCTCCGGTAGCTGGTGCGTCGAGTTCGCAGAACCGACGGGCGTAGAACGCCAGCGCCGCTGCCCGCTCGTCGGCGTCGAGGCCGACCTGCGCCAGGTCGTACTCGACGGTGCCGTGGCGGCCCCGGGGGTGGTCGGCCACGTAGGTGTCGAGCGCGGTTGCGACCTCGGGCGTCCAGGGCTGGTCGGCGACGTCGTAGACCCGCCGGGCCATGGCCAGGTCGTCGGCCATGAACTCGTCGAACCGCACGTCGATCGACCGGTCGTCGGGCAGCAGGCCCCGGTCGTCGACGCAGGCCCGAAGCAGGTGCTCCACCCGACCGGCCCAGTAGCGGCCGATGGCCTCGGGGTCGGGGTGGGCCACGGCCATGCGGGCGCTGTACGCGACCATCGTCGCCATCGAGGCGGTGACCGCGACGGGCTCGCGGTGGGTGACCACGACGGTGGCGTCGGGGAACACGGTGGTGAGCGGGCCGAACTGGGCCAGGTGCTGCGGCGACTTCAGGGCCCACCGCTCCCCGGCACCGTCGCCCCACCGCAGGAACGTGAGGACCTGCAGCACCCGGCGCAGGTAGCGGTAGCTGTCGGTCTGGTCGGTGGCGTCGAACCAGTCCCGGTACCGGGGGAGGGGGACCGTGGTCTCGAACAGCATCGTGGAGAAGTCCATGGCCAGCAGCTGGATCTCCTCGTGGGTGTGGTGGGTGGTCATCTCGTGCATGCGCACGAAGTGGGGCATGGCCTCGTTGACGAACCACAGCGCGCCGTCGGTGCGGGCCAGCCTCGGGTCGGGGTCGAGGCCGCGCTCGTCGTCGGCCAGGACGGGCTCGAGTGCCTCCCAGTAGGGCAGCGTGCGCAGCTGCGGGTCGGCGGCCAGCAGGTTGTGCAGGTGGGTGGTGCCCGTTCGGGGCAGGCCGGCGATGACGATCGGCGCCTCGACCGGCAGGTCGAGGATCTCGGGGTGGCGGGCGATCTCGTGCTCGACCAGCAGGCGGTTCTTCAGCAATTGCACGAACAGGGTGTGCTGCGCCATCCGTCCCATGGGGGTGAGCTCGACGTCCTCGGTCAAGGCGTCGCACAGCACGGCCAGCGGCCGGAGGAAGCGGTGGTCGCCGAAGTCGTCGAGGCCGGTGGCCTCGCTCGCCGCGTCCATGAGGGCGGTCGGCTTGAGGGCCAGGTCGGCGGCCAGGGGCTCGACCGACGCCATGATCTCGGCGACGTGGTCGGGGAAGACCGGGTCGCGCAGGTCGTCCAGGCGAACCGGTTCGGGTCGTTCCGCCGCCGCGTCCATGACGAGAGTCTGACCCATCCGAACTGGCGGGATGCTCGACCTTGCCGGATGCTCGACCTGGCCGGATGCTCGAACTGGCGCCTCATTCCGTCGCCATGACGACAGGATCGGGCGCCAGTTGGCCGGATGCTCGACCTGGCGCCTCATTCCGTCGCCATGACGACAGGATCGGGCGCCAGTTCGGGGACGGTCGGCCGCTGGGGCCGGCGGGCCGGCGGGTCAGCGGGTCAGCGAGTCAGCGGGTCAGAGGGTGAACGTGTCCAGGTCGTTGGCCAGGGCCACCTCGCCGCCGAACACGGCCTGGGCCTCGTCGATCCACTCCTGCTCGGTGCCGGGCGCGACCCCGGGCACCGGGTGGGTCATCACCAGGGTCTTCACGCCGTTGCGCTCCGCGGTGTCGGCGGCCTGCTCGATGGACGAGTGGTAGTCGAGCACGTCCTGCAGCCTCGGCGCCGGGATCATCTTGACCACCGAGTCGCGCACCACGGTCTGCACGTACAGGTCGGCGCCCGCGCACAGGCGGTCGAGTCCCTCGCACGGCACGGTGTCGCCCGCGATCACGACGGCCTTGCCGTCGGCCTCGATCCGGTAGCCGACGGTGGGCCGCACGGGTGAGTGGTCGGTGGGCGCGCACTCGATGCGCACGCCGTCGTCGTCGGTGATCACCCCGTCGGTCACCTCGGTGACCTCCACCGCGGGCTCGTACTGCAGCGACTCGTGGTGGGCGATGCGGTAGCCCATGTCCTCGCGGAGCATGGCGAGGGTGTTGTCGATCAGCGTCTGGGTGCCCGCGGGGCCCACGATCCGCAGCGGCGTGGGCGCCGGTGTCATCACCCACTGCATGGTGATCACGTCGTTCAGGTCGGTGATGTGGTCGCTGTGGCGGTGGGTGAGGAACACCGTGTGGAACTGCATCGGGCCGGTGCCCGCCGCGGCCGCCCGCATCAGCACGGCGCGGCCGCAGTCGAACAGCAGATCGCGCCCGCCGGCACGCACCAGTGTGGCGGGGCCCGCCCGCAGCGGGTCGGGGATGGGGCTGCCGGTTCCGAGCGTGATCACTTGCACCCGCGCAGTCTGCACCAGAACGCGCTTGTGGCGCAGGCCTTGTCATGAGAGGATCCCTCTCATGACGAGAGGGATCCTCTCACGCGCGATCGACCCAGCGAGAGAGGGCCCGCCATGACGCCGACCAGGGCACGGACCACGCCGCCGGCACCGGCACCACCGGCACCGGCACCACCAGCACCGGTGCACGGTCCGGGTGCCTCCGGGCTGCGGGCCGAGCAGCGGGCCGCCACGCGCCGCCGCATCGTCGATGCGGTGTCCGCCCTCGTGGCCGAGGAGCACCCGGCCGCCGTGTCGGTGCCGGCGGTGGCGGCGCGGGCCGGCGTGGGGGTGGCCACCATCTACCGCTACTTCCCGACCAAGGAGGCACTCCTCGACGCCGCCGCCCACGGTGCGGTGTCGACGGGCGCGGCCGGGCTGCCCCGGGCCTTCGAGGAGGTGGGAGCGAGCCTGGCGGCCGCCTGGGGTGAGCTGGCCGACCAGCTGCCGCTGGTGCGCAACCAGTTCGCCTCGCCGCTCGGGCGTGAGCTGCGCCGCCGCCGGTGGGAGCTCAAGCACGCGGCGATGGTCGAGGTCGCCCGTCGTGAGGGGCTCGACCCCGAGAGCCCCGCGGGCCGGCGGCTGATCGGCGTGGTCGACGTGCTCACCGCGTCCACCGCGCTGCTCGAGCTGCACGACAAGGCCGGCACCCCGGTGGACGACGCCGCCGCCTGGTGCGCGTGGGCCGTAGAGACCCTCTACCGAACGACCCTCGAGGAGGCACCGACATGACCTGCTCCGACAGGGCCGCCAGCATCGAGGGGCTCGAAGGCATCGACATCGGGGCCCCCGAACTGGTCTGGGACCCCCCGGACAAGGGTGAGTGGCGGGGGCTCCACGACCACTTCCCACGCGCCCTCACCCCTGAATTCCAGGGCCTGTTGCGCGCTGGCATGACGGAGGGCGAGGCCGACTACTTCGAGCGCTACGGCCTGCCGGCACGCACCATCCGCCCCGAGTTCGTGCACGGCCGGGTGTTCATCGCGGCCGACCCACTGGTCGGCCCGGCGTCGAACCGGTTGCCGCCCGCGCCGCTCCTGTGGCTGCTGGTCCGCCTCGTCCCCGCCTTCCGCCGCCGGGCGTCCGCAGCCGACCGGGCCCTGGCCGACCGCATCTGGCTGGCCGAGGCCGACCGCTGGTACGGCGTCGAGAAGCCAGCCTGGGAGGCCCGCAACGCGACCCTCGCCGGCGTCGATCCGTGGTCCCTCGACATCGCCGGCCTCATCGCCCATCTGCGGGCGGCCCGTCGGAACGCAGGGGAGGGCTACCGCGACCACTTCCGCCTGCACGGCACCGACCTCGCCCCCACGTCGATCTTCCTCACCCGCGCCGGCGACTGGGGCATCGACCCCACCACGGCGGCCGCGCTGCTCGCGGGCTCGTCACCGGCGTCGCGGGGGTCCACGCCGCTGCCCGACTGGGCGATGGTCACGGGCTACGACCTCGACGAGCGTGTCGCCTGCGAGCTCCCGGCGCGGCCGCCGGCCCGAGAGCGGGCGGCATCGGCAGAGCTGGCCGACATCCTGGAGACGCAGGTGCGGGCCCGCGTGCCCCAGCAGCACCTGGTCGAGTGGGACACCCGCCTGGCCGATGCGCGAGCGACCTGTGGCATCCGCGACGACAACGGCGTGCTGACCGCGGCCTGGCCCGTGGGCCTGCTCCGGCGGGCCATGCTGGCCGCCGGGGACCGCTTGGTCGACCGGGGCCGGCTGCACCACCGCGAGCACGCCGTCGAGCTGACCATCGACGAACTGGCGGGCGCCCTGTCCGAGAGGGCGGGCGCCGCCGCGGCGCCGACGGCCGACGAGGTGGGGGAGCGCGCCCACGAGCGTCGCCGGCTCTCGGCTGTCGCCGCGCCCGCCGTGCTCGGGCCAGAGGTGGCGTTGCCGCTGTCGGTCCTCCCGCCCGCCATGAAGCTGATGGGTCGGGCGCTCATCACCCTGCGGGACCTTGGCATCACCCCGGCCGGCGATCGGGTGCCGCTCCGCGGTGTGGGCATCGGCGACACCCCGGTCACCGGTCGGGCCTGCGTGGCCGCCGAGCCCGCCGAGGCGTTGGCCCGCTTCCAGCCCGGCGACATCGTGGTCACCGCCGGCACCGCCCCGGCGTGGAACACGGTGCTCGCCCTTGCCGGGGGGGTCGTCACCGAGGAGGGTGGGCCACTTTCGCACGCGGCGGTGATCGCCAGGGAGTTGGGCCTTCCCGCGCTGGTCGGGTCGGCCGAGGCCGTCACGCTGATCCCCGACGGCGCCACCATCGAGCTCGATCCCGTCTCGGGCACGGTCCGCGTCGTGTCGTAGCCTCAGGGCCGTGAGCGAAGCGCTCGAGGTGATCGCCGGCGACCACGTGGTGGTGCTGGACGGTCGCGTGCTCGAGGTGCTCCACACCACCGGCCTGTCCTACCGCTTCCACGTGAACCACGTGGCGGTCGAGGCCACGCCGGCCCGGGACGGCGGGCTGCGGTTGCGGGTGGGCGTCGACCCCGGCAACGGCGTGATCGTCCAGGGCACGACGGTCGACGTCCCGGCCGCGCGGGTGGGGGCCGTCACCGCGCTCTTCGACGAGGCCAAGGCCCGCCGGGACTGACCTGCAGGACGGCGACGGCCCGCCAGGCGCCGGGCCCAGCGGGCAGACTGAGCCGATGGCCCACCCCCGACGCTTCCGCTTCGGCGTTCAGCTGAACGCCCCCTTCGACGGCTGCTCGTGGACCGAGAGCGTCCGCGAGCTCGAGGCCCTCGGCTACTCGACGCTGTTCATGCCCGACCACGTGGACTCCCCCCTGGGCCCGCTGACGGCCATGGCCGCCGCGGTCACCGCCACCACCACGCTGAAGGTGGCGCCGCTGGTGCTCGACTGCGACTTCCGCCACCCGTCCATCGTGGCCAAGGAGCTGGCCACCATCGACGTGCTCTCCGGCGGCCGGCTCGAGGTGGGGCTCGGTGCCGGCTGGAAGAAGGTGGACTACGAGCAGTCGGGCATCCCCATGGAGCGCCCCGGGGTGCGGGTGAGTCGCATGATGGAGCACGCGCAGGTGCTGCGGGCGCTGTTCGCCGGCGGTCCGGCGACGTTCGAGGGCGAGCACTACCGCGTCACCGATCAGGTGTGCAGCCCGACGCCGGCCCGTCCCGGCGGCCCGCCCCTGATCCTGGCCGGTGGTGCGCCCCGGGTGCTGCGCTTCGCGGGGGCCAACGCCGACATCGTGGGGGTGAACCCGTCGATCCACTCGGGCGAGGTCGACGCCGACGCCAGCCGCGACGCCATGGCTGACCGCATCGACGAGAAGCTGCAGTGGGTGCGCGAGGGCGCGGGAGAGCGCTTCGACGACCTCGAGATCAACGCCTGGGTCGCGGCCGCCCAGTTCACCGACGACCCGATCGGCACGGCGACCTCGCTGGCGCCCTTCTTCGGCACCGACGACCCGACCGCCCTGCTCTCGTCGCCCATGACCCTGATCGGCGACGTTCCCAGCCTCAGCGACGAGTTGGCCCGCCGCCGCGAGCGGTGGGGCTACTCCTACATCGTGATCCCCGGCGACCACGCCCGCTCGTTCGCGCCCTTGGTGGCGGCGCTCACCGGCACCTGACCGGGGGCGGGCTGAGGGACTGGCCGTTCCGACGGTCGCGACATCTCAACACCGCGGTGGCGGCTCCCGGCTCACGGTGCTGGCGGGACCCGTGGCGCCAACGTTCGGGGACACCGTGCGGTACCGGATGTACGCGCGGAGGGCGAAGGGTCCGCACTGCACGAGGCTGCGCCTCAGCCCGGCACGGCAGTTCGGGACCACCCCGGGGAACCAAACGCAGGTCTCGTACACATAGGACGTCCGTGGGCACTGTGCAACCGGCGACCCGATGATGTGAACGTTGAAGAAGCCCCTTCCGGGTCGGCCAGCAGCGTCAGGCACGATCTCCACGTCGAACGTCGGGGCGGCGGGGCGGGGTGGTGCCCCCCACAGCAGGCCCGCAGCGCTGCACTCGCCCCCGACCGGTGTGAGGTCAGCGTCGACGACGGCGGCGTGGCCGGCGCCGACGCGGAACGTCGGTGACCCGTCAGGACCCGTCCAGCTTTCGGTCAGGTGATCGCCCGCGGCGTCGAGGAACTGGGCTCGGTACTCCCCCGGCGGGAGGCCGGTGATCCGGTACGACCCGTCTGGCGCGGTTGTCACCCCGTGCTCCACCCCTCCTGGTCCCACCGCGACCACCCCGACACCGCCGACGGGCGCGCTGGTGGTGGCCCTCTTGACCGTGCCCTGCATCGAGCCTGTGCTCTCGAGGAGCGCAGCGTCCGCCACGCCGGGTGCGCTGATCAACGCGGCTGACCCCAGTCGATCTGCCGGAACGCCGCCGGACCACTCCATGTCGTGGGTGCCCGTGGCATCCACTGTCGCCAGTATGTACTGGCCCGGAGCGATACGCAGGCTGTACCTCCCAGACCCATCGGTGACCGCAGCACGGGCGAATCCGAAGTCCGCAGCACGCAATGCGATCACCACGACTCCCTGCAACGCGGTGCCCGATCGCTCGTCGGAGACGGTACCGGCCACCGTGGCAGTGCTCGGGGTGACGGGTTGGGCGGGGAGCACACCGTCTGCCGTGGTGGTGGCACCTGGAACGACGTCGACGGGGGTGGACTCAGGCAGGGTCGTGGCGCTCGGGTGGAACCGGACGCCGTGGCCGCCCGACGGGTTGACGAACGCGACGAAATGGGATCCGCTCCTCAGGTCGCCGAGTGCGTACCGGCCGTCGGCGTTCGCCGCCACGGCGGTCTCGAGTGCACCGGTCGTCCCATTGAGCGACAGGATCCAAGCACCGGCGACCGGACCAAGCGCGTCCGTCACCGTCCCGGTGATCGAGCCTCGTGTCGGCGCCATCACCGGATCGACGTCGACGACGGCATCGCCACGAACCTCGATGGCTGCAGGGGCACCGTGGAACCCGGCGGCGTGCCGCCCGGTCGGGTCGAGGAGGTAGAGGTGGTACTCGCCGTCTGGCAGGTCCAAGCCATAGTTCCCCGAGTTGTCCGCGATCGCGTAACCGACCGCGCTGAAGTCGGTGGTCTGGAGAACCGCGACCCACGCGCCTGCGACCGGCGCACCCGATCCCAGCTCGGTGACCGTTCCCCTGATGTCGGCGGTGCCGGTCACGCGGTCGTCGCCGCCAGCGAGCGCCGGGGTGCGGTCCGCTGGTGGGGACACGGCGAAGGATGTCATCTCGTCGGATCGATCGCTGACGTCGACGGTGGCGCTGCTGGCCGGGGCATCTTGGTCCGAGAGCGCCGCTCCGGGAGCGCCTGCGAGCAACACGACCAGGGCGGTCGACGCCGCCACAGCGAGCGATGAGCGCGGCCGAACTGAAGTCATAGGTGCCAATCCCTCCCGATGGCCCATGAGCGGGTTTGGTGTACAACAGAGCACGGAGGCCGTCAATCACTCACCCGCCAGTAGATTCGAGCGTCCGGAGAGGTCGACGGGGGTCGAGCGTCACTTCACTCGCCGCTGTTCGTGCACCTTCGCCCGCCCCCGTAGCCAAGCTGGTCAAGGCAGCGGACTTTTAATCCGAAGATCGTGGGTTCGAATCCCACCGGGGGCACTGTGATCGCTGCGTTCGAGTCCCTGCTGGCGCGCCGCTGGCGGGTGGTCGTCGCCGCCGCGCTGGTGGCGGTGGGGGTCGTCGTGGTGTGGTCGTACCTCACGCCCAAGCAGTGGGAGGCCTCGACCACGGTGCTCCTCGACCCGTTGGTGGTGCCCGGCCTGCACGAGGACGCGGCGTCGCCGGCCACGCCCACCGAGGACGAGGCCTTCGCCGCCGAGTTGGCCACCGCCCGCGGGGCCACTTTCCAGGAGGGGCTGCGGGCCAACGCCACGTACCCGTTCACCGTCACGGCCGATGCCGGGCCCCGCGAGGCCACGCTGCGCTTCACCGCCCGGGCCGACTCGGCCGAGCGGGCCAGCGCGGCCTCGTATTCGGCGGCCAACGGCTTCACGGCATGGGGGCGGTCGCACGAGGCGGTCGCCCGGCGCGACGCGCTCCAGCGAGAGGTCGACGCCCTGGCCCCCGGCGACCCCGCCGCCGCCGACCTCGAGGCCCGCCTGCAGACGGCCGCGGCGGCGGTCGACCTGCTGAGCGCGGGTGGCGGCACGGTGGTGGTGCGCCCCACGGTCCCGGGCGACCCGGTGTCGCCGAACCTGACCGCGCGGCTCGTGCTGGCCGCGGTGGCCGGGCTGCTGGTGGGCGTCGTCGCCGCCGCCCTGCTCGACCGTCGGCACCCGACGCCGGTCGGGGCCGCGCCGCCTCCGGGCGCAGGCGCTGGCGCCGGGGTGGGGGCGGCGGCGGCGGGAGCGGCGGGGAACCGACCCGAGGGGATCGGCGCCCCGCCAGACGGGCTGGCGGGGGCGGTGAGGGACCGGGAGGGGATCGGCACCGGTCGCCGCCTCGCCCGGTTGGCGCTGGGCGGCGTGGCCGTGGTGGCCCTGCTGGTGCCGGCCGCTTCGGTGGTGGCCGGCGTGGTGCAGGTGTGGGAGTTGCGGCCCTCCACCAACGCCCAGGACGAAGCCGGCTACGCGTGCTTCCCGGGGTGGCTCGACGACCTGCCCGACGGCACCCTGGTGGGCATCTCGGAGGAAAGCCCCCGGTTCTTCTACGACCACGTGCAGGAGTTCGCGTACCCCCGGCTGGCGGTGGCACCGCCCGGTGTCGTCCCCGAGGTGCTGGTGAACGTCGTCGCGGGGCCCGGCCCCGAGGCCTGTGGGGGCTTCCACCGTGAGGTCTCACGCCCGTGAACGCCCCCGTGGTCGTGGCCACCATGCTCGCCGTGGTCCTGGCGGGTGTGGGGTGGCCGCTGGCCCGGATGGTGGGACGCACGCCCGCCTGGGCGCTCGCGGTGACGCCGGTCGCCGGCGGCCTGGTGGTGTCGCTCGGGGTGATGGCCAGCGTGCTCACCCGCACGTCGCTCCTGCCCTGGTTGGCGCTGGCCGCCGCCGTCGGGTGGGCGGTGCTGGCCCGTCGACGGCGGTGGGATCTCGGGTTCCACGACGACGACGGACCGGGCCTCGGGGTGCTGGCGGTGGCGGCGCTGGTGGCGCTGGTGCCGGTGGTGCTGGTCGACCTCCCGCCCGTCGAATCCGACGCGCGCTTCATCTGGTGGTTCCACGCCGCGTGGTTCCGAGGCGGTGGCTCGGTCGCCCGCGACGGCATGGCCCACGCCGCCTTCGGCCCGAGCCACTCGGGCTACCCGCCGCTGGTGCCGGGGCTCATCGCCTCGGTGTGGCACCTCGGTGAGGCCTACGACCGCGAGGCCGCGCTGCGGGTGAGCCAGCTGGTGACCGCAGCCTTCGTCGCCGCCGCCGGGTTCTTCGTCACGGGAGTGCTGCGCCTGCCCCGGCGGCCCTCCATGGTGGCCGCGGCGCTGGTGGCGGCGGTGTGCTGGGGGGCCAACGCCCGGGTGGGCCTGTCGGGCTTCGTCGACCTCACGTGGGCGGCCGTCCTGCTGACCGCGGCGGTGGTGCTGCTGGCGGGCCCCACGAGCCGCCGAGACGTCCTGGTGGGAGCGGCCTTCGCCGCGGCGGCGGCCCTGATCAAGTTCGAGGGGGGTGTGGCGTCGGCCCTGCTGGTGGCGCTCACCTTCGCACGGGCCGGTCGCGAGTGGCGGCGGGCGGTCCCGGTCGCGGTGGCCGTCGGCGGTGTGCTGGCGTCGTGGTTGGTCGTGACCACCGTGGCCGACGTGCCCGTCGAGGACCGCGGCGAGTGGTCGAGCCTGGTCCGCGTCATCGACACCGACTCCGACGTGCACCAGCGGGTGGTCGAGACGCTGGGCCATCTCGCCCACGAACTGGGCCTGCTGGTCGGGCTGGGCGTGGTGGCGGTGCTGGCCATCGTGGGGCTCAGCCGTGCGGCCGGCCTCCGCCTGCACCAGCCGGGGCTGCTGACCCTCCTGGTGCTCGGCGGCGCCTACGTCCTGTTCGATGCCGCCGCGGTCGGCGTGGCGTCCCTGCCGCTGTCGGAGTACACCGACTCGGGCAACTACCGCACCGTGATCGTGGTCCGGCTCCTGGTGGTGATCGACGTGCTGCTGGCGGCGGTGGCTGCGGGCCGGGCCCTCGGGGCGGTCCCTCCCGCCCGCCTGATCACGACCCCCGGCGACGCCGCCGAGGGGACGCGGCGCCCCACCCCGGCCGCAGCCGGGGCTCCCAGCCCATGAGCTAGGTTCGGCCCTCGTGTCGGAAGAGGCGGTGACCGCGACGTCCGCATCCGCCGGGGGCTGGTGGCTGTCCGACCGCCTCTTCGCCCGCCCGGTGCCGCCGTTCTCGTGGCGGGACGTGTCGCGCCGGGCCGTCGCGGTGCTGGCCGGGCTGGTGGTGCTGCGGTCGCTCGTCTACGCGGTGATGGGGGCGCGACTGATCCTCGACGACTACAGCATCCTGCTGGCCATGCGTGTCAACGGCATCGGTGAGGGCGCGCCCACCCTGCAATGGGGCCGACCCATGGCCTGGGTGGCCGACACCGTCATCTACGGGGCGGTCGGCACCCATCCCCTCGTGCTGCTCGCCGTGATCACCGTGCTGAACCTGGTGGCGGTGGTGCTGCTGTACCTGGTGATGGCCCGCTTCGTGCGGTCGCGCACCGCCTTCTTCGTGGCCGCGGTGTGGGTGCTGGCCGCCAACCACAACACGATCACGGTCTGGACCGCCACCGCCCCCACGGTGCTGGCGGTGGCGCTGCTGCTCGGCGGGATCCTGCTGTTGAGCAACGGTCGCTGGGTGGGCGCGGCGCTGTGCCTCGGCCTGTCCGTGCTCTCCTACGAGCTCACCTTCCCGCTCGCGTTCGTCGCCGCGCTGGTGCTGCCCTCGGCCCGTCCGCTCGGCTGGCGCCAACGGCTGGCGATGGCCGGTGCGGTGGCGCTGGCCACGGGATGGGTGGCGCTCGACCCGCTGAACTCGCCCGGGTACCACCCGCCCGCACTCGCCCTGATCTGGCGGGCCCACTTCAGCGACGGCCTGCTCGGCACGGCCGCCGGCCCCACCCGGTTGGTCCACTACCTCGGCGACCTGGCCCTGGTGGGCGCGGTGGCCTGCCTGGTGGCCTGGCTCGCCGGCGACCGTGACCGCGACGCCGGGCCGGGCCTGGCCCTGACGGGGATCCTGGTCATGGCGCTGGGCTCGGTGGGCTTCGTCACCCTCGGCCTCGGGCAGGAGGGCCTGGGGATGCAGGACCGACTGCTGGCGGCGTCGTCGGTGGGCGCGGCCATGGTGCTGGTCGGCGTTCTCCAACTGGTGAGCCGCCACGTCAAGGCCGCCGCAATGGTCGCCGCGGTGGTGCTGTGCGCCGTGCTGATGGCCGGTCAGTTCGTGTCGCTGCGCTCCTGGGCCCGCGCCGGCGACGACGCCGTGGCGGTGGGCGACTTCGTGGCCGCCATCGCCGACCCGAGCGACGACAACCCGGTGGATGTGGCCGTGGGGTACCGCCACCGGGAGCACAACGGGGTGATCGGCATCTCGAGTCCGAGCGGCAGCGCCTCGGCGGCCTACCAGCTGCGGTTCGGGCAGGACGCGGGCACGCTGCGGACGGTCACCTCACCGCAAGAGTTCGTGGCCCGGACGCCCGACGAGCTGCTGCTGGACTGGGACTGGATCGACAACGCCGCGATCTTCGACGAGGGGGTGGGCTTCGTCGCCGCCGTCACCGTGCCCGGTCCGGGGCAGGCCATGGTGTACGGGTGGGTGGAGGACGGCTCGCCCGACAGTGCCCCCGTCGAGGTGGAGCTGCTGGTCGACGGCGAGCCCGCGGGCCGGGTGACCGCCGATGCCGAACGGGCCGACATCGCCCAGGCCCTGGGCCGGCCCAACCCGAACCACGCCTTCGAGCAGGCCGTGGAGGTGCCGGCGGGCCGCCACACGGTGTGCGTCAGGACCGTCGGCCACGGCGAGCGGTCGCTCGGTTGCACCGAGGTCGAGGTGCAGCCCGGTGGCATCCCCGTCGGCGCGCTGGAGAGCGTCACCGTGGTGGCCCCCGGCACCATCGAGGTGCGGGGGTGGGTGGCCGACCAGTCGGCCGGCCGCGAGCCGATCGACGTGGAGATCGACGCCGGCACGGTGTCGCAGACCGTCACCGCCGATCAGCCCCGGCCCGACATCGAGCCCGGGCTGGCGTGGGAGGCGGGCCCCGACCACGGGTTCGTCGCGCAGCTGCAGGTGGGCACGGGCGACTTCACGGTCTGCGCCGTGGCCCGCAACGTGGGCGAGGGCCAGGACTTCCCGCTGGGCTCGTGCGTGCCGGTCCAGGTCACCTGACCGGACGGCGGTTGGTCGGTCGCCAGGTCGCCCGACCGGGCTCGCCCGCCGCTGCTCAGCATCGGCGGGCGGCGGGTGCGGGCAGCCTCAGCCGCCGCTCCCGGCATCGTCGGGCAGCTCGCACGTGAGCGTGCGCACCTCGCCGCCGAGGGCATCGGCCAGGGCCTGCGCGTCTTCGTTGTCCTCGGGGCGCACGATCACGCCGTCGGCCACCACGTAGTCGAAGCTCACACCGCTGCCGAAGATGAAGGTGCAGTCGATCACGCCGCCACCGTCGATGAACGCGTCGCGTTGCTCGTTGTCGGTGAAGGTGTAGAGGTAGGCGGGGGCGTCGGTGAGATCACACTGGGCGGCACCCTGGGCGCCGTCGGCGGCGCGCTGGCCCTCCACGGTGTCGCACCCCAGGTCGGCGTCGTTCAACTGGCCGGCCAGGTCGTTCAGGGGTGCCGCCGCGGCGGCGGGCAGGGTCGTCCCGGTGGCGTTGCCGCCCCCGCCGGCGGTGGTGGTGGTGCCGCCCCCGCCTCCGCCGGTCGTGGTGGTCGACCCGTCGGCGGCGCTCGTGGTGGTGCCGCCGTCGTCGCCGCCGTCGCTGCTGCAGCCGCTGAGCAGCAGTCCTGCGAGCGCGGTGGCGACGACAAGGGCTCGACCGGCGGTGGTCCAGGGCGCGTTCATGGAGCGCGACGGTAGTCCCACCTCGTCCGGCGCGGGTGGCGACCCGGGCCTTCGGGTGGGTGAGTCGGCGGGTCAGAGCGTGAGGACGGTGCGGATGCCCACACCGGCGGCCAGGTCGGCGAAGGCCTCGTTGATGTCGTCGAGCGGGCGGGTGGCGGTGATGAGCCCCTCGAGGTCGAGGTGGCCGGCGCGCCACATGTCCAGGTACCGGGGGATGTCGCGCGGCCCGTGGGAGCTGCCCAGGAGGCAGCCGAGCAGCTTCTTCTCGCCGGCACCGAAGATGACCGCCGGCCCCAACTCGATGTCGTCGTCGAGGGCGGCGGCGCCCACCACGACGGTGGTCCCCCCCGCACGGGTGCTGTTGACGCAGGTGGCCACGAGCGAGCCCTTGCCGGCGGCCTCGAAGGCGTAGTCCACCCCCACCCCCGTGAGGTCGAGCGCCTGCTGGGCCACGTCGCCCGCGGTGGGGTCGACCACGTCGGTGGCGCCGAGGCGCAGGGCGGCCTCGCGGCGCTCGGCCACCGGGTCGACGGCGATCACGCGCGCCGCCGACGCCAGCCGGGCCCCCTGCACGCAGGACAGGCCGACGCCGCCGAGGCCCATCACCAGCACCGTGGCGCCCACGGGCACCTTGGCGGTGTTGAGCACGGCGCCCACCCCCGTCTGCACGGCGCAGCCGACCACGCACGCCACCTCGAGGGGGATGTCGTCGGCGATCGTGATCGCTCCCGACTCCGGGATGATCACGGTCTCGGCGAACGCGCCCACGTTGAGGCCGCGATAGACCACCTCGCCACCGCGTGAGAGGCGGGTGCCGCCGTCGGGGAAGGTGGAGGTGACCAGCCCGCTCACGTCGCTGCAGATGCTGAACTCGCCGCGGACGCACCAGTAGCAGTGGCCGCAGGCGGGCGACGGGGTGAGCACCACGTGGTCGCCCACGGCCACCCGGGTGACGCCCTCGCCCACGGCGGCCACCACGCCGGCGGCCTCGTGGCCCAGCACGCTGGGCACCGGCAGCGGGAAGCTGCCGTTCACCGCGCTGAGGTCGGAGTGGCACACCCCGCAGGCGGCGATGGCCACGGCCACCTCCCCGGGACGGGGGGACTCCACGTCCACCTCGCCGACGGTGAGGGGCTCGTTGTAGGTCTCCAGCACGGCGGCACGCATGGGCGGTAGTACAGCACGCCGCCGTCGACCGCCGATCGGGGGCCGGGGCGAGCGCCCCGAGCGAGGGGTCAGGCGGTCCCCGGGGGCTGCGGCTCGAGCCCGCATCGATCAGCGGCATCGTCGCGGACGCGCTCGGCCGCGGCCACCTGCTCGTCCGTGGCGGTGGTCGCGTCGAGGCGGCCGCCGCCGTCACCGATGTCGTCCCGGATGGCCGCGGCCAGAGAGGCCACGTCGTCGGCGACCGGTTCGGGGGCCACCCCCTCGACGTCGTCGAGGCGGTCGAGCGACCCGTCGTCGAACACCGATCCCAACCCGCCGGAGGGCGCAGGGCTCAGGAAGGGGTTCAGGGTGGCGTCGACCACCCGCGACCCCAGATCGCTGCGGACGGTCACCTGCCGGACGTCGGCCTCGAGCTCGTAGTCGGCGGCGACGGTGTCGGTGGTGCCGTCGTCCACGAGGTCGACCCGAAACGAGGGCGGCAGGTCCTCGGGCCTGACGCTGGCGACCAGCTCCGGGGAGTCCGCGAACAGGTCGTGGAACTCGTCGTAGGCCGCCTCCTGATCCAGGAACACGATGGGCTCGCGGATGCGGTCGTCGGCTGCGAGCGTCCGGCGCAGCGACTCGATGCTCGCCGACTCGACCGACGGCGCGAGGAACACCGACACGTCGTGGTCGCGCAACGCCGTGGGGGGCGACAGCCGATCGGCCAGCAACGCGCAGTACTCGTCCGACCCGTCCCCACCGTCCGCGCCGCGCCCGACGGCGAACGCGGCGCCGGTGACCACGAGCCCGGCCACGATGCCCGCGCCCACCAGCAGCCGGGTGCGGCGCCGGCGCCGCACCGGGTGGTTGCCTGCCGCCGCTCCTGGGGACGAGGGCGGGGGTGGTGGGGGTGGTGGTGCGGGTGCGGGTGCGGGTGGGGGTGGCACGGTCGCGGGTGAGGCGGGGGAAGCAGGGGCGGGGGTCGGTTCGGGCGTCGGGAGGTCGACGGTCGGGTGCCCGTCGCCCATCGCAGGGTTGACCGAGCGCTCGGTGGGCCGGTCGTCGCCGAGCCGGTCGCGATCGCGGCCGACCGCGCCGGGTGCCGGTGACCCCTCCGTCGTCTCCCGTCCCCGGGGCGCGACCCGGAGCTCGGTGACATCCGCGCCATGGTCGGCCTCGATCGCCTGGAGGGCCCGGCCGAACACCGCGGCCCCGGCGGGCCGCCGGGCAGGGTCCTTGGCCAGCGTCCGGGACAGGAGCTCGGCCAGATCGTCGGGCACGCCCCTCACCCGGGGCGCCGGGTCGTTCAGGACGCTCGCGATGGCGGCCTCGATGCGCTCGTCCTCCCCACCCTGGAACGGAGGTGCGCCCACGATGAGCGTGTAGATCGTCGACGCCAGCCCGTAGAGGTCGGAGCGCTCGTCGGGCCGTTGCCGGCGCAGCACCTCGGGGGCGACGTGGGCCAGGGTGAACGAGCCGTGCCCCGTGGCCGTCCGCGGCGACCCGCTCACCGCCGCGATGCCGAAGTCGCCCAGCTTGGTCTCGCCGAACGGTCCGACGAGGAGGTTCTCGGGCTTCAAGTCGCGATGGAGGATGCCGGACGCGTGGGCGGCGCCAAGCGCTCCGGCGACCTGGACGCCGGCCGACACGCCCTCGAGCCAGGGCACGGGGCCGCGACCGAGTCGATCGGCGAGCGAGCCGTCCTCGAGGTACTCCATGACCAGGTAGGGGTGGCCTTCGCCGCTGATGCCCGAGTCGAACACCGCGACCACGTTGGGGTGCCACGAGAGGCGGCCCATCGCGAGGCACTCGCGCTCGAAGCGCTGCTGGTCGTGCACGTCGAGGTGGTCGATGTCGAGCACCTTGATCGCCACCTGGCGACCGAAGCGGTCCTGGTGGGCGCGGTAGACGACGCCGAACCCGCCGCGCGCCACGCGGGTGAGGTCGGAGTAGCCATCGATCTCAGGGGTCGTCGCCACCACCGCTCCTTTCCCGGGGACGGGATCCTATGACCAGCCCGAGCGCCCCGAGCAGCGGGCGGCTCGCGGGCATCCCGGCCCGTCCACGGTGCCAGGGCCTCCAGTGGTGCTTACAGCACGTCGGTGCCGTACATCTTCCCCAGGGGGTCGCTGATGAGCTCGAGGCGGGCGCCGTCGGGGTCGTTGAAGTAGATGCTCGTGCCGCTGATGTGGGCGTAGGGCACGCCGGCGTCGTCGAGCTTGGCCTTGAGGCGGGCCCACTGCTCGGGCTCGACCGAGATGGCCAGGTGGTGGAGGCCACCCAGCACCTCGGCGTAGGGGCCCAGGTCGAGGCCGGGGAAGTCGAAGAAGGCGACGGTGTTGCCGTTGCCGATGTCGAAGAAGAAGTGGGTGCTGGACTTGTAGTCCCGGTTCTCGAACAGGTCGGTGAGGGGGAACTCGAGCAGGCCCTGGTAGAAGTCGATGGTCTGCTGCACGTCGCTGCTCAACAGGGCGACGTGGTGGACGCCGCGGGCGGTGGACGGCGGTCGCTCCTCACGGGGGCGCAGATGGGCGGTGCGCAGGGCATCCCATTCGGCCCGGCGGTCGAGGGTGGGGTCGGGGTCGGGGCTGGCCATGGCCCTAGTCTGGCGGCATGGACACGCCGACGCTCGACGGCCCCGACGACGCACTGGCGGGCGGCGCCGACGATGGGGACGCGGACGGCCCGGACGGCCCACCTACGCCGGCTGAGCACGATCACGTGGCTCTCGTCACCGGGGTGACCGACGTGGTCGACGTGGTCGAGGTGTCGGCGACGACGGGAGCGGTCCAGGTCACAGAGGTCGTCGAGATCACCGAGGTGGTCGAGGTGATCGACGTCGACCTCGACGCCATGGCGGCCGACCTCGACGCGGTCGACGCCGCCCTGCGCCGGCTCGACGAGGGCACCTACGGCACCTGCGAGGTGTGTGGCGCCCCGCTGGCCGACGAGCGCCTCGCGGTCGACCCGGTGGCCCGCCGCTGCCCCGAGCACGTGGGTGCCCCCGTGCCGCCGGCGCTCGCCGCCGCCGACCTCGACGCCGACCTCGACGCCGACCTCGCCGCCGACCTCGACGCCGACCTCGCCGCCGACCTCGACGCCGACGCCATGGCGGAGTCCGGCCAGGTGGCCGACGCCGCGAGCGTGGCCCCGTCGGACTGACCGCGGCCCCGGGTGGGGCCCGGGCGCGCTAGATCTGGTCGGGGGTGGTGACCGCCACCGCATCGGGGTCGACCAGCAGGAGCCGGTCGCCCAGCGCCAGGCGGCCGGCCTCGGCGCTCACCCAGCGGGCGCCCAGGTTGGGGATGCGCTCGAACCCGGCGCCCAGGTGGCGCTCGATGGCGTAGATCACGCCGCCGTGGGTGACGATCACCACGTCGTCGGCGCCGGCCAGTTGCGCGAGCAGCCGGTCGAGGGCCCCCAGCACCCGGTCGAGCAGCACGTCGTCGTCCTCCCAGCCGGGGGGCCGGCGGCGATCGTCGCCCCGGTCGTCGAGGTAGCCCGGGTACTGCTCCTCGATCTGGGCCCGCGTGAGCCCCTGCCACTCGCCGGCGTGGCGCTCCATCAGGTCGGGCTCGACCAGCACCGGCCCGACGCCCACCGCCTCGCTGATCGCGGCCGCGGTCAGGAAGGCCCGTTCGAGCGGTGAGGCGACGACGGCGTCGACCGCGCCCACGGCGGCCGCCGCCGCCTGCGCCTGGCGCCGGCCCAGCTCGGACAGCGGTGGGTCGGCCTGGCCCTGCCAGCGGCCGTCGGCGTTCCACTCGGATTGACCGTGCCGGACGAGGAGCAACCGAGCCATGCAATCGAAGGTACCGGCCTCCACCCCCTACGCTCACAACCGCCATGGATTGTCCGCTCCCCGCCCTGCCCTGGTAGGACGCGTGCCAGTGCTCCGCCTGTTCGCCGCCGCCCGCGAGGCCGCCGGCACCGGTCGCGACGTCGTGCCCGGTGCCACGGTGGACGACGTGCTGTCCGCGGCGTGCGCTCGCTACGGCGACGGCTTCGCCGCGGTGCTGGCCGACAGCCGCGTGTGGGTGAACGGCGAGCCCGTCACGGGGGCCGAGACGGTCGCCGACGGCGACGAGGTGGCGGTGCTGCCGCCGGTCAGCGGCGGCGTCTGATGGCGGGCTCGGGCAGGACCAGCGCGAACAAGGCGGGCACCGGCAAGGCCGGTTCGGGCAAGGCGAGCACCGGCACAGGCGCGCCGGGCACGAGCAGGACCACCGCTGGCAGGTCGGGGCCGCGCACCACCGCGGGTGGCACGGCGGGTGCGACTGCCGGTGGGGCCGGCGCCGGGTCGACCCGCTCGGGTGGCCGGGCCGGCACCGCGTCCGGGCGCCCCGCACCGCCGCCGGGGTCGCCCCCCGGCACCCGGGTCACGCGGTCGGGCAAGGTCAAGAAGCCCACCCGCAAGCAGCGGCGCATCAACAAGATGCGGTCGCGGCCGCCCACCCGCTTCCTGATCACCTACGACATCAACGGCCCGAAGGTGCGCCTGGGCATGGGGTGGGCGGTGCTCATCGGCATCGCCGCCCTGGGCCAGGAGACCGGGCTGGCGGTGCTCTACGGCGCCATGGCCGCGCTGGCGGGCTGGCAGGCGGCCCGAGCGTGGAAGACCTGGGGCGAGCACCCCGAGGAGTACACCTCCGGCGCCATCGCGGGTGGCCTGGGCGTGGCGTCGGCGTTCGGCTTCGGGTGGGTCGGCGTGGTCGCCCTCGGCGCCATCCCGCTGGCCCTGCTGTCGGGGTTCTCCTCCGACGGCACCCGGAGCCGGTACCTGGGCTCGGTGGGGCTCACCCTGCAGTGCGGCCTGTTCCTCGGGGTGGCGGCCGCCTCGCCCGCGCTCACCTACCGCCTCGACCTGGGCGGCTTCGTCGCGCTCATCGTGCTGGTCT
This sequence comes from Acidimicrobiales bacterium, assembly GCA_044221555.1. Lineage (GTDB taxonomy): Bacteria > Actinomycetota > Acidimicrobiia > Acidimicrobiales > DATDAH01 > JAEUJM01. Next base: position 58,536 of record JBGAOY010000008.1, read on the forward strand.
GCGTCTACGAGATGGGCGACTTCCTGATCGGCTCGGGGTCCAGCAACCACGTCGAGGGCCCGCTGGCCGGCATCGCCGGCATCGCCGTGTTCACCTTCGCCATGGCCGTGATCCACCTGGCGCCGTTCAAGGGCTACGACATCGTGGTGTTCGGCGCAGCGGCGGCGGTGCTGTGCCCCCTCGGCCAGTTGGCGGGCTCGGCCATCCTGCCCCGCGCCGACGCGCGGGCGCCCGCCCTGCGGCGTCTCGACTCGCTGCTCGTGCTGGGCCCAGCGTGGACCTTCGGTCTCTATCAGTACCTGACGACCCGGGGCAGGTAAGGTCACGCCCACACGCGCAGGTACCTGGGAGGCAACACGCAGATGGTCATTCTGGACTCTTTCACCGGTGACGGCGGCGGCTTGGAGATGCTGTTCCGTTGGGGCCACGTGTTGGGCGGCATCACGTGGATCGGCCTGCTGTACTTCTTCAACTTCGTGCAGGTGCCGGCCTACGCCGAGCTCAGCGCGGCGGCCCGGGGCGAGGCGTTCGACAAGCTGACCTGGCGGGCGCTCTGGTGGTTCCGCTGGGCCGCCGCCCTCACCTTCCTCACGGGCGTCAGCATCCTCGGCGTCCAGAAGAACCTGGGCCCCGACTTCTCCGAGTACTTCGCGGGCAAGCAGGGCACCAGCATCGCCTGGGGTGCCATCCTCGGCACGATCATGTTCCTCAACGTGTGGGGCGTGATCTGGCGCAACCAGAAGATCGTGATCGCCAGCGAGCGGGCCAAGCTGGCCGGCGGCGAGGGCGACCCCGCCCAGCCCGCCGCGGCCAAGAAGGCGGCCCGGGCCTCCCGGGCCAACGTGGTGTTCTCCATCCCCATGGTCTGGTTCATGCTGTTCACCGCGCACTTCTCGATCGTCGGTGACTACGCGAACCCCGACGGCGGCGACCTCTACGGGGCGTGGGCCATCTTCATCATCATCGTGGCCTTCATCGAGCTCAGCGCCCTGGGCCTGCTCGGCGGGCTCGACAACTTCTTCAACACACCGGTCTTCGACAAGCACCGAAACACGATCATCGCGGGATTCGTCGTGTGGGCCCTGCTGTTCGTGGGTGGCTGGGAGCTCATCATCGGCAAGCAGGACACCAACCCCCCGGCCGGGACCGACCCCGTCACCGTGACCATCCCCGACTCCGGAGGCCAATGACGACCCTCTCGGAGGTCCTCGATCCGGCCTACGCCGCCGATCTGGCGACCAAGGACCTCGACGAGGTCCGTTCGAAGCGAGACCAGGCCCAACGGGTGGAGAACGGCGTGTCGTACCTGCGCCGTCTCGCCCAGGGCCACCTCGACATCGTCAACCACGAGCGCGCCCGCCGGGGTGAGGGGGGCAGTCCCGCCGAGCCCGGCGACCTGGCCGACCTCATCGGTCGGCTCCCCGACATCCTGGCCGAGCACGGTCGGGGCCCCGGCCTGGGCCGCCCCCCACAAGACCTCGACCCCGCGGTGGTGCCGCCCGATCTCGAGGCCGGCCTCGACGCGATCATCTCCGGCACCGAGCTGGGCGAACTGCCCACGATGGACGACCGCGCCCTCGACGCCCTGGCCGAGCGCCTCGGTGCCTTCGAGTCCCAGGTGTCGTCCCTGCGCCACGACCTGCACGTGTGCATCGACACCCTGCAGAACGAGATCAAGCGGCGCTACCACGACGGTGAGGCCAGCGTCGACTCCCTCTTGAGCTGAGGGCCGCCGGCGCTCGGTGCTTGCCAGCGTTTGTGGTCTGCTCGCGATGGTCGCGTAGACTTTTCGGTCATGCGCAACGATCTCGAGGATCGTTGGCGCGACCTGGGGGAGTTCATCCGCGAGCAACGCCGGGTCGGCCAGCTGTCGCTCCGCAAGCTCTCCGAGATGGCGGGCGTGTCCAACCCGTACCTCAGCCAGATCGAGCGCGGCATGCGCAAGCCGTCGGCGGAGATCCTGCGCCAGATCGCCCGTGCCCTCGAGATCTCGTCCGAGGAGCTCTACATCCGGGCCGGCATCCTCGAGGAGCGCGACGGCGACCCCGACCTGGTGGCCGAGATCCGGCGCGACCCCTACATCACCGAGGACCAGAAGAAGACCCTGGTGCACATCTACGAGTCGTTCCGCCAGAAGTCCTCGGTTCGCGAACTGGAAGCGTGATCGCCGGAATCCCCAGGGCCTCCACGGTGTTCTGGCCGACGTGGCCAACGTAGCGGTCCTCTCCCTGCACACGTCCCCGCTCACCCAGCCGGGGGCGGGCGACAGCGGCGGCATGAACGTGTACGTGCGCGAGCTGGTGGGATCGCTGGCCCAGGCGGGCGTGGCCTGCAACGTCTACGTGCGCCGGTGGAACGCCGACCTGCCCGACGTGGTCGATGTCGAGCCGGGCTTCCGGGTGGTCCACGTGCCGGCCGGGCCGCTCGAGCTCACCAAGGAGGAGCTGCCGGGCATCGTCGACCAGTACGCGGACTGGGTGGCGCAGCACGTCGCCGGGATCGGCGACGTCAAGTCGCTGCACGCGAACTACTGGCTGTCCGGCGTGGCCGGCCACCGCATCAAGCACGCCCTCGATCTGCCCCTCGTGTCGACCTTCCACACCCTGGCGCGGGTGAAGGCCGAGACCGGCGACCCCGAGCCGGCCCGCCGCGTGCAGGCCGAGTCGGAGGTCATCGCCTGCTCGGACGCCATCTTGGCGTCGTGCACCGCCGAGGCGTCGCAGCTCACGCAGCTGTACGGCGCCGACCCCGACCGGATCGAGATCGTGCCCCCGGGCGTCGACCACGCCTTCTTCTCACCCGGTGACCGCCGCGGCGCACGGGCCGCGCTCGGCCTGGGCGACCATCCCGTCGTCCTGTTCGTGGGGCGCATCCAACCGTTGAAGGGGGTGGATGTCGCGGTGCGCACGCTGGCGGCGTTGGCCCACCCGGACGCGGTGCTGGTGGTGGTGGGCGGCGCCAGTGGTGCCGTCGGCGATCACGAGGTCGAGCGCGTGCAGAAGCTCGCGGCCGACCTGGGCGTGGCCGACCGCATCCACTGGGTCGAGCCCCAACCGCATCACCTGCTGTCCACCTACTACCGGGCCGCGGATGTGTGCCTGGTGCCCAGCCGGTCCGAGTCGTTCGGCCTGGTGGCCCTCGAGGCGGCGGCGTGCGGCACCCCGGTGGTGGCGGCGGCGGTCGGCGGCCTGCGCACGATCGTCACCCACGGGGGCACGGGGTTCCTGGTGGACGGTCGCGACCCGGCGGCCTATGCGGGGTACGTCGAGCAGATCCTCGACTCGTCGGGCCTGGCCGCGGAGCTCTCGGCGGCCGCCGCCCGTCGGGCCGCCGGCTACACGTGGTCCACCACCGCCGGACGGCTGCGCCGCCTGCACAGCGACCTGATGGCCCGCTCGCTGGTCCAGTGCTCGTAGGCCCGTGCCCGAACAGCCGTCGAGCCCCGAGGAACTGACCCGCCTCACCGCCCTGATCGACGGGTGGCTGGCCGCCCAACTCGAGGCGAACCCGGTGGTGAGCGCGGTCGACCACGGCGAGCCGGGCGAGCGGCGCTGGTACGTGCGTCTGGCCGGCGAGGAGAAGTCCAGCTTCACCATCTGGTTCACGTTGGGTCAGCGCACGCTGCACTACGAGACCTACGTGATGCCCGCGCCCGAGGAGAACCACGCCGCGTTCTACGAGCACCTGCTGCGCCGGAACCTCAAGCTGTTCGGGGCGGCCTTCGCCATCGGCGCCGAGGACGCGGTGTTCCTCGTGGGGCAACTGCCGAACGGGGCGGTGGACGAGGGTGAGCTGGACCGGGTGCTGGGCTCGCTCTACGTGTACGTCGAGCAGTGCTTCCGGCCGGCACTCCGCATCGGGTTCGCAACGCGCTTCAGTACGTGAATCGTCGTAGCGTTCCATTGCTTTTCACATTCCCCGACCGTACGGTCGACCCTGTCCCCGGGGCACGGGCACGGCCGCTCGGATTGGGGAAGTGCGGGTGACGACGCTCCGGGCCCCGGGGACGCCGCGGGCGGCACGGGCCGGGCCCCCGCCGTTGCTGCTCATCTACGCGGTCACGGTCACCGGCATCATGAACAACACCCTCATCGGCCCGGTGATCCCCGACGTCCTGGCCGCGTTCGACCGGCCCGACAGCGAGGCCGGCCTGCTGGTGGCGTCTGGGGCGCTGCCCGGCATCGTGATCGCCCCCCTGGTGGGTGTGCTGGCCGACCGCTTCGGCCGCCGCCAGGTGCTGGCGCCCTGCCTGGTGGTCTTCGGCGTGTTCGGCGGACTGGCCGGGATGGCCCCGTCGTTCGCCCTGGTGCTGGTGTTCCGCCTGGTGCAGGGCGTCGGCGGTGCCGGCCTGATCAACCTGGCCGTGGTCGTCATCGGCGACCACTGGACGGGCAGCGAGCGGGCCCGCCTGATCGGGCGCAACGCCGCGACCCTCACCATCTCGCTGGCGGTGTTCCCGGCGGTGGGCGGGCTGCTGGCCGAGCTCGGCGGTTGGCGTCTGTCGTTCGCCCCGTACTGGCTCGCGCTGGTGACCGCGGCGCTGGTCTGGCGGCTGCTGCCCGACATCGACCTGGAGCCCCAGCCCCACGTCCTCGGTCAGGTGCGCGATGCCGGCCGGGTGCTACGCCGGCCGTTGCTGCTGCGGGCCACGTTCGCCGCCTTCGGGGTGTTCTTCTTGATGTTCGGGCTCTTCCTCACCGTGCTCCCGGTGTTGCTCGAGGACCGGTTCGGTCTCGGCGCGGGGGCCCGGGGCCTGGTGCTCGCGGCGCCGGCCCTCACCTCGACCACCGCTGCCTTCGCGATCGGGCGGTTGCGCGCGGGGTGGGGTGGCCGGCGCCTCGTGCTGGTGGGGTCGGTCTGCTTCACCGCGGCCTACGTCACCGTCGGCCTGGCGCCCACGCTGCTGGTGCTGCTGGTCGGCGGGCTGGCCTACGGGCTGGCCGAGGGCCTCACCATCCCCACCTACCAGGACTTCGTGGCCGGTGCCGCGCCGCCGGCCAGCCGGGGGACGGTGGTGGCGGTGTGGGTGGGTGCCGCGCGGGCGGGCCAGGTGGCCGGACCCCTGGCCGCGGGCGTGGCCCTCACCCTGGTGGCGCCCGGCGCGGTGTTCCTCGTGGGCGGCGCGCTGGCCGCCGCCATGCTCGGTGCCCAGCTCCGCGTCGCGCCCGGGCACGTGGACCCCACCCACGTGGAACCCGCCCACGGCAACCCGTGACCCCGGTCGTCCCCCCTCCCCCCACCGATCTGTCCTGGGCATCGGTGGGGGTAACGTCGCCGCGATGCCGGCGAAGCTCTTGGTGGTGGGTGGCGGAAAGATGGGCGAGGCGCTGGTCGCGGGGTTGCTCGCGGCCGGGTGGAGTGCGCCGAGCGAGATCGCGGTCGTGGAGCGGTTGGCCGAGCGCCGCCGCGAGCTCGCCGACCGCCTGCCGGGGGTGGTGGTGGTCGATGCCGCCAGGCCCGCCGAGGGAGTGCTGCTGGCGGTGAAGCCGCAGGACGTGGTGGCCGCCTGCGCCGAGCTGGGCCAACCCGCCCGGGTGCTCTCGATCGCCGCCGGTGTCACGCTCGCCACCCTGGAGTCGGCGTTGCCCGCGGGCACGGCGGTGGTGCGGGCCATGCCCAACACGCCGGCGACGGTGGGGGCTGGTGCCGCGGCCATCGCCCCGGGCACGGCCACCGGCGAGGGTGACCTCGCATGGGCCGAGTCCATCCTGTCGGCGGTGGGCATCACCGTCCGGGTGCCGGAGGCGCAGCTCGACGCGGTGACGGGCCTTTCGGGCTCGGGCCCGGCCTACGTCTTCCTGGTGGCCGAGGCCCTGCTGGCCGCCGGCGCCGCCGTCGGCCTGCCCGCCGACACCACCGGTGCGCTCGTGAGCCAGACCCTGCTCGGGGCCTCGAGGTTGCTCGCCGAGACCGATGCCGGGCCCGAGGCGCTGCGCATCGCCGTCACGTCACCGAACGGCACCACCGCAGCCGGCCTCGCCGTCCTCGACGCCGCCGGGGTCCGCCAGGCGTTCGTCGACGCGGTCGTGGCGGCCACCGAGCGCTCGAAGGAGCTCGGCCGGTCCTGAGCCACGCCCGTCAGGCTGCTCGACGGGTGGCCCCGCGGTGGGACCGCGATGGGACCGCCACGAGTGCGGGAGCAGGGCCGAGAACGTCGTCATCACCATCACCACTTTCCCCACCAGCAACACTCCGCTAGCGTCGCCGTCACGCGGAGTAAGGGGTGAGTCCTCTTGGCACAGTTCGACGCGCGAGCACGGCTCCTCACGGTGGCCGAGGTCGCGTCCCTCATGAGAGTCTCGACGATGACGGTGTACCGGCTGATCAAGGCCGGCGACCTGGCCGCGATCCGGGTGGGCAAGTCCTACCGGATCAAGGAGAACGACATCGACGACTTCATCGCCGCCCGCTACACCGAAGCCGGCTGACGGCCCCGCCCGGGCTCCGGGTCGCCGCGCACGGTGCGGGTCCTCGCCGCCTTCGCGGGTGGCTACGGCCACTTCGTCCCCCTGATCCCGGTGGCACGCGCCGCGGGCGCGGCCGGCCACGAGGTCGGGGTCGCCTGCCGACCGGCCCAGGTGGCCAACGTGGCCGCTGCGGGGTTCACGGCCTTCCCCACCGGCGACCCGGGCCTCGACCCGGCACCAGGCCGCCTGCCGCTGCGGCCGATCGACCCCGACCGAGAAGACCGTGTGCTTCGGGACGGGTTCGCCGGCACGGTGGCGCGCGACCGCGCCGCGGCGCTGCTCGATCTGGCGGGGGCGTGGTCACCGGACCTGATCCTGTGTGACGAGGTCGACTTCGGGGCCATGGTGGCGGCCGAGCGCCTCGGCCTGGCCCATGCATCCGTGGTGTCGATGCCCGCGGGCACCTTCGTGCGCCCCGACCTGCTGGCCGAGCCGCTGGCACGCCTGCGGACCGAGCACGGCCTCCCCCCGGACCCGTTGCTCGAGATGCGGCACCGCCACCTGGCGCTGGTTCCGGCGCCCCCGAGCTTCCGCGACCCGGCGGCGCCGCTGCCGGCCACCGCCCGCTCGATCCGCCCCACCTCGCCCGATCCCGGGCCGGTGGCGGCGCGCCCGCCGGCCGACGGCCACCGCCCGTTCGTCTACGTCAGCCTGGGCACGGCGTTCAACGTCGAGTCGGGCGACCTGTTCGCTCGCGTGACCGCAGGGGTGCGAGGCCTGCCCGTCGACGTGCTGGTGACCGTCGGCCACGAGATCGACCCGGCCGAGCTGGGCCCGCAGCCGGCCAACGTGACGATCGAGCGCTTCGTGCCGCAGTGGGCGGTCCTGCCCCGCAGCGACCTGGTGGTGTCGCACGGCGGGTCGGGCGGGGTGATCGGGGCGCTGGCCCACGGCCTGCCCCTCGTGGTGCTGCCCCTCGGCGCCGACCAGCCCCACAACGCGGCCCGGGTCGCGGCGCTGGGTGCGGGGCAGGTACTCGACGCAGTGACGGCCACACCTGACGAGGTGCAGGCCGCGGTGGCGCAGCTGCTGGGCGATCCCGACCCTCGGGCCGCCGCGGAGCGCCTGCGCGACGAGTGCGCGGCGTTGCCATCGCCCGCCGAGGCGGTGCCGTGGCTGGAGGCCATCGTGAGGCCCGTCGCCTGAGTGACCTCGACAGATAGCGTCGGGTGAGCATGACCTTGCGCTACGACACCCTCACGTTCCTGTCCGACTACGGGCGCGCCGACGAGTTCGTCGGCGTGGTGCACTCGGTGGTCCGCTCGATCGCCCCCGAGGTGGCCGTGGTCGACCTCACCCACGACATCGCCCCCCACGACGTGCGCGCCGGGGGCCTGCTGCTGGCCCGCAGTGCCCAGTACCTGTGCCCGGGGGTGGTGCTGGCGGTGGTCGATCCTGGCGTCGGGGGCGACCGTCGAGCGGTCGCGGTGGAGGTGGGCGACGGCATCTCGGTGCTGGTCGGGCCCGACAACGGCCTGCTGGCCCCCGCGGTGGCCATGGTGGGCGGCGCCACACGGGCCGTCGAGCTCACCAACGCCGAGTTCCACCTGCCGGCAGCCGGTGCCACCTTCGCCGGCAGGGACATCTTCGCCCCGGCCGCGGCGCAGCTGTGCCGGGGGGTCGACCTGGCCGAGCTGGGCGACCTGATCGACCCTGGTGTGCTGCAGCCGGGGGTCCTGCCGCTCAGCCGCAGCGAGGACGGGTCGGTCTTCGCCCAGGTGCTGTGGGTCGACCGCTTCGGCAACGTGCAGCTCAACGTCGACCCCGACGAGCTGGCGGGCCTCGACGATCGGGTGCGCCTCCGCTTCGGCGACACCACCCGATCGGCCCGGCGGGGTGAGATCTACGCCGACCTCGGGCCGGGCGACGTGGGCCTGCTCACCGACTCGTACGGCCTGATCGCCATCGCGGTGAACGGCCACTCCGCGGCCGACACCCTGGGCCTGGCCGAGGGCGACGAGGTCACCATCGAGCCCCTCGAGGGCGACGACGCGGACGACCGAGGCGGCAGCGGCGTGCCCACGCCGGTGTCGCTCACCGAGAGGACCTCCCGATGAGGAAGGGCACGACGATCGTGTTGGCCATCCTGCTGCTGTTGATCCTGGGGGCGGCGACGCTGCAGCTGTTCTTCCTGGCCTCGCGCGACGAGGGCGATCCCCGCCCGTCGCAGGCGCCGCAGACGCCACTCACGTCGACCACCCTGGGCTAGACGGCGCGAGACGGGTACACGAGCCGAGGGCTCGTTGCCCCCGAGCAGGCCTGGGGAGGCGCGCCAGGCTCAGACGGTGGCCGCGAGGGAGTCGCGGGTGAAGCGCCTGGCGCCGCGCAGGATCAACCACGCGGCGAGGGCCCACAGGAGGGCGCCGATGCCGAGGGCCACGGCCAGATCGACCAGCAGCAGGCCGGTGGCCTGGCCCATGGCCAGGAAGATCAGGGGCAGGATCACCGCGCCGCCCAGCTGGTTGGCCTCCTGCGCGGTGCGGGCGCGGGCCGACACCCGCACCATCACGCCGAGGCCCAGTGCCGCCACCGCCGGCGCCACCCAGATGATCATCACCATCCAGAGCCGGGTGGGCAGGAACAGGCGGTGCATCACCGGCCAGGCCACGGAGTTGGCCACCACCGCGAAGCACGCGAACCCGATCCACGACACCGCGAGGGCGGGGATGAACGCCCCGGCCAGCTTGGCGAGGAACAGGTCGCGGTCGGCCATGGGCAGGTGCAGGAGCGACTCGAGGGTCTTGCGCTCCTTCTCGCCGGCGAAGGCGTCGGCGGCCAGCACCGCTGAGATCATCAGGGGCACGATCAGGAACAGCGGGGCCAGCAGGTAGCCGTTCACCAGCACGATCATCTGCTCCTCCGGGGGCAGGCTGGTGATGGGGTCGGCCACACCGTGGGGCAGGCGGGTGAGGAAGTCGCCCACCTGGACCGCGGCGGAGTGCGAGGCGATCAGCCCGATCACCAGGGGCAGCACGATCAGCAGCAGCACGGGCACGAAGAGCATCGGCAGCACGACCGCCTTGGACCGCTTGACCGCCGTGAGGTCCTTCGCCACCACGGCCCGCATCTGCACGAACCGCACACGGCGGGCGAGGGCCCGCTCCGACCGGGGGTCGCCCACCTGGGGCGCGGTGCCGCCGCCGCCGACCCGCGGGCCGTCCAGCGCCAACTCGCTCATGCCGCGTGCACCGCCTCGGAGGAGCCACCGTGGTCCGCGCCGGCTTCCACGTCGCCGTCGCCGGGTGGGTCCCCCTCGGGAGCGGGGGCCTCGACGCCGCCCCTGGTCCCGGCCTGAAGGCCGGACGGGGCGCCGGACTGCTCGCGCATCCGGCGGGCCTCGAGCTCGAAGTAGACGTCCTCCAGGGTGGGGGGCCGGGGGGTGGAGGCGTACACCCGCAGGCCGGCGCCGACGAGGGTGCCCACCACCTCGGGCAGCACCTCGCGGTCACGCACCAGCAGCGTCGCGCCGGTGGCGGCGCCTGATGCCTCGAGCACGCCGTCGACCCGCCCGATGAGGTCGAGCGTGGCCGGCTCGGCCGGCGCACCCAGGTCGAGCTCGGCGGCGAGCCCGCTCCACAGGCCGGCGGCGATCACCTCGGGCTCGCCGAAGGCCTGGAGCCGCCCGTGGTGCAGCACGGCCATGCGGTCGGCCAGCTTGCCCGCCTCGCCGAGGAAGTGCGTGCACAGGATGACCGTCCGCCCGTGGTCGGAGGCCAGCGAGCCGATGTGGTCGACGACGTCGCGGGTGGCCGCCGGGTCGAGCCCCGACGTGGGCTCGTCGAGGAAGAGGACCTCGGGGTCGTGCAGCAGGGCCCGGGCGAGGGCCACCCGCTTGCGCTGGCCCGTGGAGAAGCCGGCGATCTGGCGGTCGGCCTCGGCCGACATGCCGAACTGGTCGAGCAGCGCACCGGCGCGGGCCGCCGCGGCCTTGGTGGGCAGGCCCCGGATCCGGGCCGCGAAGGCCAGGTTCTCGCGGGCGGTGAGCCGCTCGTCGAGGCCGGCGTTCTCGGTCAGCACGCCGGTGCGCCGGCGCACCGCGTCACCGTCCACCGACGGGTCGAGGCCGAGCACCCGGGCGCGGCCCGAGTCGGGCCGGAGCACCCCGTCGAGCAGCCGGATGGTGGTGGTCTTGCCCGCCCCGTTCGGCCCCAGCAGGGCCAGCACCTCACCCTGGCGGACGTCGAAGGTGAGGCCGTCCACCGCCACTCGCCTCCCGCTCTGTGAGGCCGCTCGGGCCTTCGGGCCCGGGAAGGCCCGGGTCAGGTCGTGCGTCTCGATCGCCAGGCCGGACGGGCGCGGAGGGAGGGCCACGGAAGTGCTATCGGCAGCGGTATCTGCTGGACTGAGGACCGTGAACCTCGCCAGCCTGATCGAGCCCCACCCCGACGACGCCGTCGCGCTCATCAGCCGCGGCGAGAAGACCACCTACGGCGAGCTCCGCGAGCAGGTGGCGGGCTTCCGCGGTGGCCTGGCCGGCCTGGGCCTCGAGCCCGGCGACCGGGTGGCGCTGCTGTGCGCCAACAACTGGTACTTCGTGGTGTCCTACCTCGCCGTCCTCGGTGCCGGTCTGGTGGCGGTGCCGCTGAACCCGTCGAGCCCCCGCCGGGAGCTCGAGAAGGAGCTGGCGTCCATCGGCGCGCGCGCCCTCATCGTGGGCCCCTCGGGTCGCAGCAACGTCGCCTCGGTCGACCGCACCGTCACGCCCGCGCTCGAGTACGTGGTCGGACCGTCGGGCGCCGGCGTGGGGGAGTCGGTCACGTTCGACCAGCTGCTGTCGGCCGACCCCGTCCCGGTGGTCGACCGCGGGCCGGACGACCTGGCCGTGCTCATGTTCACCAGCGGCACCGCCGGCTCGCCCAAGGCGGCCATGCTCACCCACGGCAACCTGCTGGCCAACCTCGAGCAGGTGCAGGCCAGCCCCGGCCGCGCCCAGGAAGCTGACGACGTGAGCTTCGGGGTGATCCCGCTCTTCCACATCTTCGGGCTCAACGTGGTGCTGGGCGGGGCGATCCACGTCGGCGGCGCGGTGCTGCTCATCGAGCGCTTCGACCCCTCGTCCGCGCTCGAGGCCATCGCCCGCCACGGCGCCACCCTGGTGTCGGGCCCGCCCACCATGTGGGCGGCGCTGGCCGACCAACCTGACGCCTCGGCCGACGACATGGCGTCGGTGCGCCTGGCCACGTCCGGTGCGGCCAAGCTGCCCGACGAGGTGACGCGCCGTGTGCAGGAGCGCTTCGGTCTGCGCCTCACCGAGGGGTACGGGCTCACGGAGACCTCGCCGGTGGTCGCCACGGCGAACGGCCTCCCCGACGCCCCCATCGGCTCGATCGGTCGACCCGTCCGTGGGGTCGAGATGCGCCTGGTCGACGCCGACGGCGACGACGTGCTGATCGGTGACGAGGGCGAGGTGTGGGTGCGGGGCCCCAACGTGTTCGGCGGCTACTGGAACGACCCGGACGCCACCGCGGCGGCGCTGACCCCCGACGGCTGGCTGCGCACCGGCGACCTGGCCGTGGTGAACGACGACGGCTACCTGTTCCTGGTCGACCGGGCCAAGGACCTCATCATCGTGTCGGGCTTCAACGTGTACCCGGCCGAGGTCGAGGAGATCCTGGTCGAGCACCCCGCCATCGACGCCGCCGCCGTCGTCGGCGTGCCCCACCCCCACTCGGGCGAGGCGGTCAAGGCGTTCGTGGTCGTGGCGAACGGCTTCGCGGTGGAGGAGGACGACGTCATCTCCTGGTGCGCCGAGCACCTCGCCCGCTACAAGTGCCCCTCCAAGGTGATGTTCGTCGACGAACTGCCCCAGAACGTGTCGGGCAAGGTCCTCCGCCGCACGTTGCGGTAGTGGTGCCAGCCGCCACCGCCGTCCACGCTCGGAGAGGAGCGCCCGCGAGATGAGCAGGACGAGGCCAACGAAGCGGTTCGGCCATGGCTCCGTCGCCGTCGCTGTCGGGATCGTGTTCTTGATGGGCAGTTGCGCGAGCGACGCCAGCAGTGCTGTCGACGCGCAGGACCTCCCGGACCAGCTGAGCGGCACCAGCTTGTCCTGCGGACCGCTCTCGACGGTCGCGGAGGACGATTTCGACGACGACACGCCCGGTGTCCCGGATCGGAAGATCGGGTGCACGGTGGGCGAGACCTCGGCCGGGTTCTGGGTCTGGGACTCCGGTGACGTCGATCCGGCCTTCGTGCAGGACGTGATCGTCGATCGCGCCTGTCGCTTCGACGTCGACACCTCCTACCTCAGCGGGCCGGGTTGGGTGGCGAGTGCCACGAGGTACATCGAGGACCAGGACGTCAACGACGTCGACAAGGAGGTGCTCGAAGAGCTGGCGGACGCCACCGGGGGCAGCCTCGAAGCCCCTCCCTGCTAGATCATCCACCGGCTGTGCGAGCGAGCCCGATGCTCGCGAAGAGCCGTCGGGTGACGAACCGACGACACACGTCGGCCGACCGAATCACGACATTGTGAACGCAGGCACGAGCGCTGTACGGTCCGCCTCCATGGAGGGTCCAGCGCCGCAGCCGAAGAAAGCGGCGGCGCGACACATCCCGGAAGCCACCGTCGCCCGCCTGCCGGTGTACCTGCGCACGCTGCTGAGCCTGGCCGATGACAAGACGGCCACCATCTCGTCCGAGCGGCTGGCCGAGATGGCCGGCGTGAACGCGGCCCAGGTGCGCAAGGACCTCTCGTACCTCGGCTCGTACGGCACCCGAGGGGTCGGCTACGACGTCGAGTACCTGCTGTTCCAGATGAGCCGCGAGCTGGGCCTCACCCACGACTGGCCGGTCATCATCGCCGGCGTCGGCAACCTCGGCCAGGCCCTCGCCAACTACGGCGGCTTCGGCGACCGGGGGTTCCCGGTGGGGGCGCTGGTCGACGCCGACCCCGCCAAGGTGGGCCAGACCATCGCCGGCATCACCGTGCGCCACATCGACGACCTGCCGGAGATCATGGCCGACCACCAGGCCGCCATCGGCATCATCGCCACCCCGGCGGCGGCCGCCCAGGACGTGGCCGATCGCATGGTGGCCGCAGGCGTCAGCTCGATCCTGAACTTCGCGCCGGCCATCGTGACGGTGCCCGAGGGGATGTCGCTGCGCAAGGTCGACCTGGCGGTCGAGCTGCAGATCCTGAGCTTCTACCAGCAGCGCCGGTCCGACCCGGCCGACGGGAAGCGGGCCGCCGAGGCCCGGCCGACCGGATCGGGCTAGGTCGGGCGCCGTGCCCCTCGACGAGGCGCTCTACCCCGTGAACCTCCGGGTGGCGGGCCGGCCGTGCCTCGTGGTGGGCGCCGGACGGGTGGCCGCCGACAAGGTGGCCGGACTGCTCGAGTGCGGCGCGGTGGTCCGGGTGGTGGCGCCCGAGGCCGGTGACGAGCTCGCCGAGATGCTGGGCGCGGGCGACCCCTCGTTGACTTGGGACCAACGTCCCTACCGGACCGACGACCTCGATGGTCAACTGCTGGTCATCACTGCCACCGCCGACCCCGAGGTGAACCACACCGTGTTCGTCGATGCCCGGCGGGCCGGCGTGCTGGTGAACAGCGCCGACGACCCGGCCAACTGCTCGTTCATCCTGCCGTCGCGGATCCGCCAGGGCCGGCTCCTGGTCACCTTCGCCACCGGCGGCCATAGCCCGGCGCTGGCCACGTGGCTCCGGCGGCGGTTCGAGGCGGAGTTCGGCCCCGAGTACGACACACTGATCGATGTGTTGGCCGAGGAGCGTGCGTCGATCCGGTCGAGTGGGCGGTCGACCGAGGGTCTTGACTGGCAAAGCGCGCTCGACTCGGGAATGCTTGAGCTGATCCGTGAGGGTCGCGTCGCCGAAGCCAAGGAGCGCCTGCAGGCGTGTCTGTCGTCGTAGTCGGGCTCAACCACCGGACGGTCCCCCTGGATCTCCTCGAACGGATGACCGTCAGCGAGTCGCGCCTGCCCAAGGCGCTGGGCGATCTGTGCTCACGCGACGAGATCGGCGAGGCGGTGCTGCTGTCCACGTGCAACCGCACCGAGGTCTACGCGGTCGTCGAGCGCTTCCACCCCGCCTACCAGGACATCCGCAACTTCCTGTCGGAGATGGCCTACCTGCCGCCCGAGGCCTTCAGCGACCACCTCTACACCCATTACGACGACGAGGCCGTGGCCCACCTGTTCGGCGTGTCCGCCGGGCTCGACTCGGCGGTGCTCGGCGAGAGCGAGATCCTGGGCCAGGTCAAGTCGGCCTGGGAGCTGGCCAAGGCCGAGGAGGCGGCGGGACCGTCGCTGAACATGCTGTTCCGCCACGCCCTCGAGGTGGGCAAGCGGGCCCGCACCGAGACCGCCATCGCCCGCCACATCACCTCGGTGGCGCAGGCCGCGGTGGCCATGGCCACCGACCGGCTGGGCACGCTGGCCGGCCGGCGCATCCTGGTGCTGGGCGCCGGCGACATGGGCCGGGGCATGGTGGCGTCGCTGGCCGACGCCCACCCCACCGACCCGCCCGAGCTGCTGGTGGCCAACCGCACCTGGGCCAAGGCCCGCGAGCTGGCCGACAGCGTCGGTGGCCGGGCGGTGCACGTGGACGACGTGCCGTCGGTGCTGGCCGAGGTGGACGTGCTGCTCACGTCCACCGGCGCCTCCTCGATCATGTTCGAGCAGGCCGACTTCGCCCCCATGCTGTCCCAGCGCGACGGCCGGCCGCTGCTCATCGTCGACATCGCGGTGCCCCGTGACATCGACGTCGCGGTGGGCGACCTCGACGGCGTCACCCTCCTCGACATGGACGATCTGCGGGTGTTCGCCGAGGCGGGTGTGCAGGAGCGGCGGCGGGAGGTCGTCGCGGTCGATCGCATCGTGGCCGACGAGCTCGATCGCTTCCTCACCGTCAGCACCGCCCGTGAGGTGGCTCCGCTGGTCACCGCCGTGCGCGACAAGGCCGAGGACATCCGCGTGGCCGAGCTCGAGCGCCACCGGGCGCGGCTCGACGGCTTGGACGAGCGCGAGCGCGAGGCGGTCGAGGCCCTCACCCGGGGCATCCTGGCCAAGCTGCTCCACGAGCCGACCGTCCGGTTGAAAGACGCCGCCGGCACCCCGCGGGGCGAGCGCCTCGCCGAGTCGCTCCGCACCCTTTTTGACCTCTAGCCCCGGCCCGACGGCAGTCATGGCTGAGGTCGACCCGAACTGGCACCGGATTTCGGTGCCATGGCACCGAAATCCGGTGCCAGAACGAGCGGCGTTCCCATGAAACTGCGGGCCGCGACGCGCGGGAGCCCGCTCGCCCTCTGGCAGGTCGAGCACGTGGCGGCGCTGCTGGCGCCGGCGGGGATCGAGGTCGAGCCCGTCATCGTGGAGACGTCGGGCGACCAGCTGCTCGACCGGCCGATCTGGGAGATCGGGGGCAAGGGCGTGTTCGTGAAGGAGGTGCAGGCCGCGGTGCTGGACGGCCGGGCCGACCTCGCCGTGCACTCGGCCAAGGACCTGCCGTCGGTCGGGGTGGCCGGGCTGGTGCTGGCGGCGGTGCCCGAGCGGGGCGAGCCCCGCGACGCGCTGGTGGGCTCGACGCTGGCCGACCTGCCCACGGGGGCCCGGGTGGCCACCGGCTCGGTGCGGCGCCGGGCGCAGTTGGCCTGGCTGCGGCCCGACCTCACGTTCACCGGGCTACGGGGCAACATCGCCACCCGCCTGGCCAAGGCCGAGGGGTTCGCCGCCATCGTGATGGCCGCCGCCGCGCTCGAGCGCCTGGGCCTCGCCGACCGGGCCACCGAGGTGCTCGCTCCCTCGGTGATGCTGCCCCAGGTGGGCCAGGGCGCCCTCGCCATCGAGGCCCGCGACGGCGACAGCCCGGTGCTCGGCGCCCTGGCCGCCATCGAGCACGGGCCCAGCCGGGTGGCGGTGGACGCCGAGCGGGGCTTCCTGGCCGAGTTGGGCGGCGACTGCGACCTGCCCGCCGGCGCCCACGCCACCGTCGGCCCCGACGGCTCGGTGTCGATCGAGGGCCTGCTGGCGTCGCTCGACGGTCACGTCGTGCTGCGCGAGTCGGCGACGGCGCCACCGGCAGACGCCGCGGCCTGCGGTCGCGCCCTGGCCCGCACCCTGGTCGACGACCACGGCGGCGCCGCCCTCCTCGCCTGATACCGGTCGGCCCGAGCCCGAGCCCGAGCCAGGTCGGGCTCGGCACCGGAGCACCGCTCGGGTCGCCGGTCGCCCGGACGCGACGGGGGCCCGGACCGCTCCGTTGCGATCCGGGCCCGTCGGTCTCGGCGTGGGGGCCGCCGGGGTGGGGGTGCTGGGGGGTGCTACTGGATGAAGGGGTTGGTGAACTGCTGCCAGGGGGAGCAGTTGTAGCCGGTGTTGGGGTTGCCGTTGTCCTCGCAGGTCTTCACGAACACCGACACCACGGTGCCGTACGCCGGGTTCAGTGAGCGCTGCACGTTGCGGTGGTTCACCCACGTGCGGGAGGTGGTGCGGGCCGTGTTGGTCCACCCGGGCTCCATGCCACGCGAGCCCTGGATGCGGCTGTAGAGCACCATTGGGGCGCTGTCGCTGTCCGAGTCGTGGAGCTGCATGTTCTGGAAGAACACCTCGAAGCCCTGCGCCTGGGACATGAGCACCCGACCGGCCGACGCCGCCCCTTGCGGCGCCCGCTGGGCGAAGTCGCCGTTGGCGGCGTAGGCGGGGGCGGCGATGCCGAGGCTGAGGGCGACGAGGGTGACGCCGGCGACGGCGAGCATCGTGAGCTTGGACTTCGTGGAAGCGAGGGTGGCGGTCATGGGTTGCTCCTGTTCATGTCGGCGGGGCCGGTGCCTCGCTCGTTGCCCTCACTCTCCGCCCGACCGCCGCCCCGGTCTGTCACCCCCCTGACACAGCACCGAGCTTCGTGCGATACCGAGGTCGAGCCGTCGGCGCCGCCGTCGACGGCCGCGTCACTGGGCCGTCGGTTGTCGCAGGCGCGCTCGCCGGCGGGCGTCGCCGTGGGTGTGATCGGGCGCCGGCCGTGGTGGACTGAGGGCATGACGGTCTTCCTCGTCGGCGCCGGGCCGGGCGATCCCGGCCTGCTCACCGTGCGGGGGGCCGAGGTGCTGGCCGCGGCCGACGTGGTGATCTACGACCGGCTGTCGATCGAGGGCCTGCTGGCGCTGGCGCCCGAGTCGGCCGAGCGCATCAGCGTGGCCAAGATCCCCGGTGGCCTGTCCACCCCGCAGGACGAGATCAACGCCCTGCTGGTCGAGCGGGGCCGGGCCGGCCAGACCGTGGTGCGGCTGAAGGGCGGCGACCCGTTCGTGTTCGCCCGGGGCGGGGAGGAGGCCGCCGCCCTCCTGGCCGCCGAGGTGCCCTTCGAGGTGGTGCCGGGGGTGACGTCGGCCATCGCGGTGCCGGCCTACGCCGGCATCCCGGTGACCCTGCGCCATTCCTCCACCTCGTTCACCGTGGTGACCGGTCACGAGGATCCCGCCCGTCCGGACACGTCGGTGAACTGGGAGGCCGTCGCCCAGGTGGGCGGCACCATCGTCGTGCTCATGGGGGTGGGCCGCATTCGCGCCATCACCGATCGCCTGCTGGCGGGCGGGCTGGCGCCCGACACGCCGGCGGCGTCGGTGCAGTGGGGCACCCGCCCCGAGCAGCGGACGATCCGCGCCACCCTCGGCACCCTGGCCGATCAGCCCCTCGCCTCGCCGTCGACGATCATCATCGGCGAGGTGGCGGGCCAGGACCTGTCCTGGTTCGAGTCGCGTCCGCTGTTCGGGAAGCGGGTGGTCGTCACCCGGGCGCGCCAGCAGGCGTCGGAGCTGGTGCGGGCCCTGCACGCGGCCGGCGCCGCCACCGTCGAGATGGCGGCGATCGAGATCGCCCAACCCGACGACGGCGGCTCGGCGCTGCGGGCGGCCGCGGCCGCGGTGGCCGACTACGACTGGGTGGTGCTCACCTCGGTGAACGGCGCGCGGCGCTTCCTGGACGAACTGCCCGATGCACGCGCCCTGGGCGGGGTGCAGGTGGCAGCCATCGGCCCCGGTACCGCCGCCGCGCTGGCCGCGGGCAACATCACCGCCGACCTCGTGCCCGAGGAGTTCGTGGCCGAGTCGCTGCTCGAGGCGTTCCCGGCGCCGCCGCCCGGCCGGCTGGGCCGCGTGCTGCTACCCAGGGCCGCCGTCGCCCGCGACACGCTGCCGGAGGGGCTGGGGGCCGGAGGCTGGCAGGTGGACGTGGTGGAGGCCTACCGCACGGTCACGGCCACGCCGACCCCCGGCGAGCGGGCCGCGGCGGCATCGGCCGACGTAGTCACGTTCACCGCGTCGTCCACCGTCACCCGCTACCTCGAGGTGAAGGGCGACGACCCCGTGCCTCCGGTGGTGGCCTGCATCGGCCCCGTCACCGCGGCCACCGCCCGCGAGCACGGTCTCACCGTCGACATCGAGGCCGACGTCCACACCATCCCCGGTCTGGTGGCGGCCCTGGCGGCGCACTTCGGCGCCTCACCGCTGGCGCCTGAGCGGTCCGCCCCGCAGAGGTCCGAAACCCGCGAGTGAGCGGGCGTGGGGCGTATCAGCACCGCCCGAGATGGCCCAGTTGCCACCGACCGTGGTCGGACCCGACGTGGCCGTCATTCTCGAGGCAATAGGCCCCGGAATCCGGGCGCCATTGCCTCGAGTTCGGCGCGCTCGGTCTCACTCGTCGGCTTGCCGGAACCCGTGCGGTCGGGCGGTCCGTTCAGTCCTGCCGAACGCCACGCGGGCGAGGTGGCCGATGACAGGGTGGTCGTCGGGGCGCAGCACGATCTCGGCGGCGACCGCGAGGAGCGCGGCGCCGATGCCGAGCACGAGCACCGTCATGAGGAGCGGGAGGAAGGCGTCGATGCCGGTGCCCGCGCCTTGGACGGTGCGGACCAGGCCGATCACCGGGGCCGCACTGAGGACGCAGGCGGTCCCCACCCAACACAGCGTCGTGTGGACGGCTCGCAGCATGATGGCGCCGGGGACGAACAGCAGGGCCGCCATCAGCGAGGCCTGGTACGGCACGCCGACCGGATCGAACACGCCCCGCTCGTAGGTCTCCACGGCGCACAGGCAGAACGTCCCGATCACCAGCGGGACCGCGAGCGCCCAGCGCCTCGTCGGCGCCACCGCGTCGTCGAGCCAGCCGTTCCCCATGCCCCTCCTGTCGGCGGATCCGGACTCGACGCAACAGCCGTCGGCATCCGACAGCCATTGCGTCGAGGATGCGCTGGTCAGCCGCTCGTGTCGCCTCGCTCGGCGCCGCTCCCCGCCGCTCCCCGCCTCGCCGCCTCGCCGCCTCGCCCGCCGCCTCGCCCGCCGCCTCGCCCGCCGCCTCAGTCGCCGGCGTTGAGGACGATCATCTTGGGGCGGGTCATCTCGTGGACGGTGTGGCCCATGCCCCCCATGCCCAGGCCCGACGGGCCGCGCCCGCCGAAGGGCATCCAGTCCACCCGGAACGCGGTGTGGTCGTTGAGCATCACCGCAGTGGCGTTGAGGCGCTTGGCCGCCCACATCGCCGCATCCACGTCCTGGGCCAGCACCGCGGCCTGGAAGGCCCAGGGCAGCGAGTTGGCCCGGGCGACCGAGTCGGCCAGGCCGTCGGTCTCCACCACGTTCACGAGCGGCCCGAACACCTCGGCGGTCATCACCCGGCTGTCGGACGGCGGGTCGACCAACAGCGTCGGCGCGTAGCACTGGTGGTCGAGGGCGCGGCCGCCGACGGCGACGGTGGCGCCGCCGGCCTCGGCCTCGCGCACCCATTCGTCGACCCGGTCGACCTCGCCCTGGCGGATGAGGGGACCCACCTGCGTGGCGGGTTGGAGGGGGTCGCCCACCACCAACTCGGCCACGCCGGCGGCCAGGCGCTCGACCAGTTCGGCGGCCACCGCGGGGTCGGCGAACACCCGCTGCACCGACACGCACACCTGGCCCGCGTGGTAGTAGCCGCCCTTCAAGATGGCCGGCACCGCCTTGTCGAGGTCGGCCGAGGCGTCGACGATCAGCGGGGCCACGCCACCGTGCTCGAGCGCGGCCCGGACGCCGGGGGCGAGCTTCGACCGCAGCATCCAGCCCACGCGGGCCGAGCCGATGAAGCTGAAGAACGCGATGCGGTCGCTGGTGACCGCCAGCTCGGCCACGTCGTTGTCGCACGGCGCGACCACGCACCAGTCGTCGGGCAGGCCGGCCTCGGCGTAGATGGCGCCGAGGGCCACCGCCGACAGCGGCGTGGGGCCCGCCGGCTTCACCAGCACCGGGCAGCCGGCGGCGATGGCCGGCCCGGTCTGGTGCACGATCAGGTTGAGCGGGTGGTTGAACGCGCTGACCGCCACCACCGCGCCCACGGGCTCGCGGGTGGTGAAGGCGAGCCGCCCGGCCGATGCCGCGGTGGTGCCCATGGGCACCTCCTCGCCGGCGGCGTGCCCCACCTCCTCGGCGCACAGCTCGAGCCCGTTGGCGGCTCGGTCCACCTCGACCAGCGCGTCGGTGAGCGGCTTGCCGCCCTCGGCCGCGATCTGGCGGGCCAGCTCGTCGCGCCGGTCGGCCACCAGCGCCGCGGCCCGCCGCAGCACCTCGATGCGCCGGGGGGCCGGGAGCCACCGGTCACGGTCGGCCACCATGGCCGCCTGGCGGGCGATCGTGGCGGTCACCACGTCGGCCGACAGCTCCTCGACCTCGCCCACCACCTCGCCCAAGTACGGCGACCGCACCTCGACCGTGCTCATCGGCCCGCGCCCCGCGAGCGACGGGCGCCACCGGCCTCGAACCGACCGCGGCCGGACTCGAGCCGAACCCCCGCGAACTGGCGCCCGATCCTGTCGTCCTGCCCACCGAATCGGGCGCCAGTTGTGGGCACGTGGTCCGATCGAGGGAACTGGCGCCTGATCGTGTCGTCCTGGCCGCCGAATCGGGCGCCAGTTCGGAACCGGTCCATCAGCAGCAGTCCATCAGTGGGCGAGGATCTGACCGCAGCGCTCGGTCAGCAGCATGTTCTCGCGGTAGTCGACCGGCACGATGATGAGCGACGGGCGGTCGGTCTGGGCGAACGCCTCCCGTAGGGCGGGCCGGAACTCGTCCGCGGCGTGGATCCGCCGGGTGAAGCAGCCGAAGGCCTCGCCCAGCTTCTCGAAGTCGGGGTTCTCGAACTTGGTGTGGGAGCTCTGGCCGAAGCCGATGGTCTGCTTCCACTTGATCAGCCCGTACTCGCTGTCCTCCCACACCACCTGGACGCACGGCACGTCGTACATCGCCGCGGTGGCCAGCTCCTGCACGTTCATCATGAAGCCACCGTCACCCTGGACCGCCACCACGTTGCGGTCGGGGTACACCATCTTCGCCGAGATGGACCCCGGCAGTGACCCGGCCATCGAGCAGAACCCGTTGGAGATGATGCAGGTGTTCGGCTCGTAGGTGGGGTAGTGACGGGCGGTCCACATCTTGTGGGCGCCGACGTCGCTGATGAGGATGTCGTTGTCGGCCAGCTCCTGGCGCAGGTCGTGGAGGATGCGCTGGGGCTTCATGGGGAAGCCGTCGTCGTCGGCGTACTCGACGGTGAGCTCCTGGACCAGCTTCTGCCGGACCTCGGCGTTGACGGCGACGTCGGCCTTCCGGTGGGCGTCGCCGATGCGCTCGTTCATCTCCCACAGCGCGCCCGCGATGTCGCCCACCACCTCGACATCGGGCCGGTAGGCGCCGTCCACCTCGGCCGGCTGGAAGTCGATGTGCAGGATCGCCTTGTCGTGCTTCGGGTTCCAGCGGGAGGGGTGCCACTCCACCATGTCGTTGCCGATGGAGATCACGAGGTCGGCGTGCTCGAACACGTCGGCCACGAGGTCGCGGATGCCGAGGCCGGCGGCGAAGAGGCTCCTGTCGTTGCGGTCGGAGATGACGCCCTTGCCCATGAACGTCATGGCGGCGTAGATCCCCGTCTCCTCCACGAACCGGTTGAGCTGCTTGGTGACCCGGGTGCGGGCGCAGCCGTTGCCCACGAGCAGCACGGGCTTGTCGGCGGCCGCGATCATGGCCATCGCCGCCTCGATCGACTTGTCGTCGGCGATGGGCCGGCGGACCTTCAGGCCCGGCACGATGGGCACATCATCGACCTCGTCCTTCGCGATGTCCTCGGGGAGCTCGATGTGGGTGGCACCGGGGCGCTCGGCCTGGGCCAGCTTGAACGCCTTGCGGACGATCTCGGGGATGGTGCTGGCGTCGCGGATGGTCTCGGCCCACTTGGTGATCGGCTCGAACATCGCGACGACGTCCATGGCCTGGTGCGACTCCTTGTGGAGCCGGGTGACCGCGCCCTGGCCGGTGATGGCCACCAGCGGCGAGTGGTCCATGTCGGCCTGGCCCACCCCGGTCATCAGGTTGGTGGCACCGGGGCCCAGGGTGCCCAGGCACACGCCGGCCTTGCCCGTCATGCGGCCGTACATGTCGGCCATGTAGGCCGCCCCCTGCTCGTGGCGGCACACGATGAACTCGATCGGCGAGTCGAGCAACGAGATCATCAGGTCGGCGTTCTCCTCGCCGGGGACCCCGAAGATGTACTCGACCCCTTCGGCTTCGAGGCAACGCAGGAACAGGTCGCTGGCCTTCATGGCACTCCATCCACTCGGCTCGAGGTGGCTGCGATGATGGCACGCCTGGCGGCGTGATGCGTCGGGAACCGGTGCGGTCGGCACCGCGCGAGCAGGGCGCCCCGTTCCCGACTAGGTTCCGAAACCGGGGGTGGTACCGATGACCAAAGCGCTGAGCAGCGAGGCCCAGGACGAGCTCGACCATTTCATGGCCGGGCTGGTGAAGCGGAACCCGGGCGAGCCCGAATTCCACCAGGCCGTACACGAGGTGGCCGAGACGCTGATCCCGTTCACGCTCGAGCACCCGGAGTACAAGCAGGCCCAGATCCTCGAGCGGATGACCGAGCCCGACCGGGTGATCATCTTCCGGGTCTCGTGGGAGGACGACGCCGGCAACGTGCGCGTCAACCGGGCGTGGCGGGTGCAGTTCAACAACGCCATCGGGCCGTACAAGGGCGGCATGCGCTTCCACAGCGACGTCACCCTGAGCGTGTTGAAGTTCCTGGGCTTCGAGCAGATCCTGAAGAACAGCCTCACCGGCCTGCCCATGGGCGGGGGCAAGGGCGGCTCCAACTTCAACCCGAAGGGCAAGAGCGACCGCGAGGTGATGCGCTTCTGCCAGTCGCTGATGATCGAGCTCCACCGCCACATCGGTGAGGACACCGACGTGCCCGCCGGCGACATCGGCGTGGGCGCCCGCGAGATCAGCTACATGTTCGGCCAGTACAAGCGCCTGGCCAACCGGTTCACCGGCATCCTCACCGGCAAGGGCCTGGCCTTCGGCGGCAGCCTGGTGCGCACCGAGGCCACCGGCTACGGCGTCGTCTACTTCAGCGAGGACATGCTGGCCACCCGGGGCGAGGGCATGGCCGGCAAGACCGCGGTGGTGTCGGGCTCGGGCAACGTGGCGCTCTACACGATGGAGAAGCTGAACCAACTGGGCGCCAAGGTGCTCACCGCGTCGGACTCCGGCGGCTTCGTGCACGACCCCGCCGGCATCGACGAGGAGAAGCTGGCCTGGCTGCGCGACCTGAAGGAGAAGCGCCGCGGCCGGCTCACCGAGTACGCCGAGCACTTCGGCTGCGACTTCCACCCCGGGAAGCGCCCCTGGGGCGTCCCGTGCAACCTGGCGTTCCCGTGCGCCACCCAGAACGAGCTCGACGGTGACGACGCCAAGGCGCTGGTGGCCAACGGCACCATGCTGGTGGCCGAGGGCGCCAACATGCCCACCAGCATCGAGGCCATCCACGTGTTCCGCGACGCCAAGCTGCTGCACGGGCCGGCCAAGGCGTCGAACGCCGGCGGCGTGGCCGTGTCGGGCCTCGAGCAGAGCCAGAACTCGCTGCGCATCTCGTGGACCCGCGAGGAGGTCGACGGTCGCCTGCGGGGCATCATGAGCAACATCCACGACCAGTGCGTGCAGTACGGGTCCGACGACGCCGGCCACACCGACTACGTCACCGGCGCCAACATCGCCGGCTTCGTGAAGGTCGGCGAGGCCATGCTCGCCTACGGCGTGGTCTGACCGGCGACGGCGGCGGCGGCGCTCGCACCGCGAGCTGACGAACTCGAGGCAATGGCCCCTGGAATCCGGGGGCCATTGCCTCGAGAATCGGCATTCGGGGCCGGACGACGGCTCACCGTAGGCTGCGTACCATGAGCGAAGCGGTGGCCCGAGCGGCCCGGCGACGGAGTCGCCAGGAGCGGGTGGCATGAGCGAAGCGGTGGCCCGAGCGGCCCGGCGACGGAGTCGCCAGGAGCGGGTGGCATGAGCGAAGCGGTGGCCCGAGCGGCCCGGCGACGGAGTCGCCAGGAGCGGGTGACATGAGCTTTCCCCAGCGGCGGATGCGGCGCCTGCGGCGCACGCCGGCCATGCGGCGACTGGTGGCCGAGACCCGCCTGTCGGTGGACGATCTGGTCGCCCCCCTGTTCGTGCGCGAGGGCATCGATGCGCCCCAGCCCATCGCCTCGCTCCCGGGCGTGGTGCAGCACACCCGCGAGTCGCTGCGCGCAGAGGTGCGCGCGCTGGTCGACCTGGGCGTCCCGGCGGTGATCCTGTTCGGCGTGCCCGCCACCAAGGACGCCGAGGGCAGCCAGGCCTGGGACGCCGACGGCATCGTCCAGGTGGCCCTGCGCGACCTGCGCGACGAGGTGGGCGACGACGTGGTGCTGATGGCCGACCTGTGCCTCGACGAGTACACCGATCACGGCCACTGCGGCCTCCTCACCGACACGGGGGAGGTGGACAACGACGCCACCATCGAGCGCTACGGCTGGGCCGGGGTGGCCCAGGCCGAGGCCGGCGCCGACGTGGTGGCCCCGTCGGGGATGATGGACGGACAGGTGATGGCCATCCGCGACGCGCTCGACGAGGACGGCCACGAGGCGGTGTCGATCCTGGCCTACGCGGCCAAGTACGCGTCTGCGCTCTACGGCCCGTTCCGCGACGCGGTCGACGTCAGCATCGCCGACGGCGGCGACCGCAAGGCCTACCAGCAGGACGTGCGCAACGGCCGGGAGGCGCTGGAGGAGATCCGGGCCGACCTGGGCGAGGGCGCCGACATGGTGATGGTGAAGCCGGCGCTGGCCTACCTCGACCTGATCGCCCGGGCCCGGGCCGAGGTCGACGTGCCCCTCGCGGCCTACCACGTGTCGGGCGAGTACTCGATGATCAAGGCCGCCGCCGAGCGGGGTTGGATCGACGGCGACGCGGTGGCCCTCGAGCACCTCACCGCCATCAAGCGGGCCGGCGCCGACATCATCCTCACCTACCTGGCCCGCGAGGTCGCCGAGTCCCTCGGCTGACCCGCTGACCCCTTCTCCCCCCACCTCCACGAGGACTGACGACGTGAGCGACGCCCCGACCAACGCCGGCCTCTTCGAGCGCGCGCAGCGGGTGATCCCCGGCGGCGTGAACTCGCCCGTGCGCGCCTTCCGGTCGGTCGGTGGCACGCCCTACTTCGTGGCCCGCGCCGAGGGACCCTACGTGTGGGACGTGGAGGGGCGCCGCTACACGGACTTCGTCCAGAGCTACGGCGCCATCATCGCCGGCCATGCCCACCCGTCGATCATCGACGCGGTCACCTCGGCCGCCGCGGACGGCACGTCGTTCGGCGCGCCCACCGAGCGCGAGGTGCTCCTGGCCGAGGCCATCGTCGATCGGGTGCCGTCGTGTCAGATGGTGCGCCTGGTCAGCAGCGGCACCGAGGCCACCATGACCGCCATCCGCCTGGCGCGCGGCCACACCGGTCGCCCCAAGGTGGTGAAGTTCGCCGGCTGCTACCACGGCCACGGCGACGCCCTGCTGGCCGAGAGCGGCAGCGGCGTGGCCACGCTGGGCCTGCCCGGCTCCGCGGGCGTGCCCACCTCCGCGGTGGCCGAGACCCTGGTGGTCCCCTACAACGTGGTGCCCGAGATCGGCGACGACGTGGCCGCGGTGATCGTCGAGCCCGTGGCCGCCAACATGGGGCTGGTCCTGCCGGCCCCGGGCTTCCTCGACGGCCTCCGGGCCGCCTGCGACGCCGCCGGCGCGCTGCTGATCTTCGACGAGGTGATCACCGGCTTCCGGGTGGACCGCGGAGGCGCGCAGGCGCTGCTCGGCATCACCCCCGACCTGTCGTGCTTCGGCAAGGTGATCGGCGGCGGCCTGCCCATCGGCGCCGTCGGTGGCCGGGCCGACGTGATGTCGTCGCTCGCCCCGCTCGGCCCCGTGTACCAGGCGGGCACGCTGTCGGGGAACCCGCTCGCCACCGCCGCCGGGCTGGCCGCCCTCGAACTGCTGGACGACGGCGCCTACCGGATGCTGTGCGGGCGGGCCGAGATGCTGGCGCAGTGGCTCACCCAGGTGTTCGAGGATGCCTCGCTGCCGGCGCAGGTGCCGGTGTTCGGCTCGCTGCTCGGGCTGTACTTCGGTGACGAGCTGCCCACCGACTACGCCGGCGCCAAGGGCACCGACGAGGCGCTGTACGCCAGGTTCTTCCACGCCTGCCTCGACCGCGGGGTGGCGCTGGCGCCGGGCGCCTACGAGGTGCTCTTCCCCGGTCTGGCCCACACCAAGGACGAGCTCGAGCGGGTGAGCGACCTGGCCGCCGCCGCGGCCCGAGCGGTGGCGGGCACCTACTAGAGCGAGCGCCTTGTCCGGCCACTCCGTCACCCGGCGGGGCCGGGCCCGAGGTAACGTCTGCGTTGCCTCCCGCCCGGGTGGCTTGGGGAGGGTGTGGCATGAGGCGGTTCTTCGTGGTGCTCGTCAGTGCGTTGGTACTGGCGTCCGCTCTGACCATCGCCGGGAGCCCGGTGGGCGCCCAGGCAGGTGACACCCCTCCGGGCGCCCCGCCTCGACCGGCGCCCGCCGGCGCACACTGGACGTATGTGGCCGCCGGTGATCGGGCGGAGGGCCGGCAAGAGGTGGTCGGTGGGACGCCGGCCACGCCGGGGACCTTCCCGTACCAGGTGGCCCTGGTCGACACGCGTGTACCCGGTCTGAACATCCGCGGTCAGTTCTGCGGGGGCTCGCTGATCTCGCCCGACACCGTGTTGACCGCCTCGCACTGCATCATCGCCGGCGTGTGGGTCCTGGTCGACGACAACGACAATGTGCTCGACGTCTTCGTCCAGAAGATCAGGCCCGCCGACGTCGATGTGCTGGCCGGCGACGTGAACCTGGGTACGGGGAGCACCGCCGAACGCCTCCACGTTCGCCGGATCCGCCTCAGCCCCGACTTCACCATCGACCTCGACGCCGGCTTCAACTTCTTCGTGCCCGATGTCGCCGTGCTGCAGCTGGCCTCGTCCTCGACCACGGGGACGGCCGTCGATCTGGCGGTACCGGGTCAGGAAGACCTCTACCCGGCTGGGACCGCGGCGACGGTCTCGGGCTGGGGCAACACCGGCAACGCGCTCGAGGCGCCCCCGACGGTGCTCCAGCAGGCGTCGCTGCCGATCGTCTCGGATGCCGATTGCACCACGGCCTACGGCACCGACTTCGACGCCACGCGCAATCTGTGCGCCGGCGACCTCGTCGATGGCCTTCCCACGCCATGCTTCGGCGACAGCGGTGGGCCCCTCGTGGTGGACAACGGTGGCTCACCCCTCCAGGTCGGCATCGTCCTGGGGGGCGACGGGTGCCCAGCCGCCGAACGCCCGGCGCTGTTCAGCCGGGTGTCGGCCAACGTCGCGTGGGTGGGCCGTTACCTCGACCCCGACGAGGTGCCCGACCCGCCGGGACGGGCGCGGGCGCGCCAGTACGGCGACCGGGCGGTCGTCTCTTGGCGTGCGCCTGAGTTCGACGGTGGCACCCCCGTCACGGGGTATCAGGTCAAGGTGGCTCAGCAACCGGTGGTAACGGTTCCCGCCGCTGCCCGCGAGGTGGAGGTGGACGCGCTCGGCCTGGTTTCCGGCCGCCGCTATCGGGTCACGGTCCGCGCCGTGAACGCCGTCGGCACGAGCGCCCCCCGGGTGACGACGTTCCGATGCTTCATGGACAGCCCGGGCGTGCAGTGCGGCGCCAACATCTGACGGCGGCCGCTAGCGCCGACGCCACGTCTTGACAACACAGAGTGGGTCTTGTGTAATGACAGGGTGATTACACGAAATCCATCCTGGGTAATGACTGACCCGGAGGACGAGGGTCCACACGGCATCCTGGCAGCTGATGCCCACGGTCTCGCCGGCATCAGCTACCGCCAACTCGACCACTGGGCACGGCAGGGCTGGGTGACGCCCTCGGTGGACGCCGGCGAGGGGCGCTCGGGCCGGCGCCGCTACTCGGCCGACGATGTCGTGCGCCTCGATCTGTTGCGTCACCTCGCCCTGTCCCGGGTCAACCCGGCCCTGGCGGGGCCGCTGGTCGGGGCTTGTGAGGTGCCGGCCGGCGACGTGCGTATCGTGTGGGGCCCGGTCGGCGCCAAGGACGCCGACCAGGTGGGCCTGCGGGTCGTCCCCGTGGGCGAGGCGCTCGCCGCGGTCGAGACCGCCGGCGCCTGGGTGGTCTACAACCCGGCGCTGCTCCGGGCCCGTCTGGCCGGCTCGCAGGCGGTGGCCGCCTCAGAGCCCTCGGCGACGACTGACGCCGCGACGGCGGAACGGAGGTCGGCATGAGCCCGCAGCTGTTCGCGGTCGGCGACGGTGACGAGCCCGAGGAGTTCGAGGACCTGCCGCCCGACCCGGCGTCGGAGTCGCAGGCCCGGTCGTCGCTGCACGGCAAGGAGTTCGACGCCCTGGCCGCCGACTTCCTCGAGGAGATGGGCGCGACCGTGGTCGAGCGCTACCCGCGTGTGGAGCGCTACACGCTCGACTTCCTGGTGGAGGGCGCCAACGGTCGGCGCTTCCTGGTGGCCGCCCACGGCACGCCTGATCGCACCGACCGGCCCAAGGCCGGCCTGCGCCGTCAGGACACGATGCTGAAGTTCGGCTTCAAGGCCCTGCGGCTCGCCCAGCGGGACTGCCCCCACCCGCTGCTGCTGGTCACGTCGCACATGCCCAAGCCCGGCTCGTCGTCGGAGTTCCTGCTGTCGGAGCTGAACGACGTGCTGCTCGATGCCGTGCCGGTGGAGGGCGACCTGGCCGGCCGCCGGCGCCTGCAGCACTACTTCACCACTGACGGGCCCATCGAGCCGCAACCGGCCGGTTGGCGGTCGGTGCAGCTGGCCTTGGACTTCGACCTCGACACCGCCGACGAAGGTGCCGAGGAAGGTGCCGACGATGCGTGAGCGCAACAGCTCCGACTGGGTGATCGACCTGAACGGCCGCCACGGCATCGAGGCCCAGGTGGAGCACGCCTTGGTCGCCCACCCGGCCCTCACCCTGCTCAAGGCGTCGACCACGTCGTTCGACCGGCTCGACTTCCAGGTGCTCAGCGCCACCGAGCAACTGGTGCAGATCGAGCTGAAGGCCAAGCGCCAGCCGCTGTCGGCGGGCTGGCGGAAGCTGCGTCCCGAGGTGGCGCCGGAGAACCTGTTCGTGCTCGACGAGCTGGCCCTGCGCAAGATCGTCGAGGCCGGCCGCTACGCCTTCCTGCTGGTGCGCGACATCCCCCAGGCCCGCTGGGTGCTGTGGACCGTGGGCGACCTGCTGGTGGCCGGCCGGGCCCGGCACGCCCGCAGCCTCGACCGGGGCTCGGGCACCCACCTCAAGGGCAAGCTGCTGTTCGACCTGAGCGAGGCCGGGTTCGCCACCCACGACCTGGGCGCCGCGCTCGACGCCATCGAGCGCACCACCCGTCGCCTCGACGCCTGGTGGAGCGACATCGCCCCCTGGCCGACGTTGCCGGCGACGGGCTGAATCCCGGGTCGGCGGCCGCCAGGCCACCGGCACCAGTGCGAACAGGGCGAGTGAGGCGGGTCCGGGGGGGGACGGCGGTCAAGGGTCCGGGGTGGACGGATCCTGGAAGAGCGGGCTCAGGCGCAGCTCGAAGTCCGCGAAGTCGCGGTCGAGGCGCTCCTCGGTCCACACGTGCTCGTCGTCGTAGCCGTCGACCACGTTGCCGGTGGCGCTCATCCACTCGAGCACGGCGTCGCCCCACCGTTCCTCGAGGAGCGCCTCCCGGATCACCGGCGCCGCGCTCCCGACCTTGTGGGCCGGGGTGCGGGCAACGACGTCCAAACCGAGAAGGCGCCCGAGCACCTCGACGTTCTCGGCCAGGAACACCTGTGGCAGGTCGCCGCGCACCACACCTACGGCGACCCGATGCCGTCGCTGTGGGAACAGGTCGTCGGCCACGATCGCCTCAGCGCCCCGGATCGGGCAGGGGGTCGACGCCGAGCGCGAAGTCGCGCAGACGCTGCCAGTCGGATTCGTCGAGCAGCTCGATGACGGCATGGATGGGGCCGTTCGGGCCGACGACGTTTCTCAGGGCCTTGGCTCCAGCGGTGCCCTTGCGGGGTGCGTCCGTGGTGAGCAACACGTAGCGCGGGCCGCACTCGACGGCGGCCTGTACCACCGCGGCGCGCCCGATCGCCTTCCAGAGCGTGTCGGTGCGCTGGAGCCCTGGCCTGGTGCTGGTGAACGCGCCGGATACGTCGAACCACCACTCGTTGTCGTCGACATCGAGGGCGATGAAGTCGACCTCGACGCCGGCGGCGGTCTTGACGTCCTCGCGGATCTGGCGGAACTCGCACTGCTCGAGGAGTGCGGCGGCGATGTCTTTCGCCTTCCGTCCCTCGCGCACGGCGCGAGCCATGGGGTTCTCGTCGCCGCCGGCGGCTGTCGGCAGGGCCGGCAGCGTGATGGCCTTCGGTCCCCGGTACAGCTCGGCGCGCTCGCGCTCGGCGGCGATGCGGTCGTTCGCGAGATCGATGTACTCGGCCTCGGTGTCGTAGCCCGCGTAGTGGCGGCCCACCCGCAGAGCGGCGACGGCGGTGCTGCCGGCGCCCATGAACGGGTCGAGCACGAGTTCGTCAGGATAGGTGTAGAGCTCGATCAGGCGCTTGGGCAGCTCGACCGGGAAGGGTGCGGGGTGGCCGACGCGACGGGCGCTCTCGGTGGGGATCTCCCACAGGTCGGTGGTCATGTCCATGAAGTCGTCGGCCCAGAGCAGCGCCTGGCCCGACTCGTTGACGGGCACCACGTCGTCACGCTTGTTCTCGGGCACGGCGCGGTCGAAACGGCCCTTGCTGGCGATGACGACGCGCTCGGTGAGGTCGCGCAGGACCGGGTTGCTGGGCTTCTTGAACGAGCCCCACGCACACGAGCCCGACGCACCCTTGCCCTTCCACCAGATGACCTCGCCCCGCATGAGCAGGCGCAGACGGTCCTGCAGGATGGTGATGACGTCGGCCGACAGCGACCGGTACGGCTTGCGGCCCAGGTTGGCCACGTTGACCGCGATGCGCCCGCCCGGCTCGAGCGTGCGCACGCACTCGGCGAACACGTCCTCGAGCATCTGCAGGTAGTCGAGGTAGCTGGCCGGCACGTGGCCCTCGCCGAGCGCGAGCTCGTACTCCTTGCCCGCGAAGTAGGGCGGTGAGGTGACCACCAGGGCCACCGAGTTGTCGACGATGGCGTCCATGTGGCGGGAGTCGCCCTGCCAGATCCGATCGACCTCGGGCTGTACCGCCACCGCGTCGTCCGTCGAGATGGCCGGCGACGTGAACCGGGCGTAGAAGTCGGTTGCGTCGTGCCCCTCGCGCTTGCCCGCCCCGAAGGCGCTGGTGCTCGTGCCCATGGGCAGAGCCTACTGAGGGGGTCTGACGGGAACGGCTACCGGCTGGACTCGGGCGGCGCCGCCACCCACGCCTCGCTGCGCTCCCACAGCTCCTCGCCCAGCGCCGGCGTGGCGATGGGGCTGGGCGGCACGATGCGGCAGTGCTCGTCCACGTAGGCGCCGCTCTCGGACTCGAGGCCCGGCTCGGTGACGCAGAAGATGCTCGGGGCGGCGCCGGCCTCGACCGGCTTCAGGCGCATCACCCGGCGGAACACCGCGTAGATCGGGCCCGGGATGCGGCGCCACACGTCGGTGTGGACCGGTCCGGGGTCGGTGGCGAACACGGCGACCTCGGCGGGGTCGACCCGCTGGGCGAGCTGTTGGGTGAACGCCACGTTGGCCAGCTTCGACACGCTGTACTCGCGCATGCCCACGACGCTGGGCGTGGACTGCTGCAACGCCTCGAAGTCGATGCCGGGGGCGTCGAAGTGGCTGCCGCTGGCCACGTTGACGATGCGGCTCGGCGATCCCGGCGTGGCCGAGCCCCGCAGGCGGTCGAGGAGCAGGGTGGTGAGCAGGAAGTGGCCGAGGTGGTTGGTGCCGAAGGCCAGCTCGAAGCCGTCGGCGGTTCGCCCCCGCTGTCCGGCCAGGCCGGCGTTGTTCACCAGCACGTGGAGGGGCCGGTCGGTGGCCAGGACCTCGGCGGCGGCGCGTCGCACCGAGGCCAGGTCGGCCAGGTCGAGGGTGAGGAGCTCGATGGCGTCGTTGCCGGAGGCGGCGCGCAGCTCGTCGATCACCGGTGCGGCCTTGCCCTCGTTGCGGCAGGCCAGGATCAGCGAGGCGCCCCGTCCGGCGAGATCGGCCGCCGTCGCCCTGCCGATCCCCGTGTTGGCACCGGTGATCAGCACCAGCCGCCCCGAGAGATCGACCTGCTGCTCGGTCGTCATCGTCACGCCTCCGCCGTGCGGCGCCACGCCGGCGCCGGCTCGCCCGCGGAACAGTACCGCCCGCGCGTGTCGCCGGTTGGCGGCGGTCGCACGGCCGCGATCGATGTGGGTGCGCGACGATGGCGCGCGTGTCCCGCCGAGCGCTCCTGGAGGCGGCGCGGTCGTCCGCCCGGGCGATGGCGGCGTTCTGGCACAGCCGCGCGCTGCGCCCGGTGGGTGTGGCCCGGGCCGCCGGAGCCGCCGCCGAGTGGATGTGGTACACCGCGGCGACCGTCTTCGCCTACCAACTCGGAGGCGTGCCCGCCGTCGGCGTGATCGCGGTGGCCAGCGTGCTCCCGGCCGCGCTGTTCTCGCCGGTGCTGGGCTACCTCGTCGATCGCTACCCGCGGCACCGGGTGCTCACCGGTGCGGTGGCGGTGCGGGCGCTGGCGCTCGGGCTGGCCGCGATCTCCTACTACGTCGGCACCTCGGTGCCCGCGCTGGCCGTGTTCACCGCCCTCGAAGGGGTGGCCACCCTCTTGGTGCGACCTGCCACCACCGCGCTGCTGCCGCTGATCACCCGTCGCCCGGCCGAGCTGGTGAGCGCGCAGGCCACGCTCGGCGCGGTCGACAGCGCGGGGCTGCTGCTCGGGTCGATCGCCGGCGGCCTGGTGCTCAGCGTGGCCACCGCCGGCGTGGCCTTCGCGTCGGCGGCCGCAGTGGCCTTGGCCGCGGTCGTGGCCGGTGCCTGCGTGCGCATGGAGATGGCCGACGTGCCCCCGGAGCCGGCGGGCGGGCTGGGCGGTGCGCTGCGCCAGTCGCTCCGCGGGTTCCCGGCGATCGCGGCCGACCGGGTGTGGGTGGTGGCCCTCGCCACCTGGGGCGCGCTCCTCCTGTCGGGCGCCACCGAGGTGTTCGTCGTGGCGATCGCGTTCGAGCTCCTCGACCTGCCCGAGTTCGGGCCCGGGGTGCTCACCGCCTGCATCGGCCTCGGCGGCATCCTCGGCGGCGCCACCATGTCGGGCATCGTCGGCCGCCGCCTGGGGCCGTGGCTCGTGCTGGCGGTGGTGCTCATGGGAGCGTCGTTGACCGCCGTCGCGCTCGTCGTCTCGACCGGCGTGGCGATCGTCGTGCTGGCCGCGCTCGGTGGCGGCCTGGCCGTGGCGGTCGTGGCGGGCCAGACCCAGTTGCAGCGGCTGGTGCGCGAGGCCGAGGTGGGCCGGGCCCTCGGCGTCACCGAGGCCGTCGGGTTCTTCGCGCTGGCGCTCGGGGCGGCCGCGGCCCCTCGTCTCGTCGGCTGGATCGGGCTGCGCCCCGCCCTGTCGGCCGTCGGTCTCGCCGGGGTCGCGCTGGCCCTGGTGGTCGCTCGGCCCCTCCGACACCTGGACGACCGGGTGGGCACCCACCTCGACGAGGTCGAGGCGCTGGACGGCATCGCCTTCCTCGACCCGCTGCCGAACGCGGCGCGGGCACGGATCGCGAGTCGGGTGGCGACCATCCACGTGGCCGTCGGCGAGGTGGTGACGTTCCAGGGCGAGGACGCCGACAGCTTCTACATCGTCGACGAGGGCCGCCTCGAGGTGCTGATCGACGCCCAGCGCGTCAACACGCTCGGCGCCGGCGAGTTCTTCGGCGAGCTGGCCCTGCTGGCGGACGAGCCGCGGATGGCCACGGTCCGCGCCCTCGAGCCCACCACCCTGCGGGCGTTGCGCCGCCACGACTTCCTCACCGTCATCACCGGGCACGCGGTCATCGGATCGGTGGTGTCGGAGGCCGCGGCCGATCGCCGCCGGCACCGCCCGACGGTCCCGTCCACGGTCACCGAGACCGAACGCGACGAGCAGGCACTGCTGCGGTCGATGCCGCTGTTCGCGCACCTGCCCGCCGGCGGGCTCGAACGGCTGGCGGCGACCTGCCGGCTCCGCACGGTCGCGCCCGGGGCCACGGTGTACGCAGCGGGCGCGCCGGCCGACGACCTCTACCTCGTGGTGCGGGGCCGCGTGGACGAGCGCGCCGGCGGCGAGGCGATACGCCTGGTCGGCGCCGGAGGCACAATCGGTGCGCCCGAGGCGCTGCGCCGCAGGCTCCACCCGGCCGACGCCGTGGCGCCGGACGGGGCGGAGGTGCTCTGCGTCCCCGGGGCGCCCGCCCTGGCCGCGCTCACCGGTCCCTGAGCGGCAGGCCGAAGTACGATCGCCCGCACCTCACCCGGCAGAGGTGGGGGGACAGGGGTCGCACCGCATGCACGACGACCGGCTCGGCCTCGACGCCGACACGATGCGCCGCACCGGCTACGCCATGGTGGACGCGCTGGTCGAGCACCTGACCGACGCGGACGCGCCGGCGCTGCGCCGGGCCACGCCCGACGAGATGCGCCGGCGCCTGGCCGGCCCGCCGCCGGAGCAGCCGGAGGACTTCGACACCGTCCTCGCCCAGCTCCGCGACGACGTGCTCGCGTTCATGGCCCGCAGCGATCACCCCGGCTACTTCGCGTTCATCCCGTCGAACGGCACCTGGCCCAGCGCGCTGGGTGACTTCGTGGCCAGCGCCACCAACATCTACTGCGGCTCGTGGATGGAGGCGGCCGGGCCGAGCGAGGTGGAGCGCACCGTGCTGGGGTGGTTCGCCGACTGGCTCGGCCTCCCCGACACCACCGCCGGGGTGCTGGTCACCGGTGGCTCGGCCGCCAACATGACTGCGCTGGCCTGTGCCCGAGAGCACGAGGTCGGCGCCATGGCCGACGACCTGGTGGCCTACGTGTCCGACCAGGCGCACTCGTCGCTGGCGCGCGCCGGTCGCGTGCTCGGCTTCCGTCCCGACCAGATCCGGGTGGTGCCGGTCGACGACGGGTTCCGACTCCGCCCCGACGCGTTGGTCGGCGCCATCGAGGCCGACCTGGCCCACGGAAGGCGTCCGCTGTTCGTGTGCGCGGCGGCGGGCTCGACGAACACCGGGGCGATCGACCGCCTGGCCGAGGTGGCCGACATCTGCGAGCAGCACGGGGTCTGGCTGCACGTCGACGCCGCGTACGGGGGGTTCGCGGCGATCACCGAGCGCGGCCGGCGGGCGCTGGCCGGCATCGAACGGGCCGACTCGGTCACCCTCGACCCCCACAAGTGGCTCTACCAGCCCTTCGAGTGCGGTGCGGTGCTGGTGCGCGACGGCGACCGGCTGCGCCGCGCCTTCGAGATCACCCCCGACTACCTGAAGGACGCCGAGCGGGGCGACGACGAGGTGAACTTCGCCGACCTCGGCATGCAGCTCAGCCGCATGGCGCGGGCGCTCAAGGTGTGGCTGTCGATCCGCTACTTCGGCCTGGCCGCCTACCGGGCGACCGTCGACCGTTGCCTCGACCTCGCGCTGCTCGCCGAGCGCCACGTCGAGGGGAGCGACGAGCTCGAGCTGCTCTTCGGTGCGCACCTCGGCATCGTCTGCTTCCGGCGCCATCCCCGGGGCATCGACGACGAGGCCGCCCTCGACCGCATCAACGCCGACCTCGTCCACGCCTTCGCCGAGAGCGGCCGGGGGCTGGTGTCGTCGACCCGCCTCCACCAGCGCTACGCGATCCGCCTCTGCGTGCTGAACCACACCTCCGGCGAGCAGGACGTGCTCGACGTGCTGCGGTGGCTGGAGGAGGCCCCGGTGGACCAGGACGGCGGCTCCCCGACCCTGCCGTCGTCCGCGGTCGAGCCCACGGGGCTCGACCGGCTGTCGTTCACGGGGCTCGGCTGGGGTGAGCGCAGCGGGGTCGACGCGGGGGTGCTCGACGGGGTGGCGCTGTTCGCGGGGATGACCCGTGACGCCCGGGCCGCGGTGGCTCAGGTGTGCCACGTGGAGGCCGCCCACGCCGGCGATCACCTGGTGCGGCGGTGGGACATCCACCGCGACGTCTACGTCGTCCTCGACGGGTCGGTCGACGTGCTGATCGACGGCCGGGTGGTGCGCTCGCTCGGCGCCGGCGACTTCTTCGGCGAGCTCGCGGCCCGGGACTGGGGGGCCGGCTACGGCTACAGCCGGCTCGCCGACGTGGTGGCCACCACGCCGGTCCGCCTGCTCGTGCTGCCCCATCAGCTGTTCGCCGATCTCGTCCGCCGGGTGCCGTCGATCCGTGCCCAGATCGAGGCGGCCGCCAAGGAGCGGCTGGCCCGACGCTGAGTCGTCCCGCGCCGGCGGCGGAACCGGCACCGGCGGCGGCACGCCGGTCGGCGGGCACGACGTGGGCTACGTTCCCGTGCAGTCGAGTCCGGGAGGCGAGCCGTGAAACGCGTGCGCAGCGTGCCCCGCATGCCGATGGTCGGGAGTGGGCGCCCCGTCACCCGGCGGCATGCGACCGAGATCGGCATGGTCGAGAAGCTGCAGTACCGGTTCGACAACCTGCTCGCCCGTGGGACCTGGATGATCGTGGTCTGGCTGCTCGCCGTCACGTTGGCGCTGGCCGCGCTGGCGGCATTCGTCTTCAGCCTCTTCCACCTCCACACCCCCACGGGGAGGTCGACGTCGTTCGCCGAGAGCTTCTGGCAGAGCCTCCTGCGGATCATCGACACCGGCACCATGGCCGGCGACGAGGCCTGGCCCCTCCGCTTCGTCGCGCTGTTCGTCACCCTCAGCGGGTTGTTCCTCGCCAGCGCCCTGATCGGCCTCATCGTCAGTGGCATCGACCGTCGCCTCACCCTGCTGCGGCGGGGCCGCAGCACCGTCATCGAGGACGGGCACCTCCTCGTGCTGGGATGGTCGCCCCTCATCCTCACGATCGTCCAGGAGCTGCTGCTCGGCGAGTCCGAGCGGGGCGGGGGCTGCGTGGTGGTGCTGGCCCAGCGGGACAAGCAGCTCATGGAGGACGAGATCCGGGCGGCGGTGCCCGACGCCGGCCGCAACCGGATCGTGTGCCGCACGGGCGACCCCTCGAGCCCGGCCGACCTGGCGATCGCCCGGCCGACCTCGGCCCGCTCGGTGGTGATCGTGTCGGACGACTCGGCCCACGACGCGGCGGTGGTGAAGACGGTCCTGGCGGTGCTGAACGCCGCGGGCGACGGCATGGACCCTCCGCCGATGGTGGTGGAGGTGACGAACGCGGCGACCGCGGAGTACCTGGAGGTGGCCTGCGGGCCGATCGTCCATCCCGTGCGCTCGGACGAGGTGATCTCGAGCGTGATGGCCCAGACCTGTCGCCAACCCGGCCTCAGCACGGTGCTGTACGACCTGCTCAACTTCGACGGCGACGAGCTGCACATGTCGTCGGTGCCGGAGCTCGTCGGCCACACGTTCGGCGACGCCCTGCTGAGCTTCGAGCGGGCGTCGATCGTGGGTCGCCGGCGAGCGGACGGCGTGATCGAGCTGGTGCCCCCGATGGGCACCCGGTTCGAGCCGGGCGACCAGGTGGTGGCGATCGCCGAGACCGACCGCGACATCGTGTTCACCGGGCTGGTCACCGCGTCGCCACGGCGGGACGACACGCTCGCGCACCGGCCGGCGCTGCCGCACCGGGTGCTGGTCGTGGGGTGGAATCGGCTCGGCCGGCTGATGATGGAGACCTTCGGCCGGGCCCTGGCGCCGGGATCGGTCGTGTCGATCGTGTACGACGCCGATCTCGCCGACCCGAAGCTGTGCAGCTGCACGCCCATGGACCACGTGACCGTCGAGTTCAAGCCGCTCGAGGAGGGCGCCCGCAGCCTTCCCGACCTCGTCCGCGAGGCCGCCCCCGACCGGGTGTTCGTGCTCGGCTACCGCGAACTGCTCGAGTCCAGCGACGCCGACGCGCACACGTTGCTCAGCCTGCTCGTGGTCGACCGGGCCTTCGCCGACCTCGACGCCCGCCCGCTCGTCGTCGCCGAGCTCGTCCACCTGCGCGACCTGGAGCTGGC
Organism: Acidimicrobiales bacterium; assembly: GCA_044221555.1. Lineage (GTDB taxonomy): Bacteria > Actinomycetota > Acidimicrobiia > Acidimicrobiales > DATDAH01 > JAEUJM01. Next base: position 97,475 of record JBGAOY010000008.1, read on the forward strand.
GAGCATGACCCAGGCCGACGACTTCGTCGTCACCGACATCCTGTCGGGCCTGCTGATGGCGCAGGTGGCCGAGCGCCCCGAGCTCGATGCGGTGTTCCACGACCTGCTCGGCGCCGACGGGCCCACGATCGAGCTCCACGAGCTGGGCTGGTACGGCGCCTTCGCCCCGACCACCTTCGGTGAGATCGTCGACCGGGTCAGCGCCGAAGGCGACCTCGCCATCGGCTACCGGCGGCGCTCGGCGCCCTCGGAGAGCCCGGTGGTGCTCAACCCGGCCAAGTCGGCCCCGGTCGCCCTCGCCGCCGAGGACGAGGTGATCGTGCTGGCGCGGACCGCCGAGCGAGTGGCGCTCCCCGACATCGAGGCGGTCATCGCCTCCCGTCGGTGAGCGGCGGGCACCGGTCGGGCACCGTGCCGCGCTCGACGCCCTAGCGTCGGGGCATGCCTGACCTGTCGGCCATCGGGGTGTTCTGCGGCTCGTCGCCGGGCCACGACACCCGCCACCTCGCGCTGGCCCGGTCGCTCGGGGCCGCCCTCGCCCAGCGGGGCATCGGCCTGGTGTACGGCGGCGGCCAGATCGGCCTGATGGGGGCGGTCGCCGACGCCTGCCTGGCCGGAGGGGGACGGGTGGTGGGCGTGATCCCCGCCAAGCTGTTCACCCTCGAGGTGGCCCACCCCGGCCTCGACGAGCTGCACGAGGTGGGCACCATGCACGAGCGCAAGGCGCTGATGTACGACCGCAGCGACGGCTTCATCGCCCTGCCGGGTGGCCTCGGCACGCTCGACGAACTGGCCGAGGTGGCGACCTGGGCCCAACTGGGCCTGCACGCCAAGGCCTTGGTGCTGCTCGACGCCGACGGCTTCTGGGATCCGCTGGTGGCGATGCTCGACCAGATGGTCGACGCCGGCTTCCTGCTGCCCCGCAATCGGGCGCTCATCCTGCGGGCGGGCTCGGTCGATGAGGGGCTGGCGGCGTTGGCCGACGCGCAGCCCGAAGACGTGGCGCCGGCGATCGGCCCCGACGACCGCTGACCCGACCCTCCTACCCGGCGTCGGGGCGTTCGTTCTGGTGGCTGGGATGTGTCGTGAGTGTGGTGTTCGAGCCACCGGAATGGTTGGGGTTTCGTTCTGGTGGCTGGGGTGTGTCGTGAGTGTGGTGTTCGAGCCACCGGAACGGGTGCCGGGTGTGAGCGACGTGCGTCAGTAGGTGCCGGTGCCGGGGGGATCGGCGTCGTCGGAGGCGGCGGCGGCCCCCGCCGCCGACAGGTGCACGCGGTGGGGGCGGGTGCGCGACACCCGGACGGTCACCCGACGGCCGGCGAGGGGGGCGGTGGCCGCCTGCCAGGTGATGGTGGCCGCCTCGTACGGCGCGCCGTCGCCCGGTTGCACCTCGAGGCGCGCCCGCACCCGGTGGCGGGCCTCGCGCATGGCCCATGGGGCGCCGCCCTTCATCAGCGCGCCGGTCAGCGGCTCGACCGAACGCACCTGCGCCGGCGTCGGCCGGCCCCACCAGCCGAGGCCGAATCCCCAACCGGCCCAGCGGCCGTAGGCACCCAGCGCCGTGGCCACGGCCACGGCGATCAGCGCCACCACGGCTGCGGTCATGTCGCCCGCTCCTGGCGACTGCGTCGCCGGGCCGCTCGGGCCCCGCCCTCCTCCGTCGGGCTCATGTTTCCCGCTCCTGGCGACTGCGTCGCCGGGCCGCTCGGGCCCCGCCCTCCTCCGTCGGGCTCATGTTTACCGCTCCTGGCGACTGCGTCGCCGGGCCGCTCGGGCCCCGCCCTCCTCCGTCGGGCTCATCGGGCCGGCACGGTCCAGTCGACCGGCTCGCGGCCGGCGGCGATGAGGGCCTCGTTGGCCCGCGAGAAGGGGCGGCTGCCGAAGAAGCCGTTGTGGGCCGACAGCGGCGACGGGTGGGCCGACTCGATGACCGTGTGGCGGGTCTGGTCGATCAGCGCCTTCTTCTTGCGGGCGGCGGCGCCCCACAGGATGAACACCACCCGCTCGGGCTTGTCGTTCACGGCCCGGATCACCTGGTCGGTGAACACCTCCCACCCCTTGCCCTGGTGCGACGCGGCCTGCCGGGCCCGCACGGTGAGCGTGGTGTTGAGCAGCAGCACGCCGTGGCGGGACCAGGCGTCGAGGCAGCCGTGGTCCGGCGGCTCGATGCCCAGGTCGTCGTGGAGCTCCTTGTAGATGTTCTGGAGCGAGGGCGGGATCGGCACCCCGGGACGCACCGAGAAGCACAGGCCGTGGGCCTGGTTCGGGCCGTGGTAGGGGTCCTGGCCCAGGATCACCACCTTCACCTCCCCGTAGGGGGTGCGGTGGAGCGCGGCGAACACCTCGTCGGGCGGCGGGTACACCGGGTGACGGGCCCGCTCGTCCGCGACGAAGCGCTGGAGGTCGGCCCAGTAGGGCTCGGCGAACTCGCGCCGCAGCACCGGGTTCCAGTCCGTCTTGGGTGCCACCGACGCGACGGTATCCCGGCACCCCGGGCTGGTCGTCCACGGAGGCCGCCGGGGCGGTACGGTCGGCGGACGACCTGGCAGGCACCCGACGTCGAAAGGAGGAATTGGTGGAGTGGCTGAACACCCGGGAGGGCGAGCGACTCGGTGCGCTGGGGCCGGCGGTCGACGCCACCTTGGCCGACCTGGTCGAGCGTGACGCGGTGGCCCGCATATGGGCGGGCGACCACACCCTCTGGCAGGACGACCCCACCGAGGTCGCCGACCGGTTGGGATGGTTGCTGGTCGGCAGCGAGATCGCGGCGGCGCACACCGACCTCGACCGCTTCGCGGCCGACGTGTACGCCGAGGGCTTCACCAGCGTGCTGGTGATGGGCATGGGCGGGTCGAGCCTGTTCCCCGAGGTGGTGGCCACCACCTTCAGCCGGCCCGACGACCGTCCCCGCCTGGCGGTGCTCGACAGCACCGACCCCGCGGCGATCCGCAGGGTCGAGGCCGCACTCGACCTCGACCACACCCTGTTCATCGCCTCGTCCAAGTCGGGCTCGACGCTCGAGACCGCCAGCCACCTCGCCTACTTCTGGGACCGGGTGGGCCGGCCCGAGCAGTTCGCGGTGGTCACCGACGCCGGCTCCGCGCTGGAGGCGACGGCCCGCGAGCGGGGCTTTCGCCACGTGTTCGTCAACCGGCCCGACATCGGCGGGCGCTACTCGGCGCTGTCGTACTTCGGCATCGTGCCGGCGGCCCTGGCCGGTGTGGACTACCTGCGGCTCCTGCGCTCGGCCGAGGTGCTCACCTTGCAGCTCGCGCCCGGCCGCGACCCCTACCGTCACCCCGGACTGCGCCTCGGTGCGGTGATGGCCGCCGCCGCGGCGGCGGGGCGGGACAAGCTCACGTTGCTGCTCGACCCCGACATCGCCACCTTCGGCCTCTGGCTCGAGCAGCTGATCGCCGAGTCCACCGGCAAGGCCGGCACGGGTGTGGTGCCCGTCGCCGGCGAGGACGTGGCCCACGACATCGCCGCCTACGGCGACGACCGCCTCTTCGTCGGCCTCGGCTGGCACCCGGCCCTCGACGAGCTCGCCGACGCCGGTCACCCGGTGGTCGAGCTTCCCTACGAGAACGCCTACGGCCTCGGGGCCCAGGTGCTGCTGTGGGAGTTCGCCACTGCGGTGTGCGGGGCCGGCCTCGGCATCAACCCGTTCGACCAGCCCAACGTGGCCGAGGCCAAGGCCGCCACCAACGACGTGCTGGCCCGCCTCGGGTCTGGAGGCGGCGAGTCGGGCGGGGGCGGCGACCCGCTGGCCGTCGCGCCCGAGTCGCTCGACGGGCTGCTGGCCCAGGTGCGGACCGGCGACTACCTGGCCATCCAGGCCTACGTCGATCCGGAGAGCCCGGTGGTGCCGGAGCTGCAGCGGGTGCGCCTCGCGCTGCGCGACCGCCTGAGGGTGGCCACCACGCTGGGGATCGGCCCCCGCTTCCTGCACTCCACCGGCCAGTTGCACAAGGGCGGGCCCCCGAGCGGCGTGTTCGTGCAGGTGGTGGACGAAGCGGCCGGCGCCGCCGAGCCCGGCCCGCCCATCCCCGGCCGTCCCTTCGGCTTCGGCACGCTGCTGGCCGCCCAGGCCGCCGGCGACCTGGCCACCCTGCGCGCCCACGGCCTGCGCGCCGCCCGGGTGACGATCGATGATCTGCTGACCGCGGGATGAGTCGCCAGTCAGCGGCGGCGAGGCGATCAGCCGAGGGCCGAGGGCCGACGGCCGACGGCCGAAGGTGCGACGAGCGAGTGACGAGCGAGTCATGACGGTGCGATGAGGCGCCAGCCGAAGAGCGAGAAGACAGGCGCCAGCCGAAGAGCGAGAAGACAGGCGCCAGCCGAAGAGCGAGAAGATCGGCGTCAGCCGAAGAGCGATGAAACGGAGCGAACGATGAGACTGGGCATGATCGGGCTGGGCAAGATGGGCGGCAACATGGCCGAGCGGCTCCGCCGTGGCGGCCACGAGGTGGTCGGCTACGACGCCTTCAGCGACGCCTCCGAGGTGGCGTCGCTCGAGGCGCTGGTGGCGGCGTTGGCCGGTGACGGGCCACGGGTGGTGTGGGTCATGGTGCCCGCCGGCGACCCCACGGAGGACACGGTCGTCGCCCTCGGGGCGCTGCTCGATGCCGGCGACCTGGTCATCGAGGGGGGGAACTCGAACTGGCACGACTCGGTCCGGCGCGGCGCCACGCTGGCCGAGGCCGGCATCGGGTTCGTCGACGCCGGCACCAGCGGCGGCGTCTGGGGCCTCGAGAACGGCTACGCCCTGATGGTGGGCGGCACCGACGAGTCGGTGGCCGTGGCCCAGCCCATCTTCGACACGCTGGCCCCCGCCGGCGGGTTCGCCCACGTGGGCCCCGTGGGCACGGGCCACTTCACCAAGATGGTCCACAACGGCATCGAGTACGGGATGATGCAGGCCTACGCCGAGGGCTACGAGCTGCTCACCAAGGCCGACCTGGGCATCGACGTGCAGGCGGCCCTCGAGTGCTGGCAGGAGGGCAGCGTGGTGCGCTCGTGGCTGCTCGACCTCCTCGTCGCCGCCAACAAGTCCGACCCCGGCTTCGAGGCGATCCGGGGCGTCGCCGCCGACTCGGGCGAGGGCCGCTGGACCGTGCTCGAGGCGGTGAACCACGGGGTGGCCGCACCGGTCATCAGTGCCGCGCTGTTCGCCCGGTTCGTGTCGCAGCAGGACGAGTCGCTGGCCATGAAGGCCGTCGCCGCGCTGCGGAACCAGTTCGGCGGTCATGCCGTGATGGCCGAGGTCACCGGGCCGAGCAGCCATTCGGTGCAGGGCCCGGCCGGCGATGCCTGAGGCCCACGAGCCCCAGATGAGCGGCGCGCTGGTGCTCTTCGGCGCCACCGGCGACCTGGCCAAGAAGAAGATCTTCCCGGCCCTGTACCGCCTGGCCCTGGCCGGTCGCATCAGCATCCCGGTGATCGGTGTGGCCACCCGGGAGTGGGACGACGATCAGCTGCGGGCCTACGCCCGTGAGGCGATCGAGGCCAAGAACGACACCATCGACGCGCGGGTCTGGGACGAGTTGGCCGCCAACATCTCCTACGTCAGCGGCGACTACCGCGAGTCGGGCACCTTCACCGCGCTGGCCGCCAGGATGGCGGGCTGCGAGCGGCCGCTGTTCTACCTCAGCATCCCGCCGGCGCTGTTCGACGACGTGATCGAGGGCCTCGCCGGCGTGGGCCTCACCAAGGACGCTCGGGTGGTGGTCGAGAAGCCCTTCGGCCGCGACCTCGAGTCGGCGGTCGAGCTCAACCAGGTGGTGCACAAGGCGTTCCCCGAGGAGAACGTGTTCCGCATCGACCACTTCCTCGGGAAGGAGGCCGTCGAGAACCTGCTGATCTTCCGCTTCGCCAACTCGATGCTCGAGCCGGTGTGGAACCGCAACTTCATCTCGAACGTGCAGATCACGATGGCCGAGGACTTCGGCGTGGAGGGCCGCGGCAAGTTCTACGACAACGTGGGTGCGCTGCGCGACGTGGTGCAGAATCACCTGCTGTTGATCGTGGCCCTCCTGGCGATGGAGCCGCCGGTGGCGGCCGACGCCAACGCGCTTCGGGACGAGTACTACAAGATCTTCCGGCAGGTGCAGGCCTTCGACCCGGCCCACGTGGTGCGGGGCCAGTACCACGGGTACCCCGACGAGGACGGCGTGCAGGCCGGTTCGGACACCGAGACCTACATCGCGTTGAAGACCGAGATCGACTCGTGGCGCTGGGCCGGCGTGCCCTGGCTGATCCGCACGGGCAAGGACCTGGGGGTCACCGCCACCGAGGCCGTGGTGCAGTTCAAGGCGCCGCCCCGCCTGCTCTTCGCCGAGGAGGACACCCGCCCGTCGCCGAACCACCTGCGGTTCCGTTTGGGCGCCAACGACGGGGTGACGCTGCACGTGCACTCGAAGGCACCCGGCGAGGCCCTGGTCACCCAGTCGACCGACCTCGACGTGGACTACGAGCACGTGTTCGGTGAGCGCCAGGAGGCCTACGAGCGGCTCATCGGCGACGCCCTCGAGGGCAACGCCCGCCGGTTCGGGCGCGAGGACTCGCTCGAGCAGCAGTGGCGCATCGTCGAGCCGTTGCTGTCGGGCGAGATCCCCCACGTCCACCTGTACGACCGGGGCACCATGGGCCCCGCCGAGGCCGACGCGCTGGCCGAGCCCTACGGCGGCTGGCACGACCCGCTGCCCCCTCGCCCTCCGGCGCCGTAGGTCGGGCCCGCCCTGGGCCGGCACTCTGCGAACTGGCGCCTGATCGCGTCGCCGTGACCACCGAATCGGGCGCCAGTTCGATGGCGGGTCGGTTCGGGTTCGGGGTCAGCCGAAGACGGCGGGATCGATGTGGGTGAGCGTGCCGTCACCCGAGTTGGCCACCCACACGTCGGTGTCGGTGGCCGCGATCGCGACCGGCTCGTGCGACACCTGGATCTCGTCGGTGGCCTCATTGGTGGCGGGGTCGATGCGGGTGACCCGGTCGGTCTCGGTGTCGACCACCCACACGGCATCGGCGGTGGCCGCCACCGCCACCGGCCCGCTGTCGTCGCCGAGGTCGACCGTGGCGACCGCCTCGTTGGTGGCAGGGTCGATCCTGGTGAGCTTGGCGCTGTCGGTGCTGAGCACCCAGACCGCATCCTCGACCGCGGCGATGGCCGATGGCGTGGCATCGAGCTCGATGGTGGCCGTGATCTCGTTGGTGTCGGGGTCGATGCGGGTCACGGTGTCGTCGGTGCTGCTGGCCACCCAGATGACGTCGTCGGAGGCGGACACCTGGTTCGGCGCCGTGCCCACCTCCAGCTCGGTGGCGGGGGCCAGGGCGATGGCGTCGAAGCGGACCAGCTTGCCGGCCTCACCAGCTGCGCCATGGGCCACCCAGACATCCGTGCCCACGGCGCTCACCGACGTCATGTCGTCGCCGATGTCGACCTGGTTCGTGTCCCCGTTGGTGGCGAGGTCGATGCGGATCATCTCCCGCGTGTCGTCGCCGATCACCCAGCCGGCATCGTCGGTGGTGAGGGCGATGCCGGTCCCCGCGTTGTTCATGCCGGTGTTGGTGATCTCCTCGCCGGTGGTGGGGTCGAGCTTGTAGATCAGGGTCTCGCTCGCATCCGTCACCCACACGGCGTCGCCGTTGACGGCCACGGCATCGGGCGACGTGGCGAACTGCCCAGTGGTGAACGTGCCCTCCTGGCTGGCCTCGTCGCCGCCCCCGCCCAGCACCAGGACCGCGGCGCCGATCACCAGTGCCACGACCACCACGCCGGCCGCGATCAGCAGGCCCCGGCGGGCACCCCCGGACGAGGAGCCGCCGTCCGTCGCCGGTGAGCCGGGCGGCGTGACCGTGGGCGGCGTGACCGAGGACGGTGTGCCTGCGGGCTCTGGAGCCGGTGGGGCTGGCGGAGGGCTCGGCGCGGGTGGCGGTGGCGGGGCAGCGGTGGGCGTATCCGCCTCCACCGGCGGGGTGCCCGTGGTGATGGTCGCGTTCGGGTCGGATGCCGCCCGGTCGGCTTCGGTCCGGGATCCGGCGTCGGCCAGGGGACCGGGGTCGACCGGAGCGTCGGGGGCGGCCGGTGCCTCGGCGGCGACCGGAGCCTCGGGGGCGGCCGGTGCCTCAGGCGCGGCTGGCGCCTCGGCGGCGACCGAGCCGGCGTCGGCCCCGGCACCCGTGCCGGCAGTGGCGGTGCTGACGGGAGCCGCCGCCACCACCATGGTCTCGTGGACGGTGCCGGCCTCGTCGGCGGGTGCCGGTGCGGGTGCCGCGTCGGGGACGGTCGACGCCGAGGGGTCGGCGACCACGGGGGCGGGCGGCACGGGCGTGGGGGCCGTGGTGAGCCGCAACGGGGTGACGGCCTGGCCGTGGCGGCGTTGCACCTCCTGGAGGGCCTCGCCCAGCGCGGCTGCGCTCTGCGGTCGGTCGGCAGGGTCCTTGGCCAGGCCTGTGACCAGGAGGTCGGCGAGGTCGTCCGGGACCGGGTCGGCCAGCCGGGGCGGCGGCGTGTCGATGATCCGCATCATCACGGCGGCCACCGGCTCGTCCGGGTCGCCGGCGAAGGGGGGACGGCCGGCCAGCAGCGTGTGCAACGTCGACGCCAGGCCGTACACGTCGGTGCGCTGGTCCTGGCGCTGGCCGCGGAGGACCTCGGGGGCCACGTGGGCCACGGTGAAGCTGGCCACGCCGGTCGTGGTGCGCCGTCCGCCATCGACCGCGGCGATGCCGAAGTCGGCCAGCTTCGCTTCACCGAACGGGCCGATCAGCACGTTCTCGGGCTTGAGGTCGCGGTGGAGGGTGCCGGCGGCGTGGGCCGCCCCCAACGCCCCGCAGACCTCGATGCCGGCCGCGACGGCGCCGGGCCAGTCGAGCACCGACGTCTGGGCGACCGCGTCGGCCAGCGAGCCCCGCTCGAGGTGCTCCATGGCCAGCCACAGGTGCCCGTCGTCGGTGATGCCCGAGTCGTAGACCGCCACCACGTGGGGGTGCCAGGACAGCTCACCCATGGCCCGGCACTCGCGCTCGAAGCGGTCGCGGGTCCGCTCGTCGGGGTCGGCCAGGTTCAGCACCTTCAGGGCGACCGCTCGGTTGAAGCGGTCCTGGTGCCCCCGGTAGACCCGGGCGAAGCCTCCCCGGCCGATCTCGACCAGTTCGCTGTAGCCCGTCACCTCCGGCAAGGTCGCCACGGCGGCCATGGTAGGGGTCGTCGCCCGGCGCCGCTTTCGGCGCCGGGTGCGGAGGGCTCAGCCGACGGTCGTCGGATCGACGTGGGTGAGGGTGCCGTCGCCGGAGTTGGCCACCCACACATCGGTGTCGTTCGCGGCGACGGCCACGGGCTCGTGGCTCGTGTCGACGCGGGTGACGACCGCGTTGGTGGCGGGGTCGACGAGGATCAGGTCGTCGTTGTCGATGTCGGTCACCCACACGGCGTCGGCAGTGGCGGCGATGGCGTTGGGGGCGGATCCGCTGTCGAGGCTGAGGTCCACCGTCGCGACCACGGTGTCGGTCGCCGGGTCGATGCGCGTGAGGCTCTGGCTGTCGGTGCTGAGCACCCACACCGCATCTTCGACGACGGCGACCGCGGTCGGTGTGACGTCGAGGTCGATGGTGATGAGCCCGGTCTCGGTCCGGGCGTCGAAGTGGGTGATCGAGCTGTCCCCCGAGTTGGTGACCCACACGTCGTCGTCGGTGGCGGCCACCTGCGAGGGCCCCGCCTGCGAGGAGCCCAACAGGTTCGCCAGGGCGGCCGTCGGCGCGTTGATGTCCGCGAGCACGTTGGCGCCCCCGTCCGCCGTCGCCGTCACCCACACGTGCTGGCTCGAGGCGGCGATGGCGTCGGGCGTGCCGCTGATGTCGATGGAGTCGGTGACCTCGTTGGGTCCGTCGTCGATCGCGCTCACCGTCGTGTCGTCCGCGCCCGTGACCCACACCTGGTCGTCGGCCGTCGTCGCGACGCCGGTCATGGGGGTGGGGACCTCGACGGTCGCGAGGACGTCGCCGGTCGCGGGGTCGAGCCGGTAGACCTGCGTCTCGGACGCGTCCGTCACCCAGACCGCGTCGGACGAGAGCGCCACGTCGGAGAGGACGCTTCCGACCTGGGCGGTCTGGAACGTGCCCGTGGCGGCCGCTCCTGAGCTGCTCCCGGCGTCGCTGGCGCCTTCGCTGTCGTCGACGGTCGCACCGGTGCTTCCGCCGGCGCCGGCGTCCCCTCCGCTGTCGTCGCCACCGCCACGGGCCAGCACCAGCACGATGCCGACGAGGAGCACGAGCACGACCAGCGCCCCGCCCACGAGCAGCGGCCCGCTCCGGCGCCGGGCGGGCTCGGCGGGCGGCGCCGCGGCCGACTCGATCGGGCCGTCATCGGGCGGGGGTCGGCCGGCGCCAGCGTCATCGGGTGGGGCGACGACGGGAACCGGTGTCGGCGTGGACGGGGTGGCGTGGGTGATCGTCTCGTTGGGGTCGGGCGTGGTGGTGCGCCCGGCGGGGGTGGCGGCCACGTCCGGAGTGGTTGCGACGCCGGTGGAGCGCGCCGGGCCGGGCTCGACCTCGGCGGGTGCGAGTCGCAGCGGTGTCACGGCGAGGCCGGCGCCGGCCTGGACGGCCTGGAGGGCCTCGCCGAAGGCCGCCGCGCTCGGCGGTCGGTCGGCAGGCTCCTTCGCGAGCCCGGCGACCAGGAGGTCGGCGAGGGCGCGGGGCACGGGATCGCCGAGGCGGGGGACGGGTGCCTCGATGACCCGCATCATGACCGCGGCCACGGGTTCGTCGTCGTCGCCTTCGAAGGGCGGCGCGCCGGCGAGGAGGGTGTGCAGGGTGGAGGCCAGGCCGTAGACGTCGGTGCGCTCGTCGGGGCGTTGGCCGCGCAGCACCTCGGGCGCGACGTGGGCGACGGTGAAGCTGGCCACCCCCGTGGTGGTGCGGCGGCTGCCCTCGACCGCGGCGATGCCGAAGTCGCCGAGCTTGGCCTCACCGAACACGTCGAGCAGGACGTTCTCGGGCTTCAGGTCGCGGTGCAGGGTGCCGGCGTCGTGCGCCGCCGCCAGCGCACCCGCCACCTGGACCCCCACGGCGGTGGCGGCCTCCCAGGTCAGGGTCGAGTCGGGCGACAGCCCGTCGCCGAGCGATCCCTTGGGCAGGAACTCCATCGCCAGCCACAGGTGCCCGTCGTCGGTGACGCCCGAGTCGTAGACGGCGACGACGTGGGGGTGCCAGGACAGCTCGCCCATGGCCCGGCACTCGCGCTCGAAGCGGTCGCGGGTGCGCTCGTCGGGGTGAGCCAGGTCGAGCACCTTCAGCGCGACCGCCCGGTTGAAGCGGTCCTGCTGGGCCCGGTAGACGCGGGCGAACCCACCCCGTCCGATCTCCACCAGGTCTCGATAGCCCGAGACCACGGGGAGGGGCGGCATGGTCGGCACTGTAGGGGGCGGCGCTCCACGCCGCCCGGGGGTCAGGCCGAACCGAGGGCGTAGGTCAGGCGCGGGTGAGGGGCTCGGGGACCACCCGGGCCAGGGCGGCGACGGCCTTGTAGGCGGCCTCGGCGCCGCCGAGCTCGTCGTCGCGCAGCAGGTTGGCCATGATGCGCAGCACCCAGTCCATCAGCGTGTGGGACTGCATCCCCACCCGGGTGAGCTCGCGCATGAGGGCGGGCCGGCCGATGATCTTCACGAAGAGCCGGGCCACCTTGAAGTACAGGCCGAACTCGTCGTCGAGCATCGACTGGTAGCGCTGCAGGGCGACGCCGTTGCCGGTGACGAGCGCCTCGTCGATGAGGCCGGCGGCCATCCGCCCGGTCTCGTAGGCGTAGTCGATGCCCTCGCCGTTGAACGGGTTGATCGATCCGGCGGCGTCGCCCACCACGATGAAGGTGGGGCCGGCCTTGGGCCCGACCGACCCGGCCATGGGCAGGCGTCCACCGGTGGGCTCGCCGACGGCGGTCTCGGGGCCGATCTCCCAGTAGTCGGGAGCGGTGGACGAGAACTCGCGGAGCAGGTGCGTGGTGTTCACGCTCTTGAAGTCGCGGAAGGTGGACAGCAGGCCGATGCCGACGTTGATGGTGCCGTCGCCCAGGGGGAAGATCCAGCCGTAGCCGGGCATCGAGTTGCCCTGGCGGTCGCGCACGTCGAGGGCGCTCTCGATCCAGGGGGTGTCGTGCAGCGGGCTCTCGTAGTAGCCACGGATGGCCATGCCCTGGGGGTAGGTGCGATCGCGGGCGGTGCCGAGGGCGCGGCCGAAGCGGGAGTTGGCGCCGTCGGCGATGACCACGTAGCGGGCGAGGATCTCGGTGGTCTCGCCCGTCTCCTTGTCCTCGACCACCGCTCCCGTGACCAGGCCGTCGCGCAGCACCGGGCGGATGGCCTCGACGCCCTCGCGCAGCTGGGCCCCGGACTTCACCGCCCGCTCGGCCACGAACTCGTCGAGGTCGCGGCGTCGCACCACGTAGCCGTACGAGGGGAACCGGGGGTGCTCGGGCCACTTCAGCTCGAGGGTGACGCCGTGGGCCACGGCCCTCAGGCCGTCGTAGCGGTGGAAGTCCTCGAGCCGGTGCTCGAGGCCCATGTCCTGCAACTGGCGCACGGCCCGCGGGGTGAGCCCGTCGCCGCAGGTCTTCTCTCGGGGGAAGCGCTTCTTCTCGACGATCAGGACGTCGTGGCCGGCCTCGGCCAGCCAGTAGCCGGCGGCCGCTCCGGCTGGTCCGCCCCCGATGACGAGGACGTCATGGCGGCTGCGTGTGGTGGCGGGCACGGCGTGGTCCTTGTCTGGCGTCGGGTCGGCCCCGATGGCCGCACCCGTCCCAGGTTAGGAGCCGCCGCGGCGCGCGCGTCTGGTCGGCGCCGCGGATTCGGTGCGATCAGCCGCCGTGACCGCCGCCGCCACCGCCGGCGAGGACGACGGGCACGCCGTCGACCAGCAGCGCGCCGGTGGCGTCGATCAGGGCGGGGTTGGGCTCCTCGCCCGACAGGCCCGAGCGCTCGAAGTACACGACGGCGTTGATCTCCTCGGGCGTGAGGGTGCCCTCCCAGCCGGGCATGCCGCCGTTGATGGGCTTGTTGGTGTCGCCGTAGGTGGTGGCGCCGGCGTCCTGGGTGCCCTGCGACCCGAGCGTGACCCACTCGATCTGGTCGGCGGGGTCGCTGAAGGTGTCGAGCACCGAGCCGCCCGCGAGCTGCGGGCCCACGCCGCCGCCGCCGGTGGCGCCGTGACAGGTGGCGCAGTTGCTGGCGTAGACCTGGGCGCCGAACGAGAGGGGGTCGCTCTCGCCCAGGCTGGGGGGCTCGAGGGTGGCGGCGTAGACGAACGCCCAGATGGGGAGGGCGGCGAGGACGGGCAGGGCCCACAGCGGGACCCGCTTGCGCTTCAGCGCGGCCTCGACGTAGGGGGGGACCGGCTCGGGGGCGGCGGGCTCGACCTCGGTGGGCGTGGCCGCAGCGGCCGCGGGCGCGGCGGCGGCGGGGGTGACGGCCGTGCTCGGTGCGCCGGCGGGCGTGGCGGCGGCGTCGCCGCCGCTGTCGCCGCCACCCGCGTCGCCGGCGCCGCCGCCGCCCATGGCAGCGCGGCGTTCCTGCGAGCGCTTGAGGAGGTGCTCGGGGATCTCGGTCACGCGCCGCACTTTAGGACCAAGCCGCCCGAGCGAGCCAAGCAGGGGGTCGCCCCCATGCCGCCGACCCGGCGGAGCAGCGGGAGCGAGCCCGAACCGGACGGCAGCCAGTGTGGGCGTGAACCGGATGGCGGAGCCGCTCCGACGAAGGAGGAGCCAGTGTGGGCGTGAACCGGATGGCGGAGCCGCTCCGACGAAGGAGGAGCCAGTGTGGGGTGAGGTGCCGGAGCGGAGCGGAGGCGCGGTGGGCGTGAACCGGATGGCGGAGCCGCTCCGACGAAGGAGGAGCCAGTGTGATGTGCTCACGTCGAAGCGGTCGTGGTAGACCGGTGGCCGTTCGTCGAGCCGGTCATATCCCGGCCGTCGCTAGCATGTGATCGATTTCACAAAGCGTGAGGAGGAGGACCAGTGGTTGCATTCGTGGTGTCAGTCCTGGTGCTCGTCGTCCTCGTCGCCCCGATCCCGCTCTACGGCAAGCGCCGCCCGGTGGGCACGTTCCTGTCGTGGGGCGAGGCCATGTTGGCGGCGACCTACGTCTTCTTCATCATGTTCTGGGCCTTCGGCGTGGTGCCCCACCAGTGGCTCACCTGGGCCGACAACGAGCTCAACTGGCGCCCCGACGTGATCGTGGTCGGGCCGGGCAACGTCCTGGCCGACTACCTGCCGTTCGCCATCACCAAGCAGACCCTGCGCGACCTCATCGTGGTGGGCATCTACGGCGTGATCCTCGCCGGCATGCTCGTCCTGTGGGCCAAGTGGCAGAGCCGCGGCGACGTCACCCCGGGCGACGAGGTCGAGAAGTCCCGCTACGGCCGGCCCCTGGTGAAGGAAGGGGCGTAGACCATGGCCAAGACCGATGCCAACCCGCCGATGCCGGTGTTCCGCGACGACTACGTCCTGCAGGAGGTCGACGCCGACTGGCTCTCGAAGGCGGTCAAGCCGAAGCAGTTCATCCACATCGACCAGTCCGAGTGCATCATGTGCGAGGGCTGCGTCGACATCTGCCCGTGGAAGTGCATCCACATGGTGTCGCCCGACGCCATCGACGAGGCGGTCGGCACCGAGCAGCCCGGTGAGGACCCACGCGACCACGTGATCTTCACCATCGATGACGACGTCTGCACCCGCTGCGCCCTCTGCGTCGACCGGTGCCCGACCGGCGTGATCATCATGGGCAAGGTCGCAGCTCCCGCCCCTGATGGCGACCCCCACACCCGGACCAATGCCCATGGCTACGCCTACGGCATGCGGCTCGGGTAAGTCGAGAAAGAGGAGACGGCCTCGTGGCCAAGTCGGTTCAGGACAAGCCCAAGGTCGCCGAGAAGCTCAGCGAGCTCGGCGATGCCGTGCAGGGATCACAGGCGTGGAACTCGATCTTCCGGCCCGGCTCGGTGTTCCGCAAGGGGTACACCGACAGCCCCCGGAACCGGTCCTACGTGATCATGAACAGCGTGCTGTACCACCTCCACCCGGTGAAGGTGAAGCGCCACGCGGTGAAGGTGAGCTACACGCTGTGCCTGGGCGGCCTCAGCTTCTTCCTGTTCATCCTGCTCACCGTCACGGGCATCTTCTTGATGTTCTTCTACCGCCCCGACGCGGCGTCGGCGTGGAGCGACATCGAGACCCTGCACACCTCGGTCACCTTCGGCCTGCTGGTGCGCAACATGCACCGCTGGGGTGCTCACCTCATGGTGCTGTCGGTGTTCCTCCACATGGCCCGCGTCTTCTACCACGGCGCCTACAAGCCACCCCGCGAGTTCAACTGGGTCATCGGCGTGATCCTGCTCACGCTCACCCTGCTGCTGTCGTTCACCGGCTACCTGCTCCCGTGGGACCAGTTGGCGCTCTGGGCGGTCACGGTGGGCACGAACATGATGGGCTACACCCCGGTCTTCGGCAGCCAGGTGCGCTTCGCCCTGCTGGGCGGCACCGAGATCGGGTCTCAGACCTTGTTGCGTTGGTACGTGCTGCACGTCCTGCTCCTGCCCTTCGTGATCGTCATCTTCATGGCGATCCACTTCTGGCGGGTTCGCAAGGACGGCGGCATCTCCGGGCCGCTCTAGGAGACAGGGACACGCGATGACCGAGATCCCCGAACACCTGCGCAAGCGAGCCGAAGAAGCCCGCAAGAAGGCCGAAGCCGCCCGTGGTGGCGGTGACGCCGCCGCCGAAGGCGCGGCCGCGGCCGGCGACGCGCCGGCCTCCGACGCCGAGAGCAAGATCCCCGCGCACCTGCTCGAGCGCAGCCGTGCCGCCAAGGAGCGTGCGGGCGGCGCGGCCGTGGCCACCGCCGACGCCCCCGCGGCACCGGCCGGTGGGGGCACCGCCGTCGCCACCGCACCACCGCCGGCGGCCACCGGCCCCGGTGGTCACACCCAGCGCCTCCTCACTGTCGTCAAGTCGGGTTCGATCCAGGACGTGCGGGCCACGCCGGTCGACAAGGTGCACACCTGGCCCCACCTCATCGTGGTCGAGTTCGTCGCCGCGCTGGCGGTCACCGCGTTCACCACCATCTTCGCCATCTTCGTGAACGCCCCGCTGCTCACGCTGGCCAACTTCAACCAGACGCCCAACCCCTCCAAGGCACCGTGGTACTTCCTCGGCCTCCAGGAGCTGCTCACCATGTTCCACCCGATGGTGGCGGGCGTGACCATCCCCGGCATGGGCATCTTCGCCCTGATGCTGGCGCCCTACATCGATCGCAACCCCTCCAACAAGCCCGAGGATCGCAAGTTCGTCATCTCGCTGATGACGCTGTTCATGATGTTCTGGGCCGTGCTGGTGATCATCGGCTCGTTCTTCCGGGGCCCCGGCTTCAACTTCATCTTCCCGTGGGCCGACGGCATCTTCTTCGACCTGTGAGCCTGAGGTAAATCGTGTCTGTCCTCCTCATCGTCATCCCCCTGCTGGTGGTGCTCGCCGGCGTGTTGCTGTTCGCCGCGGCCCGTCGCCGTGAGACCGGTGACGCCGTCGGCCGGCTGTCTCGCGAGACCCGCCGCAAGAACCGCGACGCCGAATCCGTCGACGACGAGCGGCCACCGACCGGCCGTGAGGTCGAGCGGGCGGCCGCGGACGTGCGCAGCGGCAAGGCCCTGGCCGTGGTGGGGGGCGAGGAGGTGGCCCCGCCGGCGCCCTACGTGCCGCCCGACGCCGATGCCCTCGGGGTCACCCGCCGCCAGTTCCTCAACCGCAGCATCATCGGGTTCTTCGTGCTGGGCCTCACCGCCTTCGGTGCGTCGGCGCTGGCGTTCATCTGGCCCAAGCTGGGCGGTGGCTTCGGCTCGAAGATCACCGTGGGCAACGTGAGCGACCTCCTCGCCGAGATCCGGGCCAACAACGGGTTCCTCTACAAGGCCGAGGGCCGCATGTGGCTCACCGAGTACCCGGAGTCCGCGCTCAGCAAGGCCCAGGCGGCCTACCCGCCCCCGGTGCTGGCGTCGATGGAGGCCGGCATCGCGGTGATGTACCAGAAGTGCCCCCACCTCGGGTGCCGGGTGCCCAACTGCAACACGTCGCAGTGGTTCGAGTGCCCGTGCCACGGCTCGCAGTACAACCAGGCCGGTGAGAAGAAGGCCGGGCCGGCCCCTCGCGGCATGGACCGCTTCTCCACCGCGGTCTCGGGCGGCAAGTTGTCGGTGAACACCGGCCTCGTGGTCCAGGGGCCCCCAATCGGCACCAACACCACCGGCCAAGAGGCCGAAGGCCCCCACTGCATCGGCGAATGAGCATGAGCGAAGCGGTGACCCGAACGGCCCGGCGACGGAGTCGCCAAGAGCGGAGTGAACGATCGTGACCAACCCCTCGGCCCTGCTGGCCGCCAGCACCTACAAGAGCGCCGGCTACGTCATCGCCGTCGTCATCTTCCTCGGCTTCTTCGTCTACCTCTTCATCAACGTCCGCAAGGGCCGTGCCGAGGTGGGCTCGGAGATCGAGCTGGCCCCCAACCGCAAGCCCTACTACGACGACGAGCAGCTCGAGGGGAAGGTCCTCGACCGGGCCCTCACCTGGGGCTTGATCCTGCTCGGGATCATCGGGCTCACCCTCCCCCTCTACTGGCTCAACGAGCCGGGCCGCCAGGAAGGCGCGGTCGAGGACTTCAACGCCAAGTTCACCGGCCGGGGCGAGGCGCTCTTCGCCACCACCGAGGACGGCGGGCTCAACTGCGCCGGCTGCCACGGCCCCGAGGGCGTGGGCGGCGCCGCTCCGTACACCCTCACCGACCCCAACGGCGACTTCGTCGAGCAGGTGTCGTGGCGGGCACCGGCGCTCAACACGGTGCTGTGGCGCTTCAGCGAGGACGAGGTGCGCGACATCCTCGTCTACGGCCGGCCGTTCTCGCCGATGCCGGCGTGGGGCGTCGAGGGTGGTGGCCCGCTCAACGAGCAGCAGATCCAGAACCTGATCGACTACATGTGGACGATCCAGCTCACGCCCGAGGAGATGCGGACCGAGGTGCAACAGGAGTTGGACACGCTCACCGACAACGAGGGGCTCGACCAGAGCGACCCGCTCGCGCTCGGCGAGGCCCTGTTCAACATGGGCTTCGACGACGGCTTCGCCGGCGGCGCCTACTCGTGCGGTCGCTGCCACACCCAGGGGTGGTCGTACACCGACGATGCCGTCGGCACCCCCGAGATCCCCAACGGCAGCGGCGCCTTCGGGCCCAACCTCACCAACGGGGCCACCGAGCGCCAGTTCCCGACCAACACGGGCACGCCCGAGGGCGAGTCGCAGTACCAGGACATGATCGACTTCATCACCGTCGGTTCGGAGAAGGGCAAGCAGTACGGCGTGCACGGCCAGGGCAGTGGTCGCATGCCCGGGTTCGGCGTCAACCCGAACGCCATCGAGGACGTGCAGCGCCTGCGGCCCGACCTCGCCGGCGATGCCGAGGACACCGGCATGCTCACCCCCGACCAGATCGAGGCCATCGTGAGATACGAGCGTGAGGTGATCGGCCGCGAGGGCGAGACCTCGAGGAGCAGCGACTGATGACCACGTTGACGACGTTCGCCATGACCTTCGCGGGCATCAGCTGGAAGCCCGAGATCCGCGGCGTGCTGACGGTGGCCATCGCCGTCGCCATCCTCTGCGGGTCGGTCTACCTGCTGCTGGCCACCAACGTGGGCTCACGGCTCGGCTTCCTCGTGGCGCTCACGGCGCTCATGGGGTGGATGGTGATCCTGGGCAGCGTGTGGTGGATGTACGGCAAGGGACCGTTGGGCGAGGCCCCGTCCTGGCAGGTGATCGAGATCAACGAGGGCGACCTCGGTCAGGCCCAGTTGGAGGAGGTCAGCAGCGATCCCGATCTGTCCAACTGGGAGGAGCTCCCCGCGTCCAACCCCGAGCGGGCCGAGGCCCAGGCCGCGGTCGACGCTGAGCTCACCACCAGCGACCTCGCGCGCTTCGAGGCCACCACCGACTACGTGTCGATCGACGGGTGGGCCATCGGCGGCAAGCCCAAGCGCACCGACGACTCGGCCTTCGGCCGGGTGATGTACACCATCACCGACGCGCTGCACCTCACCAACCCGCCGCACTACGCCATCATCCAGGTGCGCCCGGCGATCGACACCCAGGCCCTCCCCGGCCAGGCACCGCCCACACCCACGCCCGATCCCAGCCAGCCGGTGATCTCGGTGATCATGGTGCGCGACCTGGGGAGCCTCCGGTTCCCGCCGGCCATGGTCACCCTGGGGTCGCTGCTGATCTTCCTGGTGCTGTGCAGGGTGTTGCACCAGCGGGACAAGCTGGCCAACGAGCACCGGGAGCAAGCGGCCGCACTGGCGAAAGCCGGTTCGTAGCGGTGGACCAGTTCCTGCCGGTCCTGGGCCTCCTGATCCTGGCCGCGCTGTTCGCCGCGGTCAGCTTCGTGGCGTCGTGGCTGTTCGCGCCGCGGCGGGCCACCGAGGCCAAGTCGGCGCCCTACGAGTGCGGCATCGTGCCGAGTCGCGAGCCCCCCGACCGGTTCCCGGTGCGGTTCTACCTGGTGGCGATGATCTTCATCGTCTTCGACATCGAGATCATCTTCTTCTTCCCGTGGGCGGTGATCTACCGCGACCTGGGCTCGTTCGGCCTGTTCGCGGTGCTGATCTTCGCGGCGGCGGTGTTCGAGTCGTTCGTCTACCTCATCAGCCAGGGCGCCCTCGACTGGGGCCCCCTGAAGCGGGTCCTCACCACCAGCCCCATGGTGAGCGCCGAGCGCACCAGCGAGTCGACCATCAAGCGGGTGGGCCTCGAGGGGCGCGACCCCGTCGCCGAGGAAGCCGCATGACCGGCGTCGGCAAGAGCGATCTCGAGGACAAGGGCCTCCTCACCGACGGCCTCGAGGGCCTCCAGCACAACTTCCTCACCGGCCAGCTCGAGGACCTGGTGAAGTGGGCCCGCCAGAAGAGCATGTGGCCGGCCACCTTCGGGCTGGCGTGCTGCGCCATCGAGATGATGGCGACGGGCGGGGCCCACTACGACCTGGCGCGCTACGGCATGGAGGTCTTCCGGGCCTCCCCGCGCCAGGCCGACCTGATGATCGTCGCCGGCCGGGTGTCGCAGAAGATGGCCCCGGTGCTCCGCCAGATCCACGACCAGATGATGGAGCCCAAGTGGGTCATCTCCATGGGCGTGTGCGCGTCGAGCGGGGGGATGTTCAACAACTACGCGCTCGTGCAGGGTGTCGACCAGGTGGTGCCGGTCGACGTCTATGTGCCCGGCTGCCCGCCCGGCCCCCAGACCCTCATGCACGGCATCCTCACCCTGTACGACCTCATCGGCGACGGTGAGCTCACGCAGCGACGGGCCGAGACGGGCAGCGGCGCGGGCATCGTGGTCGAGCAGCGTGACGGCCAGGCCGAGGCCGGGGCCCGCCCCACCGCGTCCCGCGGCCACGTGACCGTCCTCGACGAGCGCTGAGATGGCCGACGACGTGGCGCCCGACGAGACGGGCAACGAGGCCGACGCGCCGGAGCCGGAGCCGGAGCGCCTGCACGGCGCGCTGGTCACCCGAGGCAACGACGGCATCGACGTGCTGCACCCGTCGCGTGACGAGTTGCCGGCGGTGGTGAAGGCCCTCGACGGCGACGGCTTCCACCTCTGCCTCGACGTCGCCGGGGTCGACTACCTGCGTCACCCCGGGCGCAGCACGCTGCCCGAGGGCGTCACCCCCGAGCGCTTCGAGGTCGTCGTGCACCTGCTGTCGCACGAGCAGCGGCGCCGCGTGCGCCTGCGGGTGCAGGTGCCCGAGTCCGACCCCACCGTGGCGTCCCTGTTCGACCTGCACCCGGGCACCGAGGCGATGGAGCGGGAGGTCTACGACATGTTCGGCATCACCTTCGAGGGCCATCCCGACCTCACCCGGATCCTGATGCCCGAGGACTGGGTGGGCCACCCGTTGCGCAAGGACTACGCCATCGGGGCCATCCCGGTGCAGTTCAAGGGGGCACCCTCCGCGCGATGACGCCTCCCACGACATCCCCCCGCGAGCAGTTGGTGGCCGAGACCTCCGAAGGCGACCAGGAGATGGCCAGCCGCGCCCGGGAGGGCGCCACCGAGCGCCTGCGCGAGCTGGGCGCGGTGCTGCGCCTCAGCGAGGCCGAGGCCGCCGAGTTGGGCGAGGCCGACCCCGGCGACGACCAGACCATGATCATGAACATGGGGCCGCAGCACCCCAGCACCCACGGTGTGCTGCGCCTCATGCTCGAGCTCGAGGGCGAGACCGTGCTGCGCACGAAGCCGATCATCGGCTACCTGCACACCGGTATGGAGAAGACGGGCGAGGACCTCACCTACCTGCAGGGCCCCACCAACGTCACCCGGATGGACTACGCGTCGCCGCTGTTCTCCGAGCTGGCCTTCTCGCTCACCACCGAGACGCTGCTCGGCATCGAGGTGCCGCCCCGCGCGGTGTGGATCCGGATGCTCATGACCGAGCTCAACCGGCTGTCGTCGCACCTGCTGTTCATGGCCACCAACGGCATGGACCTCGGCGCGGTGTCGATGATGATCTACGGCTGGCGCGAGCGCGAGGAGACCCTGCGGATCCTCGAGAAGATCACCGGGCTGCGGATGAACCACAACTACATCCGGCCCGGCGGCGTGGCCGCCGACCTGCCCGACGGCTGGCGCGACGACGTGCTGCACCTCCTCGACCTCATCCCGCCGCGCCTCGAGGAGTACGACACGCTGATGACGGGCCAGCCCATCTGGCGCGAGCGCCTGCAGGGCGTGGGCGTGATCACCACCGAGGAGTGCCTGGCCCTCGGAACCACGGGGCCGATCCTGCGCTCGACCGGCTACGCCTGGGACCTGCGCCGAGACGTGCCGTACCTGGCCTACGACGAGGTGGAGTTCGACGTGGTCGTCGGCACCTACGGCGACTGCTTCGACCGCTACGCCATCCGCCTCAACGAGATCCGCGAGTCGATGCGGATCATCCACCAGATCCTCGACAAGATGCCCCTGGGCGACTACCGCATCCAGGACAAGAAGGTGACGCCTCCGCCGCGCGGTCGCATCGACGAGTCGATGGAGGCCCTGATCCACCACTTCAAGATCTTCACCGAGGGCTTCAAGGTGCCCGAAGGGGAGGCCTACGTGGCGGTGGAATCGCCCCGGGGAGAGCTGGGGTGCTACATCGTGAGCGATGGCAGCTCGAAGCCGTACCGCATGCACATCCGGGGCCCCAGCTTCGTGAACCTGCAGACCCTGCCCCACATGATGCGCGGCGGCCTGCTGGCCGACGCGGTCGCCATCATCTCCAGCGTCGACCCCATCATGGGCGAGGTGGACCGTTAAGTGGCGCGCCTTTCGCGAGACAACGTGGTGATCGCCCAGGAGATCATCGGGCGCTACCCGCGACCGAAGTCGGCGCTCATCCCGCTGCTGCACCTGGCCCAGGAGCAGGACGGCTGGCTCACCGAGGACGCCATGGAGCACCTGGCCGAGCTGGTGGGCGTCACCCCGGCCGAGGTGCTGGGCACCGCCAGCTTCTACGAGATGTTCAAGCGCGAGCCGGTGGGCCGCTACGTGGTCAACGTGTGCACCGACATCGCCTGCTCGCTGGTCGGCGGCGACGAGCTGCTCGAGCACGCCGAGCAGACCCTGGGTGTGCGCGACGGCGGCACCACCGCCGACGGCCTCATCACCCTCAACGGGGTGCAGTGCATCGCCGCGTGCACCGAGGCGCCCTGCCTGCAGACCAACTACCGCTATTCGCACCGCGTCACCAACGACGAGTTCGACCAGCTCGTCGACGACCTGCGCAACGGCCGGCGCGAGGCCGAGATCCCCCGCCACGGTGTACTGGCCCGGGTCCGCCAGTCCATCCCCGCCGACCGGGCCGCCGGCGCCGTCGTGCCCGAGGGCCAGTCCGAGCCGCCCTGGCTGGCGCGTGTGGGGGAGGACTCATGAAGCGCCTAGAAAGGCTGCGGAGCGGAGCGGAGCAGCACCGACCGCTCGCGTCGGATCCCGAAGGGGCGCCGACGGAGGAGGCGCAAAGCAAGCAGGGAGCTGCGTCATGAGCGACACCACGCCCGCGCCGGCGCACACCCGTTCGCCCGACCTGCCCCGGATCGTCAGCTCCCGCTGGGACCTCGACGACTCGCACACCCTGGCGGCCTACGAGGCCACCGGCGGCTACGCCGGCCTGCGGGCGGCGCTGGCCAAGCCACCCCAAGGAGTGGTCGACGAGGTCAAGGCCGCCACCCTGCTGGGCCGTGGCGGCGCCGGCTTCCCCGCCGGCGTCAAGTGGGGCTTCTGCCCGCCGGGCGTGTGGCCCCGCTACCTCGTCGTCAACGGCGACGAGAGCGAGCCGGGCACCTACAAGGACCGCATCCTCATGGAGCGCGACCCGCACCAGCTGATCGAGGGCGTGCTCATCGCCTGCTACGCGGTCGGCTGCGCGCAGGCGTTCCTCTACGTGCGGGGCGAGATGGCCCTGGCCCAGGAGCGCATCGCGTCCGCCCTCAACGAGGCCTACGCCGCCGGTTACGTGGGCAAGAACATCCTCGGCTCGGACTACTCGGTCGACATCGTCCTGCACTGGGGCGCGGGCGCCTACATCGTGGGCGAGGAGACGGCGCTCATCGAGAGCCTCGAGGGCAACCGGGGCATGCCCCGGCTCAAGCCGCCGTACTTCCCCGCAGCGATGGGCCTGTACGAGAAGCCCACCATCGTCAACAACGTCGAGACGCTGTCCAACCTCCCCTGGATCATGACCAACGGGGCCGACGCCTTCGCCGCGCTCGGCGCCGAGACCTCCCGGGGCATGCGGCTGTTCGCGGTCTCGGGCCACGTCAAGAACCCCGGGGTGTTCGAGGTGGAGTTCGGCGTCACGACCTACCGCGACCTCATCTTCGGCGCCGCATACGGGGGCGGCATCCGCGACGGCAACCAGCTCAAGTGCTTCATCCCGGGCGGCGCGTCGGCGCCGTGGTTCTTCGACGAGCACCTCGACCTGCCCCTCGAGACCGGGGCGGTCGGCAAGGCCGGCTCGATGATGGGCTCCGGCGCGATCGTCGTGATGGACCACACCACCGACGCGGTGAAGGCCTGCTGGAAGGTCGTGAAGTTCTTCGCCCACGAGTCGTGCGGCAAGTGCACACCCTGCCGGGAGGGCACCGACTGGCTCGAGAAGATCCTCGAGCGCATCATCGCCGGCCACGGCCGCCCCGACGACCTCGAGTTGCTGCTCGACGTGTGCGACAACATCAGCCCGGGCCTGGCCTGGCCGCCACGGCAGACCACGATCTGCCCGCTCGGGCCGTCGGCGGTCTCGCCGATCAACTCCGCGGTCGTCCGCTTCCGCGACGAGTTCGAGGCCTACCTGGCCAACGCCGAGCCGGCCGAGATCGCCTCAGTGGGCGGTTCGGTACCGGTCGACATCCGCGTCGGAGCGACCACAGGAGCCCACGCGTGAGCGACACCAGGGCCGAGGACCACGTCGAGACCGTGACCATCACGCTGAACGGCCAGACCGTCGAGGCCGAGAAAGGCGAGTTGGTCATCAAGGCGGCCGAGCGCGCCGGCGTCTACATCCCCCACTTCTGCTACCACCCGCGCATGAAGCCGGTGGGCATGTGCCGCATGTGCATCGTCGACATCGACACGGGCCGCGGCCCCGCCCTGCAGCCCTCGTGCATGATCCAGGTGGCCCCCGACATGGTGGTGGACACCGAGTCGCCGGGCACCAAGAAGGCCCAGGACGGCATCCTCGAGTTCCTGCTGCTCAACCACCCGCTCGACTGCCCCGTGTGCGACAAGGGTGGCGAGTGCCCCCTGCAGGACCAGACCATCGCCTACGGCCCCGGCGAGAGCCGCATGGTGGAGGAGAAGCGCCACCACGCCAAGCCCATCCCGATCAGCCAGAACGTCTACCTCGACCGCGAGCGCTGCATCCTGTGCGACCGGTGCACCCGGTTCGCCAAGGACGTGGCCGGCGACCCGCTGATCCACTTCACCGAGCGGGGCTCGCACACCGAGATCGCCACGTTCCCCGACGACCCGTTCTCGTCGTACTTCAGCGGCAACACCGTGCAGATCTGCCCCGTCGGGGCGCTCACCGCCAAGCCCTACCGCTTCAAGGCCCGTCCGTGGGACCTCGTCGAGACCGAGTCCACCTGCACCTCCTGCTCGGTCGGCTGCCGGGTGTCGGTGCACACCTCCCGCAACCGGGTGCTGCGCTACCAGGGCGTCGACATCGACCCGGTCAACTGGAGCTGGATGTGCGACAAGGGCCGCTTCGACTTCGAGGCCGTCCACAGCGACGACCGCCTCGGCGCCCCGCTGGTGCGCGACGGCGCCTCCGGCGAGCTGGCCGATGCCTCGTGGAACGAGGCGCTGGGCGCCGCCGCCGGCCTGCTGAAGGCCACCCTCGACTCGGCCGGTGCCGGTGCCATCGGCGTGATCGGCGGGGCCCGCCTCACCAACGAGTCGGCGTACGCCTGGGCCAAGCTGGCCAAGGGCGTGCTGGGAACCGACAACGTCGACGCCCAGTTGGGTGACGGCCTGGCCGCCGAGGTGGTGCTGGGCCTGCCCCGGGCCACCATCGACGAGGTGTGCGCTCCCGGCGGGACGGTGGTGCTGCTCGCGCCCGACCTGAAAGAGGAGCTGCCGGTGCTGCACCTGCGGCTGCGCCACGCCGCGGTGAGCGATGGTGTGCGCATCGTCGAGGTGTCGCCCCAGGCCACCGGCCTCACGCCCCACGCGCTGGCATCGCTGCGCCACCAGCCCGGCGACGTGGTGGCGGTGGTGCAGGCCCTGTTCGGGGCCGGTGCCGCGCCCGACGGCCTCGATGCCGATGCGCTGAGCCGGTGCCGCGATGCCCTCGCCGCCGGGCCCGTCAGCGTCGTGGTCGGCCGGCCGTCGCTGGCCGACTCCGGGGCGGCGATCGCCGAGGCCGCCGGCGTCATCGTCGCCGCCCGGGCCGACGCCCGCTTCCTGCCCGCCCTCCGCCGGGCCAACGTGCACGGCGCCCTCGATCTGGGCCTCGCCCCGGGCCTGCTGCCCGGCCGGGTCACCCTGGCCGACGGGGCCGAGTGGTTCACGGCGCAGTGGGGATCGGTGCCCGAGGCCACCGGCCTCGACACCGCCGGCATCCTGGCCGCGGCCGCCGACGGGCGGATCGAGACGCTGGTGCTGCTCGGCGCCGACCCGATGGCCGACTTCCCCGACGCCGAGTTGGCCCGCAGGGCCTTCGAGGGTGCAGGGTCGATCATCGCCGTCGACCTGTTCCGCACCACCTCGTCCGCACGGGCCGATGTGGTGCTGGCCGCCGCCGGCTACGCGGAGGTCGACGGCACCACCACGAACCTCGAGGGGCGCGTCAGCCGGGTCACCCAGCGGGTCACCCCGCCCGGCACCGCCCGGGCCGACTGGATGATCGCCGCCGAGTTGGCCTTCCGCCTCGGTGCCGACCTCGACCTCGAATCGGCGGCCGACATCTGGACCGAGATCGAAGCGGTGGCCCCCGCGTTCGCCGGCCTCACCCTCGACCTGCTGGCCTCCGACGCGGCGACCGACGGCTTCGTGGTGCCCCTGCCGGCACCCGCGGCCGAGCCCGGCGCGGCCGAGCCCGACGGCGAGGCGACGGCGGAGGGTGCCGAGGGCGCCGCGGAGGCCGATGCGCAGGCCTCCGCCGCTGATCCGGCCGAGGGCGATGCCGAGGGTGCCGATGCCGAGGGTGCCGATGCCGAGGGTGCCGACGCCGAGACGGCTGCCTCGGAACCGGCGGGGCCGCAACGGCCGGCGCTGATCGGGTTCACCACCCCTCCTGCCGCTCCCACCAGCAACGAGCACGACGCCTACTCGCGGCGCCTGGTCGTGGGCCGCCGCCTCTACGACGACGGCACCCTGGTGCAGCGGTCGCCGTCGCTGGCCGGCCTGGCCCCCACGGCCGTGTTGCACCTGAGCCCCAAGGACCACGACCAGGTGGGCGTCGGCGTGGCCGGCGTCACCCAGGTGCGCGTGCGCTCCGCCAAGGGCGAGGTCACGGTCCCGGCCGTGATCGACAAGAGCCTGGCTCCCGGCACCGCCAGCCTGGCGTTCCACCAGCCGGGCACCGCGGCAGCGGAGCTCATCGACAGCGGCGCCCCTGTCACCGAGATCCGCATCGAATCGGTGGAGGCCGGCTGATGGGCGATCCCCTGTTCGCCGACGGGCTCGACCTGGCCGTCGTGCTCATCGTGTTGTTCAAGGTGGTCCTCACCTTCGCCTTCTTGATGGTGGCGGTGATGTTCATGGTGTGGTTCGAGCGCAAGCTCATCAGCGACATGCAGAACCGCATCGGCCCCAACCGGGCCGGGCCCTGGGGGTTGCTGCAGACCCTCGCCGACGGCATCAAGCTGTTCTTCAAGGAGGACTCCAAGCCCGACAAGGCCGACATGACCGTGTTCAAGCTGGCGCCCTACCTGTCGCTGGTGCCCGCGTTCCTCACCTTCGCCATCATCCCCGTGGCCGGCAACTTCATGGACGGCGGCGACGGCACCATCAGCCTCTTCGGGCACACCACCTACGCCCAGCTGGCCGACCCCCCGGTGGGCATCCTGTTGGCCCTGGCCATGTCGTCGGTGGCGGTCTACGGCGTGATGCTGGCCGGCTGGTCGTCGGGCTCGAAGTACCCGCTCCTGGGCTCGGTCCGGGCGTCGGCGCAGATGGTGTCGTACGAAGCGGCCCTGGGCCTGTCGGTGGCCACGATCGTCCTGCTGGCGGGCAGCCTCAGCACCCACCTCATCGTGGCCGGGCAGTCCAACTACACCTGGAACCTCTGGGCCGCGGGCTTCGTGCCCTTCATCATCTTCCTCATCGCCTCGACCGCCGAGCTGAACCGGCCCCCGTTCGACCTGGTCGAGGCCGAGCAGGAGCTGGTGGGCGGCTTCCACACCGAGTACAGCTCGATCCGCTTCGCCCTGTTCTTCCTGGCCGAGTTCATGAACACGGTCACGATGTCGGCGATCATCGTCACCCTCTTCTTCGGCGGGCCGACGGGCCCCATCCTGTTCGGCCCCGAGTGGCTGTGGCCGCCGATCTGGTTCTTCACCAAGCTCGGCGTCTTCCTGTTCGTCTTCGTGTGGTTCCGGGCCACGTTGCCCCGGTTCCGCTACGACCAGCTCATGGACCTGGGGTGGAAGCTGCTCATCCCGATGGCGCTCGGCTGGCTGCTCTTGATCGGCGCGTTCCGCATCGCCCGCGACGAGGACTGGAACCTGGGCGCGGTGCTCGCCATCGCGGTGGTGGGGCTGCTCGTGGCCGCGTCGTTGCTGAACGGCGCCATCGGGGCCGCCCGCCGGCGGCGCGAAGAGGCCGACACGGAGGCGTTCTCATGAGCGGAGCGGCGAACTGATGGCCGGCGACCCGTTCGACTACATCCGCGGCTTCGCGGTCACCTTCAAGAAGCTGTTCGAGGAACGCCTCACCGACGAGTACCCGAAAGAGAAGGCGCCGATCGCCGACCGCCGCCACGGTCGTCACGTGCTGAACCGGTACGAGGACGGCATGGAGAAGTGCATCGGCTGCGAGCTGTGCGCCGGCGTCTGCCCGGCCCGCTGCATCTACGTGCGCGGTGCCGACAACCCGCCCGACGACCCGGTCTCGCCCGGCGAGCGCTGGGGCTTCGTCTACGAGATCAACTACCTGCGCTGCATCCACTGCGACCTGTGCGTCGAGGCCTGCCCCACCGAGGCCATCACCGAGTCGAAGCTGTTCGAGTTCTCGTTCACCAACCGCCAGGACGCCATCTACACCCGCAGCGAGCTGCTGGTGGGCGACGACGGCAAGCCCCAGAAGCTGCCGTGGGAGGACTGGCGCCCCGGCGACGACGACCACACGTCGGCCTGGATGCGGGCCACCGCGCCCGCGGGCAACGCCGCGTACGAGGACCGGGTGGCGTGGGCCGGCGAGCTGGGCTACGGCGTGCGTGCTCCCGAGCGGGGCCAGGCCGCCGACATCGAGGCGGCCGCGGCCGCCGCCGAGGCCGCGGCCCGTCACGACGACCACGGCCACGACGACCACGGGGGCCACCACTGATGGAGCTCGCGGTCTTCCTCGTCAGCGCCGTCATCGTGCTGGGCGGCGCCGTGGGCGTCATCACGTCGCGCAACCCCGTGCACGCCGCCCTCAGCCTGGTGGCCACCCTGTTCGGCATCGCGGTGCTGTTCATCGCCCAGGACGCCAACTTCCTGGCCGCCGTGCAGGTGATCGTCTACGCCGGCGCCATCGTGGTGCTGTTCCTCTTCGTGCTGATGCTGCTCGGCGTCGACCAGGCCGAGGACCTCAGCGTCGACCCACTGGTGGGCCAGCGCCCGCTCGCCCTCATCGTCAGCGCCGGTGGGCTGGCCCTCCTGCTGGTGGCCCTGCTGTCGGGCAGCACCCCCGCCACCGGCCTGCACGGCGCCACCGCGGCCATCTCCGACACCCAGGCCAACATCGAGCAGCTCGCCCGGGTGCTGTTCACCGACTACGTGCTGGCCTTCGAGGTCACCGCGGTGCTGCTCACCATCGCCGTGGTGGGCGCGGTGGTGCTGGCCCGCCGGCCCGAGGACGCACCGGCCGACACCGACGAGGAGGTCGCGGGCTGATGCTGGCCGCCATCGAGGTGCAACCCGAGTGGTACCTGGTGCTCGGCGCCATCCTGTTCTCGCTGGGGGCGTTCGGACTGCTCGTGCGCCGCAACCCACTGGTGATGTTCATGTGCGTCGAGCTCATGCTCAACGCCGTCAACCTCACGTTCGTGGCCTTCGGCACCATGCTCGGCGACATCGGCGGGCAGGTGGTGGTGTTCTTCGTGCTCGTGGTGGCCGCCGCTGAAGTGGTGGTGGGGCTCGGGCTCATCGTGGCCATCCTGCGACGGCGCCCCGGCGCCACTGCGGACGACCTCTCGGCGCTGAAGGGTTAGGGCGCACGCAATGCTCGATTACGTCTGGCTGATCCCTGCGCTGCCGCTGGCCGGCTTCGTCATCCTGCTGTTCGCGGGCAAGCGCCTCGGCGAGCCCGCGGCCGGCATCATCGGCACGCTCGCCGTGTTCGGGTCGTTCGCCGCCACCCTCGGCGTGTACTTCGACCTGATGGGCCGCGGCGCCGAGGAGCGCACGTCGGTGGACGTGCTGTTCACCTGGCTGCCGGTCGGTGGCCTGCACGTCGACGTGGGCACCCTGGTCGACCCGCTGTCGATCAGCATGTGCATGTTCGTCACGGGCATCGCCGCGCTGATCCACGTGTACTCGATCGGGTACATGCACGGCGACCCGAAGTTCGCCCGGTTCTTCCTGTACCTGAACCTGTTCGTGTTCTCGATGCTGGTGCTGGTGCTGGGCGACAGCCTCCTGCTCACGTTCGTGGGCTGGGAGGGCGTGGGCCTGTGCTCGTACCTGCTCATCTCGTTCTGGTTCACCGAGGAGGCCAACGCGGTCGCCGGCAAGAAGGCCTTCGTCACCAACCGCATCGGCGACTTCGGCTTCATGGTGGCCATCTTCCTCACCTTCCTCACGGTGGGCTCCCTGTCCTACGTCGAGGTGCTGCCCGCGGCGGGGTCGATGGCCACCACCACCGTCACCGCCATCGCCGCGTTGCTGTTCCTCGGCGCGGTGGGCAAATCGGCGCAGATCCCGCTGTACGTGTGGCTCCCCGACGCCATGGCCGGCCCCACGCCGGTGTCGGCCCTGATCCACGCCGCCACCATGGTGACCGCCGGCGTCTACCTGATGATCCGCATCAACCCGATGCTGGCGGCCTCGTCGTCGTGGCTGCCCACCACCATCGCGGTGATCGGCACGGTCACCGCGCTGCTGGCGGCCACCATCGCCATCGGCCAGAACGACATCAAGAAGGTGCTGGCCTACTCGACCGTCAGCCAGTTGGGCTACATGTTCGTGGCCATCGGGTCGGGCGCGTACATCGCGGGCGCGTTCCACATGATCACCCACGCCTTCTTCAAGGGCCTCATGTTCCTCGCCGCCGGTTCGGTGATCCACGGCATGCACGAGGAGCAGGACATGCGCCGCATGGGCGGCCTGCGCAAGTACATGCCGATCACCTTCGTCACCTTCGTGGTCGGCTGGCTGGCCATCGCCGGCATCCCGCCGTTCGCCGGCTTCTGGTCGAAAGACGACATCTTGCTCTTCGACTTCCAGGAGAGCCCGGTGCTGTGGGCCCTCGGCATCCTGACCGCCCTGCTCACCGCCTTCTACATGAGCCGCCTGATGTTCCTGACCTTCTTCGGTGAGCCCCGCTGGGGCGCCGACGGGGACGACGCGGTCGTTGGGGCCGTCGGCGCGCAGGCTGAGCCCGACGAGGGCGCCGAGCCCAGCGCCGGGGAGGAGGCCGCCGCCGTCGCCCACGGCGAGCACGTCGCCCATGGCGACTTCACGCCCCACGAGTCACCCCGCTCGATGACCATCCCGCTCATCATCCTGGCGGTGTTCTCCGTCGGTGCGGGCGTGTTCAACCTGCCCTTCGGCGTCAACTTCCACTTCCTCGAGACGTGGCTCGAGCCGGTCGTGGCCGGCAGCGAGACCGAGATGACCATCTCGGGTGCCGGCCAGTTCCTGTTGGCGGGCATCTCGATCGTCGCCTGCCTCATCGGCATCGCCGTGGCCTACCGCACCTACCTGGCCCACAAGATCGACGCCAAGGTCTTCGACAAGGAGATCCTGGCGAGGGCCTGGCACATCGACGAGGGTTACGCCGCCTTCGTCAGCGGCCCGGGCACCTGGTTCTTCAACGCCATGGTGTTCGTCGACACCCGCATCATCGACGGCGCGGTCAACGGCGTGGCCACGGTGGTGCGGGGCGGGTCGCTGGGCCTGCGCCGGCTGCAGACCGGCTACGTCCGCAACTACGCCCTGGGGGTGGCCGTGGGCGCCGCGCTCCTCATGGTGTGGTTCCTCACGAGGGCGGGCCTCTGATGCTCGCCACCGTCTCCCACACGAGCCCCTCGTTCCCGCTGCTCACCGCACTGGTGGTGCTGCCCGGCCTGGGGGCGCTGGCCGTGTCGCTGCTGCCCAAGCGACGGCCCGAGCTGGCCCGCCTCACCGCGGTGCTGTTCGCGGCCGCCACCGGCGCCCTGTCGCTGTGGCTGCTGGCCGCCTTCGAGACCGGCGAGGCCGGCTTCCAGTTCGTCAGCCGCCACGCCTGGATCGAGGACCTCGGCATCTCGTGGCACCTCGGCGTGGACGGCATCTCGCTGCTGCTGGTGGTGCTCACCGGCATCCTGTTCCCCATCGCCATGCTGGGCGCGGCGCCCCACCACGACGCCAAGCCCTACTACGCCTGGCTGCTCGTGCTCGAGGCCGGCTGCATCGGGGTGTTCCTCGCCCTCGACCTGTTCGTGTTCTTCGTGTTCTTCGAGATCGTCCTGGTGCCGATGTACTTCCTCATCGGCGGTTGGGGCCACGGCAACCGGGTCTACGCCGCGCTGAAGTTCTTCCTCTACACGATGTTCGGCTCGGCCCTGATGCTGGTGGGCATCTTGAGCCTGGTGATCCTCAGCGCCAAGGCCACCGGCGGTCCCATCACCTTCGACCTGGTCGAACTGGCCCAGAGCCAGTCGGTGGCCGTGGTGACCGCCCGCTGGATCTTCCTGGCCTTCGCCCTGGCCTTCGCCATCAAGACGCCGTTGTTCCCTGTGCACACCTGGTTGCCCGACGCCCACACCGAGGCCCCCACCGCCGGCTCGGTGATCCTGGCCGGCGTCATGTTGAAGCTGGGCACCTACGGCTTCCTGCGCTTCGGCCTCTACCTCTTCCCCGAGGCCTCGGTGTACTTCGCCCCGCTGCTGGTCACCCTCGGCACCATCGGCATCCTCTACGCCGCCATCGTCGCCACCATGCAGAAGGACCTGAAGCGGCTGGTGGCGTACTCGTCGGTCGCCCACCTGGGCTTCATCATCCTGGGCACGTTCGCCCTCACCCAGCAGGGCCTGGCCGGCGGCGTGCTGCAGATGGTCAACCACGGCATCTCCACCGGCGCCCTCTTCCTGCTCGTCGGGTTCATCTACGAGCGCCGCCACACCCGCCAGATCGCCGAGCTCAAGGGCCTGCAGACCGCGGCGCCGGTGCTCGCCGGCATCTTCACCGTGGTGATGTTCGCCTCGATCGGGCTGCCCGGCCTCAACGGCTTCGTGGGCGAGTTCCTCATCCTCGTGGGCTCGTTCCTCACCGTGCGCTGGTGGGCCGTGGTGGCCTCGCTGGGCGTGATCCTCGCCGCGCTCTACCTGCTGTGGGCCTACCAGCGGGTGTTCCACGGCCCGACCGATGACGCCAACCGCGACATGGGCGACCTGAAGGGCTGGGAGGTCCTGGTGATGGTGCCCCTCGTCGGCCTCATCGTGTTCCTGGGGGTGTACCCGAAGCCGGCGCTCGACCGCATCAACCCGTCGGTCAGCGAGTTGATCGCCCACGTCGAGGAGCACAGCGACTACCGCGAGCCGGCGGTGGCCACCGAGGGTGCGGCCATCGGCGCGCGGCTGATCGCCGAGAACCCGCCTGCCGAGGCCGAGCACGGGGAGGCGGGCGAATGACCCACGTCGCGACGGGCGCCGCCCGTCACCGTGTCGGCCCGATGAGCGGGTCGCGGCCGAGCCGGGGGTGGCGAGCATGATCGCCGTGCTGGGCCTGCTCCACCAGGTCTCGTCCGAGGCACCCGAGGCGCTCGACACCCCGTCCATCGACTGGGCCGCGCTGTGGCCGGGGATCATCCTGATCCTCGGCGGCATCCTGCTGCTCACCATCTCGTCGCTGGCCAAGCGCTACCTGTTCGAGGGCTTCTACGCCCTGTTCACCGTGGCCGCCGGCCTCGGGGCCATCGCCGCCTCGGTGCCCCTGTGGGACCGGGTGCAGCACGGCGACGGGCCCTTCAGCGCGGTCGCCCAGGCGGTCGGGGTCGACGGCTTCTCCGTCTACATCACGGTGCTCATCTCGGCGGCCGTGGTGCTCACCGCGCTGCTGGCCGACGGCTACCTGCGACGCGAGGGCCTCGACGGACCCGAGTTCTACGTGCTCATGCTGCTGTCGGCGTCGGGCGGCGTGATCATGGCGTCGGCCAACGACCTGATCGTGATGTTCCTCGGCCT
The DNA here is from genome assembly GCA_044221555.1 of Acidimicrobiales bacterium. Classification (GTDB taxonomy): domain Bacteria; phylum Actinomycetota; class Acidimicrobiia; order Acidimicrobiales; family DATDAH01; genus JAEUJM01. Next base: position 131,623 of record JBGAOY010000008.1, read on the forward strand.
CGAGACCCTGTCGATCAGCGTCTACGTGATGGCCGCGATGCAGCGCAAGCGGGCCACGTCGCAGGAAGCGGGCATCAAGTACTTCGTGCTCGGGGCCTTCTCGTCGGCGTTCTTCCTCTACGGCATCGCCATGGTCTACGGCGCCACCGGCACCACCAACATGGTGAAGATCGCCCAGTTCCTCTCCGACGAGGTGCCCCTCACCGACTCGGTGCTGCTGGCCGGCTTCGCGTTCCTGCTGGTGGGCTTCGCCTTCAAGATCGCCGCCGTGCCCTTCCACAGCTGGACGCCCGACGTGTACCAGGGCGCCCCCACCCCGGTGGTGGCCTACATGGCGTCGGGCGTGAAGGTGGCGGGCTTCGCCGGCCTCATCCGGGTCTTCTACCTGACCTTCGCCACCTACACCACCGACTGGCAGCCCATCATCTACGCCCTCGCGGTGCTCACGATGGTGGTCGGCGCCTTCCTGGCCGTGGTGCAGACCGACGTCAAGCGCATGCTGGCGTACTCGTCGATCAACCACGCGGGCTTCATCCTGCTGGGTGTCGAGGCCGCCACCGCCCAGGGCATCTCGGCCTCGCTGTTCTACCTGGCCGCCTACACCTTCATGGTGATCGGCACCTTCGGTGTCATCACCGTGGTGAGCCGCACGGGCGACGAGCTCACCTCGCTGGACGACTTCAAGGGCCTGGCCGGCAGCCGGCCGCTGCTCAGCTTCGTGTTCACGGTGTTCCTGCTGGCCCAGGCCGGCGTGCCGCTCACCTCGGGCTTCTTCGCCAAGTTCTACGTGCTCGAGGCCGCCGTCGACGCCAGCTCCTACTGGCTGGCGTTGATCGCCATGCTCACCGCGGTCGTGTCGGCGTTCCTCTACCTGCGGATCATCGTGTCGATGTACATGGGCGCGGCCGACGGCGACGACCCCTCGCCCGAGTTGGAGGGCCCGCCGGTTGAGATCCCGTCGGCGGCCGGCCTGGCGCTCACCCTGTGCCTGGCCGTCACCCTCACCGTCGGCTTCTTCCCCCAGACCCTGCTCGACCTGGCCAACGACGCCATCCCCGTCCTGGTCGCCGCCGCTCCCTGATGCGCCCCCACCCCAGCCCCCAGAACGAGGGGGCGCCGGCGTGACCGATCTCGGGGTGCTGACGCTCGAGCGGCGCGACGAGGTGTTCGTGCTCACGCTGACCGCCGGCGACAACCGGTTCAACCCCACCTCGATCGCCGCCTGGCACGCCGCGCTGGACGAGGTGGAGGCGTCGGAGGGGGCGGCGGCGCTGGTGACCACCGGGACCGGCAAGTTCTTCTCGAACGGCCTCGACCTGGACTGGATGGGCGCGCAGCCGCCCGAGGAGGCGGCTGCGACCGGGGCCATGGTCAGCGACGTCATCAAGCTGCTGGGCCGCGTGCTGGGGTTGCCGATGTACACGGTGGCCGCGATCAACGGCCACGCCTTCGCCGCCGGCGCCATGCTGGCCCTGGCCCACGACGCCCGGGTGATGCGCACCGACCGGGGCTTCTTCTGCCTGCCCGAAGCCGATCTCGGCATGCCGCTGGCGCCGGGCATGGCCGCGATCATCCAGGCCCGGCTCCCCGCCCAGGTGGCCCACGAGGCCGTGCTCACCGGCCGGCGTTTCCCCGCCGACGAGTGCCTGGCCATGGGCATCGTCGACGCGGTGGCGCCCGAGGCCGAGGTGCTGCGCGACGCGATGGCGCGGGCGTTGCCCCAGGCCGGCAAGGACCGCTCGACCCTCGGCGTGCTGAAGCAGAACCTCTACGGCCCCGTCCTGGCGGTCATGGCCGAGGGCGCCCTGCCCTGACCGTCGCGGGTGAGGACGATCCCGGGGCGGTTCCCGACGGGGTCTCGGCCCACCAGACCTCGCCCCGCACCACGACGGCGTGGAGGACCAGTCGCGGGCGTCGTCGCCGACGGCGAACTCGACGATCGCCGAGGGTCCCCTCCGACCCACGGAGCGCACCGCACACATCCCTACACATCACGTCGACGGGAGACGACCGCCGCCGCGAGCACGGCCACCCACAACAGGAGGAGCCCCAGCCCGGGGCGCAGCGCCACCGTGCTGCTGTGGGCGTCGGCGGTGCGGTGGACGGCCCAGAACACCAGGGGGCCGATGCGGGCGGTGTCGGCGAGCGTGGCCACGACCACGAGGGCGGCGGTGGCGGCGACGGCGGCCAGCAGGATGCGTCGGGGGGAGCGGGTCATGCGGGCCTCCGGTGGGCGGTCTCGAGGGCGGTGGCGGCGGCGATGGCCGCGAGGGTGATCAGGAGCGCGGCCGGGACAGTGGCCCTCCCGCCGCCGGCGAGATCCGTCAACCGCTCGGTGAGCGCCAGCACGCCGGTGGACGCGGCGGCGTAGACCAGCACCGCGCCGCCCTCGGCCGACCCGTTGCCCAGCTCCGGCGTCAGGAGGCAGGACACGAGGACACCGACCGCCACCAGCATCGGAAGTGCGGCGAGCCATCCCGTCCCTGCGGACGCGGGCAGCAGCACCGCGCTGCCGGCGAGCGCGGGCGCCGCCGCGATGGCGCACAACGACAAGGAGGCGCCGACGAGGGCGACCACGTGGGCACCGGGGCTGACCCCCAGCGCCGCCTCGACCGACCGCCGGCGATCGGACAGCCCGCGTGCCAACGCGGCGGGAGCGGCAGTGAGCTGCGCCCCCAGGAGCGCGACGATGTCCGGCGACAGCGCGCCGGGGAGGCGCCGCGCCAGCCAGCCGGCGGCGAGGGCCAGGGCGAGACCGAAGAACCCGGCCACCACCAGCGCCTCGAGCGCCCGAGGGTGACGCACCAGGCGCCGCGCCTGGACCCGTACGACGGGGAGAGGTCGACCAATGGCCAGCCGGCGGACCGAGACGCGGGCCCGCCCCACCTCGCCGGAGGGCGGCCGTAAACGAGCGGCGCCGGCCACGAGCGCCACGGTGAGGGCCAGGGCCTCCGTGACCACGACCGGCTGCGGGTCGATCAGCGCCCACCACGCCAGCGGCCAGCCCAGCGGAGCGAGGACGGCCAGACCCGGTGCGACACCGAGCCGCTGCAGCAAGGGCAGGGGAACCACGACGCTGACCGCCACGGCAAGGCACCACCCGAGGTAGGCGGCGGTCAGTCGCAGTGACCCCCAGCCCGGTGCGACCAGCAGCCGGGCCGTCGACCGGTGGAGGATCATGCCGATAGCCACGCCTGACACCGCGATCAGCGCCAGCAGGGTCATGGCGTGCGCCGGCCCTCGTCCCGTCGATGCCGTGGTGACCGTGACGGCCGGCGGGCCCGCCGCGGCCGCGGCGCCGACCGCGAGGGCCATTGAGGGCAGCGCCGCCGCCTGCCCGACCTGCCTGGACGACACGGGCAGCGTTCGCAAGAAGTGCAGCGACGGGGGCACCGTGGCGGCCTGTGCGGCCCAGATCCCGAAGGCCATCGCCAGCGCCCACAGACTCACCGTCACGCCGAGCAGCACCGACTCGCCGGGCCCGCTGGCGCCGACCACCCCGTCCGCGGCCGGCCCCGACCAGCGGTCGGCCACCTGCCACCCGACCGCGGCCAGTCCCCCGAGCAACGCGGCCCCGGTCACGACCAACCCGGTGTCCGCGACGCCCAGCGCCACCGCCCAGCGCCGCACCGTGAGCCGAGCCAGCACCCCTGCCGTCCCGACCCCGCCGAACTGGCTCCCGATCAGACCGCCATAGCGGTCCCATCGGGAGCCAGAACCGGGGGTTGGGCCCGAACGGTCGGTCATCGGTGCGGTCACGGCCGAGTCCGCCGCCGCCTCATCGCTGGAGCCCGGCGACCAATTGGTCGAACACCTCACCCACGGCGGCCACGGCCTCGACGTCGAGCACGTCACCGGGTGGGCCGCTCACCGCGACGGCACCCTCGGTCATGATCGACAGCACGTCGGCGAAGCGCAGCGCCCACATGAGGTCGTGCGAGGTCACCAGCACCGCGGTGCCGGCGAGCGAGGCCCGCTCGCTCAGGACCAGCCCGAGCTCGTACGAGGACAGCGGGTCGAGCCCGTTGGTGGGCTCGTCGAGCACCACCACCGGGGGATCGTGCAGGAGGGCCACCACCAGCTGGGTCTTGCGGCGCATGCCGTGGCTGTACTCCCGCAGTGGTCGCGCCGGCGGATCGAGGTGCAAGCGCCCGGCGAGGCGCACCGCGCGGGTGGACATGGCGGCGGGGTCGCCTCCGACCCGGCCGTGCAGTCGGGCGCACAGGTCCCACAGCTCGGTGGCGGTCAGCTCGAGGGGCAGGTTGTGCTCGCCGTCGGGCGCGAACCCCAGGCGGCGGTATCGGGCGGCGTCGTCGGGGTCGGGCACCCGGCCCTCGACCTCGACGGTGCCCTCCGCCGGGGCCCGCAGCCCGCAGACCAGGTCGAGCAGGGTGGTCTTGCCGGCGCCGTTGGGCCCCAGCACCACGTGGACGGTGCCGGCGTCGACGTCGAGGTCGACGGGGCCGAGGGCGAAGTCGGCGAAGGCGTGCGTGGCCCCGGCCAGGCGCACCAGGGGCGAGCGCCGTGGGGCGATCACCGCGCCGCCCGCAGTCTCGTCGCCCAGAGGTGACGGCCGTCGGCGAACCAGGGCAGCAGGCCGGCGAGGTGACCGCCCGCCAGCAGGAGGGTGAGCGGCAGGGCCAGTTCGTCCACCGGTGCGGGAAGCACCGTGACCAGTGGCCAGGTGACCGCCGCGGCCAGCGCGCCGCCGAGCGGACCGGCCAGTCCGACCCGACGACGCCGGGACGGGTCGTGCACGTCGTGGATCACCCCCACCTGGTTCGGGGCCGCCGCCACGTACCGGGCGCGGCCCCCCACCGCCCGCACCGCGCCGAGGTGGCTCACCTCGTGGGCGGCGACGGTGACCAGCGAGGCGAGCGTGAACGCGGCGGGGCCGAGCCCGGACGCCAGGGGCACGCCGGGGGAGAGCACGGCCACGGCGACGACGATGGCCAGCGAGGCCAGGAAACCGCACCAGGCGACGACGCGTCCCGAGTGCGCGGCGGCCCTGGCGCAGCCGGCGGGTGTGGCCGGGTAGCGGCGGCGGGCGACCGGGGCTGCGCCGCGCCCCGGCCGGCGGTCGAGCACCATGCCGAGCAGGCGATGCCGCCACGGCCGGCGCACGCGGGCGAGGCCCACCTCCTGGAGCTCGGTGACGAAGGCGCTCAGGTGCTCGAGCAGCAGCGCCGGATCGACGCCGTAGGCGCCGGCGTGCTCGGTGGTGAGGGGGCCCACTCGTTGGTGACCGTCGCAGCCCGCCAGCAGGGCGGCGGCGGTGGGGGTGAGCCGGTAGCGGTCGTGGGTGAGGTCGTCGAGCAGCCCGTCGTGGTCGAGCGTGCAGGTGTCGAGGACGACGCGATCGGACGCGTCGAGGAGAACGGTCATGGGCGCTCCTGTGTTCGGGGGAGGGGTGAACCGGGCGTGCTCGGCTCCCGCTCGCTGCGCACCGCGTGACAACCGGTGCGGCGAGCGAGGGACGAAGCGTTGCGGGCAACCCCGTCCCTCGTCGGCACGGCCGACGAGGGACGAGGAGGCCTTGACGATGCGATGAGGCGTCAGCCGAAGAGCGTTCGAACAGGCGTCAGCCGAAGAGCGTTCGAACAGGCGTCAGCCGGTCAGCGCCGGCAGCGGGCCTTGGCCGAGTACCAGCCGACGTCGCAGGACCGCACGCCGCCGTTGTGGCGGCACACGAACCAGCACCAGGCGGCGGTGCTGGTGAAGAACGCGAGGATCACCACGATGGTGGCCACGAAGGTGGCCACCGGCGACTCCTCGAGCCCTCGGTCGGGCGCGGAACCGGCCACGAAGGCGGGCCGCTCGTAGGTGGACGAGGCGTGGGTGGACGGGACGACGCGTGGTGGCGTCGCGGGTGGGCAGGTGGTGCGCATGGGCACCCTCCTTGCAGCAGGTGTGTGCTGGGGGAGGCGTCGCCGAGTGTCGCGTGGAATACACTGAAATGCAATAGCGGCGAATTCCGGGGCCGCCGGCCGGTCGGCCCCCTTTGGCCCCATGTGAGCACTTTCACTACGCTCCCCCACCGTGTCGGACTACCTCCGCAGCTACCTCACCGTGGCGGTGTTCGCCGGGGCCGCCGTGGTGATGGTCGGCGCGATGCTCGGCGTCTCCAAGCTGCTCCACCCCACCCGCCCCCAGCCCTCGAAGTACGTCACGTACGAGAGCGGCGTCGACGCGGTGGGCACGGGATGGTCCCAGAGCCAGATCCGCTACTACGTGTTCGCCCTCCTCTTCGTCATGTTCGACGTCGAGGCCGTGTTCATCTTCCCCTGGGCCACCCGGCTCGAGGCCTACGGCACCTTCGGCCTCGTCGAGATGCTCGTGTTCATCGTGATCCTGGCGCTGGGTCTGCTCTACGCCTGGCGAAAGGGAGTCCTCCGATGGGTCTAGTGGAATCGGGGAAGCTGCCCAAGCCGCTCACCTACCTGCTCAACCTCAGCCGCACCTACTCGCTCTGGGTGTTCCAGTGGGGCCTGGCCTGCTGTGCCATCGAGATGGGCTCGGCCTTCGGGTCGCCCCGCTACGACGTGATGCGCCTCGGGGTCATCCCCTTCCCGGCCAGCCCCCGCCAGGCCGACCTGGTGGTCATCTCGGGCACGGTCACCGACAAGATGGCCCCGGCCATCAAGCGGCTCTACGAGCAGATGCCCGACCCCAAGTACGTCATCTCCATGGGCTCGTGCGCCAACTGCGGTGGCCCCTACTGGGACTCGTACTCGGTCACCAAGGGCGTCGACCAGATGATCCCCGTCGACGTGTTCGTGCCGGGTTGTCCCCCTCGCCCCGAGGCGCTGCTCGAAGGTGTGGTGCTGCTGCAGGAGCGCATCAAGCACGAGGACATGGCCGAGCGCTGGCGCGGTGAGCCCATCATCGTCGGTGGCGGCTCGGTGCCGACATGACCGACACCCCGCCGGTCCCGCCCGACGAGACGCCGGCCGACGAGGCCGCTGCGGCAGACGCCGCCGCGCCGGCCGCGGAGGCCGCCCCTGAGGCGGCCGCGGCCGATGCCACCGCCGCTCCCGCCGCGGAGGCCGAGCCCGAGCCCGAGCCCGAGCCCGAGCCGGCGCTGCCGCCGGACGAGTTGCGTGAGGGCCTGGTCGAGCGCCTGCGCGCCGAGCTGGGCGACGCCGTCGTGGCCACCCACATCACCCCCGGCGACGACCTCTGGGTGCGGGTGACGCGCGAGGCGTGGCGAGAGGCCGCGGCGGTCTGCAAGCACGACCTCGGCTGCACGTACTTCGACTTCCTCTCGGCCATCGACTGGCTGCCGTCGCCGTTCGGCCGCGACATGGACAGCCAGGAGGACCTCGTGGTCGCCGGCGCCGACGCCGCGGCGGGCAAGGCCCCCGGCGAGATGGCGTGGGGCGTCACCGGCGGATCGAGCCGCTTCCAGGTGCTGGCCCGGGTCGCGTCGCCCACGGGGCACTTCGGCATCACGCTCAAGGCCGACCTCGACGATGCCGCCCCCACCCTCGACACGTGGATCCCGGTCTACGCCGGGGCCGACTGGCACGAGCGCGAGGCCTACGAGATGTACGGCGTCACCTTCGTGGGCCACCCGAACCTGAAGAACATCTACCTGCCGGGCGCCTTCGAGGGGAACCCCCTGCGCAAGGACTTCCCGCTGCTGGCCCGCCGGGTGAAGCCCTGGCCGGGCATCGTCGACGTCGAGCCCATGCCCGGGGAAGACAGCGCCGCAGAGGAGTCAGCCGATGAGTAACGCTGCGCAGCGGAGCGGAGCAGCTTCGACGATGACACCCGGATCCCGAAGGGGCACCGACGAAGTCGGTGCGAGGCAAGCATGACGGCCATCACCGATCGTCAGCAGCTCGCCTACATCGCCGGCCAGGCCGCCGACGCCCGGGTGAACGTCGAGCTCGAGACCGAGGGCATGACCCTCAACATGGGCCCGCAGCACCCCGCCACCCACGGCACGCTGCGCATCGTCGCCAAGCTCGACGGCGAGCAGGTGGTCTCGTGCGAGCCGGTGATGGGCTACATGCACCGGGGCTACGAGAAGCTCACCGAGGTCCGCAGCTACCCGCAGGTCACCACGCTCATCAACCGCATCGACTGGCTGGGCAGCTTCGCCAACGAGGTGCCGTTCATCCTCGCCGCGGAGAAGCTCATGGAGGTCGAGGCCCCACCCCGGGCCCAGTGGATCCGCACGGTCCTCTTCGAGCTCAGCCGCATCGCCAACGTGATGCTGTTCCTCGGCGACATGGGTGTGCAGCTGGGCGCGCTCACCCCGGTGTTCTTCGCCTTCCGCGACCGCGAGCACGTGCTCAACCAGATCGAGTCGGTCACCGGCGGCCGGTTCCACCCCAACTTCGACCGCATCGGTGGCCTGAAGGACGATCTGCCCAAGGGCTGGATCGAGGACACCAAGGCCGTCATGGAGAAGGTCCGCACCTTCTGCGACGAGATGGAAGACCTGCTGCTCGGCAACGAGATCTTCGAGGCCCGCACCCGGGGCATCGGCGTCATCCCCGCCGACGTGGCCCTGTCGTACGGCATGTCGGGTGCCAACCTCCGGGCCAGTGGCGTGGACTGGGACCTGCGGCGCGACAATCCGGTGGGCCTGGCGTGGAACGAGGTCGACTGGAAGGTCTGGACCCACCCCGACGGCGACTCGTTCGCCCGCTACTGGGTGCGGCTCCAGGAGACCCGCGAGGCCGCCCACATCGTCGACCAGCTGCTCGAGGGCATCCCCGCCGGCCCGATCATGGCCAAGGTGCCGCGCATCATCAAGGTGCCCGCCGGCGAGGCCTACGTCGCCACCGAGAACCCGCTCGGCCAGATGGGCTACTACGTGGTCAGCAAGGGCGACCTGGTGCCGTTCCGGGTGAAGATCCGCTCGGCGTCGTTCAACAACATCTCGATCGTGCCCTGGGTGATGAAGGGTGTCTACGTCCCCGACGTCATCACCATCCTGGCCAGCCTGTACTTCATCCTGGGGGACATCGACCGATGAGCGCTCCGCGACGAACGGTGGACTTCATCCTGGGGACCCGCCCCCGAAGGACAGCGAACCGGTGATGCACTCCCTCCTCGCCATCGATCTGGCGTACTGGCAGGTCACCACCATCAAGGTGGTCATCGTCCTGTCGTTCATCCCGCTGTCGGCGCTGATCCTCGGCTACGTGTTCCTGCTGAAGATGATGAGCCACATGCAGAGCCGCCTCGGTCCCATGGAGGCGGGCCCCCACGGCGTGCTGCAGCTCGTGGCCGACGGGGTGAAGTTCATCCAGAAGGAAGACATCTTCCCCGACAAGGCCGATCGCCTGGTCTTCGCCATCGCCCCGCTGGTGGTGGTGCTGTCCACCTTCCTGCTCTTCGTGGTGGTGCCCGCCGGCCCCGACCTCTACGTCGAGAACCTCGACGTCGGCATCTTCTTCGCGCTGGCGGTCTCGTCGCTCTCGGTCATCGGCATCTTGATGGCCGGCTGGGCCTCGGCCAACAAGTACTCGCTCATGGGTGGCCTGCGGGCCGCCGGCCAGCTGATCGCCTACGAGCTGCCGCTGGTGCTCGCGGTGGTCGGCGTGGTGATCCAGGCCGGCACGCTGAGCCTGCAGGGCATCGTGGCGGCCCAGGCCAACGGGTCGATCTTCGGGTTCGACTTCCTCGGCAACCCCTTCATCCTCACCCAGTTCGTCGGCTTCGCGGTGTTCCTCATCGCGGTGCAGGCCGAGCTCACCCAGACCCCGTTCGACATGCCGGTGGCCGAGTCCGAGATCGTCGGCGGCTACCAGGTGGAGTACACCGGGTTCCGCTTCCTGTTCTTCTTCATCGGCGAGTTCGGCACCGCGTTCGCCTTCGCCGCCATCGCCGCCACCATGTTCCTCGGCGGTTGGTGGCTGCCGGGCATGGACCTCGACAGCAACGCCCTCAACGTGATCGGCCCCATCGTGCTGTTCGCCAAGGTGATGCTGGTGTCGTTCTTCATCTTCTGGTTCCGGTTCACCTTCCCCCGGTTCCGTGAGGACCAGCTGCAGAAGTTCGCGTGGACGGTGCTCATCCCCATCTCGCTGCTGAACATCGCCGCGACGGGCGTGCTGAAGGTGGTGTTCTAGTGCCTCAGGTTCCCGGCCTGGTCAAGGGCCTCGGCGTCACCCTGCGCACGATGCTGAAGCCGGCGGTCACCGTGCAGTACCCCCACGAGAAGGAGGCGCCCACCCCTCGGGCCCGCGGCGTCATCGCCCTCAAGGAGGACAACTGCACGGTCTGCATGCTGTGCGCCCGTGAGTGCCCCGACTGGTGCATCTACATCGAGGGCCACAAGTACCTGGCCCCGCCGCGGCGCGAGGGCGGCAGCCCCCGCCAGAAGAACGCGCTCGACCGCTTCGACATCGACTACTCGCTGTGCATGTACTGCGGCATCTGCGTCGAGGTGTGCCCCTTCGACGCCTTGTTCTGGAGCCCCGAGTACGAGTACTCCGAGTTCCGCCTCGCCGACCTGCTGCACGACAAGGAGCGCCTCGGCGAGTGGATGCTGACCGTGCCGGACCACGAGGCCTACGAGGCAGGGTCCGAGCAGAAAGTGAAGAAGATCCCGCGATGACCCCGGACACCCCGGTGCGCCCGGACACGATGAGGGGAGCCCGATGATCGTCGCCGCCGACCTCCTGGTCGCCCAGAACATCGCCTTCGGCATCATCGCCCTCGTCATCGTGGCGGCGGCGCTGCGGGTGGTCACCACCAACAACGTCGTGCACGCCGCCCTCTACCTGGTGCTGGTGCTGGCCGGCGTGGGTGGCCTGTACTTCATCCTGGGCGCCGAGTTCGTGGGCACCACCCAGATCCTCGTCTACATCGGGGCGATCATCGTCCTGTTCCTGTTCGGCATCATGCTCACCCGCGCCCCCATCGGCGGCGAGGCCGACCTCGACCACGACCAGCGGTGGATCGGTGGGCTGGTCGCGGTGCTGCTGTTGGCGGTGCTCGGCTACACCCTCCTCGACCGCTTCGAGGACAGCGAGCTCCCGGCCGACACGGTCACCACCACCGCACAGGTCAGCGACGCCATCTTCAGCACCTACCTCGTGCCGTTCGAGGTGGTGTCGGTGCTGCTGCTCGCCGCCCTCGTCGGCGCCATCGTCGTGGCGAGAAGGGATTAGGCCCGCCCATGCTGCTCAACCAATTCCTGCTGCTGGCCGCGGTGCTGTTCTGCATCGGCGTCTACGGCGTGCTGGCCCGCCGCAACGGCGTGATGGTGCTGATGTCGATCGAGTTGATCCTGAACGCGGTCAACATCAACCTGGTGGCCTTCGCGGCCATGAACGACGACATCGGCGGGCAGGTGTTCGCCCTGTTCGTGATCGCCGTGGCTGCCGCCGAGGTGGGTGTCGGCCTCGCCATCATCCTCCTCATCTACCGCAACCGGACGAGCATCGACCTCGAAGAGCTCGATCTGATGAAGGGCTGACGATGTTCGCGCTCACCCTGGCGGCCGAGGCCGCCCACGAATCGGCACCCGGGTTCTTCCTCGACCACGCGTGGGTCATCCCTGCCCTTCCGGCGGCGTCGTTCCTCGTGATCCTCCTGCTCGGCAAGCGCCTGCCCCGCGGCGGCTCCGAGGTGGGCATCCCCGCGGTGGCGGCCTCGTGGGTGTTCGCGGTGGGCGTGCTGGCCCAGTGGATCGACCGGGTCAACACCGCCGGCGGCCACTCGGGGCTCTCGGGCATCTTCGCGGCGTCGGGCGAGGGCGAGGGTGGCGAGCACGTGGTGCTCCCCATCATCCACACCTTCACGTGGTGGCAGTCGGGCGGCATCGAGTTCACCGCCGGCACCCTGGTCGACGGCCTCGCCGCGATCATGGTGTTCACCGTCACCAGCATCTCGCTGCTGGTGCACATCTACTCGACCGAGTACGTGAAGGGCGACCGCCGCTTCACCCACTACTTCGCGTTCCTCAGCCTGTTCACCGCCTCGATGCTGATGCTGGTGATCAGCCAGAGCACGCTGCAGCTGCTCACCAGCTGGGAGCTGGTGGGCGTCTGCTCGTTCGTGCTGATCGGCCACTGGTGGGAGGAGCAGGCCAACAGCAACGCCGCCCTCAAGGCGTTCCTCACCAACCGGGTGGGCGACGTCGGCCTGATCATCGGCGTCATCGTCTTGTTCTTCGGGGCGGGCACGTTCGGCATCATCGACACCAACATCGCCGCCCTCGACGGCACCATGAGCCACCTCGTCATGCTCGTCGGCGCCCTGGCGCTGATGGCCGCGGTCACCTCCAAGAGCGGGCAGTTCCCGCTGCACACCTGGCTGCCCGATGCCATGGCCGGCCCCACGCCGGTGTCGGCGCTCATCCACGCGGCCACCATGGTGGTCGCCGGCGTGTTCCTCGTGGCCCGGCTCTACCCGGTGTTCTTCCAGGGCCTGTCGATCGGCACGAGCGGGCTGAACTACATGGCCTTCATCGGGGGGTTCACCGCCCTGATGGCGGCCTGCCTGGCCTTCGCGCAGAAGGACATCAAGAAGGTGCTGGCCTACTCCACCATCAGCCAGTTGGGCTACATGGTGGCCGCCCTCGGTGTGGGCGCCTGGACGGCGGCCATCTTCCACCTCTTCACCCACGCCTTCTTCAAGGCCTGCCTGTTCCTCGGCGCCGGTTCGGTCAGCCACGCCGCCCACCACACCTTCGACATGCGCAAGATGGGCGGGCTCCGCAAGTACATGCCCACCACGTTCCGCACCTTCCTGATCGCCTCGATCGCACTGTCGGGCATCCCGCCGCTGGCCGGCTTCTGGTCGAAGGACGAGATCCTCGCCGGCGCCCAGCAGGGCCAGAACGGCAACGCCTACACGCTGATCCTGGTGTTCGGCGCGTTCAGCGCGATGCTCACCGCCGCCTACATGACCCGGACGATCTGGTTGACCTTCTTCGGCGAGTACCGCGGTGAGGGCACCCCGCACGAGTCGCCCCAGATCATGCTGTGGCCGCTGCGGATCCTCGCCGGGTTCGCCCTGTTCCTCGGCATCGTCAACCTGCCCGCGGCCATCGCTCCCGACAGCTTCGAGCTGAAGTTCGAGCACTGGATCGAGCCGATCGCCAACTTCCCGGCCATCGACCACCCCGAGTTCTCGCTGCCGCTCGCCGTCGTGTCCACGCTGCTGGCGCTGCTGGGCATCACCCTGGCCTACTTCTACTTCTTCAAGGACAAGGGGCCCCACGGCCTCACCGAGCGCAACAAGGCCGCGCACGCGGGCTACACGTTCCTCGAGAACAAGTACTACCTCGACGCCCTCTACGAGGACGGCATCGTGGCCGGCGTGAAGGGCCCCGTGGCCCGGGCCATGTACTGGTTCAACCAGAACGTCCTCGACGCCATCGTCAACGGCGTGGCGACCGGTGCCCGGGGCACCGCCCGCCTCCTGTACCGCTTCGTCGACCAGGGCGCCATCGACGGCACCGTCAACGCCTCGGGGTCCGCCGCCGAGGGCTCGGGGCAGCTGCTCCGTGGCATCCAGACCGGGAAGATCTCGAACTACGCCGCTCTGCTCTTCGGGGGCGTGGTCGTGATCGCCGGCATCTTCGTGATCATCGTTTAGGAGCTGAGGCAGACCAATGTCCGACTTCCTCGATAGCTGGGGCTTGAGCCTCGCCATCTTCCTGCCGCTGGCGGGTGCAGCGCTGATGCTGCTCGTGCCGCGCGCCCAGGAGGAGACGCACAAGCTGATCGCCCTGGTCACGTCGCTGGCGACCGCCGGTGTCGGAGTCCTCCTCATGGCGAACTTCGACTACGACCACACGGCCATCCTCCAGTACCAGGTCGACGAGAGCTGGATCCCGCTCATCGACTCCCGCTACCACGTGGCCCTCGACGGCATCTCCCTGCCGCTGCTGGCCCTCACGCTGCTGGTCGTGCCGCTGTGTGTCATCTACTCCTGGAAGCACTTCCCGGAACCGCACAACCCCAAGGCGTTCCTCATCCTCATCCTCATCCTGGAGACGGGGATGGTGGGCACCTTCCTCGCCCAGGACCTCATCCTCTTCTTCGTCTTCTTCGAGGTCGTCCTGCTCCCGATGTACTTCATGATCGGGGTCTGGGGTGGCCCGAACCGCCAGTACGCGTCGATCAAGTTCTTCCTGTTCACGCTGTTCGGCTCGGCCCTCATGTTGGTGTCGTTCCTGGCCCTCTACTTCCTCCAGGGCAGCTTCCAGATCCCCGTCCTCGCCGAGCTGGGCGGCGCCGGCCTGGCCCGCACCACCGGCCTGTTGATCTTCGGCGGCATGTTCCTGGGCTTCGGCATCAAGGTGCCGATGTTCCCGTTCCACACCTGGCTGCCCGATGCCCACACCGAGGCGCCCACCGTCGGCTCGGTGATCCTGGCCGCGGTGCTCCTGAAGCTGGGCACCTACGGCTTCATCCGCATCGCCATCCCGGTGCTGCCCGACGCGGCCTCCGAGTGGGCCCCGTGGATCGCTCTGCTGGCGGTCATCGGCATCATCTACGGAGCCCTGTGCTGCCTGGCCCAGACCGACATGAAGCGGCTCATCGCCTTCTCGTCGGTGGCCCACATGGGCTTCGTGATGCTCGGCATCGCCACCCTCACCGACTTCGGCTTCAACGCCGCCATCTTCGGCATGGTGGCCCACGGCCTCATCACCGGCATGTTGTTCTTCATCGCCGGCTCCACCAAGGACCGCTTCCACACCCTCGAGATCAAGCGCCTCGGCGGCCTGCTCGTGCAGGCCCCGCACATGGCCTGGATCCTGGGCCTCAGCGTGATGGCCTCGCTCGGCCTTCCCGGCCTGGCCGGGTTCTGGGGCGAGTTCCCGGCGGTCCTGTCGGCCTACCAGCCCGGCGCCGACATGGACGTCACCGTGTTCCGGGTGTACATGGTCATCGCCGCCATCGGCACCGTGCTCGCGGCCGGCTACCTGCTGTGGCTCTACCAGCGGGTGGCGTTCGGCACGCCGAAGGAGGAATGGGAGGGCCACACGATTCCCGATGCCACCCCGTTCGAGCTGGTCGCCTGGACACCGATGGTCCTGCTGATCGTGGTGCTCGGCGTCTACCCCAACATCATCTTCTCGGTGACCGACGGTGCGGTCACCCGTGCGCTGAGCGCCTTCGGGGCGGGTGGCTGAGGGCGTGCTCGCGTCCGTGCTCGCCCAGGTCGCAGGCTTCGTGCTTGCCCAGGTCGCAGGCTTCTCCGCGCCCGACCTCGACTACCACGCCCTCGCGCCCGAGCTCGTGCTCACGGGCACGCTCGTGGTCGTGCTGCTGGTCGACCTCTTCACCGACGAGGACGGCAAGTGGGCGCTGTCGTCGCTGGCCGGCATCGGGCTGCTGGCGTCGCTGATCCCCGTCCTCACCCTGGCCATCGACGGTGGCGACCGCATCCTGTTCGGCGGCGCCTACGCGGTCGACGACTTCTCGCTGGTGTTCAAGGCCCTCTTCCTGATCAGCGGCTACATCGTGGTGCTCCTGAGCACCAACTACGTGGCCGAGGGCGACTACTACGAGGGTGAGTACTACTTCCTCCTGCTGTCGTCACTGCTCGGCATGGTGGTCATGTCCTCAGCCCGTGACCTGATCACGATGTTCGTGGCCCTCGAGTTGCTCTCGATCCCCGCCTACCTGCTGGTGGGCTGGCGCAAGCGCGACCTCAAGAGCAACGAGGCCAGCATGAAGTACTACCTGATGGGCGTGTTCGCCTCGGCGGTGATGCTCTACGGCATGTCGCTGCTGTACGGCCTCACCGGCACCACGCAGATCATCGACATCGGCAATCGCATCGGCGAGGCGGCCAACAGCACGCCGGTGGTCACCCTGGCCATCATCTTCACGCTCATCGGGTTCGCCTTCAAGGTGTCGGCGGTGCCGTTCCACACCTGGGCGCCCGACACCTACGAAGGTGCCCCCACCCCGATCACGTCGTTCCTCGCGGTGGCGTCGAAGGCGGCCGGGTTCGTGGCCCTGATGATCCTGGTGTTCGTGGGCTTCCACGGGCGGGGCGACGTCACCCAGTGGTTCTTCGCCGCGCTGTCCATCCTCACCATGACGGTCGGCAACCTGATCGCCCTGCGCCAGACCAACGTGGTGCGCATGCTGGCCTACTCGGGCATCGCCCAGGCCGGCTACATGCTGGCCCCGCTGGCCACCCCCGGCGACCCCAAGACCGCCCTCACCGCCGTGGTGGTCTACCTGGTGATCTACGCGGCGATGAACCTGGGTGCGTTCGCGGTCGTGATCGCCGTCGCCCGCAAGACCCGCTCGGCCGAGATCTCGTCGTTCGCCGGCCTGTTCGAGTACGCCCCGGGCCTGGCCGTCACCATGACGCTGTTCCTGTTCTCGCTGGCCGGCATCCCGCCGCTCGGCGGCTGGGTGGCGAAGTTCCTGGTGTTCCGGGCGGTGCTCGACGGCACCTCGACCACCGGCATCATCCTGGCCGTGGCCATCGCCATCAACTCGGTGATCGCGCTGTACTACTACGCCAACGTGGCCCGGGAGATGTGGATGCAGCCGGTGGCCGGCGACGACCGCACACCGGTCAAGGTCCCGGTCTCGCTGGTTGCGGCCATCGCCATCACCGCCGTGGCCACCCTGGTCATGGGCATCCTGCCCGGCCTCGTCACCCACTTCGGCGACGTGGCCAGCCTCGCCGCCGGCGGTTGATTCGAACGGAAAGGCGCTGGCGCGCCTTTCCGTTCGAGCTGCGCCTCCGGGCCTGCGGCGCTCCGTCTCCGGACGTTCGGGTCCCGCGTCCGGCGGGGCGTCTTCTTCTGATCGGACCGGCGGAGCCGTCCCGATCAGGGCGAGGGGGGATCGGCGGAGCCGCCCCCCTCGCGCTCCCCCCACGGCGGGGGCTCCGCCGCCCGCCGAGGAACGCCTGAGGCCGGTGGAACGCTTCGACGCCTTCGTGGAGCGGGCGTTGTACGACCCCGAGCGGGGCTTCTACGCGGCCGGGGGACAGGCCGGCCGGCGCGGTGACTTCCTGACCAGCCCCGAGGTGGGCCCGCTGTTCGGGGCGGTGGTGGCGCGGGCGCTCGACGCCTGGTGGCACGAGCTCGGCGAGCCCGAGCCCTACACGGTGGTCGAGGCCGGCGCCGGGCCGGGGACCCTCGCCCGCACCGTCGCCCTCGCCGCCCCCGAGTGCACACCGGCGCTGCGCTACGTGACGGTGGAGCGGTCGGCGGCGCAGCGGGCGCAGCACCCCGACGGTGTCGAGGCCCGCGCCGACCTGCCCGACGGCCCCCTCGTCGGCGTGGTGCTGGCCAACGAGCTGCTCGACAACCTGGCGTTCCGCCTCCTCGAGCGCACCGGCGAGGGCTGGGCCGAGGTGTGGGTGGACGGCGGCGCCGAGCTGCTCGTGCCGCTCGCAGGTGCCGACGTGCCCGAGGTGGCCGCCGGGCACGACACCGTGGCGGCGGTGGGGGCGCGGATCCCGGTGCAGGAGCAGGCGGCGGCGTGGGTGGGCGAGGCGCTGGGCCTCGTGGAGCGGGGGCGGGTGGTGGTCATCGACTACGCCGACACGACCGGCTCCATGGCCGATCGCCCGCAGGGGGAGTGGCTGCGCACCTACCGCGGCCACGACCGCGGTGGCGACCCCCTGCACGCCCCCGGCACCCAGGACGTCACCGTCGAGGTGGCGGTCGACCAGCTGGCCGCCGTGCGTCCGCCCGACGCCGACCGGTCGCAGGCCGAGTTCCTCCGGGCCCACGGCATCGACGAGTTGGTCGCGGAAGGGCGCCGGCGCTGGTCCGAGCGGGCGCAGGTGGGCGACCTCGCCGCCATCCGTGCCCGCAGCCGCGTCACCGAGGCGGAGGCCCTGTGCGACCCCGCGGGGCTGGGTGCCTTCAGGGTGCTGGAGTGGATCGGTCCGCGCTGACCCATCGGTCACAGTAGGTTTCGCGTTCATGACACGCCGGACACCTCACGTGCTGATCGCCCTCGTCGCCGCCATGGTGCTCGCGCTGGGCGCGTGCAGCTCGAGCGGGGGTGACGACGAGTCGGCCTCCGACACCAGCGAGGCGACCACCACCACCGAGGCGGGCCCGGCGCCCATCAGCCACGTGTTCGTCATCAACCTCGAGAACAAGGGCTTCGACGAGACCTTCGGGCCCGACTCGCCGGCCGACTTCCTGAACGGGCTGACCGAGGACGGCAAGCTGCTCACCCAGTACTTCGGCACCGCCCACGCAAGCCTCGGCAACTACCTGGCCCAGATCAGCGGCCAGCCCCCGAGCGAGTCGACCCAGCGGGACTGCATCACCTACACCGACTTCGAGGCCACGGGCACCGACGCCGACGGCATCGTCGCCGGTGACGGGTGCGTCTACCCGGCCGAGGTGCAGACCGTCGCCGGCCAGCTCGAGGAGGCCGGCCTCACCTGGGGCGGGTTCATGGAGGACATGGGCGAGCCGTGTCGCCACCCGGTCATCGGCGAGGTGGACGAGACCCAGATCGCACGGGCCGACGACCAGTACGCGGCGCGCCACAACCCGTTCGTCTACTTCCACTCGATCATCGACGACGAGGCCTCGTGTCAGGAGCACGTGGTCGACCTGAGCGAGCTGCCCGCCGCGCTCGAGTCCGCGGACACCACCCCCAACCTCGTCTACATCACCCCCGACCTGTGCAGCGACGCCCACGACGACCCCTGCATCGACGGCCGGCCCGGTGGGCTCGAGTCCGCCGACGACTTCCTCGAGGAGTGGGTCCCGCAGATCCAGGACTCGCCCGCCTTCCAGGAGGGCGGCCTGCTGGTGATCACCTTCGACGAGGCCGAGCTCGCCGGCGAGACCGGCGACTCCTCGGCCTGCTGCGACGAGCCCACCGGGCCCAACGTCGCGCAACCGGGCATCAACGGCCCCGGTGGCGGGCGCACGGGGGCGCTGCTGCTCTCGCCCCGACTCGAGGCGGGCGCCACCGACGACACCCCGTTCAACCACTACGGCCTGCTCTGCGGCATCGAGGACCTCTTCGGCCTCGACCACCTGGGCTACGCCGCCCAGGACGGCCTCGCCTGCGTGGCGTCCGACCTGGCGCCGTAGACAGGCGTGATCGCGGTCGGCACCGCTCTGGCCAAGGCCATCGCCTGCGGGTGAGGTGGCCCCTGGTTCGGGCGGTGCCGGTGCCGGGTCGCTCCCGAACGGGGGGTGAGTGGGGATCACTAGGATCGCCACCGCACCGCAGGTCGAGCCGCGCCCGGAGGGGAACCGATGTCCGAACCCACGATCGAGAACTACCTGAGCGAGGAGCGCACCTTCCCGCCGTCGGCCGACTTCGTCGCCAATGCCCTGGTGTCCGACCGCTCGCTCTACGACGAGGCCGACGCCGACCACGAGGCCTTCTGGGCCCGCCAGGCCCGTGAGCTGGTCAGTTGGAGCAAAGACTTCGACACCGTCCTCGAGTGGGACCTGCCCTTCGCGAAGTGGTTCCTCGGGGGTGAGCTCAACGTCTCGTACAACTGCCTCGACCGCCACATCGAGGCCGGCCGCGGCGACAAGGTCGCCTACCACTGGGAGGGCGAGCCGGGCGACACCCGCACCCTCACCTACGCCGACCTGCACGACGAGGTGCGGAAGTTCGCCAACGTCCTGAAGGGCCTGGGGGTGGCCAAAGGCGACCGGGTGGCCATCTACATGCCGATGATCCCCGAGCTGCCGGTGGCCATGCTGGCCTGCGCCCGCATCGGCGCCGCCCACTCGGTGGTGTTCGGCGGCTTCTCCCCGGACTCGCTCATCGACCGCATCAACGACGCCGAGTGCGGGGTGGTCGTCACCGCCGACGGCGGCTACCGCCGAGGCGCCCCGTCCGGCCTGAAGGTGAACGTCGACGCCGCCGTCACGTCCACCCCGTCGGTCCGATCGGTGGTGGTGGTGCAGCGCACCGGCCAGGACGTCACCATGGCCGAAGGTCGCGACCACTGGTACCACGAGCTCATGGCCGAGGCATCCACCGACTGCCCGCCCGAGCCCATGGGCTCCGAGGACCTGCTCTACCTGCTCTACACCTCGGGCACCACGGCCAAGCCCAAGGGCATCATGCACACCACGGGCGGCTACCTCACCCACGTGGCGTTCAGCCACAAGTACGTCTTCGACCTGAAGCCCGACACCGACGTCTACTGGTGCGCGGCCGACATCGGCTGGGTCACCGGCCACAGCTACATCGTCTACGGCCCGCTCACCAACGGGGCCACCTCGGTGATCTACGAGGGCACGCCCGACACGCCCGGCCGCGACCGCCTGTGGCAGATCGTCGAGACCTACGGCGTCACCCAGCTCTACACGGCCCCCACGGCCATCCGCACGTTCATGAAGTGGGGCCACCAGGAGCCCGCGAAGCACGACCTGTCCAGCCTCCGCCTCCTCGGCACCGTCGGCGAGCCCATCAACCCCGAGGCGTGGATGTGGTACCACGAGCACATCGGCGGTGAGCGCTGCCCCATCGTCGACACGTGGTGGCAGACCGAGACGGGCGGTCACATGATCACCCCGCTGCCGGGCGTCACCGTCACCAAGCCGGGATCGGCCACGTTCCCGCTCCCGGGCATCGGTGTCGAGGTGGTCGACGACGCCGGCACCCCCATCGAGCGGGGCGGCGGGTACCTCACCCTCACCCGGCCGTGGCCGGGCATGCTGCGGGGCATCTACGGCGACCCCCAGCGCTACTTCGACACCTACTGGAGCAAGTACCCGGGTCGCTACTTCGCCGGGGACGGGGCCAAGATCGACGACGACGGCTACCTGTGGCTGCTCGGTCGGGTCGACGACGTGATGAACGTGTCGGGCCACCGGGTGTCCACCACCGAGGTCGAGTCGGCCCTGGTGGACCACTCGTCGGTCGCCGAGTCGGCGGTGGTGGGCGCCAACGACCCCACCACCGGCCAGGCCATCATCGGCTACGTGATCCTGAAGGGCGACCAGGAGGCGTCGCCCGAGCTCGGCGAGGAGTTGCGCCAGCACGTGGCCAAGAAGATCGGCCCCACCGCCCGCCCCAAGACGGTGATCTTCGTGCCCGACCTGCCCAAGACCCGCAGCGGCAAGATCATGCGGCGCCTCCTGCGCGACGTGGCCGACGGCCACGTACTCGGCGACACCACCACCCTGGCCGACGCCTCGGTGGTGGACGAGATCCGCGAGCGGGCCGCTGCGGCGCCCCAAGAGGATTAGGACGGGGTGCCGGGGCTGGTCGCGGGCGACTGGGACAACTGGCGGTGGCGTGAGGGTCGGGTCGAGCCCGGCCCGGCCGTGGTGTTCGACATGGACGGCGTGCTGTCCGACGCGGCCGGGCGCCAGCACTACCTGGAGTACCCACGGCGTGACTGGGAGGCGTTCTTCCACGCCTGCGGCGACGACCCGCTGATCGACGAGGTGGCCCGCCTGCTCGACCTGCTCGACCCTGCGCTGCGGGTGATCCTGCTCACCGCCCGGCCCATCCGCGTGCAACCCCAGACCCTGGGCTGGCTGGCGCGCTACCAGTTGCGCTGGGACCTGCTGATCATGCGCGAGCACGCCGACTACATGGCGTCGCGCCACTTCAAGCACCGCACCGTCGACGAACTGCGCGACTACGGCTTCGACCTGCGCCTGGCCTTCGAGGACGACCGCCGCAACGTCGACATGTTCCACAGCGCCGGCGTCCCCTGCGTCTACATCCACTCCGGCTACTACGACAGCTGAGCGGCGGCGGACCGCGCAGGGAACGCGCACACACCCGCTCCGGGCACCGTGGTGCCGCCAGAAGCGGCGTGGCGGTGCCGAGGTGGGTGAACGGACCCGAGCGCGGCCGAGCCGAGCGGTCATGGGCCCGACGGCGCCGCGCGGAGGTGCCCGAGCGGGAGCGTCTGCCCTCGGGCCGACACCGGGATGCCCGACATCGGCGCAGATCACCGATGCCGTCAGCCCCTGGCCGTCCTATGGTGCCGACGTGAGCGGGCTCGGGTGGTGGCGGACGACGGCGGGCATCGCGATGGTGGCCGGTCTGGTGGCGGCGGGCTGCGCGAGCGACCAGGGGGCGGGGGAGGATGCCGCCGGATCGACGACCACCGCCGTCGCCACCGCGCCGGCGACGGCTCCGCCCCTTCCGTTCGATCCGGTGCCGATCCACTGGCGGCACTGCGCCGCCGACCACGACTGTGCCCGCGTTCGCGTCCCGCTCGACTGGAGCGACCCGGATGGCGCCACCACCTCCGTGGCGCTGGTCCGGGTACCGGCCACGCGCCCCGACCGTCGGATCGGGTCGTTGCTCGTGAACCCCGGCGGCCCGGGAGGCAGCGGGATCGAGAGCGTCCTCGCCGGTGGCTACCCGCCGGGCGCCGGTCGCCGCTTCGACATCGTCGGCTGGGACCCCCGGGGGGTGGGGGAGAGCTCCCCGCTGCACTGCGGCGACACCGTGGCCGCCTGGCTGCGAGCCGATCCCAGCCCCGACGACGCCACCGAACGTCGAGATCTGGACCGTCGGGCGCGGGCCATCGCCGACGAGTGCCAGGCCGAGGACGGTGACGCGCTGCCGTTCCTCGGCACGCAGAGCGAGGCGCGCGACCTGGAAGCCATCCGCCTGGCGTTGGGTGAGGAGGGCCTCACCTACCTGGGCTACTCGGCGGGCACCATGATCGGTGCCCGGTACGCGGCGCTGTTCCCCACGCACATCAGGGCCATGGTGCTCGACGGCGTGGTCGACCCCACGACCGACCACGAGGAGAGCTACCTGGCCCAGGCCCGGGCCTACGAGGACGGCCTGGATGCGATCTTCGCCCACTGCGCCGCCGATCCCGAGTGCCCGGTCGACGACGCCGATGCGGCCTTCGCGGAGGTCGCCGCCGCCGTCGAGCGGGCCGACCTCCCGGGCGACCCGGTGCCGCTGGGGCCCGCCGAGTTCGGCCGGGCCTCGTTCTTCGCCACCTACAGCGACGAGCTCTGGGACACCTATCTGCGGGGACTGGCCGCCGCGCTGGCCGGTGACGGCGACCCGCTGGCCGAGCTGGCCGGGCTGTACGACGGGTCGTCGGACTACGTCGCCTACCTCTCGATCTGGTGCGTGGACATGCCCCACCCCGAGGGTGCGCGCGAGTGGGACGCCTTCGTGGACCGCGTGGTCGCCGCCGCGCCCCGGATCGGCGCGGTCGAGGCCAACGAGCTTCGGGGGTGCGCGTTCTGGCCGGCGCCCACCACCCGTCCCCTCGACCCGGTGGTGGCGCCCGGTTCGCCGCCCATCCTCGTGGTGGGCAACACCGGCGACGCCGTCACGCCCTACGCGGAGGCGGAGGCGGTCGCCAGCGCGCTGGAGGACGGGCACCTGCTCACCGTCGATGCCGATCAGCACACGAGCGGGGGAATCCCCTGCGCCGATGCGGCGGTCGCCGCCTACCTGGTCACGGTGGAGCCACCCAGCGACGACTGCTGAGGCCCCGGTCGGCTCCGGACCGCCAGACTGGTCGGATGCGTCGTCGGGGGATCCTGCTGGTGGGCGTCATCGGCGTCATGGTCGCGCTGGCGGCCTGTGGCTCGGCCGGGTCGCCCGAGGCGGGGGGATCGGTGGACGAGGTCGCGCTGAGCCCGCGACAGAGCCCGGCGCTGGCATGGGTGGGGGACCGCCTCTTCGTGTACGGCGGCGCGGTCGGGACACCGGATCCGGTGGGCGACGATCCGTTCGCCGGCGCCCCTCGTTCCCCCGAGGGGGTCGTGCTCGCGCGCACCGACGGCGCCCTCTTCGATGTCGAGACCCCGGCCATGGAGCCCCTGCCCGAGGCACCGTTCGCGGATCCGGTGCAGTACCCCGAGGCGATCGCCGTCGATGACGAGGTGGTGGTGCTGGGCATCGACTGCCCCCACCCGAACCCGGACCCCGAGGACACGACGGGCACGTGCGAGCCGGGCACCTACGCCGCGGCGGTGTACTCGGTGACCGATGACGACTGGCGCGAGGTGACGATGCCGGCGGCCATGGACGGGCTGGTCAACGGGGCCACCGAACCGGTCGGCGCCACCAGCGACGGCCGGGCCCTGTTCGTCCTCGGGTCGAGGGACGACGTCATCGAGCAGCTGTGGGCGTACACGCCGGCGGAGGACCGGTGGCGCCGACTGCCCTCGCCCGAGGTCCGGGCCGACGCCCGGTGCCTGGCCGGCGACACCGTGGCGGTGATGTCGGGCTCGATCCTGGAGGACGTCGGTGAGCCCCCGCTGTCCGACACCGACCCTCGCCCCGGCGGGTGGATCGGGTACCTCGACCCGACCCTCCACCTCCTCACCCTCACCGACCACGACCCGCGGTGGCGCACCACGGTGGCTGCCGAGGAGGCGCCCCTCGGCACCGCCACCGCCCAGCTCGACTGCACCGACGACATGGCGTTGTACCGCAACACGGGCTCGATGCCGCAGTTCCACAGCGTGCGCCAGGGACACGAGCAGGACGACTGGCTGGTGCCGTCGCCCAGCCCGGCTGAGGGTCACTTCAGCCACATGCTCGGGATCGGTGACCGGATGATCTTCTTCAACTCGAACAACGTCCAGTCCGCGGTGTACGACCCCGCCGCCGACGCGTGGCAGCTCCTCGAGGGCGACCTCGCCGTGCAGTACCCCGTGTGGACCGGCGACGCGATCACCGGCTGGCCCGGCGGCGACGGCGCCGTCCAGCCTCTGTACTTCCCCTTTCGACCCATCTCCTGATCGGGGAGGCCACTGGCGAGCGCGGCCGCATCGGCCTGATCGACCCTACGCCGCTC
The DNA here is from genome assembly GCA_044221555.1 of Acidimicrobiales bacterium. Lineage (GTDB taxonomy): Bacteria > Actinomycetota > Acidimicrobiia > Acidimicrobiales > DATDAH01 > JAEUJM01. The sequence continues at coordinate 156,316 of JBGAOY010000008.1, forward strand.
CCGCCCGGCTTCACCCTCGACGTGGCCGAGTCGTTCGACCGCTGAGGCGGCGGCACCGACCGGCAGCGACCGCGCCGCCGCGGGCCGAGTCGGTGGGGCGTAGGCTCCGGCCCCAATCGGAACCGGAGGCCGGCCACATGCACTTGACCATCGGATCACGGACGCGGGCCGCAGGGCTGATCGCGGTGTTGCTGGGCGGAGCGACACTGGTGGTCGTTTCGCCGCCGGCCGGCGCCGGCGGGCCGGCACCGGTCACCGAGACGTTCGGGTTCACCGGCGCCGTGCAGACCTTCACGGTGCCCGAGGGCGTCGAGATGCTGACGGTCGTGGCCTTCGGGGCCCAGGGTGGCGCGGGCCAACAGGCGGCCGGTGCCGCCTCCACGGCCACGGCGGGCGCGCTGGGCGGAAGCGCGCAGACGAACGTGCCGGTGTCACCGGGCGAGCAACTCTCGGTCTACGTCGGGGGACAGGGTGGCGTGGGCTCGGCCACCAGCGCACCGTCCGCCTCCGGTGGCGCGGGTGGGTTCAACGGTGGGGGGAACGGCGCGGCGGCTCAGTTGGAGGTCTTCGACTCGGCGCGCAACTGCGGGGCCGGCGGGGGCGGCGGTGGTGGTGCGTCGGACATCCGCAAGGGCGGCACCGGGCTCGACGCCCGCGTGGTCGTGGGGGCCGGCGGTGGCGGCGGGGCCGGCAGCGCGTCGGCGGCGGCCATCGGCACCCCCAATGCCGGCAGCTCGTCGGTCGTGGGCGGCACCGGTGGTGGGGCGAGCGGCGGGGCCGGAGGCGGATCGGGTGGCAGTGGCGGCACTCAGCTCGCCGGTGGCGACGGGAGCACGCCGACCAACGCCGGAGGCCCGGGGACCGGCGGGTCCGGGGTCGCCGGCTCGACCGTACCGATGAGCATCGTGGGCTGCGTGAGCGGTGGCGGTGGCGGTGGCGGCCTGTTCGGTGGCGGGGGCGGCGGCCTGCCCCCGCAGCTGGGGTCTGCCGGCGGCGGGGGTGGTGGCTCCTCGTGGCCGCCTCACCTCACCACCGCGGGCGTGCGGTCGGGTGACGGCGTGGTCACCATCACCTACACACCGCCGGCCGTGGCGCAGTGCCAGGGTCAGGACGTCACCGTCGACCTCGGCGCCGAGCAGCAGCCGACCGAGGGCGACGACGTGATCCTCGGTACCGACGGCATCGACCTGGTGTTGGGCCTCGGCGGCGACGACGTGTTCTGTGGGGGGACCGGGCGCGACTTCTTCGACGGTGGTGCCGGTCGCGACGACGCCCTCGGCGGTCCCGGCGCCGACATGCTCGACGGCGGTGGGGGCCGCGACGTGCTCGACGGCGGCGCGGGCCCTGACTTCGTCGACGGTCAGGTGGGCGCCGACGTGCTCCTCGGCCGGGGTGGCGATGACAGCCTCCGAGGCGAGGGGGGTGACGACCAGCTCGTCGGTGGGCCGGGGAGCGACGACCTCTGCCGCGGCGGTCCCGGCACCGACACCGGACCGGGGTGCGAGACCCGCATCGGGATCCCCTGACCGCCGCGATGCGGTGCTTGCCCCTCAGTCGCGGAAGTTGCTGAACGACAGCGGGATGCCGAAGTCCTCCTCGCGGAGGGCGGCGATCACCGCCTGGAGGTCGTCGCGCTTCTTGCCGCTCACTCGCAGCTGGTCGGCCTGGGTCTGGCTCTGGATGCCCTTGAGGCCGAGGCCCTTGATGAACTTGTTGAGCTCGCGGGCCTTGTCGGACGAGATGCCGGCGGCCAGGGTGACCACCTGGCGGACGGTGCCCCCTGAGGCCTCCTCCACCTTCCCGTAGTCGAGGGCCTTCAGGCTGACCTTGCGCTTGACCAGCTTCTCCTCGAGCAACTGGGTGAGCGCGGTCAGGCGGTCCTCGCTCGAGGTGTGCAGCGTGATCTCGTTGGTACCCAACTCGATGGTGGAATTGGTGCCCTTGAAGTCGTAGCGCTGCGCCAGTTCGCGACTGGCCTGATCGACCGCGTTGCGCACCTCTTGGGCGTCCACCTCGGAGACGACGTCGAACGTTGGCATGGGCGCGACCCTACCGGCCTGCCGGTGACCGGTGGGTCGATCCGCGGCCCTCGTCGGTGTTCCCGTATCTCGCTCGTCCGCGAGCGGACGCCACGCCAGACTGGACAGTGCAGACGGCCCTCCGTAGGGTCTCCTGCTCCAAGGGTCGGTGCCCGAGTGGCCAAAGGGAACGGGCTGTAAACCCGTCGGCATTGCCTACGGAGGTTCAAATCCTCCCCGGCCCACCACGAGTCAGGCGCACTCGCCGCCTCCAGGAGCCCGGCGGCCGCAGGGCATCACCGGTGGCGGCGCGGCGCCGGTGACGGATGCTGCCCGCCGAGGCCTCGCCAGGTCACCGCGGCGGTTCGCTCGGCCCAACGCCTCGGTGGCGGGTCCCCCGCCAGGGCGCGGGCATACCAACTGCCGGTGAGCATGGTGACGGCGAGCTCGACGTCGGCTTCGGGGTCGAGCAGCCCGTCCGCGTGTGCCCGCTGCAGGATCCGGAGCAGCGCGGCGCGGCGGGGCGCCACCACCCGTCGCCGGTACAGCTGGACGAGCTCGGGGTCGGTGGCGCGGTTGAGCATGGTGCCGACCATGGAGAGACCGTCGGGTCGGCTGATGCCGCGCTGGAAGCTCTTGAGCTCGTCGACGAGGTCGGCGTAGGGGTCGTCGGTCGAGGGGCGCTGCTCGGCGCGGGCCAGTGCCTCGATCGCCGCGGTGGCGAGCTCCGCCTTGGACGGCCACCGCCGATACAGGGCCTGGCGGGTGGTGTCGGCCTCGTGGGCGATGGCGACGAGCGACATGGCCTCGTACCCGTGGCGGGCAAGGTGCGACGCAGTGGTCGCGAGGACGCGCTCGTCGATGCTGCGATCGAGGGGCCGGCCGGGCCCGGCGCTGCTCACGTGGTCCATGCTAGTGGGAATATTACGGTACTGATCTGTATTGATATCCTCGGTACACAACGTGGAGAGGAACGAGCAGATGAGCGAATCTGTCGACACCGCCGGAGCGAGTCACCCAGACCAGGTGGTGCGAGTTGCGGTGATCGGGGCCGGGAACGTCGGGAGCGCCCTCGCCCGGGGCCTGGCGAGGGCCGGACACCGCGTCACCGTCGGCGTGCGCCGGCCGGACCGAGCCGCCGACCTCGACTCGGTGGGGATCAAGGTCACCGACACCGCCTCGGCGGTCGCCGATTCCGGTGTGGTCGTGTTGGCGGTACCGGTTCCGGCCCTGGCCGACGCGGTGGCATCGCTCGGTCCGCTGGCCGGGAAGGTCGTGGTCGACGCCACCAACGCCGTGGGCATACCTGTCCCGGACGGCCATGACACGGTCGGCGCCTACGTGGCGGCGCTCGCCCCGAACGCATTCGTGGTGAAGGCGTTCAACACCATCGGCGCCGAACACCTCGAGGACGCCACGGTGGACGGCGTCGCCGTGTTCCTCCCGATCGCGGGGGCCGACGAGGGCCGTCCGGCCGTCGTCGCGCTGGCCCGCTCGATGGGCTTCGACGTCGCCGACCTCGGTGGTCCCGAGTGCATCGGCATGGTCGAGGACGCCGCGCGCCTGTGGATCCACCTGGCGTTCCGCCGTGGTTGGGGGAGGGACTTCGGCTTCGGGGTGCTGGGACGGTGAGCGCAGGACCGGTCGAAGGGTCGGCCGGAGCGCCGGGAGCGGCGGTGGCCGAGAAGCGGGCCGGTTACCTCGAGCTCTTCTTCGACCTGGTCTTCGTCTTCGCCGTCACCCAGCTGGTGACCATGTTGCACGAGGACCATCGCCTCGCGGGCTGGCTGCACGCGTTCTTGATGGCCTGGCTCGTGTGGTGGGCGTGGTCGCAGTTCACCTGGGCCGGCAACGCCATCGACCTGGACCGGCGCCGCACCCGGATCGCCCTGCTGGCCGTGACCGCGCTCACCCTGCTGTTCGCGGCGGCGATGCCCGATGCGTTCGACCTCCACGGCGGCCTGCGGTTCGCGGTGCCCTACACCCTGGTCCGGCTCGCCGGCCTGGCCCTGTACTGGTTCGGTGTACAGGCCGACGAGGTCCAGCGGGACGCGCTCCGCAGCTACCTGCCTGTCGCAGTCGTGTCGCCGCTGGTGGTCCTGGCGGGAGGTCTCTGCCCGCCCGACGCCCGGCCCTGGGTCTGGCTCGCGGCGGTGGCGATCGACATCACCTCGGCCCTGGCGGCCGGGCGCGGCGAGTTCGGGGTGGCACCCGGTCATTTCGCCGAACGGCACGCGCTGATCGTGCTCATCGCCCTGGGTGAGTCGATCGTGGGTGTCGGCGCAACGGTCGCCGGGCTCGACCTCACCCCCGTGGTGCTGGTCACCACGCTGGCCGCCTTCACCATCGTCGCCAGCCAGTGGTGGGGCTACTTCGACTGGGTCCAGGAGGCGACCGAACGACGGCTCGCCACCGAGCCCGACCTGCGTCGGCGGGGCCGGCTCGCCCGTGACCTGTTCACCTTCGGGCACTTCCCGATCGTGCTGGGCAGTGTCGTGTTCGCGCTCGGCGTCGAGGAGGCGGTCGCGCACCCGACCGAGCCGCTCGGTGACACCGGGCTGATCGCGGTCGGCGGCGGCCTCGTCCTGTTCCTCGTGGGCTTCATCGCCGGCAACGCGCGCGCCCGACACACGCTGCTGGTCGAACGTGCGGTGGCGCTCGGGGCCGTGGCGGCGGTCGTCGGGCTCGCCGGCCCGCACGTCGCCGCGGCGACGCTGCTCGTGGTGCTGGCCGCAACGGTCGTCACGCTCAGCGTGGTCGAGTCGATCCGGCGGGCCTGACCGCGCATCGTTCCGGTACCCCGCGCCGCGGTCACCGGCGGGTGATCGGCCCCCGGGCCGCCAGCCAACCGGTCAGCAGCAACGCCCCGGCCACGATCGGGCTGAGGCGCAGCCCCAACAGATCGCGACGCCCGGCATCGAAGGGGTGGGCGAAGCCGGCCAGGGCCAGGCCGGCCAGGCCCGCCACCGCCAGGGCTGCCCCGGCTGCCCGCCGGGGCACGTGACCCGCCGTCGGCGGAGCCACCCGGCGCCGTTCCACCGGAGCGGCGACCAGCACCAGGGCGACCAGCACGGCAGCTGCCGTCGCGAGCCACAGCGGGCGTTCCAGCCACCAGGTGGTCGTGCCGGGATCGACCACCGGCAGCCCGAGGGCGAGGAGCCCGGCGCCGGCGGCGACGAACGCGGTGAGGTGCCACAGGAAGATCGTGAGCACGACGAGGTTCACGACGATGGTGGCCCGCCACACCTTCGGCCGCTGCAGCCACCGGGAGAGTGGGCCGTGCAGCGCCAGCAGCACCGCCCCCTGGGCCAGGCCCAGCACCAGGATCGGCAGCGTCGGCGGGCTCATGTTGGAGATCCGCTGGCCCGGCAGCCCGATCATCGAGACGGGGTAGGGGCCCACCGTGGTGAGCGCCACCAGCACGGCCAGCGCGCCGGCCGCGAACCCGACCGCGGTGCGCGGGCGCACCTGGGCGAAGCGCCCGTCGGCGTAGGCGAAGCCCAGTTCCTGGGCGAACAGGAAGACGGCCAGGTAGTTCACCACGGCCGGCCCAGGGGCGACCTCGCTGAGGCGCAGCCCGTCGAGCGCCGCCACCACCGCGAACAGGACGACCAGCGACACCAGGCCATGACGTCGATGCACCCGCAACTGCACCGGCGCGGCCAGAACCACCAGCAGGTAGACGGCGAGGAACCACAGCGGCTGGGCCACGATCCGGGCCACGTCGGCGGCGAGCGGCTCGTCCCACCCGCGCACGAGCAGGGGGCCCACCACCAGCCACACCGCGGCGAACGCCAGCGTGGGCCGCAGCAGGCGCTCGGCGCGGGCCGCCAGGTACGCGCCGGTGTCGCGGCCGCCGGAGGCCTCGAGCGATCGCAGGTTGGCGAAGCCGCCGACGATGAAGAACACCGGCATCACCTGGAACACCCAGGTCAGGGGCCGGAGCCACGGCGTGGCCGCGAGGGCGTTGGTGCCCTGCAGCGTCCCGTCGTCGCGCACGACCGTGGCGATCAGCCAGTGGCCGCACACCACGGCGAGGATGCTGGCGGCCCGCAGCAGGTCGACCACCCGGTCGCGGTCGGCGGGGGTGGCGGCCACCACCGCGTCGAGGCTCGGCCCGTCGCCGCTCCCGGTCATCGGCCCATGGTGTCAGGCAGAGGCGCATGCCCCGGGGCAGAGTCGCGTGGCGGTCCCGGACGTTGGTGGCAGCGCCCGGGAACTCGGCGGGTCTCCCGTTCGACCACCGTTGGACGACCCGGGCACCCGTGGGGTGTGCCGGCCGATGGATCGAACCGCAAGGAGCCTGCCCATGTCCCTCCCCTCCGCCCGGAGCGCGCTCGCCCTCGGTGGCGTGACGGTGGTCGCCGTCATCCTCGGCGCCGCGCCCGCTCTGGCCCATGTGGAGCCCACCGTCGAACAGGTGCAGGCCGGCTCGAGCACGACGGTGGGGCTGACCCTCGAGCACGGGTGCGACGACTCACCGACCAAGGAGGTGGCCGTTCAGATCCCCGACGGGGTGGACGACGCCACCCCGGTCGCGCCCGACGGCTGGACCGTCGACTCGACCGCCGACACGGTGACCTTCACGGCCGACCCTGGCAACGAGCTCGACGCCCAGACCAGCCAGGCCTTCGAGATCGAGCTCACCCCGTCGGCCGATGCGGTGGGCGACGTGTTGCTGCTCAAGACCGTGCAGACCTGTGTGACGGGCGAGATCGGCTGGATCGAGGAGTGGGACGGCGAGGGTGAGGAGCCCGAGCACCCGGCCCCGCAGGTCACCGTGGTGGCCGCCGGCGAGGAGGCCACCGTCGGCGAGGGCGACCACCATGCCGAGGAGACCACCGCCGGCGAGGGCGACCACCACGCCGAGGAGTCGGCGACCACCGTGACCGAGCACCACGGCGAGGAGGACGCCGCCGCGAGCGATGCCCACGACGACCAGGACGACTCGAGCACGGGTGTCGTGCTCGTCGTGCTGGTGCTCGCGGCCATCGGCTTCGGCGGCGTGATGCTGGTGCGCTCCCGTCGCTCGTCCTCGGCTCCCTGATTTGACCCCGGCCGGCCGGCCGGGCGGGATCAGGAGGGGTCGGTCGGCGCGGTCGTGGCCCGGCGGAGCAGCAACAGCAGACCGCCGAACACCGCGATGGCGAGCGCGCTGCCCAAGCCGGCCACGAGCCATGCGGGCGTGTCGCCCGACGGGGGCTGGCACGACGCCGCGGGCTGGTTCGGGTCGAGGGCGGTCGCGGCCGGGGAGGCCCGGACGTCGCCGCCCACCGTGACGGGCACCGAGAGCTGGGCCGGCGGGAAGGTGGACTCGACGAGGATCGTCCACGATCCCCGGCTCGGGAACTCCACCTCGGCGGTGCGCAGGCCGGGCTGATCGCCCACCTCCATCCGGGCCGCGGGCACCTCGGCGTCCTCCGGCCCCTGGGCCCGCACGGTCACCCGGGCGGTGTCGGCCTGGTCACGGTCGAGGGTGAAGGTGACGCACACCTCGAGCGCCACGGTGTCGGTGCCGGTCGGCTCGATGTTCACCAGGCTGATGGCCCCGCCCCCGCCGTGCGCCGACGCGGGGAGCGCGGCGGGGCCGAGCAGGGCACCGACCGCGAGCGCTGCGGCCAGGGCGGTCGCGCCGACGCGGCCCAGGCCACGGTGACGCCGGATCACCCGCCGTTCAGCTCCGCGATCTTCAGCTCGTACTCGCGGACCTCCTGGCGTTGCACCCGGGCCATCACCTCGGCCAGGTGGCGCACCCGTGGGTCGGCGGCGTGGCGGGCGGCGTACTCGGCCATGTCGATCCCGCCGAGGTGGTGGGCCTTCATGAGCTCGAGGAACAGCAGGTTCGTGGCGTCGGGGTCGGCCGCCTGCAGCGCGTCCATCTGCTCGGGCGTGGCCAGGCCCGGCATGTCGGCCAACGGCACGGGCCGGCCCATCCAGGCCATCACCTGGCGCTCCGGGGCGCCCCGCTCCTCGTCACGGGCCTGGAGGTACCCGTCCATGAGGCCGATCTCGTAGCGCTGCTCGATCAGCACCTCGCGCGCCATGTCCCGCACGAGGGGGTCGGACGCCCCGGCGGTGGCGACGCTGGCCATGCTGACCGCCTGTTCGTGGTGGTCGATCATGTCCTGCAGGAACCCCGTGTCGACCGCGCTGTCGGGCGGCCCCGACGTGCGGTGGCCGAGCAGGTAGCCCATGGCGCCGCCCAGGAAGGCGAACGCCACCACCAGCACCGCGATCTGCAGGGTGCTCAGCCCGGTTCGCGCACCGCCGCTCGACGGCGCTCGGCGCGGTGCACTCCACCGGGACGGCTCGGCCTCGTCGTGTCCGGACTCGTCCTGCTCGGACTCGTCGTGCAGGGCGTCGGCCGGGGCGTCGTCGTCGGCACCGCTCACCTCGTCCATCGGGGCCTCGGCGCCGGGGTCCGCCTCGCTGTCCATGGGCCCGAGGCTACCGGCGCGTCCCAGCGTCCCCGGTGGCGGGGCCCGCCGGAGGGCGTGACAGGGCGATGCCGCTGAAGGCGCCGAGGCGCCACAGCGCCAGGCCCGAGCCCAGGGTGACGCCGAGGCCCAGGCCAAGGGTGGCGGCCACCAGGACGCGGGCGGAGACGGCACTCCACGCGAACGGCACCTGCGAGTGGTCGAGCACGCTGAGGTCGCTGAGGCCCCCGAACACCGCCAGCAGGACGCCGGCGAAGATGGCCGCGAACAGGCCGTCGCGCTTGGCCCGCCACAGCAGGCTCACGCCCACGATGCCCACGCCCCAGCCGACGATCGAATAGATCAGGCTCGGCCCCGCCGCGACCAGGTTCGGGCCTCCCGCCGTGGCCCCCATGATCCCGATGACGTGGACCAGGTCGGTGACGATCAGTGCGGCCAGCAGGGCGGCCAGGCCCTTGCCCCACCAGGGCCGGAGCCCCACCACGGCCCCGAGGACGATCAGGGCGACCACCAGCCCCCACCAGGGCAGGGCGCTGGGGCCGGGCACCCAGAGCAGCTGACCGGTGACCTCGAGGCGGTCGCCGGCGTACGTCAGTGGCACGACCCACTGGTCCTCCACGACGAAGCGGTGGTCGGGGCGAGCGACGTCGGCCCCCATCCAGTGGATGCGGTGGTCGTGCCACCGGGCGGTGTGGCTCGACGAGATCTTCTTCCAGTCGGGCTCGGCCTCGGGGTCGACGGTGGACGGCCCGGTCTGCGAACCGGTGCGGTCGCGGTTGAGGTAGGTGGCGGGCGATCGCTGGTTCTCGAAGACACCGTCGGGCCCGATGCGCAGGTAGGGCTCGTCCTCGTAGCCCAGCACCACCACTTCCTGGTCGTTGGTGTTGGTGAGCTCGAGGCGGCTGCCCGCCTCCACCACCCGGACCGTGATGCCCGGGGTCTGCGGGCTGACGCCCTCGAGCGTGGTGAGGTAGTTGGTGGCACCGACGCCCGACACGTTGTGGGCGCCCGCGGGCGGCGCGGCCAGCAGCACCACCCCGACGATCATCGCGATGCCGGCGGCGATGCGCCCGACCGCTCGGGTGGTGGGTCTCATGTCCCCCACTCCTGCCGACTCCGTGGGCGGGCCGTCCGGGCCCGGCCCGTTGCCCGTTCGGCCACGCCGGCGGCGTTCCCCGAGCTCACGTCGCCTCGGCGCGCCGCAGCACGTCGATGAGGTCGGCCCTGGCCCGGGCGACCCGCGACCGGATCGTCCCGACGGGGCAGCCGCAGATCTCGGCGGCCTCGTCGTAGGAGCAGCCCGCGACCTGGGTGAGCACGAAGGCACTCCGGCGGTCGGGGTCGAGGTCGGCGAGCAGGTCCTCGAGGTCGGTGGACGCCGACGTGTCCTCCGCCGGCTCGGGGGGCCGGATCTTCGCCACCATCGCCCGTCGCCGCACCGAGGCCCGGACCGAGTCGATCGCGGTGTGGCGGGCGATGGCCAACAGCCAGGTGCGGGCACTCGAGTCGGCCCGGAACGTGGGCAGCGACCGCAGGGCCCGCACGTACACCTCCTGGGTGAGGTCGTCGGCCTGGCTGCGGTCGGCCAGATGGGCGCACACCCGCCACACGTCGGCCTGAGTGGCCCGCACCAGGTCGGACAACGCGACTCGGTCGCCGGTCTGGGCGCGCAGGGCCAGCTCGGTCAGCGGGTCACGGGCCACCCCGCCACGGTAGGAGCACGGAGCGGCGCGCGGGAACTTTTCCCTAGGGACCAACGACTCTTTCTCACATGGAGTGCCACGCCTGCCGCGAAGCGGTCTCCGCCCGCCTCGACGGCCACGACCCCGACGATCCCCGCGTCGACGAGCACCTCGCGGCGTGTGCCGCCTGCCAGGCGTGGCGGGCCGAGGCGGTCGCCCTGGCGCACCGTGTCGACGTCCACGCGGCGCGCCCGGTTCCGGACCGCTCGGCGGCCATCCTGGCCGTGCTCGCCGGCGAGGCCGCCGCCGCCGAGGCCGCGGCCCACCACGACGCCCTCCGGCCGTGGCGCATCGGCCTGGCCACCCTGGGCACCGCGCAGCTGATCCTGGCGATACCGGTGCTGCTGGGCAGCGAATCCGGGGCCGGGGTGCACGTGGCCCGTGAGATGGGCTCGTTCGACGTCGCGCTGGCGGTGGGGTTCCTGTTCGCCGCGTGGCGCCCGGCCAGGGCGTGGGGCATGGTCCCGTTGGTGGCGGCGCTGGCCGCGTGCCTCGCGGTGACGAGTGCGGTCGACGTGGCCGTCGGACGGGCCGCGCTCGGGGCGGAGACCCTGCACCTCACCCACGCGGTCGGCCTCGTGATGTTGTGGGCGTTGGCCCACGCGTACCGCCGGCCGGTGCAGCGCCGTAACCTCGCTCCCCTGTGAGGAGGCTGGTCGCCGGCGCCGGCGTCATCGCGGTCGTGCTGCTGGTGTGGGCCGGCCCCGCGGCGGCGCACGCGTCGCTGGAGTCCACCGTGCCGGCGGCCGGCGAGCAGCTCGACGAGCCGCCCGCCGAGGTGGTGCTGACCTTCTCCGAGGGGGTCGAGGCCTCACTGGGTGCGGTGCGGGTCTACGACAGCAACGCCGACCGGGTCGACTCGGGTGGTGCCCACCACCCCGACGGTCAGGGCGACGAGGTGGCCCAGGCGCTTCCGGCCGACCTGCCCGACGGGTCCTACGTGGTCACGTGGCGGGTGGTGTCCGACGACGGCCACCCGGTCCACGGTGCGTTCACCTTCCAGGTGGGCGACGTCGCCACCGGCGACACCGCGGCGCTGGCTCGGCGGTTGCTGGCCGCCGACGGCGGCAGCTCGACGGTCGGCGGCCTGTACGCGGTCGTGCGGTTCGCGGTCTTCGCGTCGTTGATCCTGCTGGTGGGCGCGGCCGCGTTCTGCCTGGTGGCCTGGCCCGAGGGCCTGGCGGTGGGCCGGGTCCGCCGCCTGCTGTGGTCGGCGTGGGGCGTGGCCGTGGCCGCCACCGTGGTGAGCATCGGTGTGGAAGGGGCCTACGTGGGTGCCCTGCCGCTGGCCGACGCCCTCGATCCCGATGTCGCCTCCTCGGTGCTCGACACCCGATTCGGGAAGGTCGCGCTGCTCCGACTGGCCCTGCTGGTCGCGGCCGGTGGGTTCCTGCTGGCGCAACGCCACCGCGCCGAGGGCACGGCGTCGCCATCGCGCCTGCAACGCGGCGTGCTCGCCGTGGTCGGTGTGGCGTTGCTCGTCACCCCGGGCCTCGGCGGCCACGCGTCGACGGGCCGGCTGGTGCCGTTCGCCATGGCGACCGACGTGGTGCACCTCGGTGCCGCGGCGCTGTGGCTGGGCGGGCTCACCGTGCTGCTCACCATCGTCCTGCCGCGACGGCGGCCCGTGGAATTGGCGCAGGTGGTGCCGCGGTTCTCGGCCCTGGCGTTCGCGGCAGTGGCGGCGCTGGTCGTCACCGGGAGCTTCCAGGCGTGGCGTCAGGTGGGCAGCCTGGAGGCGCTGCGGTCCACCACCTACGGGCGCCTGTTGTTGGTGAAGCTCGCCCTGTTCGCGGTGATGGTGGCCTTCGGCTACCTGGGCCGGCGGTGGGTACAGCGCGGGTACCCGGCGGCGAGCGGCGACGGGGCGGCCCGTGACGGGGCGATCGGCGCCGAGGCCGGTGGCGAGCCCGACGGCGCCGACGACTCGGGCGAGGCTGAGGGCGAGGGCGAGGATCGCGGGGCCGGGGACGTGTCGATCGATCCCGACGTGGTGGTGGCCGGGTACCGGCGGTCGATCCGGGTCGAGACCGCCGTCGGTGTGGCCATCCTGGCCGTCACCGCGCTGTTGGTGAACGCCCAGCCGGCCCGCTCGGCGCTGGCCCAGCCCTACTCGGCCGAGCTCGTGGCCGACGACCTCCTCGTCGACCTCACCATCGACCCCGCCAAGGCCGGGCCCACGGAGATCCACGTGTACACGCTCACCTCGACCGGAGCGGTCGCCGACGTCGAGGGCCTCACCGTCGAGCTCACGTTGCCGTCGGACGACATCGGGCCCCTCGAGGTGCCCCTGGAGCGGGCCGGGCCCGGGCACTTCTCGGCCTACGACTACGACCTGCCCATCGCCGGCGAGTGGGAGGTCGAGGTGAAGGCGCTCGTCGACCAGTTCACCGAGGTGACCGCGAGCGACACGGTGACCGTCCGGGGCGGCTGACCCCGCCCGGCCGTCGGGTGCCGCCACGGCGGGCGGATGGCTACTGCTGGCCCCCTTCGAGGGAGGCGACCAGGTCCTCGATGCCCTGCTGGTCCAACTCGCCCTCACCGCGCGCCGCGACCGTGCCGTCGGCGTTCAACGCCACGAAGTAGGGGTAGGAGGCCAGCCCGTAGGCGCCGGCCGCTTCGCTGTCGTCGGAGTCGGCCATCACGTCGCCCGGCCAGTCCTCGCGCTCGAGCCACGCCTGCGGCGGGTAGTTGTCCCCCGCCGTCTCGGTGCCGGTGGCCACCGCGACCAGGTTGATGTCGTCGGGGATCGTGCCGTCGGCCCGCCACTCGACCAGCCGTGGGACCTCGCGCTGGCAGTGCGGGCACCAGTGGGCCACGAACACCAGGATCGTGGGCTCGTCGGTGGGCTCGCCGATGGTGATCGGCTCACCGGTGAAGGTGTGCCCCTCGACCACCGGGGCCTGCGCGCCGACGGCCGGGTCGTCGCCGCCCTCGGGCAGCTTCGTCAGCGCCGTGCCGCTGATGCTGACGTCCTGCACCTGGCCCTCGACGGGGTCGGACTGCGTGACGAAGGCGGCGATCACGACGGCCACGATGGCGAGGCCCAGCACGCCGGCGAGCACCCAGATGGCCAGCGGCGAGGTCTTGCCGGCCTTGCTGGCGTTGGTGACGGCTCGGGTCTTGGCCGTGGGTCGGGTGTTCGGTCGGTTGCTCATCGGGCCTCGCTTCGGGACGGTGGGGCGGGGGTGTCGGAGCGCTCGCGGTCCGTGTCGTCGCGTGCGTCGTCGAGATCGTCGTGGTGATCGGGGTCGAGGTCGTCGCTCGGCAGGTGGCTCAGCAACAGCGCGATCAGCACGAAGGCGCTGAGGGCCATGGTGGGGATGGTGATGAAGCCGAGCTCCTCCACCCACCGGATGGTGCAGGGGTTGGTGGGGTCGCAGACCGACGACTCCTCGAGCGACGGAAAGCGCTCGAGCACGATGTGGTAGGTGCTGATCAGTGCCCCGATGGCGGCCAGGGGCAGGGCGTAGTGGCGGATGCCCTCGTCGCGGCGGTGCCACGCCACGCCCAGCAGCAGCACCTGGGGGTACATGGCGATGCGCTGGAACCAGCACAGCTTGCAGGGCGGGAAGTGGGCCACCTCGGACAGGTAGAGGCTGCCGGTGGTGGCGACGACGGCCACGAGCAGGGCCAGCGGCAGGATCTGACCGGCCAGCAGGTCCGACACCGGGCGACGCACGCCGGGGGCCAGGTGGGCGACCACCAGCACCGCCGACGCCACCCAGCTCGCGACGGTGAGCAGGGCCAGCAGCAGGGTGACGGCGTCGGTGGTCACACGTCGTCCCGTCGTCGGGCGACGACCAGCCCCGTGGGGAGGGGTCGTCGGTGTTGGGCGTCGGGCCGCTGGTGCACCCTGATGGGTCGTCCGGCGGCGCCCGATCGTTCCCGGTTCACGCCCGTCAGGGTACGGGGGCGCCTGGCGGGCGCGTGGTCGACCCCACGATCCGACCGGTCCAACACCAGCGTCGAGACGCCCCGCCGGCGTCCCGGGTGGGCCGGCTCGTCGTCGCCCACGGCCCCGTGCGCACGCCGTCGAGACCGGCCGCCTTCCGCTGGGGTCGTCCCGGTGGCCGGCGAACCTCGGGCTGCCCGGCGGCGTCCCCCGCAACCCCGTCACGGGTACTCGTAGAGCTCCTCGGGCTGGCTCACCGGGTGGATCGACCGGACCGCCAGCACCGGCGGGTCGAGCGACTGGCCCGCAGGTGGTGACCGGTCGAGGTCGAGGGTGGCCTCGACCTCGACCCACGAGTCCTCGTCGGGCACGTGCCCGTGCTCGACGGGCACCAGTTCCTGCACGGCCAGCGCGTCGGCCGCGCAGCACCCGATCATGAACCGGGTCAGCAGGAAGCTGTGGCCGTGGCCGTCGGGGTCCTCCACCACGAACCCTGTCAGCTTCACCGGGTGACGGGCCAGCAGGCCGCGGTCGTGGGGGTCCTGGGAGGCGCGGACGAAGTCGATCGAGCGGAGCGCCGGGGACTGCCCGCCGAACGAATTGGCGACCAGGTACTGCTCGAGGTCGAAGTGCCCGGGGGGCAGCACGCGTTGCGAATTCTGGCGACCCGCGGCATACGACCCCAAGGGGTTCGATCCGACGGCGATGGCCACGCACAGGGGCAGCGCCAGCAACCACCCCACCCGGGTGGCGTGGTGGTGGTGGGCGGCGTGGCCCTCGGGATCGCTGCGGCCGTGCCGGTCTGCGGGCGAGGTGCCGTCGCCCCGGGCGGTAGCGGCGTCGATCGCGCCGGCTCGCCGGCCGAGCACGATGACCAGCAGGCCGACGACCACGAGGACCGCGCCCGACAGCACCAGCCAGCGGGCCATCGACGGCTTGACGTAGAGCAGGTGGGTCGGGGTCAGGCCCATCCACAGCGCGAAGCCGCCCATGAGTGCGGTCATGGCCCCGGCGTCGTTGCGCCTCACGTGCGGCTCCTCACGGCACCAGGATGCCCACCGCAACCAGGATCGCTCACAGCAACAGGGTCCCGACCACCGACGCGCTGACGATGGCCACGGTCAACACGAGGGGCGTGAAGCGCAACGAGAACCGCTTGCCGAACGCCCCTGCCTGCAGCGCGATCAGCTTCAGGTCCACCATCGGTCCCACGGTGAGGAACACCAGCCGCGAGGTGAGCGAGAACTGGGTCATGCCTGCGGCCACGAACGCGTCGGCCTCGGAGCAGACCGACAGCGTGACCGCCAGCCCGGCCATCACCAGCACGGCCATGGGGCCCGAGCCGCCGATCCGGTCGAACGCGCTGGGCGGGACCAAGGTCTGCATGGCCGCCACCAACCCGGCACCGGCCACCAGGAACCCGCCGGCCTGGAGGAAGTCGGACGCCGCGGTGCTCACGAAGTTGTCGAGCCGGGCGCCGTGGTCGTGCACCTTCATCTTCGACGTGAGCCATTCGGGGCTCGCCAGCCCGGACCACAGGAAGCCCACGATCAACGCGGTGATCAGCGACGCGCAGAACCGGGCCAGCACCATCTCGGGCTGCCCGGGGAACGCGACCGCGGTCGACACCATGACGATGGGGTTGATGGCCGGAGCGGCGAGCAGGAACGTGAGCGCCGCGCCCTGCGGGATGCCGCGTGCCACCAGCCGCCCGGCGACGGGAACGGAGCTGCACTCGCACCCGGGGAGCAGCGCACCGGCCATGCCGGCGGCGGGCACGGCCAGCACCGTGCGCCGAGGGACCGCGTTGGCGATCCAGCGGGCCGGCACCAGCGCCGAGATGGCGGCGCTGAGCACGGTGCCGAGCACGAGGAAGGGCAGGGCCTGCAGGGTGAGCGACACCACGATGGTCGACCAGTTGCGCAGGGCCTGGCCCTCGAACAGGTAGCCGAAGGAGCCCCGGGCGATGAGCACCACGGGGATGTACGCCCACACGAGGCCGGCCAGGCCGAGGCGCGTCGCGGCGCTCGAGGCGTCGTCGTCGATGGCGAGGTCGAGGTCGTGGTTGCCGCCGGCGCCATCGACGAGGTCGTTGCCGCTGCCGTTGCGGTCGCCGTCATCGGTGCCGGGGCCGGGGCCGGCGCGGGAGCGGGGGTGCCGTCGTGCCGCCATCGCGGTCAGGCCGGGTGGCTGGTCGTCGCGGCCGGCCGTGCTCCCCGCAGGGCGCGGACGACCTCGGTGGCGGCCAGGACCACGAAGAACACGAGGACCGCGATGCCGGCCATGGTGGCGCCCGCGGCGGTGTCGTGGTGGAAGCTGACCACGAGCCCGAGCGCCACGCTGCCCGCGCCGATGACCGCTGCGGTGACCATCATGGCGGGTACCCGGCGCACGAGCAGCGAGGCGGTGGCCGGCGGGGCGATGAGCAGCCCGAACACCAGGAGGGTGCCCACCGCCCGGAACGACGAGACCACGGCGACGGCGATGAGCGCCAACAGCACCACGTTGGCCAGGCGCGGCCGCAGGCCGAGCAGGGCGGCCTTCTCCTCGTTGAAGGCCAGGGCGAGGAACGGTCGGTAGAGCAGCGCGCACGCGGCCACGGCGATCACCGCGGCGCCGACCTGCAGGCGAACGTCGGCTGTGGTGACGCCGAGCACGTTGCCGAACAGGAAGCCGGTGAGATCGGTGGTGAACGTGCGGGCGCGCGAGATGATGATCACGCCCAGCGCCAGCATCCCGACGAACAGCAGGCCGATGCCCGTGTCCTCCCGGAGATGGCCCCTGCGGTTCACCAGGTTGATGCCGGCCACCATGACCGCCGCGCTCACGAGGGCCCCGAGGGTGAGGTCGAACCCCCAGAGGAAGGCCAGCGCGATGCCGGGCAGCACCCCGTGGGCCAACGCGTCGCCCATGAACGCCAGGCCCCGCAGCACCACCCACGTGCCCACCACCGCACACGTGATCGCGGCGAGCACACCGGCGACCAGCGCGCGCTGCATGAAGTCGTACTGGAAGGGGTCGAGGAGCCAGTGGATCACGGCGACCCGCCTGACAGCGCGGTGGCGATGGCGTCGGCGTTGTACACGACCATCTCCAGGTAGGTCTCGGCGCCCGAGCCCGGCTCACCGAGCGACTCGGTGAACAGCGGGACCACCTGCACGTCGATCCCTGTCTCGTCGGCCAGCGAGTCGGCCAGCTCGGTGGGCGACGTGGCGTCGGTGAAGATCGCAGGTACCCCGGTGTCGCGGATGGTGTCGGCCAGGTCGCTCAACCCCTGGGAGCTGGGCTCGGCCAGGGTCGTGCCGCTGGGCACCACCGCGCCGATGACCTCGAAGTCGTACCGGTCGGCGAAGTAGCCCAGCACCTCGTGGTTGGTCACCAGGATGCGCCGGTCGGGCGCCACCGCCGAGAGGGCGCGCTCGCTCTCGGTGTCGGCGGCGCGCAGGTCGTCGGCGTAGGCCGCGGCGCGGTCGTGCACGGCGGGAGTGTCGAGCGCGGGCACGGCCTCGGCCAGCGCGTCGGCGATGTCGGCCACGCCGTCGGCCATGCGCCTCGGGTCGGTGAACACGTGCGGATCGAGGGTGTCGGTGGCGTCGCCGCCGCCCCCGCCCGGTTCGGCGGCGAAGGGGAGGGGGTCGAGGTGGGGCGCCACCTCGTAGACGGGGACCCCGCCGGCCGCGGCCGAGGCGATGGCGTCGCTCAGGCCCTCCTCGAGGCCGAGACCGTTGGCCACGATGGCATCGGCGTCCTGCAGTTGGGCGGCCTGCCGGGCCGAGAGCTGGAACTCGTGGGGGTCGACGCCGGGCGCCATGAGCACCTCCACCCGGGCGTCGTCGCCGACGATGTTGGTGACCACGTCACCCAGGATGCTGGTGGTGGCGACGACCGTGGGGGCGCCGGCCGAGCCGCCGCCGCCGCCGGACGTGCAGCCCACCAGCCCCGTCACGCACACGGCGAGGGCGAGGCCGGCGAGGGTGAGGGTGGAGGTCCGAGGGCGCATGGTGGGGTGCCGGGTTCGCGTGGATTGGGAGTAGAATGAGAACTACTCCTAGTAGCGGCCCCCACGGTAGAGATGTCGAACTCAGCCCGCAACCCCGGCCCGGACACCGAGGCCCGCCCCGCCGTGACGGTGCAGGCCGACGCGATGTCCCTGGCCTACGGCGCCCGCACCGTGCTCTCCGACGTGTCCTTCGCACTGCGCGCCGGGCAGGCGACGAGCCTCATCGGCCCCAACGGCTCGGGCAAGTCCACCCTGCTCGACGCCATCGCCGGCCTGCATCGCCCGGCGTCGGGCACGGTCACGGTGCTGGGTGACGACATCGCGTCCGTCCGCCGCCGGGTGGCTTACGTGCTGCAGGCCACGACCACCGGCGAGCACCTGCCGGTCACCGCTCGCGAGGTGGTGGCCATGGGCCGTTACGCGGAGCGGGGAGCGCTGCGCCGCTTCACCGCGGAGGACCGGCGCCTGGTCGACGAGGCGCTCGATCGGCTCGCGCTGCGGCCGCTGGCCCGCCGCCACCTCAGCGAGCTCTCGGGTGGGCAGCGCCAGCGGGTGTTCGTGGCCCAGGGCCTCGTCCAGCACGCCGACGTCTTGTTGCTCGACGAGCCGCTGGCCGGCCTGGACGTGGCCAGCCAGCAGCAGATCCTCGCCGTGGTGGCCGAGGAACGCGACCGCGGCCGCACCGTGGTCACCAGCACCCACGACCTCTCCGAGGCCGCCGGCGCCGACAACCTGCTCCTCCTGGCCGGGCGGTTGGTGGCCCAGGGCCCGCCCGACCGGGTGCTCACCGCCGACAACCTGGCGGCGGCCTACGGCGGCGCCGTGCTCCAGCTGGACGGGCGCACGGTGATGGTCGACGAGGGCGTGCACCACCACGGTGGCCCGGCGCCCGTCGAGCACGGCCACGCCCACGATCATCGCTACGACGAGCGTCATTCTCACTGATTCTCATTGATGCGGATAGGCTGGCCCGATGGATCTGCACGCCACGGTCGCCGACCGGCTGCGCGGCGACGACCAGCGCTACACCACCAACCGACGGGCCGTGGTCGAGGTGCTCGAGCGGAGCGATCGCCCGCTCACGATCCCCCAGATCCTCGAGCGCCGACCCGACCTGGCCCAGAGCTCGGTGTACCGCAACCTGGCCGTCCTCGAGGAGACCGGGGTGGTGCACCGGGTGCACAGCTCGGACGACTTCGCCCGCTACGAGTTGGCCGAGGACCTCGCCGGCCACCACCACCACCTGATCTGCTCGGCGTGCGGCTCGGTGGCCGACTTCACCGTGTCGGCCGACGTGGAGGACACCCTCACCACGGCACTGGACCGCGTGGCGTCGGCCACGGGGTTCCGCCCCGAGCACCACCGCCTGGATCTCGTCGGCCTCTGCCAGACCTGCAACCACTAGGAGAGTGTTCTTCTCTCACACGGCCGATCCCAACGCCGCACAACGTCCCTGGTCACAGGGACACCCGTTCGGCCGACCGGGCCGTCGGCAAGGATCCTCCGGGGAGGGCTACGCTTCGCGTTCCTCGATCAGGGCGGTGTTGCGGGTGCGGACCCATGCGGCTCGACAGTCGTCAGGGGCGCTGGTCGCGCTCATTCTGGGCGTGACCATCGGGGTGCTGGCAGGCCCAGGGACGGCGGCCGCCACACCGCTGTGCAGTGTCACCACCCAGGTGACCAACACTGCCGGCGGCGGCTTCAGCGACGAAACGGTGATGTCGGCGGACGGCAGTCGGGTGGCGTATCGCTCTGACCGCAACCCCACCGGGGGGAACGCCGATCACAGCATGGAGATCTTCGTCCACGACACGACGGGACCGTCCGTCACCCAGGTCACCTCCGACCCGACGGGCGCGTTCTCCCTCTACTCCGATGCTCCCACCCTCTCGGCGGACGGCAGCAGCGTCGCGTTCCTGTCCACACTCGATCTCACCGGCGCGAACGACGAGAGCGCCGTCGAGGTGTTCCTGTACGACCTGGACGAGTCGACCATGACCCAGGTCACCGACACGGGTGGGGACAACACGTTCGGCCTCAACGATGCCCCACGGGTCTCGGCCGATGGGACGCTGGTCGCCTTCTCCTCGGGTGGTGACCCCACCGGTGGCAATCCCGAGGCCAATCGAGAGCTCTTCGCCTACGACACGACCACGCAGACCACGACGCAGCTCACGTCGACCTCTCTGGAGTTCGACAACACCCTCCTTTCCCTGTCGGCCGACGGCTCGCGCATCGTCTACGACTCCACCGCCGACCCCACGGGCCAGAACGCCGACCACCACGACCAGCTCTTCTTGTTCGACCGCAGCGCGCCGGTCACGACCCAGATCACGGCGGCCGACACGGACGGGCTCACGTCCGGTGCGGAGATCTCGGGGGACGGAGGTCACGTGACCTTCGAATCCGACCGCGATCTGGCCGGGGTCAATGGGGACCACAGCTTCGAGCTGTTCGACTACGACGTGGCCGCGTCGACGTTGCACCAGGTGACCAGCTCCACCCGCGATGGCGCCGAGAGCACCAGCCCGTCGATCTCCGCGGATGGCACTCGCATCGCCTTCCAAGGCTCCACCGGCTTCGGCGACAACCAGGAGGTCGCGTTGTACGACGCCGAGACGGGATCCATCACCCACCTCACCGACACGAGCGGTGGGAACAACGTGGGCACCGCCATCTCGGGCGACGGTGGGCGAGTCGCGTTCTCCTCTGACTTCGACCTGATCGGGGGGAACCCGGACCGCAATTTCGAGATCTTCCTGGCCGCCTGTGGTCCTTCGCCGAGACCCGACGCCCAGATCGGTACGGCGGCCGCAGGGCCGTTCGTCGGCGATGACCTGTACGCCGCAACGGCGATCGCCGGGCAGACCGTGACCGCCGGCGTGGCCCGCGGGTCGTCGCGCTCGTTCTTCGTGCGGGTGCAGAACGACCGCTCGGGCATTGACTCGCTCAAGGTGCGCGGCGTCGAGGCGGGGTCCGCCGGCTACACGGTGACCTATCTGCGGGGGACGACGAACATCACGAGCCAGGTTCGGGCCGGCACCTACCGCATCGACCACCTGGCTCCTCACGCGGCGGTGACCCTGAAGGTGAAGATCACGGCGACGACCTCCGCGGCCGCCGGGTCTGGACGTCGGGCCGACCTCACGGTGCGATCCACGACGACCCGTTCGGCGGTCGACACCGTGCGCGCCCGCGTCACTCGGACGTGAGCGTGACCAGCGTGATCAGAGCATCTTCTGCATGATCACGACGTCGAGCCACTTGCGGTGCTTGCGGCCGACCTCCTTCTCCACGCCCACGTGCTCGAAGCCGAGCGATGCGTGCAGCGCGATCGACGCTTCGTGCCCGCCCACGATCCGGGCCACCATCGAGTGGAAGCCGTGGCTCGTGGCCGTGTCGACCAGCGCGGCCAGCAGCGCCTTGCCCACACCCCGGCCCTGGCGGTCGCGGTCCACGTACACCGAGTCCTCCACCGTGGTGTTGTAGGCGGCGCGCTCACGGAAGGGCGAGAGCGACGCGAAGCCCCAGATCTCACCGTCGGCCTCGGCCACCAGCACCGCGTGGGCGCCGCTGCGGTCGATCAGCCAGGCCTGCTGCTCTTCGAGGGTGCGGGGGACCATGTCGAAGGTGACGGTGGAGGTGGTGACCTCGAGGTTGTAGATGCGGCGGATGGCCTCGGCGTCGCTCACCGTCGCTCGCCGCACCTCGAAGTCCACGGCGTGAAGCTACAGGCGACACTCAGTGGTTGGCGCGGGCGCGGCGGCTGGGCAGCGGCGGGGGGTCCTGCGGGGCGGAGGGCTCCAGGATGCTCAGGTCGCCGGTGAGCGCCTCGATCTTGGCCCACGACGCCACGTCGTCGTCCTCGGTCAGGAACACGATCTGCTGGTGGCTGGCGGCCCGGCCGAGCAGCTCGAGCAGTGAGGGCTTCACCGACGAGTCCAGCTCGATGAACGGGTCGTCGAGGATCAGCGGGAAGCTCTCGCCACGAGGGCCCACCTTGCGCAGCTGGGCCAGCCGGCCGATCAGCGCGTGCGCCATGCCCGTGGTGAGGTCGTTGTCGACCGCCGGCATCGACTGGGCCAGGGCGGTGACGTCGCGGCGCATGCGGGCCGCCGCCATGATCTCCTCGTGGTGGTCGATGGCGAACTGCACCTGGACCGGGCCGGCCACCTGCTCCCAGCCCGCCAGCGCCTCGCGGTAGGCCTCGGCCGCCTCCATGAGCCGCCGCCGGTTCTGGTCGGTGGCCAGCAGGCCGTTCACGCGCTGCAGGTGGAAGCCGAGGTACGAGCTGGCGCCGGCCTGCTCGAGCACCGCGTTCTCCTTCGCCCGGGCGTTCTCCATGCGTCGCCAGTAGAGCATCGAGATCCCTGTGGCCACCGCGGCGAACAGGACGAACGGCATCGCCGTCAGGGGGCCCTCGAGGATCGACAGGGGGATGGCGCCGAGGGTCGAGAACGCGGCGGTGAAGAACGACAGCCGGCGGACCCGGTCGTGGTCTTCCTGGGCCCGCAGGAACGCGGCGTGACGGGCCTCGATCTGCTCGACGACCGCGGCGTCCTCGGGTGACGAGCCGGTGGCCTCGGCCTCGGCCTGCAGCTGGTCGTCGCAGATGGTGACGTGATCGGCAGCCGACCAGAGCGCCGCCTGGTCGATCGCGGCCAGGTCACGGATGAGCTGGTCGCTCTGGCCGCTGGTGGTGAGGTCGGACGCGTTCATGCGCAGGAAGCGCTTGGCCGAACGGGGGTCGAGACCGGCCCTGGCCAGCAGGTCGATGGTCCCGTCGGCGGCGACGAAGTGGTTGGAGATGTCGAGCCCCTGTTCGACGTCGACCACCCGGTGGCGACCGCCGTGGGGCCGGAACACCGCGAGGTGGCGACCGGAGTCCTCGACCAGCTCGAGGTGGACGCCGGCCCGGCTGCTGCTCAGCGCCCCCACCAGCTCGCTCACGAGGCCCTCGCGCTCGAGCCGGCCGACGCCGGCGATCACGGTCAGCCGGGGGTGCAGCTTGAGGGTGAAGGTGTTGTCACCCGCCTCGATCACCAGCCGCTCGAAGTGCACACCCCAGCATCGGCAGGCGACCCGGTGCACGTTAGGGCTGTTTGCCGGACCGTGGCCGGGCCGGGCCTCCCCGCTCGGCTCCCGCCGGGAAACGCGGTTGGGGTGCGACGCGGGGTTCCGGATAGGCTGGTCGATCGTCCTCCGGCCCCGGCTGGGGGGACCGGCCCCCTTAGCTCAGTCGGTAGAGCACAGCCATGGTAAGGCTGGTGTCGCCAGTTCGATTCTGGCAGGGGGCTCGCACGACGTGGACCGGCTCGCCGGCCCGCGGCAGGCAGCCCGACCGGGCGGCGTAGCTCAGTAGGTAAGAGCACTCGGCTCATAATCGAGGGGTCGTCGGTTCGAGTCCGACCGCCGCCACCGCTAGGACAGCCGTCCAGCACGACGTTCAGCAGGATCCCAACCGCACCACACCACCAGCACGCACCACGCAAGGAGCCACCGAAGATGTCCAAGGCCAAGTTCGAGCGGACCAAGCCGCATGCCAACATCGGCACGATGGGTCACATCGACCATGGGAAGACCACGTTGACGGCGGCGATCACGAAGGTGCTGTCGGAGGGTGGTGCTTCTGAGTTCACGGCGTTCGAGGACATCGACAAGGCCCCGGAGGAGCGTCAGCGGGGTATCACGATCAACATCGCGCACGTGGAGTACGAGACGGAGAACCGTCATTACGCGCATGTGGATATGCCGGGTCACGCGGATTACATCAAGAACATGATCACCGGCGCGGCGCAGGTGGATGGTGCGATCTTGGTGGTGTCGGCGGCGGATGGTCCGATGCCGCAGACCCGTGAGCATGTGTTGTTGGCTCGTCAGGTGGGTGTGCCGTCGATCGTGGTGGCGTTGAACAAGGTGGACATGGTCGATGACGAGGAGTTGTTGGACCTGGTGGAGCTCGAGGTGCGTGAGTTGCTCACCGAGTACGAGTTCCCTGGTGATGATGTGCCGGTGGTGAAGGTGTCGGCGTTGAAGGCGCTCGAGGGTGACGCGGAGGCGGCTGAGGGCATCCGTGAGTTGATGGCGGCGGTCGATGAGTACGTGCCGCAGCCGGAGCGGGATGTGGACAAGCCGTTCTTGATGCCGATCGAGGATGTGTTCACGATCACGGGTCGGGGCACGGTGGTGACGGGTCGTATCGAGCAGGGTGTGGTGAACACCGGCGACGAGGTGGAGATCATCGGTATCCGTGACACGCAGAAGACGGTGTGCACGGGTGTGGAGATGTTCCGCAAGATCCTCGATCAGGGTCAGGCGGGCGACAACGTGGGTGCGTTGTTGCGGGGCACGAAGAAGGAGGACGTGGCTCGTGGGCAGGTGCTCGCGAAGCCGGGTTCGATCACGCCGCACACCGATTTCGAGGGTCAGGTGTATGTGTTGACCAAGGAGGAGGGTGGCCGTCACAAGCCGTTCTTCTCGAACTACCGGCCCCAGTTCTACTTCCGTACGACCGATGTCACCGGGTCGATCCAGTTGCCGGAGGGCACCGAGATGTGCATGCCGGGTGACAACACCGTGATGACGGTGACCTTGGGTGCGCCGATCGCGATGGACGAGGGTCTGCGGTTCGCCATCCGTGAGGGTGGCCGTACCGTGGGCGCCGGCTCCGTCACCAAGATCCTCAAGTAGCACCGATCCCCCGACACCACTGATCCTCGAGACGTAGGGACACACGACGATGGCTTCCGACAAGCGAGTGCAGGTCACCCTGGAGTGCCAGGAGTGCAAGCGCCGCAACTACATCACCACCAAGAACAAGGCCAACCAGCGCGAGCGCATCGAGATGAAGAAGTACTGCCGCTGGGACCGCACCCACACGCTCCACAAGGAGACTCGCTAGCTCGTTGCTGGTCTCGTAGTCGGGCTGCGGCTGCGGGGTCCTGACCCCGATCCGGTATCCGAAAATCGGCCCGAAAGGCATGGGCCGATGTTTCGGACCCTCCGGATCGGCGCCACCCCTCCGCCTCCGCCCGACCTCGCTTCGCTCGAACCCCCGCGCCTCCTTGCGGCGCGGCGGGTCCCCGCTCCCGCTCGTCCCGGGGCGGGCGCCCCCCTCGCTGCGTCTCGCGCTCAGAGCGCGGTCCGCAGGGTGCTCTCCTTCGGGTGCGTGGGGGCTTGTCGGCCGTCGGGCGTAACGTTTGGCGGTATGGCCGGGTCGGACGACGTGATGGCAGCGGAGATCGCCAGCCTCGTCGACGCGGCTCGGGCCGGCGACCGGCGGGCCTTCGAGGGGCTCGTACGGGCCACGTCGCCCGACACCTACACGCTGGCCCGGCGGCTGTGCGGGAACGCCGACGACGCCAGCGACGTGGTGCAGGAGACCTACCTGCGGGCGTACCGGTCGATCCGGAGGTTCCGGGGCGACGCCGCCTTCACCACGTGGCTCTACCGGATCACGGCCAACTGCGCCGCCGACCAGGTCAACCGGCGCTCGCGCCACCGCCACGACGACCTCAGCGACGACCACGTCGACGAGCGGGCCGAGATCGACCCGGAGTCTCGTGCCGGGCACCTCGAGTTGCGTGATCAGCTGAAGCTGGCCCTCGATGCCCTGCCCCCCAAGCTGCGGGCCGTCGTGGTGCTGCGCGACATCTACGACCTGCCCCACGAGGAGATCGCCGAGCAGCTGAAGATCACCGAGTCGGCGGCCAAGGTGCGCCTGCACCGGGCTCGGCGCAAGCTCCGTGAGGGCCTCCTCCCGCTCCCCGGGGAAGAGGACGCCCATGCCGTGTGAGACCGACCTGCCGTGTGAGATCCGAGGCGGAGGGACCGATGACTGACGTGATGAGATGCGACCGGGTGGCCGACGACCTGGCCGCCGCCGCCGGCGGCACCGCGGTGCTGGCGCCGTCGGTGCGCGCCCACGTGGAGCACTGCCTGCGCTGCCAGGCGGAGGCGGCGCAGTACCGCAAGCTGGCGCGGGCCCTGCGCATGCTGGGCGACGATGTCGCCACGGTGCCCGTCGGGCTCGTGGACGAGGTGGTGTCGGCCCTCGACGACGCCGACCAGGCACGGGTGCTGGGGCACCTGCGCCACCACCGCGCCGCCTACCTCGGCGGGCTGGCCGCGGGTGTGGCGGGGTTCGCGGGCGTGGCCGGCGCCATCGTGTTGGCCCGCTCGCGCCGCGCCGCCTGACGCCACGGTGCGCCGCGGCGCCGGCTTCGTGGCTCCACCGGGCCGAGCCGCCGTGCCCGCCGGACCGTTGCCCGGACGCGACGGGGCGATAGGGTGCCCTCGGAGCGGGAGGACCCGAATAGGGAGCGGGCGGGCGCTCTGGTAGCCTTGCTCGCTTGCAGGACCCCCAAGGGCAGTAGCTCAACTGGTAGAGCACTGGTCTCCAAAACCAGCGGTTGGGGGTTCGAGTCCCTCCTGCCCTGCTCACCCCGTCTGACCGCTCGCGACACGAGGTCGGCCCCATGGCCATGAATCGAGAACAAAAGAGGATGATGCAGCGTCAGGGCCAGATCGGCCCCGACGGTGAGCCTGTCGCGAAGCAACGCAAGCGCCCCGCCCCCCAGCCCAAGGCCAAGGACAAGCGCACCACCCCGCTGCAGTTCGTCCGCGAGGTGCGCACGGAACTGCGCAAAGTGGCCTGGCCCACCCGGGCCGAGGTCATCAACTACTCGATCATCGTGCTGGTCACGGTGGTCATCTTGACCAGCCTGATCGCCGTGCTCGACATCTTCTTCTCCGAGTGGGTCCTCAAGCTCCTCAACGTCAACTGATCTCATGAGCTCCTTCACCGACACCAACCAACCCGACGACGACGCTGACGCGGCGGTCCTCACCGATGAGGCCGCCCCCGCGTCCGACGTCGACGAGGACACCGTTCCCGGCGACGACGACGCCGACCCCGACGATGGTGGGGTAACCGCCGCGGCGGTCGACCCCGACGACCTCGACGACGGCGACGCCACCGCCGACGAGCCCGCCACCGCGGAAGAGGTGGACGACGCGGTCGACGCGGTCGACGAGACCCCCGAAGCCGTCGCCACCGCGGAGACACCGGCCGCCGCCGACGGTGACGCCGAGGGCGACGGTGACGCCGGCGACGGCGACGTGATCGACGCCGACGACCTCCTCGAGGAGCTCCCGCCCGTCGAGAGCCCCTATGACCGACCGGGTGCGTGGTACGTCGTGCACACCCAGTCCGGGTACGAGAAGAAGGTCAAGCACAACCTCGAGGCCCGGACGTCCTCGATGAACATGGAGGGCTCGATCTACGAGGTCGTGATCCCCATGGAAGACGTCATGGAGTTCAAGAACGGCAAGAAGGTCGTGGTCCAGAAGAAGGTCTTCCCGGGCTACCTCCTGGTGCGCTGCACCCTCGACGACGACTCCTGGTACGTCATCCGCAACACCCCGGGCATCACCGGCTTCGTCGGCTCGGGCGCCAAGCCCTCGCCGCTGCCCCGCAAGGACGTGGAGATGTTCCTCGCGGTCAAGACCGAGGGCGAAGAGGTGCAGAAGCGGGGCAAGCCCCGCCTCGAGTACGAGATCAACGAGACGGTGCGGGTCAAGGAAGGCCCGTTCGCCGACTTCTCCGGCGAGATCGTCGAGATCAACGAGGATCAGCTCAAGGTCAAGGTGCTGGTGAACATCTTCGGCCGCGAGACCCCGGTCGAGCTCGAGTTCAGCCAGGTCGCCAAGCTCTAGGGCCCCGGCCCGTCCCCAGCGCAACACGTCGCACCACACACGAACAGGAACACCGCAATGGCAAAGAAGAAGGTCCTCGCGATCGTCAAGATCCAGATCCCGGCAGGGCAGGCCACCCCGGCCCCGCCCGTGGGTACCGCGCTCGGCCCCCATGGCGTCGCGATCATGGATTTCTGCAAGGCCTACAACGAGAAGACCGAGGGTCAGCGCGGCTCGATCGTGCCCGCCGAGATCACCATCTTCGAGGACCGTTCGTTCACGTTCATCACCAAGACGTCCCCCACGTCCACGCTGCTGCGCAGCGCCGCGGGCCTGGACAAGGCGGCCGAGAACCCCGGTCGTGAGACCGTCGGCACCATCACCGAGGCGCAGCTCACCGAGATCGCGCAGCTGAAGATGCCCGACCTCAACGCCAACGACCTCGAGGCGGCCAAGCTGCAGGTGGCGGGCACCGCCCGCTCGATGGGCATCACCGTCGCCTGACCGCCGCTCGACCGCGGTCTGATCTCCGGCCGTCGCACCACCCGATCCACAACCACAACTGCGTGCCGGGAGCACCTCGCCCGGGCGCCTGAACAGCGAGGGAGCCAGCAATGGCGAAGAGCAAGAAGCAGGCCGACGCGGCCAAGCAGTTCGACCCCGAGCACGATCACACCCCCGCCGAGGCGGTCGACCTGGTCAAGCGCCTGGCCACCGCCAAGTTCGACGAGACGATCGAGCTCGCGGTCCGACTCGGCGTCGACCCCCGCAAGGCCGACCAGATGGTGCGGGGCACGGTCGCCCTTCCGTCGGGCACCGGCAAGGACGTGCGGGTGGCCGTGTTCGCCACCGGTGAGGCCGCCAGCGCCGCCCGCGACGCCGGCGCCGACTTCGTGGGTGCCGACGACCTGGCCGCCCAGGTCGAGGGCGGCATGATGGACTTCGACGTGGCCATCGCCACGCCCGACATGATGCCCACCGTCGGCAAGCTGGGCCGGGCCCTCGGCCCCCGCGGCCTGATGCCCAACCCCAAGACCGGCACCGTAACCCCCGACGTGGCCAAGGCCGTGGGCGAGTTCAAGGGCGGCAAGGTCGAGTACCGCACCGACCGCCAGGGCAACGTCCACGTGCCGATCGGCAAGGCCAGCTTCGAGCCCGACGCGCTGCTCACCAACTTCAAGGCCGTCATCGAGGAGCTCGAGCGGGTGCGCCCGGCGGCGGCCAAGGGGCGGTACGTGCGCCGGGTCACCGTGGCCTCCACCATGGGACCCGGGGTCAAGGTCGACCACACCCGCTTCAAGGCCGCCGACGACGAGGCCGCGGCTGCGGCGGCTGCCGCCGGCTGAGCGCCTCTCGGCGTGGCCCACGGGGCTGCGTCCGGGCGGCGAGTTGCCGTCTTCGGGGTCGCGGCCGGTAGCCTCGTCCCCTACAACTTCATCGCTTTGCTCGCCGTAGAAATCCGGTGCCGCCCTCGGGCGGCCGAAGGGGCCCTCGGGCCCGCCCGACGAGGCGGACACCTCTCTTTCGGGGCGTTCGCACGCGCGAGCGCCCCACTGCGTTTTTCGCACCGTGCATCCCGCACACCGTGCAGTCCCGTCAAGAGAGAGAGGAGGTGCCCATGGAGAACCCGAGACCCGAGAAGGTCGCCGTGGTCGCCGAAGTCCGCCAGAAGCTCAGCGATGCCGATGCCGTGGTGCTCACCGATTACCGGGGGATCGACGTCGCCGCCATGAGCGTGCTGCGCCGGGCCCTCACCGCGGCCGGTGGCGAGTACAAGATCTACAAGAACTCGCTGGTCCGCTTCGCCGCACGCGAGCTCGACCTCGAGCTCGACGAGCTCCTGCTCGGCCCCACCGCCATCGCGTTCATCCCCCGCAAGGACGACGGCACGCCCGGCGACCCCGTGATGGTGGCCAAGGCGTTGCGCGACTTCGCCCGCACCAACGAGTACCTCGTGGTCAAGGGCGGCCTGCTCGGCGACAAGCTCCTGAGCGTCGCCGACGTGAAGGCCCTGGCCGAGGTTGCCCCGCGCGAGGAGCTGCTGGCCCGCCTTGCCGGTGGGTTCGCGGCGCCGATGCAGCAGTTCGCCGGCCTGTTGGCGGCACTGCCCCGCAACTTCGCCTACGGGCTCAAGGCGCTGATCGACCAGGGCGGCGGCCCCGACGCCCCCGCCCCGGCCGAAGCGGCGCCCGAAGCGGCGCCCGAAGCCGCACCCGAAGCAGCGCCTGAGCCCGAGGCAGCAGTGCCTCAGGCCAGCGATGCGGCGCCTGCCGCGGAGGCTGACGCTGGAACGGCGTCCGCGGAGGCACCTGCCGCGGACGAGGCAACGCCCGACGAGGACGACGCGACGAGCGCCATCCCCGACTCGGCGGACGCCGCCTCTGAGACAACTGACGACCCCGAAGTAACCGACGAGACCGACGCAACGGCATCCGCCGAGTCGGAAACCACAGAAGAGGGAAGCTGATCATGGCCATCACCAAGGACGAGATCCTCGACGCGATCTCCAACATGACCGTCCTCGAGCTGAGCGAGCTGCTCAGTGAGTTCGAGGAGAAGTTCAACGTGACCGCGGCCGCCCCCGTGGCCGCGGCCGCGGCGCCGGCGGCCGGTGGCGGCGACGCCGCTGCCGCTGAGGAGCAGGACGAGTTCGATGTCGTCCTCACCGCCGCCGGTGACAAGAAGATCCAGGTCATCAAGGAGGTGCGTTCGCTCACCAACCTCGGCCTCAAGGAAGCCAAGGAGCTGGTGGACAGCGCCCCGAAGCCCGTGCTCGAGAAGGCATCGAAGGAAGATGCCGAGAAGGCCAAGGCCCAGCTCGAGGAGGCCGGCGCCAGCGTCGAGCTCAAGTAGCACGCTGCGCCGCAGGACGAGCGATGCCCGGCCGAACGGCCGGGCATCGTCGCGTCCGGCCACGGCGTCGGTGGTCGTCCGAGGCCGCCGGAGGTGGCCCGCGGCGGTCCGCGGGCCAGCGCCTCACCGGCCGGCACGCCGACTCGATGGGCCGGGTTCGACCCATCCAGGGGCCGGGTACGGTGAGCGGGTGACAACTCCCTCGCTCGTGGTCGAGCGCGAAGACGGCGAACTGGTCGTGCGGTGGGCGCCCGCCGCCCCCACCGATCGGCTCGTGGTCGGCGAGTCGCCCGACGAGGCCGCCGGGCACGCCGTCGAGCACGACGGCTCGGGCGAGCTGCACCTGCCCGGTCTCGATCGGGCCGTCCGCCACTACGTGCACCTCCACCACGGCGACGAGCCGGTGGCGGTGGCCGCCGAGCGTCTCGTGCCGCTCGAGGGCACCCTGAACTTCCGCGACATCGGCGGCTACCGCAGCGCAGACGGTCGCCACGTGCGGTGGGGGCGGGTGTTCCGCTCGGACGCGCTGGGCAAGCTCACCGACGCCGACCTCACCTACCTCGAGCGCCTCGGCGTGCGCCTGGTGTGCGACTTCCGTGACGACATCGAGGCCGACCGGGCGCCGAGCCGCGTCCCCGAGCACCCCGATCTGCGCATCGAGCGGTTCCCCATCGGTGCCGGCGCCGACTCGAACGATCTCCAGGGCCAGAGCGACAGCCTCACCGACCTGGTGCTGGCCGGCCGACTGGGCACGGTGACGGCCGAGACCCTTGGCGACCTCTACGTGGGCATGCTCGAGTCGCGCACCGAGCCGCTGGTCGGCGTGCTGGAGCGGGTGGCCGACCCGGCGAACCACCCGCTGGTGTTCCACTGCACCGCAGGCAAGGACCGCACCGGACTCCTCGCTGCGATCCTGCTGGCCGTCCTGGGCGTGGACGAGGCGACGATCCTCGACGACTACGCCCTCACCGACCGCTACCGGACGCCGCACCGGATCGCCGAGGTGGCCCCCCGGCTGGCCGAGGTCGGTGTCGACATCGACGACGTGCGGCCGTTGTTCTCGGCCGACCCGGCGGTGCTGGTGCGCACGCTGGGCGCCATCGAGGAGCGCTACGGCTCGGTACCGGCGTTCCTCACCGACAAGGCGGGGATGGACCCGGCCACCCTCCAGGCCCTCCGGGACGCCCTGCTCGTCTGACGGGAACGTCACCGCTGATCTGTCGGGAACGTCGCCCCCGCGGGGCGGGGTCGACCAGCACCCACCACGGGCTCAGCACCGGGTGGAGGGGTTGTGACGTTCGCCTCTGCTGGCGCGCCCCGTGAGGGCGGAGAATTGGCTGAGAGCTTCGCGACACGAGGCGGTGATCGAGATGACCCGGATGATCGTGCGGGCGACGATGGCGGTGCTGCTGGTGGGTGGCGTGCTGGGTGTGGCGCCTGGAGGCAGCGCTGGTCGTCCGGCGGCGGCCGCGACCGCGGCGCCGGTGTTCGTGCGCGCGTGGGGCTCCTCGGGATCGGGGGCGGGCACCTTCAGTTCGCCGCGAGGGGTGGCGGTGGCGGCCTCGGGAACCGTCTACGTGGCCGACAGCGGGAACCACCTGGTCCAGGCCTTCTCATCGGAGGGCTCCTACCTGGGGCAGGGTGGCGGCCTGGGCAGTGGTGACGACCAACTGAACGGCGCGTCGGGGGTGGCGTTCGGGCCCGACGGCAACCTCTACATCGCCGACACGGGCAACCACCGGGTCAAGAAGACGGACGCCCTCGGCACCTACCTGGGTCAGTGGGGCGACCAGGGCAGCGGCCCGGGCCAGTTCGAGTCGCCCCGCGGGATCGCGACGGGGCCCGACGGCTCCGTCTACGTCACCGATGACGACAACAGCCGGATCCAGAAGTTCACGGCGGCGGGAACCCACCTGGCCGACCAGGAGGGGTTCCAGTACCCCTCTGGCATCGCGGTGGATGCCCTGGGTCACGTGTACGTGGCCGACACCTTCAACCACCGTGTCGTGGTCCTCGACGCCGACCTCGAGGTGGTGGGTGGCTGGGGGAGCGAGGGCGCCGCCAGCGGGCACTTCGACGCCCCCCGGGACGTGGCCGTCGACGACGACGGCCACGTGTACGTGGCCGACACGGGCAACAACCGCATCCAGGAGTTCACCACCGACGGCACCTTCCTGGTGGCATGGGGTGGCCAGGGCTCCGGCACCGGCCGGTTCCAGGCGCCGTGGGGCGTCGAGACCGCTCCCGGTGGTCAGGTGTATGTGACGGACACGGGCAACAACCGGGTCCAGCAGTTCGGCCCCGGCGGCGGTGGCGCTCCCGACCTGGCCTTCTCCATCGGCGGCGACCTGTACGGGGTCCAGGCGGACGGCACGGGCGAGGTGCGGCTCACCTCGACCGCGGCCACCGACTCGTACCCGGACTGGTCGCCCGACGGGAGCCGCATCGCCTTCACCCGGATGGATGCCAGCTACGACTTCGACCTCTTCGTGATGGACGCGGACGGCTCGAACGTCAGTCGGGTCACGAGCGGGGCGCCGGACGACACGCACCCGGCGTGGTCGCCCGACGGCAGCCGCCTGGCCTTCACCCGGTCGAACTCCGCCAACAACAGCACCCGGATCTTCGCGATCGATACGGACGGGACGAACCTGACCCAGCTCACCACCTCCACCGGCGCGACCGGGGACCAGTACCCCACGTGGTCGCCCGACGGCAGCCAGATCGCGTTCATGCGTGGGAACTACGAACGGACCTCGATTTACGTGATGGGTGCCGACGGCTCGCACCCGACCCGGCGGACCCCGACCACGGGCGTGTTCTCGGATGCCATCGCCGCCGAGCCGGACTGGTCGCCCGACGGCACGGAGATCGCGTTCAGCGTGATCGCCTTCCGGGGCACGGACGCGATCGACGAGTCGATCTACACGGTGCATCCGAACGGCACGGGTCTGCATCGGGTCTACGAGAGCTCCCGCCAGGTGTTCCATCCGTCGTGGTCACCCGACGGCAGCCAACTCGTGTTCGCCCGGGTCTTCGAGGCCGGCTCGTTCGAGTTCGGCCTGGTGAACGCCGACGGGTCGGGGGCCGCCTTCCTCTTCCACCAGATCGGGGAGGATCCGGACTGGAACCCGACGGTGGGCGTGGAGCCGATCAGCGCCTGCGGCACGTACGTCGTGACCGTGGACGCCGGGCTCGGCGAGCCCGCGACCTCGGAGGACGACGTGATCGTGGGAACCACGGGCACCGACCTCCTCGACGGCCTCGGCGGCTGGGACGTGGTCTGCGGTCTCGGCGGCAACGACACCCTCCTCGGGGGGAACGGCTACGACGTGTTGAAGGGCGCCGGCGGCAACGACACCCTCACCGGTGGCTCGGGCGACGACCGCCTCGCCGGTGGCCAGGGCACCGACACCTGCCGGGGCGGCACCGGCCGCGACCGCGGCGACTCCTGCGAGATCACGAGCGGCATCCCCTAGACACGAGTGGCCCTCCCGAAGGCGCCACCCCCGTCCCCATCACCGCCCGGCGTCACCGCCACCCGCAACGCCAGCCTCGCCTGAGCTGCGACGGTCGGGCGAAGCACGCCTCCACACGGGTGGTGGGCAACGGGTCGGTCCGGGCGGGGCGTTGGCGGGCGCTCGGGGCCTCTCCGTCGCCAGGCCGTGGACCCGGCCTTCCCGTGAGGATCGAAATCATAGAACATCTACTGAAAAATCTTGTTCTTCAGCATAGTTCCCACTATGCTCGAACACATGTTCAGGGTCCTCCGAGCGATCAAAGCGCACCTCGCGGCCATCGCCAAGGACTTCGATCCCGACACCATGACCGTCGCCCAGGCGGGCGAGGCCATCAAGGTGTTGGCCGCCATCGAGAAGGCCGCCGCCGGGCTGCGCCTGCTATTGGCCCGGCGCATCGACAACGAGAGCCTCTGGGGCGAGAGCGGCGAACGCTCCGCGGCCGAGTGGCTGGCCAAGCAGACCGGCCAGTCCGCCGGCGACGCCGCCCGCGACCTCGAATGCTCACGGCGGCTCCGCGAACTGCCCGCTGCCCAGGATGCGGTGAGGAACGGAGAGCTCTCGCCCGATCAGGCCAAGGCGGTGGCCGACGGCGCCACCGCAGACCCCGGCTGCGAGGACGAGCTGTTGGACACCGCCCGCAGGGGCTCGATGGGTGAACTGTCGCGCAAGGCCAAGGCTCGCAAAGCGGCGGCGTTGGGCGACGACGACGCCCGTCACGCCGCCGCCCACCGCAACCGATCGTTCCAGACCGGCACCAACGAGGCCGGCGAGGGCTGGGGGCGCTTCAACGGCCCCGCCCACCACACCGCCCAACTCAAGGCGCTCCTCAAGCCCTACCTCGACCAGGTCTTTGCGGCCGCTCGCCGCGAAGGGCGCCACGAGCGCCTCGACGCCTACGTCTACGACGCCCTCATGGTGTTCCTCGGCATCATCGCCACCGCTGGCGATCCCGACGCAGGGTCCACCGATCCGACCGATGGGCCCACCAACCCACCAGCACCCCACGACGATCCCCCGCCGCCGGCACCCGCCCCCGTGCCGCGCCCGGCGGCGGCCATCAACGCGAAGTTGCTCCTTCGGATCGACGGTGCCGCCCTCAAGCGGGGCCACACCCTTCCCGGTGAGCTCTGCGAGATCGACGGTCTCGGCCACGTCCCCGTGGCCACGATCCGCGAGTTCCTGCCCCACGCCGCCATCGCCGTCGTCATCCAAGACGGCCGGAACGTGTTCAACGTCACCAACTTCGCCCGGCGCGCCAACGCCCGCCAACAGATCGTTCTCGACCTGTTGAACATCGGCTGCACCCGTCTCGGTTGCCCCGCCACCGACAACCTCCAGGTCGACCACCGCCATGACTGGCACAAGCTCCAAGTCACCGAGCTCGCCAACCTGGACTGGCTCTGCGCCCACGATCACCGGTTGAAGACCCACGAGGGCTGGCAACTCGAACCAGGCACCGGCAAGCGCCCGATGTACCCGCCCGGCCAGCAGTCCTGGCTCGACGCCGACACCCCACCGGCCCCGCCACCAAGCGACCCGCCCGGCACCCAGGCCGCCTGAGACTGGCCCGCCGGGGAGACGGGCCTGCCCAGCTGCTCCTCGAGACCGCGGCGGGACGGCTCCACCATGGTTCAGCCGCTGCTGTATCGTTCTGAGGTGCTCGCCACCGAGGTCGACCTCGACGCGCTGGGCCGGGTCGGCACCGCGCTGGCCGACGAGACCCGTCGCCGGCTCCTGGTGGCCCTACTGGGACGCCCCGGCTATCCGGCCCAGCTCGCCGACGAGCTGGGCCTCACCAAGGCCAACGTCTCCAACCACCTCGCGTGTCTCCGCGGCTGCGGACTGGTGGCCACCACCGCCGAGGGTCGGCGGGTCCGCTACGAACTGGCCGACCCCCGATTCGCCGAGGTCTTGGCCCAGCTCGCGGCGCTGGCGCCGCCGCCGCCCGCCGACGGTTCCCCGCACGAGCGGGGTCATGGCTGAGGTCCGGCCCACGGTCTCGTCCGCCTCGGCCGCGCGTGTCCACTGGCGCCGTCGGGCGCTGGCCCTCACGTGGGCGACGATCGCGTGGAACGTGCTCGAGGCAGTGGTGGCGTTGGCATCGGGCGCGGTAGCCGGATCGATCGCGCTCGTCGGGTTCGGGTTGAACTCCGTCGTCGAGGTCGCCTCTGCGGTCGTGGTCGTGTGGCAGTTCGCCGGCGTCGACGAGGAACGGGAGCACCGGGCGCTGAAGCTCATCGCCGGCAGCTTCTTCGTGTTCGCCGCCTACGTCACGGTGCAGGCGGTGTGGGATCTGCTGGCCCGTGCCGAGCCACGGGAATCGACCGTGGGGATCGTCCTTGCGGTGCTCTCGCTGCTGGTCATGCCGGTGCTGGCCGTCGCCAAGCGTCGGGCGGGTCGGCGCCTCACCAGTCGCACGGTCGTCGCGGACAGCAGCCAGACGCTGCTGTGCAGCTACCTGTCGGCGGTGCTGCTCGTCGGCCTGGCGGCCAACGCAACCCTGGGCTGGTGGTGGGCCGACCCCGTCGCGGCGCTCGTGATCGCTGCGCTGGCCGTCCGAGAGGGCCGGGAAGCCTGGCGCGGCGACCCCTGCGGTGACGCCTGCTGATGGGGTCGTCGGCCCCGGCCACACGACGCGGTGTGCTTCGGTGCCTGGCCGCGGCGGTGCTGTTCGGGGCCTCGGCGCCCGCCGCGTCGGTCCTCGCCGGCGATTTGCCCACGCTGGTCCTCGCCGGGCTGTTGTACGTGGGCGCCGCGCTGGCGGTCCTGCCTGCGGTCACCCGGCACCGACCGTCGGCGCGGGCGCTGCGGGCGGGCGGGCGTCCGCTGGTCGTCGCGGTGGTGTTCGGCGGGGCGATCGGACCTGCGTTGCTGGTCGCCGGTCTCGAGCGCATTCCCGCGGCGACCGCCTCGCTGCTGTTGAACGTCGAGTTGGTCGCGACCGTGTCCCTCGCGGCGCTCGTGTTCCACGAGTACCTCGGCCGGCGCCTGATCGCGGCGGTGGGTCTCGTCGGCTTGGCCGGCGTCCTGCTCGTGTGGGAGCCGGGAGCGGCGATCGACCTGGGCGGGCTGTTCGTCATCGGTGCCTGCGTCGCCTGGGGCATCGACAACAGCGTCACCGCCCGCATCGATCAGCTCAGCCCCACCCAGATCACCTTCGCCAAGGGTGCGGTGGCCGGAACCGCGAACCTGCTGCTCGGCCTCGTGGTGGCGAGTGCCTGGACGGTCGCGCCCGGCCAGATCGCGTCGGCGCTCGCCGTCGGCGCGCTGGGGTACGGCGTGTCCATCACGCTCTGGGTCACCGGCGCACGGGACCTGGGCGCGGCCCGCGGCCAACTCATCTTCGCGACAGCACCGTTTGTCGGAGCGTTGGTCGCCTGGACGGTGCTGGGCGAGTCGATCTCGCCGGCCCAGGCCGTGGCCGTGCCGATCGCCGCGGGCGGGGTGGCCCTGTCGCTGCGGACGAGCCACGAGCACGGTCACCGTCACGAGCCGGTCGAGCACGAGCACGAGCACAGCCACGACGACGGCCACCACACCCACGACCATCCCGTGCCGGTGAATGGCCGCCACACGCACCGACACCGTCACGAGCCGATCAGGCACGTCCACCCGCACGTCCCCGACCTCCACCACCAGCACCGTCACCCTGCCTGAGGCACGGACTGCCGTCTGATGGGGGCTCGGGCACGCGTGGGATGTCACCACGGGTATCGCCGTGCTGGCGCGTCGCTCAGTGGGAGAAGCGGACCTCGGGCAGGCGCCGGGCCAGCCAGCCGGGCAGCCACCAGGTGCGGTCGCCGAGCAGGCCCATGAGCGAGGGCACGAGCATCATGCGGATGACGGTGGCGTCGAGCAGCACCGCCAGCGCCAGGGTGATGCCGAGCTCGGTCGGGGGGATCGGGCCGGTCACGCCGAAGGCCACGAACACCACGATCATGATCAGGGCGGCGTTGGTGATGGGCCGGCCGGTTCGGGCGATACCTTCCCGGACCGCGAGCTGGGCGTCGCCGGTGGCGTCGTAGCGCTCCTTGATGCCGGCGAGCAGGAACAGCTGGTAGTCCATCGAGAGCCCGAAGAGCAGGGCGAAGAAGAACAGCGGCGCCCAGGCGTCGACGAAGCCCTGCGGCTGCAGGCCGATGAGGTCGGCTCCCCAGCCGTGCTGGAACACCAGGGTGGCGAAGCCGAAGCTGGCGGCGACGCCCAGGAGGTTCAGCAGCAGCGACGAGACGGCGATGGTGAGGCTGCGGAACACGACGAGCAGCAGCACGAAGGCCACGAGCATGATCAGGGCGACCGCCAGCGGCGCTGTGCCGGTGAGCGCACCGGTGAGGTCGTGGTTCTGGGCGCCGGGACCGCCCACCATGGCGCTCGGGACCGACGTGTCGAGCCCGTCGCGGAGGCGGCCGACGAGATCGGACGTCGCCTGGTCGTCGACCGCGGTGGTGGGGGTGACCCGCACGGCCACTCGCCCGGTGGCGGCCGGCTCGGTCACGATGCGAGCGTCGGCGACGTTGCCGTCGGCCCGGGCCAGCGTGACGACCGTGTCCGCGTCGGCGGCCGGCGCCGTGATCAGGATCGGGGCGGCCGCGCCGGGCCCGAAGGCGTCG
Source organism: Acidimicrobiales bacterium (assembly GCA_044221555.1). Taxonomy (GTDB): domain Bacteria; phylum Actinomycetota; class Acidimicrobiia; order Acidimicrobiales; family DATDAH01; genus JAEUJM01. Next base: position 195,088 of record JBGAOY010000008.1, read on the forward strand.
GTCACGACGTCGTAGCCGTCACGGCTGGACTGCCCCTGGTCGACAACCCGCGCCCCGGGCATGCCGAGGTGCATCCCCACCGCCGGGGCGGCGAGCAGCATCAGCACCCCGATGCCGGCGGCGAGGGTCAGGCCGGGCCGCTTCAGCGCCGAGCCCGTCCAACGGGCCCAGCGGCCTTCGGCGGCGCGGTCGGGGTCGGCGTCCTTGGCGACCAGGATGTGCCGGTCGAGGGCCACCAGGACGGCGGGCAGGAGCGTCAACGACGCCAGGGCGGTGGCGACGACCGCGAGGATCATGCCGAGCGCCATCGACCGGAACACCATCACCGGCACGAGGAACACGGCCGCGAGGGAGAGCACCACCGTGAGGGCCGACAGGAACACGGCCTTGCCGGAGGTGGTCAGCGTGTTGGCGATGGCCTCGAGGGGGTCGTAGCCGTCCTCACGCTCCTCGCGGTACCGGGAGACGATGAACAGGCTGTAATCGATGCCGACCGCCAGCCCGATCATCATCGAGAAGTTCATGGCCCACACCGACAACGGGGTGATGCTGTTCAGCAGGTGGAGGCCCGCCCAGCCGACGAAGATCCCCGCCACGGCCAGCATCAGCGGCAGGCCGGCGGCGCGCCACGACCCGAACGCGTAGAGCAGCAACAAGACGGTGGGGATGGCCGAGACCAGCTCGGCCAGGTGCAGCGCCCGTTCGTTCACGGCGTTGAAGTCGCTCCAGACCGCCCACTCGCCCGTGACGTTCGCCGACGCGCCGTCAGGGAGCTCAGCGTGGCGCACGTGGGTGATGAGCGCGCCGGCCGACTCGGGGCGCTGGGCGTCGTCCTCCGCGACCAGTTCGATGGGGATCATCGCGGTGCGGCCGTCGGGTGAGATCATCCCCGCATCAGGCGGCATCGAGAGGGGGTCGACGACCGACTTCGCGCCGGGGGCGCCCTCCAACGAGGCCACCAGCGACGCCAGGCCCGACGGATCGTCGCTGATCGGGGCGGTCTGCTGGTACGTGACCACCGCCGCCTCGGCCCCGGCCTCCGGGAAGTCGCGCCGCAGCTCGTCGCGGACCTTCTGGGTGGTCGAGCCCTGCGCCTCCCAGCCAGCACCCGACAACGTGCTCGACAGGGTGAGCGCCAACGGCGCCGCCAGCGCGATGACCACCAACCAGCCGATGATCACCGACCGGCGCCGCCGCCCCGAGAATCGGGCCAGCCGCGCGAACCACGGTTCCCCTGCCTGCGCACCCTCCTCGTCACTGGTTGCCGGCACCGTCGATGTCTGAGCCATCCCCTGACTCTAGACATACCCCCAGGGGTATCCAACCCACCTCCGTCGATGAGGTCGCGGCGCCTGCCCGTCGACCGGGTACCCCACGGGCCCTCCCGCCGATGGGAGGATGGAGGCGACACGGGGACCACCCGGTCGGAGGGAGCGACATGGCCGAGTTGCAGGACATCAGCGGCATCGGGCCCGCGACCGCCGCGCTGCTCGGAGATCACGGCCTGACGTCGGTCAAGAAGCTGGCCAAGGCCGACCTGGCCGCGATCACGGCCGTGCCTGGCTTCGGCCCGACCCGGGCCCGAGCGGTGCAGGCCGCGGCGCGCGCCGCCTTGCCGGCCAAGACGCCCCGTGCAGCGGGCAGGCCCGAGCCCCCGAGTGGGTCCATGGCGCCCGAGTCGGTCGCCAGGCCCGAAGGGGCCGAGCGGTCCACCTCCAAGGGAGGGAAGAAGAAGTCGTCGAAGGACGCCAAGAACAAGAAGAAGGCGTCCAAGAAGAAGAAGAAGGCCAAGAAGGGTTGAGACACCACCACACAGGTGCTTGACGGAACGCCGGGTCCGACTTACCCTCACGGCATTCTCGGCCGAGGCTGACGCCTCCGTCGATCTCCCGGCTCGACGAGCGTGTACCCGTCGAGTTGCCTCTTGGCGTGCCCGGGTCTAGCATCCGTAAAGCCGTGCGTGTCCGCTTCGTCCCCGGATCCTCTTCGTCGACCCTGCGCGCGCCCACACGGCCCTCCACTGCCTGCACGATCTCTCGCTAGGAGATACGCGTTGCCTTCTCGCGCCGCTGTCCGCGACCGCTATTCATTCGCCAACCTCGATGAGGCCTTGGCACTCCCAGATCTCATCGCCATCCAGCGTGAGTCGTTCGACTGGTTCCTCGCGGAGGGCCTGGCCGACACCTTCCGGGACATCAGCCCGATCAAGGACTTCACCGAGACGCTGCAGCTCGAGCTCGAGTTCGACCCGAACGACGAGGACCTGCGCCCACCGCCGAAGTTCTCGGTGGAGGAGTGCAAAGAGAAGGACATGACCTACTCGGCCCCGATCTTCGTGCGGGCCCGGTTCATGAACGCCACCACCGGCGAGATCAAAGAGCAGACGGTCTTCATGGGCGACTTCCCGATGATGACCGAGAAGGGCACCTTCGTCATCAACGGCACCGAGCGCGTGGTGGTCAGCCAGCTGGTCCGCTCGCCCGGTGTCATCTTCCAGCCGGGCGAGCGCTACCGCCTGCGCAACCTGGCCAAGCACCAGCTGGTCACCGGCACCATCCACCCCTACCGCGGCGAGTGGATCGAGTTCGACGTCGAGCAGAAGCCCGGCAAGCCGGTCACCGCGGGCACCCGTGTGGCCCGCAAGCGCCGCCTCAGCCTGTTCGTGCTGCTGCGGGCCCTCGGGTACGACGAGGAGAACAACCCCGGGTTCATCGACCGCTTCGTGAGCCACTTCGACTTCCTCGAGGACCAGTGGGAGAAGGACCGCGAGCTGGCCCCCACCCAGGACGAGGCCCTCGTCGAGATCTACAAGCGGGCCCGCCCGGGCGAGCCGCCGTCGGTCGAGTCGGCCAAGGCGTACTTCCGCAACGCCTTCTTCGAGAACCGCCGCTACGACCTCAGCCGGGTCGGCCGCTACAAGCTGAACCGCAAGCTCGGCCCCGAGCTCGAGCGCCTCGGCACCATGTTCGGCCTGACCGACCTCGACCTGCCCGCCGCCGACCAGCCGGTGCTCAGCCGCTGCGAGGTCCTCGCCGCCACCAGCTACCTGCTGCAGCTGGCCAAGGGCGAGCCGGGCTACCGCCTCGACGACCAGGACCACTTCGCCAACCGCCGCATCCGGTCGGTGGGCGAGCTCATCCAGAACCAGGTCCGCATCGGCCTCTCCCGCATGGAGCGGGTGGTGCGCGAGCGCATGACCACCCAGGACGTCGAGGCCATCACGCCCCAGACGCTGATCAACATCCGTCCCGTGGTGGCGGCCATCAAGGAGTTCTTCGGCACCAGCCAGCTCTCCCAGTTCATGGACCAGGTGAACCCGCTGTCGGGCCTCACCCACCGCCGCCGCCTCTCGGCGCTCGGCCCGGGCGGCCTGTCCCGTGAGCGGGCCGGCTTCGAGGTCCGCGACGTCCACTTCAGCCACTACGGCCGCATGTGCCCGATCGAGACGCCGGAGGGCCCGAACATCGGCCTGATCGGCGCCCTGGCCACCTTCGCCCGGGTGAACGAGTTCGGCTTCATCGAGTCGCCGTACCGCAAGGTCGTCGAGGGCAAGGTGACCGACGAGATCGTCTACCTGGCCGCCGACGAGGAGGAGGAGTACGTCGTCGCCCAGGCGAACGCGCCGCTCAACCCCGACGGCACCTTCAAGAACGACCGCGTGCTCGTACGCCGCTCGCCGCAGGGCGCCACCCTCGAGAACCTCAAGCTGCAGCTCGAGCGCGAGAGCTACTTCGCCTCGACCACCGAGATCTCGAACATCCCGCCGTCCGAGGTCCAGCTGATGGACGTGTCGCCGAAGCAGATCGTCTCGGTCGCCACGTCGCTCATCCCCTTCCTCGAGCACGACGACGCCAACCGTGCCCTCATGGGCGCCAACATGCAGAAGCAGGCGGTGCCGCTGGTCAAGGCCGAGGCCCCCTACATCGGCACCGGCGTCGAGGGCCGCGCCGCCCGTGACGCGGCCGACATGCTGATCGCCATCGACGACGGCACGGTCACCGACGTCGACGGCGACTCGATCACCGTCGAGTACAAGACGGCCGGTCGCAAGGTGCTGCGCCTGCTCAAGTTCGAGCGCTCCAACCAGGACACCTCGATCAACCAGAAGCCCCGCGTCCGCGAGGGCGACCGGGTGAAGAAGGGCGACATCCTCGCCGACGGCTCCAGCACGGACAACGGCGAGCTGGCCCTCGGCAAGAACCTCCTCGTGGCCTTCATGCCCTGGGAGGGCTACAACTTCGAGGACGCCATCATCCTCAGCGAGCGCCTGGTGAAGGACGACGTGCTCACGTCGATCCACATCCACGAGCACGAGATCGATGCCCGTGACACCAAGCTCGGCCCCGAGGAGATCACCCGGGACATCCCCAACCTCTCCGACGAGATCCTCGCCGAC
>JBGAOY010000009.1:0-190270 GCA_044221555.1 Acidimicrobiales bacterium
CTGCGCTCCAACCGCACCAGCTTCGTGATCGCCCACCGGCTCTCCACGATCCGCGACGCCGACATCATCCTGGTCATGGAGCACGGCCGCATCGTCGAGCAGGGCAACCACGAGGAGCTGCTCGCCGCCGGCGGCGCCTATCACGACCTCTACCAGGCCCAGTTCGCGGCCGCGGCGGCCGAAGTCGCCTGAGCCGACCGCCGACCACCGACCACCGACCACCGACGACGCGCACCGCCCGGTCCGGCGGCCTCGCGGGATACTCCCCCGGGTATGGACCTTCGGCCCTACCCGTCACGGCAGTCGCGGACGACGATGCCCTCATCGGCCACACGACCCGGAGGTCACGCGATGAGGATGAACATGGGAACCGCCGATCGATTGGTGCGGGCCCTCCTGGTGGCACCGGCCCTGCTGGTGGTCGCGGCGATGGTCGGCTTCGCCACGGCGCTGGGGATCGTCGCCACCATCCTGGCCGTGGTCATGCTCGGCACCGCCGCCGTCGGCTCGTGCCCGCTGTATCTGCCGTTCCACGTGGACACCCGCCACTCACGCACCGGTGACGTGACGCCGTGACCGACACGGCCGCGGCCACGACCGACCCACCGGCTGCCGCCTCCCAAGGCGCCGGCCACTACCACCAGGTCGCGGCGGACCTGCGGGCGCCCACCCGCGACCTGCGCCATGCCATCCCCGACACCTGGGCGGGCTTCGCCCGGTTGCACCAGTCGGCCATGGCCGACGGCGCGCTGCCCACCAAGGTGAAGGAGCTGATGGCCCTCGTCGTCGGCGTGGTGAAGCACTGCGACGGCTGCGTCGCCTACCACTCGCGGGCGGCGGCGGCCGCCGGCGCCACCGAGGACGAGGTGGTGGAGGCGCTCGGCGTGGCCCTCCTCATGGAGGGCGGCCCGGCCAGCGTGTGGGCACCCCGGGCGCTCGAGGCCTTCCGCGAGTTCGCCGGCCCCCCGCCCGAGTGACGGCGCAGTCCTCGGCGGTCGAGTCCCCGCCGATCCGATCTGGTTGCCGGCGCGCTGGGCCGGGCTCAGTCGTGGAAGCGGGTGCGGCGACCAAGCAGCACGCCCCAGACCTGGCGCAGGCCCTCCCGCCACCCCAGCGAGCGGGCCGCCGGCGAGTAGCCGATGGCGTGCTTCGGCAGGCGGACCCGCACCGGCGTCGGTCGGATGGAGAACCGCAGCGGCGAGTCCATCACCTTGGTCTCACCGTCGAGGCCCACCTCGATCTCGGCGTCCGAGGTGACCTCGAAGGTGGGCGTGGACCACGAGTTGAAGCCCTCGAACCGCTCGGGATGCCCGGTGGCCAGCGCGGCCAGGAACGCGGCCGCGCCGCCGGGCTTGTCGAGCACCAGCGACACGACACCCAGCTCGTGGGTGTCGAGGCGGGGCCGGCTGGTCTGGGTAGTGACCGTGGAGCCGTAGGGGTTGTTCGAGATCTGGATCACGTGGGCGCCCCGATGCTCGACGCCGTCGGGCCCGGTGAAGCGCAGGTCGAAGGGCTGCGACTCGGGCCCGAGCACCTCGGGCAGGGTGGACAGGGTGGTGTCGACCTTGGCGTCGCGGTACTCGGGCGAGCGGACCACGGCCGCGTACAGCCCGAGCGACACGTTGTTGACGAACACGTGCCCGTTCACGTCGGCGAGGTCCATCTCGCGCTCGACCGCCTCGCCGTAGGCGTCGAGGGCGCCGACCACGTTGTCCCGGTCCAGGCCGAGGTCGAGCGCCAGGTGGTTCCGGGTGCCCGCGGGCACCACCACCATGGGCAGGCCCAGTTCGGCGGCGACGGTGCCGACCATCGCCTGGGAGCCGTCACCGCCGGCCATGCCGAGCACGTCGACGCCGCTGCGGGCCTTCTCGCGGACGGTGGCCAGCCAGTCCATCCCCGCCTCGAGCACCACCGGCTCGATCCCCCGCAGGCGGCACTCGTCGACCAGGTGGTTGCTCTCGGCCTTGCCGCCACCCGACTTCAGGTTCATGAACAGCACGCCCCGTGCCGCCGCCGGCACGGGGGTGCCCGGCGTCTCGGCCTGTGACAGCGAGGACATGGTGGTGCCGAGCGCGTAGCGGCCGAGGGCGACCGCGCCTGCCGCGGCCAGGATGCGGGCCACGAGCGACAGGATCACCGGCCCGTCGGCGTTCACCAGACTGGCCAGCAGGGCCGCCACCATGGCCACGGCGATCACCGCGGCGGCGACTCGGCGGGACCCGGACCGGGTGAGCGCCACCCAGGCGGCGCCGACCAGCAGCACCAGCAGCACCAGCTCGATCAACACCCGGAGCGGGTCGGCGACCACCCTCACCAGCGTGATCATCACGACCGCCGCGAGCAGGGCAAGCGAGGCACCGGCGGCCAGCCGCAGGCGCAACGCCGGGCGAGAGTTCGGCTGACTCATCACGGTCTCCTGGTGGGGGCGGCAGGGCTCCCGGTCGTACACACGGGGTTACCTCCCATACTGCCAGCCACCGATCGGTGCCCGAGCACCCGTGCCTCCATGTCCGATCAGCCCCTCGTCCCGGCCGGGCCGTCGTCAGTACCGCTCGGGGATGAACCGCAGCGGAAGGTCGTGCTCGCGGGGGTCGGCCGGGGTGTCCCGGTCGGGCAGCGTCACCGTGCCGTGATCCAGCGGCTCGTAGGGAACCCGGTCGAGCAGGTGCGAGATGATGTTCAGCCGCGCCCGCTTCTTGTCGTCCGAGTGGGCCAGGTACCACGGCGCCCAGGCCGTGTCGCTCGCGGCCAGCATGTCGTCGCGGGCCTGGGAGTACTCGTTCCACCGCGTGTACGACAGCAGGTCCAGGTCGGACAGCTTCCAGATCTTGCGCGGGTCGTCGATGCGGCTCTGCAGGCGCAGGGTCTGCTCCTCGGGGCTGACCTCGAGCCAGTACTTGAGCACCAGGATCCCCGAGTCGACCATGGCCTTCTCCACCGCGGGCACCATGTCGAGGAACCGGGCGGTCTCCTCCGGCGTGCAGAAGCCCATCACCCGCTCGACGCCGGCCCGGTTGTACCAACTGCGGTCGAAGATGACGACCTCGCCGGCGGCGGGGAAGTGCGGCAGGTACCGCTGGACGTACATCTGGGTCTTCTCGCGCTCGGTGGGCGCCGGCAGGGCCACCACCCGGAACACCCGGGGGCTCACCCGCTCGGTGATGGCCTTGATGGTGCCGCCCTTGCCCGCGGTGTCACGGCCCTCGAAGGCGATGCAGATCTTGGCGCCGGTGGCCTTCACCCACTCCTGCAGGGCCACCAACTCGCCGTGCAGCACCTTCAGCTCCCGCCGGTACTGCTTGTTCGTCATCTTCGCCCGCGGCCCCGGCTCGGGCACCACGTCCCCCGTCTTCGCCTGCTTCGAGTGCTTTGCCTGCTTGGCGTGCTTTGCCTGCTTGGCGTGCTTCTCACCCTTGTGGTGGTGCTTCTTGGTCATGTCTGAGGCCCTCCGTCGGCCGGCGTCCCCCACGTCGAGAAGGGGTGGTGGGCCAGGTGCTCGTTGTAGTAGCGGTCGTCGTCGGTGACCTCGGCGCCGCACCAGGGCGGCAGCGCCACCTCGTCCTGCTCGCCGGCCAACTCCACCTCGGCCAGCACCAGGCCCTCGTTGGCGCCCTGGAAGACGTCGACGGTCCACTCCTTGCCGTCCGGGCCCGTCGCCGGGTACCGGGTCTTCGCGACGACGTGGCCGTCGCAGGCGTCCAACAGCAGTTCGGCCACGTCGCGATCGATCGCGCACTCCGCCTCGCGCCGGGTCATGCCGCTCCGTGGGCCCTTGACCGTGACCGTGTAGTGGCCACGGTCCGCCACGAGCCGCACGCGCACGCTGAGGCCGGCGCGGTTGTCGAGGTAGCCCTGGGCCATGCCGGCACCCGATCCGGTGGCGGCAACGGCCACACCCTTGTCCGCCACCAGGAACTTGCGCTCGTGCTCGTAGCCGTCAGCCATCACCGCCAGGCTAGGGCCATGCCGAACCCCCACGGACGCCGCTGAGTGCCCACCGACACACACCGGGCGTGCCGGCGCCCACGGTCGCCGGCCGCGGGGCACCGGAAGATGGCAGCAACCCAACCACTACCCAGGAGTCACCACCATGAACGTCAAGAGGTTCGCCATCGGGCTGTTGCCCCTCACCGCCGCGATCGTGATCGCGCTGTCCACCCATGCCGCCAACTCGGCGGAAGGGCCGACCACCACGTTGCCGGCCACGGTCACGACGGTCACCGCGCCGCCTGCTGATCACACCGAGGGCTCGGGCCTGCTACCCGCCGGCGTGGAGATGACCACCGGCGAGCAAGCCTGCGTCGACGAGGCGACCGACTTCGCCGGGGCGATCGAGTGCCTCGGCCTGCCGACGATCCTGGCGAACGAGGCGGACTACCTGGCTCGCGAGACCGCGGCCACGCCTGAGCAGATCGCGTGTGTCACCGACCGGCTTGGCGCCAGGTCGCTCGACGAGGTGCACGCCATCATCCTCGCCGAAGGCGACCAGCCGGGTGTCGGCGAGGCGGCCTACGTCCCCTGCGGGTTGCCCGACTGACAGCGGGGCCCGGTGGCCACACCCGGTCACCGGGCCCGCCCGGCCAGCGCATCCAGGTCCTGGATCTCGATGCGCCCTCGGGCGACCCGTAACACGCCGGCCTGCTCGAGGGCGCCCACGACCCGGTTCGCGGTGGGCCGGGTGGTCCCGGCCATGTGCGCCAGTTCCTCCTGGGTGAGCGGCACGACCACCCGGCCGGCCGACGCACCGAACACCTCGGCCAGATCCAGCAATCGGAGCACCACCCGCGTCTGGGCCGGCAGGTACAGGGCCTCCACGAGGGCGCCGGACAACCGGCGCACCTCGGCGATCATCGCCTGCATCAGGACCTGGTCGACGCCGGCGCTCTGGCCGCGGAGGTCGGCGATCGCCGCGGCCGACAGCGCCAGCGTCTCCGCCCGGTCCACCGCGATCACGGTGGCCACCCGCGGCGCAGGGGACAACACCGCCAGTTCACCGAACCAGCCACCCGGACCATGGACGCGCACCGTCGCCACCTCGCCGAGCGGTGTCGTGATGCGCACGGAGAAGTGCCCCTTGTCGACCAGGTGCACGGTGTCGCCCGGGTCACCCTCGTGGAAGACAACCTCGCCGCGCCCGAAGCGGCGGCGGCGCGCCACGCCGAGGATCCGGCGCCGTTCCGCATCGTCCAACGACTCGAGGAGCGGCCAGGTCACGGTCGCCCCGGCGTGTCGATGCGCGCATCCTACGCGTCGACCGGCGGGCCCCCAGGCCGTGGACTACGGTCATTGGCGGCGCGGTGGGACGCGCGACCTGACCGATTCACTGGCGCGAGGTGGGGACATGAGGCCGAGGGCGAAGATGCGACGTGGAGTCGTTCGGGCGGTGGCGGTCGGCGCCGTGTTGACCACGGGCCTGCTGGCCGCGGCAGTGGCGCCGGCGGCGGCCGACAACCCCCCGGTGTTCCTCGCCAAGTGGGGAACCCTCGGCACGGGCACGACGCAGTTCGACACCCCGTCGGCGCTCGCCATCGGCCCGGACGGTGCCATCTACACCATCGACTCGGTGAACAGCCGGGTCCAGAAGTTCACCGCCAACGGCACGTTCGTGCGCCAGTGGGGCCGGGCCGGCACGGGGCGGGCCCAGTTCACGACCCCCGAGGGGATCGCGGTCGCCTCGGACGGCACCGTCTACGTGAGCGACAAGGGCGACCGCATCCAGTCCTTCACCTCGGACGGCGCGTTCATACGCCGCTTCGGCCAGACCGGCAGTGCCCTCGGACGGCTGTCCGACCCGGCGGGCCTCGCCGTGGACGAGAACGACAGCCTCTACGTGGCCGACCGCGGCAACAACCGTGTCCAGAAGTTCCGGGCCAACGGCCAGTTCCTGAACGCCTTCGGGGTCGCGGGCGGCGCCAACGGCCAGTTCAACGCCCCCTCCGCGGTGGCCGTCGACTCGGAGGACCACGTCCTGGTCGCCGACACGGGGAACCACCGGGTGCAGGTGTTCTCGCTGTTCGGCTCGTTCGTCACCGCGTTCGGCAGCCAGGGGGCGGGCAACGGCCAGTTCCAGAGCCCGCGCGGGCTGTCCGTCGACAGCACCAACCACGTCTTCGTGGCCGACAGCGGGAACGACCGCGTGCAGGAGCTGACGAACAGCGGAGCGTTCGTGTCGACATGGGGCAGCACCGGCTCGGGCAAGGGCCGGTTCCACAACCCGACGGCCACCGCGGTCGACCGCCAGGACGACGTCTACGTCACCGACGCCGGCAACCACCGCGTCCAGGAGTTCGGGCCCGTCCCCCAACCCGACGGCAGCATCCGGTTGGGCACGACCGGCGACTTCGCGGGCGACGGGATCTACAACCCCTCCGGCCGCGGCCAGACCGCGAGCGCGACGGCGCCTCGAAGGGCGACGCTCACCTTCGACGTGTCCGTCGGCAACGACGGCCCCTTCCCCGACCACCTGCGCCTGCGGGGCGCGGCGTCGACCCGTTCGTACACCGTTCGCTACGCGATCGGCGGCACCAACATCACCACCGCGGTGGCAGCGGGCACGTTCACCACCGGTCTCCTCGTGCCGAGCGAGAGCGTGACGGTGCGGATCACGGTCACCGTGGGTTCAGCGGCACCGGCCGGATCGAGCCTGAGCGCCACCCTGAAGGCGACGTCGGAGCTCGACCCCACCCGCCTCGACGTGGTCCGCTTCGTCACCGCCCGATCCTGACCAGCCACCGCTCCCACACCGCACCGCGATGACCCGGTCGACGGGGTGCTCTACGGTCCGGCCATGAACGACGCCGGCACACCTGGGGATGGCGACGACGACCGACGCCGCATCGAGCGTCTGGAGCAGGCGGTCGACCTGCTGGCCGATGCACTGCTCGAGGCACTGCACTCGGGCCGACCCCAGAGCGAGGACGCCCGCACCGCGGTGCACCGCGCCCGCCAACTCGTGCGGCAGGGGTGATGCGACCGGTCGGGTCTTTCGGCTCTGGCGCTGACAGACGTCGGGCGAGCAGGATCGCCAAGTGAGGGTTCGTTGCCGCGCCGCCGCCATCATCACCGTCTGCGGCAGCCTGCTGGCGCCGACCACGGCCTGGGCGCAGGGCGGGCCCACTCCGACCGACACGTCCTCGACGGTGCCGGCCGCGTCCGCCACCACCACCGCTCCGCCCCCGACGGCGACACCACTGCCGCCGGCTGCGGCGACCAACGGTGGCTCACCCCCGGTCGACACCACGACCACCACCGTGCCCCCCGACTCCACGCCCCCGACCATCGGGTTGCACGTCACCCACCCGCACTTCAGCCCCAACGGCGACCGGGTCAGGGACAAGACCTTCGTGCAGCTGACCGCGGTGGAGCCGGTGGACGTGGTGCTGGTGTTCCGCAACGCCAGCGGCACCGCTCGCAAGACCGAGCACTACTCGTTCGGCCCCGGTGACCTCGTCGCGTCCTGGGGCGGGCGCATCGAGCGCAACGGGGTGTGGGGTCGGGCCCGCGACGGCGACTACATCATGAAGGTCACCGCCACCGACGAGGCCGGCAACGCCACCCGCAAGACGCGCTCGGTCACCGTGGACACCACCACGCCCACCTTCGGGTGGACCTCGATCACCCCGGACCCGTGGGGAGCCACCGGGGCCGCGTCGTTCAACTTCGTCAGCCACGACGCCTCACCACCGCTGACCGTGCAGGGCTCGGCCTGGAACCGCACCGGCCTGCTCGACGTCAGCACGGCCGTGAGCCGGCCCCAGGGTGCGGTCGCCCTGGCCTGGCGGCCGAACTACAGCGACGGGTCCGTCTTCCTGCCCGGGAACTACTTCGCCGCCGTCCAGGTGACCGACGACGCGGGCAACACCCTCCCCAGCAGCCCCTTCCGGGGGTTCCGGGTGGAGCGCCCCGTGGTCTCGACCGTGGTGCGACGGGTCGACGGGGCCGGCAACCGGGTGGCGGTCACCTTCGACGACTGCAACGACGGCGCAGCCTGGACGTCGATCCTGTCCACGCTCGACCGCTACGGGGTGAGCGGCACGTTCTTCTGCCCCGGCGATCAGGTGCGCGCCCATCCCGGCGAGGCACAGGCCACCGCGTCGGCCGGCATGAGCATCGGCAGCCACAGCAACGGCCACGCCCAGCTCACCCACCTGTCGTACGCCGACATCGTCACCCGGCTCCGGACCGACCAGGCCGCTTGGTGGTCGATCGCGCGGGTGACCCCCTCGCCCTACTTCCGGCCGCCCTACGGCTCCTACGACTCCACGGTGCTGGCCGCCGCCGGCAACACCGGTTTCCGTTACACGGTCATCTGGGACGTCGACCCCAACGACTGGACCGACCCGGGCTCCGCGGCGATCGCCTCACGGGTGCTGGGCGCGGTGCGGCCCGGCTCGATCGTGCTCCTCCACGTGAAAGGACAGACCGCCGTCGCCCTCCCCGCGATCCTCAGCGGGCTCCGCGCCCGCGGCCTTCAGCAGTCGAGCCTGGCCGAGCTGTTCCACGCCGCCGGTTGGCACTGACCGGGGCCGGCGGGCTCAGACGACGGTGCCGACGGCGCGGCCGATGAGCGCCGTGGCCGCCATGGCCAGCGCGCCCCACACGGTGATCCGCACGGCCGCCCGCAGCGGCGGGGCGCCACCGATGCCGGCGCCCACGAAGCCCAGGCCGGCCAGCGCCACCAGGGCGGCGGCGACGATGGCCGGCACCTGGGCCCGCTCGGGGGCCAGTGCCGCGACCAGCAGCGGGAGCAGCGCGCCGAGGGTGAACGACGCCGCCGACGACCATGCGGCCTGGAGGGGGCGGGCCGTCACCACGTGCGAGATGCCCAGCTCGTCGCGGCTGTGGGCGGCGATGGCGTCCTTGGCGGTCAGCTGCTCGGCCACCTGCAGGGCGAGCGCGGGCTCGACCCCGCGCTGCTCGTAGATGAACGCCAGCTCGGCCAGCTCCCCCTGGGGGTCGTCCTCGAGCTCCTGCGCCTCGCGGGCCAGGTCGGCCTTCTCGGTGTCGGACTGCGAGCTGACCGACACGTACTCGCCCGCGGCCATCGACATCGCCCCCGCGGCCAAGCCCGCGGTGCCGGCCACCAGCACCGCGGAGCGCGACGCGCTGGTGGCCGCCACCCCCACCAGGAGGCTGGCGGTTGAGACGATGCCGTCGTTGGCGCCGAGCACCGCGGCCCGCAGCCATCCGATCCGGCCCGCCCGGTGACGCTCCGCATGCCGAGTGGTCGAGATCCTGGCCATGGTCACAGCACACCACATCGGGCCACGCTCGACCCAGGGCGCCAGGGGTGGGCGTGCCGCCGCCACCGCCGATGCCCGCCCGTCTGCCGCGGCTCAGGCGCCCGTTGGCGCGCGGCTCAGGCGCCCGGTGGCCGCCCGAGGCGGGCCCGCACGGTCTTCGCGAGGTCGCGCGGGTCGGGCAGGGCGAAGCCCTTGCGCAGCAGCGCCTCCTTCTGCTCCGTGAAGGGCGGGTACATCATCGACGGGTCGAGCCTGGTGCTGCGGACGTGCACGGCCCGCTGGTGGCTGAACGTGTCGAATCCGAACTTGCCGTGATAGGCCCCCATGCCGCTGGGACCGACCCCACCGAACGGCAGGTCGGGGTTGGACACGTGGAAGATCGTGCCGTTGACGCAGGCGCCGCCGCTGCTGGTGCGGTCGAGCACGTCGGCGACCTCGGCCTTGCGCTCGGAGAAGACGTAGAGGGCGAGCGGCTTGTCGCCGGCGTTCACCACCGACAGGGCGTCGTCGAGGCCGTCGGTGGCCAGGACGGGCAGGACCGGGCCGAAGATCTCGTCGGCCATCGCCGGAGCGTCGCGGGCCACGTCGGTGAGGATGGTGGGCGCCACGTAGCGGGTGTCGGGGTCGGTGACCCCACCCACGGCCACCGTGCCCGAGTCGAGCAGCTTCTCGATCCGGTGGAAGTGGGACGAGTTGACGATGCGGGCGTAGTCGGGGCTCTGCTGGGGATCGTCGCCGTAGAACTCGGCCACCACCGCCACCATCCGCTCGACCAGCGCGTCGTGCACCCGACGATCGACCAGCACGTAGTCGGGGGCGATGCAGGTCTGGCCCGCGTTCAGGAACTTGCCCCAGACGATGCGATGGGCGGCGACGTCGAGGTTGGCGTCGGCGGTCACGATGGCGGGGCTCTTGCCGCCCAGCTCGAGCGTGACCGGGGTGAGGTGCTCGGCCGCGGCGGCCATCACCACCCGGGCCACCTTGCCGTTGCCCGTGTAGAAGAGGTGGTCGAAACGCTGGGCCAGCAATTCGGTGGTCTCGGCCACGCCCCCCTGCACCACCTGCAGGGCGGGATCGGCCAGGCGGGTGATGATGTCGGCGATCACCGCGGCGCTGGCGGGGGCCAATTCGGACGGCTTCACCACCACGGCGTTGCCGGCCGCGACGGCGGCGACCATGGGCTGGATCGACAGCTGCACCGGGTAGTTCCACGGGGCGATGACGCACACCACACCGAGCGGCTCGGGCACGATGCGCGACACGCCGGGCTTGAACGTGACGGGGGTGCGCACCCGTTCGGGCTTCATCCAGGTGCGCAGGTGGGCGACGGCGTGGTCGATCTCCTTGATGCCGAAGCCCACATCCGCGGTCCAAGCCTCGAACACCGGCTTGCCCAGGTCGAGGCGCAGGGCCTCGAGCAAGTCGGCCTCGCGCTCGACGAGGGCGTCGCGCACGGCGGCCAGCGTGGCCAGCCGCCAGTGCAACGGGCGGGTGCGGCCGTCGTCGTAGGCGGCCCGTGCGGCGGCGACGCAGCCGGCGATGGCGGCGACGGGCGTGGCGTCGAACCCGAACGTGTCGGTGGCCGGCGTGGTGCGCAGGTCGTCGGTCGTGGTCATGGTGTCCCCTCTCGGACCGGTCCCAGGAAAGGCTACGCCGTGTTCGACCCGCGAGGCCCGCTGGTGGGCTAGAACGGCCCCGTGAGCGACCACTGGGCGGCGACCGTGGCGCAGTTCATGGTGACGGGCCCGGTGGGGCTGCTCACCGTCGACATGGGCGGCACGGTCGTCCACTCCAACTCCGCCGCCCGCGAGATCCTGGGCCGGGACGCGACCGGTGAGACCGCGACCTCGCTCATCCACCCCGATGACCTCGCTCGTGTCACCGCGGCCAGCCAGATCCTGACCCGCGACCAGGGCGCCCGCGGACCGGGCTCGGTGTGGCGAATGCTCCTGCCCGACAGCGGCAGCGTCGAGATCGTCGCGCACACCACGTCGGTCGAGGTCGACGGTGCGCGCTACGTGCAGCTCGGGTTCCTGCCGGCGCCGCCGCGACTGGCCGTGCTCACCACCCTGGAGGACGTCGCCGCGCTACGGCCCCTGTCCACGACCTTCGCCGGACTGATGGACGGCATCACCACCGACACCGCCGGCATGGCCATCAACTGGATCGACCCGGAGGGTGAGGTCCATCTCTTCGGCAACCTGGCCCCGCTGCTCGGAGGCGTCACCGACGACGGGCGGCGGGACACCGATCCCACCGCGCCCTGGTTCGAGGCCGCGATGCTCCGGGCCGCTGCGCTCCGGAAGCGCCTCGAGGACTTCCGGCCCGAGGTGGCGGACGCCGCCCGTGAGGCCGGGTACGTCGCTTGCTGCGTGTCCCCCGTGGCCGATCCCGCCACCAGGCAGGCCCTGCTGTACGTCACCTGGGTGCGGCACCGATCGCACCTCGCCTACATGCGACAGACGTTCGACGACGTGCTGGCCGACGTGTTGTCGGTCGCGCTCGTCCGGGCCGAGGACGCCCGCCAGTTGCGCTACGCCGCCCACCACGACCAGCTCACCGGGCTGGCCAACCGGCGGGCCTTCTTCGACACGCTGACCGCGGCGCTGGCCCAGGGACCCGCGAGCATCCTCTATCTCGACCTCGACGGCTTCAAGCTGGTCAACGACCGCTTCGGCCATGACGCCGGCGACCGCGTCCTCGTCGCGGTGGCCGAGCGCCTCCGCGCCGACGCGCCCGCCGAGGCACTGGTCGGCCGGCTGGGTGGTGACGAATTCGGCATCGTCGTCCCAGGCGACGACGGCACCGTGGCCGAGGTGCTCGCCGTCCGGATCGTCGACGCGGTGGGTCGACCGTTCGCGCTGGAGCGCTACGGCGAGATCACCGTGGGCGTCAGCGTCGGCTTCTCCGTCACCGACGGCGCCGCGCCGGCCGAGCCGGCTGCGCTCGTACGGGCCGCCGACGAGGCGCTGCGCGACGCCAAGGGCGATGGCAAGGGCACCTGGGTGCGGGCCGCGACCCGGGGCGCCGCCTCCACCTGAACGACCCGACGTGTACGACCCGACCTGAACGAACCGGCCGTCGGGCCACCTCGGACCGTGCGGGCATGGAGCCAACGCGGGCAGCGCGGTCAGGGTGGTTCGAGCAACCCGCGCCGCTCAGTACTGCATGAACTCGTGGACCACCCAGTAGTAGCCACACCCCCTGGCCACACCTGTGCCCAGGTAGTTGAAGTTGCGGTTCATGATGTTGGCCCGGTGCGGCGGCGAGTTGAGGAACGCCGTGTGGGTGGACGACAACGACGGCCCCCGGCCCACGTTCTCCGCCAGGCTGCGCCACCGGTACGGGTTGGCCGAGGCGTAGTTGCGACTGTGCCCGAGCGTGCAGCTCGCGGCCATGAACTCGGCCCAGGTCTGCGCGAAGTCGGACAGCCACTGGTTGGCGGCCGCAGCCGGTACGCCGTTCGCCGTGCGCGACGCGTTGACCTGGTTGAACACGGTGGTCTGGTCGGCGGACACGCACGAGGCGGCCACCAGCGCGGCGCCGAGCACCAGCGCCCCGACCTTCAGCCGGGCACGCGATCGGCGGTGCCGTGGCGCCGCATCCGGCGCTTCACCGATCGTTCGGTAGCTTCCCAGGAGAGTGCCCATTCTGGTACTCCTTCTCCGCCCGCTCGAGCCGCCCGTGAACGTCGCCCCTTGCCCCCGTACTCCCCGAGGAGCCTACCCGGGCGGGTCCGGAGCCAGCCCGGACAACAGCTCGTCCAGCGTGCGCAGGTCGGCCGTGCCGAGCGACAGGAGCTGCACGGGTGGTTCACTCATCCGGTCGTGCAGGCGCGCCCGTGCCGCCAGGCCGGCATCGGTGAGCTGCAGGATCTTCACCCGGCGATCGGTCGGGCTCACGAACCGCTCGACGTAGCCCGCCTCCTCCAGCCGGTCGGCGAGGAACGTGACGTTGGAAGCGTCGCACTTCCAGTCGGCCGCCAGCGATCGCATGGCCTTGGGCTGGTCCGGATCGAGCGAGAGGAGCGCGTGCATGTGCGCCGGCGTGAGGCCCACCTCGGCCGAGATGGCGAGGAAGTCGTCCTTGCGGCTCTGCACCAGGGCGAATATCCGCTGCCACACCCGTGACGCCAGCTCGTGCTTGGCCTCGCCCCGACTCGCGTTCACGCCGCCACGCTAGCTCCGCGATTGATCATGTTCAATGATTGAACGATTAAACCCTTGACAAGATTCAACAATCTGGCGATAAGGTACCGGCCATGACTGAGCCCGCCATCGTCGCCGAGGGCCTCGGCAAGCGCTTCGGTGAGGTCGAGGCGCTGTGCAACGTCTCGTTCGCCGTTCCCCACGGCACCGTCCTGGGCCTGCTCGGGCCCAACGGCGCCGGGAAGACCACCTCGGTGCGAGTGCTCACCACCCTGCTGCCCCCCGACGCCGGGTCGGCCCGGGTGCTCGGGCTCGACGTCACCCACGACCGCCAGGCGGTACGGGCCTCGATCGGCCTGGCCGGCCAGTACGCCGCGGTCGACGAGAGCCTGACCGCCGCCGAGAACCTCCAGCTCGTCGGCCGGCTCACCCACATGGGCAAGGCCGACATCGCGTCCCGCGCCACCGAGTTGCTGGCGCAGTTCAACCTCAGCGACGCCGCCGACCGCCAGGTCAAGACCTTCTCGGGCGGCATGCGGCGCCGGCTCGACCTGGCCGCCGCGCTGGTGCACCGACCACCGGTGCTTTTCCTCGACGAGCCCACGACCGGGCTCGACCCCAAGGGCCGGGGCGACCTGTGGCTCACCATAGAGCAGCTGGTCGAGGACGGCACCACCCTCCTGCTCACCACGCAGTACCTCGAGGAGGCCGACCGCCTCGCCGACCGCATCGTCGTCATCGACCACGGCACGGTCATCGCCGAAGGCACCTCGGCCGAGTTGAAGGGCCGCCTCGGGTCGACCGTGCTGGAGTTCGGGTTCGCCGACCGGGAGACCACCGGTCGGGCCGCCGGCGTCCTGGAAGGGCTGGGATCGCCGGCCCTCGACGGCACCCTGCTCCGTGTCACCGTGGACGACGGGGCCCGCTCGATGCTCGCCGCGGTGCGGGCCATCGACGACGCCGGCCTCGAGCCCACCACGGCGGCGCTGCGCGAGCCCACCCTCGATGACGTCTTCCTCACCCTCACCGGCCACCCGGCCGAGATGACCGCCGACGACGGCACCGCCAGCGACGCGGGCCCCGCCCCCGCCAAGGGAGCAGCGTGATGACCACCACCACCCTCGACACCCCGGCCACCCGGCTGCCGCAGCCCGTCCACGTGGCCCGCCACACCGGGGTGGCCGACGCCATGACGCTCACGTGGCGCAACCTGTTGAACCTGCGGCGCAAGCCCCAGCTCATCGTGTTCGCCACCATCCAGCCGGTCATCTTCGTGCTGATGTTCCGCTTCGTGTTCGGCGGCGCCATCACCGTCCCGGGCACCTCGTACGTGAACTACCTGATGCCGGGCATCTACATCCAGACCGTCACCTTCGGTGCCCTCACCACCGGTGTCGGCCTGGCCGAGGACATGCAGAACGGCCTCATCGACCGCTTCCGGTCGCTGCCGATGGCCCGCTCGGCGGTGCTGGTGGGCCGAACCCTGGCCGACCTGTGCCGCAACGTGTTCGTGGTGGCGCTGATGGCCGTCGTCGGGTTCCTGGTCGGCTTCCGCATCGAGACCAACGTGATCGCCTACGCCGCCGGGCTCGGGCTGGTGCTGCTGTTCTCGTTCGCGCTGTCGTGGATCTTCGCCTTCGTGGGCATGTACGTGGGCGACGCCGAGACCGCGCAGGCGGCATCGTTCCCGATCCTCGCTCCCCTGGTGTTCGCCTCGTCGGCCTTCGTGCCGCTCGAGACCATGCCCGGCTGGCTGCAGGCGTTCGCCGAGCACCAGCCGGTGTCGATCACGGTCGACGCGGTGCGGGCCCTGTGCCTCGGCGGTCCCACCGCCGAGCCGGTGTTCAAGGCGCTGCTCTGGATCGTCGCCATCATCGCGGTGTTCGCCCCCCTCGCCGTCCGCCAGTACCGCAAGGTCTAGGCCGGCGGCGGCCTGCTGGGGCGGCGGCGCCCCTTGGCCTTCGCCCCCCGATCCCGCCCGCTCTCCCGATCCCGCCCTCGAACTGGCGCCCGATCGTGTTGCCCCGGCGACAGGATCGGGCGCCAGTTCAGCCGCTCGGCCCAACGATCGGATCGGCGCCCACACCGTGCGGCGGGCGAGACTGAACACGATGCCGGTCGAGATGTCATGGTTCGCGCCGTCCTGCGTTGGGGACACGGCCCGCCTCGGCGTGGACGACCCGGGCCGGCGGGCGACGTTCGCCTACAACCGCCACATCATCGGCCTGGCCGACGAGCTGGGGTTCCGGAACGTGCTCATCCCGTCGAGCTTCGTGCCGGGGATGGACCCGTGGACCCTGGCGGCGACGCTCGGGCCGCTGACCCGCACCACCCGCCTGCTGCCGGCGGTACGGGTGGGCGAGTTCGACCCACCGATGTTCGCCCGCGCCGCCAAGTCGCTCCAACAGGTGCTGGACGGGCGGCTGACCGTCAACATCATCTCCAGCGAGATGGCCGGCGAGCGCCTGTCGTCGGAGGACCGCTACGCGCGCACGGCCGAGGCCATGACCCTGCTGCGGTCGTTCTGGTCCGACGAGCACGTGCGCCACGACGGGCGCTGGTGGCGGTACGACCTGCCCACCACGCCGACCCGCACCCGCACCCCGCCGCCGATGTACTTCGGGGGCACGTCCGATGCCGCCCGCGACGTCGCCGCCGCCCACGCCGACTGCTACCTGATGTGGGTCGAGGGCGTGGCGTCGATCGGCGCGCTGGTCGACGACCTGCGCACCCGCGCCGCCGCCCGCGGGCGAACCCTGCAGTTCGGGCTGCGCACCCACGTGATCGTGCGCCCCACCGAGGCCGAGGCCCGGCGGGCCGCCGCCGAGCTGGTCGGCGAGCTGGACCCGGACATCGGCCGTCGGCTGAAGGAGGCCGCCCACGACCACACGTCGGAGGGCGTGCGCCGCCAGGACGCGCTGCGGTCGGCGGCGGGCGACGACGGCTTCGTCGAGGAGTCGCTGTGGACCGGTATCGGCGTGGCCCGCAGCGGCGTGGGCGCGGCCATCGTCGGCGACCCCGACCAGGTGGAGGCCAAGCTGCGGGCGTATGCCGCGCTGGGCATCCGCTCGTTCATCCTGTCGGGCTACCCCCTCGACGACGAGGCCCGGCGGGTGGCCGAGCTGGTGCTCCCCCGTTTCGCCGGCGAGATCGGCACACTGTCGTTCGCCTGACGGTCGGGTGCTTCGACCGGGTTGCACCCCGCCCTGGCCGGCCCCCGACGGTCAGCGGGGCTGCAGCTCGAGGAACCCCGCGGCGGCGAAGTCGTGGTCGAACGCGAGGACCTCGCGTAGACGCCGGTCGTGCATCACCCGGAAGCTGGTGGCGTCGACGAACGAGTACGTGCGCTCGTCGTGGCGGCGCAGCCATCGCCACGCGCGGGCCTCCTGCTCGGCGGTGACCTGGTGCACCACGAGGCGGCCGTCGACGCCGAACTGATCGACGCGGTCGAGGAAGGTCACGGCCGTGGCGTGACGGTCGCGACGGCGCAGGAACGTCCACGTTTCGCCCACCACGTGGTTCGAGGTGAGGATCTGCTCACCCGGGCCGAGGTGACCGAGGACCGCGACGGCATCGGCGTGTCGCCCGTCGCCGGGCAGCGCCCACGCGACCCACCAACTCGTGTCCGCGAACTTCATGCGCGGTAGACGACGCGATCCACCTCGCCGGGCTCGACGTCGAGGTCAGCGCGACCGAATCCGCCGAGCGCAGCCCACGTCGTCGCATCGGTTCGCGCTTCGGTCGGCGCCACATCAGTCGGAGGCAGCACCAGGCGCAGACCCCTGCGGATCAACTCGGACTTCGAGGTGCCGAGCCGGGCGGCCTCGGCTGCGGCGGCGGCGTCCAGGTCCTCGGGGATGGTGATGGTGATGGTCTTCACTGGAAGCAGGCTACCTACCTCATGTAACAGGGAATACATACTCCGCAGCATCTCAGCTCGGTGTGACAGGAATCCGAACACAGGCGGGCGGTGCCGCTCCTTGCGCAGCCGGCGGCGATCTCAGCCGGGCCGATCTCAGCCGGTGGCGCGGAGGCGACCGTGGCATCGCGATGGAACGCCCGGGCGGTCCTGCGCGTCTACACCTTCGGGATGGCGGCACTCGGATCAGCAGAGGAGTTCGCCGACCACTACCGGGCGGAGGCGTCGGCCTGCCTGGGCCTCGCCTACGTGCTCTGTGGCAACCGATCGCTCGCCGAGGAGGTGGTGGCTGATGCGTTCGCTCGCAGTTGGCCGGCGTTCCGGGCCGGGCGGATCGACGACGTGCGCCCCTATCTACGTCGCACCGTGGTGAACACGCTGAACGGCCGGTTCCGGCGGCGTGTGCTCGAGCGACGCCACGCCGCTCGGATCGGGGCCGAGCCCGAGCCGGTCGAGACCGGCGGTGCCGACCAGGTGAACGACCAGGCGTGGCTGTGGCCGGCGCTGCTCGAGCTGCCTCCGACGCAACGGGCGGTGCTGGTGCTGCGCTTCCTCGAGGACCGGTCCGAGCAGCAGACCGCCGACCTGCTCGGGATCCGGGTGGGCACCGTGAAGTCCCGGTCGGCCCGCGGGCTGGCCAGGCTCCAGGATCTGTTGGGAGACGCGAACGATGACTGACCTGCGCGACGACCTGCGGGCGGTGCTGGCGGACCGTGCCGGCACGATCGAGTTGCCGAGCGACTTCGCCGACCGGGTTCGCGGCGCGGCCACCCGCCACAGGCGCCACCGCCGCGCCGGGTCGCTCGTGCTGGCGGCGGCGATCGTCGTGGTCGTCCTGTGCGGCGCCACCCTCGCCCTGCGCGGTGGCGGCACGGACGAGCCCACCCGCGTGGTGGCGGGGCCCGGCGAGGGGGTGAGCCCCGGGACCTGGGTGCCCATGCCCGACGGGCCGCTCAGCCCCCGGGACAGCGCCCTGTCGTTCGCGGTCAGTGGCGAGGTACTGATCTTCGGCGGGCGACCGGAGGCGGGATGCCCGCCGGGCGCCGACTGCCGACCACCCGAGGGGCCGCCGCTGACCGACGGGGCCGCGTACGACCCTGCGGCACGGACATGGCATCCGATCGCCGACACCCCGGAGCCGATCCTCTCGGCCAGTGGTGCGGTGATCGGCGACCGCCTGTACCTCTGGGCGACCGTGCCATGCCCCGCGAACGCCTTCTGCACGCAAGCGGGGACGGCGCGGTTCCTGGCCTACGACGCGGGGGACGACCAGTGGACCCAGTTGGCCTTCCCCGACAACGCGCCGCTCGGCCTCGCGCTCGCAGCCGACGGGGACCGGATCGTCGGCTACCACGCTGAGGCCAGGGACGGTCTGTCCGACCTCGTGTACTCACCACCCACGAACGCCTGGACCCCTCTGCCCGCGGATCCGCTGCAGCCCGGGTTCGACCGGGTGATCGTGGGCCACGACGGCGACGTGTACCTGTTCTCCGTGCCCACCCCCGCCAGCAGACCCGATCCGGATGCCCCGGGCTACTACCAGGCGGCGGTGCTGCGGGCCGGAGACGACGGCTGGCAGGTGCTCCCCGAGTCGCCGGTCGTCGGGTTCTCGGCCACCTGGGCACGGATCGGCGACCTGCTGGTCAACCCCCTGCCCGGGCCCGCATCCGACTCGGACCTCATCACCTTTCCGCCGGGGGGTGCGCTCGACACGGTCACCGGGCGCTGGTCCGCCCTGGCCCCGCCGCCCACCGCGGTCGGCCCCTACCAGGAGCTCGGCACCGTCGTCGGCGACCCCTACATAGCGTCCTACGGGTTCGTGTTCGACGCCGTCGCCGACACGTGGACCCCGCTTCCGCGACCCGACGGCCTGGCCGAGCAGGGCGCCGCCGCCGCCTGGGTCGGTACCACCCTGGTGGTGTGGGGCGGCACCGCCGCCGGCTCGCCCACCGACGCCGGCGCCACCTGGACGGTCGGCGAACCATCCGACGCACCGGGAGGCGGGTAGGTGTTGCGTCGTCCAGACCCCCGTCAGCCGGTGAAGTTCGGGCCGATCGCCACGGGCGCCGCCGCCTGCGGGGCGACCGGCGGTGGCGGTGGCTCGCACACCGAGGGGTCGTCGTCGACCGTCGAGTTGCCGCTGGTGAACAGGGCAGGGAACACGGCGTCGTCGGAGTCTCCGCGCGAGGAGGAGGCTCTGTTCCCGTTGATGGTCGAGTCGGTGATCGTCACCTCGCCGCCGTCCCAGTAGACGCCGCCGCCGGCGTCGCCGGTGGCGGTCGCCGTGTTGCAGGTGACGATCGAATCGAGCAGGCGGACATCGCCGCCGGAGGACACGCCACCGCCCGCAGTCCCGCCGGAAGCCTCGACCGTGTTGTGGTCGACGGTCGACCGGTCGAGTAGGACTCCCCCCGTCTGGGCAAGGACGGCGCCGCCGCCAGCCCCGGTGGCGGTGACCGCCGAGTTGTGCGACAGATCGCAGTCTCCGACGGCGGCCCACGACCCGCTCGTGGACAACAGGGCGCCGGCAGCGTCGCCGCGCTCGGCAGTCGCGTGATTCGCACGGATGACGCAGCTGCCAGCGTCGGCGTACACGCCGAGAATCGCACCTGCGGCATCACCGGCGCGGGCGTGGACCCAGTTGTCGGTGATGTCACAATCGCCGGCCCCGGCGAACCCACCCACCGAGAGCAAGGCTCCGGCGGCGTCGCCGGCGGTGCTCGTGACGTGGTTGCCCGTGATCGCACAATAGAAGACGTGGATGTCGCCACCCATGGACACGATCGGCGCGGCGTCGAGGTTCGTGGACCCCGCCACGCCCGTGATGCTCAGCCCCTCGATGGAGATGCCCGTCCCGCTCTCGTCGACCAGCGCCCGCGGCGCGCCGCCGGCATCGATGACGATCCCGTGGCCGTAGATGTTGAGCGAGCCGTCGCCCGACCAGCTGATCTCGCTGGCCAGGGTCACCGTGCCGCCGACCCTGAACGAGACGGAATCGTGACCGGGACTGGCGGCTGCGTCGGCCAATGCCTGTCGAAATGACCCAGGCCCCGCGTCGTCCGAGTTGGTGACGGGGAAGATGGAGTCCGCAGTGGCGGGATCCGGCACCAGGAGCACGGCGCCGAGGCCGGCCAGCAGCGCCATCGCTACTTCGAGGAGGTGGGAGCAACGGGTCCGTCGCACTGGCGGAGGGTAGCCGCGCGGCCCCGAGTCGGCACTGTGGCGCCAACGCTGCCGGCCACACGGCCATACCGCTCCCGACCGCTCCTCCCCGCGACGAGGTGCCCTAGCCTTGCGGTCCATGAGCGACCGCACGGGGGACAACGCCGGGCCAGCCGGACGGGGCACGTATCCGGGGTTCGAGGGTGTCGTGGGGCGGACGTTCGCCGGGTCGGAGGGGTGGTGGCCCGAGCGGGCCGAGCCGCCGGCCGGCGCCCCCAACATCATCGTGATGCTGGCCGACGACCTCGGCTACGCCGACCTGGGCTGCTACGGGTCCGAGATCGAGACGCCCAACCTCGACCGCCTGGCCGCCGGCGGCGTCCGGTACACGAACTTCCACGTCGCCCCGATGTGCTCACCCACCCGGGCGGCGCTGCTGACGGGCCAGGAGCCGCACCGGGCCGGCGTCGGCTCCGTCGCCCACTCGGACGCCGGCTTCCCCGGCTACGCCATGGAGCTGGGCACCAACGTGGTCACCATCGCCGAGCTGCTGCGCGACCAGGGCTACGCCACGATGATGCTGGGCAAGTGGCACCTGGCCAAGGACTCCGACTGCTCGACGGCCGGCCCCACCCACTCGTGGCCGTGCCAGCGGGGCTTCGACCGCTTCTACGGCATCCTCGACGCCTTCACCAACCTGCACCACCCCCACCGGCTGATGCAGGACAACACCCCGGTCGAGACCGACCAGTACCCCGAGGACTTCTACCTCACCGACGATCTCACCGACCGGGCCATCTCGATGATCCGAGAGGTCAAGTCGTCCAACCCGGACAAGCCGTTCTTCACCTACTTCGCCCATCCCGCGGTGCACGCCCCGCTGCACGCGAAGGCCGCAGACATCGCCAAGTACAAGGGTCGCTACGACGCCGGCTGGGACGTCATCCGCCAGCAGCGCTACGACCGCCAGGTGGCCATGGGGCTGCTGCCCGAGGGCACCGAGCTGGCGCCGCGCAACACCGAGGCCAACCACGACGTGCGCCCGTGGGACGAGCTCACCGACGCCGAGCACGAGCTGTACGCCCGCCACATGGAGGTGTTCGCGGGCATGGTCGACAACATCGACCAGAACGTGGGCCGTCTCATCGCGGCGCTCGACGAGATCGGCCAGCTCGACAACACCCTGTTCGTGTTCCTGTCGGACAACGGCGCGTCCCGTGAAGGCGAGGTCACCGGCACCACCTCCTACTACGTGCACCTGCTGCAGGGCGACGACGTGGAGGCCGACCGGGCCCGCCTCGACCTGATCGGTGGTCCGCAGACCACGCCCCACTACCCCCGCGGCTGGGCCATGGCCGGCTGCACACCGTGGCGCCTCTACAAGATCAACACCCACGCCGGCGGCCACTCGGTGCCGTTCATCGTGTCGTGGCCGGCGGGCGTCGAGCCGGACATGGCCGGCACGCTGCGCGACCAGTACACCCACGTCACCGACGTGCTGCCCACCGTGCTCGACCTGTTGTCCATCGAGGCGCCCTCCGAGCGCAACGGCCACCCGCTCGACCCGATGGTCGGCGCCAGCTTCCTGCGCACGCTCGCCGACCCCGCCGCGCCCAGCGACCACCACGAGCAGGTCTTCGAGAACAACGGGCACCGCGGCTTCTACCGGGACGGCTGGGAGGTGGTCACCTGTCACCAGGCCATGAGCTCGTTCGAGGACGAGTGGGAGCTGTACCACGTGGCCGAGGACCGCACCGAGCTGCACGAGCTCTCCGCGTCGCACCCCGAGAAGCTGCAGGAGCTGACCGAGGCGTGGGAGGCGGCGGCGTGGGAGAACCGCATCTACCCGCTCGACGAGGGCACGGCGGTCAAGTACCTGGTCCGCCCGCCCCGCAGCGCGGTGTTCACCGAGCGTCCGGTCACCATCCCTGCCGGCACGCCCACGCTCGAGCGCTGGCGCTCGGTGCAGCTCATCTGGTTCAAGGCCGTCACCGTCGACGTCGACCTGGGCGCCGGCTTCTCGCCTGGCGACCAGGGCTACCTCGTCGCCCACGGCGACCAGGGCGCCGGCTACGGGCTGTACGTGCTGGACGACCGGCTGACGTTCGTCCACAACGACGGCCGTGGCCACCTGCGTCGGCTCGACGGCGGGCCCATCGGAGACCGGGCTACGTCGATCGTCGCCGACTTCACGGCGCCGGGCGGCAACGTCTGGACGGTGGCGCTGGCCGTCGACGGTGACGACCGCGGGTCGCTCGACGGCGTCCCCATGCTCTACGGCATGGCCCCGTTCGAGGGCATCAGCGTCGGTCGCGACCCCCGCTCCCCCGTCGACTGGGGCCTGCACGAGCGCTTCGGGTCGTTCGCCTACACGGGGCCGCTGCGTTCGGTGACCTACACCCCAGGCCCCGACGCCCCCGACGCCCCCAGCACCATGGTCGACCTGCTCCGCGAGATCGGCCGCGCCTTCGAGTAGCGCAGGTGAGCGGCGCCGGCGCCCACCTGCCGCCGGCTCACCGCCCGGCCGGCAGGGGTCAGGGGCGCCACACCGAGAGCGTCGGCGCCGCCCCCTCGGGGAGGGTGAAGTAGGCGTCGCCGGCGGGTGTGAAGGCCACGGCCTCGCCCTGGGCTTCGACGGGGACGGGACCACGGCAGGGGGTGGTGGCCAGGGCGTCGACCACCGGGGTGCCCTCGGGGCGGGCGAACAGCTGCACGCCGCCGTAGGTGCGCACGGCGATGGCGTCGCCGGCCGGCGTCATGTCGGCGCCGGTGACCGCGCCGGCGATGCTCGGGCCCGGGCTGAAGGTGCCGACCCGCTGGAGCGTGGGCATCGCGGCGGCGTCGGCACTCCACCCCTCGATGGAGCCTCGGTAGATGCCCACGGGCCCACCGCTGAGCGACTTCTCGACCACGTAGAAGCTGGCGTCGGTGCGGTCGATGAACAGGGCCTCGGCATCCCGGGGACCATCGGGGTACTGGAACGGGTACGCCTCCACGTCGTCGAGCCGCACTCGGCCGGCGTCGCGGTCGGCGCCCACATCGGGCTCGGGAACCCGGTAGAGGGTGACGTTCGTGCGCACGGCGTCGTTGTCGCCGATGTCGGCCAGGTAGAGCGCGTCACCGTCGTCCACGGCGTTGCCGGCGTCGTCGACGTCGGGGCCCAGGGCCATGTCCTCCCAGTCGACGGCCTCGGCGCCCACGAGCTTGAAGGTGCCGAGGGGGGCGCCGTCCTCGCCCAGGGCGAACACCCGGGCGGTGTCGCCCGAGTCGTTGTGGGCCCAGAGCACGCCGTCGTGGGCTCTGCTCACGGCCAGGCCCGATGCCTCCACCAGGGGACGCACCGACACCACCACGGTCTCGGGCGACTCGAGCCGGCCCGCGCAGGCGGCGGTGACCACCGAGTCGACGCCCGATGCCACCGTCGTCGGGGGCGACGTCGACGGCACCGCGGTGGTCGAAGTCGAGACATCGGTGTCGCGGGCCGCAGCCTCGTCGCCCCCGCCGTCGTCCGACGAACTCGAGCACCCCATCGCCGCCGCCATCAGGAGGCCGGCGACCACCGCCAGGACGACCCGCCCCCGCCCGCGCCGACGCTCGTTCATCAGCACCAACCCCGAACCACCCGGCCGCGACCCCATGGGTGCAGACCCTAGGTCTCACCCGCCATGACATCGTTCCCGCTCGTCGGGCGATGGTCGCCCCATCATCCCGGGGCGCCGCCGGGACGCCGCTCCGGCGGGCGAGGCGGCGCGGCCGGGTGCCGGTTCGTAGACTCGCCGCCATGAGCGCACCACTTCGCATCGACCTGCCCGCGGGTGACGCCGACGAGGTGATCCGCCTGTTCACCCTGAACCCCGACATGGGCATGATCGCCGCCGCCTTCTCGGGCAAGGTGTACGAGAAGTCGAAGCTGGACATCCGCGAGCGCGAGCTGGTGCGCATGCGCATCGCCCGGATCAACGACTGCTCGGTCTGCATCGCGACCCGCACGGCCGACCCCGCGGCGGCGGGGCTCACCGAGGACCTGTACCTCGCCATCGAGAACTGGCGCGAGATCGAGGGGCTCACCGACCGCGAACGAGTGGCCATCGAGTACGCCGAGCGCTACGCCCTCGACCACCGCAACCTGGACGACGACTTCTGGCTGCGGCTGCGCTCGCTCTGGAGCGACGAGGAGGTGCTCGACCTCACCATCTGCATCTCGGCCTTCCTGGCCATGGGTCGGGTCGTCGCCGTGCTCGGCCCCACCACCGAGTGCCCGATCGTGCTCGACCAGCCCGGCCCCATCCTGCGCTGACCGCGTCGCGCGGGGTGGACCGCACTCCGGGCGCGGACCGTTCGCACCCGTGGTGGCGAGGCGGGACCCGGGTCGAGCCGGCGGTCAGGCCTCGGGGCCCAGGTAGCTGGCCGTGAGCAACTGGTGGTCGGCGGCCAGGCCGGCGGCGGCGCCCTCGGTGACCACCTCGCCGTGGTTCAGCACGTACCCCCGGTCGGCCACGTGGAGCGCGACGGCCACGTGCTGTTCGACCAGCAGCACGCCGGTACCCAGGTCGTCCGCGATGCGGCGGACCACGGGCACCAGGCGTTCGACCACCACCGGGGCCAGGCCCAGGCTCATCTCGTCGACCAGCAGCAGGCGGGGACGGCTCACCAGCGCCCGGGCCAGGGCCAGCATCTGCTGCTCGCCGCCCGACAGCAGGCCGGCCCGGCGGTCGAGCAGCGGCGCGAGGGCAGGGAAGTACTCGAGCACCTGGTCGAGCGCCACACCGTCGTGGCGCCGCGGTCGACCGACCGCCACGTTCTCCCGCACCGTCAGCTGCGAGAAGAGCGACCGGTCCTCGGGAACGTGGGCCACCCCCTGGCGGGCCAACCGGTGCGGCGCGGTCCGCCGCCCCAACGGCCGGCCCAGCACCTCGATCTCGCCGCCCAGGATCGGCAACAGCCCCGAGATGGTCAGCAGCGTGGTGGTCTTGCCGGCGCCATTGGGACCGAGCAGGGCCACCACCTCGCCGGCGGCGACGTGCAACGACAGCTCGCGGACGACGGCCACGCCGTCGTAGCCGGCGGACAGCCCCCGCACCGACAGCACGGGAGCGTCCCCGCCCGAGCCCGGCCCGACGCCGCCGGCCGCCCCCGCACCAGGCTCGACACCATCGCGCTCGACACCATCGCGCTCGATGCCGTCGGTCACGGAACGGCTCCGTCGCCCAGGTAGGCGGCGATCACCGCCGGGTCGGCCCGCACCTGCTCGGGCGGTCCCGACGCGATCATCCGGCCGGCGTCGAGCACGTGCACCTCCTCGCACACGCCGAGCACCAGCCCCATGTCGTGGTCGACCAGCAGCACGGCCACACCGGCGTCGGCGATGGCCCGCACGTGCTCGCCGAAGCCCCGGCTCTCGTCGGTGTCCAAGCCGGCCGCGGGCTCGTCGAGCAGCACCATCTTCGGGTCGGCGGCCAACGCCCGGGCCACCCCCAACAGCTTGCGCTGCCCCAGCGACAGCTCGGAGGGCCGGTCGTCGGCTCGGTCGGCGAGACCGACCGCCTCGAGCGCGCGCACCACGACGGCGTCGCCGTGGTGGCGACGGGGCCGGACGATGTCGGCCAGCACCGAGCCGAGCCCCCCTGACGCCACGGCCACCAGGCAGTTCTCGGCGACGGTGAGGTCGTCGAAGAGCTCGAGCGACTGCCAGGTCCGGGCCAGGCCCGCCCGGGCCCGGCGGTGCGTGGGCATCTGGTCGAGGGCGGCGCCGCCGAAGCGGATCGTGCCGCGGTGCGCCACGAATCCGGTGAGCGCGTCGATGCACGTGGTCTTGCCGGCACCGTTGGGGCCGATGAGCCCCACGATGGCGCCGCGGGCCACGTCGAGCGACACCCCGTCGAGGGCGCGCACGCCGCCGAAGGTGACGCCCAGGTCGACCACGCGCAACAACACGTCGTCCGGCTCCGTGTCCCCCACACCGCAGGGTCTAGCAGGCGGCCGGCGACTCCGGAGGGGGCCACGGCACGGCGCCCGACGAACGCGGCGGCCGGCGCGGTGGGATGGTCAGGCGGCGGTGCCGCCGCCGGCGGCCCGGCGGGCGGCGAGCTCCTCCCGGCTGGGGAGGTTGCGGGCGGCGGCCTTCGGGGCGAGGAGGCGGTAGATGGTGAAGAACACGATGCAGATGGCGCCGAAGAGGGCGGCCCAGCGCAGCGCCGGGGTGGACGAGTCGGTGCCGGCCGTGAGCAGGTGGATGGTGGCCGCGGCCGCCACCACATAGCTCGTGAGGTGGATCGAGTGCCACACGTTCTTCGGGATCCGCTTCATCAGCAACGACGTGCCCTCGACCAGCAGCAGGAACCAGAAGGCGACGATGCCCCAGGTGACCGCCCCCGGCTTGTAGGCCGTGGATGCCATCGGCACGAACAGCTCGGCCCAACCGAAGTGCAGGAAGTTGTCGCCGACCAGCGACACCAGATGGACGCCCACGAACATCACGGTGAGGGCGCCCAGCCACCGGTGCAGGTCGAGCAGCCACGGGGCCCGGGGCTTGGGGCCGAGTGCCCGGGTGGACAGGGCCAGGCCCCAGAGCACCGAGGCGATGGCGAGGAACCACGCCACGATGCCCGTCGAGCGGGCCATGTACCACCAGAAGTGGGTGTTCATCAGGGTCCCTCCGCCGGGATCAGCTACCGCTCGAGCTCGTCACCGGCGCCGGTGCGACCGACGGCGACGGCACGGGTGCCGGCGTGGGGGTGACGGACCGAGAGTCGTTCGGGGCGCTCTGGCCGGTGACGGTGGCCTGCCCCGGGGGCGTGGCGGCCACGTTGCCGCCGTGGGGCAGGGCCATCCCCGCCACCATGGTGAGCGCCGTGGTGCCGGCCAGGCCGGCGGCGATGATGCGGGCGCGGGCCGCCGCGTGAGGCCGCTTGCGACGGGGGCCAGCGGGGCGCGGCGCCTCAGTCATCGGACTCACCATAGCTCTGGACCGGGGCGGGCGACTCGTCGCCGTGGCCCTCGGACTCGTGCTCGTCGTCCGAGGTGCGGACGGTGCGGGGGGCGGTCCGGGTGGAGGCGGCGGGCGCGACCTGCGCCACGGCAGGGGCCGGCGCAGCCGACGGCGCGGCCGAGGCGATGAAGCCGAAGTTGAGGGCGATGGCGGCGACGGCCGCAGCGATGACGCCGGTGAGGCTCACCGAGAGAGCGAGGGCTTTGGGGCGATCCATGAGGGGTCCTTTCCGGACGGGGGATCTGATGGAGTCACCATACGAATCAGCCCCCCAGCAACTCGTCAGGCCAACCCCAAGGGAAGGCAAACTCTCGAGGCGCCCGCGGGGAGCCCATCGCAGGGTCGGACGACGCTCCGGCACCGTCTGGTTCCCCTGGTCCCGCACGAGGCCGGCGCGACGCCGGTCGCGACGTGGTTCAGCCGGCGATCAGGCTGCCGACGGCCCAGAGCGCGGCCACGCCGCCGACCACGGCCATCACCACGCTGCGTCCCACGGGCGCCCGCTCGAGCTCACCGTCCTTGGGGGCATCCGGTGGGCGCACCAGCGCCAGCACGTTGCCGACGCACAGCGCGCCACCGATGGCCAGCACCAACCACGCCAGGAGGTCTTCACCCAGGAACACCGGCAGCCTCCGGAGATGCGACGGGCGGACGGTCGGGCGCGAACAGCACCATCATCCCGGCCGCGACGATGAGGGCACCACCGGCCACGGTACCCACGGTGAGCGCCTCGTCCAGCAGCCACCAGCCGAACAGCACGCCCGCCGCCGGCTCGAGGTAGGCGAGCACGCCGGCCTCGGTCGCCGGCACCCGGGCCAGGCAGGAGTAGTAGAGGGCCAGCAGCACACCGGTCTCGACCACTCCGAGCACGAGCAACAGCCCCCAGTCGGACGGATCGGGCCGCGGCGCCCCGCTGAGCGCGGTGAACGGCATCAGCACGACGGCGGCCACCGCCATCTCCACGAGAGCGACCCGGACGCCACCGTGCCCCTCGGCCAGTGGTTTCAACAACAGGACGAGCGCGGCGTACGACACCGCGGCCAGGAAGGCCAGCACCAGCCCGGCGGTGGTGGTGCCGCTGCCACCCGGCCCTCCGACCACGAGGGCGGAGCCACCGAGGCCCAGGGCCAGCCCGACGGCGGTTCGCCGCGTGACCCGCTCGCCGAGGGTGACCGGCGCGGCCACCGCCACGAACACGGGGGCGAGGAACGTGATCAACAGCACCGTGCCGATCGGCGCTCGCTTGAATGCCTCGAAGAAGCACACCCAGTGGGCCGCCACCAGCACCCCGCCGATCGCCCCTCGGGTGAGGGCCCGACGGTCCAGGGGGCGACCGGGCAACCAGCGGCGGCCCACCGCCAGGATCAACGCGAGGGTGGGCACGGCGATCGCGGTGCGGGCCTGCACGATGGCCACCGCGGGCAGGTCGACCTCCTTCACGATCACCCCCACGGTGCCCCACGCCGCCGAGATGCCCGCGATCCCCAGGCCCGCGGCCCGGGAGTTGGCAGGAGCGACGGCCTCAGTCACCGCGAACCGGATGGAAGCGCCGCTCCGACGAAGGAGGAGCCAGTGTGATGCCAAACGGGACAGGGACGGAGACCGCTGAGTGCCAGCACCCTGGGAAAGCGCTGGTGGCGATGCAATTGGAGAGAGTGCGATCCCCGCCCCGTGTCCGTTGGTACCGGCGGGGGCGAAGTCCACCGGCACTGACATGATTCGGCGCTTCCCGGGGGCCACTGAAGAAAAACCTCACGGAAAGTGGCGAAAACTGTCATCCTCCGTCTCGATCGGGGCCGCGCGCCTGGCTCGAATCGCCGTCGGCGGGCGGCTGGAGGTCGGCGCCACGCACGTCGGCGCTCACCGAGGTGGCCTCGGTGACGTCGGTGGCCTCGTCGCGCGCCACCCGCAGGTACGTGATGGCACCCGTGTCGGGGTCGAAGCAGAACCGGGCCGCGGTGCCGTAGGGCGGGGCGGGGAGGGGCCGCACCTGGGTGAGGTCGAAGCAGTCTCCGTCGGCGGCGACGGTGTAGAGGGGCGCGGGCCCCTCGACGTAGCCCCGCAGCAGGGCCACCTCGCCGCGCACGACCGATCGGTACGAGTGGCGAGTGGGCCCCGAGTCGCACCGGTAGACGCCGGCGGCGGTGCGGCACAGCACCACGCGGTCGCCGAGACGGGCGGTGATCGAGCCGAAGGTGCGTTCGAGGCGATCCGGGGGACGCTGCGCGACCGAGGTCTCCCCGGTGAACCCGCCGCCGGCGGCGACGGTGCGGCGGAACGTCGAGTGCGCCACGTAGGTGCCCAAACGGCTGCGCCGCCAGGCGGCCACGAAGTCGGCCGCGGCCGTCGCCGCCTCGTCGCCGGCATCGTCGGGGCCCTGGTCGCCCGTGGTCGCGGTGGTGGCCGTCACGCCTGCCTCAGGGGCGCGATCGAGCGCACCGGTGGCCACCAGGAGGCCGGCGGCGACCGCGCCGGCGAGCACCCCTGCGATCACCCAGACCGCGAGCCGAACACGCACCCTCCCATTGTCGCCCGTCGAGGCGCGAAGCTGTGGCCATGGCGTTCCACCACGTGGCCGTGGCCACCACCGACCTCCCCGCCACCCACCGCTTCTACACCGAGGCCATGGGGTTCACCCTCGTGAAGGCGGTGGTGGCGCCCACGCCCGAGGGGGCCGGGGGCTGGGCCAAGCACGTCTTCTACGACACGGGGGGCACGAACGGCGCCGGTGGCCTGTTGGCCTTCTGGGAGCTCAACGGCCCCGAGGCGCCCGTGTTCGACCCGGCGCTGTCCACCAGTCACGGCTTGCCGGTGTGGGCCAACCACCTGGCGTTCTTCGCCCGCGACCGTGACGAACTCGACGCCCGGATGCGGCGCTGGCTCGACCACGGCCACGACGTGGCCGAGATCGACCACGGGTTCTGCGTGTCGGTGTACACCACCGACCCCAACGGCACGATGGTGGAGTGGTGCGCCGACACCCGTCCGCTCGACGCCGGCGATCGGGCCGAGGCCGAGGCCCTGCTGGCCGACCCGAGCCCGCGCCTCGAGTCGCCGCCCGAGCCGGTGTTCCACCTCGCGGCCGACCACGTCGGCGAGCCCGCCACCGTCACCTGACGCAGACCTGACGGGCATCTCCTGGGTCCCTGACGGATCTCCCGCGCGGCGGACGCGGCGATCTGCTACCAAATTGGCTGGACGCTCGCAGAGGAGCGTCTCCCCGATCCGGTCCTCGCCGTTCCAGACCTGGCTCACGACCGAACCCGAGAAAGGCGGACGCCCGTGCTCCTCGCGTCGCTCCAGGAGACCGACGCCCTCTACCGGGTGCTGGTCCTGCTCCACGTCCTCGCCGTGATCGTCGGCTTCGGCTCGACCTTCGTCTACCCGCTGCTCGGCAACGAGGCCAAGAAGCACCCCGGCCTCGAGGCCAAGGGCATCAGCAACGCCAACCAGGTCGCCGGCCAGCGCCTCACCGAGCCCGCTATCTACGCCGCCGGCGCCCTGGGCGTGGCCCTCGTGCTGGTCGGTCCGTTCGAGTGGGAGGACCCGTGGGTGGGCCTCAGCCTGGCGATCTACGTGGCTGCCCTGTTCTTCTCGATCTTCGTGCACCAGCCCAACCTCCGGCGGATGGACGCCCTGGTGAACGAACTGGCGGCAATGGGCCCGCCCCCCGGCGGGGCCCCGTCCGGTGGGCCGCCCTCCGGCGGTCCGCCGCCCCAGGTGGTCGAGATGGGACAGCGCGGCAAGGCCGCCGCCCGCAACGGAGGCATCCTCCATCTCGCCTTCGCAGTGATCCTCGTCCTCATGGTCTGGGGCACCCGCGGCGGCTTCACCTGAGCAGCCCCGCTCGCACCCTTCTCTGGCCCGCCGGGGTCATGTTCGTTGGACCACTCACCGCGCATGGCGAGGTCAACCGTCCAGACAGCGCTGCGGTCGGCGGCCGTCACGCCGCCCCGAGGGCCCGGCGGCGGAGGTCGAGGGTGGCGTGGATGTTCATGGCCAGCTTGGCGTGACGGCGGCGGATCCCGGTCCGCGAGGTGCGGATGACCCGCCAGCCGGCGGCGGTGAACGCTGCATCGCGCTCGAGATCGTCCTCCCAGTTCAGGTAGTTGCCGCCGTGGTGCTCGTAGCCGTCGACCTCGACGTTGACCAGCTCGGGCCCGTAGGAGAAGTCCATCCGCCACCACCGCCCATCGAGGAACACCCAGTCCTGGAACGTGGGCGTGGGCAGCCCGTAGCGCCGGCAGGATCTGGCCATCTCGGGTTCGAGCAGGCTCTCGGCGTCCTGGTCGCCGAGGGCACGGTGGTCGAGGACGTGGCCGAGCACGCCCACCCCCCGGTGCCCCCGGCCGGCCAGCTTCTCCCGGTAGGCAATGGCGCCGGCGACGGTGATGAGCTTGCGGGAGGTGAACGAGTCGAGGGCCAGCTCGACCTGCTCGGCAGGGGCGACGGCGCCGAGGTCGACCAGCGTGCGCAGCGGGTTGGTGACCGGGATGCCGTAGCGGCGGGACACGTCGCACGGGTCGAGCGTCGTCGTGCGGTGGACCACGACGCCGGACGGGCGGGGGTGGCGCTCGGCGCCCACCAGGACCTCGAGCGGCGGTGTCGGCCCGAGGTCGGCGCCCCAGACCGAGGTGGCGGCGCGATGCGAGGCCGGGCCGCGGGTCGACAGGCAGGCGGCGAGGATGCGCTGGTGCGACGTGATGGGGGCGCCGGCGATCCGGTACACGCCGCCGTACACGACGGTCAGTCGCCCGATGTGGACCGCTCGGTCGATCTGGCTGGTGGTCCACCCGTGGTGGCGCAGTTGGCCGCGGGTCACCAGCCCCTGCTGGACGATGCCGTAGTGGGCGAGGGTCTTCTCCTGAGGGCTCATGGCGACGAGTACATCAGCATGGTCTGACAAATACTGTGACAGCAGGAGAAGGTCTATCGTTTACTGGACTGCTGACTGCGCCGGGCGACGTCAGCAGTCCAGAGAACGGCGCCGGCTGCTGCGGAGGCGCTCGGTGCGTCGGTGACCGGACGGCAGGATCGGGTTCATGGACCGCTGACCTCGCCAGGCGCGGTGAAGGGTCCAATGAGACGCATCGCGCGCTCTTCGCCCCGCCCGACATCGTGGGAGGGGGCGAACCGGCGGATTCTCCTGGACGGCGCCGGTCAGACGGGCCCGATGAGCACCACGCTGTCCTCGTCGGCCAGGGCCACCTGGGCGCTCTTGCGCGGGTTCACCACCACCTCGTTCGTGGCCGCCACCCGGTAGCCGAGCGCCACCTCGCCCCGGTCGGCGGCCACCGCGACCACATCGGCGAAGGCCACCGCACCGGCGGGGGCGTAGGTGCGGGCCGGTCGCATCTGCACCGCCGAGCCCTCCGAGTCGAACAGGTCGGTGAACACGGCGTGCAACTCGGCCCGCTCGGCCAGCTGGGCCATCATCAGGCTGGCCAGGGCGTCGCTGACCACGAAGTCGTCGGCCCCGGTGACCACCGCCAGGTCGACGTCGCGCGCGTCGAGCAGCTCGGTGACGATGCGAGGACGCCGGTTCACGCCGCGGAGCGCCCGGTTCAACAACAGCAGCGTGAGCAGCGTCTTGGCGTCGGCCTCCGCCGGCGTCCCGGCATCCCGGTACCCCAGGATGATCACGCTGCCGTACGGCCGCGCCGCCGCCACCTCGTCGTACTCGGCGGTGCGACCGTCGATGTGGCGCAGGTGCACCTCCAGGTTCACCAGCGGGGGGATCGGCAGGTCGAGCGACGCCAGCGTGGCCTCGTGCACCAACACGTCGGCGACCGATCCCGGGGCCACGAACTGGTCGAGCTGGTGCAGCACGAGCGGTGCGAGGTCGTTCCAGCCCACCAGCAACAGGTGCTCGGGCGACGACGGTGCCGCGGCCTCGGCCGGAGGTGCGACGGCGGCGTTGTCCACGAAGCCGCTGAAGACCACGGTGTCGTCGTCCTCGGACACCGCGATCACCGAGTCGCCCTCGACGAACACCGAGTCCATCGGCGGGTTGACCGCCACCGTGCCGTCGGCGGAGTAGCGGCCGATCACCGTCGACGTCTCGTAGGCCAGCAGCGCCTCACGGAAGGTGTGGCCCACCAGCTCGGGCGCGGGCTGGAAGTAGATCTCGTCGCCGTCGAAGTCGAGCAGCTCCTGGAAGACGTAGCTCAGGCCGCTCTGCCGGCAGGCCTGCGCGGTGACCCGGGCGACCACGTCGGCGGCCCGGACCGGCAGCACCCGGCCGTCGCCGGCCGAGAAGAGCGCCTCGGCGGTGCCGGGGTCGGACATCTCCACCACCACCGCGGCCTGCTCGAGCGCGGGGTCGCGGCTCATCACCGCCAGCACCGCCTTGACCGCCTCGGCGTCACCCGCCGGGCTGTCCTCGGCCAGCACGACGATGGAACGGGCCGCGCCCACGTTGACCATGGCCAGGTCGTTCAGGCTCGAGGGGTCGCCGGTGCGGCACACGATGCGGGTGTGACCGGGGTCGCCGGCCCGGTCGCGCAGCTCGTCCTCCATGACCGTCTTGTCCACCGGCGCCAGCACCACGATGCAGCTCCCGGGCTGGTTCTCGTTGGCCACCACCAGCTCGGACACGATGGTGAAGATCCGCGGTGACCAGCCCAGGATGAGGCTGTGGCCCGACTCGACCACGAAGCTGCGGCCCTTGCGCAGGTTCTCGATCTTCTGGTCGAGGGCCACGGCGATGATGCCGATCAGGGCGCTGGCGAGGAAGATGCCCGCCAGGGTGACGAGCAGGCTGAGCACGCGCAGGGCCCAGCCGTTGTCGCCCGACATGGTGCCGGGGTCGATGACCCGCAGCATGGCCTGCCACATGCCCTCGCCGTAGGCACGGGACTCGCCGAAACGGAGGCGGAACAGCGCCAGGCCCGTGGCGGCCAGGATGACGATGAGCGCGGTGGCGGCGACCAGGGCCAGGATCACCATCGAGGTGCCCCGCGAGAACAGCAGATCGACGTGGTAGCGGAACTTGTCGCCGAAGGTGATCTCGCGGTCCACCATGTCGTTGCGGCTGCCGGTGGGTGTCGACACCTCGTCGCTGTGTCGAGGTCCGCGCCTCGCCCGCCCGAGCTTCTGTGCCATGTGCAGTCTCCGTTGCCTGAAAGTGAGCGCAGCGTAGTTGTGCGCACCCGCCAGGCCCGGCGCCACCGCGATCACGGGCCGGGCGCTCGACAGGACCGGCGCGCACCCAGCGGGCACAATGGGGGACATGACTGCGCTCTTCGAACAGGCACCCTCGGCGATCCACCGCGGCGAGGACGAGCTGCCGTGGGTCGACCTCGGCGACGGCATCGAGCTGAAGGTGCTGCAGGTGGACCTCAGCCAGGGCCTGTGGGTGATCCGCAACCGCTTTGCCCCGGGCGCGGCCGTGCAGATCCACAAGCACACCGGCCAGGTCTTCGCGTTCACCCAGTCCGGGTCGTGGAAGTACGCCGAGAGCGAGTACGTCAACACCGCGGGGTCGTACCTGTTCGAGCCTTCGAGCCCGCCGGCAGCGTGCACACCCTGATCGTGCCCGACACCAACACCGAGCCGACCGACGTGTGGTTCGCGATCTACGGCGCCAACCTCAACCTCGACGCCGAGGGCAACATCGAGATGGTCATCGACGCCGGCCTGGTGCTCGAGGTGTACCGGGCGATGTGCGAGGCCATCGGCCAGCCCGACCCCCCGGTCATCGTCGACGCCTGAGAGGTGCGGCCCGGTCGGGCCGCACCGCCCGAGCTCCACGTGCACGCACCACCGCCGGGAGGGGTGCACGATGCGGCGGCGGGCCGTCAGGTCGGGCCGGCAACCGACCGGAGCGCGACGGCCTGCCCGGAGCAGTCGTACAGGCTGCCGGCGTAGGCGTCGGGCAGTGAGGCGTCGGAGACGGCGGGGCAGGTCTGGCTGACCGCGGACAGGATCGAGGTGGCGGTGCCGCCGCCCATCATCCCGCCCCCCGCTCCGGGGCCGCCTCCGGGGCCGCCACCCGCCTGGCCACCGGGACCGCCCTGCCCGCCGCTCACCAGTACGTAGCGGACGGCGCCGGCGTCGACCAGGTCGGCGAACTGGTCGAGGGTGATCGCCGGGTCGGTGCCCATGAACCCGCCCAGCGCCATGACCGACACCCCCTGGTCGGCGATCAGGCCCGACGCGGTCTGGGCGCTGCCGACCACGAGGTCCCAGGTCTCGGTGCTGTGGTTCGCCTCCAGGAAGGCCGCCAGCTCGGGGTCGCCGTTCGACGAGGCCGAGCCGAAGGTCTGGCCGGCGGTGCCGGTACGGGGCCCGGCCTGGGGCAACGTGGAATTCAGCACCGGGTTGGCCGTCTCGCTGAGCGCCCACGCCGTCGGCGCGACCAGTAGGGCGGACAGCCCGATGCCCAGACCCGCCAGCACCGTCCGCCCCTGCCGGGTGGCGAACCCGTAGGCCACCGCGCCGAGCGCCCCGGCCGCGAGCAACAGGATCACGGCGCGGGTCCAGCCGTAGAAGTCGGGCACCCGACCGGCGAGCGCCAGCTGCAGGCTCAGGGTGGCCGCGGCTGCACCGGCCACGACGGCCAGCCACAACCGACTCCGACGCACCAGCGGCACGACCGCGGCGGCGCCGATGCCCACCAGGGCGGCCACCCCGGGCACCAACGCGGCCGTGTAGTAGCTGTGGAACGTGCCCTCGGCGGTGCTGAACACCACCGCGAAGAGGGCCAGCCAGCCGGCCCAGAGCGCCACGTGGGCGCGACGGACGCGGTCGTGGCGCCAGAGCCACAGCCCGGCCCCCGCCGCCACCACCGCCAGCGGCAGCAGCCAGGCCACCTGGCCGCCGACGGCATCGCTGAACAGCCGCCACGGTCCCGCGCTGCCGCCGAACACGCCCCCGACGCCACCCATGGCCCCGCCCGGCCCGCCGCCGCCTGGCGCACCGTTGCCGTTCACCCGGCCGAGGCCGTTGTAGCCGAAGACCAGGTCGGTCACGGTGTTGTCGGTGCTCCCACCCACGTAGGGACGGCCGGCCGGCGACGACCAATCGACCGCGAGCAGCCACGGCACCGAGCACACCAGGGTGCTGACCGCGAGCACCGCCAAGCGCTTGAGCCGCTCCCACCAGGCCGCGGCCCCCAGACCCGCCACGCCCACCATCAGGGCCAGCGCCAGCGCCGGCCCCGGGATGTAGGCCGCCAGCATCTTGGTGTTGAAGGCCAGGCCCACGAACGCTCCCGACGCGGCCACCCAACACAGGCTCCTCGTCCCTCGGAGCGCC
The DNA here is from genome assembly GCA_044221555.1 of Acidimicrobiales bacterium. Classification (GTDB taxonomy): domain Bacteria; phylum Actinomycetota; class Acidimicrobiia; order Acidimicrobiales; family DATDAH01; genus JAEUJM01. Next base: position 36,718 of record JBGAOY010000009.1, read on the forward strand.
TTCGGCATCCGGTGCGTCGGTTGGGCGGCTCCGCTCCGCTCCGCCACGTCACCATCGGCTTCCGCCGCCCTGAGGGTGGCCCACGCCGCCGCGAGCAACAAGAGGACAAGGAAGGGCTCGGGCAGGTTGAGGCGGTTCACCGCCACGTTCACGGGGCTGAGGGCCAGCACCGCGCCCGCCACCGTCGCCGCCGCGGCGCCGAACCGAGGCCGGATGATGCACCAGAGCAACGCCACCGCGGCGGCGCCCGCCAGCGCGCTGGGCAGCAGCAGGCTCCACGTGCTCACGCCGAACACCCGGGCCGACAGCGCCGCGATCCACAGCGCCACGGGCGGCTTGTCCACGCTGATGAAGCCACCGGGGTCGAGCGAGGCGTAGAAGAAGTTGCCCCACGACAGGGTCATGCTGCGGGTGGCCGCGGCGTAGTACTGGTTGCCCAGGCCGTTGAGGGTGAGGGCCCAGGCGTTCAACGCGAACGACACGAGGGTCACCGCCACCAGCCCGGGGTGTGGTCGGCGCCACCGCCGACCCCCGGCCGGCGCCGGCGCCGACCACGACGCCGGTTCGGGAGCCGAGGGCGTGGGAGCAGCCGGCGGGGCGTCGATGGTGAGGGCCATGTCGTCGAGGCTGACCCCCCGGCATCAGACGGCGCTCCGGCGACCCTCCGAATCCCCTGGGTGTCCCCGCGACCACCTCCCTACGGTGGGCCCATGCCCGGCATCGAGCCCGAGATCCTCTCTCATTACCGCACCACCGACGAAGGTTCCCGCCTCGGGCGGGCCCACGGGCGTCTCGAGCAGGCCCGCACGCAGGAGCTGCTGCTCCGGCACCTGCCGACCGGCCCGGCCCGCATCCTCGACGTGGGCGGCGGCACCGGCGTGTACGCCCGGTGGCTGGCCGCTCTCGGCCACACGGTCCACGTCGTCGACCCGGTGCCCGGCCACGTGGCCCAGGCGCTCGACCCCTCCACGGACGGGATCACGGCGGCCATCGGCGACGCCCGGGACCTCGACGCCGCCGACGCCTCGTTCGATGCCGTGCTGCTGCTCGGCCCCCTGTACCACCTCACCGAACGGGCTGATCGGGTCACGGCGCTGACCGAGGCCCGCCGGGTGGTCCGGCCCGGGGGCCCGGTGATCGCGGCCGCCATCAGCCGGTTCGCAGCGCTGCTCGACGGGCTCAGCGGCGGCGCGTTGGGTGACGACAGGTTCGCGGCGGGCGCGGCGACGACCACCGCGACGGGACAGCACCGCAACGAGACCGACAACACCGACTACTTCACCACGGCCTACTTCCACCATCCGGACGAGCTGCTGCCCGAGCTGGCCGACGCCGGCCTCGAGCCCCGCGCCCGCTACGGCATCGAGGGCCCCGGCTACTGGTACCCCGACCTCGAGGAGCGCCTCGACGACCAGGCCCGGGCCGAGCTCGTCCTGGGCGCCGCCCGGACCCTCGAGTCCGAGCCCACCGTCATCGGTGTCAGCGCCCACCTGCTGGCGGTGGGCCGCCGCCCCGCTGGTTGAGAGGCCTGAATCCGAAGTCCCCCCATGCGCGCGCAACAATCGCCGCCGACCATGGCCGTCGGGGAGACACCGTCTCCCCGATGATCTCGGGAGAGCCCGTCGCGAGTACCGGTGCCTGATTTGCAGCACCTCCAACCACCGCGATGGACAGGACCAGCGCCACAGCGCACCATCCCTGTACCTGCCGCCGACGGATCATGGCGCGAGCCTCACGGCCCGAGCACCGAAATGAACCGCCCCGGGTCTGGTGGACCTCTATGGAACCCGGGGCGGTTCACCGCTGCCGTCGGCCTGTGTGGCAGAGCGATCGAGAGCGCCCCATCCACGTCGATGTCCCCGCCTCGATCACACGGGGAGGCGGAGGGTGAAGCGGGCGCCGCCGCTCGTCCCGTCGTCCTCGGGCGGCAGGTTCTCGACGCTCGCCTCGCCACCGTGGGCGGCCGCGATGGCGGCGACGATCGAGAGGCCCAGCCCCGCGCCGGTGCCGACCCGCGACTCGTCGGCCCGCCAGAAGCGGTCGAACACCCGCTCGTGGTCCTCGCCGGCGATGCCGGGCCCGTGATCGCGCACGGTCACCACGCCGCGGCCGCCCTCGACCCGCGCCCCCACCTCGATGGGGGTGCCCTCGGGGGTGTGGGTGCGGGCGTTGGCCACCAGGTTGGTGATGGCCTGGCGGAGCTGGTCGCGGTCGCCGTGGACCACCACCGGCGCCGGCGCGTCGAGCGTCACCTGCCGGTCGGGGGCGGCGGCCACCGCGTCGCTGCACGCGTCGGCCGCCAGCACCGCCAGGTCGACCGGGGCCGACTCGATGGCGCGCGTCTCGTCGAGGCGGGCCAGCATCAGCAGGTCCTCCACCAGGCCCTTCATGCGGGCCGACTCCTCCTCGATGCGGCGGAGGATGATGGGCAGGTCGATGACGCTCTGGTCGACACCACCGACCGCGGCCGGCCGCTCCTGGCCGAGCCGGAACAGCTCGGCGAAGCCCTGGATGGAGGTGAGCGGCGTGCGCAGCTCGTGGGAGGCATCGGCGAGGAACTGGCGCAGCCGGCGCTCGGTGGCGTCGCGCTCGGCGAACGACGTCTCCAGCTCGCCCAGCATGGTGTTGAGGGCCAGGCCCAGCTCGCCCACCTCGCTGGTGTGGTCGGCGGGCTCGACCCGCTGCGACAGGTCGCCGGCGGTGATCGAGTGGGCCTTGGTGGCCATGCGCTCGAGCGGCTGCAGGCCCCGGCGGAGGATGAACCACGAGCCCGACGCCAGCAGCGCCAGCAGCGTGGCGGCGGCCAGCAGCTCGATGAGCAGCAGCCGGTGCAGCGACTCGGTCACCTCGGTCATGGGGATGGCGACGACCGACACGCGGCCGGGTGCGCCGTCGACCGGTCCGGCGAACACCCGCCAGCGCGTCGATCCCTCGACCGACCCCGTCTCGAACACCCGGGTGCCCGCCCCGGAGAGGCCGAGATCGTCGGGGATGTCGGGCTGCGCCGAGTCGTCCGACAGCTGGACCGCCGTCAGCACGGTGCCGTCCGACGAGCGCAGCTCGCCGTAGGTCCCGGTGGGCGCCACCACTGGTGGCTGGGGATGGCTCGGGTCGCCGGGCTGGTCGCCGGGCTGGTCGCCGAACGACCCGGCGCCGTCGTCGCCGTCACCGAACTGTCCGCCGCCGCCACCCAACTGCTCGAACAGGCTGACGGTGACGGGAACGACCGACGATCGCAGCTGCTCGTCGAGGCTGTCGTACTGCGACCGGGCGTAGAGCGAGTAGGTGGAGAACCCGAAGACGACCAGCCCCACCGCGGCGAGGGCGGTGAGGGCCAGCGTGAGGCGGACGCGCAGCTTCATCGCCGGCACCCCGGTGGGGGCGCGGGCGTGGGGATGATCACGACACAGATCCTGTCCGATATCGGTTGGCGCCGTGGAGGCCGGCGCCCACCGGGACGGGTCGGCGACTCCGACACCCGAGGACGTCCCGCCCGGGGGGACCCGACTCCACCGTCGGCGAACACCGGCACACGGCGGCGTCGACGACTCGGCCGACGGGCCGAGATCGCAGGCCCGTCCCGAACCGTTCGGCGCGGTCGGGATGCGGGTCGTGCATCGCGCCCATGATCAGCCGCCCGCCGTCTCAGGCGGCTTCGACGCCATGTGTCGTCGCGACGTCAGCAGCGATCGTCGGCGACACGGCCGACGCGTCGACCCGACTCGCCGGCACCTTCGCGGCCCGAAGGGTCGCCCCACGGGCCCGGCCGGCGAACAGCACCCGGTCGAGCACCACGAACTGCGCGATCCAGAGGGTTCCGAAGGCGGCCACGTTGGCCACCTCGATCGCGGCGGTGCGCCAGAAGGCATCCAGGCCGGCGCCGGTGGCCCACTGACCGGCCGTGCTCACGAGGAGCGTGGACAGGGCGAGGCCCGCGAACGACATCACGCAGAACGGGCCCACCTCGCCGGCCAGCGAGCGCCGGCCGGTGCGGCCCCAGACCCAGCGCCGATTGAGCTCGAACGAGGGGACCGTGCCCACCGAGGTGGCCACGACGTTGGCCCAACCGGGCGAGAGGGTGTTCGTGGCGACCAGCGCGCCCAGCACGGTCAGGCTGGTCAGCGTGGCCACGCACGACGTGGCGCCGTAACGGACCCACTGGAACAGCCGTTCGACCTGGCCGCGCTCGAGCCGCAGCCGATCGGCCACGCGGTCGGCGAGCCGCCGGATCCCTGACCGGGCCGCCACGAGCACGTCCACGCCCGCGGACGCATCACCCGCGCCCTGCGCTCCGTCGCCGCGCCCGCAACGCTCACGCTCACACGGAGCCGCCATCAGCACGTCGACGTGGGCGGATGCAGCGCTCACCGCCGGGCCTCCGGCGCCGGAGCGGCCGGGCGGAACACCCAGCGCCGCAGCAACAGGAAGCGGCCGACCGCAGCCACGCCGTTCACGATGGTCAGCACCACCAGCTGGGGGCCGAGCGCCGTGACGCCCGCTGCGGCCAGCACGCCGAGGGCGGCCAGGTCGAGCGCCAGCGGGAGCGCGGCGGCGGCCGCCCCGGCGAGCACGTGGCGCCGGCGATCGCTGCGCCCGCTCAGCGAGAAGGTGAGGCGCCGGTTGGCCGCCGTGTTCACCAGCGAGCACAGCCCGAAGGCCACCACCAGCGCCGCCACCGCGCCGATCGGCCCCGCCAGCAGGCTGAACAGCACCGCGAACACCACGGTGCTCACCAGGCCGATCGAGGCGAAGCGCACCAACTGCGCGCTCAGCGCCGGCCGGGCGGCATCCAGGCCGCTGGGGGTGGGCGCCAGCAGGCCGGCGGACAGGGTCACCTCGCCGCGCGCCATGCGCTTGGCCATCCGCCAGATGCCGAGCAGGTCGTCACGGGCGGTGCTCACCACGTCGACGCGGGAGTCGGGGTCGTCCACCCAGTCCACCGGCACCTCGTGGATGCGCAGGCCGTTGGCCTCGGCCAGCACCAGCAGCTCGGTGTCGAAGAACCAGCCCTGGTCCTCCACCATCGGCAGGAGGGCCCGGGCCACGTCGCTGCGCACGGCCTTGAAGCCGCACTGGGCGTCGGAGAACCCGTTGTGCAGCGTGGCCCGCAGCAACAGGTTGTAGGTGCGCGAGATCGCCTCGCGCTTGGGTCCCCGCACGATGCGGGACCCCGGCGCGAGGCGGGTGCCGATGGCCACGTCGCTGTGGCCCGACACGAGGGGGGCGACCAGGGGAAGGAGCGCGTCGAGGTCGGTCGACAGGTCCACGTCCATGTAGGCCACCACCGGTGCGGGGCTGGCGGTCCAGGCGGCACGGAGCGCCCGGCCGCGGCCCTTGGCGTCGAGGTGCACGGCCTGCACGCCGTCGAGCTCGTAGGCCAACCGGCAGGCGAGGGACCAGGTGTCGTCGGTGCTGGCGTTGTCGGCCACGGTGATCAGCCACGGCAGCGGGAAGGCGTCGGACAGGTAGGCGTGCAGGCGCCGGACCGACGCCTCGAGCCCGGCCTCCTCGTTGAACACGGGCACCACGACCTCGACCGCGGCGGTGCGGCGGCGGCGCTCGTCGGCCAGCACCGACAGGAGGTCGTGCTCGGCGGCCACGCCGGACCGGGCGGCGGGCCCGGCGGCCGGCTCGGGGACGGAGGCGGGAGCGGGGGCGTCGGCGAGATCGGTCATGGTGCCAACCTTCGGCCCGGTCGCTGGGGGCACCCTCTGGCGATCCTGGGAGTTCGCTCCGAAACCGGAGCGGTCGGCCCGCGCACCGCTCACCGCTACTCGCAGCGCGCCACTGGCTACCGTGGCCTCAGCCCGTCCCAGGAGCGGCCCGCCGATGAGCGACACCACCCAACCCACCATCCTCGTGGTCGACGACGAGGAGCACATCACCGAGTTGCTGTCCATGGGGCTCGGGATGAACGGCTTCGCGGTCGAGCGGGCGGCGAACGGGCGCGAGGCCCTGGCCGCGGTCGACGCCGTGCGACCCGACCTGATCGTGCTCGACGTGATGATGCCCGAGCTCGACGGCTTCGAGGTGGCCCGTCGCCTCCGCCAGGTCGAGGGCGCCGGCACCCGGGTGCCGATCATCTTCCTGACCGCCCGCGACACCACCGCCGACAAGGTGGAGGGCCTGCGCCTCGGCAGCGACGACTACGTCACCAAGCCGTTCAGCATCGAGGAGCTGGTCGAGCGGGTGAAGGCGGTGCTGCGCCGCTCCACCGGTGCCGGGCCGAGTGGCAGCAAGCTGAGCTACGCCGACCTGGAGCTCGACGAGGAGACCCGCGACGTGTGGCGGGCGGGCCGGCCGGTCGACCTCACCCCCACGGAGTACAAGCTGCTCCACTACCTGCTCTCCAACCCCCGCCGGGTGCTCACCCGCAACCAGATCCTCGAGCACGTGTGGGACTACACCTTCGAGGGCAACGCCAGCGTGCTCGAGACCTACATCTCCTACCTGCGCCAGAAGGTCGACGACGTCGACCCGCCCCTCATCCACACCGTGCGGGGCGTGGGCTACAGCCTGCGCCTCCCCCGCGACGCCACCACCTGAGGGCCACCCGACGCCCGCCTGGCCGTCGGCACTAGATTTCCGTTCCTCATGACGCGCTGCCCGCACTGCGCCCGGGACCTACGCGAGAACGCACGCTTCTGTCCCAACTGCGGCACCGCGGTTCCCGGTGCCTCGAAGGCCGCGAAGTCGACCGCCGCGGCACCGCCACCGCCACCATCGCCAACGCCACCACCGCCGCCATCGGAGGGCGACGCGGCCGCACCCAGGACCATGCCACTCGCCGCAGCCGTCGCCATCGTGGCGGTCGTCCTCGTCGTGATCGTGGCCGGTGCGGTCGTCGTCGTCAACGGGTCCGACTCCGACAGCGGCGGCGTGCCCGCTGGCGCCGACGCCGCGGCGCCCGATCCACGCACCGGGCCCGCCACCACGGGCTCGCCCTCGGGCGGGTCGACACCCGCCACGACCGACACCGTGGCGCCCACGAGCACGGCGGCCCCGACCGCCACGTCGGCGGCGCCCGCTCCGGGCCCGGTGAGCCCCGTCTCCGCCTCCGCCTCCTCGGAGCAGAGCGGTGTCAACTCGATCTGCACCGACGAGTTCTTCACCTTTCCCGCGCGCAACGCGATCGACGGCGACGAGCAGACCGGTTGGGGCACCGCGCCCGATGACGGCACCGGCGAGCGCCTGACGGTCGACTTCGGCCGGACCGTCCACCTCACCTCCGTCGGCGCCACGCCGGGCTACACCAAGATCGGGCCGAACGCCGACATCGGCTGCCAGTCCGAGACGCGCTTCTACGACAACCGGGTGGTCACCAGCGCGCGGTGGACCTTCGACAGCGGCGAGTCCGTCGTGCAGGACTTCTCCTTCACGCCGACGGTCCAGCCCCTCACCGTCGATGTCGACACCCGACGGGTGACGTTCGAGATCCTGGGCACGGTGCCCGGCGGCGGGCCCGACACCGACAGCGACACCATCATCTCCGAGGTCCGGTTCGAGGGCTACTGAGTCGCCGCGGTCCGGGTCGCCCGCGACCGCAGACACCGCCGGCCGACCCGGGGGTAACGTCACGCCGGGCGGCGCTGTCGAGCGCCCGTCGGGGAACGGGAGGTGCCGGTGAGGTCACCGGTTCGGACGGGACAGCGGCCAACCAGGCGACAGGGGCCCGCTCGGCGCCCCCGCGCCCTCGCCGCGCCGGCGCTCGTCGCCCCCACGCTCGTCGCCGCGGCCGTGATGACGGCGGTGCTGGCGCTCGGCGGGGCGGTGCCCGCCGGCGCGCAGGCGCCCGTCGAGTCGGTGACGACCTGGCTGCAGGTCGACGGTGGGCCGGCCCACACCTGCGCCGTCGCCACCACCCACGCCCTCTACTGCTGGGGCTCCGACGCGTTCGGGGCGCTCGGCAACGGTGGGCCCAACGCGGAGGCGCCCACCCCGACCCAGGTGGCAGGGGCGGCCACCGACTGGGCCGCGGTCTCCGCGGGGAACAGCGTGACCTGCGCGATCAAGGTGTCGGGCGCCCTGTTCTGTTGGGGATCCGACTCGTTCGGGGCCCTCGGCAACGGTGGCCCCGACCAGCACGCGAGCTCCCCCACCGCGGTGGCCGGGGCCGCGGGGCCGTGGCGCTCGGTCTCGGCCGGCGGTGACGGCGGCGAGGCGGCCGGCGGCGCCGTGTGCGCCGTCAACGTGGCGGGCCACCTGTTCTGCTGGGGGATGCGCGCCCTCGTGGGTGACGGCGCCGGCACCCACGACCGTTCGGTGCCCACCGAGGTGGCGGGCGGCGCGTCCAACTGGTCGTCGGTGAGCGTGGGGGGCACCGTCGTCTGCGCCCGCAAGACCACGGGCCGGCTGTTCTGCTGGGGCGGCGACTTCTACGGGCAGGTGGGCGACGGGCCCACGCCCGTGAACCGCACGCGGCCGGTGCCGGTGGCCAACGGCGACACCCAGTGGGCCGCGGTCGACGCCGGCTACGCCCACGTCTGCGCCGTGCGCACCACGGGCCGGCTGTTCTGCTGGGGCCTCGACGAGCACGGTCAGCTCGGTCGGTTCCCCCGCCACTACTTCGACTTCCGCAGCGTGCCCACCGAGGTGCGGGGCGCCACCACCGACTGGGCCGCGGTGACCACCGGCGGCAGCCACACCTGCGCCCGCAAGACGTCGGGGCGCCTCTACTGCTGGGGGGTGAACTGGAACGGCCAACTGGGCCACGTGCTGGCGACCGACGAGACGGCCACGCCCGTCCGGGTGACGGGCGGCATCACCGATTGGGCCACCCTCTCCGCCGGCGCCGACCACAACTGCGCGCTGCGCGCCGGTGCCGCGCTGTACTGCTGGGGCTGGGACGGCTCCGGCCAGGTCGGCGACGGCGGCACCGACGACCAGATCGTGCCCGCGCCCGTGGCGGTCACGGGGTGACCGCCGCCATCGTCCCCGTCCGGGTGGGCAGTAGCGTCGGGCCCGCGACGGGGCATGGCCGGGAGCGCCCTCGTGAGAGCGGAGCGTGCTGATGGGACCAGCCAGGAGACGACGATCGGATGCGGCCCGCCGGCCGACGGCTGCGCTGGCGGCGGTGGTCGCGCTGGCGGGCACGCTGCTGGCGACACCGTGGGCGACGGCGGCAGCGCAGGACGCGTCAGCGCAGGACGCGTCGGCTCAGGGCGGGTCGGTGCAGGGCGCGTCGGCGCAGGGCGGGTCAGTGCAGGGCACCGCCGATGTGGGCGGCAACTGGCGCCAGGTCGACGCGGGCGCGACCACGACGTGCGCGGTGTCGGCGAGCCGTCACCTGTTCTGCTGGGGGTTCGACGGCGACGGGCTGCTGGGCAACGGCGGTGGCAACACCGACTCGAACGTGCCGGTCGAGGTGGCCGGCGCCGGTGCCGACTGGGACACGGTCTCGGTCGGTGACCTCAGCGCCTGCGCGCGCCGGACCAGCGGGCGCCTCTACTGCTGGGGCGGCGACCAGTTCGGCGCGCTGGGCAACGGCGGTGGCAACACCTCGTCGAACATCCCCGCCGAGGTGGCCGGCGGGGCGACGGACTGGGCGTCGGTGTCGACCTACAGCGACACCACCTGCGCGGTGAAGACGACGGGCCACCTGTTCTGCTGGGGCACCGACGAGATGGGCGTGCTGGGCAACGGTGGCACCGACACCGACTCGAGCATGCCGGTCGAGGTGGCCGGCGGTGCGTCCAACTGGGCCGCCGTCGCGGTCGGCAACGAGCACGTCTGCGCCCGCAAGACCACTGGGCGCCTGTTCTGCTGGGGCCGCGACAGCGACGGCAACCTCGGCGACGGCCCCAGCCTGGTCCACCGGTCACGACCGTCGCCGGTCGCCGGCAATTCCACCAAGTGGGCCCTGGTGTCGGCGGGCTACCGACACACCTGTGCGGTCAAGACCACAGGTCGCGTCTACTGCTGGGGCTGGGACTGGCGCGGGACGCTGGGCACTCCGGGCCAGGACGACTTCAACCGGCCGGTCCCGACCGAGGTGGTGGGCGCCACCGCCGACTGGTCGAGCGTCACCGGTGGCAGCTTCCTCACCTGCGGGCGACGGGTGTCGGGCCGCCTCTACTGCTGGGGCGACAACACCTACGACGAGCTCGGCAACGCCAACCTCCCGTACGACTTCTCGCCGCGGCCCGTCCGGGTGTCGGGGGGATTCACCGACTGGGCATCGGTGGCGGCCGGCGGCACACACGCCTGCGCCATCCGCGCCGCCGGCGCCCTCTACTGCTGGGGCTACAACTACTACGGCCAGGTCGGCAACGGGCAGACGGGGGGAACGGTCGCCTCGCCCGTCCCCGTGGTCGCCTGAGGAGGCAGCGACGTGCCACGGTGCGCCACGACGGACCCGGAACGGTGGCCGCGGCCGGCCGGCGGTCGGCTCCGGCGCAACGCCCCCGCGGCGACTGCGGTCGGTGCGGTGGCAGCGACCGTGCTCCTGGTGTCGACGCTGTTCACGATGGCACCGAGCGCCGCCTCGCCCGTGGTGACCGGGGACCAGGCCGCGCCCGAGGCCGCGTCACGCTGGCTGCAGGTGGACGCCGGCCTGCTCCACACCTGTGCGGTGCGGGTGGACCATCACCTCTTCTGTTGGGGGCTCGACGATGCCGCCCAGCTCGGCAACGGCCTTCCCCTCGAGGATCGCAGGTCGCCGGTGGAGGTCGCGGGGCACACGGGGGATTGGGCCGCCGTGTCCGCCGGCGACGTGCACACCTGCGCGATCAAGACCACGGGCCGGCTGTTCTGCTGGGGCAGCGGCTTCGAGGGTCGGTTGGGGAACGGCGCCGACGAGGACCACCCGGAACCCGTCGAGGTGGCGGGGCTGACGACCGACTGGGCGTCGGTGTCGGCGGGCGGGACCGGGACGTGTGGCACCCGCACGGACGGCCGCCTGTACTGCTGGGGCGCCGACTTCCGGGGTGCGAACGGCGACGGGGGCGGCACGGTCAGCACCGATGTGCCCACCGAGGTGGCAGGCGGCGCGACGGACTGGCACTCGGTCAGCACCGGCTTCAACCACACCTGCGCGCAGAAGCTGTCGGGCCGGATCCTCTGCTTCGGCGACGACACGTTTGGCCAGGTCGGCAACGGCGAGCCCCACGGCAGCTTCCACACGTCCCCGGTCGCCCTGGCCGGTGACGCGACGGACTGGGCCACGGTCACGACCTCGAACCAGCACACCTGCGCGACGAAGACCTCCGGGCGCCTGTTCTGCTGGGGCAGGGGGATCGACTGGGCGCTCGGGTCGCCCGGCCAGGACTGGGCCGACCTCTCCTCGCCCACCCAGGTCGTCGGCGCCACGACCAACTGGGTGACGGTGGCCACCGGGTTCCGCCACTCGTGCGGGCGCCGGGCGGCCGGTCGCCTGTACTGCTGGGGGTCGCCGAAGCGGGCCGCCCTCGGCCAGAACCGGCAGTTCGTCCAAGCGACACCACTGCTGGTCCCCGGCGGTTTCACCGACTGGTCGACGGTCACCGCCGGCATGTGGAGCACCTGCGCGCTGCGGGCCAACGGCGTCCTGTACTGCTGGGGCAACAACGAGTACGGCCAGGTCGGCGTCGGGTCCACCGCGCGCAAGATCGTGGGCCCGCACCGGGTCACGGCCTGACCCCCCGGGCCCGTCGGCGGCGTCGACCCTGCATCGAGCCCGGCGCCACGAGTCGGTGCCCGGCGTTGGAGTCGGCGCCCTGCGTCGGCGTCGTCAACACCTCGCCCTAGGGTGGCGCCCGTGATGGCTGACCGGCGGTTCCGGGTGATGGGCAGCGACGCCCACCTGATCGTGGTCGGCGCGGACGGCGCCACCGCGGTCGACACCGAGGCACTGCTCGATCGGGCCCAGGCCCGCCTCGATCGGCTCGAGGCCCTGTGGAGCCGGTTCCAGCCCGACAGCGAGGTCGCCGCGCTCACCGAGCACGCCGGCGAGTGGGTCGACGTCAGCGACGAGACCCTCCTCTTGGTCCGGCGGGCCATCGAGGCCTGGAGCATCAGCGGCGCCAGCTTCGATCCCACCGTGCTGGGCGACATGATCCGGGCCGGCTACGACCGGTCGTTCGACGCCATGGGCGAGTCGGGCGAGGTCCGCTCGGGGATGAGCCGGTTGCTGCACGGGTGCGGCGACATCGAGGTCGACGCCGCCGGACGCCGGGTGCGCCTGCCCGAGGGCACCGGCTTCGACCCGGGTGGCATCGGCAAGGGCCTGGCCGCCGACCTGCTCACCGCCGAGTTGATGGACGCCGGCGCCGCCGGGGTGTGCGCCAACGTCGGCGGCGACCTGCGGGTGCGCGGCCAGGGCCCCACCGCCGAGGTGGATGGCTGGACGGTGGGCGTCGACCACCCGTGGCTGGCCGAGCCCATCGCGCTGGTCGGGCTGCTCGACGGGGCGCTGGCCACGTCGACCACGCTCAAGCGGGCGTGGCAGGTCGACGGCGAGGCCCGCCACCACCTCATCGATCCGGGCACCGGCAAACCCTCCACCAGCGACCTCACCCTGGTCACCGTCATCGCCACCGAGGGGTGGATGGCCGAGATACTGGCCAAGGCGGTCCTGCTGCGGGGCAGCGAGCACCCCTTTGACCTGCTCGGCGGCACCGGCGCCGAGGCGCTGTGCATCGACACCGCCGGCCGCCTCCAGGCCACCGAGGGCTTCACGACGTTCACCGGCGGCGTGCCCCTCCCCGAGCGAGTCGACGCGGCGCCGCCCACCGCCTGAGCAAGCACCAGCCCGAGCACCACCCACCGTTCTGGCTCCCGATTGGACCGCCATAGCGGTCGAATCGGGAGCCAATACGAGTGTGTCGGCCGATTCGGAACCTTGCGGACCACCTGTGCGTCTGTACTGATGCCATGGCGAACGACTCGGCAGCGGAGGACTTCGCCCAGCGCTACCTCGAGGAGGTACGACGTTGTGTCCGGCTCGCGTACGTGCTCTGCGGTGACGAGGGAACGGCGGAGGAGGTGGTCGGCGACGCGTTCGCATCGTGCTGGCCGCACTTCCGGGCCGGCACGGTCGACGACGTCCACGGCTACCTGCGCCGCGCCGTCGTGAACACGATGAACAGCCGGTTCCGCCGGCGGCGCCTCGAGCGGGCGCACCTGGCGCGGACGGCGGCCGAGCGATCGGATGCGTCGGCGTCGCCGGCGGCGTCCGGTGAGGCGGCCGCCACCGATCGATCGACGCTGTGGCCGGCGCTGCTGGCGCTGCCGATGGACCAGCGCTCGGTGCTGGTTCTGCGCTATCTGGAGGACCAGTCCCTGGAGGACACCGCCGCCCTGCTCGGGATCAAGGTCGGCACCGTGAAGTCACGCACGTCACGCGGCCTCGAGCAGCTGCGGGCGCAGTTGGGACGACCGGCCGATGCCTGACCTCGACGAACGCCTGCGTCGCGAGTTGCGGGCCCACGCCGAAGCGGCGCACCCGTCGGCCGACCTGCCGTCGGTCATGGGCGCCGCGGTCGGTCGCCGCCAGCGACGACGCAGCCGGCTCGTCGCCGGGGCCGCGGTCGTGGTCGTGGCGGCACTGGTCGGCGCCGCGCTGCTCGTCCGAGCCGGCGACGAGGACTCGACCCGTGTCGTCACGGGCCCCAACCCGGCGACGGGCACACCGGGTGAGTGGACCCCGATGCCCGACGGTCCGTTGTCGCCGCGCAGCGATGCGCTCGCCTTCACCGTCGGCAACGAGGTCGTGATCTTCGGCGGCGGGCCGGGGTGCCCGCCCGCGGACTCGTGCGGGCCACAGAGCTGGAACGGGTTCGTCGACGGAGCCGCCTACGATCCCGCGGCCCGGAGCTGGCGACCGCTCGCCGACATGCCGCACGCCCTCGATGAGTCCAGCGGGACGGTGATCGATGACCGGCTCTACGTGTGGGGGCAGTTCTACTGCCCTCCGCAGGCGAACTGTCCTGGCGAATCCCTCGACACCTTCACGTCGTACGACGCCGGCGAGGACGAATGGACCGACCTGCCGACGCCCGAGGGAGTGGAGACGGAGAGCCCCAGCGGCGAACCGCCGACGTTGACCTCGCTCGGCGAGCGGCTCGTCCTCACCCAGGTCGACGCGACAACCGGTTCCACCGACCGGGTCTACGACCCCGCCACGAACGTCTGGAGCGATCTGCCGGTCGACCCGTTGCGTCCAGGGCACGACCGGATGATGGCCACCGACGACGAGGGCGACCTCTACCTGTTCTCGACCCCGGCCGGCGGTGCTCCGTTCGATGTGGCCGTCCTGCGGGCGGGGGCGAGCGAGTGGGAGCGGTTGCCAGCTTCGGACGTGGACCCACAGCAGTTCGACTACCAATATCGCTGGTACACGTTCGGCGACACGATCATCTGGCCGTCGCCGTCGCAGAGCCCACCTCGCGACGACGGCTTCCCGGGGGACCCGCCCGGACAGCGGCTCGACACTCGAGCCGACACCTGGTCCGACCTGCCTGCATCCGACGCCGGCCCCGGGTTCCGCACGGTGCCGGTCGCCGGGACGAACCACGTCACCGCGGGCGGACTGGTGCTTGACCTCACGAGGGACGCCTGGGTCCCCCTTCCCGAACCGGACGGTGCTTCCGAGAACGGCTCCGCCGCCTGGGTGGGTGATGCGCTGGTTATGTGGGGCGGCGCCCGCCTCCCCGACGGCGACGACGTCGGCGGCTACGACCAGGACACCGGCGCCGTCTGGACCGCGCCGGCGGGTGGGCGCTGACGCCGGGGGATCCATGCGAACTGGTTGTTGTGCTCTGATCGGGCCTCTCGAAGGCAGTCCGCCGTTCTGGCTCCCGATTCGACCGCTATAGCGGCCCTATCGGGAGCCAGTTCGCCGGGTCTCGGTGGAGCTGGCGAGCCGGGCGGACAGCGCCGCCACGCGCTCGACGACCTCGGACGGGCCCTCCACCTCGATGGGGAACTGCACGGCGACCTGGGCCACCGTCGACACGACCCAGTCCATCGACTCGGCCTTGGTGCGGACGCGGCAGGTCTCGCCGTCGATCGCCTCGATGTCCGAGTCCGACCAGCGGACCGCGGCACGAACCGCGTCGACCGGGCCCCGCACCCGGATCACGGCGTCGAAGGGTTTGGGCATCGAGCCGATGGACTGCTCGACGAACGCCGCCGCGTCGCCCCCCGGCAGCTCGCGGGCCGCGAAGCGCGCCCCCGCCAACTGCGGGGCCGCCACCCGGTCGACCCGGAAGGTGCGCCAGTCGTCGCGCCGGACGTCCCACGCCACCAGGTACCAGCGCCGACCGGCGGACACCAGTTGCTGGGGCTGCACCAGGCGCCGCATCTGCTCGCCGTCGCGCCGTTGGTACTCGAAGCGCACCTCTTCGCGATCGCGGCAGGCCTGGGCCAGCAGGGCCAGCGCCTCGGGATCGACCGTCGGGCCGGTGTACCCGTTGCCCCAGCGCAACGACGACACGTTCGAGTGCACCGCGTTCACGCGCCGCCGCAGCCGGTCGGGCAGCACCTGCTCGAGCTTGGCCAGCGCCCGCAGCGCGGTGTCCTCGATGCCGTCGACCGACGCGCTGGCCGCGGCCCGTAGTCCCACCGCGATGGCCACCGCCTCGTCGTCCTCGAGCAGCAACGGTGGCATGTGCGAGCCCGAGGCCAGCCGGTAGCCGCCGGTGGCGCCGGTGCTGGAGTCGACCGGGTAGCCCAGCGAGCGGAGCCGGTCGATGTCTCGCCGCAGCGTGCGGTCGGTCACGCCGAGGCGCCCGGCCAGTTCGGCGCCGGACCAGAACTTGTAGGTCTGCAGCAACGACAGCAGTTGGAGCACCCGCTCGGTGGGATCGGCCATGTTCCTCAGCATGTCGCACATTGCGGACAGGATCTGTCCGCAGCGTGCGCGAGCGTGACGCCATGATCCACACACGAGGCCTCACCAGGCACTTCACCACCAAGGACCACGTCGTCGAGGCGATCCGCGGCATCGACGTCGACGTCAGCGAGGGCGAGCTGGTCGCCTTCCTCGGCCCCAACGGCGCCGGCAAGTCGACCACGCTGCGGATGCTCACCACGCTGCTGCGCCCCACCTCGGGCACCGCCCGCGTGGCCGGCTGCGACGTGGTCGACGACCCCGAGGGCGTGCGCCGGCGCATCGGCTTCATCGGCCAGGGCAACGGTGCCAGCCACAACCAGCGCGTGCGCGACGAGCTGGTGAACCAGGGCCGCTGCTACGGCCTGGCCCGGGGCGAGGCCGCCGAACGGGCCGACGAGCTGATGGCGTCGCTCGACCTCTCGCCGCTGGCGGGCCGGGTGGTCAAGACGCTGTCGGGCGGGCAGCGCCGCCGGCTCGACGTGGCCATCGGCATGGTGCACCGGCCCGGGCTCCTGTTCCTCGACGAGCCGTCCACCGGCCTCGACCCCCAGAACCGGGCCAACCTCAAGGAGCTGATCGAACGCCTGCGGGTCGAGCACGGCACCACCATCGTGCTCACCACCCACTACCTCGACGAGGCCGACTCGCTGGCCGATCGCATCGTGGTCATCGACCACGGGCGCATCATCGCCGACGGCACCCCGGAGCATCTCAAGTCCGACCTGGTCGGCGACCGGCTGGTGCTCACCGCCGCCGACGAGCCAGCCGCGGCGCTGGTGGCGGCCGCGGTCGAGCGTCTCGCCGAGCACGTGCGGGTGCAGGTGACGGGGGCGGTCGTCGACGCCCGGGTGCGGGGCGCGACCACCCTCGCCCCCGAACTGCTCCGCCACCTCGACGCCGCCGGCGTGGCGGTGGCGGCCGCCGAGGTGTCGCGCGCCACCCTCGACGATGTGTTCCTCACGCTCACGGGCCGCAGCCTGCGCGAGAGCGCGGTCGCCGACCCCGACGAGCCGACCGGCTCCGACACCGAGCCCGCCGCCGCCGCCGCCGGCGCTGACCGTGCCCCGGTCGGCCACACCCCGGCCGGCGACCACCACGGCCCAGCCAACCACACGAGCCCCGAGCACCCCACCCCCGCTGCCTCCGCCCTCGCCTCCGATCGCACCCCCACGGCCGGCGACTTCCCCAGGGCCGACCGCATCACCACCGCCGCCACCGACCACACCGCGCCCACCGACCCCGCCGGCACGACCGACCCCGCCCTCCTGGAGGCCTCATGACCACCACCCTCACCGACACGTCCCTGGTCCTCACCCGCGAGCTCAAGCCGCTGGTGCGCGACCCCTTCTCGGTGATCTTCACCATGGTGCAGCCACTGGTGTTCCTCGCCCTGTTCGGCCCGCTGCTGTCGGGCGTCACCGGCCTCGACACGGCCGACGCCCTGCAGTGGTTCGTACCGGGGATCATCGTGATGTCCGCGCTGTTCGGCGCGTCGATGACGGGCTCGAACCTGCTGATGGAGATGCAGTCGGGCTCGCACGAGCGGATGCTGGTCACCCCGCTGCACCGATCGTCGCTCCTCGTCGGCCGCTCGCTCAAGGAGATCGTGCCCGTGCTGATGCAGGCGGCGGTGATCGTCGCCGTCGTCATCCCGTTCGGCTTCCGCTTCGAGCCCGTCGGCGCCCTGATCGGCATCGTGGTGGTGGCCACGTTCGCGGTGGGACTGGCGGGCCTGTCGTACTCGCTGGCCATCGCCACCAAGGGCAATGACTGGATCTTCTGGGCCGTGCAGCAGACGCTGATCTTCCCCCTGCTGCTGCTGGCCGGCATGTTGCTGCCCATCGACGAGGGTCCGGCGTGGCTCGAGTCGCTGTCGAAGCTGAACCCGCTCACCTACATCGTCGACGCCGAGCGCCTGCTGTTCGCCGGCGACATCGTCGAGTGGGACGTGGTGTGGGGTGCCGTCGCCGCCGCGCTGGTGCTGGCCGTCGGCCTCACGGTGGGCATCCGCTCGGTGCGCGCCGGCGCCGAGTAGCCCGCCGGCGTCAGCACGCGCGAACTCGACGCAGTGCCCGTCGGTTTTCCGACAGCCGATGCGTCGAGGTTGGACCGTCGCACGACGTCATTCCTCGGGCGGCGTGCCCACACCGGGGGCGGGGCACGTCGACCCGTCACGACCCCCCCGGCACGAAGCTGCTCCCATCGCTCGGACCCGAACGTGCGGGGTGCGCGAGCACAGGAGCGGTCGAGCGAGTCACGTCGGCGGTGATCAGATCCAGCGCCACTGCATTCCGCCTCAACCACCCGCGCCGTGACGACGCTGCGCGCCTGTCGCCATCCCTGCCCGCGGACGAAGTCCCACAGAGGTCCTAGGGGGCACTGAGGATGCTCTGAGGGTTCGGCCCGACCATGCAGTCATGGACACCAACCCCGCCCCCATCCCCACCCCCGAGCGCCCGCAGGCGGCGGCGTCCGCGTCGCTGCCGCCGGCCCGCACCCCCAGCGCCCCTCGCAAGAAGCGGCGCCACCCGGCCAAGCGGGCCCGCAAGGTGGCCACCGTGGTCAGCGGCACCGCCGCCGTCCTGATGATGGGCGGCATGGCCTACAACGCCAGCCAGTCGGCCGACAGCACCAGCACCGCCAGCGCCACGGTGTCGTCCTCGAGCGACAGCTCGAACACGGCCACCGTATCCGACAGCAGCTCGACGGACTCGTCCTCGGCCACCTCGACCGCGTCGAGCTCGACCGACACCAGCTCGAGCAGCACCGGCAACTCGTTCGGCGACAGCTCGGACACGAGCTCGACCGACACCAGCTCCTCCAGCGCCACCGCCACCGCGGCGACGCCGACGGCCACGGCCGACACCTCCACCGCCGGCAGCTGAGACGGCCGGGGTCGCTCGGGCTGATCCCTCGAGGAGCACGGCCGAGGCCTCCCCGACCGGCCGGCACCCGACCGACCGGCACGCCGAGCTCCGACCACCGCCCCGAACCCCCGACACCGCCCCGAACCCCCGACACCCCCCGAACCCCGACACCGGCCCCCACTCGACACCGCCCCCCGGACCCGACACCGACACCCCGCTCTCCCCGACACACGACCACCGACCACCACGACCCAGGGACTGACCACGATGACGATCACCGAAGCGCCACCCGACCACCGCACCGACGACGGCCTCGGCGGCGCCGGCGCCGATCCCACCCTCGGCATCACGGGCGACGATCCCACCGGCGGCGTCACGGGCGACGACCGGGCCCACGCCGCCCAGCCGCCCGAGCCCACGCTCCCCTCGGGCGACGGCTCGCCGTGGCGGGACCGCTTCCACGCCCCCACCCGCTCGGGGTGGATCACCATCGGCATCGCCCTGCTGGCCGCGGTGCTCTACACGTGGGGCCTCGGGCAGGCCGGCGTGGCCAACGACTACTACACCGCCGCGGTCAAGGCCATGAGCACCAGCTGGAAGGCCTTCTTCTACGGCTCGATCGACGCCGGCAGCTTCATCACCGTCGACAAGCCCCCCGCCGCCCTGTGGGTGATGGCGCTCTCGGCGCGCCTGTTCGGCTTCTCCACCTGGTCGATGCTGCTGCCCCAGGCCGCCGCCGGCGTGGGCTCGGTGCTCATCCTGCACCGGGTCGTGCGCGAGTGGATGGGCGACGTGGCCGCCCACCTGGCGGCACTGGCGCTGGCGGTCACACCCGTGGCGGTCGTGATGTTCCGGTACAACAACCCCGACGCGCTGCTCACCCTCCTGGGCCTCGGCGCCGCCTGGGCGATGTGGGTGGCGCTGAAGACCGGCCGCACCCGGTGGCTCGTCGTGGCCGCCGCCCTCGTGGGCCTGGCCTTCGAGACCAAGATGCTGCAGGCCTTCGTGATCCTGCCCGCCTTCGTCGGCGTCTACCTGCTGGCCGGGCCCCCCAAGCTGGCCAAGCGCCTCTGGCAGCTCGCCGTCGCCGCGGTCACCGTCGTGGTGTCCGCCGGCTGGTGGGTGGCCATCGTGGCCCTGGTCCCCGCCTCGTCCCGCCCCTACATCGGCAGCACCACCGACAACTCCATACTCAGCCTGGTCTTCGGCTACAACGGCCTCTCGCGCCTGTTCGGCGGCGAGGGCCCGGGCAGCGGCAGCGGACCCACCGGTGGCGGCGGACCCGCCGGTGGCGGAGGCGGCGGGATGGCCGGCTTCGGCGGCGCCGTGAGCTGGCTGCGCTTGTTCAACAGCGAGATCGGCGGCCAGGTGGCCTGGTTGATCCCGATCGCTTTGCTGGGCCTGGCCGCCGGCCTCTGGCTCACCCGCCGCAACCCCGTCTCCCGCTCAGGGGAGCCGATCGGGCCCTGGCGCACCGACCTCACCCGCGCCGGCTGGCTGCTCTGGGGCGGCTGGGCCCTCATCTCGATGGTGGTGTTCAGCCGGGCCGAGGGGATCTTCCACCCCTACTACACGGTGCAGCTGGCCCCCGCGATCGCCGCCCTGGCCGGTGCCGGCGCCGTCGCCCTCTGGCAGCTCGGCCGCCGCCACCACGCCATGCGGTTCGCCCTGCCCCTGGCCGTGGTGGCCACGGCCGCCTGGGCGGTGGTGCTGCTGGGCCGCACCCCCGACTTCGCCCCCTGGCTGTCGCCCCTGATCATCGCCGGCGCCGCGCTGGGCGCCGCCGGGCTGTGGGCGGGCGCCACCCTGCGCCACCGCACGATCACCGTGGTGGCGGCGGCCATCGCCGGGATCACGCTGCTGGCCGGGCCCACGGCCTACGCCCTCACCACCGTGGCCAACCCGTCCAGCGGCTCGCTGGCCTCGGCCGGGCCCAGCTCGGCCGGCACCGGCTTCCCCGGTGGCGGCGGGCCCGGGGGCGCCGGCGGGCCCGGAGGCTCGACGTCGACCTCGATCGACGGTGACACCGAGCTGGTGGCCTACCTGGAGGCCAACCAGGGCGACGCCACCTGGCTGGTGGCCGCCTTCAGCTCGCACGCCTCGAGCCCGATCATCATCGCCACCGACCAGCCGGTGATGACCATCGGCGGCTTCAACGGCCAGGACCCCGCTCCCACCCTCGAGCAGTTCCAGCAGTACGTGGCCGACGGCGAGTTGCGCTATGTGCTGGTCGACGCCACGGGTGGCGGCTTCGGGCCCGGCGGCGGCGGACCCGGCGGTGCGGGCACGACCTCGGAGATCTCCACCTGGGTCACCCAGAACGGCACCGCCGTCGACGCCTCCGCCTACGGCGGCGCCACCACCGGGACGCTCTACGACCTGTCCGCCCTGGCGACCGGCTGAGGGGCCGCCCACACCCCGCCCCCAGAGCCGACCACCGACACCGACGACCGACAACCAGCCGCCACCCGGCAGAAGGGAGGCACCGACCCCGACCACCGCCCCTCACCCAGTACCCGCAACTCGAACCAGAACCCGCACCACCCCCCAACCCCCCGAACAACCCGAACCCCCGAAAGGACCAACCATGAGCTACGACCCCCACAACCCCGGTGACGAGGCCCTCGAAGCGTCAGCCGCCGGCCAGGAGCCCGTCGCCGGCGCCGGCGCCGGCGCCCCGCCCTCACCGCCGCCTCCGTCGGATCCGCTGTTCGACGAGCCCGGCCACGAGCCCTACGGGGCCCGACCGGCAGCGGCATCGGCCGGCGCCGCCGGCGCCCCGAGCCGCAAGACCCTCATCGGTGCCGGCATCGGTGCGGCGGTGATCGCCCTCGGGGCGGTGATCGGCATCAACCTGGCCGACTCCGGCGCCGAGAACGCCTCGACCGCCGCCGCCGCCGGCATGCCCGGCGCGATGCAGGGCGGGGCGCAGGGCCAGATGCCCGGTGGCACCACCGGCGGCCCGGGCGCCCAGGGCACGCAGGCGGGGCCCGGTGGCGGCGGCCCCGGCGGCGGCACCGTGGGCACCGTCGACAGCGTCGACGGCTCCACCCTCACCGTGTCGGCCCAGGACGGCTCGTCGGTCGAGGTGACCACGTCGAGCGACACCGTGGTCGCCCTGGCCGAGACCGGCTCGGCCGACGACGTCGACGAGGGCGACCAGGTGCTGGTGATGGGCACCGCCGACGGCGACGCCATCGCCGCCGAGCGGGTGGTCGATCGGGGCACCACCGCCACCGACGACAGCGCCGCAGGTCCCCCCGGGGGCATGGCCGGCTCCGCCAGCGGCGAGGTGAGCGCCGTCGACGGCGACAGCTTCACCGTCAGCACCAGCGACGGTGACGTGACGGTCACCATGACCGACGCCACCACCGTGGTGGTCGAGACGCAGGGCTCGCTCAGCGACCTCTCCTCCGGCGACCAGGTGATGGTGCAGGGCGAGACCGGCACCGACGGCAGCGTGACGGCCACCCGCATCATCTCGGGCGACCTGCCCCAGGGCGGCCCGGCGGCCGGCGGCCAGACCGGCGGTATGCAGGGCGGCCCGCCGGCCCAGGGCGGCACCGCCGATGGCAGCACGGGAGCGACCGGCCAGGCGCCGGCGGCGCCCGGTGGCACCACCGGCACCCCCGGCTCCAGCGGCCAGCCCGCCGGCGTCCCGAGCACGGGAGGTGCCACCACGACCTGACCCTCCCCCTCCGGTTTCCCCACCGTGGGCCGCGCTTCCTCCGGCGCGGCCCACGGTCGCGCCCACGCCGGGTCAGGTCGCGGGCTCGACCTCGATGGTCCCGGACATGCCGTAGGCGACGTGGCCGGGGAGATGGCACATGTACGCGACGGTCCCCGGGTCGTCGAACTCGTAGAAGGTCATGGCGCGATCACCCGGGGCGACGCTCACCTCGCCCGGAACGGGCGGGTGGCGGCGCTCGGTGCCCTGCTCGTGGCGACGGTGCGCCTCGGCGTCGCCGACCACGAGCTCGTGGTCGATGGGGTCGTGGTTCTCCACCACGAACTCCACCAGGGTGCCTTCCTGCACGTGCAGCGTCCCGAGGTCGAACCGGCTGTGCTCGATGCCCACCTCGACCTGCACCACCCCGGGACCCAGCACCTCCGCGTCATCGCCCGATGCCGTGACGGTGTATCCGACGGTGGCCACGGCGGCCCCGACGAAGAGGGCCACGGCGCCGGAGACGACTCGGCTCACGTTCCCCGCTCCTGTTCGCTCCGCTCACGGGCCGCTCGGGCCACGCCCTCGTACCTCGGGCTCACGCCCGCGTCCCGGCGGCGCGGCGGTCGGTCGCGAGCAGGACGGCCAGGACGACCACTGCGGCCACCGCGCCGGCGGCCAGGGGCCACAGCGGGACCCCGGCGGCATCGACGGCCACCGGCCGGGCCTCGGGCGCCGACACGCCGGTGTCGGCCAGCGCCGGCAGGGTGGCGCGGTCGGGCGACACGGCGAGGTCGTAGTCGAGGTCGCCGGCCGGCGCGTCCACCGCCAGGTAGGTGAACCACATGTCCTCGGGCACCCACTCCATGCCCACGTCAGAGCGCAGGTCGGTCAGCAGCGACTCGTCGGCCGGCTCGCTGCGCTCGAGGCTGAGCCCCGGGCCGCCGGCCAACAGGTCGGGCTCGTCGTCGGTGAGCAGGAAGACGTCGGCCTCGACGAACTCGGAGGTGTCCAGCCCGAGGCTGAGGATCCGCAGCGGCACCCACGGCGCATCGGTGGGGATCGTGAGCATGATGGGCGTGCCGTCGCCGGCGTTCTGGCCCAGCTCGGCGGCGCGGGAGGCGTCGAACTTCGCGGCCATGAAGATCTCGCTGCGATGCCCGTAGAAGTCGAGCATCTCGGGGGCGTCGGGCGTGAGCAGGAAGCCGTTGTCCCGGGCCCACGCGCCCACCTCGTCGCCACCGCCCCGCAGGACGGTGATGTCGAGGGCGTCGATCTGGGTCTCGATGAGCACCTCGGCCCCCGCGGCGGTGAACTCGGCGGCGTCCCCGGCGGCCGCGGCCGGCACCGGAGGTGCCACCTCCTGCGCGAGGCGCTGCAGCGTCCAGTCCCCGCCGCGCACCACCTCGTCGGGCACATCGGGCAGCGGGATGATCGACCCCACCGACTCGCCGGTGCCGGTGAACTCGAACGAGGTCACGTAGCGCTCCACGCCGTCGTGGTAGGCGGCCAGCGTGGAGGTGCGGGTGAGTTGGATCGTGCCGTTCTCCCCCACGAGGCCCCCACAGGCCCAGGCCGGCGCGGCAGTGGCGACCAGGGTGGCGGTGGCGGCCAGCGCGGCGGCGGCCAATCGGCGGGGACGCACGGTGGGCAGACGCAACGTGGGCATGGCGGGCTCCTCGGCTGGGTTGCCCGGTACGACGAGCAGGAGGCACCGGTTGGTTCCCGAGGATCGTGAGCCCGCGACCCGCGTCCGCCTCGAAGTGCCTCGGACGGGCGGAACGGACGGTCAGGCCAGCCCCGGCGACTGCTCGGCTTCTGGTCCTTCGAGAGACGGACGCGCGACCGCAGGGTCGAGACCAGTCATCGGTGAGCGCGGCTCAGCCGGGAGCGTCGTCGGGCCAGGGGGCATCGATCGGCAGCCGGCGGATGCCGTTGATGCCGTCGGCGTCGCCCGGCTCGATGTGCTCGTCCCCCACGACCCACCAGAATTGCCCGGCCGGGTCGCCGGCCAGGCGGTACGCCCCCGACGGATGGAACGAGGCCCAGCCACCGTCGTCGAGATGCAACATGGTCAGCCCCGCCACGGCGGAATCGCTCGGGTCGAGGAGTCGCACCTCGCCCGAGCTGGTGGCGACGGCCAGGAGGCCACCCGCCCAATCGATGGCGTTCGCCGAGATGTCGAAGCTGTGCGTCGCCATGACGCTGACCGGAGGGCTGGGTTTGGTCCGACCAGACCACCAGCGCCGGCGTTTCGCGGGCGATGGGCTCGGCCCGGCACTGGGGAACACCGGATCCCACACTCGCACCGTGCCGTCGTAGCTGGCCGACGCCAGGCGGGTCCCGTCCGGCGACCACGCCACCCGATGAACGAAGTGGGTATGGCCTTCGAGCACGGCGACGACACGAGCGGTGGCCGGTTCCCAGATCAGCACCGCCGGATCGGTACTGGCAACCGCCAGGCGGGTCCCGTCCGGCGACCAACCCACCGCCCACACGAGGCCCGGGTTTGGCAGGACGGCCACGAAGACACCGGACACCGGGTCCCGCACCCGCACGTCGCTGCTGCTCTTACCACCCCCTGCGACGGCCACGCGGGACCCGTCCGGCGACCAACCCACCGACTGCACCCCAGAATTCCTGACGGTGTACAGGCCCGGGATCTCCGCCACATCCACGCCGGTGACGGAGTCCCACACCCTCACGTCGCCCTTGCTGAGGTTGCCGTCGTCGGGGTCGGGGCCGCTGGCTGACGCAATGCGAGATCCGTCCGGTGACCACACCACCGAGGACGTCACCCAGTGCTTGCGGTGCTCGGTGACGACGCCCGTGGCCGGGTCCCACACCCGCACCCGGCCGTCGGTGTCGCCGGACGCAAGGCGGGTGCCGTCTGGCGACCACGCCACCGACGTGACCGGGCTGGGCCGGAGCGGTGTGAGAACCGTGCCCGGATCGAGATGGCCGTCGAGGGCGGCGACGGCCACACCTGATACCGGGTCCCACACCCGCACCCTGCCGCTGTCATCGCCCGACGCGAGGCGGGTGCCGTCGGGCGACCACCCCACCGCCGCCACACTGGTCCCGCTGGCTACCCAGACGGGTGGTTCGGGGGCAGGGGCAGCACCCTCGCCGTCGCCAACGGCCCCCACGACCTGGCCTGGTTCGTCCGGAGTGACGGGATCATCGTCGGCGCCCATGGGTGCATGCACGGTATCTCATCGCCCGATCCCCTCACGGTGCCAGCACCTGCCCGGTGAGCCGCTGGTCGTTCGCTGGCCCAGTGCCCATGAGCCCGGTCGACAGGAGCGGCTGGGGCCGGCATGCCAGCGTGGGACCGGCTCGGGATCAGCCCGCCAGGGGCAGGGGTGCGTGCGACACCATGAGCTCGGCGCAGACCTCGCGGGCCAGGTCGACCACCACGTCGACCGCCGGCGCGCGGTGACGGTCGGGGAGGGCGATGCCGATCGTGCGATCCGGCATCGGCGGATCGACGTCGCGCACCGCGATGCCGGGGTCGCTCGGGTCGATGGCCAGGCGGGCCATCACCGCGTGCCCCATGCCTGAGCGGACCATCGCCTGCACCGCGGTGTTGTCCGAGGTGCGGAAGATCACGTTGGGCTCGGCGCCGACCGAGCGCATGCCGTCCTCGATGAGGGCCTGGCAGGCGGTCACGGTCTGACCGATGAGGGGCAGGCCGTCGAGCACCGACGCCGGCACCGCCTCGCCCTCCGGGCACAGCGGATCGTCGGCCGGGCTCAGGACGACGAACGGGTCGTCCGCGAGGGGGGTGAACTCCCAGGGGCCGTCTCCCACCGGCGCCACCACGAAGCTGAGGTCGAGCTCGCCGGCGGCGAGGCGGCGCAACAGCTCGGCCTGCTCGTCCTCTTCCACCATGGAGATGCTCAGGTCGGGCCGCTCCCGGCGGACGCGGGTGAGCAACGGCGGCAGCACCTCGACCGACACGCTCTGGAAGGTGCCGATGGTGAGACGGCCCGTGCGGCCGGCCCGGTAGCCCGCGAGGTCGGCCTCGGCGGCCGCCACCCGGTCGAGGATGGACTCGGCGTGCGCCAACAGCACCGCCCCCGCCGGGGTGAGCTGCACCGGCTTGGGCCCGCCGGGGCGCTCGAAGAGCGTCTCGCCCACCGCCCGCTCCAGCGCGGCGATCTGCTGGCTCACCGCCGACTGGGTGTAGCCCAGGCGGGTGGCGGCCCGGCCGAACGACCGCTCGCCGGCGACGGCCCGGAGCGCCACCAGGTGGCGCAGCTCGACCTGGCCGAGGACCTCCGGGGCGGCGGCCCCGTCGTGGAGAGAATCATTAGCGCTCATGATGGACTCGATGATAGATCATCGTTGGACCTAATGGAAGGGTCGTCGTACCGTCGACCCATGACCAGTCACGAGCACATCCCCACCTCCGAGTTCACCCACCGCGTCGCTCGCGACGGGGTGTCGGCCCACCGCCAGGAGCTGGCCGACCTGGGTGCCCAGGCCCTCGTCCTCGGCGTGCGGCCCGGCGCCGCGGCCGTCCTGCTCGATCCAGGCTCACCCGACGTCGCCCGCGAGCGGGCCTACGCCGTCGTCGCCCGGGCCCTCGGCCGGCGCCGCAGCGAAGTCGCCCCCACCTTCGTCGTGGTGGCCTGAGGAGTCACACCGGCTCCTCGTACCCGGAGCGCCTGCGGCATCCGGATCGCCGGCACCGCGGCGGGCGGGCGCCCGCACCGCTACGAGGTGGCCACCTCGACCTCGGGAGTGACGTCGCCGTCGCCGTCGTCATCGGCGCCACCCGCGTCCTGGTCGAACTCGCCGGCCAGGAGGCCGTTGGCGGTGGCCAGGGCGAATGCCACGTGTGAGGCCTTCTCGTACACCGCGGTGAAGTAGTGCTCGGCGTTGCCGCCCTGGCCCGGGAGCGACGGGGCGCCGAGCGAGCGCACCAGCGCGGTGGGGTCGTCGGGCACGGTGACCGCGGCGGCAAGGTCCTCGGCCGATGCGCCCGGCACCTCCCAGAAGTCGGCGACGCGCTTGGCCTTGGCCTTCCCGCCGCCACCCTGGGCGCCGCCCTTGGGCGGGTTGCCGCCGTTGTTGCCCGCGTTGGTGGCCGCCCCGCCGCCCTTGCCGCGGCCCGACCGGCGTCGTGACGCGCTCATGGGCGTCGCCGCGATCGTGACGGCCGAGCGGCCGCGCGAGCGGCCCGGACGAGCGCCCGGCCGCGGGTGCGACCGAGCACGAGGGGCGCGGGCCACCCCGGCCCGTTCGACGTGGTGGCGTGGCTCATGCGGCGTCCTCGGCGTCGTCGCCGGCGTCGACCGGGTCACCGTCGGGCGTGGCCACGTCGTCGACCAGCTCGTCGAGCCGCAGGCCGAGGGCCCGCCGCAACTGGTCGGGGTCGAGGTCTTCCACGCTCGACGACTTGGGCAGGGCCACGTCGGCGATGCGGCGCTTGCCGGCCACCACCTCGTCGACCCGCTCGTCGATCGTGCCCGGGCAGATGAGCTGGTGGTAGATCACGGTGCGGGTCTGACCCAGGCGCCATGCCCGGTCGCGGGCCTGGTCCTCGACCGCCGGGTTCCACCAGCGGTCGTAGAGCACCACGTGGTTGGCGGCGGTCAGGTTGAGGCCGGTGCCGCCGGCCTTCAACGACAGCACCAGCACGGCCGGGCCGTCGGTGTTGTTGAAGTTCTCGATGATCTGGTCGCGGGCGGTGCGGGTGAGGCCGCCGTGGTAGCACTCGACCGGTGTCTTGGTGCGCCGCGTGAGGTGCTTGGCGAGGCGCTGCCCCCACTCGGCGTACTGGGTGAACACCACCACCCGCTCGCCCGCGGCGTAGACCGCCTCGACGATCTCCTCCAGGCGGGCCAGCTTGCCCGACCGGCCGGGAAGGCCGTCGTCGTCGCCCGTGTAGGCGGCCGGGTGGTTGCAGATCTGCTTCAGCGCGGTGATGGCGGCGAAGACGTGGCCCTTGGCCGACTCCTGGCCCTCGGCCCGCAGCAACAGCTGGTCGATCACCGCCTGGTAGAGGCCGATCTGCTCGACGCTCATCGAGCAGTGGTCGATCTCGTCGATGCGATCGGGGAGCTCGGCCGCGATGACCGGCTCGTCCTTGGTGCGCCGGAAGACCAGGATGCCGTTGAGCGCCCGCATGGCGTCCTCGCCCTCCTTGCGGGTGGCGTCGCGGTCGGTGGACAGGTGGGTGACGAACGCCGACCGCTGGCCCACCAACCCGGGGTTGGTGAAGTCGAGGATGGCCCAGAGGTCGCCCAGGCCGTTCTCGATCGGCGTGCCCGTGAGGGCCACCTTGGTTCGGGCGGGCAGGCGGCGCAGCAGCTGCGCGGTCTCGCTGGTGGGGTTCTTGATCACCTGGGCCTCGTCGAGGACGATCTTCGACCACTCGATGCTGGAGAGGGCCTCGACGTCGCGCACGGCGGTGCCGTAGGTGGTGATGAGCACGTCGGCCCGCTCGACCTCACCGGCCAGCTCGGCCGCGGACGACCGGCGGGCGCCGTGGTGCACCAGCACCCGCAGGCCCGGGGTGAACTTGCGGGCCTCACCGGCCCAGTTGGTGACCACCGCGGGCGGGGCGATGACGAGAGCCGGGCCCTGGTCCGAGGTGGTGAGCAGGTGCGACAGCATCGTGGGGGTCTTGCCGAGGCCCATGTCGAGGGCCAGGCAGCCGCCGAGGCCCACCGAGTCGAGGAAGTTCAGCCACGCCAGCGCCTCACGCTGGTAGCTGCGCAGCTCGCCCACGAACCCTTCCGGGGTGGCCGCAGGCTCGGCCCGGGTCTCCGACGCCTTGCGCAGCAGGTCGGTGGCCCAACTGGCGCCCTGCACGTTGATGCCGCCCGCGAGCGGCGTGCCCTCGAGCCCGAGGGCGTAGCGCAGCATCTCGGCACCGGTGAGCTGCTCGGTGTTGGCCCGCTCCTCGAGCGCGGCGGCCGCGGCCTCGAGGTCGGCGTGCTCGACCGCGACCCACTTGCCCCCCGAGCGCACCAGCGGGCGGGCCTCCTTGGCCAGCGTGGCGATCTCGGCCGCGGTCAGCTCGACGTCGTCGAACACCACCGACCAGCGCACCTTGGAGAGCTGGCTGGCGCCACCGCTCGACGGCGTGGACGGGTCGCTGTCGAGGCGGAGCGAGGGGGTGAGCTTGCGGGGCGACATGGCCGGCACCCGGACGTCGAAGCCCGCGGTGATCAGGGCCCGGCCCGTCACCGACATGAGCTGCCACGCCTCGTCCTGGCTCAGGATCACGTCGCCGCGCCGATGGCTGCCCAGCCGGTTCAGCTCGGGCAGCAGCCGCTCGAGCCGGCCCAGGTCGGCCTCGAGCTCGCGGCGCTTGGAGCCGGCGTTGACAAGAGCCACGTCGACCGACACCAGGCGCTTGTCGGGGCCGGGCGCGAGCACCTTGAGGTGCCAGGCGCCGCCGCTGTCGGGCGGGTCGAGCTGCACCACGATCTGGCGGGTCGAGGGGAAGATGGCCGGCTTGGCCCAGCGGTCGATCTGGCCGGCCACGTCGCCCGCCACCACCGACGGGGCGGTGAACTCGCTGCCGTCGAGGCGGGTGAGGAAGGCCTCGGCCACCTCGGCCGGACGGGTGACGGTCGGCGGCGGTGCGGCCACCACCACCATCTGGGCGGCCTGCCGGCAGATGGCGTCGACCATCGCCGTGAGCACCAGGTTGGTGACGTCACGGGCCTCCGACGACGACGCCACCGCCCGCACCGAGCCGGGCATGGCCCGGGCGAAGCCGGCAAGACGGTTGGCGTCGACCAGTGCCGGGGTCCAGCGCACGTGCACCAGGCGGTTCTTCTCGCCCGAGCCCCGGCGCTTCCGCTTCTGCTTCAACAGCGGCACCATCGAGCCTCGGGCCACCAGTTCGACGGCCCAGACGGCCACGGCCGAGAACCAGCGGACGCTGGCACCCAGGCGGTCGTCCTCGCTGCGGTCCTTCACCGCGGCCAGCCAGCCGAGGATGTCGCCCACGGGCACCGCCAGACCCGACGCGTTGGGCCCGCCCGGGATCTGCACCGAGGCGTGGGGGGCCCACGGCGGCGACCCGGCGCCCACCTCGTCGAGGAAGGCGGCCAGCGCGGTGCGGTCGAGCGGGTCGGCGTGAGCGCCGCCGCCCCAGGCAACCAGGCGGCCGGCCGACCACGAGAGTTGGAGGCGGACGACGCCGTCCTCGACCTCGGTGGCCGAGGCCGCGTCGCGGTGGTCGTCGGGGCCGTCGTCCAGGCCGTCGTCGGCGTCCTCGGGCACACCCCGGGCCCTGCGCAGCGCACGGATGAGGTCGTGGCGGTCGGCCTCGAAGTCAGCCACCACCTGGTTGCGCTCGGGGCCCGACAGCGACCGGCGCACCGAGTCGAGCCCGTCCTCGACGTCGTCGAGCAGGTCCTCCACCGCGTACTCCCACCGGCGGCGGTCGGCCTCGAGCAGCGCGCGCTGCTCATCGGTGGCGTACCCGTCCAGCTCCGCCTGCACCAACGCCACGAAGGCGTGCTGGTCGAGCGGCGCGTCGAGCGTCGGGCTTTCTATCGGCAACGGTCCATCGACAATCTGGTTGCTCCGCTTCTTCGGTGGGCAGTCCGTTTTCGCCCACGGCTGTGCGTCTCACCCCGACCGCCTGCCGGCACGGTGACCACCTGGCCGCCGCGCCCTGGTCGGTGAAACCCACGACCCCACGAGGCTTCTCCGCAAGGAGGTTCGCCTCTCAGGAGAGCATACCCGCCCGCGGCAGTGGTGACGCCACGCGCCTCCAGACCTAGGGCCGCCGCGCCAGCACCCGGTAGGTGTTGCCCCGGTTGCTGCGCTGGATGAACACGTTTGCCACCTGGTCGGCCACGAAGGCGCCCGCCAGCAGCGGGGCGCCGGCGGCGATGACCAGGATGCGGGCCAGGCCCCGCAGCGGCGAGCCCTTGGGGGTCCAGGGGGCGTCGGCGGGCACGAAGTGGTTCAGCCACAGCCACGCGCCGATCACCAGGTCGACGGTCTGGTGGGCGGTGGCCCGATCACGGGCCACGACCTCGAAGCCGTGGTCGGCCAGCTCCTGCTCGAGGCGCCCCAGGGGGATGAGGTGCTGGTGCTGGGGCTGGAACCACGGGATCCACCAGCGACCGAGGATCCGCCCGAACGCGCTCTCGGGGTCGGGCAGCTCGATCAGCAGGTGGCCGCCGGGCTTCAGGGCGACGGCGGCGGCGTCGAGCTCCTCGAGCGGCTCGCGGGTGTGCTCGAGGTAGTGGTGCATGCTGACCACGTCGTAGGTGCCGGCCATCGACGGGGCCAGTTCGGGGAACAGGCCCCGGTAGCCGTGGTCGACCCACCCCCGGCGGGCGGCCTCGTCGATGCTGTCGCTCAGGTCGAGGCCGTCGAAGCCGGTGTCGGGCCAGCGGTCACGAGCCACCAGGCAGAAGTGGCCGTGGCCGGCGCCCACGTCGAGCCAACGCTCCGGCACGGTGTGGCCCTGCACCATCTCGGCCCGTCCCAGGTAGGAGTGGTCGGTGGCGCCGAAGATGAACTCGGTGAAGTCCTCACCGAGGCCGTCGTAGAAGTCGCGGTAGTAGTAGTCCAGGCCCTCGAGCGACAGCCGCGGGTTCTGGAAGATCACGCCGCACTCGCCGCACTCGTCGAGCACGAACTCGCCCGGCTTGTACTGGAGCACGTCGGTGGTGCGCAGGCGCTCGGTGAGCTGCGTCGAGCCACAGATGGGGCAGTCGTCCCGGCGGGGCTCGAACAGCCGGTCGAGCCCCAGGCGGAGCTGCTGGTCGTACCACTCGCGGCGGCTCTCGATCGGGTCGGGTTGCGGCGGCGGCTGCCAGCGACCGGTGACCGTCTTGAACCAGCGCAGCGGCTCGAGCAGCCAGCGCAGCGCCACCCGGCGGCCCAGGTCGGCCGGCGCGACCGGCGACGAGGAGAGGCCGATGGCCGGTGCCGCGCTGTACGCGGCGAGGGCGGCCAGGCCCCACGGCGGCGCCAGCACGACGCCCGTGGCGATGGTGGCCCACTGCAGCACGGGTATGCCCAGCACGGCCGGGGTGGCGGTGTTGAACAGGGAGGTGATGTAGGCCCGGCGCTTGTCGAGGTCGAGCGGATGGGTGGTGAGCCCGGGAGCGACCGCGAGGTCGACGCCCACCGGGGACAGTCGCTTCAGCTCGATCTCGGCGGCGACGAAGGCCACCGGATCGAGCCCCTCCGTGGCGGCGATGTCGGAGCGCTCCAGCACGTCGGCGTCGACCAGCAGGGCCCGCCCCGCGCCCCGGCCCGGCGCGAGGCGCGCCGTCCGGTAGGTCTGGGGGTCGACCAGCGCCGCCAACTCGAGCGCCTCCTCGGTGTCGAGGTCGCCCGGCACCAGGTCGACCACGTCGAGGCCCTCCCGGCGGGCGAAGGCGCTGGCGGCCCTGCGGGTGGCGTCGCCCACCGTCACGCCGGCGGCGGTGACGAACCGGTGCGAGCCGGCGACCGGCTCGTCGCTGGGCTCGAGCGTGCGCAGCGCGCCGAGGCGCTTGCGGGCCCGGAAGGCGTCGCTCACCAGGTACGCGATCAGCGCGAGCAGCAGCCCTTTCAGCAGCCGGTGGCGCCGGCCCTCCTGCGACCGCCTCATCGTCGTCCTCCCCGGTCGAGGTCATCGTTCTGGTGGCTCGCACCTGTCGTCAGCGTCATGATCCAGCCACCAGAACGTGTGGGGTGGTGGGCGGCGGCGGGGTGGTGATGACGGTGGTGGTCATGGGGCGAGCTTCTCCAGGTGGTCGGCGGCACGGGGGGCGCCCCCGGCGGCGGCGAAGCACTCGGCGACGACCGCGGCCGCCTCGCGGTACGACGGCTCGGTGAGCACCTGCTCGATGGCGGCCCGCAGGGTCGCGGGCTGCACCCGCCCGAACTTCACCCGGACACCGGCGCCGGCGTCGACCACCTGGGCGGCGACGATGGGCTGGTCGTCGCGGATGGGCGCCAGCACGAGGGGCAGCCCGTGGGCCAACGCCTCGCAGGTGGTGTTGTGGCCGCCGTGGCCGACCACCGCATCCATCCGGTCCAGCAGGGCGAGTTGCGGCACGAAGGGCTGCACCCACACGTTGTCGGGCACGCCGGCGATCATCTCGGGCGGCGCCACCACCACCGCCTGCACGTCGAGGTCGCGCACCGCGTCGACGGCCACGTTGTAGAAGCGCTCGCCCACGGTCTGGTTCACCGTGCCCAGTGACACCAGCACGTGGGGCCGGGCGGGGTCGAGCCAGTCCCAGGGAAACTCGGCGGTCTCGACCCGGGCGTGGGTGGACGGCCCGACGAACCGGTAGTGGTCGGGGAAGCGATCGACGTCGCCCACCAGCGCCGCCGCGGTGAAGGCCAGCACGAGGTGGTCGGAGAAGCGCAGGTCGCCGGCGTCGCGGGCCTGCTGCTCGGGCACGCCCATGCGCACCTGCAGGTCGACCAGCGACTCCTGCACCCACTCCCCCACCCGGGGGATCAGCTCGAACGGGCGGCTGAACTCGGCAGAGGTGGTGGCCGAGGTGGCCCACGGCAGGTCGTGGCGGCGGGCGACGACCGCGCCGCCGACCGCCTGTTGGTCGACCACCAACACGTCGGGTCGGAACCGCGCGATGGCATCCTCGAGCGGCGCCTCCATGGCCAGCGCCAGTGGGAGCAGAGCCTCCTCCCACAGGAACTTCAGCGCCGCCGCGCCCCGCAGGCCCCCGGCCTTGTTGCGCAGCGCGTCCTCCATCGACTCGGGCAGGCGGGGCGGGCACGGGAAGAACTCGGCGCCGTCGGGCAGGAGCGGGCGCACGACGCTGGGCTCGCCGGCCCAGGCCACCGCGTGCCCGCGACCGGCCAGCTCGTGGCCGACCGACACCGTGGGGTTGGTGTGACCCTGCAGCGGCGGCACGACGAACAGGAAGCGGGCCATCGCGTCGCCGCTCAGTCCACCGGGGCGGGGTCGGCCGCGACGGCACCGGGCGGCGACGTCCGGTTCACCTCTCGGGGGTCCGAGACCCAGTCCGGGTTCACGACCGGGACGATGGCCGTCTCGGGCGCCGCGGGGTAGGCCGGCACCGGCTGGCCGAGGATCCACGGCAGCAGCGTGGCCTTCAACTCGGCGGTGGCCTCCATCAGCACCGAGTGGGTGCACCCGGGCAGGATGCGCAGGTCGCAGTCGGGCACCAGGTCCTGCAGGTCGCGGGCCCGGTCGAGCAGATCGGAGTGCTCGCCGTAGAAGGCCAGCACCGGGCAGGCCAGCGCCGCCAGGGCCTCGCGGGGCAGCGGCTGCACGGCCTCGAGGTCGTCGAGCATGGTGGTCTCGTAGATGAGGGCCTCGGCGTTGCGGGCCATCTTGTTGATCTTGCGGCCACCCTGCTCCGCCAGCCACTGCTCGACCTCGTCCTCGGCCAGTCCGAACGCGGCCAGGGCCAGGCTGCCGGCCATGTGGTGGCCCCAGCCCTCGACCGCGAAGTGGGCCTCGATCAGGGCCAGGCCGGCCACCCGCTCGGGGTGGGCGACGGCCATGCCCAGGCCCACCACGCCGCCGTAGCTGTTGCCGATGATGTGTACGGGTCGGTCGACGGCGAGCTCGGTGAGGAGCGCGTCGAGGTCGGCCACCGCGTCCTCCGTCGTGTACCCCGTCGGCGGCCGCTCGCTGCGGCCGTGGCCCCGGAGGTCGTACAGGATCACGTCGCACTCGCGGGCGAAGGGGTTGGCCAGCGTGTAGTAGAAGCTGGACAGGTTGTCCATGACCAGGCCGTGCAGCATCACGACGGTGTGGTCGCCCTGGCCCAGGCGCGACACGTTGAAGCGCACCCCGTTGGCGGTGACGTCAGCCATAGGGCACGTGCTCGTGATGCAGGGGATCGTGCGGGGCCGCATCCTGCGGGGCCGCGTCCGGCCCGGCGACCTCGGGCCCGGCGGCCGGCGCCGCGGCGGCCGGCGCGCCGCCGTCGACCGGTCCGTCGAGGAAGTCGACCAGCAGGTCGGCCACCTCGCGGCGGGCGTCGAGGTGGAGGGCGTGGCCACCCTCGAGCACGTCACAGCGTGCGCCGGGCAGCACCGCCCGCACCCGGTCGGCGGCCGGAGCGCACCACGAGCGCGACCCGAAGGCGAACAGGGTCGGCACCGCCAGGGCCCGCAGGTCGTCGTCGGTGACCGGGGGCTCGGCCCGCAGGTCGGCCAGGATCGTCGTCTCGGTGAGCAGCCGGCGCTCGGTGTCGGAGGCGTCGGGCGACGGCGCGTCGCGCTCGTCGTCGGGACCCTCCGCCCCACCAGCGCTGCGCCGCTCCGACCCGGGGTCCCGTAGGGCGACCAGCGGCGCCTCGATGCAGGCCAGCGCCGTCACCCGGTCGGGGCGCGCCGACGCCAGGCGGATGCCGAGCAGGCCCCCATAGCTGTGGCCCACCACCGCGAACGGTTCCAGGTCGTCGGTGAGGGCGAGCACGTCGTCCACCATCGTGGCCGTGTCGTAGCCATCGGGCGGGCAGTCGCTCAGGCCGTGGCCCCGCAGGTCGAGCAGGCGCACCGTGTGGGTACGGGCCACCGCCGGCGCCGCCGTGAACCACCACGAGGCCAGGCTGCCCGTGAACAGCCCGTGCAGCATCACCACGGGCGGCCCCGGGCGCCCGCCCTCGCCACCCTGCGCCTCACGACCGGGACCGAGCTGCTGGGTGTGGAAGCGCAGCCCGCGGGCCGTGACGAAGGGCACCAGGTCAGCTCGCGGAGGTCGCGCCCTCGGGCGAGTCGAGGCAGCCGGCCACGAACTCGACCAGCTCGCCCACGGTCATGGTGACCAGGGCGTCGAGCTCCATGTCGGCGATCCAGCCCACGAAGTCGACCTGCTCGCCGTAGCGGTTGGTGAGCTCCTCGGCCAGGGCCACGAACTCGATGCTCTCCAGCTCGAGGTCGTCGTTGAACGAGGTGTCCATGGTGACCTCGTCCACCATCAACAGCTCGTCCTCGCCGATCACCGTCGTCAACATCTCGGTGACCGCGGCCAGCACCTGTGCCTTCGATCCGTCTCCAGTCATCTCGGCTGCTCCGCTCCGCTCCGCAGCGTCATCCATCGCTGGCACCTTCCCTCGGATCGTCCGATGGCCTTCGTGTTCGAGTCGCGTTCGGCACGGTCCAGGAGACCATGTAGCGGGGGCCGTCGTCGCCGACCGCCACCACCTCGCTGTCCACCTGCACCTGCTCCGTGCCCGGGGCGCCGACCCAGGCCCGGTCGCCCTCGAGCCGGTCGATGCCGATGGCGCGGGGGCGGCCCTCGAGGCCGGCGCCGCCAGCCTTGCCGACGGCCTCCTTCACCGTCCAGAACCGGGTGAGGGCCAGGTCGCGCTCGGGGCCCGGCTCGGCGGGCACCAACGCCGCCTCGGTGTCGGTGAGGGCGAGCGAGGCGAACCGCTCGTGACGGGGGGCCTCGACCTCGATGTCGATGCCGGGGGCGGCGTCGTCGGGGCCGGCCACCAACGCGGCGGCGGCCCACTCGGTGTGGGCCAGCGACACCCGCAGGCCCGAGGCGACAGGCGGGCCGGCACCCCGCGTGACCCCGTCGAGCGCCGCGCCCTCGAACCCTGTGCCCTCGAACGCGGTGCCCTCGAACGCGGTGCCATCGAGCGCGGCGGCGTCGACGTCCACCAGCGGGCGGCCGTCGTCGTCGTTGGAGACGGTCACCTCGGCGGGGAAGACCGGGCCGGCGCCGTGGTCCCACAACCACTGGCGCACGGCGTCCTTGACCGCGATGCGACCGAGCAGCCACTGCCGCTGGGCCTTGGGGTTGAGGCCCTCGTAGGTGGGCCGCTCACGGTGGTTCAGGTAGCGGCGCATCATCAGCTCGCGCGACGCCGAGTTCGCCCAGTGCTCGGTGGCGAGGAACCAACCGCCGGGCCGCTGCTCGCTGATGCGCAGCTGGTCGGGGTCACGCAGCATCGGGAACACCACGTCGTCGGTGTCGAAGCGGGTGTCCTGCCAGCTCTCGATCTGGCACCACACCCGACCGCGGTCGCCCTCCTGCAGGCTGACCATCTCCAGGTCGGCCCGCACGAAGGCATCGGTGAGCTCACCCACCCGCACCGTGCACTCGAAGCGGTCGCCGGGCGGCGGGTGGGGGCCGAAGAAGCGGATGCGCTCGATCACGCTGGGCAGGGCCAGCCGGTCGACCTCGGTGTGCATGGCCACCCAGTGGCCCACCAGCTGGCCGGCGCCGTCGAGCAGCGCCCCCGGCGCCGGGAGGGCCTCGATGGTGCCCTGCACGCCGGAAGGGCCGAGGGGGCCGATCTCGGTGACGCCCTGGTACTGGGGCCCGTGGAAGGCCCAACGGTCGTTGTAGAGGTCCCACGCCGTGGGGCCCCACACGCTGGCCCCCTTGAGGGGAGTCGGGTCGGCCGCCGGGGGCTCGGGGTAGGTGTCGGCGAACACCACCGTGCCCCGACTGAAGCCCTCGACGCTCACCCGGACCCGGTCGGGCCCGGTGACCGTGGCGTTGATGGTGACGTCGATCGGCGGCTCGACCGCCAGCCATCGCAGCGCCCGCACGTGCTCGAGCCCGATGGGCACCTTCCCCGGCATGAGCCGGGACGCGACCTCCTGGAAGATCTGCAGCGTGCACGTCATCGGCACCACCGGGAACAGGTCGCTGACGTCGTCCCACCCGTCGCGCTGGCGGTAGAAGCGGTGGTCGATCAGGAACGGCATGGCGTCCATCGACAGCGTCCGCACCTCGGTGAGCCCGTCCGCGGAGGCCGCCGCCGGCACCGGCGCTTCCGGCCCCGGCACGGGTGCGGTCGCGGCCGGTGGCGAACCGGAGAGCACGAGCGACGGGCCGGCGTCGCGCCACGCGCCGAGCACGTCGGCCAGCGCCGGGCCGACCTCGCGCAACCCGGCATCGAACTCGGCGAACACGGGGTGGCCGGCGAGCGACGGGTCGCCGGCCGCGAGCGCGGTGGCATCGGCGCCGGCCGGGGCGAGGTCGAGGTGGACGCCGGCGGCGAGGTGGATGAGCGGCGCGCCCAGGTGCAGGGGCACGCCGGCGCCGACGCCCGTGCCCGTTCCTGGCGCGGGCCGCCCGGCCGGGCCCGGGGCGTGCCCATTGGCCGACCCATCGGTTGCCGTCGCCGCCTCCGGTTCCGTGACCCCGTCCGCCTCCGCCGCCGCTTCGTCGGATGCCGCCGCCACCGACGCGTCCGCCGCGGTGGCGGCCCCGCCGGGCAGGCGGTCGAATCGCGGCTGGGCGCCCTCGGTCCACAGCGCCGCCGCCACCCGCCGCAGTTGGTCGAGGCCCTCGTGGCGGGGCCCGGCGGCCACCACGGCCAGGTGGTCGCGGCCCTTCAGGGTGTCGTCGAGGAAGTTGACCAGGCTCCCCACCCCGACCTGCACGAACACCCGCACGCCCTCGTCGTGCAGGCGCAGGGCCAGTTGACGGAAGTGCACCGGCTCGAGGAGGTGGCGGATCACGAGGTCGCGCACCGCCTCCGGATCGTCGGGGTAGGGCGCCACCGTGGTGGCCGACCACACCGGCACCGCCGGCGCCTGCAGGGGCACCCGGGCGGTGGCCTGACGGACCGGCTCCACGTAGGGCGCCAGCATCGGCGAGTGGAAGCCCGACCGGAACGGCAGCAGCTGCGCCAGGATGCGCTCGGACCGCAGCTTGGCGATCACCTCGCCCACGCTGGCCTCGGAGCCGCACACGATGGACTGGTGGGGGCAGTTGTCGTGCGACACCACGATGTCGGGCAGGTCGCCCACCGCCGCCTCCGCAGCGTCGGCCCCGCAGCCCAGGGCCGCGAACACCACGCCGGGCACGTCCACGTCCTCGGTGTCGACCGAGTCGATGAAGTCGTCGACGCCGTCGGCGGGGATCAGGTGGGCGGCGATCATGGCGTTCCACTCGCCGATCGAGTGGCCGGCCACCACGTCGGGGCGGATGCCCAGCTCGCCCAGGGCGGCGTCGAGCAGCCGGCCCAGGGCGATGATGCCGGCCCCGTGCAGGCCCAGCTGGCCGGCGTGGCCGTCCTCGGCGAGGGGGCCGAGGGGCAGGCCGAAGTGGTCGGCCACGTCGGCCACGTGCGGGTCGAACTCGGGCTCGACCCCGGGGAAGAGGAACGCCACCTTGCCGCCACCGGCGAGCAGGCCGGTGTTGGAGAACCAGACGTCGTTGCGGCCGTGCCACGGGGTGCCTCGAGCCACCACCTTGCGGGCCAGCTCGAGGCGGCGGGCGTCGGGCGCCACCATGGCCAGCCGCCAGGTGGCCGCCGGCCGTGCGCGGGAACCGGCTGCCGGCGCCGCCGCGGTGTCGTCCCGGTCGACCAGGATGGCGGGGTCGTCCAGCTGGGCCAGCAGGTCGTCGGCCGACGCGCCCTCCAGCAGCACCACCCGCTCGACCGGCATCGGCGGCGACGCGGGTCGTGCGCCGACCCCCGGGTCCTCCGACGTGCCGCCCGACCGGACGGGCGCGGCGGAGACTCGAGCGGCTCCAGCTCCGGGTGCCGACTCGAGGACCAGGTGGGCGTTGATGCCGCCGAAGCCGAAGGCGTTCACGCCGGCCACCCTGCGCTCGGGCGCACCGCCCCAGTCCTCGGACTCGGCGAGGGTGCGGAAGCGGGTGTCGGCCAGGCGCTCGTGGGGCTCGTCGCAGTGCAGCGTGGGCGGCAGCACGCCGTGGTGCAGGGCCAGGGCGGTCTTGATCAGCGCGGCGGCGCCCGCGGCCGGCATGGTGTGGCCGATCATCGACTTCACGGAGCCGAGCACCCCCGACGCCGACCCCCCGGGCCGGGTCCCGTTGCCGTCGGTGCCGCCCGGCCCGAAGAACTGGGCCAACGTGTCGAGCTCGGCGGCGTCACCCACCGGGGTGGCGGTGCCGTGGGCTTCGATCAGCCCCACAGTGGCGGGGTCGAGGCCCGACGCCGACCAGGCCCGCTCGAGCGCCAGCAGCTGACCGGCGACCCGAGGCTTCATCACGCTCGACGCCCGCCCGTCGCTGGCCACGCCGGTGCCCCGGATCACCGCGTACACCCGGTCGCCGTCGCGCTCGGCGTCGGCCAGTCGCTTCAGCACCACCATGCCGGTGCCCTCGCCGATCAGCAGGCCGTCGGCCGACCGGTCGAACGGCCGGATGGCCTCGCTCGGGCTGAGCGCCCGCAGCTGGGAGAAGACGGTCCAGAAGGCCACGTCGTGGCAGTGGTGCACGCCGCCGGCCACCACCGCGTCGCACCGCCCGGACCGCAGCTCGGCCACGGCCTGGTCGACCGCCACCAGCGAGCTCGCGCAGGCGGCGTCGACGGTGTAGGCCGGCCCCTGCAGGTCGAGGCGGTTGGCGATCCGTGACGCGGCCAGGTTGGGCACCAGGTCGATGGCCGCCTCGGGCCGGCTGGGGCCCAGCTGGTCCTGGAAGGCGTGCTTCACCTCGTCGAGCTTCGCCTCGGTGATGTCCGGCACCAGCTCCCGCAGGCTCTCCACCAGCTGCTGGGCCACCCGTACCCGCTGGTCGAACCGGGCCATGCCCGGGGTGAAGTAGCCACCCCGGCCCACGATCACCCCCACCTTCTGGGGGTCGCCCAACTGCGCCTCACCACCGGCGTCGGCGATGGCCGCGGCGGCCACCTTCAGGGCGATCAGCTGGTCGGGCTCGGCCGCCTCGACGGTGACCGGCATGATGCCGAAGGCGGCGGCATCGAAGGTGGCGTACTCGTCGACGAACCCGCCCCGGTGGCAGTAGACGCGATCGGGAGCAGTCGATTCGGGGTCGTAGAAGAACGACTCCCATCGCTCGGCGGGCACGTCGGTGATGGCGTCGACCCCGCCCTCGATGTTGCGCCAGTAGGTGGCGAGGTCGGGGGCGCCGGGGAACAGCGCCCCCATCCCCACGATGGCGACGCCCTCCTGGCGTTCAGCCATGGGCCGAACGAGCTCGAACTGGCTCCCGATCGGACCGCCAGAGCGGTCCAATCGGGAGCCAGAACCGGGGTTCCGGCCTCACGTTGGCGGCGTCAGGCATGCAGGTGCTCGGGCAGGGCCCGCATGAGCACCACCTGGGCGTCGTCGCGCCCCGACCGCAGCTCGCGCACCAGGCAGGCCACGCCGTCGTCGGGGTCGATGAGGCCGATGCCCCGCCGGGCGTACTCGCGCTCGAGCTCGGCCGACACCATGCCGGTGCCCGCCCACGGGCCCCAGTCCACGCTGACCACCCGACCGTCGAAGCGGGGGCCGGCCGACCGGGCCAGCGTGTCGAGGGCGTCGTTGGCGGCGGCGTAGTCGATCTGGCCGCGGTTGCCGAACACGCCGGCGATGCTGCCGAACAGCACCACGAAGCCGACGTCGGGGCGCACCACCCGCGCCAGCGTGCGGGCGCCGTCCACCTTGGTGCCGAACACCCGCTCGAACGACTCGGGGGTCTTGTCCCGCAGGAAGCGGTCCTCCAGCACGCCGGCCCCGTGCACCACGCCGTCGAGGCGGCCGTGGCGGGCGTAGACGTCGGCGACCACCGCTTCCAGGGCGGCGCGGTCGCGGACGTCGGTCTGGTGGTAGCGGGCCTCGACGCCCAGAGCGTCCAGCGTGGCCAGCGTGGCGCGGACCTCACGCTCGGCCAGGATGCGGGCACAGGCCGCCTCGATGGCCGCCGGGTCCTTCATGCCCTGGCCGATGAGGGCCTTGCGCAGGGCGACCGCATCGGCGGCGCCGGCGGTGGCCGGGTCCTCGTCGGTGTCGGGCAGTGCCGAGCGGCCCACCAGTTCGAGGTGGCCGCAGCCCTCGCGGGCCAGGGCCACCGCCACCCGGGCGGTGATGCCGCGGGCGCCACCGGTGAGCAGCACCACCGAGTCGGCGGTGACGAACGGGGCCGCCGCGGCCGCCGCTTGGGGGTCGAGCGCGTCGGCGCGCACCCGCAGGGTGTGACGGCTGCCGTTGGTGCGGCCCACGTCGGTGAGCCCGTCGGTGGCGCTCATCTCTGCCAGCAGGTGGTCGGCGAGACGGCTGGGGTCGTCCTTGCGGTCGAGGTCGACGGCGAGCACCCGGCAGTCGGGGAACTCGCGGGCCACGGTGCGGGCCAGGCCATGGGCGCCGCTGCCCAGGGGCAGGCCGTCGTGGTCGTCGGGGCCCGGGCCGGTGCCGAACGCACCCCCGAGGCCGGTGGCCACCACCAGCGACCCCAGGCCGGCCAGCACCGCCTCGCGCACCTGTGTGAACACGGCGACCAGTGAGTGCTCCGCGCTGGGGGCCAGCAGGGCCAGGTGCACCAGCACGTCGAGCGGGGTGTCGACGGGTGTGTCGACGGGTGTGTCGCCTGGCGTGTCGACGGGGCCGACGGCCTCGTCAGGCTGCAGGAGACGCACGGTGGCGCCCCGCTCCTCGAGCAGCGCGGCGAGATGCAGCGCCACGCCCTGGCCGTCGTCGACGATGCCCACGGTGCGCCCGGCGAAGGCCGCCTCGGCCGCGGGCGGCGGATCGTCGACGGGGTCGACCTCGGCCACCTCGACCACGTAGCGGAGGGTGGCGGCCGGCACCTGCACGTCGTCGGCCGGGGCGCCGGGCTCCGCGGCACCACCATCGCCCTCGGTGGACACGTCGTCGGCGGTGCCGGAAGGGGCGGGGGCGGTGTCGGATGCGGCGGTGTCGGTCGGAGCGGTGCCGGACGGCGTCCCGTCGGCCGCGTCCGTGGCCCCGCCGTCGCGGTCGCCGAGCGAACCGATCCAGTCGACGATGCCCCGAAGGGTCTTCAGCTGGGCCAGTTCCTCCACCACCGACTCGTCGATGCTGCCCTCGTCGGCGCCGGGCAGGCCGACCCGGTCGGCCAGCTCGCCCACGATCTCGATGCGCTTGATCGAGTCGATGCTGAGGTCGGCCTCCAGGTCGAGGTCGGGGTCGAGCATGTCGAGCGGGTAGCCCGTGCGCTCGCTGACGATGGCCAGCACCGCGGCCATCACCTCGTCGGAGGTCATCACCGCGCGGGGCGCGGCGGCCGGGGCACCGGCCGCGGCGTCGGTGGCGGTGGCCTCGATGGCGGCCGCCACCGGGGCCATCGCCGCGAGCGGTGCCGCCGTCGCCGACAGCAGCGGCGCCGCCGGCTCGGCGCTGCCGCCCAGGTAGCGCAGCATCACCTCGCGCTCCGCGGCCATCAGCTCGCGGGCGCCCCGCAGGTACTCGAGGACCGCGGCGTCCCGCTCACCGCCGGCACCGAGCCCCGCACCTGCACCGCCGGCACCGCCGGCGGCCAGCACGATGGGCGGCACCTGGTCGACCGGCTGCAGGCTGCCCGGCAGCACCGCGCCGTCGGCGCTGCGCACCAGGTGACCGTTGATGGTCCAGCCCGCGGGACGGCCCGCGGCGGTGAGGCGCCCGGCATCGGCGTCACGGCCGGCGAAGAGCGCCAGCAGGTCGACGTCGACGCCGTTGACCGCCAGTTGGGCCAGCGCCAGCAGGAACCGGCGCAGGCCGTCGTCGCCCGAGGCATCGCAGGCCACGGCCACGTGGGGCCGGTCGCCCAGGATCTTGCCCACCAACTGGGTGAGCACCCGGCCGGGCCCGGCCTCGACGAACACCCGGGCGCCGGCGTCGTACATGGCCTGCACCTGGTCGACGAAGCGCACCGGCTCGGCCACCTGGCCGGCCAGCAGCGCGCGGATGTCGTCGGCCGCGTCGGGGTAGGGCGCCGCGGTGGTGTTGGCCCACACGGTGAACGACGGGGCCTCGATGGGGGCGGCGTCGAGCGCCTCGCCCAGGGCCACGCGCGCGTCGGCCACCACCGGGCTGTGGAACGCGCACGCCACCGGCAGGCGCTTGGACTTCATGCCCGCGTCGGCCAGGCGTTCGACGGCCTCGGCGACGGCATCGGTGGGCCCCGATATCACGGCCTGGCCGGGCGCGTTGTCGTTGGCCAGCACCACCCGACCGGCGGGCTCAAGGGTGGCGAGCACGGCCCGCACGTCGTCGCCCG
Source organism: Acidimicrobiales bacterium (assembly GCA_044221555.1). GTDB lineage: Bacteria > Actinomycetota > Acidimicrobiia > Acidimicrobiales > DATDAH01 > JAEUJM01. Next base: position 80,949 of record JBGAOY010000009.1, read on the forward strand.
TGCCCGCCACCGCGGCCATGGCCCCGGGGTCGTCGCCGGCGGCGGCGAGGATGGCCCGGGCCCGGGTCTCGCTGAGCGGCACCAGGTCGGCCTCGGCGATGGCACCCGCGGCGCAGAGGGCCACCAACTCGCCGTAGCTGTGACCACCGGCCTGGTCGGGACGCACCCCCACCGTGCCCAGCAGGTCGTGCACGGCCAGGCCGGCGATGCCCAGGGTGGGTTGGGCCACCCGGGTGTCGGTGATGGCGTCCTTCTGGGCCTTGGCGTCGTCCTTCGAGTGGGCCGCCGGCGGGAACATCAGGTCGGTGTACGGGGCGCGCAGGTGGCGCTGGAGGCGGGGGAAGGCCACGAACAGGTCGCGCAGCATGCCCGGCCGCTGGCTGCCCTGCCCGGGGAACAGGAACGCGAGTCTCCCGTTCCCTGCGGCGTCCGCGGCATCTGCGGCATCGCCGGCGAGGGCCGCGTCGGGGACGAAGACGCCCGCCTTGTCGGCGGTGAAGGTGCGGGCCACCTCGAGCTTGGCCACCAGGTCGTCCACGTCGCCGGCCACCACCGCCACCTGGACCGGGTCGGCGGACACCGCGGACCGGTCGGCCTGGGCACGGGCCAGGTCGCGCAGCCGCACGGGCCGGGAGGCGGGCCGGTCGTCGGGGATCTGGGCGGCGAGCGCGTCGATGGCGGCGAGCGCCGCGGCCCGATCGGCGCCCCGGAACACGAACAGCTCGGCCGGCCACTCGTCGAGGCCGTGGGCCGGCCCGGGGGCGCCGTCGTACGAGGCGACGACGGCGTGGAAGTTGGTGCCGCCGAACCCGAAGGCGCTCACGCCGGCGACCCGGTCGCGGTCGGCCCACGGCCGGGCGGCGGCGTCGAAGCGGAAGGGGCTGGTGCCGGCGTCGTAGTAGTCCGTCGGGTGCTCGATGTTGAGGGTGGGCGGGCGCACGCCGCGGTACACGGCCTCGGTGGCCTTGATGAGGCCGGCGACCCCGGCGGCGCACTTGGTGTGGCCGATCTGGGACTTCACCGACCCGAGGCTGGTGGCGCCGGGCGTGGCGTCGGCCTCACTGAAGAACTCGGTGAGGGTGGCCAACTCGGTGCGGTCGCCCACCACGGTGCCGGTGCCGTGGGCCTCGATGAGCCCGACGTCGGCGGGCGACACCCCCGCCTGGTCGTAGGCCCGCTCGAGGGCGAGGCGCTGGCCTTCCTTGCGAGGGGCGGTGAGCCCGAGGTGGCGGCCGTCGCTCGACGCGGCCATCCCCCGGAGCACGCCGTAGATGCGGTCGCCGTCGCGCTCGGCGTCGGCCAGGCGCTTCAGCACGAGGCAGCCCACGCCCTCGCCGAGGGTGATGCCGTCGGCGTCGGCGTCGAACGTGCGGCACTGGCCGGTGGGCGACAGGGCGTGCACGCTGCTGAACAGCAGGTAGTCGTTCACCCCGTTGTGCAGGTCGGCGCCGCCGGCCAGCACCATGTCGCTGGTGCCGGCCACCAGCTCCTTGCAGGCCACGTCGATGGCGGCCAGGGCCGAGGCGCAGGCGGCGTCGACGGTGTAGTTCGAGCCGCCCAGGTCGAGCCGGTTGGCGATGCGGCCGGCGATGACGTTGGTGAGCAGACCGGGGAACGAGTCCTCGGTGTAGGACGGCAGGTACTCGTCGAGGGCGTCGGGCAGGGCGCCCACGTAGGTCTGGAACAGCGACCGGAACCCGTAGGCGGTGGAGAGGTCGGTGCCGCCCTCGGCGCCGAAGACCACCGAGGTGCGGGCCCGGTCGAACTCACGGGTGGCGTAGCCGGCGTCGGCCAGCGCCCGGGCCGCCATCTCGAGGCTCAGCAGCTGGGCGGGCTCGATGGACGACAGCGAGGTGGGCGGTATGCCGTAGGCGAGGGCGTCGAAGGGCACCTCGGGCAGGAAGCCGCCCCAGCGCGACGGGGTCTTGCGGCCGGCGTCGTTGAGGAAGGCGTCGGCGTCGTAGTAGCGGTCGGCGTCCCAGCGGGCCGCGGGCACCTCGGTGATGGCGTTGACCCCGCCGACCACGTTGGACCAGTAGTGGGCGGTGTCGGCCGCGCCGGGGAAGGCGCCGGCCATCCCGATGATGGCGATGTCGAGCGAGCGGCGCTCGCGGTCGCCCGCACCCGCGTCGCCGGTGTCGGCGAGTGCCGCGAGGTGTGCACTGCCGCCGGCGCTGACCTGATCGTGCAGGGCGGCGACGGTGGTGACCTCGTGGCGCAGCGTGGCGGCCTGGCCGATCATGAACATGCCCTCGCGGCGCTGGCCGTCCTCGTCCACCGTCACCAGCTCGCCGCCCTCGCGGGCCACGCCCTTGGTGGCGATGCGGAGGCGTCCGAGGTTCAGCTGCTCCAGCTCGGCCCAGGCCTCCTGCACGGTGTGGCCCTCGGCCAGCAGCCGGCGCTTCTCGGTCTCGAAGGCCCGCACGTAGTCGCTCTCGACGCACCGGGTGGCGTGGCCGGGCGAGGTCTCGAGCAGCACCGTGCGCTCGCACGTCATGGCCGCATCCTGGAACCCGGGCAGGATGGCCCCGCCGGCCACGGCCTCCTCGGTGAACAGGTAGGCGGTGCCCATCAGCACGCCGACGCCGGCGCCGGCCTCGGCCAGCGGCGCGGCCATGGCCCCGACCATGGCCGCCGAGCGGTCGTCGTGGATGCCGCCGGCGAACAGGACGGACATCTCGTCCGCGCTCCCGAAGGCCAGCAGGTGCTCGATCTGCGCGTCCCACAGGGCGAAGCTGCTGCGGGGGCCCACGTGCCCTCCGCACTCACGGCCCTCGAAGACGAACTTGCGGGCGCCCTCCTTCAAGAACAGGTCGAGCAGGCCGGGCGAGGGCACGTGGAGGTAGGTGGTGATGCCCGCGGCCTCGAGCGGCGCCGCCTGCGAGGGCCGGCCGCCGGCGATCAGGGCCACGGGCGGTCGCACGTCGTGCACCACCTCGAGCTGGGCCTCGCGCACCTCGGGGGGCACGAAGCCGAGGATGCCCACGCCCCAGGGCCGGTCGCCGAGGAGGGGCGCCGTCTCTTCCAGCAGCTCACGCACCTCGGGCCCGCTCATCAGGGCGAGGGCCAGGAAGGGCAGGCCCCCGGCCTCGGCCACCGAGGCGGCGAACGCGGCCCGGTCGCTGACCCGGGTCATGGGGCCCTGGGCGATGGGGTACCGGGTGCCGAGCGAGGCGGCCAGCCGGTTGTCCGGGCCGAGCGGCGGGCTCGCGGCCGCGGCGGCGACGTGGTCGTCGATGGCCCGGGCGACGGCCTGGGCCACCCCGCCGGCGGTGCCGAAGCGCTCGGCCAGCGGCCTGGCGAAGGCGCCGTCCTGGCCCACCGGCAGGTACTGGGTGCGCAGGTCGTCGGCCCCCAGCGCGGCGATGACGTCGGCCGCGGGGGTGTCGGGGTCGGCCGTCGCCACGGGCAGGTCGGGCCGGGTGAACACCCGGTGGCCGCCGATGACGACGGTCTCGCTGCCGTCCATGGCCCCGACCGCGTGGCGGGCGGCGGCGGGCAGGGTGGACTCGCGCACCAGCGCCAGCTGCGCGTCGAGCACCACGCCGGCGGCGCCACCGGCGACCGCGGCGGCGGCGGTGTGCAGGCCGATGCCGCCCTGGGCCCAGACCGGCAGCTGGGTACGGGCCACGAGGGTCTGCACCAGCACGTAGGCGGTGAGGTCGCCGATGCGGCCCCCGCTCTCGGAGCCCTTGGCCACCAGGCCGTCGGCGCCGGCGGCCACCGCCGCGTCGGCCTCCTCGGCCGAGCGCACCTCGACGAGTACACGACGGTCGCCGGCCTGCCAACGGGCCACCTCGGCGGCGGCAGTCGCAGCGGCCGCGGCGGCGTCCGACTGGTCCGACTCGGCGGTCTCGTCGGCGGCATCGGTGAGGGTCGCCAGGACGACGGTGTCGACCTGGCCGGACAACGCCGAGGGATCGTGGTCGGCGCCCTCGGGCACGCGCACGCCGATGGCCAGGTCGGTCCAGAGGGCCACCTCGTCGAGTGCGTGGCGGGCGGCGCCGGCATCGCGGCCGAGGTCGAGCACGCCCAGCGCGCCGGCTCGGGCCAGGCCCACCACGACCGCGGGATCGGGTCGCTCGAACGCGGTGACGCCAAGGATCAGCTGTTGGTCATGGATGCCCACCGGTTCGACCCCCTGCAACCTTCCGCCACCACGAGTTTCGACGACCGATCAAGGGTAGCGCTACTGAACGGTGTTCACTAAGGCCGTGGCCCCCGGGGTGGGGCCGGCTGACGACGCGTGTGCCGAGCCACCCGGCTCGCTGACGTCGGGGCACATTCTGACAGGTGGGGTGCCAAAGGTGCCATCGCGGCGCCACCTGCTAAGCATCGGCGGGTGACTCCCACGGACGCACCCATCTTCGTGGTCGGCAGCGGGCGCTCGGGCACCTCGCTCCTGCGGGCGATGTTGAACGCCCACCCGCACATCCACCTCACCCACGAGGCCTCCTTCTACCTCGACCCGCGGGGCAAGCGGCTGGCGGGCGACGGCCGGGCGTGGTTCGACCGGTACCGGCACTCGTTCTCGTTCGCCTTCCTCGACGTGCCCCTCTCGGCGGTCACCGAGCCGCTCGACCGGATCGCTGGCGCCACCCGGGCCGACGCGGTGGAGGCGGTGCTGCGCAGCGCGGCCGAGCGCCGAGGCAAGCAGCGGTGGGGCGACAAGACGCCGGCCCACGCCCAGCAGCTCGACACGATCGCCGGCGACTTCCCCGGTGCCCGCATCGTGCACGTGGTGCGCGACCCCCGTCGGGTGGTGGTGTCGCTGGCCCAGATGCCCTGGGCCACCAGCAGCCACGGCCTCAACGCCTTCTTCTGCGCCCAGCAGGTGAAGGCGGTGAGCCGGTTCGGCGGCGCCGTGTGCACGGTCCGGCTGGAGGACCTGGTGGCCGAGCCCGAGACCCAGATGCGCCGCGTGCTCGAGTTCGTGGGCGAGGACTGGGACGCCGCGGTGCTCGACCACACCGCCCACGGTGGTGGGTCGGACCTGCCACCGTTCCCGTGGTTCACCGAGGCGGCCCGCCCGCTGGGGACGGCGGCCCCGACCCCGCTGGACCTGTCGCCGGCGTGGATCCGCTCGATCGAGCGCACGTGCGCGTGGACGCTGCGCGAGCACGGCTACGAGCGCGAGCCCGGCTTCCCCGGCGGTGAGCCGTCCGCCGTCGACCGGGCCCGGGCCCACGCCGCCGACGCCCGAGAGGTGGCGGCCAGCATCGCCCGGGGCCTCAAGGCGGCGGCGATCGGCATGCGTCCCGAGCCGCCGCCCGCCGACGAGGCCCTGGCCGCGGTCCTGTCGCTCAACCCGGCGGCGTGGGACCGCTACCCCGGCTTCGAGATACCGAAGGTGCCGGCCGTCCAGCCCTGATCGCCCCGCCCGAGGCGCCACCCGCCAGATCTGGGCCGGGCCCGCGGCTCGGGATCGACGCGCTCGATCGGCCGCTCGCCGCGTGCGGGCACCGCCTCGAGCTCAGAGCCAGCCGCCGGCATCGTCACAACCGACGGCAACGGCGGCTGCCCTGCATCTTTCAGGCGGGTCGATCCCAGGACTGTCGTACCCGGGTACGGATGGCGCCGCCGCCGCTCAGGCGTACGGTCCCTGCATGAACCGGGCCGATGCCCTCGACACGCTGCCGGCGCCGTTCGCGGCGGCGTTGCAGCTGTTCGAGGCCGGTGCCGCCACGGAGGCCATCGCCGAGGCCGCCGGCGTGCCCGCCGACGCGGTCGTCGCCCTCATCGAGGTCGGCGAGGGCAAGCTGGCGGCGCTGCTCGACCTCCCCGATGCCGACGGCGCGCGTTAGCGCCGGGCCGCGGAACCCGTGGTGGTCAGGCTTCGCGTTCGTCAGCGAGTGACTCGAGGTACGGCAACGCCGCCAGATCCTTGGGTCGACCGGCCGCCCGCTTCGAGTCGATCACGGCGGGAAGTGACGCCACCCGAACCCACAGGTCGGGGGCGATCAGCACCTCCACCGCGTCTTGGTCCCACGCGGCGAAGTCCTGCCTGGGCCCCGCCGGCTGGAAGGCCAGGTCGACGTCGCCGTGGTCGGTGGTCAGGTTCAGCATGAACGGCATGGCCCGAAGGAACGCACCGTCGATCCTGGTCTCGACCGGTCCCGCCTCCGTCCTCAGCCGAGCCCCGATGCGAACCAGGGCACGGGCCAACCGTTCGAGGTTGTCCGCCTCGCGGTCAGGCACCAGGTCGACATCGGCGGTGGGGAGCGGCGACCCGTGGATCGTCGCGGCGAAGCCACCGATCACCACGTAGCGCACCCCCTCATCGTTCAACGCCTCGCAGATGGGGCGCGGGTCAAAGGTCAACGCGGTCGGTTCTGCGCCGCCGACCCGAGGATCTCGGACCACACCTGAACCTGATCCACGAGCCACTGAACGCGCTCGGCGGGACTCAACCGAAGTTGCGCATGAATGGCGGCCCGGTCAACTCCGCGTTCGTCCTCGCCGACCTGGCGCTCCACACCCTGACCCTACCTAGCAACCGGGGCCCAGGCTCCCGAAGCCGCCCGCCGGAACGGTGGACGCTCGTTGCCTCGCGGCACCGGTCCCTGATGGACCGGCGGACCCGGTGGGCCACCGCCTTGCGGTGACCGAGGCCGATCCGACCACTGAGGCGCGCTGCCTCGCGACGCCACACCGGCCGGCGGGACCACGACACTTTGCGAGCGGGCCCCCGACGCCCCCCGCAGACGTTCACGTGAACGTCCGCGGGGCAGTCAGTCGGTGGGTGAACGCCGCCGCCGCAGTGCCTCGAGCTCGGGCAGCACCCGCCGGTCCTTCGGCCGATCGGCGGCCCGCTTCGAGGCGATCACGTCGTCGAGCGAAGCGACCGGAACCTCACCGACGCCTTCCACGTGCTCGGCTCTCGCCCCACCGATCAGGTCGTCGTAGGTGCCCACGCCGGCGACCCGGAACACGATGTCGATGAGGCCAACCCGGCTGGTCAGGTGCCACACCGGATGGCGGCGGAGGCCCTCGGCGGTGAACCCGAAGTCATCTGCCTCGGGGGGCTTGCCCGACGGGAACAGGTCCTGACGGTCAGGATCCGACCACACCACGGCGTCCAACTCGTGGAGCGCGTGGCCGAGCCGACCGAGGTTGGCGTTGTCCGAGGCCGGCACGATGTCGGCGTCGCCCGTCGACCCGGGCCACCCGTGGACCACACCCGCCAGTCCGCCGACGAGCACGTATCGCACCTGGTGGCGGTTCAGCGCCTCGAACAGACCCAGTGGATCGAGGGGCTCGCTCGAACGGCGCCAACCGGTATCAGTCATCGGCGACCGCCCGCCGGAAGCGGTCGATGTTGGCCACCTCCCGGAACCGGTCCTCGATCGACAGCCCGGCCCGGTGCGCCAAGGCCTTGCGGTGGTCGGGGTCGGGGTCCGTCACCACCAGGTCGAGCGTCAGGCCGGCGGCGCGCACGATCTTGGCCAGCGTGGCCACCGTCGGCTGCATCCGCCCCGACTCGATGCGGGTGATGGTCGCCGGCGACACCCCCGCCCGCCGGGCCAACTCCCGCTGGCTCAAGCATGCGTACGCCCGCACCTGCCGACACACGACCGCGGCGTCATCGGTGGCCATGTCTGCAATCGTATCGGAGTGCATGGGGCGTGTGCCGTTGAACGTCTTCGTGGACGCTCACGGCCGATGCACGACCCGGTAGGGCTCAGGGTGGCGCTCGGACCATGGGTGGAGATGCTCGGCGAGATGGAAGGCGTGCCCCGAGCCCGGCGGGAAACGACGACTTGCGCACGAACACGACTGGTGCCGCGCGCTCTTCGCGCGACGCGGCCTCCTCGAGCAGCGCCACGAAGTCGGCGAAGTTCTCCGTGACCAGGACGAGTCAGCCGGGCAGCAACTCCAGCGCCGCACAGTGGCGCGGCTTGACCACCGAGAAGTCTCGATGGTCGAGGGTGGCCAGCTTGGTCTCGCCCAGACGCTCGCACACCGCGATCACGCTGGCGTCGACCATACCGAGGCGAAGGTCGGCGTAGTCACGCTCGAGCTGAACCACCCGCGCCAGGTCGTGGGTGGTCAGCTGCTCGACCTGATAGGCGCCGCCGGCGATGTCGTCGACCAGTGCCTGCCACGCGTCGAGCGACAGCCGCTTGCGTATCCAGTAGTCGATCTCGACCAAGGTGGGTGCCACCAGCACGAACGACTCGTCGACGGCATCGATCATGTCCACGCACCGGGCGTGGAACGGGTCGTCGGCGTCGAGCAGCGCCAGCACCGGGCCGGTGTCGAGCACCAGCGCCATCACCAAGTGTCCGTCACGACTGTGGAGGCGTGGACACGGGGCTGTCCTCGTCGTCGACGCTCTCCTGGGCCACGCCGACGCCGCCACTGCGACCGACCCCCACTGACGGGCGACGTCCCCGCCGCAACGACGACGCTGTTTCGGCGACCACCCCACGCATGTACTGCGCCAACGACACCCCCTCGCGGGCAGCCGCCGCCCGAAGCACCGCCAGGTCCTCCTCGTCGGCCACGATCGTCGTCCGGTGCATCATGATGTGATGCTAGCATCACGCGGCAAACGCGCGTCGCACACGTTCACCGGAACGTCGGCGCCACCGGTCAGGCCCCGGGGCTACAACCCGGGGTAGGTCGAGAGGTCCGTCCGGCCGGACACGGCCAGCTTGAAGTAGATGCGGTGCATGTAGGTCTCGACGGTGCGCAACGACAGCCCCAGCTCCTCGGCGATGGCTCGGTCGGTGGCGCCGCGGGCCGCCAGTTGCGCCACCTCGAGCTCGCGCCTGGTGAGCATCTTGGCGGCGTCGCCGTCGATCACGAGGGCCGGCGTCGTCGCGCTCTGGCAGTCGGCTGCGAGCCTGCGACTGGTGGTCGTCGAAGCCGCGGCCAGATCGCGGCTCCCGGCGTTGCGGTGGGCGTTCGCGGCCTGCGCGGCCGCTTCCGCCGCCACGAGCGTCATACCGATGCGGGCGAGGTCGTCCGATGCGGCGCCAAGCGCTGAGCCGTCACCGGCATCGAACGCCACCGCGTGGGCCGTGCACGTCGCCCAGCGCTCGCCGTCGACCCCCTGGTCCATCAGGCGCTGCATCTGCGCCCCGCTGCCGTGTTCGCCGAGCCGCACCAGGTCGTGCAGGCAGCTCATGATGCCGTGGCGGTTGTCGGGGTCACCGCCGGTGACGCCGCGCAGGGTCGCGACGGCGGCCCGGTGCCGTCCCTCGACCACCGAGACCCACGCCCGCGACTGCGCGCCGGCGACGTCGAACAGCTGGACCCTTGGCGCGACCGCGTCGGACGCCGCCAGCGACGCCGACGCCTCGCGACGGTTGCCGAGCAGTGCGTGCGCGTGCGCCGCCAACGCGCGTAGCGCCCCGTGGTGCGACGGTCCCCCCTCCTGCGGGCCGGGCCCGGCGGCCAGCGCGCCCGCGACAGCGGCGAGGGCGTCGCGCGGCCGTCCTCGGTCGAGGCACATCTGGGTGTGGGCCATCCCGAACAGGGCCGTCCCCATGTTGTTGCCGGCGCCCTCGGCGGCCGTCGCCATCTGCGCCGCGAGCGTCTCCGCCTCGTGGATCAGGCCGTTGGCCGCGAGCGCGGCGATCCGGGTGTAGACCAGCACACCCAGCGACCACTGGTCGGCCTCGGGCTGCACGTCGACGATCGCCCGTTCTGAAAGCGACAACGCCTCGGTGCTGTACCCGAGAACGGCGAGGCTGCCGATCACCGGGCCTGCCGCCACCAGGCGATCCCGTGGGGTGGTCAGCGGGTCGGCGAGGACCCGGCGTCCGACATCGGCGGCCTGCTGGTAGCGGCCGAACAGCGACAGGGTCATGGCCAGCACCGAGTCGACGACACCGCGTGCCGCACCCTGGGCCCCCTCCTGCAGACCCTCGAGGTCGGCGACGGCGTCATCAGGCGACCGCCACCCAACGAGGACGTTCAGGCTCGCGGCGGCGGTGGCCGTCAGCGCCCGCTCCTCGTCGGTGTCCGAGAGCTCGTCCATGCGGGCGAGCGCGTCGGCAGTCTCGGCCGACGTCCCGTCGATGTGCGCTTCGATCCCGAACCAGCAGCGCGCGGCATCGAAGCCCCCGCCGCCGTCCACCGCGGCTTTGGCCAAGCGGGCCGCTATGCCGAGCAGATCACCCTGGAGCGGCGGCAGCGCAGGACCCGAGCCCGGGCTGGTCTCGTGGGTGTAGCCGGACAGGCGCTGCGCCACCCGCAACAGCACCGCCGGGTCCACCGCGTCGCCCTGTTCGACACCCCACACCGCGATCTGCACCAGGTCGGACTGGCGCCGCGACTCACGCCGCACCAACTCCTCCAGCAACTCGCGACGCCGGGCCAGACGTGCTGCCGTGCCCATACGGGCGGCCACCACCTCCGCGTAGATGGGGTGGGCCAGCCGTGCCATCAGGCGACGGTCCGCTTCCTCGATCACCAGGAGTCGGCGCTGCTCGAGGTCGGCCAGAACCGCGTCGCTCGAACGGGCGCGGAGCAGGCCGACCGGCGCCAGCCCGCCCACCGCGACCAACTCGAGCACATGACGTTGCTCCGGCCCCAGGTCATCGAGTCGCGCATCGACCACCGCGTCCAGGGCGGCGCCCTGGATGACCGCGAGCGCATCGGTGGTGCCCCGCTCCTGGGCCCGGGTGACAGCCTCGTGGAGGTAGAGCGGGTTGCCCTGCGTCAGCTTCCACAGTTCGTGGCGCTCCGCGCTGGTCTGTCCGGGCAGCGTCGCCCGCAGCAGGTCTTCGACCTCGACCCGGCTGAGCGGCAGCAACTCCAGCCGGGCCATGCCCATCGATCGGGACGCGGCCGCCACGTCGCCCATTCGGGGGTCGGTGGCGCGCGCGGTCAGCAACACGGTGGCGCCGACCGCCTCGGTCACGTGGTGCAGGAACGCCCACGACTCGCTGTCGAGCCACTGGGCATCGTCGACCTGCAGGGCCACCCGCTGGCCCGGCCCGCCGGCCAACCGGGCGGTGGCGTCGACGAGTCGCTGCAACGGGTCGGGCGAGGTCGCAGCGGCGTCGAGCAGGGGGGCGAACGGCGCGAACGGGATGGCGGCCCGGGCCACCGTGGCCGCATGGTGGGTGACCGACCATCCGTCGACCCGCAGGCGCTCGGCGACGGTCGCCGCCAGGCGGGTCTTGCCCACGCCGATCTCTCCGCTGATGACCACACCCACCGGGTTGTCCCCGATCGATCGCAGCAGATAGTCGATCTCACTCTGGCGGCCCACCAGCGGCCAATCGGCCGGCGGCGGCCGCCGGCGTCTCGACGCCCCACTGGTTGGATCCATCTTCATAGGTCGATCCCAGCCGTTCCGTGCGTCGTTCAGCGGCGTCAACCGCTCCGTTCACCAGCCAGGCGAGCCACCCTCGTAGCTCCTGCAACCACATGGTCATATCGAAGATGGACGTCCTTGTCGTGACGATCCACTTCGAGCGGACAGTGTCTATCACGCCGCTGACTTGGGGGTCAGTCGGGCGACGGGCCAGGCCTCCGCAGCCCTCACCAGAGGCGCGCCGGAGCGGCATGCGGGCTCCGCCGTCCCGCGTGCCAGCGTCGTGGCGCGCCGTGGTGTGGATGGCACGGGCTCGACGCAATGACGGTCGGATTCCGACCGTCATTGCGTCGAGGTCAGCCGGTCGGTGCGAGGGCGCCGTCGACGTTGGGGGTGGTGGTCCCGGCGGTGATGGTGACGGGGGTGCCGCCCGCATAGTCGGGCGAGTCGTCGAAGTACTCGCTGGTATGGCTGCCGGTGAGGTCGATGAACCGGAGACGATGGGCGCCCGGCGGGAGACCGGCCAGGGTGTAGGAGCCGTCGGGGGCGACCTGGGTCACACCGACGACGGCGCCGGTCGAGTCGATGGCGAACACCGCGACGCTCCCGAGCCGATCACTGGTCCCGGACTCGGTCACTGTGCCGGTGGCGGCCCCCGTGGTGGGGGTCAACGCCGCGTCCGTGCCCAACGGGGTGCCCGCGGTCGCGGTGACCGTCGCCGCGTCAGCGAGACCGTCGGGGCCCTGGTCGTCGAACCACTCGAAGCGGTGGCCACCGGTCGGGTCGTAGAACGCCAGCGTGTAGCCGCCGGCGTCGACCTCGATGTCGTAGTGGCCCGACGCGTCGGTCAGGTCCCCGGCCGCCAGCGAGAAGTCCGCGGTGTGGACCGCCATCACCGCCACCCCCTCCAGCGACTCACCGGTGCTCGAGGTGACCTCACCCACCAGATGAGACCCACCCGACGGCGCCGCCTGGGCGGCCAGGCCCGCATCCGCGGTGGTCACGCTGGCGGCGACCACCGAGATGATCGACGAGCCCGCCGGGGTGGGGGCGTCGTCGAAGAACTCGGGGCGGTGGCCGCCAGTCAGATCGACGAACTCCACCAGCCGGGGCCCGGCCCGCAATCCCGAGACCGCGTACGCCCCGTCCGCACCGGTCAGATCACCCGCGCCAGGACCACCAGCGTCGAGGTCGACGCTCATCGCCAACACCCCCGCCAACGGGTCACCCGTGCCATCCGCGGTCGCCGCACCGCTGATCACCCCCCGGGTCGGCGCCAACGAGGTGTCGGCGTTGGTCGTGGCGTCCGCCACCGCCGCCACCGGCGACGGCGACGGCGCCCCGTGGAACCCGGCCGCGTGACCATCGGCAGGGTCCACCACGTACACGTAGTAGTTGCCAGGCGCCGCCAACGCACCGAAGTGCCCCGCGGCGTCCGCCGTGCCGACCGCCACCGGCGAGAAGTCCGCCGGCGACAACAACACCGCCACCGCCCCTGCGACCGGCACACCCGAGCCGGTCTCGGTCACGAACCCCGATACGTGTGCAGCGCCCGACGGCACCGTCACATCCACACTGACGGTGTTCGACACCACGGGTGTGGGCACCTCGGTGGCGGACACCCTCGCGCGGTTCTCGTACGTGGGCACATCGGCGCCCGTCGAGACATGGGTGCACGAGATCTCGTAGGCATCGCCCACCACCAACGGGAACGGGCCATCCTCACAGCCCGGTGCGGCCGGGTCGGTCACCATCACCCCGTGCAGATCGACGTTGCCGGTGTTGGTCACCGTCACCGTCACGTCGATCGGATCACCCGCGACGACCTCGCTCTGATCGGCGGTCTGGGTCACCGTCAACGCCGGCGCCGCCGCCACCACCGTCACGTCCACCTCGTTCGACACCACCGCCACGATCTGGCTCGAGTCCGCGGTGGCGGTGTTCGAGAACGTCCCGATGTCCGCGGCCGTCGGCACGAGCGTGCAGGTCACCGTGTGCTCCTGGCCGGGCTGCAAGAACGCACCGACCGGTGCCGACACACAGTCGGGGACGGCGTCGTCCACCACCGTCGGCGTCCTCAGTTGCAGCGACGAGGTGTTCTTCACCTTGATGGTGAACACCACGGGCGACCCGACCGCGACCGTGGTCTTGTTCGCGGTCATCACCACCGTGATCGCGTCGTCGACGGTCACATCCACCTGGTTCGACACCACCGGCGTCGTCACCTCGTCCGCCGTCACCGACACCTCGTGCTCGAAGGTGCCGGCATCGTTGCCGGTCGTCGTGTACGAGCAATCGATCGTCACGAAAGCATCCACGGCCAGATCGAAGACCCCGTCGTTCGCACAATCAGGAACCTTCGTGTCGCTCACGGTCACGTTGTGGAGCCCCACGTTGCCCGTGTTCGACACCACCACATGGGAGTGGATGACCTGCCCCGGTGACACCGACGCCTCATCGGCCGACACCACCACCGACAGACCTGGTGCTGCGGCGGTGACCGCCACCTCCACCTCGTTCGACACCACCGGGGTGGTGACCTCGGTCGAGGTCACCGACGCCTTGTTCTTATAGGCCGGAACGTCGTCCGCAGTGGCCACGTACTCGCAGTCCACCCTGTTGCTCGCGCCCAGGGCCAACGAGAACGGTGCCGCCTCACAGTCGGGCCCGTTCGCGTCCGTGATCGTCACATTCGTCAACGCCACGTTCCCGGTGTTCTCGACCTTCACGTGCAGATGGACGGTGTCGCCCGCCACCACCGACGTCTCGTCCGCCGATGCCACCACCGACAACGCCGGCGCAGGCGCCGGCGTCACCGTCACGGTGACCTCGTTCGAGACCACCGGCGTGGTCACCTCGGTGCTGACCACGGACGCGGTGTTGTGGTAGCCCCCCGCGACCTCGCCCGCAGTGGCCACATGGGTGCAATCCACCGTGGTGTTGGCGCCCACCGCCAGCGAGAACGGGGCCGCCTGGCAACTGGTGGCGTTGGCATCGGTGATCGTCACGTTCGTCAACGCGACGTTGCCGGTGTTGGTCACCTTCACGTGCAGATGCACCGTCGCACCCGCGACGACCGACGTCTCGTCGACGGTCTTCACCACCGTCAACGCCGGCGCCAGTGGGCCGAAGGTCAACCCCCCCGACACCTCACTCGGCGAAGCCGTCGGCGGCGGGCTCCCCAACTGGCCGTTGGCGTTGTTCCCCCAGCACGACACCGCGCCGGCCGACGTCACTGCGCACGAATGGGTGCCGCCGGTCGCGATGGCGGTCACCCCCGAGGTCAACCCCGACACCGCCACCGGCACCGCCGACTGGTTCGTCGAGTTGTTCCCCAACCGCCCGTTGCCGTTGTTCCCCCAGCACGACACCGCGCCCGCCGACGTCGACGCACACGAATGGGAGCTGCCGGTCGCGATCGCGATCGCCCCCGACGACAACCCCGACACCCCCACCGGCACCAACGACTGAGTCGTCGAGTTGTTCCCCAACTGACCGCTGCTGTTGGTGCCCCAGCACTTCACGGCGCCCGCCGACGTCGACGCACACGAATGAGCGTTGCCGCCAGCGATGGCGGTCACCCCCGACGACAAGCCCGAAACCGCCACCGGCACCGGCGAATTGGCCGTCGAGTTGTTCCCCAACTGACCGTTTGTGTTGAGGCCCCAGCACATCACCGCGCCGGCCGACGTCAACGCACACGAATGGGAGCTGCCGGTCGCGATCGCGATCACCCCCGACGACAACTCCGACACCGCCAGCGGCACCAACGAATTCGCAAACGAGTTGTCTCCCAACTGGCCGCTGCTGTTGAGGCCCCAACACATCACGGCGCCCGCCGACGTCAACGCACACGAATGGGAGCTGCCGCCCGCGATGGCGGTCACTCCCGACGACAACCCCGACACCGCCACCGGTACCGACGAGTTGGTCGTCGAGTTGTTCCCCAACTGACCGGCGTTGTTGCTCCCCCAGCACACCGCCGCGCCCGCCGACGTCACCGCACACGAATCGTTGGCGCCGGTCGCGATCGCGGACACCCCCGACGACAACCCCGACACCGCCACCGGCACCGGCACCGGCACCGGCACCGACGAACTGGTCGTCGAGTTGTTCCCCAACTGGCCGCTGGTGTTGAGACCCCAGCACGACACCGCGCCCGCCGACGTCAACGCACACGAATGGGAGGTGCCGGTCGCGATCGCGGACACCCCCGACGACAACCCCGACACCGCCACCGGCACCAACGACTGGGTCGTCACATTGTTCCCCAACTGGCCGGTGGTGTTGAGGCCCCAGCAGGTCGCCGCGCCCGCCGACGTCAACGCACACGAATGCTGGTTCGCGTTGCCCGTCGCGATCGCGGACACCCCTGACGACAACCCCGACACCGCCACCGGTACCGACGAGTTGGCCGTCGAGTTGTTCCCCAACTGGCCGCTGGCGTTGGTGCCCCAGCACATCACCGCGCCCGCCGACGTCAACGCACACGAATAGTTGAAGCCGCCCGCGATCGCGGACACCCCCGACGACAACCCCGACACCGCCACCGGTACCGACGAGTTGGCCGTCGAGTTGTTCCCCAACTGGCCGGTGCTGTTGGCCCCCCAGCACACCGCCGCGCCCGCCGACGTCAACGCACACGAATGGGCACCGCCGCCCGCGATGGCGGTCACTCCCGACGTCAACCCCGACACCGCCACCGGCACCGACGACTGGGTCGTCGAGTTGTTCCCCAACTGGCCGCCGCCGTTGAGGCCCCAGCACGACACCGCGCCCCCCGACGTCAACGCACACGAATGGGAGAAGCCTGTCGCGATCGCGGTCACCCCCGACGACAACCCCGACACCGCCACCGGCACCGAAGAACTGGTCGTCGAGCCGTTCCCCAACCGGCCGTTGCCGTTGATGCCCCAGCACACCGCGGCGCCCGCCGACGTCAACGCACACGAATGGGCGTCGCCGGTCGCGATCGCGGTCACCCCCGACGACAACCCCGAAACCGTCACCGGCACCGAAGAATTGGTCGTCGAGCCGTTCCCCAACTGCCCGTTCGTGTTGAGACCCCAGCACGACACGGCGCCCGCCGACGTCAACGCACACGAATGGGAAGTGCCGGTCGCGATCGCGGTCACCCCCGACGACAACCCCGACACCGTCACCGGCACCGAGGAATTGGCCGTCGAGTTGTTCCCCAACTGGCCGCTGGCGTTGAAGCCCCAGCACTTCACGGCGCCCGCCGGCGTCAACGCACACGAATAGCCGTTGCCGACCGCCAGCGAGCTCGACGCCGTCTGCACCGGGTCGGCCGCCGCCGGCGCCGCCGCCTGCGGGGCGAGGGTCGCCAGCGCCGCCGCCACCAGGGCGACCACGGCCAGTCGTGCGATGGTACGGGTCCGCCTGGTGTGCATGTGAGTCCTCGATCGGGCTGGGAGGGGTGCCACCGGCGAGTGTCCGACAATCGAGCGACGCTGTAGTCAGTGGTCACTACTTACAGGGGAACGCACCCCCGCTGCCGGTCGGTTGTAAGTGGTGGCCACTGACTCGCTGGTCGGTGATCCGTCGTACGTTGCCCTCCATGGACCGAGACGCGGCGATGGAGGCACTACCCGCGCCGTACGGGCGGGCGTTGACGCTCGCCGCCGACGGGCTCGATCACGGCGCCATCGCCGCCCAGATCGACGTGCCCCTCGATGCCGTGGCCACACTGCTCGAGGTCGGCCAGCTCAAGCTCGCCGCCCTGCTCGCCGCAGACGCCGGCGCCGACCACGCCCCAGAGGAGACCGAGGCGCCGCTTCAGAGCTCGGAGTCTGCGGCCGGCTCGGCCCGGGAGTCGGAACCGAGCATGTAGAAGCCCATCGGGGTTCACCTCTCCCACATCGGATCCTTCTCTCGCTCGGCGACCGCCTGTGCCTCGCGCTCGGCGAGCGGCTCGACGCCACGGTGTGGACAGCCGATCAGCAGCGGGGCGCCGACGGCCGGATCCACCAGATCCGGTAGGGCGCCTGCCAAGCCCTACAGCTTCAGAGCTCGGGGTGTGCGGCCAGATCGGCCCGGGAGTCGACGCCGAGCTTGTAGAAGATCCGATAGAGGTACGTCTCGACCGTGCGCACCCCGATGCCCAGCTCGTCGGCGATGTCGCGGTTGGTGATGCCCCGCCCGGCGAGACGAGCCACCTCGAGCTCGCGGGGGGCGAGGTCACGAAGGGCCGTGGTCTTGACCTCCAGCGCCGGCGTCATCGCGCCTTGGCACTCGGCGGCCAGCGCCCGGCTCCGCTCCCGCGCGGCCACTGCGGCGGAACGGTTGCCGGCGGTGGCGTGGCAGTTGGCCGCCTGGGCCGCCGCCTCCGCGGCCGGCAACACATAGCCGAGCGCTTCCAGGTCGCTCGACGCGGCGTCGAGGGCCGAGCCGTCGTCGGCGTCGAAGGCGACGGCGTGCGCGGTCCAGGCCTCCCACAGGGGGCTGCCCGCATCCGGGTCGAGGATCGCCTGCATCTCGCCGCCACAACCACGTTCGCCCAGCCGCATCATCTCGTGGAGCATGAGCAACGAGCCCGCCACGCCGCCTTGGCGCCGGTCGACCCCGGCCCGCAGGGTGGCGATCGCCGATCGGTGGCGGCCCTCGAGGACCGCCACCGCGGCCGTCGCCAGGACCGCGACCATCGGGAAGACGAGGTCCTGCTGCGGCGCCTCCGCCATGCGGGCCAGCGCGTCGGTCGCTTCCTGGCGGTGCCCGAGCACCGCGTGGCTGTGCGCGGCCACCGCATGGGCCGGGCCATGGGTGCCGATGTGAGCCGTCGCCTCGGCGTCCCCCAGGGCCCCGATCGCCACCGTGGCCCCCGCCAGCGAGTCCTGCGGGCGCCCCCGGAACAAGAAGTCCTGGGCCCCCGCCACCGAGAACCCCGCCAGACCGGCGTCGTTGCCGGTGGCCTCGCAGAGTGCGGTCAGCTGAGCGGCCAGCCCCACAGCTTCTTCCCCCCGCCCCATGGTCGACAACGCGAGGACGCGGCTCAGCAACAGGGTGCCGACGTCCCACTGGTCGTCGTCCACCCCGATCTCGCCGAGCAGGAGATCGGTCGTGGCCACCGCGTCCGCCGGTCGACCGATGGTGATCTGGCAGCCCACCAGCGCTCCGCCGATGCGCAGCCGGTCAGGCGGAGGCGTCAGCGGGTCGGCGAGCACCTCGCGGGCGAGCTCCGCCGCCCGCCGGTGCTCGCCGTTCATCGTGAGGAAGATCACGCGCCACGAGTCGAGGGTGCGGGAGAGCTCGGTGCTGCCGCCGGTGCCGCCCGTGGCGCTCCGCAAGGCCTCGAGATCGGTGATGCCCTCGCTGGGGGCCAGCCGGCCCAGCAACAGGTCGATGCCGGCGGCCTCGACGGCCACCAGCGTGCGCTGCTCGTCCGTCTCCGCCTTCTCGTACATGGCCGCCAGCGCCTCGGACGTGGCTCGGGACGCACCCTCGCAATGGGCCTCGGCCTTGAACCACGTCGTGGCGGCCTCGAACCCTCCGCCGGCGAGCACGGCCGCCCTGGCGAGACGGGCGGCGCTGACCTCCAGCCCGCGATGGATCGCCGGGCTGGGGCCGTGCGACGCAGTGGCCGCCCTGCTCACCACACCGGACAGACGCCGCGCCACCTCCAGCAGCACCTGAGGGTTCACGGTCTCGCCGTGCTCGGCCGCCCACAGGGAACGCTGCACCAGGTCCGAGCCACGCCGCGACCCGTGCTCCTCGATCGCCGAGACCACCTGCTGGCGCCGGATCCGCCGGGTGGCCGCACCCATGCGCGCAGTCACGACCTCGGCGTAGATCGGGTGGGCCAGCGTCGCGACCAGGCGGTACCCCGACTCGGTGACCGCAACCAGTTGGCGGCGCTGGAGGTCGACGACACCTTCGGTGCCCGCGCGCCGATAGAGCAGGGCCAGCGGCGCCCCCGGCGCGACGGCCAGTAGCTCGAGCACCTCCAACTGGCCGGCCTCGAGGTCGTCGAGGCGCCCGCCGACCACGTCGGCCAGGCCGGTGTGGTCGGCGGCGGCGAGGACCATGCCCTCATCCCCACGTATCGGGCCGCCCTGCTCGAGCGAGCGGGTCACGACTTCGTGGAGGTACAGCGGGTTCCCGCCCGTCAGCTCCCACAGGCGGTGGATCTCCCCCCGGCCGATGCCAGGTACGACATCGCTCAGGAGACCGGACACCTCGGCCCTGCTGAGCGGCTGCACCTGCAACCGGCGCAGCCCCAGCGTTCGGGCCAGCTCGATGGTCCGCCTCGATCGTGGGTGGCCCGAGCGGACCGTGAGGAGCAACGTGGCGGTCGTCGACTCGGCCACCTGCTGGACGAAGGCCAGCGACTCGTCGTCCAGCCAGTGCCCGTCCTCGACGTGGACCAGCGCCGGCGCCTCGCCCGTGACGAGCCGGGCCGCGCCGGCGAGGAGCCGCTGCAACGGGTTGGGGTCGTCGCCGACGTCGTCGAGCAGTGCGGTGAAGGCCGAGAAGGGGATGACCTGGCGCGCCTCGGTGGCCACGTGGGCGCTGCTCGTCCACCCCACGGCCACCAGTTCGTCCACCAGCGCCGCCGCCAACCGGCTCTTGCCCACGCCGAGGTCACCGGTGATGACCACGCCGGCACCGGCGAGCATCGAGCGCCGGAGCACCTCGAGCTCGCCCGCCCGACCCACGAGCGGCCACGCGTGACCAGGCATCGCAGCGCGCGTCGGTTCCCGGCTCTCGGGGGAGTGTGACTGAGGAGTCATCGGGTCCTTGGACGGGTCGGCACGGGGAGATCCGACGCGAACGTCCCGCTCGAAGGGTGCTCCGCCCGAATCCACTGCACGAGGCTCTCTCTACCCACGCAGGGCCGCGCCGATGCGAATCAGCCGAGAATCCCGGTCGCCCCGGTCGCGAAATCAGGCGTTTCGTGGCAGGCGGCCGGGCTACGCCCCTCGGGCCATGTTCTCGAACCGGGTGTGGTGGCCGAGGAAGGCGAGGCGCACCTTGTCGGTGGGGCCGTTGCGGTGCTTGGCCACGATGATCTCCGCGGTGCCGCGGTCGGGGGACTCCTCGTTGTAGATCTCGTCGCGGTAGATGAACATCACCACGTCGGAGTCCTGCTCGATGGAGTTGTGGACGACGATGCCGTTGGCCACGAAGTTGTGGGTGCCCACCACGGTGGCATCGAACACCGGCTTGGTGCCCAGCGGGATGATGTCGGACACGGTGTCCCACAACACGTCGGCGTCGACGAGGTCGTGGAGCCACGGGTCGTCCATGGCGTCGGCCACCTGGCGCAGGGCCCGGCGGGGGACGCCGGCACGGGCGCCGGTGGCGCCGGCGTCGGCCAGCAGCCCCTGGCCGCTCTGGCCCCGCTCGGCGGCGGCCTTGTCGAGGTAGCCCGACACCTCGGCCGGCACCGTGTGCGAGGTGGGGTCGTCGGGGCCGGTGGGCCGCACCGCCAGGCGGTCGCCCACCGCCAGGTCGCCCAGTGGCACCCAGCCGTCGACGGTGAGGAAGGGGTGGTTGGCGGTGGCCGACACCACCCGGCCCGACGCCAGTCGCAGCTCGAAGGTGGGCTTCACCCCGCTGGAGAACACGTGGGTCATCACCCCGGGGACGAAGCGCAGGTGCTCGTCGAGGGTCCAGACGGGGATGTTGCGCTCGCCGGACGCGAGCAGTGCGCCGATGGTGGTGCGGCGGGTACCGCCCGTGCCGGGGTCGATGGTGGCGACGGCCGTGTCGGCGGTGAGGCAGCCCGACTCGCGCAGGTCGGCCAGCATCGGCCGCTTGTCGGCCCGCATCTCGAGGCCACGGGACAGCTGTGACAGCGCGATCACGGGGCACTCGAGCTCGCGGGCGAGGATCTTGAGCCCACGGGAGATCTCCGACACCTCCACCTGGCGGTTCTCGGCGCTGGAGCGCCCGGTCATGAGCTGCAGGTAGTCGATGACCACGAGACCCAGATCGCCCACCCGGCTCTTCAGCCGGCGGGCCTTGGCCCGGATCTCCATGACCGTGAGCTGGGGGTTGTCGTCGATCCACAGGGGGGCGTCGCCCAGCCGGCCGATGGCGGTGTTGATCTTGGTCCAGTCCGAGTCGGTGAGGCGACCGTTGCGCATGCGGGTGGAGTCGACCCTGGCCTCCGAGCAGATGATGCGCTGGGTGAGCTCGAGGTGGCTCATCTCGAGCGAGCAGAACAGCACCGGGCGGGACGCGGTGAGAGCCACGTGGCTGGCGATGCCCAGCGCGAAGGCGGTCTTGCCGGCGCTGGGGCGGGCACCCACCACGATCAGGGCGCTGGGCTGCAGCCCCGACAACAGGTCGTCGAGGTCGAGGTAGCCGGTGGGGACGCCGGTGAGGGCGTCGCCCCTTGCGTAGAGCTCCTCGAGGCGGTCCAGGTTCTTGCTGAGCAGCTCGCGGATGGGCGACATGGTGTCGGTGACCCGCCGCTGGGCCACCTGGAACACCATCGACTCGGCCAGGTCGACCGCCTTGGTGACGTCGTCGGGCAGTTCGTAGCCCAGCTCGGCGATGTCGCCCGCCACCCGGATGAGGCGGCGCAACAGCGCGTGCTCCTCGACGATGGTGCCGTAGCGCGCCGCGTTGGACGTGGCCGGCGTGTTGGCCTGCAGGCTGACGAGGGTGGCCGGACCCCCGATGCCCTCGAGCAGGCCGGCCCGGTTGAGCTCCTCGGCCACGGTGACCGGGTCGACCGGTTCGCCGGCGCTGAACAGCGAGGCGATGGCCTCGAAGATGTGGCCGTGGGCGGGCTTGTAGAAGTCGTCTGCGTCGACCACCTCCACCGCCGAGGCGATGGCGTCGCGGGACAGCAACATGGCGCCGAGCAGCGACTCCTCGGCGGCGAGGTTGTGGGGTGGCACCCGCATGGCCTGGGCGGGGCCATGGCTGGGTGGACGCTCGGTGAGGGTGGCGCGTGGGGGCGCGTCGTCGAAGGCCTGCGACATCGCCCTACTCTCCCCCGTCCGGCCTGTGGGGTGGTAGATGCGCTGCCTGGGGTCTTCCTGTGGACGCGCGCCCTCCACCCTGTGGACGACGGGTCATGGTGGCAGCGGGGCGCGGCCGGCGGCGGCCGCACCCCGTCACGCGGGGACGACCTCGATGGTGAGGGGGAAGGCCACGTCGGCGTGCAGCTTGGCGAACACCTGGTGGGTGCCGACGTCCTTGATGGGCTCGTCGAGCTGGAGCTGCTTGCGGTCCAGTTGCACGCCGCTCTGGTCGTGCACCGCGGCGACGATGTCGGCCGAGGTGACCGAGCCGAAGAGCTTGCCCTCGGCCGCGGACTTGGCCGAGATGGTGATGGTGGTGGCCACCAACGCCTTGGCCACGTCTTCGGCGGCCTCGCGATCGACCGCGTCCTTGGCGTCGCGCGCCCGGCGCATGGCCGCAGCCTGGGCCTCGGCACCCCTGGTGGCCTTCATGGCCATGCCCTTGGGCACCAGGTAGTTGCGGCCGTAGCCGTCGGCCACGTCGACGATGTCGCCGCGGTGGCCGACGCCGGCGATGTCGGCTTTCAGGATCAGCTTCACTCGTCGCCCTCCGTGGGCTCGCTGCCGTCGACGGCCGGCGCGCCGGTGGCCTCGGCCACCGCCACCGCACCGCCGTCGAGCTCGAGATCGAGGTCGAGGTCGAGGTCGGCATCGGCCGGGGCACCACCGACGGGCGGCGGCGGGGTGGCACCGGTGGGACGCGGCGGCGGCCCGTCGGGACGGGCCAGGCCGCGGTCGCGCTCGCCGCGGTCGCGGCCGCCTCCACGCTGGGTGGTGACCCGGTTGGTGTAGGGCAACAGGGCCATCTCGCGGGCGTTCTTGATGGCCTTGGCCACCTCACGCTGCTGCTGGGCGTCGTTGCCGGTGACCCGGCGGGCCCGGATCTTGGCCCGATCGGACATGAACCGGCGCAGCAGGTTCACGTCCTTGTAGTCGACGTACTCCACCTTCTCCTGGGAGAGGAGGGACACCTTCTTCTTGCTGCGGCGGGCGTTGTCCTTGTTCTTCCCGCGCACTTCGCGTTTCTTGGCCATGGCTAGAAGGGCTCCTCGTCGTCGTAGCCGGCAGGCGGCTCGTTGGGGACGGGGCGGGCGCTGCCGCCGCCACCGCCGGAGCCACCGCCGCCGAAGTCACCGCCGCCACCATCGCGGCGTTCGTTCTTGGTGACCGTGGCGGTGGCCCAGCGCAGGCTGGGGGCCACCTCGTCGGCCACGATCTCGACCTTGGAGCGCTTGTCGCCCTGCTCGGTCTCCCACGAGCGCTGATCGAGCCGGCCGTCGACCACCACGCGGGTGCCCTTCTGGATGGACTCGGCCACGTTCTCGGCCAGTTGGCCCCAACAGGTGATGTCGAAGAAGCTCACGGCCTCTTCCCACTCCTGGGTCTGGCGGTTCTGCCAGCGGCGGTTCACGGCGAGGCCGAAGTTGGCCACGGCCTGCCCCGAGGGGGTGAAGCGAAGTTCGGGGTCGCGGGTGGCGTTGCCCACGACGTTCACGGTGTTTCCGGGTGCCATTGGTGCTCCTTCCCTATCCGGCTTCAGCCGGCTCGGGCTCGGGCTCGGCCGGGGCGGGGGCCTCGGCCGGGGCGCTGTCGCCGAGCAGGCCACGGCGGGTGGCCTCGCGCTCGGGCAGGCGGAGGATCTTGTGGCGGACGACTTCGTCCGCGAGCCGCAGGCTGCGGTCGAGGTCATCGAGGTTGGGGGCCTCGGTGACGATCTCGAAGACGACGTAGATGCCTTCGGTCTTGTGGTCGATCTCGTAGGCGAAGCGCCGGAGACCCCACAGATCCTGGGTGGCGACCTCGCCGTCCCCGGCGGTGATGGCCGCACCGATCTTCTTCAGCTGCGATTGGACCTCGGCGTCGTCGAGCGTGGACTCGAAGATCACCATGAGCTCATAGGCTCGCGTCACGAGCACGTACCTCCCTCTGGACCCGGCGCTCGAGGCGCTCGGGGCCCCGGACGGTCCGGGGCAGGGTGTCAATTCGTTGGGTGTTCGGAATTGAACGGCCCAGCGTAGTGGGAGCGGCGGCGAAGTCCCTCATCGCCGTCAGTATGGCGAGGGGGTGTGACAGGAACGGGGGCGCCTCCGAGCCGACGTGCGGTGAGGCGCCCCAGGCGCCGACTCGGTCACGTAACCCCGATCCGGACCGCGACCACGTCCTGGTGGCTGCCGTCGCCGGCGGAGCGAGCGGTCACCCGGTAGGTGCGGACGGCACCGACCGCGGCCCGGGGAGTGGCCGTGACCCGCATCTGCAGGTCGGTCACGGCCCCGGGCTCGAGGGTGCCCGTCGACCATGTGCCGGCCAGCACCTGACTGGTGACGTCGACGTCGTCGGCGAAGTAGCGCACCCGGATGTGGCGACCCCCCACCGGGCCCCGCAGGGTCACCTCGTCGGTGTCGGTCCCGTCGTTGCCGATCCGCAGGTCGAAGCGGAGCTCGCTGCCCCTGGTCACCCGGCCACCGGCGGTCTGCTGAGTCCCGTCGTCGTTGTAGACGCCGTCACCCTTCGACGAGGCTGCCCCGGACCGGGCGATCAGTGCGTCCGGCTGGTGGGCGAAGGGGGCGCAGTCCACCACCGTGACCTGCCAGTCCCAGCCGAAGCCGTCCCCCTGGTCGAGGTGGGCGTCCACGACCACCCGTCGGCCGTCCGCGCTGATCGCGGGGTGCCCGCCGGCCTCGACGCCGTAGTTGGCGGCGAAGGCCGTCACGATGCCGGCCGGGCTGCCGTCGGTGGCCACCAGGGCCACCTGTCCGGCCCACCAGAACGCCACGCGCGAGCCGTCGGGGGTGATCGCGGGGTCCGAGCCGTACCCCTGCCCGTCGCCGAGGCCGCTGAGCTGGTCGATCGCCGCCGAGCCGGCCTGCGCCAGGAAGACCTGCGGGTAGTGATCGGGGTTCTCGCCGGTGAGGTCCTGATCGGACTCGAACGCCACCCCGGCACCATCGGCGGTGATCGACGGAGCCGAGGTGCGCCCGCCGCTGGTGTCGGTGAGGGGCTGGCTGGTGCCGAGCCCGGCGTCGTAGAGGTAGATCTCGGCGCTGCCGTCCTGATCGGAGACATAGGCGACCCGGGAGCCGTCGGCGTCGACCGCCGGGGCCGAGGTCGTGCCCGCCGTGGTGTCGGTGAGCTGGGTGAGCGCGCCCGAGGCCACGTCGAGGCGGAACACCTCCCGGTTGGCATCGGCGTTGCCGCCGCCCCCGGCCAGGTCGTGCGGCGAGGTGAACACCAGCGTGCTGCCGTCGGCGCTGAGCGCCGGGTCCAGGTTGCCGGCGCCCGTGGTGTCGGTGACCTGCGTGATGGTGTCGTCGCCGAGGTCGTAGAGGAACACCTCCTCGTTGCCGTCCGGGTTGGCGCCCGTCGGGTCGCCCGACGTCTCGAGGGCGACCAGCGAGCCGGCGCCGTCGACGGTGGGTCCGCTGCCCTGCCACGGGTTGGAGTCACCGCTGTCGGTGACGGTCAGCTGGGTGGTCGTGCCCGTCGAGACCCGGTGCAGGAACACCTCGAAGTTGTGGTCCGGGTTGTCGCCGGTCAGGTCGCTGGGCGCCTGGAACGCGATCAGGTCGCCCGAGGCGTCGATGGCCGGGTTGAGGTGCGCGGTCCACTCGGTTCGGTGCACCGGGATCGGCTGTGCCCGGCACTGCTCGGCCGCCCCCACCGGCGTGTTCCCGGCGGCCACCAGCAGCGCCCCTCCGGCCACGCTCGTCACCGCCGCGGCTGCCATCCGTCGCACATTCATGTCGAACTCTCCCCGTGTCCTCGATGTCGGTGCGACGAGCATCCCGGGAGCCGGTTACCAACCACCGACCACCGGGCTACCGACGCGGACGCACATCGCGCGGGGCGGTCGCCGCGAGGCCGCGGCCGCGGTGCCCGGACCCCGCGAACTCGACGACATGACGCGCGAATTGCGCGCGCCATGTCGTCGAGAACGGGGTCGGTCGCACCTGGGCACCTGGTCCTCAGGAGCGGGGCCGGCCGCCCAGCCGGCTGCCGATCAGCGACCGCCGCCCGGCCGACAGTCGGTCGGCCAGCACCACCTGCTCCACCTCGCTCGCGAACCGGTAGCCGTCGGCGGTCTCGGCCACCACCCGGGCGGCCACCGCGTGGTCCAGCGCGTCGAGCGCCTGATCGTCGTCGATGCCGGCGGCGCGGGCGGCCGACGCTAGGTCGAACGACGGGCCGACGACGGCGGCCGCGGCGAGCACGCGCACGAGGTCGGCGGGCAGCTCGGCCAGGTCGGCCTCGACCGCCGATCGCAGGGCGGTCGGGACGCCGACCCCGGCCCGACCGGGCGCCACCTCGGCGTCCCCCCGGCCCTCACCCAGGATCCCGGCGGCGGCGATCGTGGGACGCACTCCGGCGTCCCAGTGCCCGCGGCGCACGATGCCGGTCGCGGCGAGGTGGCGGCCGAGCTCCACCAGGTGGCCGGGGATCCCGCCGGCGCACCCGGCCACCAGCGCCATCTGCTCGGCCGTCGCCGCATCGAGGTCGTGGCCCAGCGCCGCACCGAGGAGCCGGAGCGAGTCGTCGCGGTCGAGGGGTGCCAGGTCGATCTCGTCTCGGACGTCGACCCGCTGCAGGTCACGCACCAGCGGCGCGATGCCGTGGCCGCCACGGCTCCCCGGGCGCTGCGCGGCCACGACGAGGATGGGTCGGCCCTCGGCCATGGGGATGGGCCGGTCGACCAGCCGCCGCATCCCGTCGACCAGCTCGGCCGAGGCCAGGTGGGCGTCGTCGAGGAGCACCACCGCGGGCTGGTGCCGCGTCACGGCGAGGAGCCGGTCGAACAGCTCGCGGAGGTAGCCGATCACCACGTCGGGGCCCCGCAACGCCTCCGCCGCGGGTGGCGCCACGCCCAGGATGGCGACGTCGCCGCCGAGGGGCGACAGTCCGAGCGCCAACGAGAACCGTCCACCGAGGGCGGCGCCGCCGGCGTCGACCGCGGCCCGCGCCACCTCCGCCAGGAGTCGGGTCTTGCCCAACCCCGCCCCCGCAGTGATCACCACGAGGCCGGTCTTGCCCCGGTCGCACACCTGCCGCCAGGCGCGCACGAGCCGCTCGCGCTCGGCGGCGCGGCCCGCCAGGGGCAGCTGCAGCTGCCTCGCCGCCCACAGCAGGTCGGGCCCGTCGAACGAGGCCGGCGGCGACGGATCCACCGGGCCGGTCGCCGACGAGGACGGGTCGGGGGTCGCCGGCGAGGACGGGTCCGGGGTCGCCGGCGTCGACGCCGTCGCGGTCGCCGGCGGCGCGGTCGTCGGCGGCGCTGCGAGCGGCGCAGGGTCTGCAGCAGCCGCCGGCGTCTCCGCGGGCGCCGCCGCTGGTGGCGAGGGCACAGGGGCAGTCGCGGGCGTCGCGGTAGCGATCGGCGTCGGGGTGGTCGCCGGCGTCTTCGCGGGCGACGCTGCCCCCGCGTCAGTCGCCGACCCTGCGGTGGACGCGGCCGCCGTGGACGCGGTGGACGCGGCCGCCGCCGACGCGTCAGTCGCCGCCCCTGCGGTGGACGCGGCCGCCGTGGACGCGGTGGTCGCCGCCCCTGCGGTGGACGCGGCCGCCGTGGTGGTCGCCGGCGCCGCGGTCGCTGGCAGCCCGGGTGGCAGCGTCACCGCGGGCGCCGCCGCCACCCGTTCGGCGATCGTCGCCCGCCGCGCCTCGGACAGCCGGCCGACCAGCACCTCACGCTCGAGCGGGGTGATGAAGCGGACACGGTCCCGCGTCCCGTCGGTCGCCAGGTAGCCCGCGCCCGCGGCCCGCTCGACCAGGCGGGCGGCGGTCTCGTCGTCCACGCCCGCGGCCCGGGCGGCCGTGGTCGTGCCCACCTCGAGCCCCACGGCCGCCACGGCGGCCAGGAACGCCACCAGGTCCTCCGGCAGCTCGGCCAACTCCTCGTCCACGACCTGCCACAGGCGTTCGGGGGTGGGCGCCTCGCCGACGCCGCCCAACCGCGGGGCCTCGGTCGCCCGCGGTCCCGCCGTGTGCTGCCGGGCCGTGTCCTCGGGCCCGACCGCCGCTCCGACCGACACCGCGGACGCCGGCGCCGCCCCGGACCCCGCCGTCGAGCGGAGGTGGCGGGCCACCTCGATGAGCCGGCGGGGGTTGCCGCCGACGTGCGCCACGAGGGCGTCGAGGTCGGGGTTGCCCACGCGGCCATCGGACGGGCCCACGGCCAGGCGCTCCTCCACGAGGGCCCGGGCGTCGGCGGCGGGGAGGGGCCCGAGCCCCAGCAGAGCCTCGACGTGCAGCTGGCGCACCTGGTGGACGAGGGCGTGCACACCGGGGGGCAGGGTGGCCGCGTCGCGGAACGTGGCCACGGTGAGCACGGGGAGGCTGCCGTCGAGGGGCATGACCGGGCGGTCGGCCACGGTGCGCATGGCCTCCACCACGAAGGGCTCGGCCCGGTGCAGGTCGTCGAACACCAGGAGCACCGGGCGCTGCTCGGCCACGGCCATCACCCGGTCGAACAGGGCCAGCCCGTACTCGACCGCGGCCGCCGCCGCCGGGGGGCCCGAGCCCACCACCGGCAGGTCGACGCCGAGCGACAGGGGGCCCGGGCCCATCGGCACGAGGCCGACCTCGGGCGCGCAGCGGAAGGCCAGGACCCATCCGCCTTCGTCCGACACGTCCTTCGCCAGCTCCGCGACGAGCCGGGTCTTGCCCACGCCCGAACGACCGGTGAGCACCACCACACCCCCGAGCGACTCGTCGCGCACCCTCGACCAGGCCCCCGCCAGCACCGCCCGCTCCCGCTCGCGACCGACCAGGGGCACCTGGCGCTGCCAGTCCACCCAGAGGAGCTCCGGCTCGGTTCCGGTCCGGACCACCGGGGCGGTCTCGGCACCGGCCCGGTCGGGAAGGTCGAGCACCGGATCGTGGCTGATGACCGCAGCCTCGATGCGGGCCAGCTCGGGGCCGGGCTCCAGACCCAGCTCCTCGACCAACAGGTGGCGCGCCCGCTGGAAGGCCCGCAGGGCGTCGGCCTGACGGCCCGACCGGTAGAGGGCGACCATCAGCTGCGCCCAACGGCGCTCGCGCAACGGCGCATCGGCCAGGCTCCGCTCCGCGTCGGCCACCGCCTCGCCGTGGCGACCGAGGGCCAGTATCGCGTCGGTGCGCTCCTCGACCGCGAGGTGGCGCAACTCGACGAGACGAGCCACCTCGGCCTGGCCGCCGGACGTGTCGGCCAGCTCCGGCAGCGGGTCGCCCCGCCACAGGGCCAGGCCGGCATCGAGGGCCTCGCGGGCGGCGTCGGGCCGGCCCTCGTCGAGCAGTCGGCGGCCCTCGTCGAAGCAGCGGTGGAACCGGTGGGCGTCGATCCGATCGGCGTCGACCGCGAGCCGGTACCCCTCGCCCGTGGTGGCCAGCACGTCGGCGGGCAGGCCGGCGTCCTCCAGCCGGCGGCGGATCCGCGCCACCCGCACCTGCAGGCTCTTGCGCCACGACGGCGGCGGGTCGGCCCACACATCGGCGGCCAGCGCCGCGAAGGCGACGGTTCGGCCGGCGCGCACGGCGAGCGCGGCCAGCAGCGTGCGCTCCAGCCGCGGGAGCCCGGTCAGGAGGGTGCCGTCGACCGCCACTTCGAGCGGGCCGAGCACCCGCACCTCGACGTCCGCCACTCCCTTCCCTCCCGGCTCACGCTGATCCCACCTCGGCCGCCCCGGCTGATCATCGCGCGAGGTGCGTCGATCACGTCGGCGGCGCGGTCTTCGGGGTGGCGAGGTGGGCGACGCCAGTGGGTGCTGGTGGCGGCGCCGCTACACCACGTCGATCCAGAGTTCGCCGTCGGCCACCTCGGCGATCAGGGTGATGTCGCCGGGTTCCGATGTGAGGACCACGTCGTGTCGTCGGGCGGCGCCCTCCACCACCGAGACATCCGCGATGTCGTGGTGGCCGGAGCGCGCGGCCAGCACGCCGACGGCGCGCGCCCGGCGCCCGTCCAACGCCTCGATCTCACAACCCTGGAGGAACCGGGACAGGTTCGCCTGCCGGGGTCCACCCCCACGCCAGGCCTCGGCCAGAACGGGAGCGGGCACCACCGGCATCATCCCGGCTTCGAGGAGCTCCCTGTGGGCGGCCCAGACGCGAGGGACGTTGCGCTCGGCGGCGACGAGAGCGCCCGTGTCGTACGTGATGCCCGACATCACGCCGGACGGGCCTGGATGCGTCCGACACCCTTCGAACGCATCAGTCGCTCCCTCCTCGCTCGCTCCGCCGCCATCTCCTCGTCCGTGATGACGCCGTGCTCGGCCTCCCACTCGGCGACGCCGGCGAGGCCCCATTCTGTTCGGTTCGGTGGTGCGTCAACCGCGCAAACCTCCGATTTTTGTTCGGTACAGTTCGCCTTCGCATGAGCGAACAAATTCGCGGCAGCGGAGGGGCGGGCCGCCCGACGAGGGCGGAGGCACGGCAGCTTCCGAGAGCATGAGATCCATCCGTTTCCGGGTGGCAAACGTGGACGGCTGCAGGCTTCGCAGGGGGCTGACGGACAGTGGCGTAGCACACGCAATTGGGTCGATGACTATCGGGCCTCCCGATACCGGCGAGGCACCTGAAGCAGCCGAGGAGTGTGACGCTCGCCCGGACCAAGATGGTCCTGGACCGTGTCCGCCCCGATCGCGACACAGTTGTCGGCACCACGACGTCTGGCGGAGAGGGTGGGATTCGAACCCACGGTACCCGTAGGCACACTTCCTTAGCAGGGAAGCCCGATCAGCCAGACTCCGGCACCTCTCCGTGTTGCGGCGACGACTCTACACCGAGTCCCCACCCGCCTCCTCGGTGTTCCCCGCTCAGCCCAGCACCGGGCTCACACCCGTGGTGTCGTGCGCCGCGGTCACCACCACCGGCGTCGCCGCGGAGAAGTCACCCGCGTCGTGCCAGTACTCCTGGGCCCGGCCCCCCACCGTGTCCACGAACGTCATCCGATACGACCCCGGCGCCAGACCCGACACCGAGTACGAGCCGTCGGCCCCGCTCACCGCGCCCCCCGCGATCCCCGACGGGCCGATCGCGATCACCCACGCCCCACCGATCGGCGCCCCCGACCCCGCCGCGGTCACCGACCCCGACACCCGCCCCGTCGCCACCCCCAACGCCGCGTTCGTCACCGCCGGCGCCACCACCGACAGCGCCGACCCCAACCCGTGGAACGGCTGGTTCGCATGCCACTCCATCGCACGCGCCCCCGACGAGTCGATGAAGGCCAGCTTGTACGACCCCACCGGCACGCTCAACGAATACGCCCCCGACCCATCGGTACGCCCCGACCGCACGAACCCGAAGTCAGACGCCCGCAGCACGATCACCTCCGCCCCGGCCACCGGCGCACCAGAGCCCTCCTCCGACACCACCCCCGACAACACCGCTCCCCCCGGCGCCGCCACCTGCACCGGCAACGACCCACTCGCCACCGCGTTCCCGCCCGCGGTCACCGCCACCGGTGTGGCCCCGAACGCATCCGGCGCGTTGGCGAAGAACTCCGGACGATGACCCCCCGACGGGTCGAAGTAGGCCAGCAAGTGGTTCCCCACCGAGACGCCACCCACCGAGAACTGCCCCGACCCGTTCGCCGCCACCACCCGTTGCGCCTCCCCCGACGCCGACATCACCACCACCGACGCCCCCGCGACAGGAGTGCCCGACCCGTCCTCGGTCACCGCCCCCGACACCCTGCCCCGGGTCGACCCCATCACCGGGTTGGCCGCCCCCACCCCACCGGCCGGCACCGACACCGTCGTCGGCGCACCGAAGAACCCCGGCGTGTGTGCCCCAGTCGGGTCCACCGCGTACGCGAAGTACGACCCTGCCGGCACCTGCGCGGAGAACCCACCGCCGCCGTCGGCCACCGCCGACCCCGCGATCGAGAAGTCCGCCGTCCGCAGCACCGCCACCCACGCCCCCGGAACCGGACCACCCGACCCCGCCTCGGTCACCGACCCCGCCACCCGCCCCAACGGCTCGTACACCCGCAGCCTCGACAGCAGTACGTCCAACACGTACACCCGGCCGGCGGCGTCGGTGGCCACGCGCTGGGTGGTCAGCGCGGGGGTCTGCCACGACGACAGCAGCGTCCCGTCGGGCGCGTAGGCCTGCACCAGTCCCTGCTGCGACGACGCTGCGTACAGCGTGCCGTCCGGTGCGGTCGCCACGCTCGAGGGTGCGGGCAACGACAGGTTGCGCACGAAGGTGCCCGAGTCGGAGAAGGTCACGACCCGCTGGTTGCCGGTGTCGGCCACGTACACCCGGTCACCCGACACCGCCACGTCGGACGGGCCGGCCAACTGCCCGTCACCGGCACCGGGGGCGCCGAACGTGACCGACGACAGGCCGTCGGCGGCGAACCGCACCACCTGCGAGGTGCCCCTCGACCCGTTCGCGTTGCAGTGGCCGAGGACGTCGCGGTCGATGCACACCGAACGGGGCGCCTCCGTGACGAACACCCTGCCCGTGGCGTCCACGTCGACGCCGGTGTAGCGGCCGTCGAGCCCGGGGGCGACGAAGGTGGCCGTGTGCGTGCCGGCGGTCGTGTACCGCCGCACCGCGCCGTCGTCCTGGTCCTGGGCGGGCACCTCGGTGACGTCGACGAACAGGTCGCCGTCGGGGCCCACGGCCACGTCGTCGAGCTGGGGGGTCCCGAACGACGAGGTGGCCACGCCGGCCGCGGAGAACGCCTGGACCCTGCCCAGGTTCGTCGTCTCCCCGACGAAGAAGCCGCCGCCCGGATGGGTGTCGATCCCCTTCTTGACGAGGCCGGCGCTGCCGAGCACGAAGGTGGCGGCCAACGCGGGCGGCGCGTCCCGACCCACGGGGAGGATGACCGTGTTGGACGGCGCTTGTGCCCCCTGGGTCGATCCGACCGCGGCCACGGCTGCGAACTGGCCGGCGTCGCCGGGGCCGGTGACGTGGGTGCAGTCGACGACCCTCGTCGTGCTCGGCGCCAGGTCGGCCACCGCGCCGGCGCACTCGGGCACCGACGTCGAGCTCACCGTCACACCCGTGAGCGGAACCGTGCCCGTGTTGCGGATGGTGAGGTGCACGTCGAGCGGGTCGCCCACCGTCGCGGTCACCTGATCGACGGCCAGGGTCACGTCGACGAGCGGTCCCGTCTGGCCCTGGAGCTCGTAGACCGCCGGTGCCACGCAGCACAGCCCCTCCTGACCACCGACGGTCAGGCCGCCGGAGACGACGAAGACCCGCCGGTCGGCCCCGAAGGCGAAGTCGCTGAGCACCACTCCTGCGGTGGTGTAGGGCGACGCGAGGTGCACGCGGGCCAGCAGGGTGCCGTCGGGACGCAGCTTCACGGCATCCCCGTGGTTCTGGTCGGCCACCCACACGTTGCCGGCCGGGTCGACCTCGATCGCCACGCCGTCGGTGTCGGCCCCGACACCCCGCAGGTCCCACGCCCCCAACGCACTGCCGGTGGGCGAGAACCGCTGGACCGAGTGGCCCTCGTTCACGACCAGCACGTTGCCGGCGAGATCGAGGGCCACGCCCACCGGCGCACCCTGCACGGTCCATCGCCGCAACGGTGTGCCCGTCGCGTCGAAGACCTGGATGCGTTGGTTCTGGGAGTCGGCCACGTACACCGTCCCGTCGCCGGCCACGTCGATGCCCCGGGGGTCCGACAGCTGCGCGGCCCCCGAGCCCGTCGAGCCGAAGGCGCCCAGGAAGTCACCCGTGAGCGAGAACCGCTGCACCCGGTTGTTCAGACCGTCGGTGACGAAGACCGAACCCAGGGCGACGTCGACGTCGGCGGGGCCGTTGAGCTGCCCGGTGGCCGTGCCCGTCGTGCCCCACGACGCGAGGTAGGTGCCGCTCGCGTCCGTCTTCTGGATGCGGTCGTTGCCGGTGTCGGCCACGTAGAGGTTGCCGGCGCCGTCCCGGGCGATGCCGGTCGGGTCGGCGAACTGCGGTCCCCCGTCGCCGTACGTGCCCCACGCCCGGACGAAGGCGTGCGCCGCGTCGAAGTCCTGCACCCGGTCGAGCCCTCCATCGAGGACCCACAGGTGGCCGCCGGGACCTCGGGCCATGTCCACCGCGTCGGTGAACTGCCCGTTGCCCGACCCGCTGGTGCCCCATGCCCCCACGAACGCGCCGGCGGCGTCGAATTCCTGCACCCGCGTGCGGCCGAGCACGAAGATGTGGCCGGCGGCGTCGACGTCGATCGCGGCGACGTCGACGAACTGCCCGTTGCCCGAGCCCGGCGACCCGAACATGCGCACGAAGGTTCCCGTGGACGTGTAGACCTCGACCCGGTCGTTGGCGTCGTCGCCCACGTAGACCAGCCCCGAGCCGTCGACGGTGATGGCCTGGGGATCGGCGAGGGTGGCCTGGAGGGGCCACGACTGGAGGAACGTGCCGTCGGCGGCGTACTTCTGGACCTGGCGGGGGACGCGGCTGGCGACGTACACGTTGCCGGCGGCATCGGTGGCCAGGTCGGTGGTCACGGACGAGGCGCTGGCCGGGAACGACGAGACCGGCGTACCGGAGGGGGTGAGCTGCTGCACCCGATCAGCGCAGGCCGCACCCCCGCAGGGCTCGAGCGTGTAGAGGTTGCCGTTGGCCCCGACGGTCACGGCGCCCAGGTAGGTGAACCGGCCCGGGCCGGTGCCCACGCCGCCCAGCACGTCCAGGCGGGTGCCGTCGGGCGCGAACTTCTGGATGCGCTCCAGGTCGTCGGCGACGTAGACGTTGCCGGCGCTGTCGACCGCCACCGACGAGCCGTCGGCGATCTGCGGCGCGCCGGGCAGGCCCGAGCCCCGGATGCCCCAGGACCGCACGAACGTGGGCGGGCCCTCGTTGGTGTCGGACGCGGCCGGCGGAGCAGGGGTGAACGCGGCGACGAGGACCGCGATCGCCCCCGTGACCGCCCACCAACGTCGTGGTGTCGCTCGCAAGGTGATCCTCCCGTGCCGGCGCCCTCGTCAGCCGACGGGCGTCGCGGGATGAACGCTAGTGGCACACCGATCCGGGCGGCCCGCCGTGGGCTCCCGGACCGCCGAGCGGGCACCATCGGCACCCCTGCCGTGCTACTTGAGGTTTACGGCGTGCTTGCTGGAGTGGCACAAGTCACACCGCTGTATGTTGCATTTGGGTAACGGATGTGACGATGCTGTCACCAACGAACCAGAGCGCGCTGTGCGCTCCCCCGATCCCTGAGGCCTCGCGGCCTCGGGTCGGACGGCGAGACACAGCACCCGGTACGCCTCCCCCCTTCTCCCACTCCCCCTTCGACGCGCGTGCGCCGAGGGACCGTGCGGGTGAGTGGGGGTGGGCAGGCCAGGAGCGCACCCCCCTACCAGGAGTCGTACCCCATGCAGCAGCAGACGAACGAAGAAGCACCTGAAGCATTGACGCACCGCAGCGCCGCCACCGTGGCGCTGCTGGCCGTGTTCACGATCGGGGCCTTCCTGGTCTCGCTCGTCGGCCCCACCGCCGCCAGCGCCCAGACCGCCCCGGCCGGCGACGAGGTCCCCACCACCACCTCCACCACCGTGGCGCCCGCACCCACCACCACGGTGCCCGCCGCGCCCACCACCGAGGTGCCGGCCGAGACGCCGTCGACCACCGTCCCCGCGGCCTCCACCCTGACCGTGCCGCCCACCCCCGCCCCCGAGGGCACCCGTGAGGCCACCGGCACGAGGGGCCCCCGCAGCCTGGCCGAGGCCACCTACGTGTACAGCCCGCGTG
Source organism: Acidimicrobiales bacterium (assembly GCA_044221555.1). Taxonomy (GTDB): domain Bacteria; phylum Actinomycetota; class Acidimicrobiia; order Acidimicrobiales; family DATDAH01; genus JAEUJM01. The sequence continues at coordinate 116,901 of JBGAOY010000009.1, forward strand.
AGGTGAAGCAGGCCTGGAACAACAGCCACCACGACAAGATCACCCTGGCCGAGGCCACCCGTCTGGCCAACTACCTGAACGCCGTGGTCGAGGCCCAGATCCGCCAGTACCTGCTGGCGGTGTACCTCAACGCCGTGGCCAACTCGGTGCCCAACCAGGCCAACTGGGACCGGGTGGCCGCCTGCGAGAGCGGCGGCAACTGGCACCTGAGCACCGGCAACGGCTTCTACGGCGGCCTGCAGTTCAGCCTGTCGACGTGGCGATCGGTCGGCGGCACCGGCCTGCCGAGCCAGAACTCCCGGATCGAGCAGATCCGCCGGGCCAACATCCTGAAGGACCGGGCCGGCCTCGGCCAGTGGCCCCACTGCGGTCGCCACTTCTACGGCTGACCGAGCAGATCCCCCACCTGACGCCACCCCTCCCCCGGCGTCAGGAGCACCACGACGAGCGCCCGCCCCCACGGTGGCGGGCGCTCGTCGCGTCTCGTCACCGGCGTCGGGTGAGTCCGGTGTGCCTCGCGTCGTGACGCTCGGCCCGCCGCCCCCCGGTCGGCCCGACGCCGACCGGCGGAGGCCTGGGCCTCACTGGGCCGTCCCTCGGCGCCGTCCCTCGGCATGGGCGCTCTAGGCGGCTCCGCCGGCGTCGTGATCCTCGGCGGCCAGGTGCTTCTGGCGGTACATGGCCTGGTCGGCCAGCAGGAGGAGGTCGGACGGGTCGGTGGCGGGGTCGCTGGTGCAGGCGATGCCCACGCTGACGCCGACCCGGGCGCGCACGCCCGACACCAGGAAGGGAAGCCGCACGGCATCGACGATGCGCCCGGACACCTCGGCGGCGGCCTCGGCACCCGTGCCCTCGCACACCACCACGAACTCGTCGCCCCCCAGCCGGGCCACGGTGTCGGCCGGGCGCAGCACCAGGCGCAGGCGCCGGGCCACCTCGATCAGCACCTGATCGCCCACGGTGTGCCCGTGGCGGTCGTTGATCTCCTTGAAGCCGTCGAGGTCGCAGAACAGCACGGCCACCTGCTCGCCGCCCCGACGGGTGAGCCGCGCACAGGCCTGCTCCAGGCGGTCCTCGAGCAGGGCCCGGTTGGGCAGGTTGGTGAGCGGGTCGTGGGTGGCGCGATGGGCGAGTTGGGACTCCATGCGGCGGCGGTCGGTGATGTCGTCGAGGGCCGCGATCCATCCGGTGCCCGTGCTGGCGACGGGACGGCCGGCCCCGTGCTCACTGCCCGCCGACGCCTCGTCGGGCGTTCCGGTGCCCGCGCCCGAGCCGGGAGTGGCAGCGGTGGCGTCGACCCGCAACGGCACGAAGCGGGCGTGCACCCACCGCTCACCCGTGCGGGTCTGCACGCGGAAGGTCACCTGCTCGCCGGTCGAGGGGCCCAGCACCGCGCTGGCCGCGGTCATCACGTCGGCGAGGTCTTCCGCGGCCACCACCGACTCCCACCCACGGCCGGCGAGGCTCTCGGCGGGCAGGTCGAGGATCTGGCGGGCGGCGGCGTTGCTGAACAGCACCCAGCCCTGGGCGTCGGCGGTGAGGATCCCCGAGGGCACCGCGTCGGCCAGCGACCGGAAGGTGTCGCCGGGGTCGTTGCGATCGGCGAGCGAGGTGGTGATGTCGCGGATGCGGATGACGACGCCGCGCAGTACCGGATCGGCGCCGGCGTCGCGGGCGGTCACCTCGATGATCCGCCACCGACCGTCCTTGTGACGGGCCCGGGCCCGGACCGAACCGGTGGACCCCGGCTCCGAGCGCACCCGGGCGATGAGTTCGAGCACCGGTACCAGGTCGTCGGGGTGGATGCGCTCGCCCAGGTGGGCGGGGGCGCCGTCCTCGCCGTGCTCGAAGCCCAGCGCGCCGATGGTGGGGCCGAGCCGCTCGACCAGCCGGCCGTCCTCGTCGATCAGGGTCAACGTCTCCGACAGGTGCTCGACCAGGGCGCGACGGCGCGCCGAGGCCCGCTCGCCCTCGCCGTTTCCGCTCCCGAGTCCCGACTCGTCGGTCATAGGTTCACCTTCGCCACCGGCCATCCCGCCCACCCGACGACCATGCGCCCCATCGCCGCAGCGCTGCCGACTGTATACCGGTGCATCACCCACACTGTGGACCCCTGCCATTCCGTGAATGCCCACGCCGAAGCCGTGTCACTTTGCGCCATCCCGGTGCCTCGACACCTCGGCGAGCACCGCACCAGGTGACGGCGTCGGGGCAGGCCGCAGCGCCCGGCGCCGGCGGCGGTAGGTTCGACCGGTGGAACCGGTCCTGGAGGTGCGCGCCGAGCGCATGGTGGCCGGGGGCCTGGCCCTGTGCCGCGACGCCGACGGGCGCATCGTGCTGGTCGACGGCGCGCTGCCCGGTGAGCGGGTGGCGGTGACCACCCACGACCGTCACGGCACCGCCCACGGCGCGGTGCAGTCGGTCGTCGAGGCGTCCGACGACCGCGTCGACCCCCCGTGCCCCTACGTGGCCCAGGGGTGCGGCGGGTGCGACTGGCAGCACGCCCGGCCCGAACGCCAGCGGTCGATGCGGGTCGAGATCGTCGCCGACGCCCTCCGACGCCTCGGCCACCTCGTCCAGCCCGTGGTGCGGGCCGGGCCCCCGGTCGACGCCGAGCGCACCCGCAACTCGCTGCGACTGGCCGTCGTCGACGGTCGCCTCGGACTCCGCCACGAGCGGTCGCACGACGTGGTGGTCCTCGACGACTGCCTGGTGGCGGTCCCCGCCCTCGCCGCGCTCCTGGCGCCCGGCGCGGTCGACCCGGGCGCGGCCACCGAGCTCACCATCCGGGTGGGTACCGAGCCCGACGGCACCGACGGCGACCGCCTCATCGTCGCCCACCCCACCGCCACCGGCGTGGTCGCTCCCGACGGCGTCACGGTGGTGGGCACCGACGAGCTCGCCGCAGGCAAGCGGCGCTGGATCCACACCCACATCGCCGGCGTGCGGTTCCGGGTGTCGGCCCGCTCGTTCCTGCAGGTGCGCACCCAGGGCGCCGAGGCGCTGGTGGCCACCGCTCGCGCCCAACTCGCCGGGGCGCCCGCCGGCCCTTTCGCCGACCTCTACGGCGGCATCGGCCTCTTCGCCGCCACCCTGGCCGGCGATCGTCCGGTGGTGCTGGTGGAGCGGTCGAAGTCGGCCACCGCCGACGCCCGCCAGAACCTGGTCGGCCACGATGCCCGCGTCATCGCCCAGCCCGTGGAGCGCTGGCGGGCCAGTCCCGCCGCGGTGGTGGTGGCCGACCCCGCCCGGCCCGGCCTGGGGGCGGCCGGCGTGGCCAAGGTGGCCGATACCGGGGCCGGGCGACTGGTGCTGATCAGCTGCGACGCCGCCGCCCTCGGGCGAGACACCGCCGGGCTCCACCGCGCCGGCTACCACCACACCGAGAGCGTGGTGATCGACCTGTTCGGCCACACCGGCCATGTCGAGGTGGTGTCCCGCTTCGATCTCGTGTGACGCGCGTTGAATTGCTCTTCCGCTGACGCCTCATCGCACCGTCAAGGCTCGCTCGTCCCTCGCTCACCGCACCGATCCCACGAGGGGCCCAGCGCCGGACGGGCGGCGCGGGGCGGCGGCGTAGCCTGACGGGATGCGAACCGCGGTCACCGACCTGCTCGGCATCGACGTGCCCATCCTGGCCTTCAGCCACTGTCGGGACGTGGTGGCCGAGGTGTCGAAGGCGGGCGGCCTCGGCGTGCTCGGGGCGGTGGCCCACGCCCCCGAGCAGCTCGAGATCGACCTCAACTGGATCGAGGAGCAGGTGGGCGACAGGCCCTACGGCGTCGACCTGATCATCCCCGCCCGCTACGCCGGCGACGATCAGGGCGGCTTCACGCTCGACGACATCCGCCAGCTCATCCCCGCCGAGCACGTGGCCTTCGTGGACGACATCCTGGCCCGCTACGACGTGCCGCCCCTGCCGAGAGCCGACGACGACCCCGGCCGCACCGGTTGGCAGACCAGCGGCGGCGAGGCCCCGTTCTCGGCCAACCGGGCCGGGCCCCAGCTCGACATCGCCCTGGCCCACCGCACCGCGTTCGTGGCCAACGCCCTCGGACCTCCGCCGCCCGAGATGATCGAGCGGGTGAAGGCCGAGGGCCGGGTGGTGGCCGCGCTGGCCGGCCGGGGCGTGCACGCCGAGCGCCACGCCGCCGCCGGCGTCGACGTGATCATCGCCCAGGGGTCGGAGGCGGGCGGGCACACCGGTGAGATCGGCTCGATGGTGCTCATCCCCGAGGTGGTCGACGCCGTCGCCCCGCTGCCCGTGCTGGGCGCCGGCGGCATCGGTCGGGGCCGCCAGATGGCCGCGGCGATGGCCCTCGGCGCGCAGGGCGTGTGGTGCGGCTCGGTGTGGCTCACCACCGCCGAGGCCGAGACCCATCCGGTGGTGAAGGCCAAGATGCTGGCCGCGACGTCGGCCGACACCTTGCGCTCGCGCTCGCTCACCGGCAAGCCCGCCCGGATGCTGCGATCGGCCTGGACCGACGAGTGGGAACGGGCCGACACCCCCGACCCCCTCGGCATGCCGCTGCAGCCGATCCTCACCGCCGAGGCCCAGTTCCGCATCGCCCGCGCCGCCGAGCGCCATCCGGGGGCCGAGAAGCTGGCGAACTACTTCGTGGGCCAGGTCGTGGGCACCATGAACGCGCCCACCACGTCGCGCCAGGTGGTGTTCGACATGGTCGAGGAGTTCATCGAGGCCGTCGAGGGCCTCGCCGCTCAGCTCGAGGCCTGACCGACCCCTGGTTGTTCGCTACTCGTCGACCGGGTGCTCGTCCGCCGCTGGCTCGCCCACCGGCGGCGCCGCCGGGGCCGGCGCCGTTGGCGGCTCCGGCGGCGCGCCGGCGTGCTCGCGCACGTAGGCGAGGAAGTGGTCGGCGAAGGCGTCGACCGCGTCCCAGTCGGTGTAGTCGTGATCTGCGCTCGTGTCGGTGTCGAGCCCGCCGTGCTCGGCCAGGTGACGGGTGGCGCGGCGCTGGAACCAGCCGTAGCGCGTATAGGCCAGCGCACCGGCGAACAGGCCGACCAGATCGGGCTCCCAGTTCGTCTTCTCGGCCACCTTCTGCACCATCTCGTGCGCCAGCAGGTCGTGGGCCCGGTCGTGGGTGGCCGAGGTCAGGCTGACCTGGAAGAGCGCCGACGGTCGTGACTCGAGCCCGCGGCGGTGCTCGCCGGCGTAGTGGAGCAGGTCCTTGCTGTGGCGCTCGTGGTGGACCGAGTCGCCCAGCACCACGCCGTCGTACCCGTCGGGGTCGGGTGCGTCCTCGGCACTGCGCAGGTCGGTGCCCGCGCCGCCCTGGTGGAGGCGGGCGGCGATGCGGCCGGCCACCTCGGTGGTGTGGCCCTCGTCGCTGTGGAAGACCACCAGGATCCTGACGTCGGTCATGGGCGTCATGGTCCCTGGTCGGGCCACCGATCCGACAGGGCCATCGGTCACTTTCGGCGGGCGACCACCAGGGTGTCGAGGGCCACGTGGTCGACCCCGTCGGTGGTGACCGTGCGGCCCACCACGGTGGCCACCACCGGCACCAGGTGCCCGGCGGGCGGGCCCGCGGCGGCGGCCACGGCGGCGACCGTCTCGTCCACGTCGTAGAGCACCTCGGGGTACTGCGGCCCGCCGAAGCCGCGTTCGAGGTTGCTCCGGTCGTGGGCCACCACCAGGAGCGTGCCGCCGGCGGCCACACCGGCGGCGGCGCGTCGCACCACGTCGAGGCGCTCGTCGGTGGGCAATTGGAGGTAGCTCAGCAGCACCAGGTCCCACGCCGCCGGCTCGACGGGGAAGGCCAGCACGTCGGCCACCTCGGTGGTGATGCCCACCCCGTGGTCGGCGGCCAGCCGGTCGGCCTTGGCCATGCCCTCGGCCGAGAAGTCGACCGCGGTGACGTCCCACCCCCGTCCGGCCAGCCACACGGCGTTGCGACCCTCGCCGGCGCCGAGATCGAGGGCCCGGCCGGGCGCCAGTGGCAACACCTGCTCGGCGACGAACCGGTTGGGCTCGACCGCCCACACGTACTCGGCACCCCGGTAGCGCTCGTCCCACGAGGTGGCGTCCACGGTCAGCGAGCCCCCGACCCGACCGTCCGCGGGCTCGGCCACCCGGCCGACTCGACCCGGTCGACGGCGCCCACGGCCAGCACTCGCCCGGTCCGGGTGGCGGCACCCACGGTCAGCGCGCGCCCGGTCGGGGTGGCAGGCCGGCGGCGGCCCGAACCGCCTGCTCGGCGACGATCAGGTCGGCGCCCGTGCGCTTCACCTGCTCCAGCACCGCCCGGGCCACCGCCAGGTCGTCGCCGGGCGAGGCCATGGCCACGACGTCCGGGTCGACCACCGTCTGGCCGGCCGGCGCCGGCCGCAGCGGCGCCAGGTCGCTGAACAGGCGGCGGGACAGCTCGTCGACTCTCTCCTCGAGGGCGATCAGTCGGGCGTCCAAGCCGGGGTCGAGGGTGCCGTCACTCACGGCCCCGATCGTACGCCCGCCCTGGTTCCCGCCGGCCCTATCCGATGCCGAACCCCGTGCTCGAGGCACCAACCACCACATCCAGGTCACCGCCGGCCCATTCTCGAGGCAATAGCCCCCGGAACCCGGGGGGCCATGCCTCGAGTTCACCGCCGGCCGATTCGGGAGGCAACAACCCCCGGAACCCGGGGGGCATTGCCTCGAGTCCGGCGGGCTCAGGCCAGGGCGGCGACGAAGCCGTCAGGGTCGTCGAGGCTGATGGCCAACTCTCGCAGCCGGATGGGCCAACCCATCACGTAGGCACGCTGGCGGGGCTCGACCGCCAGCACCACGATGCCGTGGGACGAGCCGTTGACCAGCCACCGGCCTCGCCAGCCATGCACACCCCAGCTGTACACCCTGCCGTGGTAGCGGGCGGGAGCACCGAGGGCCGACCGGGGGATGGCGGCGCGGAACATGATCCCGTAGCGCACGACGAGGTGGGTGTCGTCGACGACCGCGGCGCCGTGGGCGCCTCCCATCGGCCACGCGATCGCCCGCAGGGCCGGGTGCTGGCGGATGGTGAACCTGCGGCTCGGTCCCACGGTGCTCACCGTAGGCGCCGCGTGAAGACCGCACCCCTCGTCCGGGTCCCGTCCGCAGCCCCGAGACGGCGCAGGATCCCGGTTCGGGCGCACCGCACGGCGGTGCCAGCACCCCGATGTCGGCCGCCCCCGTGACGGCGACCCGCAGGGCGGACAGGTCGTGCTCGCCCCGGCCGGCCGGAGGATGGCGCGGCGACGAGGCGCGAGACTGCCCGACGTGCGGATCGCGACCACCATCCCGACCGGCGACCCTCGGCACTCGGGCGCCGAGTTCGCCGAGCTCGAGGCGTTGGGGTACGACACCGCGTTCTCGTTCGAGTCGAAACACGACCCGTTCCTGCCCCTCGCGCTCGGATCGGCCACCACGTCGACCCTGCGGCTGGGCACCGCGGTCGCGATCGGGTTCGCCCGCAACCCCATGGTGCTGGCCAACGTCGGCTACGACCTGCAGCTCATCACCGAGGGCCGCTTCGTGCTGGGCATCGGCTCGCAGGTGCGGCCCCACATCGAGCACCGGTTCAGCGAGACCTGGTCCCACCCGGCGGAGCGGATGCGAGAGATGGTGCAGGCCATCAAGGCCATCTGGGCCGCATGGCAGGGCGAGGCCCGGCTGGACTTCCGGGGTCGCTTCTACGACCACACGATCATGATCCCGGCGTTCGATCCCGGCCCGAACCCGTTCGGGCCGCCGCCGGTGTTCACCGGCGGATTCGGGCCGCGCATGACCGAGGTGGCCGGCGAGGTGGCCGACGGGTTCATCGTGCACCCCTTCCACTCCCCCGAGTCGCTGCGCACCCTCACCCTGCCGGCACTGGCGCGGGGACGCGCCGCCACCGGCCGCCCGGCCGAGGGGCTCGAGGTGGTGCTGGTGACCATGATCGTCACCTGGCCCGACGGCGACGAGGAGGCCGAGGCTCGGGCGCGGACCTCGTTGGCCGACCAGCTGGCGTTCTACGGCTCGACCCCGGCCTATGTGCCCGTGCTGGCCAGCCACGGCGTCGACGACCTGCACCCCGAGCTGAACCGGCTCTCGAAGCAGGGGCGGTGGTCGGACATGGGCCCACTGATCCCGGAGCATCTGATGGAGGCGGTGGCCGTGATGGGGCCACGCGCCGCCATCGCCGAGCGCCTGCAGGCCCGGATCGCGAGGGTCGTGGCCGGCGCGGTCGACGAGTCGGGCGCAGCCACCATCGGGCCGGTGACGGTGAGCCTGGTCAACAACCGCAACCCCGACCCCGGCCACTTCGGCGACATCGTGGCCAGCCTGCGGGACAAGTCGGCCGGCGAGCCTGACTGACCGAATCGCGGGCGCCGCCGGGCCCCAGCGGCTCCGAGGCCGGCCCGATGCAGGTGGGCCGCATCGCGGCACCGGCACCGGCACCGGGGCCGAACCCGTGCCGATCACCGGTGCTGCCTACGGTGACGACATGGAGAGCCAGGTGGTGGTGCTGGGCAGCGTGAACGTGGACCTCACCGCGGTGCTCGAACACCTCCCGCAGCCCGGCGAGACCGTCAGTGGAGGTGTGCTGCAGCGGGGCCACGGCGGCAAGGGCGCCAACCAGTCCGTCGCCGCGGCCCGCGCCGGCGCCTCGGTCCGGTTCGTGGGCGCGGTGGGCCAGGACGCCGACGGCGACGACGTGCTCGCCACGCTGGCCGCGGAGGGAGTGGACGTGGCGGCCGTCCGCCGGGTCGACGCGGCGACGGGCACGGCGCTCATCTGTGTGGACGCCGCGGGTGAGAACCAGATCGCGGTCGCACCGGGGGCCAACCGCCACGCGTCGGCCACCGATGTCGACCTGACCGGCGCCGCGGTGGCCATCGCCCAGCTCGAGGCACCGCTCGACGCCGTCGCCGCCTTCTTCGGCCGCGCTCGTGCGGCCGGCGCCCGCACGATCCTCAACGCGGCCCCGATCCACCCCGGTGCCGAGGCCGCGATCATCGACCTGCTCGACGTGGTCGACGTGCTGGTGGTGAACCGCCACGAGTTGGCCGCGCTGACCGACCACGGCACCGCCCGCGACGCCCGCCCCGCCGGCGACGTCGGCGCGCTCGCCGCGACGCTGGTGCGGGGCACGCCGGGCCGCACCGTGCTGGTCACCCTGGGCGCCGGCGGCGTGGTGCACGTCGCCCCGACCGGTGAGGTGGACACGGTGGCGGGCCACCCGGTCGACGCCGTCGACACGGTGGGCGCGGGCGACGCCTTCTGCGGTGTGCTCGGCGCCGCGCTCGCCGCGGGGTACCACCCCACCGACGCCGTCCGCCGGGCCAACGCCGCGGGCGCGCTCGCCACCGTGGCCGCGGGCGCCCGCTCGGCGCCCACCGCCACCGCCGTCGACGCCCTGCTCGCCCTCACCAGTGCCGACCCCCCGGGCCGCGGAGCCGAGCAGTGACCACAGACCCCCGCTGCCCGACACGATGCCCAGCGTGCTCGGCGCAGCGACACCGCCGAGACACGGGAGATCCGACCCCAGAGGAGAAGACGTGAACGTGACCGCGCCCCCGGCAGTGATCGTGGACTGCGACCCGGGCCACGACGACACGGTCGCCCTGATCGTGGCCGCGCGCCACACCGACCTGGTGGGCGTCACCACGGTGAGCGGCAACGCCCCGCTGGTCGACGTCACCCGCAACGCCCTGGCGGTGACCGAGCTGTTCGGCATCGACGTGCCGGTGCACGCCGGCGCCCACCGGCCGCTGGTGGCCCCGGCCCGCCACGCGCCGGCGGTGCACGGCGAGAGCGGGCTGGGGGGCACGTCGCTGCCGCCACCCACCCGCAGCGCCGGCGCCGGTCACGCCGTCGACTACCTCATCGAGGCCACTCGGGCTCGCCCGGGATGCTGGCTGGTGCCGGTGGGGCCCCTCACCAACATCGCCCTGGCCCTGCGCCTCGATCCGACCATCCTCGATCGGGTGGCCGGCATCTCGCTGATGGGCGGCGGCGCCACCATCGGCAACGTCACCCCCACCGCCGAGTTCAACGTGTGGGCCGATCCCGAGGCGGCCGCCATCGTGTTCGAGGCGAGTGACCGGGTGCCCGTGCGGATGGCCGGGCTCGACGTCACCCACCAGGTGCGCATGACCGCGGACGACGGCGACCGGCTCCGGGCGACCGGTGGCGCCCGGGGGGCCTTCCTCGCCGACGTGCTGGCCTACTACGGCCGCAAGGGACGGGCCGGACCGGCCGACGAGGGCAGCCCGATGCACGACCCGCTGGCCGTCCTGGCCGTCTCCCACCCCCACCTGTTCACCCACCAGCGCCGGCCCGTGCACGTCGAGCTCGCCGGTGGCACCCGGGGCATGACCGTGGTCGATCGCCGGCACCACGCCCCCACCGACACCGCCACCTGCGACGTCGCCGAGGCCGTCGACGCCGCCACTGTACGCACCCTGATCCTCGACACCCTGCTCGCCGCCTGCGACGGCTGACCGCGCGGACCGAGACACCACGCCGGCGGCGCCGAGGTGTCTCCGCGACTGCGGGTGGCGCGGGCGCCACCGAGGCCCGACCCTCGTTGCCCTCTCGAGCGCGGCATCGCCGCCGAGAAGGAGCGAAGAGTGGGGTTGGCGGCTGCGCCAGATCTCGCGGCCGGCACGTCTTCGCGCCGTTCCGCCCGCGACGCGCCGATCCGGACCCAGACGAAGGGCTTCTCGGGGAGGCGCCGGGTCAGATCCGGCTGCCGCAAACCCGACGAGATGAGCGGCCACGTCCGCGATCCTGCGACACCCTGACGAGAGCTGTCGGAAAGCGCTGGTCAGCGACGCTGACGGCCAGCCACCGGCCACGCAGCGTGGCCAGACACGAGCCGCCCTCGGGTTCTTCGTGCACCAGACCCTGGCCCGCCCGGTCTGGTGCACAAGGAAAGAAGCCGGTCCTCGCGGCGTCCCCGAGATCGGTTCCGTGACCTGTTCTCTTGGCCACGCAACGTGGTATCCGGGTCGATCGGGGCGGTACGGCACCACCAGCACCCCTTCACATGCGGGTCTTGTCGTGCGGCGACATCGGTCCCTCGTGCCGCCGCCTGCCCTCCGCCGCCCGCCCTCCGACTCTTGGCCGTGGGCCGGGGATGGGCCGAACGCGGTGCCCACCGGGCCCGCCGTCACGAAACTCGAGGCAATGGCGTCATGGCGTCGAGTTCGAGAACCGCCGCCGGTCGGACGCGGAGGCTGACGATGTGGCGTTCGAGACCTCGACGAGCGTCGGACCGGCCGACCGGTACCCAGGACGAGATCGGGACCCCGGCACCCCCCGTTCCTTCGCCTTGGATCGGGCCACCGACCGGCGGCGGCGCGTCGGGTCACGGCTCGCGTTCGCGCACCATGTCGAGCAGTGTGCGCACCGTGTTCCAGTTGCGGGCGGTCGACACGGTGCCGAGCGTGCGCTCGAGGTAGTCGTTGGTGAGCTTCGAGCGCCCGCTGCCGCCGGGGTAGTGCAGGTAGACGTGGCGGCCGTCGACCACGAACACGTCGGGCGGGGACCGGTCGGGGTCGAGCGCGGCCACCCGATCGGTCGGCGGCGCCTCGCTCAGGAAGGCCAGGTGCAGCATCTTGGGGTCGAGGGCGTCGTCGTAGAGGGGGTTGGCGGCGACGGCACGCTCGAGCTCGTCGCCACGGCGCACCAGCACCGGGGTGCGCACGCCGCACTCCTGGTGCACGCGGTCGCCGAGCGCTCGGGCCACCTCGGCCTCGTCGGTGCCGTTGGCGGTGAACACCACGTTGCCGCTCTGGATGTAGGTGGCGACGTCGCCGAACCCGAGATCGACGCACCACGACCGCAGGCCGGCCATGGGCACCTTGCCGTGGCTGCCCAGGTTCACGGCGCGCAGCAGCGCCACGTAGACGGCCAGGGTGGCCGCCGAACCGGTCACGGGGTGGGCTGCCGCGGCTCGACGCCGGCGGCCCGGTAGATGGCGTCGATCACCGCCATGTTGGCGACGGCGTCGTCCACCCCGGTGGGGAACGGCGCGCCCTCGCGCACGGCGGCGGCGAACGCGCTCAGCTGGTACGAGTAGGTCGTGCCCGGCCACTTGCGTTCGCGGCGGGTGGTGCCACCGGCGGCGACGGTGATCCGCCCGAGCAGGTGCGGCATCAGCGGGTTGCGCACCTTCAGCGTGCCCTCGCTCCCCTCGGCCCGCAGCCAGATGGCGGCCAGGCGGTGCGACCACATCGAACAGGTGATGGCCCCGGTCGGCCCCGAACCGGCGCCGAGCGCCGGGAACCGCAGTTGCGCGCTGGTGGCACGGTCGACGCCGCCCCAGCCCTCGCTCGACGTGGCCGAGACCACCTCGGGCTCGGTGCCCGCCACCGTGCGCACCATGTGGATCGGGTAGCAGCCCGCGTCCATCAGGGCCCCGCCGGCCAGGGGGATCGACCAGCGGATGTCGCCCTTGCGAGGCAGGGGGAAGCAGAAGCTGGCCGCCACGTGGCGCAACTCGCCGATCTCACCGGAGCGCACGATCTCGAGCACCCTGGCGGCCAGGGGGTGGTACCGCCAGTGGAACGCCTCCATCACCACCCGGTCGGACGCCCGGGCCACCTCGGCCACCGCTCGAGCCTCGTCGGCGTTGGCCGTGAATGGCTTCTCGCACAGCACGTGCTTGCCCGCCCGGAGGGCGGCGACGGTCCAGCGCCCGTGCAGCCCGTTGGGCAGCGGGTTGTAGACGGCGTCGACCTCGGGGTCGGCCAGCACGTCGTCGTAGGTGTCGTGCACCCGCGGGATGCCGTGGCGGTCGGCGAAGGCCTGGGCCCGCTCGCGTGAGCGCGCGGCCACCGCCAGCACCTCGACGGTGGGATCTGCCGCGGCCGGCTTGACCAACGCGTTGGGGGCGATGGCGGCGGCGCCGAGGATCGCGAATCGGAGGGGAGCCATGACCGTGAGCTTCGCCCGTGCACGACGGCACGTCGAGCGCACTGCCCGATCCGGTACCCGCCCGCCTTTGCGCGGGTGGTTCGCCTGACTAGCGTCACCGCTCGTGCCAGCTCACCTTCTCTCTGCGTCGAGCACGGGCGGCCTCGTTGCATCGAGTCGGGACAACCGCCGTCACCGCCGGATCCGTCTGACCCTTGTCGCCCTCGTCGCCGCGTCCGCCCTCCTCGCCGCCTGCGGGGGCGGCGGCGACGACCAGAGCACCGACACCACCACCGGCGTCTCGGCGCCCAAGGTGGCGGCACGCGTCCCGCTGTGCGCGGGAGAGGTCACCGACGGCGGCACCCCCACCCCCGAGGTGGAGCGGCTGGTGGCCAACCTGATCCGCCAGGCCAGCCTGCCCGAGGCCGAGCCCTACGACGACTACGCCCTCGTGTGCGACAACACCGGCGTCACCACCGTCGAGGCGCCCGTCGCCTACCGCAACATGGAGCCGGCGCCGCTGGCGCCGCTGCAGACCGCCATCCGGGTGTCGCCCGACTTCTCGGCGCGGGTCGAGGACGAGCCGATCATCAACTTCTTCGCCGCCCCGGTGGGCGGCAGCCAGTTCCCCACCCAGCCGGGGTTCGGCACGATCATCCAGCAGTCGGCCGACGGGTCGCTGTCGTCGGGCACGCGCGACCCCCGCGAGGGCGAGACCATCTCGGAGGAGTGCGCCGCGTTGCCGATCCGTGACATCGCCACCGGTGACTTCACGGGGCGGGCGCAGTTCTTCGTCAACTGCGGCGACGACCAGCGGGCCTGGGTGCTGGTGGCGGCCACCCCCGACAACGCCGACCCGTACTTCATCCAGGTGGTGGCCGAGGTGCTCGACACGGCCGACGCCGAGGCCCTGGGCCGAGCGCTCACCACCATGCATGTGGACAAGGACGCGTTGGCGGCGGTGACCGCCGCGGCCGAGCCCGCCCCGGCCCCCGACGCCACCACCACGACCGTCGCGGGCGCGGCCACACCCACGACCGCCACCCCCTGACCGGCCACGACCGCCTGACCGTCGCCACCCAGACCGCCGCCACCCGCTGACCGTCACGAGGCTCCCGACGATTGCACCGGCTCCCGACGCCAGGTGGCGGGGCGACCAGGCGACCGGCCCCTCGCCGGCCACCCTGGTCGACCAGGCGGCCTACCCGCTGGACGACCTGGACGGCTCGGTCGCCGCCCGGTTGATCGACGAGGGTCGCCGCAGCCTCGCTCGCCGCGGCCTGGTCGAGCTCCCGGGGTTCCTGCGCCCCGATGCCGTGGCCCGGCTGGTCGCGGAAGCCGATGACCTCGCCCCGCTCGCCCACCACTCGACGGTGGCGGGCACCGCCTACCTGGCACCGCCGGACGAGTCCTATCCGGCCGACCATCCCCGCCGGGCGCTCTGGCCCACGTCGCTCGGCGCGGTGGCCTACGACCGGTTCCCCCGCGAATCGGGCCTCCGGGCGCTCTACGAGTGGGACCCGCTCCGCGAGCTCCTCCGCCGGCTGCTCGCGGTGACCGCGCTGCACCGCTACGCCGATCCCCTGGGCGCGCTCAACCTGGCCGTGATGACCGAGGGCGACCAGCTCGGCTGGCACTTCGACCAGACCGACTTCGTCGTGTCGATCGCGCTGCAGTCCAGCCAGGGGGGCGGTGACTTCGAGTGCGCCGAGCGGGTGCGCGACCCCGGCGACGAGCACTACGACCGGGTGGCGGCGGTGATGGCCGGCGACCCCCAGCACAGGGTGCAGGTGGTGGCGATGGAGCCGGGCACCCTGCTGCTGTTCGCGGGCCGCTGGTCGCTCCACCGAGTGACGCCGGTGCGAGGGCCCCGCCCCCGTCACGTGGCGTTGCTGGGCTACGACACCCGCCCCGGCACCACCAGCTCGGAGGGGCTGCGGCGGGTCCGCTACGGCCGCGTGGCATGAGTCCGGGCCGCGGCGCCATCGCGACCATCGCGACCGACACCGCCACCATCGCCATCGCCATCGCCATCGCCATCGCGAACAACCAGGAGGCGACATGATCGAGATCGGCGAGAGCTTCGTCGGCGACGGTGCCGAGGCCGCCCACCTGAACACGGTGCTCGGTCCCCGCGACGGCCCCGTGGGCACCGCCTGGGCCACCGCGCTGGCCACCCCGTCGGCGGGTCACGCCCCCTTCGTGGCGGTGGTGCGACCAGGCCTGCCCGCCAAGCCGCTCACCCTGTTCGTGAACAAGGCGGCCATCGCCTCCGACCGCCACGGCACCCTCACCTGGGGCGCGGCGCAGGCGGGCGTGGCCGCCGGCGTGGCCGACGCCGCCGCCGAGCTCGGGCTCACCGACCACGATGCCGACGGCCTGGTGCTGATCGCCGCCGTGTGGGTGAGCCCCGACGCGGTCGACGCCGACGCCGTGTACCGCAACAACCGGGCCGCCACCTTCCGGGCCGTGCTGTCGGGTCGGGCCGGCCAACCCGCCCTCGCCGACGTGCTCGAGGCCCGCCACCACCCCAGGAACCCCTTCTTCACCCCGTAGGCCGGCACGAGCCTCGTCGGGTCGATCCGTGTGGCGTCAGCCCTGCGACGCCGCCGCCCGCTCGGCCACCAGGCGGTCGATCTGAGGGGCGAGGTTCGCGTACATCGCCTCCGCCACTACGTGCGCGGCGTGCTCGTTGTGGTGGGCATCGTCCTCGTAGACGAGCTCGTCGAGGTCGTCGAGGTCGTCGCCCAGGTCGATCACCCCGTCGGTGGTCATCAGCGCCCGGGCCTGGTTCCACGCCGCGCCGAAGCTGTCGTGCCACTCCCGATCGGCGCCGATGTTGGCGAGGGTGGCGTCGTCGACGGCGAGGTCGCGGGTCCACACCGACGGCTGCAGGTACTGCACGATCGGCACCCCCCGGGCGCCGGCGATGTCACGCGCGAACTGCGCCGAGCGGTTGAACACGACGGCGGCGTTCTGGGGCGACGTGCCCGTCGTACGGGGGATGGGGTCGTCTTCGTCGGTGGTGCCGCCGATCGCCGCCCCCGACTCGCGGAGCGCCCGGCGCACGTCGTCGGACCACCCGGCGTCCACCTCGGTGCGCGAGCCCGGCATGAGCGTGGCCATGATGTCGTTGAAGCCCTCGTACATCACGATGAGGTCCGGCGCCGGCCGCTCCGTGAGCATCTGGCCCATCAGCACCGCGTCCTGCCACGCCCGGTAGCCCGGCACGCCGAAGTTCTGCACCCGCAGGTCGACACCGTCGGCCTCCGCCAGGCGGGCGACCTCGGAGGGGATGGTGTGCTCGTCGCGCTGGCCCTGCCCGTAGAGGGCGGACGACCCGAACAACCACACGTCGAGGGCGGCGTCGTCGTCGGCGGCACCCGGTGGGGTGTAGCTGTGGCGCACCCGCGACGTGACGTTCACGTACTGGCCCGACGTGTCGGCGACCCGGACGGTGAGGTACGAGTCGTAGAGCAGGGGAACGGGGAAGTACTCCGAGATGTACTGGGCCAGCCAGGGGGCGTCGTTCAGCCCGAGCCGCCCGTCGCGGGGCACACCGTCGGGCCCGTCGCCCTGAGGGAACGGGATCGTGCCCAACGTGGTGGCCAACTCGGTCTGCGGGCCGACCACCGGCGCCGACGGCGGCGGCGGGTCCTCGAAGAGGGTCGAGCCGGGGATCAGCCGACCGGCCCACTGCCGTGTCTCGTCACGCAGCGGGAAGGCCACCACGAGCAGCAACACCAGCGGCACGGCGGCCACCGCCAGACCGTGCAGCTTCGACGGCAACGACCGGGGGCGCCGCTCGCTGGCGAACTCGCGGTGCGGGAGTGCGTCCCAGAGGCGCTGCGGTCGGGGGGCCCAGTGTCCTCGGTCGCCGGCCGGATCGAGGGTGTCCCACCGCAGCAGGTGCGTGAGCACCCACACCGGCAGGACGAGCACCACCATCATGAGCCCCATCATCAGCACCGTGAGCACCAGGCCGACCACGTGGCCGATGCCCGCGAGCACCTTCGCGACCCAGCGGTCGACGCCCGGCGCGAGGCGGCGCAGCACGAGCAGCGTGACGACGAAGACGGCCAGCGCCGCCGCGGCGGTGGGGTGGCCCCGCCACAGCAGGAACGCCACGGCGGCGGCGCCGACCACCCCGCCCACCAGGGCGGACGGCCCCCCGGGGGCGGGCGCGGGCCGGCGATCGATCTCCCGCCACGAGGACGCAGGGTCCTCGCGTGCCCGCTCCGACTCCATCCCGGCCAGTCTGGCATCGCCGGCCCACAGGTGGACATCAGCCGCCGCCCGCTGCCGGCTGTCGGTCGCCGGACGCCGCCCGCTGGCCGCCAGCCGCAGGTCGCCAGCCGCGGGTCGCCGCTCGCGGCGATCGCCACTCGCCGGGGGTCGCCGGCCGCCACTCGCCGCAGGTCGCCGCAGGTCGCCGCAGGCCGCCGCCAGGCTGGTCAGACGGCGGCGGCGAGGGCCAGGCCGGCCGCGGCCGCGGCCGCCCCCACCAGGAGGCCGGCGACGACATTGGCCAGCGCCGGGCCGGCGTCGCCCTCCTCGACCAGGCGCACGGTCTCGAACGTGAACGTGGAGAAGGTGGTGTAGGCACCGCAGAAGCCGGTGGCCAGCCACAGCCTCGGCGCGCCGGTGAACCCGTGGTAGAGCGCCGCACCGGTGATCAGGCCCAGCAGGAACGACCCCGTGGCGTTCACCACGAACGTGCCCCACGGGAACGGGCCTCGGGTGCGGTCCTGCACGAGGCCGTCCACCAGGTAGCGGGCGGGCGCCCCCAGGGCCCCTGCCACCGCGATGCCCACCACCGCGTTGACGCTCACCGGGCCGCCCCCGCGGCCACGGCCGACACCCGCCGGCCGCCCGCGATCCCCGCCCACGCCGCGGTGAGGCCCGCCGCCACGCTCGCGGTCACGTAGGCCGCCGCGGTCGCCGCGTGGCCGTGGTCGACGAGCAGGTCGGTCTCGACCACGAACGTGGAGAAGGTGGTGAACGCCCCCAGGAAGCCCGTGGCCACGAAGGGGCGCAGGTGATGCGACGGCGGGTACCGCCGGATCAGGACCACCAGCAGGAACCCCAGCGCGAAGCTGCCGGCGACGTTGGTCCAGAACGTGGCCCACGGGAAGCCGTCGACCCCCACCCCCACCACCTGCGCCACCGCGTAGCGGGCCGGCGCGCCCAGCGCGCCGCCGGCGGCGATCGCCGCCAGCACCGACGGCTCGGCCCGCCGGGGCCCGGGGGCGCCGGGCGGTCGCGGGACGTGCTCGTCCGAGGGCTCGGCGGCATCCGCGGGGTCGAGGTCGGGATCGATCGGGAGGCGCCGGTCCAGCGCCTCGTCGTCGGCCATCCCTGCATGCTCGCAGGCGCGACCCCACCCCGGCGGCCCGCGGCCAGGGCCCTCTTCGGAACTTCTCAAGGTCGGGTGCCACCATGCGTCGGTGCGCGTGCTGCTCGTCGACGACGACCCCGGGATCCTGCTGTCGCTGCGGCGGGCCCTCGAGTTCGAGGGCTACACGGTGCCGACGGCCACCGACGGGGTCGAGGCGCTCGATGCCATCGCTCGGGAGGCCCCGGACGCGGTGGTGCTCGACGTCACCATGCCCCGCCTCGACGGCCTCCAGGTGTGCCGACACCTGCGGGCCGAGGGCGACCGCACACCGATCCTCGTCCTCACCGCCCGCCACGCGGTCACCGACCGGGTGGCGGGCCTCGACGCGGGCGCCGACGACTACCTGGTGAAGCCGTTCGCGCTCGAGGAGCTGCTGGCGCGGGTGCGGGCCCTGCTCCGGCGCCACGGTGACGACGACGGGGGCCTGCTCTCCCTGGCCGACCTCGAGATGGACGTGGGTGCCCACACCGCCCGCCGGGCCGGCCACGCCATCGACCTCACCCGCACCGAATGGGCCCTGCTCGAGCTGCTGTTGCGCAACGCCGGCCAGGTGCTCACGCGGGAGCTGATCTCCGACCGGGTGTGGGGCTACGAGCTGGGCACCGCGGGCTCGCTCGACGTGTACATCGGGTACCTGCGGCGCAAGACCGAGGAGCACGGCGGCGCCCGACTGATCCAGACCGTGCGGGGCGTGGGCTTCGTGGCCCGCACCGACCCGTGACCCTGCGGGCCCGGCTGACCGTCGTGGTCGCGGTGGCGGTGGCGCTGGCGGTGGTGGTGGCGGTGGCGGTGGCCTGGCTGGCCACCGCGCACCGGCTACGGGCCGAGATCGACGACGCCCTCGCCACCCGCGCCCACGCCCTCGCCGAGCTTCCGGCGATGGCCGCGTTCGCCCAACGCACCACGCCGGTGCGGGGCGAGGGCCGACCGCGTGGGGCGGCCGACGGCGCCGGCATCCGTGCCGCGCTGGTGCAGGACATCTCGATCCAGGTCGTGGGCGTCACCGGGACCACCACCTCGCTGGCCGGCTCGGCCCTGCCCGTGGGCGCCGCCGACCTCACCGCGGCGGCCGAGGGCGACGGGGCGTTCACCCGCGACGCCACCGTGGACGGCGCCCACTTCCGGGTGCGCACCCAGGCCGTGCCCGGCGGCGGCGCCGTGCAGGTGGGACGCGCCGTCACCGAGACCGACGACACCCTCGAGGGGTTGGCGGTGCTGTTGGGGGTCACCGCCGTGCTCGGCGTGGCTGCCGCGGCGGTGGTGGGCCTGGTGGCGGCCAGGCGGGCGCTGCGCCCCATCGACGACCTCACCCGGGCCACCGAGCGGGTGGCGCGCGACCAGGACCTCACCGCGCCCCTGCCCGCCCCGACCACCCACGACGAGGTGGGGCGACTCACCGAGAGCTTCAACACCATGGTGGCGGCGCTGGCCACGTCACGCGCGCAGCAGCAGCGACTGGTCACCGATGCCAGCCACGAGCTGCGCACGCCCCTCACCAGCCTGCGCACCACGATCGAGCTCCTGCGCCGGGCCGACCCGGCCACCGATGCCGTCCCGGCCAACGCGACCGCGACCGACGACGCGGCACCGCGAGACGATCCGTCCGGGACGCCCCTCGCAACCTCGGCGGGACTGCCGGCGGCGCAGCGTCGGGAGCTGTACGACCATGCCCTCGACGAGCTGGCAGAGCTGACCCACCTGGCCACCGAATTGGTCGACCTGGCCACCGACACCCACGCGGTCACCGACGAGCCCGGCCCGGTGGACCTGGGCCAGGTGGCCGACCGGGTGGCCGCTCGCGCCCGGCGCCGCACCGGCCAGGCCATCGCGGTGACCACCGGCGACCGCTCGCCGAACCGCGGCGGCGCCGGAGACCATGCCGACGCCGGCGACGACGCCGACATCGCCGGCCGCACCGTGATCGGCCACGCCGCCGCGATCGAGCGGGCGATGACGAACCTGGTCGACAACGCCTGCAAGTGGAACCCCCTCGGCCCGACCATCGAGGTCACCGTCACGGGCTCACGGGTGGCGGTGCGCGACCACGGCCCCGGGGTGGCGCCGGAGGAGCGCGAGCGGGTGTTCGAGCGCTTCGCCCGCGGGAGCGACGCGGAGGCCGTGCCCGGGTCGGGCCTGGGCCTGGCCATCGTCCGCCAGGTGGCCGTCGACCATGGCGGGCGGGCCTGGGTCGAGGCCGCGCCGGGCGGCGGCACCGTCGCCGTCGCCGAATTCTCCGGCGATTCTCAAGTTCCGTGAGGGACGTCGTTCAAGGTCGGGGCGCACAGTCGTCTCGTGGCCGATCGGGCCACGACACCCGAACCAACCCCGACGACGAGGAGCAGTCCCATGCCCACCCCATCCACCACCTCCCGGGCCAAGCGGGCCGGTGCACTGGCCACCCTGGTGATCAGCGTGCTGGCCGTCGGCGCCGGCCTGCTGGCCCCACCCGCCGGCGCCCAGGACTCCGGCGAGACCCAGGGCCGCCACCCCCGGATCACCGACGAGCAACGCCAGTGCATGGCCGACGCCGGCTTCGAGCACCCGCTGGCCGGCCAGCTCCGCACCCGTGAGCAGCGCCAGGCCTTCCGCGACGCCGCCGAGGGGTGCGGCATCGACCTACCGCCGGGCTTCTTCCGCCACGCCGCCCGTCGCGGGGCGCGCCACTGGTACCGGAACCTCACCGACGAGCAGCGCCAGTGCCTCACCGACCAGGGCGTCGAGCGCCCCGCCCGGGGCGAGCGTCCTACGCCCGACCAGATCCAGGCCTTCCGCGACGCCGCGGCGGCCTGCGGCATCGAGCTGCCGGCGCCGGCCGACGGCTGACCGCCGGCCGAGCGGACGGGCCCGGCGGCGGACGGCCGCCGGGCCCGGTCGCAGTAGCGTGCGGTGATGAGCCGAGGGCAGCAGCGGGCGACGCTGCTCGTCGTTCTGGCGGCATCCGCCGCTGTGGTCGCCGCCGTCGCCGTGGCCGGCCGCCACCCCGGCCGGGTCGACCCGCCGGCGTCGACGCCGGCGGCCGTGCAGTTCGCGGTCATCGGCGACTACGGGTCGAACAACAGCCACGAGGCCGACGTGGCCGCGCTGGTGGCCGCCGAGACGCCCGACGTCGTGGCCACCGTGGGCGACAACGCCTACGGCAACGCCGGCTTCGACGCCGCCATCGGCCAGTACTACCACGGGTTCATCGGCGCCTACGCGGGTAGCTACGGGGCGGGCAGCCCCACCAACCGGTTCTTCCCCGCGCTCGGCAACCACGACATCAGCGACGGCGGCCACCTGGCCGGCTACCTGTCGTACTTCACCCTCCCCGGCGCGGGCGTCACCTCGCTGCGACCCTCGGGCAACGAGCGTTACTACGACGTGGTCCAGGGCCCCGTGCACCTCTTCTTCATCGACAGCGACCCGTCCGAGCCCGCCGGCATCACCGCGAGCTCGGCGCAGGCCACGTGGCTGCGCAACGGCCTGGCCGCCTCGCCCTCACCCTGGAACGTCGTGCTGTTCCACCACGCCCCCTTCTCGTCGTCGTCGGGGCACGGCAGCACGGCGGCGCTCCAGTGGCCGTTCGAGCAATGGGGCGCCGACCTGGTGCTGGCCGGGCACGACCACACCTACGAGCGCGTCGTCCGTGACGACGACAACGACGGCACCCCGCTCACCTACGTGGTCGACGGCCTGGGCGGGCAGAGCCCCTACGGGTTCTCGACACCGGTCGCCGGCAGCCAGGTGCGCTACAACGCCGACTACGGCGCGCTGCTGGTCGACGCCACCGAGACCACCCTCACGGGCCGGTTCCGCACGGTCGGCGGCAGCACCGTCGACACCTTCACCCTCACCGCGCCGGCCCGCGGCCACATTGTGGGCACCGTCACCGACGGCACGGGACCGGTGGCCGGCGCCATGGTGCACGCCATCGACTACCGGGCCGACCCCGCGATCCTGCTCGGCGACCTCACCGATGCCGCCGGCCACTACGACATCTCGGTGCCCGCCCCCGACCGGTACGCGGTGGCGGTGGTCGATCCCACCGGCGCGCGGGCCTTCGAGTACCACCAGGACGACCCGGCCATCGATCCCGCCGACGACGTCGTCGTGGCCCCGGGGGCGACCGCGACCGCCGACGTGGAGCTGAGCGGCTCGCCCCTGGCCCCGGGCGCGATCGGTGGCACGGTCACCGGCGGCGGCGACCCCGTGGCCGGCGCGTGGGTGCTCTCGGTCGGCGCCACCGGCACCCCCGGCCAGGCGGTGGTCACCGACGTGTCGGGCCACTACACGCTGGCGGGCCTCGCCCCCGGCTCGTACAAGCTGATCGTCACCGACCCCGCCGGCGTGTGGCGCTGGGAGTGGTTCACCGACGCCACGTCGTGGGCCGACGCCACCCCGGTCACCGTCACGGCCGGCCAGAGCGCCACCGCCGACCTGGCGCTCACCCCCGGTCCCTGACCGACCGACTCCGTTCTCGACGACATGGCGCGCGCATTCCGAGCGCGATGTCGTCGAGCATCACCTGTCGTCGGGCATCAGGCGTGGGTCGGGATCAGGCGACCTGCGCCGGCAGGTACGTGTCCGCGTTGGGCTTGCCGTTCCCGAGTTGGCCGAAGTAGTCGTAGCCCCAGCAGTAGAGGCGACCGGTCATCTTGCGGGCGCAGGTGTGACCACCACCGGAGATCACGAACGACCAGTCGGTCGCCGCGCCGGCCACCTCGCCCGGCGTCGCCGCGTACAGGCTCTGCCCGTGCGCACCGTTGCCCAGCTGCCCGGTGAAGTTCCAGCCCCAGCAGTAGATGCGCCGTGAGGCCTTGCGGGCGCACGTGTCGTCCCAGGATGCCGAGACCTGCGCCCAGGTCGTCGATGCGCCCGCAACCTGCCCGGGCGTGGCCCGGTAGGTGTTCGGCCCGCCGTTGCCCAGCTGCCCGTACTGGTCGCCGCCCCAGCAGTAGAGCCGGCCCGAGGTCTTGACGCCGCAGGTGTGGAAGCCACCGACCACCACGCTCGACCAGTCCGTGGCGCCGCCCGACACCTCGACCGGCGTGGTGGTGTCGCCGAGGGTGGGGTCGTTGCCCAGCTGGCCCTGTTGGTCGTAGCCCCAGCAGAACGCGCGGCCCGAGGTCTTCCGGGCACAGGTGTGGCCGTAGCCCGCGCTCACGCTGGCCCAGTCGGTCGCCCCGCCCGCCACCTCCACCGGTGTGGTCGAATCGGTGTTGGCCCCGCCGTTGCCCAACTGCCCGCGGGTGTCCGCACCCCAGCAGAACAGGCGGCCGGTGGTGGTGCGGGCGCACGTGTGCAGGTAGCCCGCGCTCACGCTGGCCCAGTCGGTCCGGCCGCCGGCCACCTCCACCGGCGCCTGCTGGTCGGCGTTGGCGCCGCCGTCGCCCACCTGGCCGTTGCTGTCGTTGCCCCAGCAGTAGAGGCGACCCGTCGCGCGGCGGCCACAGGCCCCCGACCAGCTCACGCTCACGCCCACCCAGTCGGTGGCGCCGCCGGCCACCTCTCTCGGGGCCGACCGGTTCTTGGCCACGCCGCCGTCGCCCACCGCGCCGGTGTCGTCGCTGCCCCAGCAGTACAGCCGGCCCGAGGTGCGGGTGGCACAGGTGCTGTTGGCCCCCGCGGCCATCTGCACCCAGTCGGCGGTGCTGCGCTCGTTCGTGGGCGCGGCAGCGGCAGCGGCAGCCCCGGCGCCGTCGCTCGCTGCCCGTGACGGGCGGGCGGCGCCGGCGGCGGGCGCACTGGCGCCGGCGAGCGCCAGCGCCAGCGCCGCCAGGATGATCCAGCACTTCGAACGTGGCGACATGGTCGGTCCTGACCTCGGGGACTCCAGCGTGTGCCGTGGCGGCCGGACCCGGTAGAGCCGATGGTCCCCCCGTCCGGCCGTCCGACCCGGCGACCCACCACCCGGCGACGCACCCCGTCGGCCCGGTGCCCCGGGACCGGTGCCCCGGGACCGATGATCTCGGGGCCGCTGGTCCGTCTCAGCGGGCATGACCAGCGCGATCCCGGACCGTCCCACCCCCAGCGCCGGGGAGGACGGCGCCGTACCATCCCCGGCCATGACCGATGCCCCAGGGATGGTGACGGTGTCAGCCGACGCCGGTTGGGAAGCGCTGGACGGCGCCTGGCCCGGGGCGGGCGGCCCGCCCGACGGGCCCGTGCTGGTGGTCGGCACCCGCAAGGGCTTGTGGCTGCTCGGCGCCGACGCCGACCGCGCCCCCGGCGGCTGGCAGGCCAAGGGCCCGCTGCTGCTGGGCCACGTGATCCAGCACGCGGTGCTCGACCCCCGCGATCGCACCACACTGCTCGTCGCCGCCCGCACCGGCCACCTGGGCCCCACGGTGTTCCGCTCCACCGACCTGGGCGCCACGTTCACCGAGGCCACCCGGCCGCCCGCCTTCGCCGCGGGCGACCGTCTCGAGCGCAGCGTGCGCGCGGTGTTCTGGCTCACGCCGGGCCATGCCGACGAGCCGGGCACCTGGTACGCCGGCGGCTCGCCCCAGGGCCTTTTCCGCAGCGACGACGACGGCGACACCTGGGCGCCCGTCGACGGCTGGAACGACCACCCGATGTGGGAGACCTGGTGCGAGTGGCCCGAGGAGAACACCCCCGACGGCTCCATGTTGCACTCGGTCATCGTCGACCCGCGCGACGCCGACCACCTCTACCTGGGCCTGTCGGCCGGCGGGGTGTTCGAGAGCACCGACGGCGGCGGCGACTGGGCCCCGCTGAACCAGGGCTGCCTGGCCCTGTTCGCACCGGTCCCCGACCCCGAGTACGGCCACGACCCGCACTGCGTTCGCCTGCACCCGCAGCAGCCCGACCGCCTCTATCAGCAGAACCACTGCGGCATCTACCGAATGGAGCGGCCCGACGGGCGCTGGCAGCGCATCGGCGACAACATGCCCGCCGAGGTCGGTGACATCGGCTTCCCCATCGAGTTGCACCCCCGCGACCCCGACACGGCGTGGGTGTTCCCCATGGACGGCACCGACGTGTGGCCCCGCACCAGCCCGGGCGGTCGCCCGGCCGTCTACCGCACCGGCGACGCCGGCGACACGTGGACCCGCTTCGACGCCGGGCTCCCCCGCCGGGGCTGGCTCACCGTGAAGCGTCAGGCCATGACCGTCGACGACCGCGACCCCGTCGGCGTGTACTTCGGCACCACCAGCGGCGAGGTCTGGGCCGGCACCGACGGCGGCGAGCACTGGGCCCCGGTGGTGGCGCACCTGCCCGAGGTGTACTCCGTCGAGCACGCCGACCCCGCCGAGCGCTGAGCGGGCGGTCACCGGCATGCGGGTGCGCATCCCCACCCCCCTGCGCTCGTACACCGGCCAGGCGTCGACGGTCGAGGCCGGCGGCGCGACCGTCGGTGACGTGCTCGCCGACCTCGACCGGCAGTTCCCGGGCCTGCGGTTCCGTGTGGTCGACGAGCAGGGCCGCCTGCGCCCGCACATGAAAGTGTTCGTCAACGAGGACGTGGTGCGCGACCTGTCCACGCCCCTCGCCGGGGACGACGAGGTCACGCTGATGCAGGCACTCTCCGGCGGCTGAAGGACCCGGGCCCGACACCCACCCGACGGTCCCCCGGGACGGTCAGCGGGAGGCCCAGAGCGCGGTGGCCGACTCGTCCAGCACGCGGCCGGCGATGTCGGGCGCGACGGGGGCGGACCAGAGGTACCCCTGACCCCGGTCGCACCCACGGGCCCGCAAGGCGGCGAGCTGCGCCCGCGTCTCCACCCCTTCGGCCACCGCCGACATCCCCAACGAGTGAGCCAGGTCGACCATGGCGCCGACGATGGTGGCGTCCGTCTCGTTCGACGCCACTCCCGAGACGAAGGAGCGATCGAGCTTGAGGATCTTCACGGGGAAGCGCCGCAGGTACAGCAACGACGAGAAGCCGGTGCCGAAGTCGTCGACCGCCAGGGCCACCCCCAGCTCGTCGAGCGCCGCGAGCGTGGCGGCCGCGGCGGACGACTCGGCCATCAGCATGCTCTCGGTGATCTCCAGGCACAGCGCCTGCGGGGGCAGGCCATGGGTGCTCAACAGGGCCGCGACCGTCGCACACAGCCCCGGCTCGACGAGTTGGCGGCCCGACAGGTTCACCGCCACGGTGAGGTGCTCGCCTCCGGGTCGGGCCCGCCACGTGGCCAGGTGGCGGCAGGCCTGATCGAGCACGGCCTCGCCCAGGGGCACGATCAGCCCGGTCTCCTCGGCCGAGGCGATGAACCGCGACGGTTCGATGATCCCCCGCGTCGGGTGGTGCCAGCGAACGAGCGCCTCGAAACCGACCACGGTGCCGGCCGGTCGCCCCAGCGCCGACCTCAGCTCCACCACGGGCTGGAAGTAGGCGACCAGCTGGTCGGCGACGAGCCCCTCGCGCAGCTCGTCCTCCAGATCGAGGCGGTGCCGGGCCTGGAGGTGCAGGGCCGGCGTGAACACCTCGATCCGGCCGCCGCCGGCGGCCTTGGCCTGGTACATGGCCACGTCGGCATCGCGCAGCAGGTCGTCGGGCACCGCGTCGGGGGTGGTGGCGTGGGCGATGCCGATGCTGACGTCGACGCGGTGCGACCGGGTGCCGAGCGAGAAGGGAGCATCCAGCGCACCGAAGATCCGCTCGGCCACCTCCACCGCCTCGGCGGGATGGGCCAGCTCCTGGCACAGCACCACGAACTCGTCCCCGCCGAGGCGCGCCACGGTGTCGTCGGGGCGCACGGCGGCGCGCAGCCGCCCGGCGAGGGCCACCAGCAGCAGGTCGCCCGTGCGGTGACCGAGACTGTCGTTCACCATCTTGAACCGGTCGACATCGATGAAGAGCACCGCGGCGCCTCGGCCGCGCCGAGCGATGGTGGCGATCGCGGTGTGCATGCGGTCACTCAACAACGTGCGGTTGGGCAGGCCCGTCAGGTGATCGGTGAGTGCCCGTGCGGTCAGCTCCTGCTCGTGGGCCCGCCGCTCGGTGATGTCACGGACGAAGGCCCGCACCTGGGTCTCACCACCCTGCGCGACGGTGACGAGCGACACCTCGACCGGGAACTGGCGCCCCGATCGGTGCAGGGCGGTCATGTCGAGACGGGCGGGCAGGGCTCGCTCGGTGGCCGAGCCGGGGGCCAACGCCGCCAGGTGGGCGGCGTACACCTCGCGGTCGTCGTCGGGGAACACCCGGTCGACGAGGCTGGTGCCGAGCGCCTCGTCTGTCGACCACCCGAACAGCTCCTCGGCCGCGGGGTTCCAGTCCGTGATCCGGCCGGCGGCGTCGGCCCCCACGAAGGCATCGCTCGACGCCTCCACGGTGCGGCGGTACACCTCGGCCGCCTCCGACCGCAGGTCCTCGTCACGGCGTTGCCGGGTCACGTCGACCGAGACGCCCCGCACCGATCGGGCCACCCCGCACTCGTCGCGCACGAACTCGCCCTGGGTGCGGATCCAGGCCTCGCCGCCGTCCTTCGTGATGCGGAACTCGACCGCGAACTCGTCGAGCTCCTCGCCGAGGGGATCGCCCGCCCCGTTGAAGGCGCCGCCGAGGAGCAGACCGAGGTCGTCGGGTTGGATCCGCCCGATGAACTCCTCGAGCGTCGTCTCGGGCGGTCGGTCGGCGTCGATGCCGAACACGGCGCTGAGGTTGTCGGCCACGGTGTAGCGGCCGGATTCGAGGTCGAGCTCCCAGGCCGCCATGCCGCCGGCTTCGAGGGTCATCGCCAGGCGGTCCTGCTGCTCCGCGATCTGGCGCGATGCATCCACGACCGCGGTGACGTCCTCGATCAGGCCGATGGCGTACGCGGGGATCCCCCGCTCGTCGCGGATCAGGGTGGCGGTGAGGCGGCCCACGAGGTGCCCGCCGTCCTTGCGCAGGTAGCGCTTCTCCACCTGGATCCGTGCTTCGTCGCCGGCCACGATCCCCGCCACGAGGCGTTTGTTGACCTGGCGGTCCTCGGGATGGGTGATCTCGTCGATGGTCCGGCCGACCAACTCGTCGGCCGAGTAGCCCAACATCGCGCACAGCGCCGCGTTGGCCCGCTGCACCCGCTGGTCGATGCCCACCAGCACGCCGCCGAGGGGACCCTGGTCGAACACCTGCCGGAACCGCTCCTCCTGGTCGCGCAGCGCCACCAGGGCGGCTCGCCGCTCGGTTGCATCCGACACCATGGCCAGGCCGCCTAGGTAGCCGCCGCCGTCCTCGCTCAGGGGGCTGGCCACGAGGTCGACGAACACCTCCGTGCCATCGCTGCGCAGCAGCGACGTCTCGAAGCGCGCCGCCGACCCGCGCCGCAACTGGTCGAGCAGCCGCTCGACGCCGGCATGGTTGCACTCGAGGGTGAAGTCGAAGATCGTGCTGACGGACAGGTCGTCGGGGGTGACCCTCAGCAGCTCGGCCATGCGCCGATTGGCGAACGTGGTACCACCATGCGGGTCGACCATCCAGATGCCTTCGAGCGACGTGTCGACGATGCCCCGGTAGCGGGCCTCGGCCTCCACCAGCTCACGCGCGGCGGCCACGTCCTTGGACCCGCTCAACGTTCCCATCGATGCTCCTCGCGCCCGTTGGTGTCGACTCTTCACCGCCCGGCTGGAGGGCCCCCCGCATCTCCATCGGCGCGTCGCGCCTGCGGATCAACCGTTCAGGGCCAGAAGTCCCAATGTGCAGGCCGCGGTCTCGACCTCGTCGAGGCGGACGTGCTCGTCGGGGCCGTGGGCCGACGACGAGTCCCCCGGCCCGTACTGCACCGTCGGGATCGCCCCCTTGCCCACGAGGAGCCGGAGATCGCTGCCGTACGGCGCACCCCAGACCGCGGGCGCCGGCCCCGCGGTCACCTCGACGTGCGCGGCGCGCACCCGCTCGACCAGACCGGTGCCGTCGGGCAGCCGGCCCGACGCGAACTGGCCGCCCCACCATTCGACGGTCACCGGGTGGTCGCGCAGCCAGGGGTCGGCGGTGCCGGCCTCGGCCACCGCGGCCTCGAGCGCGGCCCGCGCCGCCGCGACCGGTTCGTCGAGCGCCACGCCGAGCCGGCCCTCGGCGGTCAGCAGGTCGGGCACCGACGAGGGCCAGTCCCCGGCAGCCACGGTGCCGATCGACAGTGGGTACGGCAGGGCCCACACCGCCACCAGGGGGTCCGGCTCGGCGTTGCGGCGAGCCTCGAGGTCGGCCAGGGCCTCCAGGATCGGCACGAACTTCTCGATCGCGCTCACCCCCTCGAGGCGTCGCGATGCGTGGGTGGCACGACCCGGCACCCGCAGCCGGAAGGTCAGGGCGCCCGCGTTGGCGGGCACGACGTCGAGGCCGGTCGGTTCGGGGATGACGCAGGCGTCGGCCGTCCACCCCCGTTCGAGCAGGGCGAACGTGCCCAGCCCACCGTCCTCCTCGCCGGCCACGCACGCCAGCACCACGTCGCCGCTCGGGGTGGCCCCCGTGGCCCGGACCGCTCGGACCGCCCACAGCGCCGCCACCAGGCCCGCCTTCATGTCGCACGAGCCGCGCCCGTGGACGGCGCCGTCGACGACCGCGCCGGAGAACGGCGGGCGCGTCCACGCCGACGGGTCGCCCGGGGGCACCACATCGACGTGCGCGTTGAGCATCAGGGTCGGGCCATCACCCCCGGGCAGCCGCCCGACCAGTCCGGAGGCCGCTCGGCGGTCGACCTCCACACCGGGAGCGTCGGGCGCGGCCAGGGTGGCGGCCACGTCGATGGGCCACAGGTCGACCTCGAGGCCCGCGTCGGCGAAGTGCCCGGCCAGGTGGTCCTGGATCTCCACCTCGGCGTCGGAGCCGCTGATGCTAGGGATGCGCACCAGGTCGGCGAGGAGCTCGACCATCGCCCCCCGCTCACGCTCGATCCCCGCCCGAAGGCCCCCGAGCAGGCTGTCTGGCACCGGCAGGCACGCTACCGCCCTTCCCCTCGCTCGGCTGAGCGACCCGGACCCCGGGCCGCGCCGCACGGATCGCCGACCGCCTCGAACCCCGGGGACTCAGTGAGGAATCAGGGGATCTCGGTGAGGAAGTGGCCGCACTGGTCCTGGACCGCCTGGTCGACCGGGCCGATCGTGTCGGTGATGGCGGCCACGACCGCCTGGCCCTCGCCCGACTGGTACTCGGGGGCGGCCGCGCCCAGGTCGACATCGAACTGGCGGTCGGCCGCGTACTGGCGCAGGCCGTCCACGGCCTCGGCGAAGGCCTGCGCGTCGTCGGCCACCTCGGCGGGTGCGGTGTCGGCCACCTGCTGGGCACCGTCGGCCATCGCGTCGACCGTGGCCTCCACGTCCGCCGGCGTCGCGGCATCGGGCGCGTCGGCCTGCGCGGTGGCGAAGGCCACCGCCGCATCGCAGAACGCCCCACCAGAGGCGGAAGGATCGTCGGCGGTGGCCGTGGTGGCCACGTCGGCGACGGTGGTCGTGGTCGACTCGGCGGCGCCGGTGTCGCCGGCGTCGTCGGAGCTGCAGGCCGCCCCGAGCAGGACGAGGGCGGCGGCGGGGACGAGGAGGAGCGTGCGCATCGTTCCTCTTGTACCCGGTGCGGTGCGAGTGATGCACACCGGCGGGGCGGCCCGCGCGCACACCGGCGGGATCAGACGAGGACGCCGACGTGGTCGGTGGCGACGAACGGGGAGGTCATGGCCCGGAGCAGCGCCCGGTAGCCCACGCCGAAGCGCACCTCGTCGCCCGGCACGAGGTGGCGGTGACCGGTGTCCAGCACGAGGTGGTCGCTGCTGGCACCGAGGACGCTCATCCCCATCGGTGCCATCAGGTCCGTGGGGTCCACGTCCTGCTCCCCGATGGCGACGATGGCCCGGTTCGCGGGGCCGCGGTCGGCGGCGCGGGGCGGCGAGCCGAACGCAGCGGGACCCACCGCTCCCCAGGGTTGCGTCGGCTTCACCTTCGCCTCGATCACCTCGGCCACCAGCGTGAAGGCGTCCGCGTGCAGGCCGTCGAGCGGGCGTCCGTCCAGCGGGTCGGTGCCCAGGAGGATCGACTCGCCCAGGCGCAGCTCGTCCACCCGCCCCACGTCGGCGGAGGAGCAGGCCCAGGCCAGGGACGCCGAGTTGCCGCCGGACACGGTGCCGAGACGGACGCCGAGGCCCTGCTCGAGCGCCGCCGCCAGGCGGGAGAGCTCACCCATGTTGTCGCCGTCGGGCACCACCCCGCTCTGGCAGGCCAGGTTGGCACCGATGCCGCGCAGGTCGAGATGGGCCGACGCGAGCACCTGGCGGGCCACCGCTTCGACATCGGCTGGGAGCAGGCCTTCCCGGAGGTCGCCGAGCTCCACCATCAGCACCACCCCGTGCACCACGTGCTGGTGGCGGGCGGCGACGTCCAGCGCCGCCAGCACGTCCGGCTCGGTGTTGAGGCTGACGTCGGCGGCCGCCACGACCCGGTCGACCTGGCTGATCATGGGCGATCGCACCAGGACCAACGGCGTAGTGATGCCGGCGGCCCGCAGGCGCTCGAGCCCCTCGACGCGCGACTCGCCGACGGCGGTCACGCCCGCGTCGAGCAGCGTGGCCGCCACCTCCGGCGAGCCGAGGGTGGCCTTGGTGATGCCGGTCACCGAGATCCCGCGTGGCGCGAGGCGGTCGACGAGCGTCCGCGCGTTGTGGTGGATCCGGTCGAGGCGCACCTCGAGCCGCGGCGCGCTCACGTCATCGCGGCGACGAGCCTCGGCGAGGGGATGAGCCGGGGGAACGCCTCGAGCACCATGTCGACCAACCGGTCGGGCGACCGGGTGAGGGCGTCGGTCGCCGGCAGGCCCAGCTCGAGCTCGTAGCTGGCGATGGCGGCGCTGACCTCGGCGTCGGTCATGCCCTCGTGGTTCAGGGTGATGCCGATCACGCTGGTGTCGGCGAAGGCCTGGATCAGGTCGATCTCGCTGCGGACCGTAGGCATCGGCACGCTGGTGAAGTCACCCAGCCGGGTGCGAGTGGGGGCGTGCTGGAGGATCACGGCCTGGGGCTGGCTGCCCCGCAGGATGAACACCGACGACAGGTAGGCGGGGTGGCTGAGCGCCCCCTGGCCCTCCACGATGATCACGTCGGGGTGCTCGCCCTCGAAGGCGTCGACCACCGCGGCCTCCATCTCGCCCGAGCAGAACTGGCAGGGGATGGCGTCGAGGGCCACGCCGTAGCGGGCCCCCTGGATGAGCCCGGTCTGGCCGGTGCCGACCAGGACCGCCGTGATGCCACGATCGTTGAGGGCCTGGGTGAGGATCGTGGCCGTCGTGCGCTTGCCGATGGCGCTGTCGGTGCCGAGCACCGCGATGCGGGGGCAGGTCACCGAGTCGATGCGGCCGGTGAACATCCGCAGCTCGGTCTTGTCCCGGGGCCGGCGCACGTCGAGCAGGCGCACGTCGTGCTCGGCGGCGGCGGCCAGGAACTCGGCATCGTCGTTCAGGAACTCGTGGAGGCCGTTCACCACGCTCATGCCGTGGGCCATCGCGGTCAGCAGCACCAGGCGCTCGTCCGGAGACAGCATGCCGCTGGCCGGGGCCATGCCGAAGATCACGACGTCGGGCACCACCGGCGTCAGGGCCAGGGCCGCAGCCAGGTCCGCGCAGATCGGGATCCCGTTGGGCGCGTCGTCCAACAGGTCGCCGGCGTCGCGGCCGGCGCAGGTGCTGTCGATCACCGACAGGATCTCGTAGCGCTCGGAATGGCGGACGAGGCCGTTGGCGGTCTTGCCGTCCGTCCGGCCGAAGTTGGCCTCGCAGTAGACGACGGCGGTGGAACGGGGCGACACAGGGCGAAGGGACATGGCTGCTCCTCGAGGTGGGCTCAGAGGAGGCGACCGAATGGTCCCGTGCCGCCCGTGGGGCGCGCGCCAGGAGAACGAAGAGGTCCCCGCTAAGGGTGGGCTGAACCGCCCAGGGTACCGGCGGGCCCGGGCCGATCCCCGGCGGGGCGCCGGCCGTCGTCGAAGTGCGGGACCAACTCGAGGAGGTGCGAGACGTCGAGCCCGTCGTCGACGTCGACCACGCCGGAGCGCCGGAACAGGCGCGAGGGACCGGTGACGACGGCGCGCGCACCCGACACCCGCAGCCACGAGCCCTCGTACATGGCCAGCACCGGGCAGTCGTTCTCCTCGAGGAACTCGGCGATGCGCTCGTCGCGGGTCTCGCCCATGAACGTGGTGGTGGGGTCGGGGTCCACGTAGTGGAGGTTGATCTGGAACGGCACCAGGCCCAGGGCGCTGAAGCTGGGGGGCCGGCAGATGGGCATGTCGTTCGTCGTGCGGATCGACGGGCAGGCCACGTTGGTGCCGGCCGACGCCCCCAGGTAGCGGGTGGCGCCCGAACGGACACGGTCGCGTAGGCCGTCGAGCACGTCGAGGCCGTAGAGCGTGTCGAGGAGGCGGAAGCTGTTGCCGCCGCCCATCATCACCACGTCGGCGGCCAGGATGGCCGCGGCCGGGTCGGGCGAGCGGTGGGCCGAGGCCACCTCCACCCCGAACGCCGCGAACGCCGCCGTCACCCGCTCGGCGTAGTCGTCCCAGTCGGCCAGGGCGAAGGGGATGAAGGTGACGACGTCGTCTCCTGCCACCTCGGTGAAGGCCGCGGCGGCGTGGGCGAACATGGTGCTGCGGTGGTTCGTGGAGTTCGACAACAGCAGCAGGTCCATCCCCCATCCTGACCGACGGTGGGCCCAGTCCCTCCGAACTCGGCCTACGCGAGGCGGACGTCCTGGCGGGACAGCTCGGCCTGCACCGCGCCCAGGTCGACGTCGGCAACGTCGCGGTCCGCCTTCACGGCCAGCGCCGCGGCCACGCCGGCGCCCTGACCGGTGACCGCGCAGCAGGCCATGTTGCGGGTGGCGGCGTGGCTGAGCGCGTCGCCGCCGGTGGCCCGTCCGGCCACGAGCAGGCCCTGCACGCCGGTCGGCACGAGGGCGCGATAGGGCACCTGGAAGTAGCGCCCGGTGGTGGGCAGGATCAGCACCCCGTAGCCGTCGATGAACTCGGGGAAGATGCCGATGCTGTCGTCGAACCGTCCCTGCTCGCGCACGTCGTGCTCGGTGAGGTCGTAGCGGGCCACGATCTTGCGGGTGTCGCGGATGCCGATGGTCATGCCGAAGTTGCGCAGGCGGGCGTCCTCGCACCCGGGCGTGTAGCGCCGCAGCGCCTCGATGGCCAGGAGGGCCTGCCGCCGGCCCTCCATCTCGGCCGCGGTGAGATCGTCGGGGTCGGTGCCGTCGCAGGCGTCGAGGTGCAGCAGGTTCATGTAGGTGAGCTCGCCCGTGTCGTGCACCGCGCCCCACGTGCCGGCGATGGTGGTGAGGTCGGGCGGCAGCAGGCCGTCGGCGATGGCCCGGTCGAAGGGCTTCTTCAGGAACGGCGAGAACAGGTCGTCCTCCTTCCCCGCCGTCTCGATCGACCAGGCGTCGGGGCCGCTCCAGTCGGCGTAGGTCTGCGGGTCGGCCCGCACGCCTTCCAGGAACCGGGCCTTGTCCACGCCGGCCAGGTGGAACATCACCGACGCCGCCATCATCTCCTCGCGGGGCGTCCGCCGGGTGGGGGCGCCGGCGCGGTGGGCCACGTCGGCGTCACCGGTGGCGTCGATCACGACACGCGCGGTGACCGCCTCTCGGCCCGCCTTGGACTCGACGATCGCGCCGGCGACCGAGTCGCCCTCCAGGATCGGCGCCGCGAAGCTGCGGTGCAGCATCGGCCGCACCCCCGCCTCGGTGACCAGGCGGTCGGCCACCACCTTGAAGCCCTCCGAGTCGATCTCGTACGACAGCGACTGGCTCTCGGGCACCGCCGCGCCCATCGCGGCCGCCCGGTCCTCGAACTCGCGCGCCAGGCCCCCCGCCTCCACGGTGGCCTCGTGGCGGTACCAGGCCAGGCCCTCGACCCCGACCGTGGTGATGTTGCCGCCGAAGCAGCCGAAGCGCTCGAGCAGCACCACGTCGACGCCGGCTCGTGCCGCGGCCAGCGCCGCGCTGAGGCCGCCCGGGCCCGAGCCGATCACCAGCACGTCGGCGTCGGCGATCACCGGCACCTGCCGGGCCGGCTCGGTGATCGTCCGGGGACCGGCGCTGGCGCTCACGGCCCGAGAGCGTACGGCCGGCCGGGCTCGGCGAGCGAGCGTCGGGCACGACCGCGATCTGCGACGATCTGCCCATGGCTTCGACGTGGCCTCCGCCACCGGGCGACCCGCCACCCGCCGACCCGCCCCTCGGCGCACCCTTGCTCGGCGACCCACGACTCGGCGACCCACGGCTCGACACCGGCGCCGCCGGCGCCGCACCCGGCGCACCGCCCCCGCCCGGCGTGCCGCCGACGCCGCCTGGCGCCCCTCCTCCTCCTCCTCGCGCGCCGGCGGGCCAGTGGGCACCGTCGCCGTCACCGTCGCCGTCACCACTCACCGCCACCGGGCCGGCGCGGAAGCGGCTCGTGGGCTGGTGGATCGCGGCGGCCGTCCTCGTCGTGGGCGGCGTGGCGTGCACCATCGCGGCCATGGGCCTGCTGTTCTCCGTCGACGACGAGAGCCAGTTCGTCGACGTACCCGGCTCGGGCCGCGTGGTGATCGACGAGGCCGGCACCTGGCGGATCAGCTACGAGTCGAGCCAGTACCTCGACAACGGCACCTGCGAGTCGCGCACCGTGCGCCGAGGTACGGGCGAGAACCGCCGCACCGTGACCCAGCGCAGCTGCGACGAGGAGGTGCTGGCCGCGGCCGGCGAGCCCACGCTCCGCCTCGGCGGGGGTGATCGCGAACCGCTCACCCGGTCGTCGCCCAGCGTGAGCGGAACCGGCATCGGCGTGATCCGCGCCGCGGTGTGGGAGACCGAGCTCACCCGAACCGGCACCTACGAGCTCAGCCTCGCCGAGGCGCCGGCCGGCACCGAGCGACTGGCCATCCGGCGGGTCGAGACCGACCCACGCACGGTGATCGGCATCCTCCTGCTGCCCCTGGCCATGCTGCTCGGGTTCGCCGGGATCGTCCTGTTCGTCGTCACCGCGGTTCGCAGCAGCCGGGGCGGGCGGCCACCGGCGGCGCCCGTGGTGCCCGGGGCGCGCTACGGCGGGGCGGGCGGGTACCCGACCCCGAGGGTCCCGGTGCCCCCCGTGCCCCCACCGCCGGTGCCCCCCGGATCGTTCCCTCCGCCCCCCGTTCCCCCCGCAGGCCCCGGGCTCGACCGATGAGCCCGGTGGAGCGACACCGGCCCCCAGCGGCCCGACGGCCCCGCCACCAGGAGCGCGCGACGTGACCACGACCGGCAACGACCTTCCGCCGCCCAGCGGCCCCACCCCCAGCGGCCCGGCGCCCACCGGCGCGGCACCGGTGGGGGCCTGGCACCCCGACCCCAGCGGGCGGGCCCACCTGCGCTGGTGGGACGGCACCGCCTGGACCGACCGGGTGTCCACCTGGGACCAGCAGTGGGTCGACCCTCCGGGACCCGACCCCAGCCGCCCCGACCTGTCGGTGCTGGCCGAGCCCTCGCTCGGCTTCGCCTACGGCGCGGGCGGCATCGAGAGCGTGGGCCGCTGGCCCATCTTCGATCCCGCCGGCCGGCCGCGGGGCTGCGCCCTGGTCGAGTCCCAGGGCATGCTCGGCTCCCGGCGCCGCTACCTGATCCTCGACCCCGCCGATCGGGTGGTGCTGGTGGTCGACCCCCGGGACGGCTTCTCCGCCGACACCGACGTCATCGACTGGACCGGGCGCCCCCACGGGGTGTTCGACGGCCAGGCCTTCAGCGCGACGATCCGGTTCCAGGTGGGCACCGCCGTGTTCGGCCAGGCATCGGCCCACGACGCCGCCGGGGCCAGCGGACCGCTGCTGGGAGACGACATCGACCACGTCCAGGTGCTGCTCACCGACGCCACCGGCGCACCCTTCGGTGCCCTCGTGAACCACGAGGCGCGGCGGGGGCTGAAGTCGTTCTTCGGGGGCCAGGCGCCGCCCACCCAGATGCAGCCCGAGCAGTCGTGGTTCCACCTCGACCGCTCGCCCACCCTGGCCGAACCGCTGCGCACCTTCGCGTTGGCCTTCCCGCTGCTCTACGCCCACCGGGTGCACCTCGCCCGCCAGGCCCGCCGCAACAGCCACCACCATCACCATCACCACTGACGGCGCGGCCGGCGCCGGCCCCCGCCCTCGCGGCACCCGGTCGTCCCCAACCGCGGCCCGACGCGCGCCGTCGGTCGCCGGCGGTCGCGAGCCGCCCGCCGACGCTCAGCGGGCCCGCATGCGGTTGTTGCGGGCGTTGTGCTCGACCTCGGCCAGGCCCAACGCCTCGAGCACCGGTGGCACGTAGTTGCCGAAGCGGCCCCGCAGGCCCTTCTTCAACCCGTACCAGCCGCCCACGGGGTTGTCGGCGGCGCGCCCCCACGCCTCGACGGTGCCGGGCGCCGCCTCCTTCTGCTCGTCGGCGTTGCCGAGCGGCACCCAGTCCCCGGCCTCGGACAACATCGCGTGCAAGTCCTCGATGCAGCGCAGGTGGTAGCGCAACTGGGTCGAGCCCACCTGCACCACCAGCGCCGGCGGGTCGGACTCCGGGTCGCGGTAGGCCTCGAACTCGGACTTGCCGGGAGGGGTGGTCAGGATCCACGGATCGTCCGGAGTGCCACGGCCCTCGACGTCGATATCGCTCATGGGGCGTGACGCTACCGAATCAAGACTGACATCTCTTGTCATGATTTGTCGGCGTGCACCACACTGGGTCGGTGCGGGCCGGACGCCTGGTGACCCTGATGCTGCTGCTCCAGCAGCGCGGGCGCATGACCGCCGCCGACCTGGCCCGCGAGCTCGAGGTCTGCGAGCGCACCGTCCTGCGCGACCTCGACGAGCTCTCGGGCGCCGGCGTGCCCGTCTACGCCACCAGGGGACGGGGCGGCGGCTTCCAGTTGGTGGACGGCTACCGATCGGAGCTCGACCGTGCCCCGCACGGTCCGGCCGGCCGGCCGCCGTCGGATCGCTCCCGGAGGGCCGTGGTGCGGATCTCGCCGGAAGGGCGGCGACTGGCCACCGTGCTCGGCCGCCTCCAGCCGCTGCGGATCCGCCGTGCGGTGCCGCCCGACGAGAGCGGTTGGCGGGAGGCCACCTTCCGCATCGACACGATCGAGGGCGCCGTGATCGACCTGCTGACGCTCAGCCCGCACGTCGAGGTGCTCGAGCCCCTGACGCTGCGGCGCTCGGTGGCCTCCCGGTTGGAGCAGGCCGCCCGGCGCTACCGCTGACCCCCGTCGTGCGGGGGGCGGCGCACCGGCCGACCGGTCCGTCGGCGATCCGGCGAGCAGCTTCGCCGGGCACCGCGGGCCGATCGGCCGGTGAGCGCTGGGGTTGCCCCCCCGGGGGTGAGGGGGCTCACCCGGTCTCCGGAGCCCTCGGGCCCGCCGGATGAGGTCAGCCGATGACAGCAGCGGGTCATGCGGCCTCGGCCGCGGCCCCCTTGGCGTCGTCGTGCTGCGCGGTCTCGAACTCGCGCTTGGCGCTGCCGAGGCTGCGCGCCAACTGCGGCACCTTCGAGCTGCCGAACAGCAAGAGCACGACGGCGAGCAGGATGATCACTTCGGGTCCACCGAGGTTCATGGGGGGCTCCTCTTCGTTGGCGACGTCCGATGGGCGGACGGCGAGCGGGTGTTCGTGGGTGATCGTCGCCCGCCCGGCAAGGAGCCGCCTGAGCGCCGCCTGGGAGTTCCCTGGGACTCCGGCGGCCCTGGTTCCCCCGCTCAGCGCAGATTCCGGCGTCACGCGCCGTGATGTGCGCCGAGCTCCGACGGTGGCCGACCGCGGGGTGAGCCGCGCCCGCAGCGTCGGCCGGGGAGCGGCTACCCGCCGAGGCCGAGCGCGGCCGCGAACCGGTCCCGCTCGGCGTGGAACCACCGCCGCCGCCGGTCGTAGCGCTCCTGGCCGCCCATCGCCTCCCACATGGCGATGAAGGCCGGCTCGCCGGCCTCGACCCGCCGCCGCACGAACGACCCCGCGGTGTCGACCTGGTGGGCGAGCACCTCCAGGAGGTGCACCCGACCGTGGTCGTCCAGCCCGTAGGCGTCCGCCACCACCGCCAGCCGGCGGCAGGGGTCGAGCCCTCGGCGCCCCGTGCGGGCGGCGTCGTCGTCCGTGTCGATCGGCACGCACATCCGGGCGAGCGAGGCCAGGTCCCACACCCGCCGGCCCGGTGCGGCGAACTCGAAGTCGAGCAGGGCCACCGCGGTGCCGCGCCGGTACACCACGTTCTCGGGGCAGACGTCGTTGTGGCACAGCACCGCGTCCGGCCTCGGTGCGGGGTCGGCGAGCTCGTCGCTCCAGTCCGCCGGCGGGCCCGGGTCGAACCCCACGGTGGCGTCGTGGAAGCGCCGCAGCAGGGCGGCGGTCGACGCCAGCACACGGTCGGTCTGCCACCACGCCGGGAACGGCACCACCGGCACGTCACCCTCGATGAACTCGAGCCGCTCGCGTCCGTCGGGCTCGATGGTCACGACCCGCGGCACGTGGTGGAAGCCCACGTCGTGCAGGTGGCCCAGCAGCCGGTGGATCGCCGGCGTGTGCGCGCTGGTGGGCCGCAGCACGTGCGACCCCACCCGCACCACCGCGCCGGCGTTGCCCACGCCCCCCTGCAGCACCTCGACCTCGTCGGCCTCGTCGGCCTCGTCGACCTCGTCGACCTCGTCACCCATCGTGCCAGCCTGCCCGACCCGACCCGACCCGACCCGACCCGACCCGACCCGACCGGCCAGCCGCCCGACCCTACGGGCCGGCCGCCCGGCCCACGGGGCCCGCCACCGGGGCATCGCCGGGCTCCTCGTGCCCACCCCGTTGCGCCTGCTCGGGTGGGCCCGACCGCCGGGCTCACCCTGAGGGCGTGGCCGCCCCCTTCGGGTAGAACCGCCGCCGGGCCCAGAGCGACACGTACACCAGCGCGACGAGAGCCGGCACCTCGATGAGGGGGCCGATCGTCCCGGCGAGGGCCTGGCCGGAGGTGACGCCGAACACCGCGATCGACACCGCGATGGCCAACTCGAAGTTGTTGCCGGCGGCGGTGAAGGCCACCGATGCGTTGCGCTCGTACGGGAACCCGAGGCGCAGCCCCAGCGTGAACGCCCCACCCCACATGAGCCCGAAGTAGACGAGCAGGGGCACCGCCACCCGCACCACGTCGAGGGGGTGGCCGGTGATCTGCTCGCCCTGGAGGGCGAACAGCACCACGATCGTGAACAGCAGCCCGTAGAGGGCGACGGGGCCGATCCGCGGCAGGAACGTGCCCTCGTACCACTCGGTGCCCTTGCGGGCCTCGCCGATCGTCCGGGTGAGGAAGCCCGCCAGTAGGGGGATCCCGAGGAAGATCAGCACCGACTTGGCGATGTCCCAGAGCGAGACGGCCAGATCCGCGGTGTCGAGCCCCAGCCAGCCCGGCAGCACCGAGAGGTAGAACCAGCCGAGCACCGAGTACATGACGATCTGGAACAGCGAGTTCACCGCCACCAGCACCGCGGCCAGCTCACGGCTGCCGTCGGCCAGGTCGTTCCAGATCAGCACCATGGCGATGCACCGGGCCAGGCCCACGATGATGAGACCGGTCCGCAACTCGGGGAGGTCGGCGAGGAACACCCAGGCGAGGGTGAACATCAGCAGCGGCCCCACCAGCCAGTTGAGCACCAGCGACAGTCCCAGCGTGCGCCGGTCGGCCACCTCGTCGCGGATGTGGGTGTACCGGACCTTGGCGAGGACGGGGTACATCATCGCCAACAGGCCGATGGCGATCGGCAGGGAGACGGTGTCGATCTTGATGCGTTCGAGGTCGTCGTTCAGCCCGGGGACGAGCCGGCCCAGCAACAGGCCACCGGCCATGGCCAGCCCGATCCAGACGGGCAGGAACCGGTCGAGCGTGGAGAGCTCGGCGATGACGGGCCCACCGCCGGTGGCGGCGGACGCGTCGGCTGCGGCCGCGGCCGCGTCGGCCGCGGCCGCGTCGTCGGCGCTCAGCAACAGCCGGACTCGGCCTCGGGGGCGGCGCCGACGGCCACCGGCTCGCTCTCGGGGGCGCAGCACACCACGTCGACCGCGTCGGTGGCCTCACCGTTGGCCCCCGGGGCCATCACCTCGGCGTCGCCGGTCTTGACGTACCACTCCCAGCGGGCGCCGTCGGGGTCGGCCACCCAGGTCTCGACCTTCGTGGCGAAGCAGCAGGTCGTGTCGTCCACGCCGGTGGTCTCGAGCCCGGTGCCCGACAGGCGCGCCTCAGCGGCGGTGACCTCGGCGGCGGTCTCGGTCTCCACGCCCAGGTGGTTCAGCGTGCCGCCCTCGGCCGCCTCGAACAGGACGAGCTTGAGCGGCGGGTCGGCGATGGCGAAGTTGGCGTAGCCCGGCTTGCGCTTGGCGGGCTCGGTGGCGAAGAGCTTGGCGTAGAACTCGACGGCGGCGTCGAGGTCGGTGACGTTGAGGGCGAGTTGGATGCGGGACACGGGAGCCTCCGAGTAGACTGATCGATGTTCGTCGATGTGTGTACTCTACCCATACATCGACAGATGTCAATACGTAATCGTCACCACGCAATCCGGATTCCCGAGGGGTGCCCATGAGGGTCGAGCTGTCGGATGCCTGCTGCGCACCGGTCACGGCCGGCGTGCTGAGCGAGGACGAGGCGGACGAGCTGGCCGCGGTCCTCAAGGTGCTGGCCGATCCCGCCCGCCTGCGCCTGCTGTCGATGGTGGCCTCGGCCGAGGCCGGCGAGGCCTGCGCCTGCGACCTGGTCGAGCCGGTGGGGCGGTCGCAGCCCACGGTGTCGCATCATCTCTCGATGCTGGTCGACGCCGGCCTGCTCACCCGCGAGAAGCGGGGCAAGTGGGCCTGGTACCGCATCGTCCCCGAGCGCCTCGCCGCCGTCCGAGCGGCGCTGGCGCCGGCGACCCCTGGTTGACCACCTGCGGACCATCGGCTGGCATCAGCTGACGAACTGGCGCCCGATTCGGTGGCCAGGACAGCGAGATCGGGCGCCAGAACGCGAGTCCGCCGACGCCGCGTGGCGTCAGCGGCTGACAGGATCGACGCCGAGCGACGCCAGCAGGCCCAGCACCCGGGCCCGGATCTCGTCCCGGATCGGCCGGACCGCCTCGATCCCCTGGCCGGCGGGGTCGTCCAACTCCCAGTCCTCGTAGCGCGTGCCCGGGTAGAACGGGCACGTGTCGCCACACCCCATGGTGACCACCACGTCCGACGCCTGCACCGCGGCATCCTCCAGCCGCTTGGGCCGGGCGCCCGCGGCCCGCAGGTCGATGCCCACCTCGGCCATCGCCTCGACGACCGCCTGGTTCAGGTCGTCCGCCGGCGCCGAGCCCGCCGAGCGCACCACCACGGCGTCCCCGCCCAGCCGAGCGAGCCACGCCGCCGCCATCTGCGACCGGCCGGCGTTGTGGACGCACACGAACAGCACCTCCGCCGGGCGGTCGCCGCCGGTCGGAGGGGTGGTGAGCGAGGGACCCGTCGTGGCCATGGCCCGAGTCAACACCACGTCGGTGAACGGCCGGTGAACGCCAGCGGTCGCGCCGCTACGTCGAACTGGCGCCTGATTCGGTCGCCAGGACTCCGAGATCGGGCGCCAGTTCGCCGCCTCGCTGACCAAGGGTCCCGACGTTCAGGCTGTGGCGGTCACCAGCCAGGCCGCGCCGTCGAGCTCGATCCCGGCGTCG
The DNA here is from genome assembly GCA_044221555.1 of Acidimicrobiales bacterium. GTDB lineage: Bacteria > Actinomycetota > Acidimicrobiia > Acidimicrobiales > DATDAH01 > JAEUJM01. Next base: position 159,785 of record JBGAOY010000009.1, read on the forward strand.
CCCGCGTAGGGCGCGACGGCCTCGGCGGCGCGGCGCAGGGCCTCGTCGACGACCGCGGGCTCGGCGTCGGCGAAGATCAGCCGACCCATCCCCGTGGTGCGCAGGTGCTGCGCGGCCTCCTCGGGCGTGTCGCCCACCCACACCTTGGCGGTCAGCGGCTCGAACGCGGGCGGCCCGAAGCCGGACTCGGTGAGGATCCGCGTCACCCGGTCGACGTCGGCGAACGCGAACGGCCCGGGGTCCTCGGGCCCCGGCGGCTCGGGCAGGGGCAGCACCTCGGCCACCGCGGCGGCGGCCACGAAGATCCAGTCGTTGGCGAAGAGGCTCTGCCAGCACAGGAACGTGAGCCGCCCTCCGGGCGCCAGCAGCGAGCGCAGGTTGGAGAAGGCGGCCACGGGGTCGTCGAAGAACATCACCCCGAAACGACTGACGATGCGGTCGAACGACGCGGGCTCGGGCGAGAACGTGGTGGCGTCGGCCGCCACGAACGTGACGTTGTCGAGGTCGATCGCGGCCACCCGGTGCGCGGCGACCGCCAGCTCGGCCTCGGAGAGGTCCACGCCCACCACCGCGCCGTCGGGTCCCACCGCGGCACCGGCGGCCACCGACAGGTCGCCACAGCCGCAGCCCACGTCGAGCACCCGCTCGCCGGGGGCGAAGCCCGCCGCGTCGACCAGCAGGTCGCCGAAGCGGGCCAGGATGCGGGTGTAGCGGTCGGCGTTCGCCGCCCAGTGCTCGCCCTCGGCGCCGGCCCAGTCGCTCATGGTGCTGCCCCCCGTCGTGTCGTGCGGTGTCGCGTCGCGCCGCGTCGTTGTCGTCGCCGCGTCGTGTCGTGGTCGTGGTCGTGTGCGACACGACGGTACCGGCCGGGCCCGGCGCCGGCCCTGGAGGCCGGCGCCGGGACACGGATGGGTGCCGTCGCGGGTGGTCAGGTGCCCTTGTAGTTGAGCACCTGCTGCAGGGTGTGCAGCACCTCGACCAGGTCGGCCTGGTCGGCCATCACCTGGTCGATGTCCTTGTAGGCCGACGGGATCTCGTCCACGAGCGACGCGGCCCGGTCGGCCAGCCACACCTTGCCCGCCATCTGGGCGGCCAGGTCGTCGCCGGTGAACAGCTTCTTGGCCTGGGTCCGGCTGTGGCGCCGGCCGGCGCCGTGCGAGCACGACTCCCAGCTGGCGGCGCTGCCCCTGCCCCGGACCACGAAGGTGCCCGTGCCCATCGACCCGGGGATCACCCCCAGGTCGTCGGCGCCGGCCCTGATCGCCCCCTTGCGGGTGATCCACAGGCGCTGGCCCCCGTGGACCTCCTGCCGGGTGAAGTTGTGGTGGCAGTTGATCCGCTGCGTCTGACGGCCGGCGCCCACGGCGGCCACGACCTCCCGCAGCACCCGGTCCATCATCTGGTCACGGTTGGCGCGGGCGTAGTCCTGGGCCCACAGCATGTCGGCGATGTACGCCTCGAACTCGGGCGTGCCCTCCACGAAGTAGGCCAGGTCGGGGTCCTCCAACCGCAGCTGCAGGTCCTTGGCCAGGTGCCTGGCGGTGGCGATGTGGGCCTGGGCCAGCTGGTTGCCGATGCCCCGGCTGCCCGAGTGCAGCACCACCCAGACCCCGTCACGCTCGTCGAGGCACACCTCGACGAAGTGGTTGCCCGAGCCCAGGGTGCCGAACTGCCTGGCGGCCTTCACCGAGCGGTCGCCCGACAGCGGGGTGGCCGGCCGGTTGGCGCTCAGCCACCGGTCGGCGGCGCGCGACACGTCGTCGTGGCCCTTGCCCACGCCGGCGGGGACGACGGTGGCGATCCGGCCGAGCAGCGGCTCGAGGGAGTCGGGCAGCTGATCGGCCGTCACGTCGAGCTCGGACGCGATCATGCCGCAGCCGATGTCGACGCCCACCGCGGCGGGGATCACCGCGCCCTTGGTGGGGATCACCGAGCCGACGGTGGCGCCGAGCCCCACGTGGGCGTCGGGCATGAGGGCGACGTGGCCCTCCACGATCGCGAGGCGCGCGGTCTTCTCGGCCTGGCGGATGGTGCCGGGGTCCACGTCGGTGGCCCAGGAGAGCAGCTTGTCGTTGATGGTGGTGGGCATGCTCACCCCCTCCTTCCGGGGGACGATGTGGCGGAACGACGTGTGGCGGGCCCGGAAGGAGTCGAACCCTCTTCCGGCGGTTTTGGAGACCGCGGTGCCTCCGAGGCTCGAACCCGTGAGGGTGAGCCCTGGTGCGGCGTCAGGCGATCGGGTCGGACACCGACGCGTCGACGCGCTCCAGGGCGTAGCCCTGGTGCCATCGCGGGGTGCGGTGCCGTGCCATGTCCCCATGGTGGATGCCGGGGCCGCCGCGGGCAACTGATTTCCGGCCTGGTGCGGGCCCGCCCCGCACGATCGGCGGTCAGCCGCCCTTGTAGGCGCCCAGCAGTCCGCCCAGCATCGCCGAGGTGAACGCGGTGCCGAGCAACAAGATCGCGGTCGAGGTCGACTCGTGGTCGGCACCGGTGGCGATCCACGACAGGGAGACCACGACGAGGCCCGACACCACGAACCCGACCAGGAAGACCATCTTCCGGTCGTCCGAGTCCTGCGGGAAGGCCTCCTGCCTCAGGTCGCGGCGGTCCTTGGCGGTCAGGCCCTCGACCGCCGCCTGCGCCACCGCCTTCAGGTCGCCCTGGGGAACGGCCTCGATCGCGGTCTGCACCACCGCCGCCCGCTCCTCCTTCGGCACCGAGCTCACCACCCCCTGCACCACGGCGGCCCGCTCCTCCACCTCGGCCACCGCCCCGACCGCGGCCTCGGCCGCGGCCTGGGCCACGCCGGCCTTCTCGCCCGCGGGCGCGGCGTCGACCGCGGCCTTCGCGGCGGCCTGGGCCACGCCCGCCTTCTCCTCGTCGGGCACCGCGTTCACGGCGGCCTTGGCGGTGGCCTGCGCCACGCCCACCAACGACCCCTGGGGCGCCGATTCCAGCGCGGCGTTCACGTCGTCCATCACCGCGTCGGTCCGCTGCTCGGTCGTGGCCATGGTCCGTCTCCCCGGGTGGTGGAACGACGCAGCGAGTGCCCGAGCGCTGCCTGGCGGGTGAGCCTAGGGTGCCGAGCGACGTCGCCGCGGGGCGACGACGGAAGGCGTGCCGATGCCCACGGAGTTCGAAGCCGTCCACGAGGTGCGCTTCGGCATCGTCATGTACGGCGGCGTGTCGCTGGCGGTCTACATCAACGGTGTCGCCCAGGAGCTGCTCAGCCTCGTGCGGGCCACCGCGCCGGCGCTGGGGCCCGCCGACGGCGGTGCCGCGGTGCCCCCCGCACCCGGACCCACGCCGCCACCACCACCGGCACCCACCGACGCCGGCGCCGCCGACCCGGCGCCCGCCTCCGACGCCGGCGCCGCCGACCCAGCGCCCGCCCCCACCCCCTCGCCCGCGAGCACGACCGACGAGGAGCCGTCCGAGCTGCTGCACGTCCGGCCCGAGCAGCTCAGCCCGGTGGAGCGCATCTACCGCGAGCTCGGCCAGGCCATGCACGGCCAGGGCCCGGGCTACCTCACCCAGCCCGTCCGCACCCGGTTCGTGGTCGACATCATCTCGGGCTCGTCGGCGGGCGGGATCAACGGGGTCTTCCTGGCCAAGGCCCTCGCCAACGACCAGGCCATCCACGGCTTGAAGCGGCTGTGGGTCGAGGAGGCCGGCGTCGCCGACATCGTGAACGACCGCCGGACCCGCAAAGGGCTCAAGGCCCGGCTGCCCGACCGAGAGCCGGCCGAGGCCCTCTTCAGCGGCGACGTGATGTACCTGCGCCTGCTCGACGCCCTCGATCAGATGGAGGGCGCCGAGGCACCCACCTCGTGCGCGCCCGACGGCGCCGACAAGGGCCGACCCTCGCCCTACGTGCGCGACCTCGACCTGTGGATCACCGCCACCGACCTGGCCGGCCAGGACCTGCCGTTGCGCCTGGCCGACGAGACCATCACCGAGACCCAGCACCGCCAGACCTTCCACTTCGTGTTCGGCGAGTCCCAGGCCACCAGCGGCATCCGCAACGACTTCGTGGCCGGCAACAACCCCATCCTCGCCTTCGCGGCCCGGGCCACCTCGGCCTTCCCGTTGGCGTTCGTGCCCGCCCGCCTGGCCGACATCCGGCGGGTCGTGCGCCAGGGCCGCTGCGATCCGGGCCGCAACGACCCTCTCGACCGCCGCTGGCGGCGGTGGTTCGGCCGCTACCTCGACGACCCCGGCTTCGACTACCAGAACGTGTCGTTCGGCGACGGCGGCGACACCGACAACAAGCCGTTCTCGTGGGTGGTCGACACCCTGTCGGCCCGCACGTCGTCGAGCCTCGTCGATCGCCGCCTCCTCTACGTCGAGCCCGACCCCGCCATCTCGTCGGTGCGCACCGAGGCCGCGCCCCGGCCCGACGTGGTGGGATCGACGATCGCCGCGGTGTCGCTGGGCCGGGTCGAGAACATCCGGGAGGACCTCGAGCACCTGGCGCAACGCACGGGGCGGGCCGAGCGCATCGCCACCGCCACCGCCGCCATCGAGGCCCACTACGGCAACGGCGCGGCCAGCGAGGCCGACTCGGTCACCACCGACGAGTGGCTGACCGAGACGGTCGCGGCGCTGCGCGACCGGGGCATCGCCTACCGCGCCTACTACGAGCAGCGGGTCGCCCAGCTGATCACCGAGTTCTCCCGGTCGCTGGCGAACCTGCCCTGGCACGCGGCCGAGACCAGTGCCTCGGCCGCGCTGCGACAGTTGGTGGCCCGAATGGTCGCCGAGGACTACGCCGACCCGTACGCCCCCGACGGCGCCCGGCCCACCACCAAGGAGTTCCTGCGCGACTTCGACATCGCCTACCGGGTGCGGCGCCTGGGGTTCGTGGCCCAACGGGCCGACGCGCTCTACGCCCGTCCCGACGAGCAGACGAACCAGTGGCTCACCGAGCTGGGCATCGACCTGCCGGCGGGGGCGAACACCGCGTTCCGCGCCGAGATCCGCCGGCTGAAGCGGGGGCTGAGCCGGGCCGAGGAGAACCTGCGGATGTGGGTGCCGTCGATCCGATCGGCCCACGACGAGGACGACCCGACCCGCTCGCTCGGCCCGGCGGGCACCCGCTTCGCGCTGTCGAACGACGAGATCGCCGCCATCGAGCGCGGGCTCGTCGACGACGTGTACACCAGCCGGGCGGACGAGCTGCGCGCGTTCACCGCCGGGGTCGGCGCCGTCCTTCGAGACGTGTTCGAGCAGTCGAGCGACCACGTGAAGGCGGTCCTGGCCCCTCCCGCCGCCGATCCGGCGGCGCCCCCCTCACCGTCCGCCGACGCCGCCCGCGAAGCGGTCGTCACCTACTACCGGCGGTTCGCCGACTTCGACCAGGTGATCTTCCCCCTCCAGGTGGTGGCCGGCACGACCGGCGAGCTCGACCCCGTCGAGGTGCACCGGGTGAGCCCCCGGGACGCCACCAGCCTGATCGACCCGGCCGTCACGCCGAAGGTGGCAGGGGCCCGGCTGGGCCACTTCGGCGGGTTCCTCGATGCCACCTGGCGGGCCAACGACATCATGTGGGGGCGCCTCGACGCCGCGGAGCGCCTCGTCGACCTCCTGTTGGGCGGCTTCCCGCCGCCCTTCCGCGAGGGGTTCCGCGACCGCCTGCAGGACGCCATCCTCGTCGAGGAGTGGTACCAGCCGGGCCGGGGTGGCCGCGCCCACCTGGCCAACCCCAGCGCGTCGGCACCGGGTGACGAGGCCAGGGACTGGCGGCGCCGGCAGTTCCGCACCGACTACCGCACACCCGACTGGCCCCGTGACGCGCTGCCCGACCTGGGCGGACGGGTGGCGGCGGTGGCCGGCGACATGGCCGACAACCTGGCCGACCAACCCGGCTCGAAGGCCACCCACCGGGGCCTGGCCGCCCTCGCCTCGCTGCTCTCGGCCGTGTCGATGCTGGTGCTGCTGCGCCGCCCCTCGGCCCGGGCCGCCGGGCTGGTGGTGGCGCTCATCGGGGCGGTGCTGATCGGGGCCGGCGCGCTGCTCAACTGGGACAGCGCGTCCACCACCGGCTGGCCCCTGGTGGCCGCCGGCCTGGCCATCGCGGTGCTGGCCCTGCTCGTGCGCATGCTGTGGCGCAAGCCCCGGCGAGTGCTCACGGCGGTGAAGTGGACCGCCGGCGCCGCCGTGGTCGCACTGGCGGCGTACGGGGGCTACATCATCTGGACCGATCATCTCTCGACCTGGGGGCCGTTCGCATGACCACCGCCGCTTCGACCGCACCCAACCCGTGGCCCGACCGTCGGGTCATCGCCTGGGGTCACCAGGGGGGCGACGAGGGCCACACCCCGAACACCATCCCGGCGTTGCGGGCGGCGCTGGCCGGCGGTGCCCACGCGCTCGAATTCGACCTGCACCTCACCGCCGACCGCCAACTGGTGCTCCACCACGACGCGACCATCCACGGGCCGAACGGGTCCGAGACCAAGATCGCCGACAAGACGCTGGCTGAGCTGCGCGTCGACCACCCCGACCTGGCAACGCTCGACGAGGTGCTGTCCACCTTCCCCCGCGTGCCCCTGACCGTCGAGATCAAGGCTGCCGCCGCGGCCAGCGTGGCAGCCGCGGCCCTGGCCGCCGAGGACACGCCCCGGGCGGTGATCGTCACCGCGTTCTGTGACTCGACGGTGAGGAAGATCAAGCAGGCGGAGCCAGCGCTCGACACCGCACCCGGCATGTTCACCATGATCAGGTTCTGGGTGCTGGCCGGGCTGCGCCTGCAGCGCCTCGCGGCGTCCCTCGGCGACCACCACGTGGCCCTGCAGTCGCCCCTCCGGTTCGAAGAGGTGAAGTTCGCCAAGCGTGTCCCCCTGCTGAAGCGGGCCCACGTCACCACGCGCCACTTCGTGACCGCGGCCCACCAGATCGGTCTCGCGGTGCACGTGTGGACCGTCGACGAGGAGCCCGAGATCCTCGACGCCATCGCCATGGGCGTGGACGGCATCATGACCAACCGGCCGACCACGCTCGCCACCGTGCTCGCGGACAAGGGCGTCAGCTGGAAAGGGAGCTGACGCCCGCGGCGGGCCGCGCCGGTGGTCGCGGAACGAGCGCGCGGTTCAATGGAGCAGAACCACGACGAAAGAGAGGGTAGGCCCATGCCCGACGCCCGCGACCCGTCCCCCACCGGCCCCATCACCGCCGGCTTCAACCACGTCGCCACCCTCACCACAGACCTCGACCGGTTCGCCGCCTGGTACGGCGACGTGTTCGGCGCGGAGGTGACGTTCTCGATGGAGGCCGAGGGCGACCACCCCCGCATGTTCATCCTCGACCTGGGCGGCGGGTCGGCGCTCAACGTGTTCGAGGTGGACGAGGACCAGCTCATCGGTGACCGCCGGCGCATCGGCGGCCGGGGGGCCATCGACCACTTCGGCATCGCGGTGGACGACCTGGCCACCCTCGAGCGCGTCCGCGACCGGCTGGCGGGGGCCGGCGCCGACATCGGCGAGATCCAACAGCTCGGCGCGGAGTGGTCGCTGTTCTTCCGCGACGTCGACGGCATGGAGCTCGAGGTCTGCGCCCCGGCCGACTGAGCCGCGGAATCGCGCGAACTCGACGACATGACGCGCGCAATTCGCGCGCCATGTCGTCGAGAACGATGGATCGCCATCGGGGCCGTTGGTGCCGTCGGCGGGGAACGGGCCCCACCCGGGGACGCCGCTGAGGGCAACCTGAGAACCTGCTCAGAACGGCGGCACCGCGGCGCAGTCGCTAGCGTCGCCGGAGTGCGTGCGCTGCGACGGGCCGTGCTGGTCACGGTGGTCGCCGCGTCGTGGCTGCACGCAGTCGGGCCGGCGGGGGCCACCACGCGCAGCGTGGGGACCGAGGCCGAGTGGCGGGACGCGCTGGAGGCGGCGTCGAACGACGACACCGGCCCCCAGGTGATCGAGATCACCGCCGACTTCACCGTTTCCACCGCCGGTACGCCCTATTACTACGGCGACGAGGACCTGACCGTGCACGGCAACGGGCACACGGTGAGCGGCAGCGCGGCCGACACCGGGTTCCTCTGGATCATCTCGTTCCCGCCGTTCGTGACGCTCGAGGACTTCACCGTGCGGGACTTCACCAAGACCGGTGTGGGCGCGGTCAACCTCGAATCGAGTGGGTCGCTCGTGGATCACATGACCTTCATCGACAACGAGGCGTGGGACGGCGGCGCGCTGAGCGCGTCGCGCACGACCGTGCGCCACTCGACGTTCTCGGGCAACCGCGCCACGGGTGACGGTGGAAACCGGTCCGGTGGCGCCGTCAACGGCAACAGCCTGACCATCGAGGACTCCACGTTCGACCACAACGTCGCCGGCGACTGCGGCGCGATCGGCTTCGGCGGCTTCGCCGACGACAACACGCTCACCGGCAACCACTTCGAGGCCAACGAAGCCGACGGTTCGGATCGGAACACGGGCATCGGCGGTGCCGTGTGCATGCTCAGCGGCGAGCTCAGCGACAACACCTTCGTGGGCAACCACGCCGCGGTGTACGGCGGCGCCCTGTCGACCCACGACGCCCTGATCGAGCGGTCGACCTTCCTCGACAACGCGTCCGGTGACGAGGGCGGCGCCGTGCGGGCCAACCAGCTGCGGGTGGACGCCAGCACGTTCTCGGGCAACCGGGCCCCGCGAGGCGCTGCCGCCCTGGCCCAGTCCATCAGTTCCGGCCCGTCGTCGGTCGACCTCACCAACTCGACGTTCACCGGCAACATCTCGACAGGTGCGGGTGGCGCCGTGATCCGGGAGGCATCGCCAGGGCCCGGCACGACGCGCCTGCGATACGTGACGTTCGCAGGCAACCAGTCCAGCGGCGGCGGCAGCGCCGACGTCATCGTCGAAGGCGGCGGGCTCGAGGCCTACGGCACGGTGTTCGCCGACCCCGCCGGCGGGCCGAGTTGCACGATCGTGGGCGCCGTGACCTCCTCCTACTCGTACGCCACCGACGACTCGTGCGACCTCGACGGCCCCGGGGACACCGACGACGCCGCGAGCCCGCAGCTCGGACCGCTGGCCGACAACGGCGGCGCCACCCAGACCATGGCGCCGGCCGACACCAGCCCCTTGGTGGACGCCATCGCCCTCGACGACTGCGACCGAGACCTGCTGGTCGACCAACGCGGCGAGAGCCGCCCCCGGGCCACCGACGACACCACCCCGGACTACGGCTGTGACATCGGTGCCGTGGAGATCGGCGTCGCCCGGGAGCTCCCGACGACGACCTCCACGTCCACCACGTCCACGTCCACCACGTCAACGTCCACCACGTCAACGTCCACCACCATGCCGACCACCACCTCGACGACGGCGCCGCCTGCCGCCCGACCGAGCGGCGTGGCCCGGCCCGTGTCGGTCTCGCCCCGCTTCACCGGCTGACCCGCCACGTGCCGCGCCCGACAGGCCGCGGCTCGGACCAACGGCCGTCACAACTGATGCGCCCGCGGGGCGGGCACCGTCCGGCGTCCCACAGGTAGCGTTCCGGGTGGAGAGCGGGCGGGTGATGCACGGGCAGCAGCGGCGAGTTCGGAGATGACCATGACACGGTGCGCGACTGGGACACGGGCCACGACCGGGGCCGGCGGCACGCGGCCCGGCCGACGACGCACGGCGTTGATCGCCGGGGCCACCCTGGGCCTGCTGGCCGGGCTGCTGGCGGTGGCGCCGGCGCCGGCCACCGCCACCGGGCCGGACCCCGCGACCGCGACCACCCCGGGCATCGGGAGCGCTCCCACCGCTCCCGTCGCCCCACCGAGCGGCTCCACGGGCAGCGCGGCGGGCGGCGAGGCCGCCGAGGGCCGCGGCTCGGGCTTCACGCCCTCCACCCAGGCCGCCTCGCTCCAGCTCTACCAGGACCTCTACCTGCGGGAGGCGGACGACCGGGTGGGGTGGACCGGCTCGATCGGCAGCTGCAACCCGGGCACCACCACTGCGGCGTTCAAGGCCGGGGTGCTGCGACGGATCAACTACTTCCGGGCCATGGCCGGCGTGCCCGACGACATCACGTTCACCGCCGACTACAACGCGCTGGCCCAGCGGACCGCGCTCATGATGGCGGCCAACCAGCAGCTCAGCCACGAGCCGCCGCCGTCGTGGCGCTGCTACACCGCCGCCGGCGGCAACGCCGCGGGCGGCTCGAACCTCTCGATGGGCTCCTACGGCGCCGCCTCGATCGCCACCTTCATGCGCGACCCGGGCAGCGGCAACACGGTGGCGGGCCACCGCCGCTGGCTGCTGCACCCGCCCACCCGCAACATGGGCACCGGCGACATCCCGGGCTCGACGATCCCCACCACCACCAGCGCCCTGTTCGTGTTCGACACGCACATCTTCGACGACGTCCCGCCCACCCGCGACGGCTTCGTGGCCTGGCCGCCACCGGGGTTCGTGCCGAAGACGGTCATGTACCAGCGGTGGTCGTTCGGTCGCGACGGCGCCAACTTCGCCAACGCCACCGTCACCCTCACCCGCAACGGCAACCCCGTGTCGGTCACCCGGTACGCGCCCGCCTCGGGCTACGGCATCAACACCCTGGTGTGGGACATCCCCGCGAGCCTCGCCGGCGACAACGGGCTCTACCACGTGCGGGTGGCCGGCGTGAGCATCGGCGGCACCCGGCGCACCTTCGACTACGACGTCACCGTCTTCAACCCCGACGCCCCGCCGCCGCCCGTCACGATCAACACCCCGGCCGACGGCGCCACCTTCGACCGGGGCGCGACCGTGGCCGCCGACTACTCGTGCGCCCTCGCCAACCTGGCCTCGTGCGTGGGCCCGGTGGCCGACGGTGCCCCGATCGACACCTCCACCCTCGGCGCCCACAGCTTCACCGTCACCGCCACCGACCAGGCCGGCGCCCAGTCGAGCGACACCCACCGCTACACGGTGGTCGACGGCACCAAGCCCTCGGTGCGGGTCACCACGCCACCCGACGGCGCGGTGTACCTGCAGGGCCAGCCGGTGACCGCGGACTACGCCTGCGCCGACGAGGTCGGCGGCTCGGGCCTGGCCTCGTGCACCGCACCGGTCGCCAACGGGGCCGCCATCAACACCTCCGTGCTGGGCCAGCGGCCCTTCACCGTCACCGCGACCGACAACGCCGGCAACCAGCGGTCGGTCGACCGCGGCTTCAAGGTGACCACCCGACCCGACGCCGAGATCGGGTCCGACGCGGCCGGGCCGTTCGTGGGTGACGGCGTCTACGCCGCCACCAGCACACCCGGCCAGGCCGCCGCCGCCGACGTGGCCCGGGGCGAGTCGGCCACGTTCTTCGTTCGGATCGGCAACGACGCCAACGCGGCGGCCACCTTCACCCTCGACGGCATCGCCCGCGACGCCACGGGCTACCGGGTGAGCTACCTGGTCGGCCGCACCGACATCACCGCCGCGGTCGACGCCGGCACCTACACCCTGCCCAGCCTGGCCCCGGGGGCGACCACCACGGTGAAGATCAAGGTCACCGCCACCACCACCGCGCCGCGCGGCTCGACCGCCAAGGTCGACCTCTCCGTCCGCTCCACCGGCGGGCCCCCGGCCCTCGACACCGTGCGGGCCAAGGTGACCACCACCTGACCGCGGGCTACCGCCCGGCGGCGCGGTCGGCGCGGTCGGCGCGGTCGGGCCGCAGCATCGCGGGGTGGAGCAGCGTGGCCGGCCCCCGCCGGTAGAGCTGCGCCGGCCGGCCTCCCTGGCGGGTGGTGGTCGTCCCCGTGGGCTCCACGAAGCCCGGCGTGCCGGTGACCTTCCGGTGGAAGTTGCGGGGATCGAGCGAGGTGCCCCAGACCGCCTCGTACACCTGGCGGAGCTCGTTCACCGTGAACTCGGCGGCGCCGAAGGCGGCGGCGAGGGACGTGTACTCGAGCTTGGCGCGGGCCCGCTCCACGCCGTCACCGAGGATCTCACGGTGGTCGAAGGCCAGAGGATGGGTGCCGGCCAGCAGGGGCTCGACCGCGTGCCAGCCCGCGCCGCTGGCATCCGACCCGGCGCGGACACGCCCCACCTCGGGAACCAGCGCGAGGTGGGCCACCGACACCACCCGCCCGCGTGGGTCGCGGCCGGGCCGGCCGTAGGTGGCGAGCTGCTCGAGGTGGCCCCCCATCTCGACGACGCCGGTCTCCTCGGCCAGCTCGCGCTCGGCCGCGTCGAGCAGGTCCTCGTCGTCGTGCACGAAGCCGCCGGGCAGGGCGAGTGCCCCCTCGAAGGGCTCGACGCCGCGGGTGACCAGCAGCACCTGCAGGACGCCGGTGCGCACCGTGAGCACCACGAGGTCGACGGCGAGCGCGCACGAGGTAGGCAGCATCCGTCCAGTCAATCGTCATCTTGACGAGAAGTCCATCCTCCATTATCGTCAAGATGACGAGAACAGAGAGGACACCCCATGGCCGACATCCGCCGACACCCCTTCGTCCACCACCTGCGAGCCGACACCACCGCCTACGTCCAGCACCTGCACAACGGGCAGGTGCGCCACGCGGGGGCCGGCCTGGCGTTCTGGTTCCGCCCCCGCACCGCCGCCCTCGCCGAGGTGCCCCTCGACGACCGCGAGCAGGCGCTGCTGTTCCACGCCCGCACCACCGACTTCCAGGACGTCACCGTCCAGGCCACGGTCAGCTACCGCGTGGTCGACCCGGCCCTGGTGGCCACCCGGATCGACTTCGGCATCGACCCCGAGACCGGTCGGTGGCGGGCCACGCCGCTCGAGACCCTCGGCGGTCTGCTCACCGAGCTGGCCCAGCAACCGGCGCTGGACGAGTTGGCCGGCATGGCCATGGCCGAGGCGCTGGCCCACGGCATCGCACCCGTGCGCGACCGGGTGGCGGCGGCGCTGGCCGCCGACCCGCGGCTGGCGGAGCGGGGGCTCGCGGTGACCGACGTGCGGGTGGTGGCCATCCGCACCGATCCCGAGGTGGAGCGGGCGCTGCAGACCAAGACCCGTGAAGGGGTGCAGCAGGAGGCCGACCGGGCCACCTACGAGCGGCGGGCGCTCGCGGTCCAACGCGAGCGGGCCATCGCCGAGAACGAGCTGGCCAACCAGATCGAGTTGGCGCGGCGCGAGGAGGAGCTGGTGACCCGCCGCGGCCAGAACGAGCGCAAGCGCGCCACCGAACAGGCGGCTGCGGGGCGCATCGCGGCCGAGGCGACAGCGGCGGAGCGGCGGCTGATGGCCGACGTCAAGGCCGACAACACCCGCCTGGTGGGCCGGGCCGAGGCCGACGCCGAGGCGGCCCGCCTGGCGGCCTACGGCGACACCGACCAGGCCACCCTCGTCGTGGTGGCCCTCCGCGACCTCGCCGGCAACCTGCCGAACATCGCCAACCTCACCGTCACGCCCGACCTGATCACCTCCGTCCTCGCCCGCATCGCCGAAGTCCCGGCAGCGCCCGCGGCAACGCCCGGCGGGGAGGCCGCGTGACCCTGCGACCACGGGCAGTCGTCGTGCACCGGCGCTCGGAGTACGACGAGCTGGTCGCCCGCCACGGCACCCGCCAGCAGGCGGCGTGGTTCCTCGAGGTGCGGGGCCGGCGCCTCGACGAGGTGACCGCCCGCGCCGAGGCGCTCCACGCCGCCCTGCAGGTGACGGCGGCAGCCATCCCCGCGACGTGGCGCCGGGCCGAGGTCGAGCGGGCCGACCTGGCCCGCTTCGCCTTCGGCCCCGAGGACGTCGTGGTGGTGGTGGGCCAGGACGGTCTCGTGGCCAACGTCGCCAAGTACCTCGACGGCCAACCCGTGGTGGGCATCGACCCCGAGCCCGGCCGCAACCCCGGCGTCCTCGTCCCCCACCCCGCCGGAGCCGCCGGCCCCCTGCTCCACGCCGCGGCCCACGATCCCGACGCCCGCGAGCTCACGATGGTCGAGGCCACCACCGACGACGGCCAGGTGCTCCGAGCGCTCAACGAGGTCTACGTGGGCCACGCCTCGCACCAGTCGGCCCGCTACCGACTCGAGCTGGGCGGCGACCGGCGCGAGCGGCAGAGCTCGTCCGGGGTGCTGGCGGGCACCGGGACGGGCGCCACCGGCTGGCTGCGCTCGACGTGGCAGGAGCGCCACAGCGCGCTCGCCCTGCCCGGCCCCACCGACCCCGAGCTGTGCTGGTTCGTGCGTGAGGCGTGGCCGTCACCGGCGACGGGCACCGCGCTCACCGAGGGCACGCTCGGCACGGGCGAGGCCCTCACCATCCTCAGCGAGTCGGACCGACTGGTGTGCTTCGGCGACGGGATCGAGGCCGACGCCCTGGCCCTCACGTGGGGTCAGCGCCTCAGCGTCGCCCGGTCGGACGTGCGCCTTCGACTGGTGGGCGCCTGATCCCGCCGGGCCGCGCCGCCACGAGCGGGACCGCCAGGGGATGAACGCCGTTTAGACCCCGGCCGGGCACGCTGTCTACGCTTCGGGGCCGACGGAATGGGCGAGTCATCGGGGGGCACGGGCATGCGGCGTTTCTTGGGAGGGGCGGCCGCGCTGGCCGTGTTGGCGGCGATGCTGCTGACGGTGGGCGTGGCGCCCGCCTCGGCGCAGACCACGCTGGTGGACTACACGTGCGACGTGCCCAGCGGCGCCACCGGTCTGTTCGCGGGATCGGTGCCCGACACCGTGCCGTCGAACGACCTCGCCCTCGTCACCACCGACACCCCCGATCCCGTCGCGCCCGGCGGCTCGGTCCACTACGACATCGAGGTGCCGTTCTCCGACGTGTCGTCGTCGCTGCCCGACATCGGGTTCGACCTGGGGTTCATCTACCTCAAGCAGATCGACTACACGTTCGCGATCCCGGCGGGGCTGAACGTGGCCAGCGTCACCCCCACGGTGGTGTCGCCCACCAGTTGGTCGAGCGTCTCCCGGCAGGGCTCGAACGTCGTGTACCACATCCAGAGCGCGTTCCCCATCGGCGGCGCCGCCGAGAACGGGCGCATCCGCATCAACGGCAACGTCACGCCCACCACGGTCGAGATCCAGCAGGCCAACGGCACGTGGGTGCCCTTGACCCTCCCCCACATCGCCATCGACGCCACGGTGTCGGGCGCCGCGGGCTCCTCGATCCAGTGGCTGGCCCCGAGCATCCTCCCCAAGGTGAAGTACGACCTCAGCATCCCGGTGTTCATCGGCATCCACTGGAACGACGCCGACAACCCGTGCACCGCGAACGCCCCCGTGCCGGTGATCGCCTCCACCCTCGTGGGCTCACCCGGGCTGTCGGTCACCACCACGGCCGACGAGACCAGCGTGGTGGCCGGCGCCCCCATCCACCTGCACGTGACCGCCACCAACACCGGCAACATGGGCCTCACGGGCGTGGTGATCGGCGACGCCAACGCGCCGGGGTGCGCGGCCTCACCGGGCACGCTGGCGGTCGGTGCCCACGTCACCATCGACTGCACCGTCACCACCTCGGGCGCGAACGTGCCGACCTTCTCCAACACCGCCACCGCGGACAGCAACGAGACCGCCCTGGTGACGTCCAGCCCGGTGAACGTCACCGTCACCGCTCCCACGCCGTCCGGCGTGTCGGGCACCGTCACCGACGGGTCGGGCCACCCGGTGGCGGGCGCCTGGATCGCGCTCCTCCGCACCTCCGACTTCTCCATCGCCGGTGGTGCCGTCGCCGACGGCGGGGGCAACTACTCCACCACGGTGGCCCCGGGCACCTACTTCGAGTACCTGATCGACCCGGCCACGGCCCATACCGCCGGGTTCAGCCCGGGCTTCCCCCAGGTGACCGTGACCACGGGCTCGACCACCGACGCCGACCCGGTGATGGTGCCCTCGAGGGGCGCCGTGTCGAGCACCGTCACCGAGACCGGCACGGGCACGCCGATCGCCGGCGCGTTCGCCCTGGCCCTCACCAGCGGCGGCCGGCCCGAGATCGGGGCCGTGGCCAACGCCTCCGGCCAGGCGACCCTGCCCGGGCTCGCCACCGGCAACCACTACATCGGCTGGCTCGATCCCGCGGGCGGCCACGTCACCCAGTTCTCACCGCACTCGCCCAACGTGCCCGACGCCACGCCGGTGCCCGTCACCGCGGGAGCGACCACCACCGCCGACGGGTCGCTGCCCACCCAGAGCGTCACCCCCGGCGGCGCCACCCTGTCGGGCACGGTCACCGAGGCCGGCACGGCCACGCCCCTGCCGGGCGTGATGGTGATGGCCATGCACGCCGCCGACTACCACCTGGCCCGGGCCACCAGCACCGATGCATCGGGCCACTACAGCCTCGACGTGGCCGGCGGCGACTACAAGCTCGTGTTCCTGGACTCCACGGGCACCCACGAGATGGAGTGGCACGACAACCAGCCGTACTTCGGCATCGCCAGCGCCGCCTCGGTGACCGCCCCGGCCACGACCAACGCCGCCCTCGACCCCAGCACCGGCTCGATGTCGGGAACGGTCACGGACGACCCGTCGGGGACTCCGGTCGCCGGCGCCTGGGTGATCGCCATCGGCCCGAGCGGGATCGCGGGCGGGGCCACCACCGCGGCCAACGGCACCTACTCGATCACGGGCCTCGCCCCGGGCACCTACCGGGCGACCCTGGTCGACCCGGCCGGCGGTCGCCTCCAGGAGTACTGGGACAACGCCTCCACCTACGAGGGTGCGACGACGTTCTCGGTCGCCGCCGGCGCCACCACTGCCAACATCAACGCCGCCCTGCACCTGCCCTGACGCGCTGACCGCGGCGTGCGGGGCCGGAAACCCGCTTGGTGCCGGGCAGGCCGGCCCCTACCGTGGGGACGAGCCCGCCGGACGACCCGCGCCCGGCCGCCCGAGGAGAACCGCGACGTGAAGCTGCTCGACGCTTCGGCCCACCTGCCCCTGCGCTGACACCGTCCCGAGCCCGTCGAGGCTCCGGTGCCGGCGCACCCGCCGAGCCCCCGGGAGCCTCATGTCGCGCCACACCACCTCTCCTCCACCCACCTCACGTCGATCGACGTCCTCGTCCGGGACCTCCCGGTCCTCGACCGCCGGGCCCTCCACCGCCGGAGCCTCGGCGTCCGGTCCCCCGGCGCCGCCGAGGGCGGCACCGTCGGTGGTCCTCGACGACGTCGGCCACGTCTGGCCCGACGGCGCCACCGCCCTGCGCGGCCTGAGCGCGGCGATCCCCGCCGGCCGCACCGGACTGGTGGGCCGCAACGGCTCGGGGAAGTCGACCCTGCTCCGCCTGATCGCCGGCGACCTGACGCCCACCACGGGCACGGTGTGGCGATCGGGCGCCGTCGGCTGGTTGCCGCAGGACCTCACCCTGGCGGCGTCGACCACGGTGGCCGACCTGCTGGGCATCCGCGGGCCGGTCGACGGCCTGCGGGCCATCGAGGCGGGCAGCGTCGACCCCGCCCACTTCGACGCGGTCGGCGACGACTGGGACGTCGAGACGCGGGCCGCGCGCGTGCTCGCCGCGGCAGGGGTCGCCCTCGACGGCGCTCCCGCCGACCGCACTCCCCCCGACGGGGCGCACCCCGCTCACCCCGACCGCGCTCACCTCGACCGTCCGGTCGGGGCGCTGTCGGGGGGCGAGGCGGTCCTCATCGCCATGGCCGGGTTGCTGCTGCGGCCCGCCCCCATCACCGTGCTGGACGAGCCCACCAACAATCTCGACCGGGCGGCGCGTGAACGCCTCTACGCCCTGGTGCAGCAGTGGCGAGGCGTGCTGATCGTCGTGAGCCACGACGTCGAGCTGCTCGACCTCATGGACCACACGGCCGAGCTCTGGGACGGCAGGCTCACCGTCTTCGGTGGCGGGTACACGGCGTTCCGGGAGCACCTGGCCGTCGAGCAGGAGGCCGCCGCCCGGGCCCGACGATCGGCCGAGCAGGCGCTGGCCACCGAGCGCCGCCAGCAGGTCGAGGCCCAGGTGAAGCTGGCCCGCCGGGCCCGGTACGCGAAGAAGCAGGCCGAGAACGTGCCCCGCATCCTGGCCCACACCCGCAAGGCGCAGGCCCAGGTGTCGGCGGGCAGGCTGCGCACCGAGCTGGGCGCCAAGGTGCAGGCGGCCGGCGAGGCGGTACGCCGGGCCGATGCCGCGGTGCGCGACGATCGCCGCGTCCGGCTGGACCTGCCGGGCACCCAGGTGCCGGCCGGCCGGCGGGTGCTCGACCTCCGGTCCGGCGGCGACACGATCCGCCTGCAGGGGCCGGAGCGGGTGGCGCTGGTCGGTCCCAACGGCTCGGGCAAGACCACCCTGCTCGATTCGATCGCGGCCGTCCCCCGTCCGGACGCGGCCCCGCCGGCGGCGGCCGAGGCCGTGGTGCACCTCGACACCGCCCGGGTGGGCTACCTCGCCCAGCGGCTCGACGGCCTGGACGACGGGGGCAGCGTGCTGGAGAACGTCCGCGCCGCCGCGCCCACCGCCGACGTCGAGGTGATCCGCCACCAGTTGGCCCGCTTCCTGCTGCGGGGGGACGACGTGGCCCGGCCCGTGGGCCACCTCTCGGGCGGCGAGCGCTTCCGCGTGGCCCTGGCCCGGCTGCTGCTGGCGGAGCCCGCGCCGCAGCTGCTGTTGCTCGACGAGCCCACCAACAACCTCGACCTCGACACCATCGACCAGTTGGTCGACGCGGTCGGCGCCTACCGGGGCTCGCTGCTCGTCGTCAGCCACGACCACCAGTTCCTGCATCGCATCGCGCCGACCACCTGGCTCGCCCTCGACCCGGCCACTGGAGCAGGCACCGGTCCTGCCCTGCACCACCTCCCCGGCCCACCCGGGCGGCCGCACTGAGACGCTAGGCAGCCTTCACGGGATCGACGGTCCGCATGCCCTGGTCCGAGACCTCGGCGGTCCAGGCCCGACCGTCCCAGTACCGCACCTGGTGGCGGCTGCTCGGGTCGGGGTACCACCCCGCCGGCGGGACGACCTCGGTACCGCGTGGAGTCGATGCCCGGGGTGTCGGTCGGGGTGAGAGCGCCGGTGGCGGTGGTGGTGGTGGTGGTGGTGGTGGTGGTGGTGGAGTCGGCGCCTGCACCTGCGACGGGGACGGCCCGAGTCGTGGCGGCGACGGCGGCGCAGCCCGCGACGAGCGGAGCATGTCGTTGGTGGCGGTCACGAGGTCGTACTGGTCGGTCGACACGAAGTGGCGCTCGCCACCCAACGAGATGGGGAACCACCACCGCCGGCTCTTGGCCTCCAGGATCTCGAACGGCTCACGGGGCAGGCGGCGGAGAAAGCGCTTCGAGCCCTTGCCGCCGAAGGCCACGACCGGTGAGAGCACGATGTTGCGCTCGGTGACGGCCACGTTCCAGTAGCGCATGAGGTTGGCCGTCAGTCCCACGCTGAGCGGGCCGCGAGGACTCGGCCCGGTCTGCGACACGAACATGGCCTGGATCTCCTCACCGGGCTCGAGCAGACCCTGCACCTGGGTGCGCACCCGCTCGCGCCGGAGACGCACTTTCCGATCCTTCGGCGACTCCGGCGCCGCCCGTGGCGCCGACGGCATCGCAGGTGCCCTGCTCGGCGGCGGGGGCGGTGGCGGTGGCGGGGGCGGCTGGTGCGCCTGGGGTGACGGCGGCTGCGGCCCGCCGTCCACCGGCGGATACCACTTGCCGTCCGACGCCTGCCACCAATCCGGCCACCGCGGTGCGTCGCTCATCGTCGCTCCTGGGTCTCTCTCGTTCCAGGATGCGCCCCAGAGCGCGGGCCGGTCAGGGCCGAACGTCCATAGTCCGAGCTCTCGTCTCACCCGTCGGCGGCGCGGACCTCGACGTCGGCCCCGACGACGCGGCACTCGTAGGCGGGCTGGGGGATGGTGGCGGGGCCGTGCCGCACCCTGCCGGTGTCGGCGCGGAACACGCTCTGGTGCCACGGGCAGGTGACCGTGCAGGCCACCGGGTCGAACTCCCCCTCGACGAGGGGGCCGCCGGCGTGGCTGCAGCGGCCGCCGATCGCGGCCACGAGGTCACCCCGGCGGTGGAGGAGCACGGGGGCACCCTCGACCTCGACGGCGAGCAGCCCATCCTCCGCCACCTCGGCAACGCCTGCTGCCCTCGTCCACGCACCGCTCGGGTGGTCGGCGACGTTGCGATTCACGCCGACCCCGCGGCTGAAGCTGAGATGGCCACCGAGATGGCCCCCGACGCTCATCACGCCCATGCCGGCCAGACCGAGCGTGGTGGCCGCGGCCCGCCGGCCGCGCCGACGGGCGATCGCGGACGCCCCGTAGAGCGCCACGCCGACCGCGTTGGCGGCGGCGTGCACCAGCCCGATGCGCCGGTCCTCGCCCACCGTGTCCGACCAGTCCGCCGCGCCCGCCACCGCCGTGACCACCGAGGACGCCAGGCCCAAGGCGACGAGCCAGTCGGCGGCTCGCTGCGTGGCGACGCCGCCCACGAGATCGAGCACCGTGGCACTGGTGAACGACCCGATGGGGATGTCGGTGAGCAACGGGTGCAGGGGATGGCCGAGCCACGTGCCACTGACCAGGTCCTTGATCGCGGTCTTCGGCGGCAGGGCACGGCCCACGAGGTCGGCGAGCGCGTCGGCCGCGGCGTCGAGGCCCTCCGCGTGCCCCACCCGCTCGGCCAGCTCGTGGAGGGTCATCGTCATGAGCCACCCCCTACCCGCCACGCACCCGGACCATCCCGACCGCGGGCCTCAGCCGTCGACGGTGACCCCGGTGACGGCGTGCGGTTGGCCCTGCGAGGCGGCCTCGTTGCCGACCTGCACCACGATGGTGGGGTCGCCGCCGGCGTTGAAGGTGCAGAACGACGAGCCGGCGGCGCCCTCGCAGCCGACGAGCGTCCAGGAACCGCCCCCCTCGAAGGCGAAGATGGCGTCGACCGCCGACTGGTTGCCCAGCACGAGGGCGGTGGCCTGGTCGCCCGCCGCCCACGCGAACACGAACGCGGTGGCGTAGTCCTCCGGGTTGGTGGGGATGAGGACGGCGCCGGCGGTGGTCGTGGTCGTGGCCGGCGCCGCCGTGGTGGGCACCGACGCGGCGGTCGTGGGCGTGGCCGGCGCGAGGGTGGTGGTGGCTTCGGCCGTGGTCGTGGTGGTCCCGTCGCCGCCGTCGCTGCCGCACGCGGCGCCCACCACGACGAGGCCGGCGAGACCGACGGCCAGCAGGATCAGCGAAGGCGTGCGCCGAGCGTTCATGGCGTCGACGCTAGACCGGCCACCCACTCAGGCCACGACGACCGTCGTGGCCACCGCGGACGGCGGCGGCACTGGGTCTCCGTGCACACGCAGGCTCTCGATGTGGAGGCTCGACCCCGCCGAGACCGAGGCGGTCTGGCCAGTGCTCGACGCCATGAACGCGCAGTACCGGGAGTACCAGAAGCTCACCGAACGGACGGTGCCCGTCGTCCGCTTCGGCCGCCGTGGTACGAGTGGGCGGTCCCGAGGGCCGACGACGACGAGCCAAAGCCCGTCCAGGTGAACATCTTGAGCGCCAGGCTCGGCTGCTGCGCCATCCTGAACCGAGCGCAGGACTCCGCACGAGATCCGGTCGGATGCGCCGAGTTGAGGCGAGCGCACGCCGCGTGGCGCCGTCCGCCTGCGTTCAGGTGAACGCCGTTGACACCCTGGAGGAGGGTCCTTAGCCTCGACGGCGCGGCCCGAGGGGACGGGCCCGGCGGAGGGGACGACATGCGGCTGGAGCTCGGTGGGCGAGTGGCGCGGGTCGGCGCCGTCGTGGTGGTGGTGGCTGCGGCGCTGCTGTCGTGGTCGGTGGTCACGGCGCCCACCGCGTCGGCGGGCGTCGACCTGGTCTCGGGCACCGTCACCCGGGCCGGGTTCACGGTGGCCGCCGGCGACACCCTGCGGTTCGACCCCAACGTCTCCACCACGCTCTACGTGTCGGGCAACCTGATCATGAAGGGCACGTTGGAGATGCGCCCGGCGTCGCCCGGCATCGTGCACCGATTGGTGTTCACGGGGGCCAACGAGTCCGAGTTCGTGGGCGGGGGGATGGTGCCGCTGGCCACCGACGACGGCCTCTGGGTGGTCGAGGGCGGCCGGCTCGACCTGTCGGGGGCGCCCCGCGAGCCGTGGGTCCGCCTGGCCGCCGGCGCCGCCGCCGGGGCGAGGACGCTCACCCTGGCCGCCGACCCCGTCGGTTGGCGGGTGGGCGACCAGTTGCGCATCGCGCCCACCGCACCCCGCCAGTACCGGGAGCAGTTCGAGGGCCCCACCGTCGCCGCCATCTCGGGGCGCACGGTCACCCTGTCCGCACCACTCGCCTACGCCCACCCCCCGGTCACTCTCCCCGACGGCCGGGCCATGAACGCCGAGGTGCTCGACCTCACCCGCAACGTGCGCATCGAGGGCTCGCCGCCGGCGGCGACGTTCCCGCGGGCCGCGGGCGCCAACCCCGTGGGGCGGGCCCACGTGTTCGTCAACAACACGGTGCCGGTGCGCCACACCATCGACTACGTCGGCCTGCGCTACATGGGCCCGCGCCAGTTCGTGGCGTCGACCGGCAGGAGCAGGTTCGTCATGGGCCGCTACGCCCTGCACTTCCACATGAGCGGCACCAACGCCGCCGGCACGGTCGTGCGGGGTGTCGTCGTCACCGACAGCGGCAGCCACGCCTTCGTGCCCCACATGTCCGACGGCATCACGTTCGAGCGCGACGTCACCTACAACACCGCGGAGACACCCTTCTGGTGGGACGTGAAGTCCAACGAGGAGACCGACCTCAACAACGACCCCACGAACCGGACCTTCTTCGACCGTGACGTCGCCGCCAACGTCACCTCCGACGGCGGCACGTCGGCCAACCGCCTCGCCGGGTTCTCCCTGGGCTGTGGGGCGGGCAACCGCATCACCGGCTCCACCGCAGTCGGCGTGCAAGGGGGCGTGCAGGCCTCGGGGTTCTTCTGGCCCGAGGGCGCCAACAGCTGCGGCAACCGCTGGGAGTTCACCGCCAACATCGCCCACAACAACCTGGTCGACGGCATCTTCGCCTGGCAGAACGACTCCGAGCTCCACCAGGTGCCGGGCTTCGTGGCGTACAACAACGGCGGGAGCGGCATCGACCACGGCGCCTACCGCAACGACTTCACCTTCGCCTCCGCCACGTTGTTCCAGAACAACCAGGAACCGGGCGGGCGGGCCGCCGAGGTCACCCTCCACGCCACCGCGGCCTCGTCGGCCGCGCTCCGCTTCACCGGCGCCAACGTCGTCACGTCGTCGAGCGGCTCGCACGTGGTGCACATCCTGTTCCACCGCCGCGCCGCGGGGCCCACCCAGCTCGACCGGTGGGTCGTCACCGGGCCGGCGGTCGACGCCGTGTACCTCGACGAGGACCTGAGCCCCGACTTCCCCGGCCGGGTCGACTTCACCTGCTGGTCGCTCCGGGGCGGCGAGCTCGAGCCCGCCGACTTCAACGTGGTGTCCATGAACGCGGCCAGCGTCTACCGGGTGCAACGCCGCAACGGCACCGCCTACCAGCTGCTGCCCGACGGCACGGCGCGGACCATCCCCGCCTTCGCCCGCTGCACCTGAGCGGCGGCGCCACCGGACGCTCAGGGCCCGGGGGGTCGCACGCTCCTCCCGTAGAGTCGGACCCACGTGATGACGGCCGACCGCCCCCTCGACCAGCCGCACCCGAGCCGGCTCGACCCGTCCCACCCGGTGCGGGCCGAGATCCTCGCCGCCCACGCCGCGGCCCTGGCGCGCGGCGAGGCCGGCTACCTCGACCCGGCCACGGGGCTGTTCGTGATGACCGCGGCGGCGCTGGCCGAGCGCGGCTACTGCTGCGACCAGGGGTGCCGGCACTGCCCCTACGTGGTGTGATCACGGCCGACAGCGATGCCGCCACACCCCGTTCGTCGGGGGCGGGACGCACCCGGGTGCTCGCGCTCGGCGCGCCACCCACCGGCGTAGGTTGGGGGCGGGCTGCGGAGCGGAGGTGCGCATGACGGGTCCGCTGCTCGAGACCAAGTTCCACGTTCCCCGGCGCCGGCGAGGCGTGATCGACCGGCCCCGCCTGCGGGCGCGCCTGCACCGGGCGATCGAATCGCCCCTCACGCTCGTCTCGGCCCCGGCGGGGTTCGGCAAGTCGACGCTCGTCACCGAGTGGCTGGCCACCGATCCCTCCGTCGGCGGGACCACCGACCCCTCGGTCGGCGGGGCCTCGGCGGCGTGGCTCTCGCTCGACGCGCGCGACAACGACACCCTCCGCTTCTGGCGGTACCTCATCGCGGCGGTGGGGCGGGCCGCCCCCGGCGTGGGCGACCAGGCCGCGGCGCTGCTGCAGGCCGCCGAGCCGATCGACGAGGTGCTCGGCGTGCTGTTGAACGACCTCGGGTCGATGCCCCACGACGTGGTGCTCGTGCTGGACGACTACCACGTGATCGAAGCACTCGACCTCCAGGAGGCCATGGCCTTCCTCCTCGAGCACCTGCCGCCGCAGCTCCACGTGGTCCTCACCTGCCGCGCCGACCCCGCGCTGCCCCTGGCCCGCCTACGGGCACGCGGTGAGCTGGTCGAGGTGCGGGCCGCCGACCTGCGCTTCACCCCCGACGAGGCCGCGGCCTACCTGAACGACGTGATGGGTCTCTCCCTGGCCGACCAGCAGGTGGCCACCCTGGAGGGGCGCACCGAGGGGTGGATCGCGGCGCTGCAACTGGCGGCGCTGTCGCTGCAGGGCCGCGACGACGTGGCCGGGTTCATCGACGAGTTCGCGGGCGACGACCGCTACATCGTCGACTACCTGGTGGGCGAGGTGCTCGACGCGCAGCCCGACGACGTCAGGGCCTTCCTGCTCCAGACGTCCATCCTCGGCCGGCTCACCGGCTCGCTCTGCGACGCGGTGACGGGGCTCGACGGCGGGCGGGCCCGCCTCGAGGCGCTCGAGCGGGCCAACCTGCTGGTGATCCCCCTCGACGATCGCCGCCGCTGGTACCGCTACCACCACCTGTTCGCCGACGTGCTGCGGGGGCGGCTGCTCGACGAGACGCCGGGCGCGGTCGACGACCTGCACCGGCGGGCCGCCGACTGGTACGCCCGCCACGACGAGCCCGCGGAGGCGATCCGCCACGCGATGGCCGCCGACGACTTCGAACGGGCCGCCGACCTCATCGAGCGGGCGGCCCCCCGGCTGCACCAGGAGCGACGGGAGGCCACCGTGCGGGCCTGGATCGACGCGCTTCCCGACGAGGTGTTCCACGACCGGCCGGTGCTGTGCATCACGTTCGTCTCGGCCCGCATGTCCACCGGCGACACCGCGGGCGTGGAGCACCGTCTCGACGACGCCCAGCGGTGGGTGGACGCCGCGGTCGCCGGAGGCGGCCCGCCGGCCGGGATGGTGGTGGTGGACCAGGACGCGTGGCGGGCCCTCCCCGTCGCGATCGAGATGTACCGGGCCGGCCTCGCCCACCTGCACGGCGACGTGGCCGCCACCATGGCCCATGCCCGGCGGGCGCTCGACCTGGTCGAGGACGAGGGCCGCTACGAGCAGGGCGCGGCGGCGTCGCTGCTCGGGCTCGCCCACTGGTCGGTCGGCGACCTCGACGAGGCCTACCGCTGGTTCCACCAGGGCATGGACGCCCTCGAGCGGGCCGGCTGGCACGTCGACGTCGTGGGCGGGGCCATCACCCTGGCCGACATCCGGATCGCCCAGGGCCGCCTCGGCGACGCCATGGCGCTGTACGAGCAGGGACTGCGGCGGGCCGCCGACATGGCCCTGCCCGTGGTGCGGGGCACCGCCGACCTGCACGTCGGGATGGCCGAGGTGTGCTGCGAGCGCAACGACCTCGAGGCGGCGCGCCGCCACCTGGACGCCGGCGCCGAGTTGGGCGATCCCGCCGAGCTCCCGCAGAACCCCTACCGCCGGCGAGTGGTGGGCGCACGCCTGCGGCAGTGCGAGGGCGACTTCGCCGGCGCGGTCGCGCTCCTGGACGAGGCCGAGCAGGCGTACGACAGCGACTACTCCCCCCGGGTGCGGCCCGTCCCGGCGATACGGGCCCGCGTCCACCTGGCTCAGGGCGACGTGGACGCGGCCCTGCGGTGGGCACGCCAGTCGGGCGTCTCGATCGACGACGAGCTGTCGTACGTGCGCGAGTACGAGCACCTCACGCTTGCCCGGGTGCTCATCGCCCAGCACCGCGCCGACCGGTCCGGCCCCGCGGGCGAGGACGCCGCCCGGCTCCTCGACCGGCTGCTCGAAGCAGCGCGGCAGGGCGGACGCCGCGGGCGGGCCCTCCAGGCGCTCCTGCTGCTGGCGCTCGTCCACCAGGCACGCGGCGACCTTCGAACGGCGGTCACCACCCTCGACGAGGCGCTACGCGAGGCCGCGCCCGCGGGCTACGTGCGGCTCTTCCTGGACGAGGGCCCCGAGATGGCATCCCTGCTGCGCCGCGCGATCGACCACGGAGATGCGGCCGACCTGGCCCGACGCGTCCTCGAGTCGGATCGCTCGACGGGCGGGGCCCCCGGTCCCCGACCGCAACCGCAACCCGGGCTGGTCGAGCCCCTGAGCGAGCGCGAGCTCGACGTCCTCCGCCTGCTGCGCTCCGACCTCGACGGCCCCGCGATCGCCCGCGAGCTCACGGTGTCGCTGAACACGATGCGCACGCACACCAAGCGCATCTACACGAAGCTCGGGGTCACCAGCCGCCGGGCCGCGGTGCGGCGCGCCGACGAGCTGGGCCTCTAGCGCCGCCCGACGAGGATCCCGACTCACCAGCGGCACCACCCGAGAAATCACCACCGCTATCACCACTTGTGGTGATTCGCCGTCACCACCCCCGTTCGTACCTTCATCTCACCAACGAAGGACCACGAGCGAAGGGGCTGGACCGACATGGACGCAGAGGACCGAACGCAGGACGCCACCGGCGGACCGGCGGACGACGCGTCGATCGACCGGGCCCCCGCACCGCAGTACGTGATCCGCGTCACGGGCCACCTCGACGCTCGTTGGGCGGCGTCGTTCGACGGGATGGACCTCGTCGACGAGTCCGACGGCACCACCACCATCCGCGGCCCGGTCGTCGACCAGGCCGCACTGCACGGCCTGCTGCAACGGCTGCGCGACGCCGGCATCCCGCTGCTGTCGCTCACGCCCGTGGAGCCGGGTCGCTGACCCGGTGCTGACCACTCCGCTGATCACCCACCGCCCGCCACCGACCGGTGGCGGCAACCCACGAAAGGAACCACCGATGTCCACCGACACCCGCACCGCCCGAGCCACCCGAGTCCCGATGGACCCGATGAGGAAGACCGCGCTCGCCGCGGGCCTGCTCTACATCGCCACGTTCGTCACCTCGATCCCCGCCCTGCCGCTCTACCACGACATCCTCGAGAAGCCGGGTTACCTGCTCAGCGGGGCCAGCGACACCGGCGTGCTGTGGGGCGCCTTCCTGGAGATCTTCTGCGGCCTCACCGGCATCGGCACCGCGGTGGTGCTGCACCGGGTGCTCAAGCGGGAGAGCGACACGGCCGCCCTCGGCTTCGTCACGTCCCGTGTCCTCGAGGCGGCGATGATCTTCAGCGGCGTCCTCAGCGTCCTCACCCTGGTGACGTTGCACCAGGACGCCACCGTCGGCCAGGCCGGCCAGCTGGCCACCACCAGCCAGGCCCTGATCGCCTTCCACGACTGGACCTTCCTGCTGGGCCCCGGGTACATGCCGGTGTTCAACGCCCTCTGCCTGGGCTACGTCCTGTACCGCACCCGCCTGGTCCCCCGGGCGCTCCCGGTGCTCGGCTTCGTCGGGGCGGCCGCGCTCTTCGCCTCCAGCACGGGCACGCTGTTCGGCCTGCACGAGCAGGTGTCGACCACCGCCATGGTGATGGCGCTGCCCATCGCCACCTGGGAGTTCTCGCTCGGTGTGTACCTGACCGTCAAGGGCTTCCGTCCCTCGCCCGTCCTGGACGGCAGCGCCGCCCCGGTCGCTCCCCCGCAGCACGCACTGGCGGCGTGAGCACACCTCACCACCCAGCGTCGGCCGGGCCCCGTCACCGGGGTCCGGCCGACGCCGCGATCCACGTTCGACACCACGAAGGGAGCCCTACGGTGGCTGACATGTCCGACAACCTCGATGTAGCGATCATCGGCGGCGGGGCCGCGGGCCTCAGCGCTGCCCTCACCCTGGCCCGGGCGCGGCGGTCGGTCGTCGTGATCGACAGCGGCGAGCCCCGCAACGCCCCGTCGCCCGCGGTGCACGGCTTCCTCACCCGGGACGGCATCGCCCCCGCCGAGCTGCTGCGCATCGCCCGGGCCGAGGTCGAGTCCTACGGCGCCCGCCTGGTCGACGACCGGGTGGTCGACGTCGCCGGTGTCGAGGGCGCGTTCGCCCTGACGCTGGCCGGCGGCGCCACCCTGTCGGCCCGGCGCCTGCTGGTCACCACCGGGCTGGTGGACGAGCTGCCCGACGTGGCAGGGGTCCGCGAGCTGTGGGGCGACCAGGTGATCCACTGCCCGTACTGCCACGGATGGGAGGCACGCGACCAGGCCATCGGCATCCTCGGCTCGGGGCCGATGTCCACCCACCAGGCACTGCTGTTCCGCCAGCTCTCCGACGACGTGGTCGTGTTCTCGCACACGCACCCACCCTCGGCCGAGCAACGGGCCGAGTTGGCGGCGCGGGGCGTCGACGTCGTCGACCAGATGGTCGAGGCGCTCGACCGCGACGATGACGGACGTCTCCTCGGGGTGCGCCTGGCCAGCGGAGAGACGGTCCCCCGGCAGACGGTCGTGGTGGCGCCGAGACTCGTGGCCCGCTCGGCGCTGCTCGACGTGCTGGGCGTCGACGTGGTCGAGCAGGAGCCGGGGATCGGGCTGCGGGTGGCGGCCGACACCGACGGGCGCACGAACGTGCCGGGCATCTGGGTGGCGGGCAACGTCACCGACCTGTCCGCCCAGGTGATCGTGGCCGCCGCCGCCGGCCTCTCGACCGCGACCCGCATGAACGCCGACCTGGTCGCCGACGACGTGCGCCGGGCCGCGTCGTCCCCGACACCATGAGCCCCTCCACACCGTCCGTCCGCGCGCGATCGTCCTGGCCGAGGCACTGACTGGCGGAACCCGGGGGCCAATGCCTCGAGAACCAGCACCCGCCGAACTCGAGGCACTACCTGGCGGAACCCGGGGGCTATTGCCTCGAGAACGACCGGGCCCGGAACTCGAGGCAATGACTGGCGGAACCCGGGGGGCATTGCCTCGAGAACGACCGGGCCGGCACTCGAGGCGGTGACCACCGGCGCCTGACGTGACGGAGCCGCGGACGGGTAGGTTCCAGCGCATGGCACCGACCGACGAGCTGCTCAACCGTGTGACGTGGAAGATCCCGAACCCGCTGGTGCTGATCGGGTCGCGGGCCGGCGAGGAGCGCAACGCCATGACCGCCACGTGGGTCACCCAGCTGTCGATGGAGCCCGTGCTGATCGGCGTCGGCGTGGACAACACCGCGGTCACCCACCGGCTGATCACCGAGGGCGGCTCGTTCAGCGTGAACCTCTGGAACGCCGAGGACACGCGGGTGTTCGTGAAGTTCTCGAAGCCGGCCCAGGACGACGGCAGCACCCTCAACGGCCGTGCGGTCCGGGCCGCCACCACCGGCGCGCCCGTGTTCGACGAGGCCGTCGCCTGGATGGACTGCCAGGTGCGCCAGGCCGTCGACCTCGGCACCCACACCCTGTTCGTGGGCGAGGTGGTCGACGCGCAGGTCAACGACGACGACGCCCGGCCGGCGTCGACGCAGGACACCCGCATGAAGTACGGCGGCGTCAAGCGCCACTGACACAGCCGACGGCCCCCGGCCGGCCAGGGAGTCCGCGCCCGCCGCCGCCGGCGACTCTCCGGAGCCCGCCGGTGCCGGGGACCGTCAGGACGCCGGCCAGCGAATGCCCGCGTCGCTGGCCGCTCGTTCGACCGCCGCCACCAGCGCATCGACCGAGCCACCGCAGGCGTCGAGGTCGCCGGCGCCGAGCAGCACGACGATGCCCGTATCGGTCTCCGCCACCACCACAGGGGCGCTGCCGCCGGCCGCGGCGCGCACCGCCTCGGGCTGATCGTCGCGGTGGTAGGTGGCGAACGGCACCGCCAGGCCGGCTCGGCACTGCTTCCACTCGGCGCGCTCACTGAAGGTGCCGTGGGTGATGTCGCACAGCGCGCAGTGCGACCGGCCCAACCGCGAGCCGATCAGGTAGGCCAACTCACCACGGATCGTGTGGTCGGCGTCGTAGACCCCGACGAGGCGCACGAGCCGCGGTCCCGCGCGGGCCGACCGGGCCGGCTGGTCACTTCGGTCTGGGTCCCCGGCGATGGTGCCATCCTGACAGGGGCGGGCCGGCCGGCGAGGCCACGGCCTGCGGGACCCTCGTCCGGTCCCACCGACCCGGGGCCGGTGGCGGGGCCGCTTCCCGGGAACGCCTCGCGGCGATGCCCTAGTCTCTCGCCGTGTCGGGCGCAGCGGACGGTGACCACACCCAGGGCGGTGCCCCGCCCCCGCCGGCCCCAGCCCCGACCCCGCCACCGCCACCACCACCACCCGCGCCTGGTGCGGCCGCCCCGCCGCCGCCGCCCCCGCCGCCGCC